>CAVZYJ010000026.1:0-19687 GCA_963779485.1 uncultured Actinomycetota bacterium | reverse complement strand
CCAAAACGTGGGCGCCCTTGGGCAACGGGTCCGCCGACCACGCCAGATACGCCTCGCTGCCACCACGCACCTTCAGCATCACCTCACCGGCCCCTGCAGCACCCCGGGTAGCGACGATCAACGGACCTACGCAACCCACCACCGATTCATCAGAAGTCAACAGCAGGTCCTCTCACCGGGCAGCCAAGTCGGACCCGCGGATCCGGGCCGTCCGCACCACCCTCGGCGGCGTGCGATTTCGACGGACACGGCCCAATCCTTCTACGCAGGAACGAGCAAGGCTCATGCGTATCTTGTCGGGGCACCCAGTTCCGGCTGGCTCCAGGCCGACTCGAGGCCCACTGCTCACCGACGCTACTCATCGGGCCGCCATTGCTCGCCCGATGAAAGGTTGCCGACTGGTGCCGTAACTCTCGCGACCCGGCCGAGCCCGCTAGCTGCGGCGCTGCGCGGCGCCGGTGGAGCCGACCCGGCGGAAACCGACCCGCTCGTAGACGCGGGCCACGTCGTCGTCCTGCGCGGACAGCAGAACGGTACGCACTCCGTGCTGCGTCGCGTGGTTGGCCAGCAACGCCGTCACTGCACCGGCCAGGCCCTGCCGGCGGGCCGACGGCAGGGTCGCCACCGCGAGGACCTCGGCCAGCCCGTCGACCGGCTGGTAGTAGCCGACGGCCAGCACCCCGTCGTCAGACTCGGCGACTGCCGTCACGGTGCGGCCCGCCCGTCCCCGCTCGCGCAGATGCGCCATCAGCGCAGTGGACAGCTGGGGAATCTGGGCGTCCCGCTGTGCCGGCCCGTCGGCGCCGGTGCCCGTGCCGCCGAAGCCGAAGGACACCTCGGCCACCGCGCGGCCGGCCTCGATCGCCTGCTCGTTCGGTTCGACGACCCGGACTGCGACCCTGTCCGGAGGCGAGGCCGCGACCCGGCCCGGACTGGCGACCATCAGCGCGTGCGAGCGCACGTCGAGTCCGAAGTGGACGGCTGACGCGGCGAGCTCCGGATGCACCTCGTGTATCCACTCGATCTCCACGGGCACGCCATGGGCGGCGCAGACGCTTTCCAGCGCTCCCAGGTCGGCCGCGTCGATGGGCGCGGTCTGCCCGAGCGCCGGTCGCGCGTAGTACCCGAAGGGCGATCGGCTCACGAACAACGTGAACGCCCCGGCGTCCACGGCGTCGGCATCGAAGCGGGGCGCGGCGTCGAAGTAACCGTCCAGCTCGGTGATGAGTCCCGTCATGGCCACCCTGCTTCCGGATTGATATATGCATATTCCGTTGCTGCAGCCGCGCAAATCCGCATACCGATCGCGCTGGTCATGCGTTGGCAGCGGCCCGGCGGGCGCGGTAGGCGGCCACGGCGGCGCGATTGCCGCAGCCGGCCTCGCAGAAGCGCTTCGATCGGTTCTTCGACAGGTCGACCACCACGTTCTCGCATGTCGGGAACGCGCAGATGCGCAGGCGGGTCAACTCGTCGCTGCGGACGACGTCCACGAACGCCATAGCCGCCTCCACCGCCATACGAGTGGCGAGCGGTGCCTCGGGCGGCGTCGCGTGGAGGTGGTAGTTCCACTCGTCGTGGCGGACCAGCTGGGGTAGCGCGTTGGCGTCGCGCAGCAGCCCGTTGATGATCCCGACGACGGCCTCCTCGTCGACCTCCCAGAGCCGCCGTAGGCGCGGTCGCAGCTCGCGGACCGCGCGCAGCTCCGCATCGTCCCGCTGGCGATCACCGGTCCACCCCCACGTGCGGACGAATTCATCCAGCGCGGCGACGTCCGGCAGGTGCTCCTCGTCCCCGTCGGCGGTGTTGACGAGCTCCGCGGCGGCGGCCAACGCCACCTCGGTGTCATGAGCAAAAATCAACTTGACTCCTGTCACTGACCGCCTTTAGTGTCATCAGCGTACATCCGTTTGACTAATGACAGGAGCCCCCGATGCGCGCGCACCACACGGGTCTCCTCCTCGCCGTGGCGTCGGCCGCGACCTTCAGCACGTCGGGTTCGTTCGCGCGCTCGTTGATCGACGCGGGCTGGACGTCCGGAGCCGCGGTCGCCGCCCGGATCAGCGTCGCGGCCGCCGTGATCGCGGTCCCGGCCTTGTTCGCCATGCGCGGCCGGTGGTCCGCGGCCCAGCGCAACATCGTCCTCCTGGCGGGATACGGCCTCGTCGCGGTAGCCGGCGCCCAGCTGTGTTTCTTCAACGCGGTCCAGCACCTGTCGGTGGGCGTGGCCCTGCTGCTCGAGTACCTAGGCACCGTGCTCGTCGTCGGCTGGATGTGGTTGCGGCACGGGCAGCGCCCGCACCGCCTCACCGCCATCGGCTCGGCGATCGCGCTCGTCGGGCTGGCGCTGGTCCTGGACGTGCTCGGCGACAACCACCTCGATCCGGTCGGGGTGCTGTGGGGTCTCGGCGCGGCCATCGGACTGGCCGTGTTCTTCGTGGTCTCCGCCCGCACTGACAGCGACCTGCCGCCGATCGCCGTCGCGGCCGGCGGGATGGCCGTCGGGGCGGTCGCACTGCTGACACTGGGCGCGATTGGCGTGTTGCCCATGCACGCAACCTTCGGGACCGTCCACTTCGCCGGCCACCGCACGAGCTGGCTGGTTCCGGTGCTGGGCCTGTCGCTCGTGGCGGCCGCGATCTCCTACGTCGCCGGCATCAGCGCGGCCCGGCGGCTGGGCGCCCGGCTGTCGTCATTTGTCGGCCTGACCGAGGTGATCTTCGCGGTGCTGGTCGCTTGGGCCCTCCTCGGTGAGCTGCCGACCACCCTGCAGCTCGTGGGCGGCGCCGCCATCCTGCTCGGGGTGGCCCTGGTCCGAGCGGACGAGGGCCGCACGGCGTCCACCGTCGCCGAATCCGGGACGGAATTGCCCGCCGGACGGGTCGGAACGTCCCCGGTCTGACAGCGGCGCTCAGGCCAAGGCGGCGGCAACTGGGCTCTGCACGGGTAGCTCGACCGTCGCGATCGTGCCTCCCGCCGGCCCCCGGACGAGGCGCAGCCGCCCGTCCGCCGCCTCGAGTCGCACCCGATAGGACTGCAGCCCGATGTGCCCTTCGGCCAGCCGCGCGGCCAACAGGTCCTCGGCCATCCCGACCCCGTCGTCGGCGACCACCAACTCGGCTCGATCGCCACGCAGGGCGAGCCGCACGTCGAGACGGGTGGCCCGCGCGTGCTTGACGACGTTCGTCACGAGCTCGCGAGCGGCCGTGAACAGCAGCATGTCGAGCGGCGTGCGCACGTCGGCCGGCCAGTCGTCGACGTCGAGGGCCACCGCCAAGCCGGCCCGCGGCGCCGAGGAGGCCAGCAGGCTCTCCAGCGCCCGCGGCAACCCGGACTGCTCCAACACCGCAGGATGCAGCTCGGTGACCGTGCTCCGCAGCAGCCTCGACGACTCGGCGAGCGCCTGCTCCAACCGGTCCAGCGCATCGCCCGTCGCTTCCTCGCGCAGGTCTTCGAGGTCGAGCCGCGCCCCCAGCACGTACTGCAGCGCGCCGTCGTGCAGATTCTCGGCCAGACTGCGTCGCTCCCGTTCCTCGATACCCATCAGCTCGGCGAGCAGGTTCGACCGATCGTCGGCCAGCTGTCCGATCGTGCGGACCCGCGACCGCTGAATGGCGGACAGCCAGACGGCCGCGGCCGACAGGCAGGCGATGACGAACGTGCGCAGGAGCACGCCGTTCGACGGCTCGCCGTTCGCGCCCTGCGTCACGAGGCCGACGACCAGATAGCACGCCGTCGTCGGCGCGACGACGCTCAAACAGACGAACGGCCGCAACTGGGTGGCGGCCAGCAAGGGAATCATGAAGAAGCCGCGCTGCAGGGTGTCGGCCGTCCAGGCGTCCGGCGCCACGATGCCGGTGAACATCGACAGCGCGCTGAGCGCGGCGACATCGACATACAGGGCGAGCCAGGCGTAGCGGACGGAACCGGCACCGTCTCGCCGCGTCCACACCGCCACGGCGATAGCGACCAGCGCGTACAGGACGGCGATCACCCAGCACGTGATCGCGCCCGGCGACGGTGGGAAGAGTGCGAGCGTGCCCAGCACGAACACGACCAGGGCGCCGCGCAACCAGACCTGCAGGGCGATACCCCGCATGGCGTGCTCGATCACGATCGGGCGCACCTCGGGGCTCAACGACTGACCGAACCCCGGTGCGAGATATCTCATGGTGTCCTCCCCCCGCCGCGCGATCGGTCTTTCAGCGTCGCACACAGCTAGCATGTGCGCGTGCCGATGTCCGACCCGCGGGTCACGGTCGTCGTAGTCGACGACCATCCGTTCTTCCGCGACGGAGTAATTCGCGGGCTGACCAACAGTGGCCGGGTAGACGTCGTCGGCGAGGCCGAGAACGGACGAGAAGCACTCGACGTGATCCGCCGCGAGGAGCCGG
This sequence comes from uncultured Actinomycetota bacterium, assembly GCA_963779485.1. GTDB lineage: Bacteria > Actinomycetota > Actinomycetes > Mycobacteriales > Jatrophihabitantaceae > CAVVJA01. The sequence goes on along the minus strand of CAVZYJ010000026.1, from coordinate 15,296 downwards.
CCGTCGCCGTCGTCGATTACCAGATGCCGGAAATGGACGGAGTGTCGGTCGTGCACGCGGTCATGCGTGATCACCTGCCGACGCGGGTGTTGCTGCTCTCCGCAGTCACCGACAGCGCCGTGGTGTTCCGGGCTCTCGAAGAGGGCGCCGCGGGCTACCTGTCGAAGGATTCCCGGCGGGGGGAGATCGTCGACGCGGTCATGCGGGTCGCGGCCGGGCACACCGTGGTTCCGGCCGAGCTCGCCGGCGCCCTGGCCAGTCAGATCCGCCTGCGGGCGTCGTCCAGCGCCCCGGTGCTGAGCGAGCGGGAGCAGCAGGTCCTACGTGGGTTTGCCCGCGGCCTGTCCATCCCGCAGGTGGCCAAGGAATTGTTCATCGGAGCGAGCACGGTCAAGACACACACCCAGCGGCTGTACGAGAAGCTCGGCGTATCCGACCGCGCCGCCGCCGTGGCCGAGGCGATGCGGCAGGGTCTATTGGACTGACCGGCCGGCCGTCAGCTACTCGTAGTGCAAGGCGTCCAGCGGACTGAGGCGAGCCGCCCGACGCGCCGGAAAGATCGCGGCGAACAAGCCCACAATGATCGCGACCACGATAAAGATGATCAGTTGTGGCACCGGCACCACGAAGCTGGTGAAGTCCAGCCGGGACGTCAGGAGACCGGCGAGCACCAAGCCCAACACGATCCCGATCACCGCGCCGATCAACGCCGTGATCACGCTTTCGTGTCGGATCATCCGCTTGGTCTGGCGACGGGTGAGCCCGATAGCCCGCAACATGCCCAGCTCCCGGGTCCGCTCGAAGACGGTGAGCACGAGCGTGTTGACAATCCCGAACAGGCTGACCACCACCGACAGGGCGAGCAACACGTAGAGGATGTTCAAGATGTTCTTCAGCCCGCTGACCTGATCGGTCTTGAACTGGCTGCGGGTCGACGCCTTCGCGTTAGGGAAGTCCTGCAACGTCTTCTCGAGCGCCTGAGTGTTCTCGCTGGTCACCCCACCGTTCATCTTGGCGAACGTAAAGATGTTCAGCGGTTGGGAGTAGTACTGGTCGAACGTCGGCGTCGACATCGTCACCGCGCCGAACGGTGAGCCCCCCGGCGGACTCTTGAAGATTCCGGCGATCTTCAGGTTCACCGTCTTGCCGCTCGGTACCTCGACGGCGACGGGCGACCCCACGTCCAGATGATGGTCGTTGGCGTACTTCTGATCGACGAACGCGCCGGTGGCACCCAGCTCGGCGAAGACAGCCTGCGAGCCCTTGGTCCAGTCCAGCGACAGCATCTGCCCGGCCTGCTTGTCGACCCCGGTCACCGCGACCGTCGAGCCGAAGATCCGACCCTCGTCACCACGCACGCCGGAGATAGCAGTCACGCCTGGCGTTGTCGCCGCCGCCGCGGCCACGCTTGGCGGTAGGGGGTCGAAGTTGTTCTGCGCGGTGATGGCGTAGTCCGCGATGAAGATCTGGTCGACGGCATCCTCGAACGGCTTGATGATGCCGGCGGCAAAGGTGGCCATCAGGGTCACCAGGGCCAAGCCGATCATCAATGCGGCGGCCGTCGCGGCCGTTCGTTGCGGATCGCGCTGGCTGTTCTGACTGCCGATGTTTGTCGTCGACCGCTCGGTCACGACGCCCGGGAACTCGGCCGGCCACTCGGGACGCCACGAGGTCAACCACCGCCGGGCCGCCATCGCCACGACGATGAGCAGTATCACCGGGTTCAGCACGGCGCCGAGAACGAAGGCGCCGACCCGCCGTCCGGTCGCGCCCGGCCCCCACGCGCCGTACCGAAGCAGCCAGTACGGCAACGTGAAGAACGGCCAGACCAGGGCCGAGAAAACGACGACCGACCAGCGCGCGACCGGGTTGGCGATCGCGGCCAGCGGCCGGACCAGCCGGGAGGAGAACAGCGCCACTCCGATGAATACCAACAGCGCGCCACCGAGCATGAAGATCAGGACCTGGGCCGTTCCGAGTCCCGATACGAACAGCCCGACGACGATGCCGGCAAAGCCGAGGCCGATCACCAACGCGGCGCCGACGCCGCGGTACCGGTGGAATCGGCCCGGCGGCAGTGTGGACCCTTCTCGAACGGCGGCGATCGGTGGCACGCGGGTGGCCCGCAGGGCGGGTCGAAGGCTCGCGAGCACCGTGATCACGATGCCGACGGCGAGCGAGACGACGATCGTGCGGGTTTCGAACACCAGCCCGTTGTTCGGCAGGGTCAGGCCGAACGCGTCGAACAGCTTGAACAGCCCGATGGCGAGCAACAGACCCAGCAGCAGTCCGGCGATGGATGCGAGCACGCCCATGATCACGGACTCGAAGATGACGCTGCCCAACACCTGACGCCGGGACGCACCGAGCGTCCGGAGGGTTGCGAACTCGCGGGTTCGCTGCGCGATCGTGATCGACAGCGAATTGGCGATCACGAAGGAGCCGACGAACAGGGCGATGCCGCCGAACGCGAGCAAGAATGTCTGCAGGAACGAGATGAAGCCCGTGGTGTCCTGGGCGTTCTTCTCCGCCTGCTCGCTGCCGGTGCGAACCTGCGTACCCGCAGGAAGGACCTTCTCGACCTGAGTTTCCAGCTTGGCCGTCGACACGCCGGACTTGGCCGCGATCAATATCTGGTCGAGCTGGCCCTGCTTGTCGAACAGCTCCTGCGCTGTGACCAGATCGAATCCGGCAATCGTGGCGCCACCGATCGACGCGACGGCGCCGAAGTCCACCAACCCGGAGATCTGGAACTGTCGCTCCGGCCCGCGAGACTGCACCCCGATCTGCTGGCCGACGGTGAAGTGCTTCTTGTCAGCCGTTCCGCGATCGATGACCACCTCACCGGACTTCGGCCAGGCGCCGGTCACCAAGGTGAGCGGGTTGAACTCGGGCTTGCTGGGATCGACGCTGAAGCCGAGATTGGGCGCACCTCCGAAGGTGATCGCCTTGCCGTTCTGGCCGATGAGGTGAGCATCTCCTGAGACCTGGCCGACGGCGGAGCGTACGTCCGGCAGCGCGGTGATCCGGTTGAGCACGGACGCGTCGAACGTTGGGGTCGCGCCGGTGCTGTTGTCGCCGGCCGAAAAGGCCGGTTTGCCGGTGACCGCGAGGTCGGTGTTCTTGTAGTTTTGCTTGAAGATCGAGTTGAAGGCCGTCGAGATCGAGTCGGTGAGGACGTAGGTACCGCTCACCAGAGCGACGCCGAGCACGACGCCGAGCGCAGTGAGTACGGTCCGGAGCTTGCGGGCGAGCAGCCCGCGCACCGCGAACTTGATCACCGGTACTCCAGCTGCTCGACTGCGGTGCGTATCTCATGGGCCGTCGACCGCGGTAACGCCTCGACGATGCGGCCGTCGGCTAGCAGGAGCACCTGGTCGGCCATGGCTGCGGCCTGGGCATCGTGCGTCACCATCACCATCGTCTGGCCGTATACCTCGACCGAGGACCGCATCAGCTCCAGGATGTCCGCCCCGGTCCGGGAGTCGAGGTTGCCGGTCGGTTCGTCGGCAAAGACGACCGTCGGCCGGGACACGAGTGCTCGGGCGATAGCGACCCGCTGCTGTTGGCCGCCGGACAGCTCGGCCGGGCGATGGGACAGCCGATCGGACAGGCCGACCCGGTTGATGAGATCGTCGAACCAGCCGTCGTCCGGCTTGGCCCCGGCGATCGTGAGCGGGAGCAGGACGTTCTCCCGGGCGGTGAGCATCGGCAACAAGTTGAAGAACTGGAAGACGAAGCCGATATGGCGCCGGCGCAGCTTGGTCAGATCCGTGTCGCCCAGCGTCGTGATCTCGGTGTGATCGATCTGTACGGATCCCGAGGTCGGCCGGTCCAGTCCGGCCAGGATGTGCATGAGAGTGGACTTTCCGGACCCGGACGGCCCGACCACAGCGGTGAGCTGGCCCATCGGTATGTCGACGGTCACGCCCCGAAGCGCCGACACGGCGGTATCGCCTTCGCCATATACCCGGGTGAGGTCCTGCGCCGCGACCACGGAGCCGTTCGTCGATGCCACCGCGCCGCCCGGGTTGCCGGACACCATTACGCCATCCTCGTTCGCCATCCCACTCCCCCGTCGGTCCTCTCGACTAGGACACCACACTTCTCCGGCTGATACGCAGTGTCGACGTAATTTGATCCATCGGCCAGCCGTAGGGTCGACGGCATGCGGGTGGCTTTGTTCGTCACGTGCCTCGTGGACGGACTCTTCCCGGATGTCGGCAAGGCGACGGTGCGGCTGTTGCGTCGCCTGGGGCAGGACGTCGAAGTACCGATGAGCCAGACCTGCTGCGGGCAGCTGCTCGTGAACACCGGCTATCCGCGCGAAGCGCTACCGCTGATCCGTAACCACGTGCAGACCTTCCTCGACTACGACGCGGTGGTGGTGCCGAGCGGCTCCTGCACGGCGGCCATCCGCCACCAGCACGAGACGACCGCGCGGGACTACGGAGAGCCGCACCTTGCGCAGGCGGCCGAAGTGGTCGGGCGACACACCTTCGAGCTGTCGGAGTTTCTCGTCGACGTGCTGAAGGTCACCGACGTCGGTGCGTACTTCCCGCATCGGGTGACCTACCACCCGGCCTGCCACTCGCTGCGCGCACTCGAGATCGGTGAGCGGCCGATGCAACTCCTGCGAGCAGTGCGCGGCATCGATCTCGTGCAGCTGCCCGACGCGCAGTCCTGTTGCGGCTTCGGTGGAACCTTCGCAGTGAAGAATCCCGATGTCTCGACTGCGATGCTGGCCGACAAGATGACGGCGGTGCTCACCACCGGCGCCGAGATCTGCACCGCGAACGACGCCTCGTGCCTCATGCATATCGGCGGGGGCTTGTCCCGGCTGCAGACCGGTGTGCGGACCATGCACCTGGCCGAGATCCTGGCGGCAACCGATGAGGCGACCCGATGACCGACAACCTGCCTAGGGCGCCCGAGGGGGTGGGCCAGCTGCGCGGCGCGACGCCGTTTCCGGCCGCGGCCCGGGAGGCTGTCGGCAACGCCCAGCTGCGCCGCAACGTCGGCGCCGCGACGGCCACGATCCAGGCCCGGCGGGCCGAGGTCGTCGGTGAGGTGCCGGACTGGACCCAGCTGCGGGCGGCCGGCGCGGCGATCAAGGACGAGGTGCTCGCGCATCTCGACGAGTACCTCGTGCAATTGGAGACCGCGGTCACCGCGCGGGGCGGCACGGTGCATTGGGCCCGCGATGCCGTCGAGGCGAACCAGATCGCCGTCGATCTGGTGCGCCGAGCCGGCGCGGCCGAGGTCGTCAAGGTGAAGTCGATGGCGACCCAGGAGATCGGGCTCAACGACGCGCTGTCCGCGGCCGGAATAGCTGCCTGGGAAACCGACCTGGCCGAGCTGATCGTCCAACTGGGGCGGGACACGCCGAGCCACATCCTGGTGCCGGCGATCCATCGCAACCGGGCCGAGATCCGTGACATCTTCCGTCGCGAGATGCCCGGCGTGGACGCCGATCTCACCGACAGCCCGGCCGCGCTGGCCGAGGCGGCCCGACGGTACCTGAGGCAGAAGTTCCTGACCGCCGAGGTGGCCATCAGCGGTGCCAACTTCGCGGTGGCCGAAACCGGGACGCTGGTCGTGGTCGAGTCCGAGGGAAACGGGCGGATGTGCCTGACGCTCCCGCGGACGCTGATCACGGTCGTCGGGCTGGAGAAGCTGGTTCCGCGCTGGCGCGACCTGGAGGTGTTCCTGCAGCTGCTGCCGCGATCGTCCACCGGCGAGCGCATGAACCCCTACACCTCGATGTGGGCCGGGTCGACCGAGCAGCAGCAATTCCACCTGATACTGCTGGACAATGGTCGGACCGCCACCCTCGCCGACCAGCGGGGCCGGGCCGCGCTGCGCTGCATCCGCTGCTCGGCCTGCCTGAACGTGTGCCCGGTCTACCAGCGAACCGGCGGTCACGCCTACGGCTCGGTATACCCCGGTCCCATCGGCGCCGTCCTGTCCCCGCAGCTAACCGGAGTCGCGGCCAACGCGAGCCTGCCGTTCGCCTCGTCCCTCTGCGGTGCCTGCTACGAGGTGTGCCCGGTCGCCATCGACATCCCGACCATGCTCGTTCACCTGCGCGCCGACGTGGTCGACAGCGCCCGCCGCCGGGTACCGTCCCCCGAGCGGTCGATCATGGCCGCAGCCGCGTGGACCATGGCCGACTCGCACCGCTGGACCCGAGCGCTGCGGGTCGGCCGGTTGGGCCGCTTCGCCAGCCGCCGGCGGGTGCTGCCGCCGCCGCTGTCGGCCTGGGTAGCCGCCCGCGACCTGCCCGAGCCGCCGAAGGAGACCTTCCGCGACTGGTGGACCCGCGAGGGTCAGCGGTGACCGGCGCCCGCGACGAGATTCTCGCCCGGGTGCGACGGGCCCTCGCCGATCGGCCCGAGCCGGCGCCACCGACCCGTGACTACCGCCTCGCCGGCACCGCCGCGGCTGACCTGGACCTGTTCGCGACCCGGGTGCGGGACTACGGGGCGGCCGTCACCCCGATCGGAGTCGATGAGGTACCCGCGCTGGTCGACGACCACGCTGCAGCATCGGGGCGTGCATCGGGTCGTCGTGCCGGCCGGCTTCCCGATCGAGTGGGAGCCAGAAGCCGAGCTGCTGCGCGACGATCCGCCGCTGACCTCGGGCGAGCTCGACACCGTCGACGGCGTGATCACCAGCTGCGCCGTCGCGATCGCGGAGACCGGCACGGTGGTGCTGGATCACGGCCCGGGCCAGGGCCGCCGCGCGCTCACGCTCATTCCGGACTATCACCTGGTCGTCGTCCGAGCCGAGCAGGTGGTGGCCCTCGTTCCGGACGGGATCGCCGCCGTCGATCCAAACCGGCCGCTCACCTGGATCAGCGGGCCCAGCGCGACGAGCGACATCGAGCTGCAGCGGGTCGAAGGGGTGCACGGTCCGCGCACCCTCGACGTGCTGCTCGTCGGCTGACCGGCGGCCGAGGTCCGGGTCAGTCGGCCTCGGCGTTCTCCGGTTCGGCCACCCAGGCCGAGAACACCGGCAGTCCGTCCCAGGGGCTCTCGTCGGATTCCACGGCGGCGACGACGGCATAGGGATGGCCGAAGCGCAGGGTCGCCGTGCGCCGCACACCGTCGCCGGGCCGGGCTGCGGCCAGCCGCGACGCCGAGGGCGGTGACCGCCGCGGCCTCGAAGCCCTCGCGGGAGTAGCGCGCGTAGGCAGACTGCCGCGCGTCGTACTCCCAGTCCCCAGTCGGCAACAACGCGATCAGCGCCCGGCCGGCCTCGTCGAACCCGAGCCCGGCCATTCCGGCCAGCTCATGGTTCGACCGGGCCGACCACGCCGGCAGCACGGCCAGGCAGTTCTCCTGACGGCCCCCCTGCGGCGACGCGGCCTCGGCGACGCTCCACAGCGGCGCGTCCCCGAGCGGCAGGTCGAACAGTGATATGCGGGCGGCCGTTCCGGCCGCGGCCTCGTGCGCGGCGGCCAGCACGTCTGCCGACGCCCGGCCGGCATCGGCGACGACCGACGTCACGGCGAGTCCGGCCTCGTCCCGAGCGGTGTGCACCCCGACCCGGCCGGCGCGTTCGGTCTCCGCGATGTAGCAATCGTGGCCGGATTCCGGGCTGCGCAGCACGCGTTGTAGCGCGGTCGCCCAGGGACTGTCGCCGAGCGCCGTAGCCGGCACGACGTCGAACGGGCGCAGCCAGGAGACCTTGGTGGCGAGGGCCGACGCCAGCACGAGCACCACGAGCGGAGTGATCTCGATCGGGAAGGTCTCGATCATGCCTTGCGTCGTCCGTCGAGCCCACGCATCGGCCTGGGCTTGGGTCGGCACGTCGCCGCGCTCGACCGAGCCCGGCAGGCCGGCAAGCCAGCCCCGCAGGGCATCCGTCTCGGCGGCCTGCTGATGCCACACCGCCACCGCACTGGCGACGACGGCGTGCGGCCGCTCGAGCAACTGATCCGCCGCTCGCGCGGCGACCTCGAGCGGCACGCCTAGGGCGTCCTCGAGCCGCTCCCGATCCTCGCCCGCTGCCGCCGGTGCCGCCAGCGCGACGACCAGCCAGCCGCCGAGCGGGGACGCTATGTGATGGGCGCTCCCCGCGGCCGCGTGGAACCGTTCGGCGTAGCGCGACACCGCGCCGAGGAGCTCGGCGGTCTCGGTCATGGGCTGGCTAGTCCGGTCATGAGGCCCAGCGTGCCAGCTCTGCCAACCGGTACGCAGCAAAAACTGACCTGGCGACTGCCGCATATTCGTAATCTTCGAAAGACCCCGCCGAGGCTCGCGGTCGGTAGAGTCCCGGGCTCATGAGCGGCATTCGCCGCTGGGTATCGACGGCGCAGGCAGTGCCTCGGGCCTGCTGCGCGGAGTCAGGACGGAGACGAGGGGTATGCGGTTTCGTCGCACGCAAGGCGTGCTCATCGGAATCACCGCCGTCGCGCTAACCGTAAGCGCTTGTGGCGCCGGCAAGAAGAGTTCCGGCGGCGGTGGGGGCAGCAGCTCGAGTGGCGCCAGCGGGGCCCCGATCACCGTTGGGACGACCGACAAGGTCACGGCGCTCGACCCGGCCGGTTCGTACGACAACGGCTCGCTTGCTCGTGGAGATCCACGACCTACCAGTTCCTCGATGAGCATCCCGGCCAGGCGCACAAGACGCCCGCAGCCAGACGCGGCCGCAGAGCTGCTCGTTCACCAAGCCCACCGAATACACCTGCAAGATGAAGTCCGGCCTCAAGTTCAGCAACGGGGACCCGCTCACGGCCAAGGACGTCGGCCTTCAGCTTCCAGCGGGTCGTCAAGATCAACGACCCCAACGGTCCGGCGTCCCTGCTCGGCAACATGGCCTCGGTGGCGGCTCCCGACGACAGCACGGTCGTCTTCACCCTCAAGGCCGGCAACGACCAGACCTGGCCCTACGTCCTCGGCACCTCCGCCGGCCCGATCGTCGACAGCAAGGTCTTCCCGGCCGGACAAGCTGCTGCCGGACGAGCAGATCGTCGGCTCGGGCCCGTACAAGATCGCCAGCTACAGCAAGAACCAGCTGGTCCAGTTCGACGGCGAACCCGAACTACGGCGGCCCGAACAAGCCCAAGACGTCGAAGATCGCGCTGAAGTACTACACGCACCGCAGTCCAACCTCAAGCTCGACGTCCAGAGCGGCGCCATCGACATCGCGTGGCGCAGCTTGACGCCGACCGACATCGACAGCCTGCAGCAGCGCGAAGGGCGTCAAGGTCCTGACCGGTCCGGGCGGCGAACTGCGCTACATCGTCTTCAACTTCAAGACGATGCCGGGCGGCAGCGACGCGCAAGAAGCGAGGCGATCCGGCAGGCGATGGCCTACTCGATCGACCGGCAGACGCTGTCGCGACGAGGTCTACAAGGGCACCTACAAGCCGGCGTACTCGATGGTCCCGCGAGGCGTCGCGGTCGCCACGTCGACGCGTTCAAGGACGCGTACGGCGTCGACGCCGGACAAGTCGAAGGCGGCGCACGATGCTGCAGCAGCGCCGGCGTCACGACGCCGGTCGCGCTGAACATCGACTACACGACCGACCACTACGGTCCGACGTCGGACGAGGAGTACGGCGAGATCAAGCGTCAGCTCGAGGCGACCGGCCTGTTCAAGGTGAACCTGTCGGCTCGACGCGAGTACACGACGTACAACACGGAGCGGGTCAAGGACACCTACCCGATCTATCAGCTGGGCTGGTTCCCGGACTTCGTCGGACGCCGACAACTACCTGACCCCGTTCCTGATCGAGGACAACTTCGTCCACGCGCACTACTGCGACCCGAAGGCCAGACCAACCGGCCGTGCGACACGGACGGGCTGGCGAAGCACCTCTCCACCGAGGAGACGCACGACCGGGGCGCGCCCGCACGACGGCGCTGACCAAGCATCCAGAACAAGCTCGCCACCGGTGAGATGCCGTACCTGCCCGCTGCTCGTCGGGCAACCAGGTCGCGGCGGTGCGATCGAACATCAATGGCGTCCAGGACACGCTGGACCCGACGTACCTGTTCCGGTTCTGGCTGTTCAGCAAGAGCTGATCGCCGGGTACGCGTCACGGAGCGCGCGGGCGGTAGCCACCGCTCGCCCGCTCCGTCGTCCGGCGACGTCGTCCAGCTGACGGGAAGCCGCTCGAGTCACTGGTCGCCACCACGAAGAGCTCGTCCGGATCGCTGCGCACCTACCTGATCACCCGGCTGCTGCTCGTCATCCCGATGGTGTGGGTGCTGGTCACGCTGGTGTTCTTCGTCATGCGGGTCATCGGTGACCCGATCGAGTCCGCGTTCGGCGGTCGGCTCTCCGCCGCAGGACGATCGCCAATGCCGCCGGCACGCGGCGGGACTGCGACCGCCCGATCCTGAGCCAGTACTGGGAGTACATCGTCGGCCTGCTGCACGGCGACTTCGGTACGCACGCTGACCGACAACCAACCGGTCAGCACGGTGATCATCACGAAGGGCGCCGCGACCCTCGAGCTGACCTTCTGGGCGCTGATCGTCGCGCTCGCCGTCGGCATCCCGCTCGGACGGGTCGCCGCCCGCTATCGCGACCGGCCGCCGGACGTCGGGCTGCGACTGTTCGCAGTGCTCACGCTATGCGACGCCGGTCTTCTTCCTCGGCCTGCTGCTCAAGCTGCTGTTCGCGATCAAGCTCGGCTGGTTGCCGCCGTCCGGACGGGCCAGCACGAACGTCGAGACTCGCCATCCAGAACGTCGTCGCCGAACACGCACATCTTCCTCGATCGACGCGATCCTCTACGGCGACTCCAGCTACGTCATCGACGTGCTCAAGCACGCCGTGCTGCCCGCGATAACGCTCGGCCTGCTAACCGCTGGCGTCTTCCTCCGGCTGGTCCGCGTGAACCTGTTACAGACGATGCGGTCGGACTACGTCGAAGCGGCCCGGGCTCGGGGCGTGCCGGAGCGGCGGGTGATGCGTAAGCACGCCTTCCGGAACGCGATGATCCCGGTCGTCACCGTCATGGGCCTGCAGATCGCGGCGCTCCTCGGCGGCGCGGTACTCACCGAGAAGACCTTCGAGTGGCAAGGCCTCGGCTACGCGCTCGCCGACTACATCGTGCAGCGCGACTTACCTCGCCGTGCAGGGCATCGTCACCGCGATCGCGGTGATCGTGGCCATCATCAGCTTCCTGATCGACGTCATCGCGGCGCTCATCGACCCGCGAGTGAGGTACTGATGACTACCGCGCTCCCGAGATCGACCGAGCAGACCGAAGCCGATCATCGAGCGCCGGCGGAGCCCGCATCCCGGGGCTGGCGGCGCTGCGCGCGACGGCCGGGTTCCAGCGCGGCATGCTCCTCGTCGGGGCGCTCGTCTGGTGCTGTTCTTCGTCGTCCTCGCGGTCTTTGCCGCGCTGATCGCGCCCGTACGGGTTCGACCAGGCGTCGGCGAACGGCGTCGACTTCCCGACCCTGGCGCCGCCGTCCGCGCGAGCACTGGTTCGGCACGACCGTCGAGCGGCACCGACGTGCTTCTCGCGGGTCATCTACGGCGCGCAGACGGCGCTCGAGGTGATCATCCTCGCGGTCGTCCTCTCGATCGTCGTCGGCGTGCCGCTCGGGCTGATCTCCGGCTACCTCGGCGGCTGGCTCGACCGGGCGCTGGTGCTCATCACCGACGCGCTGTTCGCGTTCCCGACGCTGCTGCTCGCGATCGTCGATCTCGATCGCGATCGCCAACGGGCAGCAGCAGCAAGACGGGCGGCGATCCTCGTCGACCGCCGTGGCGATCACCGTCGTCTACGTGCCGCAGTACTTCCGGGTCGTCCGCAACGCGACCGTGGCGGCCCGCGAGGAGCCGTACGTCGAGGCCGCCCGCGCGCTCGGCGCGCCGCCGCGGGTCGTCATGGTGCGCTACGTCTTCGCCAACGTGGTGCAGACCGTGCCGGTCATCGCCACGCTCAACGCCGGCGACGCGATCCTCACCCTCGCCGGCCTCGGCTTCCTCGGCTTCGGCATCGAGCCGACGTCCGCGGCCGAGTGGGGCTACGACCTCAACAAGTCGCTGTCGGACGACGCGGCGCGGCATCTGGTGGACGGGCGTCTTCCCCGGCCTCGCCATCGTGCTGCTGGTCCTCGGCGTCACGCTCGTCGGTGAGAGCCTCAACGACGTCCTGAACCCGTGCTGCGCACGCACCAAGCTGCCTCGGGTCGTGCTGCCGCGGCGCCGGACAGACTGTCGAGTCCGAGCATCGTGACCGAGCGTGCGGACGGCGCGAGTCCGTCAACGCCATCGAGATCGAGGCGGTACCGACGGATACGGGTGATGGCGGAGACGTTCTCGAGTCGGGACCTGCGGGTCTGGTACGCCGGCGCCGACGGGGCCGGTGCGGGCCGTCGACGGTGTGAGCTTCGCGCTGCGCCCGGGCGAGGTGCTGGGTCTCGTCGGCGAGTCCGGCTGCGGCAAGTCGACGCTGGGCCGCGGCCTGATGGGCCTGCTCCCGCGCGGCGCGGCGGTCGACGGCGAGCTGCATCTTCGACGGGACGGACCTGCTGCGGCTGTCGCACCAAGGAGCGGGAGAGGCTGCGCGGCGGCGGGATGGGCCTGATCTTCCAGGAGCCGATGACCCGGCTCGACCCGCTGATGCGGATCAGCGACCACTTCGACGAGGCGCTGAAGGCGCACGAGCCCGACCTGAACAAGCCGCCAGCGCGCGAGCGCGGCGCTGGAATGCGCTGCGCGCGCTGGGCATCCCGCCGACCCGCTATCGAAACTACCCGCACGAGTTCTCCGGCGGCATGCGGCAGCGGATCATGATCGCGCTGGCCCTCGCGCTGCGCCCGAAGTTCATCGTCGCGGACGAGCCGACCACCGCGCTCGACGTGCTGGTCGAGGCGCAGATCCTGCGCATCCTCGCCGACATCCGCGAGCGGTTCCACCGCCGCGATCCTGCTGATCACGCACAACCTCGGGATCGTCGCCGAGGCGTGCGACCGGGTCGCCGTGATGTACGCCGGGCGAGATCGTCGAGCAGGGCCCGGTGCGCGAGATGTTCGCCGACCCGCAGCACCCGTACACGCAGGCGCTGCTGCAGCTCGACGATCTCGCTGTACGACCCAGGAGCTGCACTCCATCCCGGGCGCGCCGCCCGACCTGGTGCGACCCGCCGCCTGGCTGTCGGTTCCACCCGCGCTGCCCGCACGCGATGCAGGTCTGTGCGACCGACCAGCCGCCGCACGTCGGTCGAGTCGGGCCCAGCGCCGAGTGCTGGCTGCTGACGACCGCCGACGGTCGGCTGCCGGCAGCCGCTGCGACCGCGAGGAGGTGTCCGTTGCCGACGAAGCCTGAGCTCGCGCCGCTGCCAGCGACGACTCGACCCAGCCGAACCGCTGATCGCGTCCGCGACCTGCAAGTGCATTTCGCGCTGCGCACCAACGCGGTGTCGCGCCTGGTCGGCGGCATCGTCCGGCACGGTGCGGGCCGTCGACGGCGTCTCCTTCGACCTCGCGCCAGGGTGAGGTGCTCGGCCTGGTCGGTGAGTCCGGCTCCGGCAAGTCGACCCTCGGCCGAGCGCTGCTCGGGCTGGTCCGGCCGACCAGCGGAAGCATCACCTACCGCGACCAGGAGCTGGCCGGCTGTCGAGTCGCCGACTGCGCCCGCTGCGGCGCAAGCTGCAGATGGTCTTCCAGGACCCGCACGCCTCGCTGAACCCGTCGATGACCGTCGGCCGGGCGATCGGCGACGCGCTGCGCATCCACGGACTGCACCAGCAGCGATCGCCCCGCAGGCGGTCGACGCGGCGCTCGAGCGGGTCGGCCTCGCGCCGGCGGCCCGGTTCACCGCGAAGTACCCGACCGAGCTGTCCGGCGGCCAGAAGCAGCGCGCCGTCATCGCGCGGGCGATCGCACTCGGGCCGGAGCTGCTGGTCGCCGACGAGCCGATCTCGATGCTCGACATGAGCGTGCGGGCCAAGATCCTCGGCCTGCTCGACGAGCTCAAGCCGCGATCTCGGGCTGACCTACGTCTACATCACCCACGACCTGGCGACCGCGCGGTTCTTCTGCGACCGGATCGCGATCATGTACCTCGGCAAGATCGTCGAGATCGGCCCCGCCGCGGAGATCTTCGATCACCCGCGCCACCCCTACACCAAGGCGTTGCTGCGCGCCGTGCCTGATCCGGACCCGTCGCGGGGATCGCGCGCGACCTGCCGCGCGGCGAGGTGCCCGACGCGGCCACGCCCGCCCGCTGGGCTGCCCGTTCCACCCGCGCTGCCCGGAGGCGTTGCGCCGTGCGGCTGGGAGGCGCGCGACCTGGGCATGGTGCTCGAGCAGCGCTGGACCTCGGTCACGCCGGAGGACTACGCGCGGGAGTCGCGTCTCGTCGGGGATGTCGATCGGCTCGCGACCACTGAACGCACCGGCGGCGTTGCGGCGGTGCGCCCGGCGTCCGGTCCGCGCCAGAGCCTACTCGACCTGTTCGAGTCCGAGCGCGCGACGGACCCCGATGAACCGTTCTGGCAGAGCGTCCCGGAGATGCGCACGGACGATGGTGCGGTGGCCATCACCTTCGTGCCCCGCGTCGTTCCCCAGCTACTGCCGGTCGCCGACGCCCCGGTCGAGGTCAGCTGTCACCTTCATCACCCCATTGGCCAGTCGTCGCTCGCACGCAGAATGCGCTCAGATTTTCCACAGCGCCTGCCGGCATGCTGGCAGCCATGACCGAGAGCGACAGCGACGAACCCCGGCCGGACCAGCCGGGTGCGGAATGGCTGACCAACCTACGGTCCAGCCACCCCCGCTACGGCTACCCGTCTCGCCCGGCGTACTCTCCTCGCCCCAGGATTACCCGCACGGCGACGCTTGCTCCGGATACCAGCCCCCCAGCTACCACACACCGGCCCGCTTCCCCCGTCCTCGCCGGCATTTCGTCCGTACGCCCCGCCACAAGCCCGCCCAGCGAAACGCCCGACGCGCACGATCCTCGTCGCCGCTGTCCTCGCCGCGCTCATCGGCGGCAGGATCAGTGCCGGCACCGTCGCCCTGGCCGACAACAACAACGAGACCACCGTCTCGAGCCTGAGCACCGCCACATCGAGCGCGCCGATCGCCGCCAAGACCGACGGCACGATCGCCGCAGCCGCCGCAAAGATCAGCCCAGCGTGGTCACGATCTCGGTCACCGGGGCGCAGGAGTCCGGCGCCGGGACCGGCGTCATCATCCGTAGCGACGGTTACATCCTGACGAACAACCACGTTCGTCTCGGTCGCCGGCGATGGTGGCAGCATCCAGGTCCTGACCGACGACGGTCGGCGGGTGGCCGCGAAGATCGTCGGTACGGAC
>CAVZYJ010000025.1:0-129509 GCA_963779485.1 uncultured Actinomycetota bacterium | reverse complement strand
TCGGCGCCGTGGCAGCGAGTTACATATTCGGCGGCAAACCATTCGCACCGTCAGGCGAGCCGGGCAACGGCGGCCGCAGATATGGGAATGCCGCGTCGAACTGGCTGGATTCGACGAGTACGCCATCGGTGTACGGCAACGTTGCGCTCGCGGGCTTGCCTGCGCTTGGCGGCAGCAAGTAGCCCAGCATTACACGCAAGGCAATGTCCACGACGTCGTCACCGGGCCGGCGACCATTGGGAAAGCCCGCGGGGTCGCAGCCCGGATTGCTCAGTACGAGGGCACCATTGACAAAGCACAACGCCGCTCCGAGGCTATTCTGGGCTGTTGCAGGCGTCACTGGAAGCGCGGTATTGAGGCGGATCATTTCCGAGGGCGTCACCGTTTTCGCCTGATTGACATTCGGCACGCCAGCCAAAAATACGGCCACCAAATCGCTGCGTGGGTAGACGTTGGGGGCCTGGACCCCGGCGTCGGCGTAGAGCGATGCAAGCAGCACAGGCAGCGTCGGATTGGTCACGTACCCCGCAAACTGGACGTCGTCCTTCGGCTCGCTCGCGTTGAACTTGTCCTTATCCGGCAAGCCGATGATGAGTTCGTTGACCAGCGGCATGCCCAGCCGTGACATCTGCACGTAGCCTCCAACACCGGCTGAGTCAGGCAGGTTGGCCTTGCGTGGCGGAAGGCTCGCCGTCGCCCATACACCAATCACCGGATCGCCCCCCGAGGTAAGGCAGGAGATCGGTACCTCCAGGGCGATGCTGGTTACGTTCTTGCCAGCCGTCGCGTTGGCGGACCCGGTGCGCGATCCGACAATGCGTGAAGTCGGGATGTTGACCAAGTCGAAGATCTCGCCAAGGTTGACACCGAAGCCTTCCTTGCGCTGCCCGACGAACACGCGCGCAGACGTGCCCGCGTTGGAATTGGTGCACCCCGGAATGTTGACGTTGTTGACGTGCGCCAGCGCATAGTTGGCGTAGTTGGGGATGGATTTGTTGCCGATGTTGTCGATCGGTTTCTCGAACTGGTCGCCTCCGGATTGGGAAAGCACCGGTTGCCGAGCACCCGTGCGGCGTGGTCCCCGAATCACGTCCACGGTGTAGATCTGGATGAGGTTCAGCGTCGTATCGCTTTGGCCAGTGACGGGTCCGGAGTTGACCAATGGAATGGGAAGCGTCAAGGCGCCGGCGGGAACCGGCGTACCACGGACGTAATTGGTGAACTTGAAGGAAAATGTCAGGTCTTCGTGGCCGTCGCCGTTGTTGTCGACATGTATCTCGTAGAGCGCATCGGGGTCCATTGAGAAATAGTTCGGCGCCGCCATACGCGTCCTGCAGCGGAATGTAATTGGCGATAAGGGTGACGTACCCATCACGCCCGGGCTCGTAGCTGCGGAACGCATAGACGTCGGTATTGTCGACCGCCGGATATTGCGTGATGAGCGGTGCTTCGCGATGACTCGACGCCAACGCAGCGCCGCCAGCGAGTGCCAGCGTCAGGGCCGCCCCCAAGGTAAACGCTCGAACGCGATTACGATTCAGTTTCATGACCCTCTCCTTGTAAAAACCGCAAAGGTGTCCAGCACGCCCCCACGCGTCTTCCAACGCTGGCAACAAGCAATACGTAAGCAATCGCTAAACGGATGCAATCACTCGTTGCCGCCCGAATCGTTGCCTTCTGGTCAGACTGGGTCGTCACCGTCGACGCGCCGTTGCGAGCACCCCAAAGCGCAACGTGCGACCAGAAATAAAAACGGCTCGCCGAATGGCGAGCCGTTGAATTGTTAGTGTGGAGACAGGATCTAAGCCCGTGACCTTCGATTTGTATGCGGTTGTGGTTCGGGAAGACCGGTCAGACGCTCCTACCCAGACGCCCCGTCATCTAACCGACCTGCCCTAGTGGCGTGGTTTTGCGACAGCCCCACTCGCCATCCGGCGACACTCCTCTGCGCAACGCAGGCACGCCTGCGCACAGGCTTGGCAATGCGGATGCTCGTGGCGCGCACACTCCGCGCCGCAGGCCTCGCACACGTCCATGCACAGGCGACAGAGGTCGACCACGAACCTGCTGTCGCGCGCCATGTACGCAGCGGCCATTCGGCAAATCGCCGCGCAGTCCATGTCAAGGCGAATGCATTCCGTCATCATCTTGACATCTTTCTCTTCCAGACATGCGCTCGCGCAGTAATCGCAAGCATTGGCGCAGATGTTGCACGCGTCGATGCACGATTGATACTTTTGGGGACCCATGGCATTCCTCCTTCGCATGAGAGATTGGATCCGTAGCAAGGGCCGACTCCGACGCCTTCAATTTTAGCAATAGTCGCGCTAAGTGATGCCAACTATCATTGATACCTTGGTCCAATGGATTCGCGTCCACGCTTCTGGTCTGATCGCATCGTGCACCGGCGCACGAACTGGAATAACCGAGCTAAGTAACGCGCGTCTGCAGTTGCGCGGCTGAATATCTGACGCAAGAGGAGAAGATGATATGTCGCACCACTACTCCGGTCCGGACTATGGCTTTCCCCATGGGGACGCCCGCCTTGATCTCACTGACCTGTATGCCTTCCCCAAGCCCGGGGATGCCGGCAAGTCGATCCTGATCATGAACGTGCATCCGTCAGTTGGTGTGAACCCCGCCGAGCCCACGACAGACGAACCCTTCGCGTCCGAGGCGGTATACGAGATCAAGATCGACACCAACGGCGATTCCGTCGCCGATATCGCATATCGAGTGCGCTTCTCGTCCTTCGAGGGCGGGGTGCAGACTGCGACATTGCGCCGCGTCGAAGGCGAGCAGGCCGCCGGTACTGGCGACGGCGGCCAGACGATCATCGCAGGAGCACCGGTCTCGATAGGGCTGGATTCGCAAGTGACAGAGGCCGGGGACTACCGATTTTTCGCCGGCTGGCGCAGCGATCCGTTTTTCTTCGACACGCTGGGCGCCCTGAACGACATGCAGTTCACCGGTGCCGATTTCTTCGCCGAAAAGGACGTGTGCTGCATCGTGCTGGAAGTACCCAACTCTGCCCTTGGTCCTAACAAGCTTGGCCTGTGGGCTCGCACTGTGGACTGGGTGGGCGGGAAATGGGTGCAGGCAGAGCGCGGCGCGCGGCCTTCGCAGTCTGTATTCCTTACCGGTGAGCAGAAAGGTGCCTACTTCGCTGCGGAGCCGGCGGACGATGCGCGTTTCGTCGCCGTCTACGCGCACTCGCTGGAGCACACGGGTGGGTACACGCCGGAGGAAGCCACGCGGGTGGCAGCGACGTTGCTGCCGGACATCCTCTATTTCGATCCGACGCAGCCGGCGTCCTATCCACACAACGGGCGCGCGCTCACCGACGACGTTATGGATGGCTTCATTTCCATCCTCACCAACGGAAAGGTGACGCGAGATAACGTAGGGCCCCACAACGACCTCCTCGCCTCGTTCCCTTACGTCGGACCACCGCACAAGGACCGATCTTCGGAACGGGTGGCCGCCTAACCGCGAGCGGTCGACTCGCGTGTCGCCTGCTCCGCCACGGTGTAGATCGCTTCCGGTGTCGCTTCGAGTCTTGCCTTTGGTATAGGCTGGTTGCTGGCATCGGAGAGTCCATAGGTGCCTTCCGAGATTTTCTGCAGCGCCCTGTCGACCTGGGCCAATCGCAGCGCGTTGCGAGCGACTATATTGCCTTCGAGCTCCAGGCTCGCAAGCCTCTGTGCGTCATCTTCGTACTCCTCCGCTTGGCCGCTTGACTGAGCATTTATCTCCTTCTCTTCGAGCTCTTCAACTTGCGTTGCGTCCGTCAACTCCTCGCGCAACTTTGTCAGTCGCTGGCGTTGCCGCTCAACAAATGCCTTGTCGAGTCCCTCTGTTTCTTTCTTCACAAATCCTCCACGTAGTCCGCTTGCCCGTCGTTCACAACTGCAGCCCACAGCTCGTCCAAAATATCATGGAGTGCCTCCGAAAGTGAACTAAATTGAGGTGTCAGGGCCGCAGCGCGATTGTCGCGCGAACTGATGCCAAGCTCCATCGACACCATCGTCTAATGGATTCGTGTCCATACCTGTGGTCTGATTGAAATCGTGGTTCTGGCGTCACATGCAATATTTGTACGGATCCGCGCAACGGAACATTTTCCCACCGGGACTCCATGGCTTTTTACAGTATGTGAAACGCTCTGAAACACCCCGATAAGGAGAACCGCAATGATTCGAACCCATCAACCAGGCGAATCCATTTTCAAATCAGTCCTACCCGAGGACATGGACTGGAAGCCGTTTCCGGCGTTCCCGCCTTCGGTCCGTCTCGCCGTCGTCGTGGGTCAGCCTTCGGAACCCGGCCCCTACGTGATCAGGGTCAAAGTGCCTCCCGGCGTGAAGCTGATGCCCCACCGACACCCGCAGGACAGAATCTACACCGTCATGTCCGGCGTTTTCTACATCGGCCTGGGCGACCGGTTCGACGGCGACAAGGTGGCGGCGTATCCGCCCGGTAGCGTCATCGTTCTGCCCGGCGATACGTATCATTTCCACTGGGCGAAATCAGGTGAGTACGTCACCCAGGTCTCGGCCATTGGTCCGCTCGGCCTCGAATACCTGGATCCTGGCGACGATCCGCGTCAGCCCGCATCAGCATAGCCCGCGATCGAAACAGGAGACCGGCGCGCTCGGGTGCCGGCGCTGATGCGAAGCAATCGCGGTCGTGCGGCGAGCAGGGACCCACACGAGTACCTTCGGACCACCAAGGTATGTGGCAATACCATCGTCCAATAGACGTGACACCGGGCGGCGGGTGTAATTCCATGCACGCATTGCCTATCAATGAAATCCAACAGCACGCTCGCTATAAATCTTTCCTTCTTCAAACAAAGGATCCGTGCCTATCGTTTTGCGCTAGGGACTGTGAGCACTCCAGGAGATACCGATGTCGAATGTGATTCAGAAGAATAGCGTCTCAGCCGAGCTCGCACAGAAAATGGTGGAAGCAGCTGTCGCCAAGGCGATAGCCATTGGCGTGCCCGAAAATGTGGCTGTTCTTGACGACGGCGGCAATCTCAAGGCGTTTGCCCGGATGGACGGGGCACCCCTGCTCTCTATAGAGATTGCCCAGCACAAGGCATATACCGCGTTGTTCGGATTTGCGACGCAGGACTTTTTCAACTTCATCCGGACCGACCCGTCGCTTTTGGCTGGAATTCCACAACTCGAACGGGTCGCCGCCTATGGTGGGGGTTTTCCGATCAAGATCGATGGTGCCATCGTGGGCGCCATCGGTGTGAGCGGAGGGACAGTCGGTAACGACGTCGACTGTGCTCAGGCGGGTCTCGCGGTGATGAAGTGATCAGGTTTCGAGACCACGGTCGTATGGCGCCGCCAGGCACGGCGAAGGAAGAAACCATTTAATTCGGAAGGAGTCCCCGATGAATGCGAACGCTAAGATTGAGCAGCTACACGTGACTCGTCAATCACCATCATATTGGCGAGTCATATTTGACAACCCGCCGCTCAACCTCATGGGCCCGGAATTTGTTCTGCGATTTAAGGAAATCGTGACCGAGATCGAAAACGACGACAACGTTAAAGTCGTGGTTTTTGAAAGTGCCGTCGACGGTTTTTTTCTCAATCATTCCGATTTCCTCGCAAAACTCGAGGATCTGACCGGGATACCGCAAGGCCCCACGGGCCTCGAGGCCTGGCCGGACATCCTGGTGCGGCTGACTCGGGCACCCGTGGTGTCGATTGCGATGATCCGAGGACGGGCGACTGGAAACGGGAGCGAGCTTGCACTTGCATGCGACATGAGTTTCGCAAGTCGAGAAAAAGCGATTCTGTCGCAATGGGAAGTGGGTGTCGGCCTGGTCGCGGGCGGGGGACCTATGGCACGCCTGCCGCGCCTCATGGGAAGGGGACGCGCCCTGGAGGTGCTCCTAAGCTCGGACGACATCCGAGGTGACATGGCCGAATCCTATGGTTACGTGAATCGGTCGTTGCCGGACTCTGACCTCGACGCCTTTGTTGATGCGCTCGCGACTCGCATCGGCTCCTTCGACAAGTGGGCGATCAGCAATACCAAGCGACTGGTAAACGCGGCGAGCTTGCCACCCGACGTCGAACTAGCGGCTGGGTGGGATGCTTGCATTGACTCGATCGCGCGGCCAGCCGCGCAAGCAAGAATCAAGATGTTGTTCGACCAAGGCTTTCACAAGCCGGGAGATGCAGAAAATCGCTTGGGATTCTACGTGGGACAACTAGGGCGCTAATCGCTGCATCGAACTCTCGCGGAGCTTCAGCGGACCGGCCATGAACAACGGTTGGGTCAATGTCGGTATAAATACTCTCTATCCGAATTGGAGTCGTCATGGACAAAGTACAAGTCGAGCAGACGAGTTATGAGATGCCGCCGCGGATGGGATTTACCGTGACGCAGTGTCAGCGTTTCGGAACAGGCGCGATTTGGAGACGCTCGGCCATTTTCACCAGATTGGCGAGCGAGTCGGCCTTCATCTTTCGCATCACGTTGCCCCGGTGTGCCTTCACTGTGATCTCGCTGATGCCGAGCTCCCCACCGACCTGTTTGTTCAGCAGCCCTGAGACGACCAACGCCATGACTTCCCGTTCGCGACCGCTGAGTGATGCATAGCACTCACGGAGCTCCCGCATCGCCTCCTCGTGGCCGAGTGCCGCGCAGCTTCGTTCGATGGCGTTCTGGATGGCGTTCAGCAGCACGTCGTCGCCGAATGGCTTCGTCAGGAACTCGACAGCTCCGGCCTTCATGGCGCGGACCGTCATCGGCACGTCGCCGTAAGCGGTGATGAAGATGATCGGCATCTCGATCCGATCGGCCGCGATACGCTGCTGCAGTTCGAGACCATTGAGATCCGGCAGAGAAACGTCAAGTATCAGGCAGCTCGGAGCAGCGATTCCTCGGCGAGCGAGGAATTCCTGTGCGGACGCAAATGTTTCGGGCTGCCAGCCCGCGCAGCGGATCATCGCTTCAAGCGATTCGCGCACCGAGAGGTCGTCGTCGACGACGAACACGATTGGGGTGACGGGAGACACGGTGATGACCTCGCTGCACGGTCAGGCACGCTCGCCAACGCAACTATTATATTCCCGGGTCGAACAGCGGGCGAATCCCTTACTTCACTAGTAGTGCAGCGTTGACCGCCTCCAGCAGTTCCGTGTCGCTGAATGGCTTGAACAGGCATTCCACGGCACCTTGCCCAACTAAGCGTGGACGGACGGTTTCGTCTTTGTGGGCAGTAATGAAGACGATCGGAATCTCCTGGCCGCGACGCGTCAATTCGCGTTGAAGATCGGGTCCCGACATGCCTGGCATGGCGATGTCGAGGATCAGACATCGAGTCTGGCCGACGCAGTCGGACGCGAGAAACTCCTCGGCCGACGAGAACGCCTGGACCACAAAGCCGAGTTCCCTCAGCAAGTCGGGTAGCGACTCGCGCACGGACTCGTCGTCATCGACAACCGACACCAGCGAGCCGACGACCGACACTAACGAAGGTATGACCATCACTGATTCCTCATGTCGTGCCGATGCGAAGTCGTCGCATCAAGCGTGCGAATGACCCCAAGACTGTGGACGTTCGTGGCACCCTCGGGCCTGCACGGGAGTGAAAATGAAAACGTGGCACCGGGGCCATCATTCGGTGCCGCCCATAGACGGCCATGATGACTCTCGATGATGGAGCGACTGACGGACAGGCCGATCCCCATGCCGCCGCTCTTGGTGGTGTAGAACGCTTCGAAGAGCCGATCCACACTTTGCGGGTCCAAACCCAGACCCGTGTCCTGCACGCTCAAGCGCACTCGATCTCCTTCGTCTCGCTCCGTTTTGATCGCCACCTGCCTCGGACGGTCATCGACGCCCTTCATCGCGTCCAAGGCGTTGATGAGCAGGTTCAGGACGACCTGCTGAAGCTGGACACGATCGCCCATGACAGGCGGGACGCCGTCGGCGAGTTCCGACCGCACGATCACCCGGTTTCGCTGAAGTTCACTCATCGACAGCGCAATCACTTCCCGTGCAGCCTCGCTCAAATCTAGCAACTCGGTCGTGGCGCTTTTCTTGCTAAAAAGCGCGCGTAATCGCGAAATTATGTCCGACGCCCGGTTGCCATCGCGAATCGTGCGCCGGGCGGTTTCGCGCGCGCCGTCGACGTTTGGAGGATCGGCAGCCAGCATCCGCAGACAGGTACTCGCGTTGGTGATGATTCCCGACAAAGGCTGATTGACTTCGTGCGCGATCGACGCCGTCAGCGCTCCAAGGCTCGTGACCCTGGTCACGTGTGTGAGCTCGGATCTGACCTTGCCGAGCACCTCTTCAGAGAGTCGACGCTCTGTCACGTCCTGCACCGCGCCGATGTACTCCATACGACCATCCTCGTCTCGCGTTCCATGGGCGACCAGGTACACGTATTTGACCGAGCCGTCGGGCATCAGCAGCCGATACTCGTGTTCCAAGTCGCCGCCGGCATCTCTGGCGCTGTCGACCACGCCAGACCACTTGGGGATGTCTTCCGGATGAATTCGACTGCGGATCAGCTCGAGCGTCACGGGCAGTTCCTGGTCAAACTCGAAAATCCGATAGAGCTGCTCCGACCACATGATTTCGTCTGTCGCCACACGCCAGGAAAAACTCCCTGTCGCACTGAGACGCTGAGCTTCGGCAAGAAATGCCTGACTGCGGCGCAACTCCTTCTCCGACTGCTTGCGTTCCGTGATGTCGCGCAGGTAGCCGGTGAAGGACGGCGGTCCCTTCAACGGGATGCGCGTGATGGCGAGTTCCACGGGGAATTCGCTGCCGTCGGCACGCATCGCCGTCATCTCCAGGCGCCGCTCGAAAACTCGTCCCTCGCCAGTGGCTAGATAGCGGGCTAGTCCTCGATGGTGCTCTTCCCGGTGCGACGGCGGGATGATGACGCCGGCGAGCTGCTTACCCATGACGTCGTCCCGACGGTAGCCAAAGGTGCGCTCTGCGGCGAGATTGAACTCGGTGATGCAGCCTCGGTGATCGATCGTGACAATGCAGTCGAGTGCCGAGTCGAGGATCGCCGCCTTGCGCGCCTCACTTCTTCCAAGGGCGGCGGCCTGTGCATATGCTTGCTGCGCCGTGTAGACCGTTAACCCCAGGATCGGTGCGATCAAGCACCCGCCGCCGAGCACGACCGCAGGCAGGAGAGCAAATGGTTCATATCCATCTGCGATGAGCGCCTGCCACAAGCCCACGGTAATCGTGGCGACTCCGATCGCGGCGCTGATCGGCAACCAGCGCGGGGTGCCGGCCGGGTCTGTCTCGACGTACCAGGCCAGCGTAAGCATCCCGACTCCGAGGACCCAGAGGCCGACTGCCGTATGGGGTGCCGCACGTATGACGTCTCCCCAGCCGAAGGCATCGCTCGACCCCAGCGCAAACGCCATGCTCGTCGCAATCCCGACCGCCGCGATGATCGAGCCGTTTAGCCCCAGCAACAGCGAGGACCGCTTCGACAGGATCTTGGGCGCCAGCAACAGCCCCATCGAGCCCATGGCAAAACAAAATGCCGTCACCGGCGCCATGCGCCCCGGGCTCGGCGACCTGACGGCGATATACGACGGCCCCAGGAGTTCGTCGACTCCGGTATTCACGCCGAAGACGTATTCGACGATCGTGACGACGCTCACGGCGCTGACTGTTCCCGCGCATGCCACGACCAGCCATCGTGGGCCCTTGAGAGCTACGGTCAGTAACGCGAGGCCGCACAGCAGGAAGCACCCGGCCGTGTTGCGCGTCATGGGAGGCAGCTGTGGCAGGAGCTGGATCAGCGCGGGGCTTTGAAAGAACCAGCCGGCCAGCACAGTCACGCCCAATGCGACGATGAACGCAGCCGAACCCACTGCCAAGCGCGTCGGCCAAGGTGTCACACGGACGGTTTCGTTGCGGCCGAGCTTGGTCTCCATTCCTGTCCCTCCGTGAGGGGCGCGGTGACATCACGATGCGCCACGCTGTCGGCCAATGTCCATTGTACTTTGGTCTCGGTCTGCAGCCGGATTTCCCGCGTATTCCCTGCAGTCGACCAATACCATCGTGCAATAGAATTGGGCCTCGACGTCTGCTGAAATGCGATCGTGATTGCGAGCGGAACGGCCCAACGCTCGATGACCCAGGGGCGCTCCAAATCGTGGATGCCATCATCACCGCCCGTCGCCCAACCTAACTGCCAACCCGCGGAGGGCACCATGAGCACCGCACAGATGAGCGTTGAAGGCGCAACTCAAACGCCGAGCCCTGCGACGGTCGATCTGAAGCTCGAGGTCGTCGTCATTCCGGTGTCCGACGTCGATCGCGCCAAGCGCTTCTACGGAAGTTTAGGATGGCGACTGGACGCCGATTTCGCTTTCGACAATGGCTTCCGGGTCGTCCAGTTCACGCCGCCCGGCTCGGGGTGTTCAGTGCAATTCGGGACGAACATCACATCGGCCGCGCCTGGCTCGGCCCAGGGCACCTACCTGATCGTCTCCGAGATCGAGACTGCACGCGACGAGTTCGTCGCGCGTGGCGCCGAGATCGGCGAGGTGTTCCACGTCGGGACACCGGGAGCTCAGTTCCGGGGCGACGGCGCGAGCGGTATCCGCGATGCCCTACCCGGTGCTCTGGGTCGGCGGCCTGGTCAACCCGATGGCCCGCGCGGCGCGGGAGACCCAGTACCAGTTCCGGAAGCCGTTCGTGCTGGACTCCACGCCCGCCACCGCGGCATTCGGAATCAAACCGACACCGCTAAACGACGCACTGCACGAGACAATCGCCGACCTCCGCTCCCGGTCATGACGGCGCCTGCAGCGAAACCGGGATCGGCAGGCACCACGACAGCAGGGTCAGCCCGACAACGCCGCCAGCCGAGGTTGTCTCGCGAGCGGATCGTCTTGCGGGTAGGTCGTCGTGCTGCGGCTGTCATGTTGCCGGAGCGGCACCACTTGGCGGTTCGCGCGGTATCCGGAGGCGGGTCGTGGGGGACACTGCACGCATGGCGGCCTTTCGCACTGCGATTACGCCCGTTCTCACGGTGCGGCGCGCAGCGCAGGCAGTGGCCTTCTACGAACAGGCATTCGGAGCTGAGGAGATTTACCGCAACACTTATCCGGACGGCAGAATTGTCTCGGAGATGGCTGTCGACGGTGCGCGCTTCAGAGTCGCCGACGAGGCACCGGAGTCGGCCAACGTGAGTCCACAGACGCTCAACGGCACGACCGTGCGAATCAACCTCCTGGTAGCCGATCCTGACCAACTCGCCGCGCGAGCGATTGCCAATGGCGCGGTGGAGATAGCGCCGATCGCAGACCAGTCATACGGACTGCGCCAAGGACGGCTGGCCGATCCGTTCGGTCACCACTGGCTGATCGGTCGGCCGCTTGAGGGCGAAACAGGCGACTGGGCGCGGAACCCGGACTAGTAACCGGATCGACCGATGCGTGCCGCGAGCGGATCCTCGTGCGGGCACCCGCCGGCGATAGGGCGTCCTACGCGACGACCTTGATGATGTGGTCGTTCAGCCTTGTCGGCGGTCGGGAACGACCGGTGCGGCTTCCTGCTAGTGGAACAACGCAACGCTGCGCGCGCGAACCCTCATGCGGTGGCGCGGGCGGCGGCGAGCACGTCATCGCACGCTGCGGGCATTCCGGTCTCGTCCGCAGCACGCTGAGTTAGCACGACGACGGTGAGATCCTGTGAGGGCACGTTGGACCATGCTGTTCCGAGTCCGCCGTCCCAGGTGTAGCTGCCGTCGCCGAGCACCGACAGCCCGTACCCCCAGCCGCGGCCGTCGAGGAAGCTGAAACCGGGCCAGACGTTTGCCCGCTGCGCCGCGCTCAGTTGATCGCGGGTCATCTCCGCGACCGTTGCCGACCGCAGGACGGGGCTCCCGCCGTGTAACAGCATCCGCCCGAACGCGACCACGTCATCGACCGAGGACACCAGTCCGCCGCCGCCGTCGGGGAACGCTGGCGGGTGTGACCACTGCCCGTTCGGCGGGTCGGTCACCTCCAAATGACCGTCGCGATTCTCGTAGGCGGTCGCGAGCCGAACGGTATCGGTCGTATGGAATCCGGTGTCGTTCATTCCGAGCGGGCCGAGCAGCCGCTCGCGTAGAACGTCCTCAAATGCGAGGCCGGCAGCGCGTGACGCCAACACGCCAAGCACCTGCGAGCCAGAATGGTAGAGCCACCGGTCGCCCGGCTGGGCCAACAGCGGCAACTCACCGAGCCGCGCCATCCAGGTGTCAGGAGCCGGCATAGCGCCAGGCTGCGGCGGCCCGAAGGTCGAAAGTTGCAGCTGCCGCGTTGCGGTGAGGATCGGCCACGGCTGAGGTGCCATGAACATGGCACCCTGCATCCCGAAACCCCAGGTGAACGTGAGCAGGTCGCGCACAGTGATCAGCCGCTGCGCCGGGACCGTCTCATCCAGTCGCCCGTCCGGGCGGCGCAGCACCCGGCGGTTGGCGAGTTCGGGCAGTAACTCATCGACCGGCCCGTCCAGCTCGAGCAGACCGTCATCGACCAGCGAGACAGCAACCGCAGCCGTCATCGGCTTGGTCGTCGACGAAATCCGAAACAGCGTGTCGCGCCGCATCGGTGCCCCGCCGATCGCCATCACGCCGGCCGCCGCGACATGCACCGCCTCACCGCGAGCGACGGCCGCGACCACGCCCGGCGCCTGACCCCGCTGCACAGCGCCCTCGACGATCTCCTCGATCCGCGCGAGCACACTCTGATCAAACCCGTCAAGGTCGCTCACGACGGCAGCCTATGGCCGCGAACCGCCCGAGCAAACCTCACGGGTTCACCACTCCACGCAGGCCCAATCGCATCCAAGTCGCCCTTTTCGCAGAGGGATCCGCTCGCGAGACGGCGCCACATCGCTGTACGGCCAACTTCCTGGCGCAAGACATACTCCTTTTCCGGGCCTCATGGCGACGGTCGTGTGCCGGCCATGGGAGCAGCGCGTGGCCAGCAGATCGCCAGCGCCGTTCGGTCGCGCCGCGCCCTCGGCTCCGGAGCGAGGACTATGCCGGCGTCGAGCAGCTGTAGCCGAGTACCGCGACCGACGCCTCGCATGCGCCGGGCTCGACGCGGCGGCCTCGGTGGTGGCAGTGCACCTATCCGATCGGTCGGTAATCGACGAGCAGGTAGCCGCTGGGTGAGGTCAGGCTCCGGATCGGTTCGAGCTGGAGCGGCGGCAACCCGTCGAAGAGCCGTCCGCTGCCGACGATCACCGGCGCGATCGCGAGCTTGAGCTCGTCGATGACGCTTGTGGCAAGCAGTGTCTGGGTGACCGAGATGCTGGCGTGGACGCCGATGTCGCCGCCTTGCCCATCCTTGAGGTCCCGCACGAAATCGACCAGGCCGCCGTCGATCACCGACGCATTGGCCCACTCCCGCTCCAGCGGTGCGGATGTCGCGACATGTTTCACGACCCGGTTGATGAAAGTCGCGAATGGTTCGATGTCGCTGCTCGGCCAGAACTCGGCCCACTCGTCGTAACTGCGGCGACCGAGGATGACCGCGTCCTGCGTGGCGATGAGCGCGGCCCCGGCCTCGTCCACCACGTCGTCCCAGGCCGTGAAGAACCTGTCGGGACCCTCGGCGACGCCGTCAAGGGACAAGAACTCGAACGCGACGACCTTGCGCATGCCTGACACCTCCGGTTGACCTACAAGAACGGCCGGTATGAGCTGTCAGACCCTATCGGCGCGACCAGCGGTGAACGATCCCTCGCTGGAACTTCATCTGGTTCTGGGAGCCCGGGCGCCGATCAATATTTTCGGAGTGTCGGTGCGGTGCCTTCTCTCATGCGATTGGGCCGGAGGTCATCCGGAAGGCCGACCCGGTGAGGGTCGCTACGGACCGATGACCGTTGATTGCCCGGCGATGGTGCGTGCCCCGCTGAACGAACATGAGCGTGGCACCGCGGGCATGGAAGATTGCCTGCATGGAAGATTGCCTGCATGGGGTCGATCGACGTGGCTAGGACGACCGGTGGCGGAATCCAGGAGGCCGTTCTACGCGCCGGTGACATGCACGTCTGCCTTGATGTGCACACTCAGGTGCTGACTGTTGGCGCAACCGGCGGGAAGCCGTTGGCTCGGTTGCGTCTTCTGGCCAGCGTGGACACGCTGCGCGGTCTGGACGAGCTGAGGGTCACCGGCACGGACGTCGACGTCTGCGACGGGGAGCTCCGTACCGTGCGAATCGATGCGGACAGCGCGCTGTGGCAACGTCACCAGACGGTGCTGAGCGCGAGCGGCGGCGTTCTGGAACTGACAACGGCGGTGCAGGGCGCGGGCCCGATCACCACGGTGCGACAGCTGGGCGGCCGAGTTGCCGGCCTTGGCCTGTTGCCGAGCGACCTCGCGCACCGAAGCGTCTTCTCCCCGAACCCGGACCAGCCGTGGCGGGTGATGCGACGGGCGGAGGAGTCAGCAGTCATCGGTGTGGTCGGCGACGGCGGGCAACCCGGCGTCGGCCGCTGGCTGTTCACGCCCTCACCGCTTTGCTTCGGGATCACGTCCGCCGAGGTCGGCTCATCCGGTACCTTGGCCGAGAGCGGCCCGGCCGTCGCGAGGTCGTGGCTGATGCTGGGCGTCGCGGCGGCTCGCCGGCCGTTCACGCAGATGGCGTACGAGGCGCTGACGCCAGGGTTCTCCGTGCGCTACGACTATGAGGGCCACACCTCGGCCGCCGGACGTTTCACGACGCCCACCCTGCTGCTGTTCCTCGCTGACGACCCGTACGGCGGTCTCAAGCAGTACCGTGAACTGCTCCAAGAGCGCGGGCTGATACCGAATCGCTCATCGGCCGCACCTTCGCCGGCGTGGCGGCACCCGATGTTTTGCGGCTGGGGTGCGCAGAACGCCGACGCCCAGACCAGCAGCGTTGCCCCGCGCGACCCAGCCGCCTTCTCCCGGCAGAGCCACTACGACCGGTACCTGACCGCTCTGAAGGGACACGACATCGTCCCGGGCACTGTCGTCGTCGACGACAAATGGCAAGCGGAGTACGCCACTTGCCGACCGGATCCGGACAAGTGGCCGGACCTGGCAGCGTGGATCGCCCGCCGTCACGACGAGGGTCAGCGGGTCCTGCTGTGGTACAAGGCGTGGGACACCGAGGGTGCCACGCCCGCGGCGTGCGTCCGCGACCACACCGACC
Organism: uncultured Actinomycetota bacterium; assembly: GCA_963779485.1. Taxonomy (GTDB): domain Bacteria; phylum Actinomycetota; class Actinomycetes; order Mycobacteriales; family Jatrophihabitantaceae; genus CAVVJA01. The sequence goes on along the minus strand of CAVZYJ010000025.1, from coordinate 114,321 downwards.
GCCCGATCGCCATCGACCCCGAATCGGCTGACGGCGTCCGGGTCATCGAGCAGGCCGCACACGCGATGATCAGCGAGCTCGGCGCCGACGGCATCAAGGTCGATTTCACCGCCTCGACGCCTTCCGGCGCCAACCTCCGCCATGCCGGCCCGTCCTGGGGAATCGACCTCCTGCACGAATTGCTGCGCGTCCTGTACAGCTCGGTGAAAGCTTTCGACCCGGACGCTCTCGTCGTCACCCACACTCCCGAGGCAGGCTTCCGTGACGTCACCGACGCGGTGCGACTCAACGACGTTCTCATGCTCGACCAACCAGGAGGTGACACCGAACCTTGTGACGCGGAGGCCGGAAGCGCCGTCGTCGCCACGATGACCTACCGCGCCCAGGTAGCTCGATCAGCGTGGCCCGACGTCCTGATCGACACCGACGGTTGGCCACTACCGAGCCGCGCCGCCTATCGAAGCTGGACCGCCGCACAGCACATCCTCGGCATCCCGAGCCTCTACTACAGCGACCGGCTAGACGTGTCTGACGCTCACGAGCGCGCTATACAACCAGCCGACCTGGCAGCAACCGCCCGACATTGGGCCGCCCATCGAAGCCGTCTCGATCACCTCACCAGCGCAGGCGGGCCACACCCGACCATCCTCGGCAGACACAGGTGACCTCCTCACAGGTCACCAAGGATCCGGCGTCCCAGCGACGGACGGGCTGCCGCACCCGCCGTGCCGTAAGCGGAACCTGTTACGGCGACGGCAAGCCAGCGGGCGGCATTGTCAGCTGATGATCAGGGCCCTTCGCACAAGAGGATCCCTGACGGAACGGCGAATGCGCCGAAGGTTCAGCGATCGTGCCACTGCTCGCGTGAGATCGCGTACTCGACCTCGCCGAGCTCGCTACCCGGCATGGGCTCGTCGAAGTCCAAGTGAAACGTCCTGACGTGTTCCATGCCGACGGAGGTCATCGTCGCTCGGGAGGCTGCGTTGACCGCCATCGTCTCGGCGAAGATCCGGACCAGTCCAACGTCCTCGAACCCGTAGCGGATGAGTTCACGCGCTCCCTCGCTGGCCAAGCCCTTGCGCCAGTGCCGGCGTAGCAGCCGGTACCCGAGCTCAGCCTGCCATACCACCGGGCCCTGGTCAGCACGCTCCGGTGGTTCGAGGATCCACCAGCCGACGAACTCCCTGTCGACGAACCCGGCCCAGAAGCCGAGCCCCGGCACGCGACCAGCGATCGCAAGTCGACCGCGATGGAGCTCCTCGACCTCTTCGCGGGTCCGCGCACGGCCTGCACCCAGATAACGCATCACTTCGGGATCGGCGTCGAGCTCGACCTCGTGCTCAAGGTGCTCGTCCGACAGCGGAATGAGCTGGATGCGATGGGTCTGGAGCACCACCTGGCACATAGCACATCCTCACTCGCCGAGCCGGGCCGCGGCACGCGGGCTGCGGGTCGATCACCGATAGCGGAACGTCCTGGACGTCGCCCATGTCCCACTGCGGCTGAGGTGGTCTGTTGATCAAGTGCTGTCCCGTTGGACGCACGTGAGCGGGCGCCCGCCCGCCGTTTCTCATGGGATCCGCTTCCGGCTCTTTCGACTCACCGGGACATCGACCCCGATGTCGGATGTCGTTGCTATGAACGGTCGTAACGCAACCCGCAACTGCTTCTGGGAGATGCTGATGTCCGACACCACCTGCCACATGTCGATCTCGCTCGACGGCTTCGTCGCCGGACCCGAGCAGAGCCGGGACAATCCGCTGGGCAAGCGCGGCCGCGAGCTGCACGGCTGGCATATCGGCGACCCGCGCGCGACCGACGCCGACAAGACAGCCACCGGATGGCTCATGCGCCCTCGCGGCGCCTACGTCATGGGCCGAAACATGTTCGGGCCGATCCGCGATGAGTGGAACGAAGCGTGGGACGGATGGTGGGGACCCGAGCCGCCCTACCACGCGCCGGTCTTCGTGCTCACTCACCACCCGCGCGAACCCATCGAGATGGAAGGCGGGACCACCTTCCACTTCGTCACCGAGGGCTTCGACGCCGCCTACACGCAGGCCCTCGAAACGGCCGACAGCAAGGGCGTGGACATCGCCGGCGGCGCTTCGACAGTTCGACAGGCACTCAACGCCGGCGTGATCGATGAACTCACCCTCGACATCGCACCCGTCCTACTCGGCAGCGGCGAGCGCATGCTCGACGGCGTCGAGACCTTCGACTTCGAGCCCGTCGAGGTGCTCCACTCACCGCTAACCACCCATATCCGTTACCGCAGACGCAACGTCGGCTGAGCAGCAACTGCCCTTCGCTCGTCTCAATCGAGGATCCCCTACATACGCGGCCTGTGATCCGGCGGGGGTATAGCGATCGCCTCGGAACACAGCGCCAGGAGATCCTTGGGCGGCCCGAAGCCCGCGCCGATCCGAGGTCGGGGTATTCAGCGCCTGGTCTCGTACCTGGTCAGGAGCACGCCGTCGGGAAACGTCCGGGTCTCCACCAGGTTCAGGTTCACCCAGTTGTCCAGGGCCGTGAAGAACGGTGTGCCGCTGCCCACCAAGACCGGTGCGGTGGCCAGCACGTACTCGTCGATCAGCCCGGCCCGCATGGCCGCTGCGGCGAGTGTGGCGCCGCCGACGTCAATGGGGCCGCCATCCTCAGTCTTGAGCCGGGTGATCTCGGTGACCGCGTCGCCGGTGACCAGGCGGGTGTTCCAGTCGACCGTGCTGGTCGTCGAGGAGAACACCACCTTCGGCATGTCCCGCCAGCGGCGGGCGAACTCGATCTCCGCCGGTGTGGCGCCAGGCTGCCGGTCGGCGGTCGGCCAGTGGGAGCTCATCGTCTCCCACAGTTTGCGCCCATACAGCGCCAGGCCCGTCGCCCCCACCCGGTCGGACCACCACTGGAACAGCTCGTCGCTCGGCACGCTCCAGCCGAGGTCGTCGCCGGGCGCGGCGATGTAGCCGTCCAGGCTCAGGTTCATGCCAAAGGTCAGTTTCCGCATGGCGTCAGCCTCCCGTGAGTCGGTATTCGGCGTGAAGACCAACACGGCGCGGAAAATTCATCGGTCAGACCACACCGAGGGGCCGGTTGACCACCGCGCCAAGCGGATGCTGCGTACGGAAGGGAACCGGATACGTGCGCGAATCAGCTACCGGCGACCGCTAAGGACATGCGATCATCGCTGTCCCACACGACGGCCCGTTACGGAACGCCATGTCAGATGGGATCCGATCTGGAACGGCTCCCGGACCGTCAGACCTGCCCGACGTCGACACCGCTCGTACTCTTGGTGTGTGGCTCGAACCGCGCTACAGCGAATCCACAACCCGCGTAATCGTGAGTGCGGATGTGACCCGGAATGCTGGTGCAGATGTACCGCGGTGGGACGAGCGATTAAGTGGTGTTTTCCCGCTCGCCTATTCGCCATACACCATCAAAGCCGCGGCACGGCCGACTGGAAACGAGCGCAGCAGTCCTCGACGTCCTGACGACGCCGTCGTTCAATCGGTCCGGCGAGCGGGACGTCGCGGCATCCTCGGCAGCGCTCAGCCGTCGTGTTGGACAACGTCCCGGTAGGGGATCCCTCTGCGGCGATCCTGGGCATGTGCGGCGGTGTTCGCGATCGAGGGACCGTTCTTGTCGGAGGGTCGTGTGTTGGGTTCGCGGCGGGTCGCCGTTGAAGTCATCGTTGGTAGGTGCCGATCACACGTGCTTCGGCGAGCACGTGACCGGACGCAGCGGCTTCCACGTCGGCGTAGCTTGGCTGCCCGTCCAGCGCGAGGGGCTGGTCGAGGGCCAAGAGCCGAAACACGTAGTGGTGGACACCGTGCCCGACAGGTGGTGCCGGACCGAGATAGCCAGGCTGCCCGAAGCCGTTGGCGCCGGCGCGCCCCTCCTGAGCGACCTCGGCTTCGTCCAGTCCCGCGCGGTTCGCAGACAATCCGTAAAGCACCCAGTGCACGAAGCTGCCGTCCATCGGGGCGTCGGGGTCATCGACCAGCAACACCAACTCGGTCGTCCCCGCCGGGACGCCGTCCCAGGCCAGCGCAGGTGACACGTCACCGCTGTCGTGGTCGAAACGTGCGGGGATCGGCGCACCGTCCTCGAACGCGGGGCTACTGAGTACGAACGCCATACCGCTCAGGATCGAGGTTGGCGCCGGGTCGGGCAAGGAGCGAAGGTGAACGTTCTTCTGATCTGCCGTCCCAGACACGGCGTGGACCCCTCGTCCAGCTTCCCGTCGCATCTGGCCGCCGACCGTGCGGAGCTGCCGAGACTTCGCACGAACGGCACGCTGGGTGCCGCCTACAGTCCCGGCAGACCCGGCGCCGTCCTGATGCTCAACGTCCCCGACCACGACACGGCCGACCGCATCGCCGCCGAACTACCCCTGGCCATCGCCGGCCTGATCGACACCGAGACCATCGAACTGCAACCCCTCGAGATGTGAGGCCGCTCCGGACGATGTGTCAGACGGGTCCCCATGCAGGCCGCTGTCCGGTGACCGGGCGTCCAGCGGAACAGCGGTGATCATCGGCTCCTAAGCCGAATCGGTCGGTGATCCGTGACGCGTCGAAATTCCGGACGCGGTTCGGCTTGCGGGAACTAAGGCGTTCGCGCGGTCGTGGCTGGCGTTGCCGCGAGCGGTTCGGGGAAGCACGGGTGATTCGAGCGCAAGCTGCCCTGAGCGGAGGCGCAGTGTTGTGACAATCTGCCGGTTGCCGGACATGAATTGGGGTGTGACGCAGGTCGTGGACGACGCCACCAGGTTCGAGGGCCTGTTCAGTGGGTACTACTGGCTGGTGCTGAGCTACGCACGCCGACGAGCCTGCGATGACACCGCTCAGGACGTGGTCAACGAGGTGTTCGCGATCGCGTGGCGGTGCCTGGACGATGTCCCATCGGACGCGGCCGGCTGGTTGATCGCAACGGCGCGGAAGGTGCTAGCCAACGAACGCCGCTCGGGTGAGCGGCGGTCCGCCCTCTACCAACGCCTCGGGCAGGAGCGCACACCCTCACCAAGTCCGTCGGATGAACGGATCGAGGCGGCGCAGCGGTGGTCAACCGCGCTCGCGAGGTTGTCACCCCGCGACCGCGAAGTCCTGACGTTGGTCGCATGGGACGGCCTCACCAACCGGCAGGCGGCGACGGCGCTCGGATGCAGTCAGAGCGCCTTCGGGATGCGGCTGAACCGGGCCCGCCGGCGCTTGCTGGACGCGCTGGCTGCGACGGATGAGACCGGCCGGGACATAGCCGAGACGATCAGACGAGATCGGAGCAGCACCTGATGTGGTCCAAACCTCTCCCCACCGCGATCGTGGCGGGGCTGCGTTCGATCGATCCGGAACGCAACGCCGCCCAGCTCAGTCCGCATGAGATCGACACCGCTCGCGAAGCCTTACTCGCCAACGAGCTGACTACGTCAGGCATCGATCTGCTCACCGTCGAGCGCACCGCACCGCCCGGGTCACACCACCGCAGGAGGACTTCGTGGCCGCTGGCGTTGGTCGTCGTGACCGCGGCGGCCGTGGTCGGTGGGTGGTTCATGTTCGACGGGCAGCCACGCCACAACGCCGCCACCGCGCCTGTCGGAGCGGCCTATGTCAAGGACGTTCCGTCGGCGTATCGGGCCATCGCTGCCCAATTGGCGCCACTGGCCGCCGGCATGTCGGTCGCTTGTACAGGCGACGTTCACGTGCCGGTGCCGATGTTGGCAGCCCCTGGAGACGCCGAATCCGGGACCTCCCCTGCCTCCGCCGCGCTACGCGACGTACTGGCGCACAATCCGTGGGCCGGCACCTCCGACTTGAGCCGCGGAAACTGGCTCCTGCTCGCCGACACGGGCGACAAGGCCGTCTTCGGCCAACGCGAGGGCACCCTGGGAATCGGCAGCGTGATCACCTTTTCTCGATCCGGATCCTCCTACCGGCCCGAGAACCTCGGTGGCTGCGGACCGGTGATACCCGGCCCCGGTCAAATCGGCGAGCCGATCTACGGGGCGACCGTCGCGGGCAGCTCCCTCGACCTGGCATGGACCACGGGGTCGAACTGCGGCAACGGCCCGGCCAAGACCGACCGCGTCCTCGACCATGTCGTCGTCCAGGAAACCCCGACGACGGTTCGACTGCTGATCATCAGCAAACCCGCGCCGGACGCCGGACCCGTCCGCGGCCCGTGCGGAGGCACGGCCAAAGGCGCCACAGCGCACGTGAGACTCGCCGAACCACTCGGCACCCGAACCCTGCTGGACGACGCGCACGTCCCTCCGACCCGAGTTGCCCGCTAATAGCGGGCGAGCACCACCGCCATAGACACAACGTCAAGACCTTCCATGCAGAGACCACACGTCGTACGCTGCTGGCCGAAGTCGAGCTTGCTCAGCGGCTCGCCGAATCCGGGTGCCCTGTGGCTGCTCTTGAGCCTCGAGTGGAGCCACGCGTCTATGAGCGTGATGGCTTCGTGGTCACGCTGTGGGCCTACTACGAACCCGTGACAGCTCGAGAGGTCTCACCAGCCGACTACGCCAATGCGCTCGAGCGGCTGCATGCCGGCATGCGCAAGCTCAATGTCCTGACGCCGCACTTCACGGATCGAGTCGAGCAGGCTCAACAACTCGTGGCAAGCCGCAACCGCACTCCGGCGCTCGCCGCCGCGGACCGGGAGCTCCTCGGCAACACGTTACGAAGCCTGAGACGAGTGATCGGCGAGCGCGGCAGCGCCGAGCAGCTACTGCACGGCGAGCCGCACCCAGAAAACGTGCTCACCACCAAGAACGGGCTGCTGTTCATAGACCTCGAGACGTGCTGCCGTGGGCCTGTCGAATTCGACCTCGCCCATGCGCCCGAAGAAGTCAGCGAGCACTATCCAGGGGTCAATCAAGACTTCCTACGCGAGTGTCGGATCCTCGTGCTGGCGATGATCACAACGTGGCGCTGGGATCGAGGCGACCAACTCCCAAACGGGCGCCAGTTGGGCACAGAGTGGCTCAGCCAGATCCGAGCAGCGCTCGATCGCAACGGCCTGGAAAGCCATGGCTGATCGCGGGCCTTCGAGGTCGTAGCCGGATCGGTTCAGAGCTGCGCGCGTGTCGATGAGGGATCCCTGATCGGGCGATGGCTCAGGAGGCGAGTCCGGATTCGAAGACGTCGTCGAGGACCCTTCGCGCCGTGTCCGAGTCGCTCGCGGCGGTGACCGAGCAGACGACGGCGCCGGGCTCGACCTGGTGCCACCAGCGGCCCTGCACCGGGATCAGGACGGCGCAAGCGGACAGCGCCGCCGGACTGACCTGGCGCCGGCGGCCGATCTGCACAGCGGCCTGGCGGATCAGCTGGTAGTCGAAGGACGCGATGGACCCACCAAGCGGGCGGCGATCGGTGGCGACCCAAGCGAGCGCGGCGGGAAGGGTAGCGCGCACCGCCTGCTGCAGCGCGGGACGATCGGACAGCGACGCGAACTCCGGCGGATCGAACACCGCGATCCCGTCGGTGATCATGCGGCGCACCCAGCTTCGCTGATCCATGCACGGCGGCGCGCCGCGTTGACCGGCCACCGCGTGGGCGATGATCGCGCGCCACCAGTCCCACCAGGCACTGCCCGCTAACGCACGGCCTCTGGCATCCAGCTCGGCCGAGACCTCGGGCAGCTGGCCGTCGAGCAGCGGCGGGACGCCCGGTCCTGGCGGCACCGCCAGGCCGCCCGCGTCCCGCGCGAACAATGCCAAGGCCGGCGCCTGCTCCACACCCGCAGCGAACCGTCACGATCCCGACCCCGCACGCTGCATGACAGCAGAGTGTGTCACCGCCCCAGCCGAGATCGTCATGTCGCCGAATGATGCCGGACGGGCAGCCGCGAACGGTCGCCTGTTCGGCGCTTACGCGCAGGTCCGCGCGTGCTGGCCTAATAAGGTCCGTCGATTGGCGTCCGGACAGCAGCTTCAGGGGACACCGGGCCGTTCATCGGTAGAGCGGCTGGTCCTTGGTGGGGTCTGCGGGGATCACGTCGAGGCGCGGGTCGGCGGTGAGTTGGGTGATCAGCGCCTGGTGTCCGTCGTTTGCGTTACCTGGAGCTCCTGGATGTCGATGGACGACTGCTGAGCACAGCCGGAGCCGATGACCTGAGGGCGGATGTGCCGGCGTGTCCGGGATGGACGGTGGGAGACGTCGTCCGACACACCGCGGAGGTCTACGAACACAAGATCGCCTGCATCCAGTTGGCCGGAACGCGCCCGGATCCGTGGCCGCCGCGGTGGCCAGCGGACCGGGACCCGGTGACATGGTTCGTCGAGGCGCACGGCCGCGTGCTGCAGGTGCTGGCAAGCACCGACCCGGCCGCGCCGTCCTGGACGTGGTGGCCACCGGACCAGACGGCCGGCTTTTGGGTACGGCGGATGGCTGAAGAGACCGCGGTGCATCGAGCCGACGTGCAAAGCGCGTTCGGCGTCGGCACGCCGATCGACGCCGAGCTTGCCGTTGACGGGATCGACGAGGTGCTGGTGATGATGCTCGCCGGTGATTGGAGCGACGACCCGCAGCCCGGTTCATCCGGCACGGTGGTGGTGGCAACCGACGAGGAGGCCTGGCAGGTGGTGATGTCCCCCGATCAGATCATGGTCGGCGATGTGACCGGTGAGCCGGACGTTCGGGTTACCGGCGAACCCTCGAACCTACTGCTCTGGCTGTGGGGACGCGCGCCGGAATCGGCGATACAGGTAGCCGGCGATGTCGCCGTAGCACGCCGACTACGCCACCACCTCGCACTGGCAACCCAATAGCGCATCCGTGATCGGAATATGCGCGCTGTTCGCGCTAATGGTCCCGCGTGCGCCCTGACTGCGGCAATTCCGGATGTTCACACCGAGGCGCCGCGTGAATAATTATGCGTTCCCTATCGCGTCGCGGCTTGAGCCTGCGAACCGTGTTGTCGGCGCAAGACGCGGCCCTACCCGTCGTTCTGGTCGCCGAGACGACAGGGGCGTTGGTCGTTCCTTGCGCGGAGATCGGATTGTATGTGTGCGTCACTTCCCCGGAGTTTGGTAGGCAAACCGATCGGCTCATGCCTCCGTCAGTGTGTACTGCCGATGTGCGTGACTTCGATTGATAACGCTGCGGCATCGCCGGGTGCTGGTTTGGCGGTGCAGCCCCGACCGGTGGATCGGAGCGGGGAAGCAGCAGTCAGTGGATCGCCAATACCATACGTGGCGCATGATCGAATTCCGTGTTGGCGACGCCGCAGGGGATGAAACCGATAGCGGTATAGAAACCCATGGCATGAGGGTTGGCGGTCACTTCTAGTCGCTCGACACCACGCGCTTTGATGACCTTGGCGATGCCATTCACTAGCGCGGTGGCTATTCCCCGCCTCGTCCAGTCCGGGTCCACAAACAGGTCTTCCAGCTCAGTCACGCCGTCGGCATCAGCCCAGGTTGCAAAGCCCACGACTGAACCGTCCTGTTCTGCGACCAGGGTGCGGCCCTCGTTCAGCCCTTCGGGTCCGAGGACCAGGTGTTCCGGATGAGCGAGCAGGTTGGCCCGGTCACCGGCATTGGACAACGACGCACGTCGATACACATCCCTTACCGCGGCAAGGTCTGCGAGCACACCTGGACGGATCACCTGTGAAGTATCCACCGGGCAAAGCGGCCGCCGCCTAGAACAGCTCAAGCCACCGCACTCGCTCTCTTGAAGGAGATCCACCACATCACCGCGGACGCGCGTGCACACGATCACGGCCGCTGTATCTGCGCTCGGGAGCCGTCGATCTGGGTGGCCTGCGCGATTGCGACCAGCGCACATATGAATTCTTAGTTGGCGCTTCGATGAACCATCCCATTTACTGGATATGCGGATGGCGGAGGAAATACCCGACGAACACGACGAGGTGCTGGATTTCCAGCCCTGAAGCAGCGCGACGGCGGGCGGATACGTATAGCGTCCAAGCTGTCGGAGCGGTCCATGCCGGCATCGGTTACCACCACGTCGTCGCGGCCGCCACGGAGTATGTCGGCGGCTTGCGACTGCTCACCTACGCCTCGCTGTCCTTACTCAACGCCTTCATCTGCGCCGGGCCTGGATGCGCAACAGTCTGCGACCGTGGGATTCTCGTACGAGAAGTCGATTTCAGTGAACTCTCTGCCATATTCGGCGGCCAGCTGGTTGTCGGCAACGATGAACTGCAACCGCCGCCCGGGCTTGACCGCTACCTGTGTCACGAACCGTCGGTACATTTGAGCCGGGATGACAGCATCCGAGCCGCTCATCTACCAGCACTCGACCCGGGAAGCGGACCGCCGTATCGCTGACGCTCTCGCCCGTGACATCGACGTTGATGCTGCGGAGACCGAGCCACGGCTAACAGCACGCGGACAGCACGGCGAGCCATGAGGATGCGAACGGCGAAGGTCAGATCCCGTCGAGACCCTGACCTTGGCTTTGGGTGGAGCGGGTGACGGAAATCGAACCCGCACTGTCAGCTTGCGGAATCATGTCGCGTCCGCTCGAATCGTCGCTCCACGCGGTGGATGGTTGTCCGCTGGCTACCGTCGATGCCTGTTCCATTCCGCCGTGAACAGCAGCAGCCGATCCTCCTCATCGACCGTCGCCGCGAGCTCAGCCGCCTTCGGCCCCACCGCCTCGGTATGCGCCCACCGGGCATCAAGACTCGACAGCAAACCCCTAGCGACCTCGACCGTCTCATCGCACGCCGGCAACGCAGTCATCAATCCCGAGGATAGCGGCGACCAAATCCCTACGCGGCGATCGCTGGTTGGCGGCTTCACGCGGCGCTTGCGTTGGGCCTCAGAGCACTTTTCGCATGTGCACATCCTCGGGCTCGCGCTCGAACAGCTCTGGCAGCGGCTGCGGCATGAGCTCGAAACCGCGACCCTGGTAGAAGCGCACCGTATTCGCAGACGGCGTCGCCGACACGACCATCGACGAGTCGCCGGCGCCGCGGGCGACCCGCTCGAGCTCCCCGGACAGGCGGCTGCCGATCCCCGCCGCGCGCAGCGTCCGGGTGACGTGGAGGAACGCGAGCTGCGCGACCGCGGGCCGCAGATGCGGCACGACGACGCCGATCCCGACCAGCCGTCCGTCCACGAAGGCGCCGAACGCCATCCCACCCGCGTCGACGTAGTACTCGAGTTCGTCCCGCTTTGCCTCGACGGAGTGTTCGCCGTGCCCGTCTGCGTCCCAGGCCGTGGCGCTCCACTCCCGGGCCGCTCTACCAGCTCCGTCCCACGCTGTTCGTAGAGGAGATCGATGTGCTCAGTCCGATCGATCTCGCCGACGAGCGAGAACTCCGTGCGAGCCAGCCGCCGGATCTCGACGCGTTCCACCACCGCGCAACGATCACACAGGCCTCCCGTCACGTCGCCACGTCCGCCTCGTTCGGCGATGGGGACGTGGAGCCGCTCGTCATCCTTATCGAGCCGGTCGAGGATGACGGCCGCGAGAGCCGGGGCACCGGACGAGAAAATCGAGCTTCGCTAGCTTGGTCAAGCCGTCGAGCTTCCGCGCGTGTCCAGGTTCGGCCGCTACAGCATCGACAAGCATCAGCACGCGAGCCTGGTGGTATGCAAGATCGTCGAGCACCTGACCCTAAGCGGCTTCGGTGCGGGTCGGGCCGGCGAGCCAGCATTGCTGGAGCATCGGCGTGCGGCTGCACCGTTCGGCCGCTGATGACCAGGGCTATGGTCTCACGCCGCGGAGGCGGTGCGTTCGTTAGGCGTGCCGGTGAGCCAGACGTATTCGTTGATTCCGATCAGCCGCAGGGCGAGCCGCTCGTACCGGGGATAGGCGGGCCCTGCCGTGGCGCGGTCGACGAGCACCGGCGCGGTCAGAGTGTGATCGGCGCCCTGGTAGGTGATGATGCACGACCCCGCTGCCCGGATGTTCTGATACCAATGGGACGCCTGGCTGAAGGTCAGCGGAATCACGAACCCGCCGCCCGCTGCGGGCCGCACACCCAGCGGCGTGGCGTACCGGCGCCCGGTCTTCCGGCCGCGGTGATGCACGATGCCGAGGATCGGCATGTGCCGGCGGCCGGCGATCCGCAGCACCAGCGGGTTGACCACCCGCGCGATCGCCCTGATCACGCGGCGGGTGCGCGGCCCGAAACGAATCGCGTTCCGTGCCGCTCCCGGCGGCGCTGCGGGCCCTTGTGCTGAGGCTGGCAGGCCCCCGGCTCGAGCTGCAGGAGAGACGACCTTTCCTCGTACGTGTGGTGTGGACCTCGTGACGCCTCCTCGCGAGCCGGACCTTTCGGTCGCGCTTACTGCAAAGGACGAACCCGCGGGTGACAATGTGACGGCCTCGCCGCGATGGTTCACATGGCAGCCTGGCCGCCGGGGAATGAGGACCGGCACGACGTCCTCGACGGCGACGAAGAACAGGACTTGGTCCTCAGCCCTCTGGCGGGCTGAGGGCGACAAAGGTTCCCCATCGACGCCGGTGCCAACAAACGTCTAGCCAGGGAAGCCGAGCCTGCTCCAAAGACGCGCCCGACAGAAACGTCGGTAACGGCTGGCGGGTCAGCACCTTCCGGATCTGGCCTTGCCGGTCTGGCGGCAGGCCATCCGCCCGCTGGTCGTGAGAGGACGTGACCGCTGATGGCGGTGTCGTACCTCGGTTGGGCGGTGCGCACCGGGCCAGGAGATCGCTGGGATCACCGGCACGCTGCCGATCGTTGGTCGAGCCGAAGGAGGCGTGGCCCCGCGGATCGTACGGGCTTAGCCTCGATCCGTGGACCGACCGGCTGAATGATCTTTCTTTCGAATTTTGATCTTGCTGGGTGTGGCGGGCAGCGGAGATCTGCTGGTCTGCCCAGCCTTCCTTGTTCCGGTCGGGGCCTGTCGGCCGTGATTGCGTCAAGCTGCGGCCGGGGGATCGGCGGCGGTCCAGAGTTGGAGCCATTGCTGGGCCCAGGGCCAATGCGCGGGCAGATGCAGAACGGGTCGGCGTTGCGGCCGGGCCAGTCGGGCGGGCACGGCGACGAGATGGCGGCGCAGCGTCGCACCGCGCGCGGCCGCATGGCGGTCTCCGGCGAGGGCGCCGGCGGCGCGGAGCAGGTTGTGCGTGATCGCCGCGCAGATCGCCCACGCGGCGTTGGACGCGAACTGGCCCGACGGCATATGGGCCAACGGTCCGTCGATGACGTCGGACAGGACGGTCTCGATGATCGCGTGCTGGCGGTGGGTGATGTCGGCCTGGGTGGTGTCCTCGGTGCTGTTAGTGAGGAACGGGTGGTGCCGCCATACAGGGAACAGTTCCTCGGTCCGGGCCCGGTCGCGGACCCGGCGCACGATCAAACGGGCGGTGACCGGCGTGCTGGTGGAGGCGAACGCCTCGAATTCGATCTCGGCGACCTCGGCATCGGAGATCAGCTGGCCGGTGTCCGGGTCGAGCACCGCGCCGGGGTAGTCGACCGGCGTCCAGGCGTCGTCGGGGATACGCGCGATCGCCGCGGCCACGGCGGGGTTCTTGATCAGTACCACGGAGAACCGCACCCCAGCCTTGAGACAGGCGGTCACGACGGCGCTGTTGCCATACGCGCTATCGCCGCGTACCAGGATCTCGCCGACCGCTCCGGCGGCGCGGGCGGTGCGGATCGCCTCGGCCACCATCGACGCGGCGCCCTTGCCTGAGCCGGCCTTCCCGGCGCGCAGCCGGATGCCGGCGATCACCGGCGCACCGTCGGCCGTGCTAATGGTGGTCACGAGTGGGGACAGGCCGCGGCGCAGTACCTGCTTGCCGGCGATCTTCGTGTGCCCGAAGCTCGCGCCCTGTTTGCCGTGCCCGAACACCGGCCGCAGCAGCGAGTCGATATCGATGATTGCCTGCTGCTGCAGGCCGGGCAGCAGCACAGCCGTCTGCCCTACGAGGTTGACCAGGTGGGCGCGCAGCACCGATGTCAGTTGCAGGGTGTGGCCGTGGGTCACCTCGCGCAGAAACTGCCCCAACGTCGTCGCCGCATAGACATTGGCGAACAGGCGTTTCATCCCGCCTGAGCGGATCACGTCCAGGTCGTCGATGCAATCGGCGCCGCAGGCCATCCCGGCGATGATCGAGGTCAGCTTCCCGGCCGGGTTCGCGCCCGCGGACTTGACCTTGATCACCGTCGGGTCGATCTGGACTCGCTCGCTGATCAGCTCGGACAGCCCGGCCCGTTCGGCCAGCGCCAACAGCGGCGCCAGCCCCGCGAACGACACGAGATTGGCCTCATCGAACCGCGCAGCGGCGCGGAACCACGCATCGGGTAGCTTCACTTCCAGTGCCTTTTGGTATCGGATCGGTCCAGGCTTCGACACCCCAGATCATCCCCAGCCAAAAGGCACTTTCAGTTGATCACCACGCCGTGAACCGGCGATCGGTCCACGGATTGAGGCTTAGGCGCTCTATCCCGGATCACATCGATGGTGGGTGGACACGCGGGGCAGACCCTCAGTGACGCACTCGCGGCGTTCGTCAGCCCAGCAGCGGACCAGCCCAGCGCCAGTCACCCTCGGGTCCCAAGAACTCCACCCGCTGTATCTCGTCATCCTCTGCCACGCCCTCCGCAGCCCAGGTAAGGGCTGCGGCGTGCTCGGCGAACTGACGCTCGTCAACCACTTCGCCCATCGCGTCCAGAAACCGGTAAAGAGTCACCCCAGTAAGGCTAGGGATTGCCTGACTCTTTGCTGCCGCGACCGTGCGTGGAGTGCGTGTTGGAGATGCCATGAGCGATCACGAGAGCGCGCAAAGCCGTCTCGATAGGTGCGCCACGAACTGCGTCGGCGGGGTGCACATATGGATGCCTATGTCGCTGCTCATACAGGCAACTGCGATCGACCGGAAATAGCCGATGGTCAGATGGTGGGGCGATCACCTGGGCCGCCCCGGCATCATGTGCCGTATGGCGGCAAGGAGCGACGGTTCGGCCGCGGTCATCGTGACCGGCGTTTACGGGGCTGGCAAGAGCTCGCTCGTCCAGGAAATGGCCACCGTGCTGGAAGGCCGGGAGATCTCATACGCGATCGTCGATCTCGACTTCCTGTGCTGGTTCTACGTCCCCGGGCAGGAGGACCTCGCGATTGGGCTCGCCAACACCGCCGCCGTGGTCAAGGCCTACCGGGACGCGGGGGTGCGGCACTTCCTGGTCGCCGGATCCATCCGCGACGAGGCCGAGCTGGCGCGGGTGCATGTCGCGCTCGACATGCCGGTGCGCGTCGTCCGGCTCGTGGTCGACCCGGACGAGATCGAGCGTCGGCTCGCCGCCTACGTCACGGCGGCGCGCCGTGATGACCTGTCCGTGGCGCGCGAATGGCATCGGGACGCGATCGGTACCGGCATCGAGGATCTCGAGGTCGCCAACGACGGGCCAATACGGGACCTGGCGCTCGGCGTCCTCCGCTGGCTTGGCTGGCTGAACCCCTGACGACGCGACCCTGGTTCGCGATGCTGGTTCGCGACGATGCGGTCGCCTCCGGGACAGACTCGTGTGCCAACCGTCGAGCAATCTGGATCTTGGTTAGAGGCACGCCGACCCGTCGATCTGGGCGGCGTCGCCTGCGCTGTGCAGCCAACGCAAGCCGCACAGATGGATCACTTGGGTGCGCGGACGATCAAGATCAATGCAACTATCTTTTGGCCGATCGCGGATGAACCTTGATTCGATCGGCGCACGCCCGCTGACTGGTCGGCGGTTTCGGGCTCGCCAGCTGAGGCGTCGATGTGGTGTCACACGCTGTCACCAGCGGCTCGTCGACTGCGCCACCACGCCGGCGAGTACGGCGGCCCTGAAGCGGCGAACCTTGCTCTCTCTGGTCCCGCGCACGATGGTGGATGGCGAACCACTGATCCTGCATGTCTATGCGACCGTGTGCATGTTAGATCAGCGTGCCCGCACCAACGAGTTGGTGACAGCTAACCCGCGCCAGTCCGCCACGGCACCGTTGGGGTCCCGATCGGCCTGCCGCTCATCGTTCCTGTGCAGGCTGCATGCATGGAGCAGAGCTGATGGGGCGTGCCATATCGGGTGTGTAAGCGGGTATGAGGGGGCCCTCTCCTGGGGGGAGGACGTGGCCTGACTCTGAGTCCTAGCGACTCGGAAAGGGACCACGCGATGACTGACACTGAGATCGTGCCCCGCACGCGTGATCGTTCACCGGCGGGCAGGCGGTCGGTTGCGACACCGTGGCCAAGGTCGCCGAGGACGCCGGTGTCTTGCATGAGGAGGCGACGACCCAGCTCGCAGGTGCCCTGCCGCAGCTGGTGGACAAGATCATCCCGGACGGCAAGTTGCCGGATCCGGCGGAAATAAGTGGCTCGGTGGGCAAGCTGCTACGCCTATAGCCGCCTATACCGCAAGTAGTTATGCGGCTGCTTGCTGCACATACGTCGACGCGACAAGTGGGCAAACCCTCGACGGCGGCGCCTTGCGTGGGTAGAACCATTCCCTGGCGACGTTTTTTCGGGAGGGTCCAGCCGAACCCAGCAGGTCTTAAGGGACGGGTCCAGCCGAACCCAACAGGCGAGGAGGTGGCCCTGCCAATGGCGGGTAAGCACATCGCCGCACGCCGTGCACATGATCCGCTCCCGCACCGGACCCGACGACGCGCCGGCCGGTTCGTCGTGATGGTCTTGGTGGTGTTTCTGCTGGCTGCGGCTGGCACGGCGACCGTTCTCGCGCTGAGGGGCCGTACCCACCACCCATCAGTTGCCGCTGCGTCGCCGAGCTGCACCGGCGAGGTTTCCGTGCCGGTGATCGTGGCTCCGTCCGTCGCAGCAGCTGTAGGCGCAATCGCCGACCAATGGAGCGGATCTCACCCGGCCGTACAGGGCCGCTGCATCCGCGTCGTGGTCACTAGTCAGGATCCTGCCGTGGCGACGAAGTCGATTGCCTCCGGCGCCGCTCCGGCAGTGTGGATTCCGGACTCGACAGTGTGGAGCGGGAGGTTGGCCGTAGCGGCGCCAGCGCTCGCGACGGCGGTCAAGGTGGATGGCTCTATCGCAAGCTCCCCGCTCGTTGTCGCAGCGGCGCCGAGCAACGCGGCACCGATCGCCGCAGCGGCTAAAACAGGCTGGGCAGGCGCGCTCGCTGGCACCGCGATGGCGACGGTCACTGACCCGACGACGACCACGGCCGGTGCCCTCATCGTGGCCGGCCTCACGGCACAGTCCAACAGCGCGCCTGGCGCCGCGGCAAAGCTGGTCGGCCTCTATATCCGCCTACAGGCGGCGATGCTGCCCGACCCCAGGGCTGGGGTCACCGCATTGCAAACGCAGCCGAAGTCTGCGCCGGCATTCGTTGCCAGCGAACAGGACGTGTTCCTCGCCAATCGCGCAAAATCCTCGCCGGTGGTCTCGGCCGTGTATCCCAGCGGCGCTACCCCGATGCTCGACTTCCCGATGGTGCGCCTGGCCGGCCCCACGGCCAACCCGCTCATGCTCGCCGCGGCGGCGCAATTCGAGCATCAGCTGACCACCTCCGCGGCGCGCGGGCACCTCGCGGACGCCGGCCTACGGGATCCGTCCGGCACGCCGCTAACAGCAGATCACGCGAGGACCGGCGTATCCGCTCAACGGGTGACACCGGCGCCGACGACCATCACTGCAGCGCAGCAGGCGACGGCCCTACGACTATGGCGGGCAGCCGCCAGGCCGTCTCAGCTGCTCGCGGTCATCGACGTGTCCGGTTCCATGGGCGACCCGTCGGGAATCGGGCCGTCCAAGATCCAGGTGGTTAGCGCCGCCGCGCGAACCGCGATGACCGCCATACCTGACGACTGGACACTCGGGCTATGGACGTTCTCGACCCACCCGCCACCTGACACGGACTGGACCGAACAAATCCCGCTCGGGCTGGTGAAGACGCAACGAGCCGCGCTTACCGCCGCGGCCGGACAACTGCCCTCGCTCGTCGGCGGTAATACCGGTCTGTACGACACGACGCTTGCCGCATTCCACGACATCTCCGCGCATTATCGCCCGGCCAATGTCAATGTGGTCGCTTTGCTGACCGACGGCCAGAACGTCGACCCCGGCGACCTTGATCTGCCCACGCTGCTGAACCAGCTCAAAACCGAATACCAGCCCGGGAAGCCCGTTCATATCGTGACGATTGGCTTCGGCAACGATGCGGACGCAAACGCGTTGAAACAGATCTCCGACGCGACGCATGGCCAGAGCTACCTGGTCACGGATCCCAAGGACATCCTCGGCGTCATCCTCGACTCGATCATCGCCAACAACTGACGTCCCTGAGCAATTTCGGCCGGCGGCCTGACCACCAAGACGACACGACCGATGCGCACGCTGACTCACCCATCCAGCAACCGGCAAGGAGGCTGCGATGACCACGACCGGGTTCGACCTGGCCGCCTACAAGACCGCCCAGCAGCGTGACTGGACCACCACCGCCCAGGGCCGGCAGCAGTTCCATGCGGTGAGCCACCGGCAGTGGTGGCAGGTCTCCCACGGGCTGCTCGAGCGGGCCCGGGTTACGCCAGGCCAGCGGCTGTGGGACGTGACCACCGGCATCGGCCAACCCGCCCTCACCGCGGCCACCCTCCTCGGCGCCAGGGGGCGGGTGCTCGGTACCGACCTGTCCCCGGCGATGATCCGCATCGCCACCGAACGCGCCCACACAAGGCCTCGACAACGTCGAGTTTCCACGTCGTCGACGCCGACCGCATGGCAGCGCCCGCCAACGCGTTCGACGCGACGGTGGGCCGCTGGGCGCTGATGTTCTTCGCCGACCCGCCGGCCGCGCTAGCTCGCATCCGCCTCGCACTCAAGCCGGGTGGCTGGCGGCCAGCACCATCGGACAGCCGGACCGCTATCCGCTGGTCAGCACCGTGGTCGGGGCGACCTGCGCGGCGCAGACGCTGCCGCCCCCACCCGCTGCACCGGCCGGCCAACCGGGGTTCTTCAGCCTGTGCCACCCCACCGTGCTGCGCGCCGCGCTGACCGACGCCGGCTTCGCCGAGGTGACGGTGGAGCCGTTCGACCTGATCTACCAGTTCGACTCCGGTGAGCAGCTGGCCGACTGGCAGTTCGCCATCAGCGCACCGGTGCGCGCCCGGCGACCCGAGCGACGCGACCAGGCACGCCAAGCGGTCGCCGCGGCCGCCGACAGTACCGCGACCCGCACGGGACAATCCGCTTCCCACCGTGCGAGAACTGGTACGCGGTCGGCCGCAACCCGGCTGAGATGCCCGCCGCGTCGGGCCGCACGGTGTTCACGTTCCGAGCCGAAGCACCGGGAGATAGCGATGATGTTCTTCGCTGTATCGCAAAATTGCGGGTGATCCCACCCCTACCTGCGAGCGGAGATGACCCGGCTGGCCGAGTTACAGCAGGCTGGTGTGGTCGACAGATTCCTCCTCAAGGCCGACCGGTCCGGCGCGATACTGCTGCTGCACGCCCCGGACCACGCCGCGGCACAAGCCTGCATCGACAACCTGCCACTCGTCAGCCACGCGGTCACCAGATTCACCCTCACCGAGGTCATCACACCGACCGGACGATCACCCTCGTGAGGCCAGACCACCCACCGGGCAGGCGCGTGCCCAAACCACAGCTGTCTTCTGTGTGGGAGTCAAGGGGGCACTCGCCCGTTTGCGAGGGATCACTCGGTGCAGCGAAGATCCGCACGCTGAGGAAGCCGTTCGTGAGCGGTTGACAGCTTTGGCCGGATCCGGCAGAACGGATCCGATGACCTCGAGATCTGGATCGGCTGCCGCGAACGCGGCGCTGCGTGCTCGAGTCGTTCGAGGCGCTCAACGCCGGCGACACGAAGAGGTTGCTCACCGTCGTGGCGCCGGACCTGGTGATGCACCTCGCAGGAGCGCCGGAGACACTGCACGGGCGCGAGACCTGGCAACAAGGGTTGGAAATGATGAGGCGCGCGTTTCCCGACCTCGAAGCACACATCGACGACGTCGTCGCAGCGGAGGACCGAGTTGCGGTAAGGGTGAACCTTCGCGGCACCCACGCGGGACAGTTCCAAGGCATTCCCGCCACCGGCCAGCGAATCCACTACGTCAGCCACGAGTTCTACCGCGTCGACGACGGCCTGATCGTCGAAGAGTGGATCTGCTCCGACATGGCATCTTTGTTCCGCCAGTTGAGCTGAGGCGTCGAGGAGCCGCTCGGTTGTCGCGGCTAGCCACGTTCCTCTCAACGATCCCCAGCGGCACGGTCCGGCGCCACGCCGGAAAGGTCCGTCCAACGAGACGATGAAGATCCTTCCTGCCGGGCGGACGGCGTCGACATCCGGAGGCATCCTGGGATGTTCGGCTACTGGGACCAGGCGCAGTCCGCTAACGAGGGTTCCGACACCGACAGGCAACCGTCCGCGGGGCCGTTTTCGCGTGTCACGGGCTGCCGGGCTGTCTCGTCTCGGTGACGAGAGTCGGTATCGGAGGAGGAGCGTGAGGTTATGCGAGTGTTCGTGGCAGGCGGGAGCGGGGTCATCGGGCGCCGGCTGGTGCCGCAATTGGTGGCCCATGGGCACCAGGTGACCGCGACGACGACGAGCGCGGGCAAGTTGGGGCTGCTGGAGCAACTGGGCGCCGAGGGCATCGTGATGGACGGCCTGGACGCGGCTGCGGTCGGCCAGGCAGTGGCCACGGCGCGGCCGGACGCGATCGTGAATGAGATGACGGCGCTTTCTGTGGCGCATGCCGGCAAACCGAACTTGAGGAAGGCCGAGCGCTTCTTCGCCACCACCAACCGGCTGCGCAGCAAGGGGACAGACCATCTGCTGGCCGCCGCCGAGGCGACCGGCGTCTCCCATGTTGTCGCGCAGAGCGCCGCCATCTTCAACGGAATCCGCGAGGGCGGATGGGTCAAGACGGAAGAGGATCCGCTGGAAGTCGTGGAGGGCACGAAGGCGATCAGCCACCTTGAGGACGTGGTCGTCAGGGCTGGTGGTGCGGTCCTGCGTTACGGCGGTCTCTACGGTGCGGGCGCCACCGACGATCAGGTCAAGTTCCTGCGCAAGCGGATGTTCCCGCTCGTGGGGGGCGGCACCGGCTATTTCTCGTGGGTGCACGTCGACGACGCGGCCACCGCTACCGTCCTGGCCGTGGAGCAGAAGGCGAAGGGTGTGTTCAACATCGTCGATGACGAGCCGGCGCCGGTCAGCGAGTGGCTTCCCTATCTCGCGGAGTGCGCCGGCGCCAAACCGCCGCGGCGCGTCCCGGCGTGGCTGGCCCGGCTGCTGGCCGGCGAGATGATGGTGGGCATGATGACCCAGGGGCGCGGTTTCTCCAACGCCAAAGCCAAGCGGGAACTCAGCTGGTCGCTGCGCTACCCATCGTGGCGGCAGGGCTTCAAGGAAGCGCTGGTGTGACCCGAACCTCGCAGTTCGAGGAGCTGCGGCCGCTGCTGTTCTCGATCGCCTACCGGATCCTCGGCAGCGTGAGCGAGGCCGAGGACGCGGTCCAGGAGACCTGGCTGCGCTATGCGGCCTCCCCGACGGAGCCCACCTCGGCCAAGGCCTTTCTCTCGGCGGTGGTCACCCGGATCTCGATCGACGTGCTGCGCTCGGCCCGCGTCCGACGTGAGAAGTACGTCGGGCCATGGTTCCCCGAGCCACTGCTCACCGACCCCTATGAGGATCCCGCGCGGTCGGCCGAACTGGCCGACTCGGTGTCGATGGCGGCGCTGTTGCTGCTCGAGCGGCTTAGCCCGCTCGAACGAGCGGTGTTCGTGTTGCGTGACGTGTTCGGGTTCGGCTTTCCCGAGATCGCATCGGCCGTCGGTAGATCCGAGACGGCGTGCCGCCAGCTCGCGGTTCGGGCGCGGCGCCACATGGACGACGGGCGCCCTCGGTTCGACGCGGACCGCCGGGAACGCGAGGAGCTGGCGAAGCGCTTTTTCGACGCGGTCCGCGATGGCGACGTCGACGGGCTCAGGGAGCTGCTTGCCGCAGATGTCCAAATGATCGCCGACGGAGGAGGCAAGGCGCCTGCGTTCGTCAAGGGCGTAATCGGCGCGGACAACGTGGCACGCGTGCTCGCGTCGATCTTCCCGGTGCTCGCCAAGATCGGAGCGAGAATCGAGCCACGCGAGATGAACGGCCAACCTGGCGCGATCCTTCGCGATCGAGACGGCGACGTGGTCAGCACGATGATGCTCGAAGTGCTCGGCGGGCAGATCCAGACGATCCGTTCGGTGACCAGCCCCGACAAGCTCGGTCACTTGGGTCCGATTGCCGACGCATGGGCAGTTGCACGCGAGATGAACCAGGCTCGCCGCCCCAACAGCTGACCTGCGCAGTCAATTCGGGGCATGTCCGTGCGGTCCTGCCGACCGTTCGCTCGCCGTCCCGATTGCGGATCCAATCCGGGCAGCTGCTCACCTGCCCGGTGACGGGGCGTCGATCGCGACGACGATGATCAACCCCCGTCCTGAAAGCGATCGAGGGCGGCGTACGCGTCGTAGCCCGGTCGGCTACCGGGCGGTCGTTGAGCCGGTCACGAGCCCGCACCGATGTGGGACGTTCGCCTTCTCGGTGAGCCGACCGATGTTGTTCGCGTAATTGCTAGGCGGGGTCCATGCCGAACCGTGTCATCAGGTCACGCTCTTCGTCCGGGCTCGGGGGCTCGTCGCGGTGCCAGAGTGCATGCAGCTCAGCGAAGTAGGCGTCCATCGCTGGCGCGTGAATGACTAGGAGTCGAGCGGAGGCATTGCTGTTGTTGCCGAAAGTGTGCGCCGTGCCTCGAGGCACCAAGGCGAACCCGCGTGGATCGAGGGTGTGGTCATCGCCGTCTATGTTGACCGTGACCTGTCCGTTAAGCACGTAGTAGGCCTCGGAACAGTTGGAATGTCGATGTGCCGGTGGCCGACGCCCTCTAGCTGGGAGAGTCCGCTCCATCAGCGATAGGTCCCCGTCGTCGCGCTCGGCTATCGCCTTGAAGAACATGTCGCTACCGCGAGCTGAATAGGTCCGCACCGCGGCGCCAGGCTCCAGAATGTCAGTCACGACACCATCATCGACCCCCGCTCGGCAGTATCCGCTCATGCCACTTTTGGTGTGCGAGCCGGGACGATGGTTGAACGGAATAATGGGTGCACCCAGCCCTGAGTTTGATCGGAGCCAAGGTCGGGAAGCACGCCCGAGAGTCCGGCTGCGACTGACCGCGCCGACCTTTCCAGGCTGGGGTGGAACGTCACCGGTAGCGGGTCCCCTTGCGGGCCGCACCCTCCCTCGACCAATCAGACGTCGAAGCGGTGCGGGATGACGCCGCTGCCCTCTCGGTACGGCGTGAAGCCCATTGCCGAGTAGTAGGCCAGACCAGGGAGATTGTCGGCGCCGATGCTCGCGTCAATGTGCCGCAACCCAGCGGTCTCCGCCGCTGCCAACGACGCGACGAACAGGCGTCGGCCCAAGCCACCTCGGCCAGCATCGGGGTGGATGTGGGTTCCGATGATGCCCCAACCTTCAGCCACGTCGAAGGGGTTCCCGATCCACGCCCGCTTCAGCGATTGGAAGCCGACAACCCGGCCCTCCTGCTCGGCGACGGTGCATGCGACCGAGTGCTCCGTGTCGAGGTACCGCTCGCGGATCAGCGCGACGTCGACGGCGCTCGCTCGAAGTCCTGCGCGGAAGATCGCGTTCTGCACCTCGGCCATGTCCTCGGCGTCTGAAGGCACTGCGCCCCGGATCTCGGTCACCTGTCCATCCTGCAGCACAGTCGGCGCCCGGACGTCGATCCGCTTGCGGAGCACTCGGGTTCCGCGGCGCGAGCCGTCGGTGGATACAGATAGCTTCGACCCATGTCGAGCCAAGACGTGATCAGTTCCTTCTGGTCAGCTATGCAGGCCAACGACTGGACCCGCGCGGCGAGCCACCTGGCGCCAGAGTGCGCGGTCGACTGGCCATGCTCTGGGGAGCAGATTGTCGGCAGAGACAACTTCGCCGCGGTACAGGCCCGGTACCCGACGAACACCGGTCGCTGGAGCTTCGACGTACACCGCCTCGTCGCCGGCGACGACACCGTCGTTAGCGAGGTGACCGTGACCGACGGCGAGCAGTCCGCCCGCGTGATCGTCTTCTCGGAAGTCGTTGACGATCACATCGCACGCCAGGTCGAGTACTGGCCTATGCCGTACGACCCTCCCGCGGGCCGCGAGGACTTGACCCGCCCGATCGAACGCATCCCCTAACTGACCGTCCTGCAGGGGATCCCACGCGGGCGACGCTCGACAGTCTCCGCTGACGGGCCGCCTGCGGGACGGGGAAGATCATCACGCGCCTGGCAATGTTCGACAGTCCAGACGGCGGCCGCCGTGGTTCCTCCACGGGCCGCAGTCCGGGCCTTGCGGAGGGAGGAGTTGTGACGTCCCAGTCGGACTGGCCGTGCTCTGCCAAGCACGTCGAGCTGACGCGTGGAGCGCCGGAGCCCGTGGACCGCATGCGCGATTCGCACGCCGACTGCGGCCTAGCAGAACCGGGCCTCCTGCGGTGGAGCGGCGGGCTGGCGCCCCAGGCCGAGCCCTCCGGACGCTACGTCGGGCTCGCCAGGGCAAGTGACACGTTCTCAGCGTGGAGCCCGGGCAGCCCGGGTCCTATGGGGTGAGGTCGACAAGGGCTTCGCCGCTCGCCGGGTCCATTGGTACAGAGACGTGTTCATGCGTGACCAGCCAGGTGTCGCCGACCTTGCGGAAGCACGCGGTCCAGCGAAGCCACTGCTCGCTCTTCTCGCCAGTCGTCAGCGTCCCGCTCTTCCAGTTGAGGCTGTGGGTGAAGGCCACTTCGTCACCGATGGTGACGCTCAGGTCGTGGATCTCGTAGGCGGTCGGACCGGAGTAGTGCGCGAACGTCTTCTCCCAGTGCAGCCGGAACGTCTCGGCGCCCATGCAGGCCAACGGTGGGACGAGGTCGAACGACACGACGTCCGGCGCGAACACCGACATGATGGCGTCGACGTCCCTGGCTCGGAACGCGTTGGCGAACACGTCGATCTGCGCGCGGATCCGAGCCTCGTCGGTGGGTGTCTGGACGTCGTTCATGCGCTCTCCTCATATCGGTGGTCTGCCGTTGGAACGCCATCGCTGCAAGCCGGTCGACCGCCCGGTAGCGGATCGGGGTTCGGCTGGCGCGAGCATCAGCACCACGATCACTCCGTGCGTCAGGAGGTTGGTCGCTGCGGGCGGCGGCTTCGTACGATGCGCGGGCCCCGTCCCGGTCTCCGGTCATCTCCAAAAGGTGGGCTCGTACGGCGTAGAAGCGGCGGTCGGCGTTGACCCTGGTGTCGGGCGAGCGCCCGGCCCGTGACTGGCGGCCCAACTCGTGGCTTAGCGCAAACTGCTTGCGGGGCTACTGCGGCCGTGGGCCGAAGACGCGGAACAGGTTCCCGTCGGGGTCGCGCATCTCGATCCACCGAGCGCCGGCTTGCTCGTGTTCGCCGAGGCGTGCCGCAGCGAGCGCCTCGGCCCGATCTCCGGCAGCGGCCCAATCAGCGCCAGCGCCCTCGAAAGCGATGTCCAGTCCGATTGGGCTATCGATCGAACGATCGACGTCGTCGATGCGCTCGAACAGCCAGGTTACAGACGCGTGCTCGTGGTTGAAGTCCAGCATCGCAAGTTCGTTGGATGCGCCCTCGGCGAGAGGCAGATCCATCGGATGGCCCCAAAAGGTGGCGAGCTTGATCGGATCGGTCGTCTTGAACGAGTACATGCCGACGACGATCCGGCGCGCGCCCTCTGATTCTGATTCGGTCATGTCCGAAGCATCACCCATCGTTCGGCTCTCGGTACCGCGAGACGTTGCTCTGACGATTGAAACCGGACGTCGCTCGGACACGGCCGCCGGTCACGGACGATTCACCGAGGGTCGTCAGTGAGTTGGAACAGAGTGAGGAGCGAACCGTCCGGGTCGCGCATCCACGCCCCAAGCATCCCGACGTGTCCGAGGAAACGCCGTCTTCATCGAGTGCAAACGGCAGGTCGGCAGTACCGAGGAACGGAACGCCGCGCGATCGAAGGGTTCCGCACCACCGCGGGCACGTCCTCGACGCGGAAGCTCGCGACCGGCCAGTCGGCCGAGCCTGCGCTCGGAATGTCCGGTAGCAAGTAGCACGCCGTCCCCTGGCCGGCTTTGATGAGCCACCCGCCTGGGGCCGGCTCGCCGGTCAACCCGAGCTGCCCTCATAGAAGGCGCGTGCTCGCGCAAGATCTGTAACGGCAATTACCGGCCCGACGCGCATCTACCAGAGTCTGCCACTCGTGCTTCGACCGCCAGTCCGTCGGGCGTGACGATTGGCTTACCTTGCTGCCGGACTTGGCCCGCGATTGGAACCCCGAGTCGTCCGGATCGCCGTCCTCGCCGGCTCGTCCCCTCAGCGGCGCGTCCGTCCCGCAGGACGCCCGATCACCGGACGCCGTCCCAGACGGGATCCGCCTGTGCGACGACGCAAGCTGCCGCAGATGCCGCGGCCGACGGGCAGCCTTTGCCGCAAGCCGTTCGGCTTCCGGGCAGCGTTGACTCGGCGATCTCGCGCTGAACAGTTGGCAACCGCAGCGGCTGGTGCTGATGCTGACGCCGTGCGGTCGTGTGGGTCTGAGATCAGATGCGTTGGGCTCGACGGCACCGATCCCACGCCATCGCCGCGACGATCGAGATCGTCAGCAGCACCCCGCTCCCGGCCACGTCCAGAACGTAGTGATTGCCGGTGGTGATGACGACAGCGACCATGACCATGGGGAACAGCCAGGCGAGCAACGCGAGCCGCGGATGCTTGTCTCGGAGTGCCAGCCACGCGGCGTAGGCGCACAACGCCGACCATCCAACGTGCAGGCTCGGCATCGCCGATAAGTGATTCTGGCCATTGGTCAGATCACGCGAGGCGCCGCCGCCGATGAGGTCGTGGTCGGCCACGACGTCGACGATCCCGGCCAGAGCGAACCGTGGCGGGGACATTGGCACCAGCCAGAAGACAAGCAACGCTAACGGCGCCATCACGATTAGGGTGCGGCGGACCGTCTTGTACACCTCGGCGTGCCGGACAAGCACCCACAGCAACACGCCGGCCAGCGGCAGGTAGTACAGGCGGTAGCAAAGCACCGCCGCCTCGATCATCACCGGGTGCTTGGTAAGCCAGTGGTTGGCAGCCACCTCGATATCCAGATGCAGCGAGCGCTCCACAGATTGCAGCGTCTGCGCGTTCGCCGTCGCCGTCGCGACGTCCGTGCCTGTCAGGTTGTGCAACCGCGTGAACAGCACCAGGCCGACAACGAGACCGGTCAATTCAGCCACCTGCCGCCGCCACCCGCGTTGGGCCAAGCGCATAAGCCGGTTCTGCTGATTCCCGACAGGATCACGGCCGTTTATGACGTAACCACCCTCGCGCCGGTACCGGGACGGCCACCGGTTGCCCCGCTCCAGCCGTCATCGCTCACTACAACCACGCAGCTAAGCCGTTACAGATAAGCCCGGAAAGGCAGGCGCCAACGACTTGACCGACGCCGTGCCCGGTGAGGTGGTCATCCCGCAGGTACCGCTTACCGACGGTGGAGCTGGTCACGTCGTGGGCTGGCCCCAACCTCCCACTGACGGACAAAGGCGATTCTCTTCTTGATTTTCTGCGATATGCCGCGTGCGTCCGTTGTCCGACCGGACACCGTCTGGGTGAGCACGCTTGAGTCGACATCTGCCGGGTCTGCGGTCACGGTTGCCCTACCGGGCTCGGATGAGGCGGGACATCGGGCGCGGCAGCTGTGGGGCGCCACGGTGGCCGGCATCGGGCGTCGCCCACGCCGCAAGGCCACCAGCCATTCCGCGGTGATCAAGCAACAACCCTTCCGCTTCGGGACTTGGGAGGACCGCTCAGGATGGCCGCCGCCCGAGCAGGACCGGTCGCTGCCGACGGGCTAGGCCAGGCCGCGACTGTCAGCACTCGCCGGGTGTCCAGCTCCCCGGCCAGTCCCTCCTCACCAACGCCCAACCCGCGACACGTCCATGGCGGGCCAGCATGACCGGGCCGGCCACGCGTGGCGGCCGGCCCCGCCGGAGCGTGCTCCCGACCGATCAGATCGAGATCACGCCAGCTCGGTGCACAGGTTCTCGACGCGGGTGCTGAACAGGATCGTCTTGTGGCCGGTGGCGTCGATCTGCAGCGCGCTGATCCCGTGCAGAACCGCGTAGAACGGCCCCGGCGTGTCTCCGGGATGCTGGCCGCTGCCGAACGGTCCGAACCCGTAGAGCACGTCCGTCCCGTCCGTTCCGAACGTCTCGATACCGTCACCCGACAGGTTGGCCGTGACCGACTTGCCGGTGTCCGTCCGCGTGAGGCGGAGGATCAGCGCGCCCGTAAAGTACTCGGCGACGACGCGGCCCGTCGAGTCGGTGTAGGTGTAGCCGACGACCTGGTTCACCGGGAAGACGGCGTGCAGCGGGAAGGCGCACGTGTATCCCGCCGGATAGTCGATCGGCGGCGCCGGCTGCGGGATCGGACCGCTGACCGTGCCACCTCCCGGAATCGGGATGCTCGGCGGAGGGGCGGCCGAGGCACCCGGCGCCACGATCAGCGCCACGCCCAGGACCGCGGCCACGAGTAGGCCCACCACTGTGCGACGTCGCATAGCTGTCCTCTCCCATCCAGAAGCATGCACGGTGCATACGCTTGTTTCTCCTGAAGCATGCACGACGCATACATCTGGGTCAATGCCTCCCGTGCACCGCCATCGTGACCGGGCAGCCTTCCGGGTGGCCGCACGCACCCGGGTCACACAGCCGGCAGCGGAAGTCGGCGGCGGGGCCGCCGACCGGACCGGGCTCGATACCCGTCGCCACCAACTCGTCCAGGAGCGGCGCCAGCCGCGCGCGCTGGTCCCGCGACAGCGACGCCACCCATGCGTCGAGGACGGCCAGCCGGGTCTCGCGGATGCGGGCCAGGATCCGGCGTCCGGCCGCAGACAGCTGCACCGAGGTCACCCGCCGATCACCCGAGGATCCGCTCCGCCTGACCAGACCGCGCCCGACCAGCCGATCGACGAGCCGCACGGTCGCCGACTGGGACAGGCCCACCACACCACGCAGCTGCTCGACGCTCAGCCCGGGATCGCCCAGGTTGCCTAGCGCGGACACGGCCGTGGCCTCGACCGCGGACAGACCGGTGTCCTCGCTGATGGCGATCTCGACGCGGGTCACGACGTCCAGCGCGAAAGCGCCGATCACGTTGGCCAGGTGCCGCTCAGGACTCATCCAGTCACCCAGCCATCCTCCGTGGTTCGTCTGTACCAGCCATGCTTGTAGTAGACGCCGGATCGTGCGATACCACGTAGAGTGCCCTCTCGCCTGGGTCCAACCAGCTGACCACCTGTTCCAGTGGTGGATCGGCATCCGGGCGATCATCTGGGCGTACTGGTATGGCGTGCCCGCAGTTCCCGTCCGCGCGTTATCGGGGCAGGTGTTGGACAGCGCCGCTGGTGGCGGTGGCGAACCAGGCGTCGTCGGGGATGCTGGCCGGGTCGGCCGCGGACAGTTGCAGGACGAGGACTGTGGCGGGTCCGCTACTGGGTTGTAGGTACCAGGAGCCGGTGAGCACGCCGGTGTCGGAACCGCCCTTGTAGCCGACGTAGGTCCAGCCGGTGCCGACCGCGACGCCGGGGTTCTTGGCCATGATCGCGGAGATCGGACGGCCGGCCGGAGTCTGCGCCAGTTGGTGCAGCGCGGCGTGCGCGCGGCAGATGTCGGCGGGGGTCGCGTACCACTCGACGCCGGAAAGCCAGCCCGGCCGGGAATCGGCCGTAGTGACGGTGGGCGTGCTGGTCGGCAGCTGGCGAAGCAGCGCGGTGCGGGTGGTGACGGCCGCGGGCGACGCGTCATGGACCGCGCCGGTCGCGGCGTTGACCTGGCCGGGGTCGGCGGCCGCCCAGGCGGCGCGCCGGTTCGGCGCGTCGTAGCCGAGGGTGAACATCTGCTTGGTGGTGAGGAACGGGTCGAGCAGGGCGGGGTGGGTGTTGCCCATCGCGCGGACCGCGGCCTGAAGCGCGGGCTGCCCGACGGCGCCGATGAGCAGGTCGGCGGCGGTGTTGTCGCTGATCGAGATCATCAGCGTGGCTGCCTGCTGCACGGTGACTTGGGTGCCGTCCGGGGCGTCTTGCAGCTGTCCGCTGGGCAGCGACTTGACCTGCGCGGTGACCGTCAGCGGGGTGTCCCAATGCAGCGTGCCGGCGGCGACGGCACGTGCCACCGCGCCGAGCACGTACAGCTTGAACATCGACCCGAGCGGGTGTGGTCCTTGATCTCCGAGCGCCTGCTCGACGGTGCACGTGCCGCCCTCGACGTGGGCCTGCAACACCGCGGATCGGTCGCCCAACCCGGGGGCGGCACGCTGCAGGTCGGCCGGCGAGGTGACGCTGGGCAGCGGCGGGGCCGGCTTGACCTGCAGGCCGTCGATCTGTCCGGCGGCGTCGGTCGACAGGCTGATCAGCAGTCGCTGTCCACCGGGCTGGGTCACCGACGCCTGGCCTGCGCTCGGCGTCGTCGCGATGAACGTCTGCAACCGCACCGGCCCGGCGGCCGCTCCTGAGCGAACAGCGCGAGCACCTTGGCGGCCGGCACCGCGGCCAGGAACCGCGCGGACATGTGCTGGTCGACCGCGGTGACGGTCGGCCCGGACGGCGCCGCGACGGCTTGCATGACCCAGCGCATCTCCCGCGCGGCTGGCGTGTCGGGCAGCCGAGGCAGCGAGTTCGTGGGTGATGGCGGCGTGCTGGTGGTCGTCCGGGCGGCACCGGCATGCGTACAGCCGACCAACAGCAACGCAACCAAGAACACGGCCGCGGCCGGCCGCACCGGCGCGGCCATCGTTACCGCCGGAGCACCGATCGGCGGCGCGGAGCCTCGCCCGGCTGTGTCCCGCCGCGCGGGCCGTGCTCGCCGTAGTACCACCAGCCGGTCACGAACGCGACGGCCCACACGCCGAGCAACACGCCGAACGGCCACAACGTGGCCTTGCCGGCGACCGCGACGATGTAGGCGATTGCCACCGCGACCGCAAGGACCCGACCCACCAGCGCCTGCACCTGCAGCCGCTGCCATGCCTGCCGTTCGTCCACCTGCCGGCGGGTGATCGCCCCGGCGTCGCTGTCCCGTCCGGCCGCCAGCCACAACCCCGCAGCTATGACGAGCACGATCGGCGCCAGGTACCCCGCGCTCGCCCAGCCGTAACTCGCCCCTCCCGCGATCAGCACCGCCGCCCCCAGCGACAGCATCAGCGCCGCGGCGCGCCCCCGCGGCGGCAACGACCCTCTCATCGGCGCACCTCCCGTACCTCGTCGTCCACCTCGTCGAGCCAGAACAGCTCCTCCAACGGCGTGTCGAAGAACCGGGCCAGCCGAAACGCCAAGGGCAACGACGGCAGATACCGGCCGTTCTCGATCGAGATCACCGTCTGCCGCGACACACCCAGCGCCGCCGCCACCTCCGCCTGCAACAGCCCCCGCGCGGTGCGCAACTCCCGCACCCGGTTCCGCACAAAGTCAAGCTAGCTTTACTCATCCAGGATGTCAAGCGTGTTTGACCTACACGGGTCTGGCGGATCGGCTGGCCGTAAACCGACCCTCGGCTGGTCAGACGTAAAACACGCGATCGGCATCGAACTCAAGCAGGTGGCGCCGAAAGCCGTGAATCAGTGCCTCAAAGGGTGGACGGTGAGTGATCGGACCTGGCATTGCGTGGTGTCCGACCCCGAGGCGGCGGCCGGGTGGTACCGCGACGTGCTCGATGCGGTCGAGGTACCCCGGATCGCCCTGCCCGACGGGTCGATCCTCAGCATCGACCTGCGCTTCGCGCATCGCCGCCGCGACGTGGCCGGGCAGCCGCCACGCGCCGCGGTTCGCCCGTTCGGATCCTTATCATCCGAACGAGCGATTGCCTGTGCTGCCCTCGTCCACGAAGACGGCGATCGCGCCGATTGCCGTTCCCAGCCCGTCACTCAAGACGAGCAAACGGCCCACGAAGGTGCGGAACTGGCCGTCGGCGCACCTGACGGAAGATCGGCCGCCAGTCCTTAACCTTCGGTGCGCCCATCGCGCGATGAAAACCGGCCCAATGGGCTTCGCGATACGGTTCAGGAACGATCAAGTCAACAGCACGGCCGAGCGCCTCGTCAGCGGAGTAGCCGAACAATGCTTCGGCGCCCGCGTCCCAGCGGCGGATGACACCTTCGGTGTCTGTCTCGATTGCGGCGCGTGTCGCCATAGTCGGATCATTCCACTGCTCGCCGCCGCGACGGCAGGTCGGCCGAACCGGGTCGCAAGCGGATCCGCTTACGGGTTGCTGCTCGCCCGGCGCGAGGCTTCTGGCCTGGCGTGATCCGGGCGATGATCGAGCAGTTTCAAAGATGCTGCCGCAGTGTTTCCCAAGCCTGAGGCTCGTCGTCGCCGGGTCAGGTTCTTCGGCCCGCGCGTGTCTTGTAGGTATGCGCACCACATACTTCGTCATCACGATCCTGGCGGCTGCAGCGAACGGCTACGCCGCCGCCCTGAACTTCGTTGGCGCCGAGTCGGTCAAGGTCGTCGCGGACCGTGTGCGAGTGTCGACAAAATGGATGGTTCCGTTCGGCATCCTGTTGGCCTCCGGAGCGGTTGGACTGCTGGTCGGCTTCGCTGTGCCGGCACTGGGCACGGCCGCAGCGATCGGCCTTATCGTCTACTTCATCTGCGCGGCGAGCGCGCACATCCGGGTTCGCGACCGTGGGATTGGCGGGGCCGTCAGCTTCCTGGCAGTGGCCGCGGCCGCCCTGATCGCGGACCTCGCCTACCACGACCACTGGTGATGACCTCTCCCACGCGTCGCCGACACCCCGCCCGGGGAGTGCGGGAACTGCGGGGAGCGCTGCAGCTCGGCCACTCGATTTCCCATCCCCGGGGGAGCACGATCATTGATTCCGCCGGCTCCTCGAGGCGGCGGAGGTGAGTTGACGATGGACGAGCGCGAATGGCTGACCGAGCGCTTCCAGCAACACCGATTGAATCTGCGCGCGGTCGCCTACCGAATGCTCGGATCAGTGAGCGAAGCTGACGATGCCCTCCAGGAAGCGTGGCTTCGGATCCGCGATCAGGACCCAGGGCATGTCGAGAACATGCAGGCGTGGCTGACGACGATCGTGGGCCGGGTGTGCCTGAACATGCTGCGCTCGCGCAGGTCGCGACGCGAGCTGCTCTCGGTCCACGTGCCGGACCCGGTGGTGAGTCTTGATCAGGACTTTGATCAGGACGATGACCCGGAACGCGAGGCGCTGCTCGCCGATTCCGTCGGGCTGGCGCTGCTTGTCGTGCTCGACGTGCTGACTCCTGCCGAGCGGCTCGCGTTCGTCATGCACGATGTTTTCGGCGTGCCCTTTGCCGACATCGCCACTGTTCTTGACCGCTCCGAGGCCGCAGCCCAGCAGCTCGCCAGCCGCGCGCGGCGGCGCGTTCAGGGCGCCCCTCAGCCGGACCCCGATCTGGCGCAACAGAGACAGATCGTGGCCGCCCGCGAAGCCCTCGGACTGACCTTCCGCTACATGGGCGAGTTCCAGACTGAGGCCGAGCGGATGCTGGACACCGCGATGACCGACACCCAGTTCACCGCCCTGGTCCGCGATTTATGGCCGGTCAGTGAGCAGGCGAGTCTGCGCACCCGCAACAGCACCGCGCGCCGCGACACCGAGCTGACCTACCTGTGGCACGACGCCGACACCAACGCGCCGATCCGGGGCACCCGATGGGCCGCCTACCAGGCCGTCACCGAGTACCTGGACCACTACACCCCGGTCGGCCCCAAGCGCGACGCCGTGCGGGTGCGCGCGGAGCGGGCAATCTCTGACGCGTCCACCGGGCTCAAGACCCGCGCGTTCGACCTGCTCACCGTCACCCCGGGCGGCGACACCAAGGACCTGCTCGCTGCCTGAGGCGAGTAGTCGCCTGGTGGGCCGCCAGCAAGCGGCCCACCAGGCCCACCGCCCGGACGCCCGGCAGGCCCCGGACGGCACCTCCTCCCCTACCCCATTCACTGAGTTCGGAAAGGAACCACCATCATGACCGCACCATCGATCACCGTCGAGCACGTCGACCCCGCGTCGCTGCTCGTGGACCACAACGTCCGCAGCGATGTCGCCCTGGACAAGGAGTTCCTCGCGTCAGTCCGCGACCTGGGCGTGCTCGTCCCGATTGTCGCCGTCCGCACCCTCGGCGGGGCGCTGCGCGTGCGTTACGGCAAGCGCCGCACCCTGGCCTCCGTCGAAGTCGGCCACACCAGCGTGCCCGTGGTGGTCGTCGGCGACGAGGACGCCGACGAGATCGCCCGCATCGTCGCGCAGTGGCACGAGAACGAGCACCGCGCCGGGCTGGGCACCAGCGACAAGCTCGCCGCCGTCGAGCAACTGTCACTGCTCGGCCTGTCCGCCGGGCAGATCGTCAAGCGCACCAAGGCTCGCAAGACCGAAGTCGAGCAGGCCCTGGCCGCCTCCCGCAGCGACCTCGCCAAGGGCGCGGCGCAGCGCTACGAGTTCGTCACCCTGGATCAGGCGGCCGCCGTCGCGGAATTCGAGACCGCCCCGGCCACCGTCAAGGCGTTGGTCGCGGCCGCGCAGAAGAGCGACGGCGAATTCCGGCACGTCCTGCAGCGCGCCCGCGACGAGCGCGAGGAAGCCGCCCAGGTCGCCGCGCTCACCGAGCAACTCACCACCGCCGGGGTCGGCCTCATCGAGCGGCCCGACTACGGCGACCGCACCATCAAGACCGTCACCGACCTGGCCACCGACAAGGGCAAGGCGCTCACACCTGAGGACCACGCCGCCTGCCCTGGCCACGCCGCCTGCCCTGGCCACGCCGCCTACATCGCCACCAGCTTCCGGGGTGTCGAGGCCACCCACGTGTGCACCGACTGGAAGGCGCACGGGCACCGCGACCGCTACCAGCGCGACGACGCCCACCCCACCGGCGGCCCGATGGACGAGCAGGCCAAGGCCGAACGCCGCGAGGTCATCTCACGCAACAAAGAGTGGAAGTCAGCGACGATCGTGCGTCGCGAATTCGTCACCGGCTTCCTGGCGCGCAAGACGCCGCCGAAGGGCGCCGCCAGCTACGTCGCCGTCGAGCTCGCGCTCGGAAGCCACCCCGTCCGGCGGGCACTCGAGCGCGCGCACTAGCTCGCCGCGACGCTGCTCGGCGTCGATGAGGCCCACTCCCGCCAGGCGATCACCGACCAGGCCAGCGGCGCCACCGACGCCCGTGCCCAGGTGATCACCCTCGGCGTCGTGCTCGGCGCGGTCGAGGAATCCACCGAGGTGCACACCTGGCGCGAACCTACCGAGGTGATCACGCGGTACCTCGCCTTCCTCGCCGCCAACGGCTACGCCCTGTCCGAGGTCGAGCAGATAGCCGCCGGCACCCACAAGAAGAACCGCGCAGCGCCCGGCCAGACCAGGCCGCCAACAGCGGGCAGCGGACCGGGTCGAGACCGGCAGAAGCCGCCTGACCCCGCACCAGACCAGGAACGGCGGCGGCGCGCATCGCGACCCGCGTGCGCGCCGCCGCCACCTAGCTCCCTTTGGACGCCCCCGGCTGGTGTGCGAACACCGCGCCGGGGACTTGACCAACCACCTGACCGAACCAGGAGCCAGCCCATGTGGAAGCTACTCGCGCGTCTCCTCCGTCGAGACCGCCACAAGAAACAGCCCCCACCGGAGCCGCGCCGCCGACGCCACCGCGATCCGCACGAGCCATTGCACTACGACGACGGCTCCCCCGCCCAGCGGTGGCTCTACGGCCTGGACGAGCCGCAGCGACACGATGCGCCGGACCAGAACGACGAATAACACCCCCGCATGTCACCGGAGGCGGACGGCTCTACGCCGTCGGCCTCCGTTATGCGCGCGCGCAGCCTCGCTGACGACGCCACGCCTCGGGCACGCCGCCCCCCTATCGACCGCCGCATCGCCCGGCCGTTCCGTCATCGCCTAGCGTTACTCTCGCCACCGCCACCACCACGAGCACTCCGACCAGCCCTTTCACTCGACAGGGACGCGACCATCACAGACCCGTGAAGGGAGTGTAAGAAAGTTGGTGTAACTCCTGAGCCGTAGGAGGCACCTGTGACTGATGTGACTGTGAGTACGCCAGCCGAGGAGGATGCGCTGGATGCGGTCGATGAGCAGCTGATCCGGCAGTTGACCGATCGGGCCCGCGCCGAGGGGCTGCAGCTGACCGGGGAGGGTGGGCTGTTGACCCGGCTGACGAAGACGGTGATCGAGTCGGCGTTGCAGGGCGAGCTCGACGATCATCTCGGCTACGCCAAGCACGACCCGGTCGGCCGCAACGGGGAGAACTCCCGCAACGGGCGGCGCGGCAAGACTGTGCTCACCGAGGTTGGTCCGGTGGAGATCGCGGTGCCCCGGGACCGGGACGGCAGCTTCGAGCCGAGGCTGGTGGGCAAGCATCAACGGCGGCTGTCCGGGGTGGAGGACCTGGTGATCTCGCTGTCGGCGAAGGGGTTGACCACCGGGGAGATCGCCGCGCACCTGGCCGAGGTGTACGGCGCGCAGGTGTCCAAGCAGACCATCTCGGCGATCACCGACCGGGTGCTGGAGGGGATGGCCGAGTGGCAGTCCCGCCCGTTGGACGCGGTGTATCCGGTGTTGTTCATCGACTGTGTCAACGTCAAGATCCGCGACGGGAATGTGGCCAACCGGCCGATCTACGTCGCGCTGGCGGTCACCGTCACCGGCACCCGAGACATTCTCGGGTTGTGGGCCGGTGAGCACGGCGACGGGGAGGGCGCCAAGTACTGGCTGAGGGTGCTGTCCGAGATCAAGAACCGCGGCGTCGGCGACGTGTGCCTGGTGGTCTGCGACGGGCTTAAAGGCCTGCCGGAGGCGATCGAGACCGTGTGGTCGGCCGCGATCACCCAGACGTGTGTTGTCCACCTGCTGCGGAATTCGTTTCGTTACGCATCGAAGCGGGACTGGTCGGCGATCGCCAAGGATCTCAAACCGGTGTACACCGCGCCGTCGGAGCAGGGCGCCCTGGAGGCGTTCTTGACCTTCACCGAGAAGTGGGAGCAGCGCTACCCGGCGATCATCAAGCTCTGGGAGAACGCGTGGCCGGAGTTCGTGCCGTTCCTGAGGTTCGACACCGAGATTCGCACCGTGGTGTGCACGACCAACGCCATCGAGTCGATCAACGCCCGCATCCGCAGAGCAGTCAACGCCCGTGGTCACTTCCCCACCGAGCAGGCCGCCCTCAAGTGCGTCTATCTGGCGATCATGAGTCTCGATCCGAAAGGGACCGGGCAGAAACGATGGTCCAACCGCTGGAAGAGTGCGCTGAACGCCTTCGAGATCACCTTCGACGGACGCCTGACCGCCGGACGGAAATAACCCAAGAGAAACAAGCCAAGAAGATCAGTTACACCAAGATCTTGACAGTCCCCCCGTGAATAGTGGGTTGAGCGCGCGCGTCAGCGCCCCGGCCGTCAGGCCGGGTCGTTCTTGTCGGCTGGTTCAGGCGGCCGGCGGGGCGTCCAGGGTGACGGTGTGACCGAGCCGTTCGAGTTGGTTCACCAGGCGGCGGGTATGGGCTTCGGCGTCGCGGCGAACGTGCCAGTCCGGGCCGAGGTCGTGGTAGGGCTGGTCACGTTTGAGCATCCAGTACGCGGCGACCAGGATCGAATGCGCGACCGCGACCTGTGCCCGGCCCATCCCGCGGCGCTTGGTCAGCCGGGCGTGCTGCACGGCGAGGTAGTTCTTGCCGTGCATGCGGCCGACCGAGCCGGCGGACTCGACGAGCATGTGGTTGAGCCACTTGTTCCCATGCCGGGCGCCGGCCGGGGTGCGCTTGCCGGCGGATTCGTAGATCGCCGGCGCCAGCCCCGCCCACGCGGCCAGATGCGCCGCGGACGGGAACCGGGACATGTCTCCGCCGGTCTCGGCGATGAACACTTGCGCGACCTTCACTCCGACACCGGGGATGGTGCACAACAGCTCGATCTGATGCGCCCACGGCGCGCAGGCCGCCTCGATCACGACATCCAGCTCGGCCAGCGCGTCCTCGACCACGTGCAGGCGGTCCAGGATCGAGCGGGCCAGCCGGGCGTGGTTGGCGTCGAAGTTGCCGGTCAGCGCCTCGGTCAGTTGCGGGATCTTGCCGCGCAGCTTGCCCTTCGCCATCTGGGCCAACACGCGCGCGTCGCCCTCGCCGTCGATCATCGCGGCAAGCATGGCCCGCGCCGAGACCGTCTTCAGGCTCGACACCACCGCGGACAGTTTGATCGAAGCGTCCTCGAGCATCAGTTCCAGCCGGATCATCTCCCGGGTCCGGTCGGCCAGCAGTTGGTCGCGATAGCGGGTCAGCAGCCGCAGCCGGCGGATCGTCCGGTGGCGGCACGAACGACGGCCGCAGCAGCCCGTGCTCAAGCAGTTGCGCGATCCACTCCGCGTCTCGCACGTCCGTCTTCCGTCCCGGGACGGCCTTCATGTGCTGCGCGTTGAGCAGCCACACGTCCATGACCTCTTCCAAGCAGTAGAACGGCGCCTTCCAATACGTCGACGTCGACTCGATCGCCGCGACCGTCACCCCCTCGGCGACCAGCCAGTCCCGCATCACCCCCAGCGAGCGGGTCATCGTCGGGAACGTCCGCGTCTCGCTGCGCCGCCGACCCGCGCGGGTGCTCGGAGTGCGCACGCACACCGTCACCGACGCCTTGCCCACATCCAGCCCGGCGACCCGCTCGAACATGACTTCCATCCCGACCATCCCCCTTCCACCACGACACCGGTCGGTCTGACCGGTCGGCGTCGCCCGGAAGGTCTTCTGCCAGGACACAGACCCACGCGCTCACAGGCAGCAATCAAGCGGCACCCGAAGACCCCGCGCCATACACCTCATCGGGCTCAACGACCCGCACCAGTGTGTTCCGACGTCACCGGACGACACCGCGAATTCTCATCCCCACGCGCAGCGAGCGTTTTCAAGATCGCAAACCGATACACCTCATGCATCACGGGGTGGGTATATTCGTTGCTACGAATACCGTACCGGGGCGGGGAGGCTACCGTGACCGACCAGAAATCGGGTGCCTCACACGACTCGCTGGCCGGTTCGTCCGGCGCTAAGGTCCGCGAGCACCGGCAGCGGCCAGACACCATCACCTGCGCGTGGTGCGGCACAACCATCCCGGTGAAGGCTCGCGGCAGGACGCCTAAGTGGTGCTCGGACACGTGCCGACACCGCGCATGGGAGCAGCAGCGCGCCGCCGACTCGGGACGCTCCGCTGTGCAGATCGTCGAACGCCCAGTCGTCGTCCAGCGCACGACGCGCATCCCCGCGCCGAACCCGCCCCGCGGCGCCGATTGGGCCGAGGCGCTCGCGCAGCTCACTCGACTGGTGGACTCGGGCCGTATCTACGACCGGGATCTGCGCCCCATCGCCGCGGCGGCTGTCGTCCTGAACCAATCGCTCGGACGTCGTCTTGAGCGGTCGCCTCGCCGTTATCGGTAGCTCTGACGAACCGCACGACACCCACTGGAGATGCCACACTGACGTCGTGCCCCAGTACGAGTTCCGGTGCCGCGCCTGCGGGTCGACGTTCGTGGAGACGCGCCCGATGAGCGCATCCGCCGAGCCGGCGGCCTGCCCAGAGGGCCACGACGACACCGTTCGGCTGCTCAGCCTCGGCGGAGTCACCGGCCGCGCGCAGGCACCTGCTCCGAGCGGCGGCGGATGCTGCGGTGGAGGTTGCTGCGGCTAAAGGTCGAGGCGGCCTTCGGCATGCTCGTCGCACACCGTCCTGATCCAGCCGCGGGCACGGCCAGGAGCTCCGCACAGCTCGCAGGTCTGTGCCGCAACCCGCTCGGCCTGAGCGATCAACTCATCGATTCGCGCATCGTTGCCTGTGCCGCCCGCGTAGTAGAACCGGAGCCCGCCGAACTTCTCCTTGATCTGGTGCACTTCGTAGGCGGATTCGATCGCGGCGATGTCTCGGTCTAGCTGGGCGATGATCGGCCACCAGCCCTCCCCGCAGTCCACGGACGCGCCCCGAGCCGGCGGCGAACCGCGCCAGCACTGGGCGAAGGATCTCCGGGTCGTCATCGCTCATTCTGTGATGGTGCTCGGATCGTCCGACAGGTTTCCGTCGTCGGGAGCAGCACTCAGTACTGTTTCATGTCATACAGACCTGATATCATGTACGCATGACACGAAAAGCGTCGGTGCTCGCGCCGGTGCTACGGAGCGAGACACAGGCGCGTCTCCTGGCAGCGGTGCTACTGCAGCCTGACCGGGAGGCGAGCATCGCCGATCTCGCCCGAGAAACGGGTAGCGACCCAGGAAACCTGCACTCGGAGGTGGAGCGCCTCGTCCAGGCCGGCATCCTCGCCGACCGCCGGGTTGGGCGTACGCGCTTGCTGCGCGCCGGGGACAGTGCGCTGGTCGGCCCGCTCGCGGACCTGCTCCTTCTCGGCTACGGGCCGAAGACAGCCGTCGAGGATGCACTCACAGACATCCCCGACATCGAGCAAGCCTTCATCGGCGGCTCGTGGGCAGCGCGGTACCACGGTCAGGCCGGCGCCTTCCCTCATGACGTCGATGTGATCGTGGTGGGCAAGCCAAACCGTGACGACGTCACCGAGGCCGTCATCGAAGCACTACGCGCCGTCGGTCATGACGGACAAGTGATCTTCCGCAGCCCCACGGCCTGGCGCGAGGCGAAGGACACGTTCACGCGGACCGCCAAGGACAGCCCCCTGGTCGAGCTGACGATCGGCAACGACGATGGCTAGCTGGCCGACCGGCATCGAGACGATCAAGGCGCTGATCGCCGCCGGAAACTTGCAGAAGGTCGCTCCGTCGCTCAAGTCGGCGCAAGGGTTCCTTGCCCAGGCGGCCGGGCACCTCGACAGCGCCCAGAGCGTTTCCGAGACCGACCCGACCGGCGCGTACTCGCTGCTGTACGACGCCGCGCGAAAGAGCCTAGCCGCCGTGCTCCATGCTCAGGGCCTGCGAGCGACGAGCAAGGGCGGCCACTACGCGATCCAGGAAGCCATCAGCGCCCAGTTCACCAAGCCGCCGCCACGCGACGCATTCCGCCCCTTCGGGCGCCTGCGGCGCACCCGCAACCAGATTGAGTACGACGACATAACGCCGATCACGGCCGACGACGTCGAAGCCGACAGCCCCGTCGTCCGCACCCTGCACGCTATGGCCCAGCAGCTGGTCGACGTGCTTCCGGTGTTCACCGACTGAGGCCGCGCGATGCACACCGCGAGATCCGTTCAAACGCCCTCGCCCGAGCCTCTCGAGAATACTTGGCGGCAGGTGTCACCAATTGGCCGGAAAATCTGCCTTCTCCTGGTACACGCCCGCGAACATCAGGAGATCCCCATGGACTACAACGACGCCGAACGGACCAGTGCGCGGCTCCTGCACGTCGAGGAGGCGGCCAAGTTGCTCTCGATCGGCCGGACCAAGGCGTATGAGCTGATCGCTAACGGCCAGCTGCACGCGATCCGCCTCGGCCGCGCGACGCGGATCAGCAGTCGCGAGGTCGACCGCTTCATCCGCAGCGTCGACCGCCAGCCTCACCCACAGCGGCGGACCGCCCGGCGTGCACAGCCGCGACCGGGAGAGCAGACGCTCTTCGACCCCGAACCACCCGCGGCCGCGTAACGCCATCGGTCGCAGCACTGGAAGGAATCACATGGGCTCGAAAGGTTCACCGGGAGAAGCCAGCATCTTCCGGGCCAAGGACGGTCGCTGGCACGGCTGGATCACGGTAGGCACCCGTGCCAACGGCAAGCCCGACCGGCGGCACCGCACCGCCAAGACTCGCAACGAGGTCGTCCGGAAGATCCGCGAGCTCGAAGTGCGGCGCGAGACCGGCACGATCACCGCGGTCAACAGCGACACCGTCGAGGCGTGGTTCAGACACTGGCTCACGAACATCGCGGCCCGACGCGTACGACCGCGGACGCTGGAGAGCTACGAGTCGATGATCCGCATGCACATCACGCCGTACCTCGGCGGACAGCGGCTCGACCGGCTGCAGCCCGAGCACCTTGAAGAGCTCTACAACGCGCTCCTCGAGAAGGGCCTCTCCCCCACGTCGGTGCTGCGCGTACACCGCATCATCTCCCGCGCGCTGAAGGTCGCCATGCAGCGCCAGCGCATCCACCGCAACGTCGCCACGCTCGTCGACCCGCCCGCGCAGCGCCGCAGCGAGGTCGCGACCGCGCTCACCCTCGAGGAGGCCACCGCAGTTCTGCACGAGGCGACGCGGCCTGCGCAACGAAGCGCGCTGGACCGTCGCCCTCGCCCTCGGGCTACGGCAGTCGGAAGCGCTAGCACTGCAATGGAAAGACATCGACCTGCTCAACGGCACGCTCGCCGTGCGCCGCACACTGCACCGCGTCAAAGGCAAGGGCCTGGTGTACGAGCCGCCGAAAACCCCGCGCAGTCTCCGCACGCTTGCGCTGCCCATCCCGCTGGTCCGGGCGCTGCACGAGCACAAGGCGCGCCAGACCGGCGAGCGCATGATCGCCGCTGACGAGTGGCACGACGAGGATCTCGTCTTCGCCCAGCCCAATGGGCGGCCCATCGACAAGAAGGCCGACTACGACGCCTGGCGCAATCTGCTGAAGTCGGCCGGCGTCCGCCACGTGCGGCTGCACGACGGGCGGCACACCGCCGCCACCCTGCTGCTGTCCGAAGGCGTCCATCCCCGCGTGGTCATGGAACTGCTCGGCCATTCGCAGATGCGCACCACGATGGACATCTACAGCCACGTGATGCCGGCGCTGGCCCGCGAAGCGGCTGACCGGATGGGCGCCGTCCTACTCGGCGACGGACCGTCGCGGACGTCGGCGACGTATAACGGACTGCAACCAATTGCAACCAAAGCTGCAA
Organism: uncultured Actinomycetota bacterium; assembly: GCA_963779485.1. GTDB lineage: Bacteria > Actinomycetota > Actinomycetes > Mycobacteriales > Jatrophihabitantaceae > CAVVJA01. The sequence continues at coordinate 71,446 of CAVZYJ010000025.1, read as the reverse complement.
CCAGAGTGATCGAAGATGATCTTGCAGGTGGCTCTAGGCCTAGCAAATCCGGGTGGAGCTGAGGGGACTCGAACCCCTGACCCCCACACTGCCAGTGTGGTGCGCTACCAGCTGCGCCACAGCCCCAAACGCGCCGAACGCCGCCGGCCGCGGCTCGATCGTACACGGGGTCCGCGCCGCGACCGGGTGCGCGGCCGCGAGGCAAGGAGTGTGACCCGCGCCAAACAAAAGCCCGACACTTCGGACATTCTGCGGCGCGTCGGGACGCGGAATTCCAGGAAACACGGGCGGTCGACCATACTGGACGCCGGTACGTCCCATCGATCAAGGGAGATGTGAGTGAACCGCAAGGAACTGGTGGCTGCTGTCGCCGACCAGGCCGACCTCGAGCAGAAGACCGTGGACGCCGTCCTGCGTGGTCTGCAGAGCACGCTTGAAGACGCAGCTGCCAAGGGCGAGAAGGTCAGCGTCCCTGGCTTCTTCGCGTTGTCCGTCGGCCGCCGCGAGGAGCGCGAGGGCCGCAATCCGGCGACTGGCGAGGCGATCACCATCCCGGCCGCCAACACCGTGAAGCTGGCCGCCGGCAGCGCGCTGAAGGACGCCGCCAACAAGTAGCCCGCCCCAAGACCGTCCGAGGGCCGGTCCGCCGCCGCCACACCCGGCGCGCGCGGACCGGCCCTTTACCGTGCGATCAGCGCGAGAACGCCGTCAGGGCGTGGGCGTCGCCGAAGCCGACGCTGAGGACGAGGCGGACGTAGCTGCGGAGGGCGACGGGGTGGCCGGCTCGCCACCGCCCGCGGCCTTCACCGCGGCGTTGAACCCGTCCAGCGAGGTGTCCTGCAGTTCCTTCCCGTTGATCTGGACGGTTGGTGTCTGCACCACGTTGCGCTTGCTCGCGTTGTCCGTAACGGCCTGCACGAACGCCGTGTGATTCTGCGTGCTCACACATTGCTGGAACGTAGTGAAGTCGTCACCGGTGATGCCCGCCTGTTTGCCCCAGTCCTCGAGCTGGATGTCCGTGCGCCCGTTGGACCCCTCGGCCGGCTGGTTGTTCTGGCCGTTGCTGTCCTTGCCGTAGAGGATCGCGTGATACTTCTGGAACGTCGCGACACTGACGTCCGAAGCGCAGGCGGCAGCGTTGGCGGCGCGGGTCGAGTAGTTGTTGCCGTTCGAGGACGCATCCAGGAACGCGAGCATGTGGTAGCGCGCCTGGATCTTGCCGGCCGCGATGTCCGCGGCGACGGTGGGTCCGACGCTTTGCTCGAACGCCAGACAGGCGGGGCACTGGAAGTCCTCGAACAGGTCGACGGTCACCTTCGCCGGATTGCCCACGGCTATCCCGTTCTGCACGCTCCCATGGTCGAGGACGACGTCGCCCTGGATCTTCGCCCGGTTGGACTGCACGGCGATTCCGACGAAGGCCACCAGCACGACGAGCACGCCCAGCGCGGCCGTGAGGTAGGTCGTTCGCTCACGGGCCGCCTTCTTACGCGCCTCCAGCAGCGCGTTGTACTTACGCGCGCCATCCTTGGTGCGCATGCGCTTGGCCGACGGCATCGTGACCTTGTCGTTGCGGGCCAGATACTCGTCCACCGACCAGCGGGTCATCGGCCAGACGATGAGATAGATCGCCAGCACCAACAGGCCGACGTCGCGCAGGATGTCGAGCGTGTACGTCGTCGATCCCTGAGTGGCTCCCCCGCCGCCGAAGCAGCCGCAGTCGAGCTTGAGCCCGCGGATCGCGGCCTGCACGATCCCGACGAGGAATATCAGCAACAGCACGCCGGAGGCCGCGGCCGCGACCCGGGTGATCACTCCGGCGATGAGCATGAGTGCGAGGCAGATCTCGAGGATCGGGAGCCCGTAGCCGATGGCCTTGGAGAGCCACTCGGGTGTGGCGTCGTAGGCCCGCACGGCTTGCACGAAGCCGCGGGGATCGGTCAGCTTGGCCCAGCCGGCCCACAGCCACACCGCGCCGAGGGCGAGACGGAAGACGGTGCCGACCCACGGTCGGATGGCACTCACGTTCACAGCGGAGGGTTCCTCTCTCGACCCGAACGCGCGGGCCCCGTCATTTCGCGACCAGCGGCAGATCGTGCGCGATCTGGTCGGCCTCGTTGGTGCTCTGTAGATACTGCACTCGCGCGTAGTCGTCAGAACCGTAGAGCAACACTTGCGCGGAGTGTTGCTGGCCCTCGTCCTCCGCGAGCTGGACGTGCGCGGCCGCCTGCGCGATGTCGATCTGGCTCTGCGTTCCGGTCAGCCCGACGAACTGGTTCGGCAGGTCCGTGTCGAAATGCGCGAGCCAGGCCGCGATGACCGGTCCGGTGTCCCGCTTCACGTCGGTGGTCACGAACACCACCTGGGCCCGCCGCTGGACGCCGGCGGGCAGCGTGCGCAACGCCTGCCCGATGTCGGCCATCGTCGTCGGGCAGATGTCCGGGCAATGCGTGTAGCCGAAATAGAGCAGTGTCGGCTTGCCGGCCGTGGCCCGGCCGAAGGAGTAAACCTTGCCGGCGGTGTCGGTGAGAGTGAACGCCGGGCGAGGCTGGGGCGGAATCAGCCCGAAACCCTGATACGGGCCGCCGGTTGTCTTGTCGTTCAGCTCGGACGGCTGCGGCGCGGCCGCACCGGAACTACACGCTGCGGCGAGCAGCGCGACCGCCGCCGCCGCGGCGGCCAGACGACGGGTCATTTGCCGGTCCCGGACGAGGACGTCGATTGACCCGGCGCGGGCGCGTTGATCCCGATCACCGGCGCCTCGACGATCAGCGGGATGTTGTGAGCAAAGGTCAGCTGAAGGTTGACTGTTTGCCCGGGCGTCAACGGGCCGAGGAGTTGCTCGATCATGACGTGGCCATTCCCCGGAGAGAGGGTCACGCTGCTGTGGGCCGGAATTCGCAGCCCACCGGTCATGTCCGCCATCGAGCTGTTGTGCAGGACGGCACTCTGACCGGCGCCCGTGTCGACCGAGATGAGCGCGTCGTCGGTGTCGGTCGTGTTCGAGATCGTGAAGTACGCCGCCGCGACGTCCGGAGAGGCCGGCTCACGCACGTAGGCATTGGTCACGACGATCGGAGCCGCGGCGGACGACGGGGTTGTTCCCCCACCAGCGGCCGCCGGCGGGACCGCACCTCGAATGAGGCCAGCCAACCCCACGACCGCCACCGCGCCGGCCACCGCGAGGAACACCGGCGGTCGCCTCACGCCCGTTCCTCCGTCCGCCGGCGCGAACGGACCAGGGCCAGCCCGGCCGCGGCGGCGGCGGCCACGGCCACGACGAGCGCGACGACTCCCAGCACCACAGGAACAGTCTGACTCTGCTTCTTAGGTTCAGCTGTGACGACCGACCCGCCAGCGCCCGATGACGTCGAGCCAGTCGATGCGGCGGACAGCTTCAGCACCGGAGCCGGGTGCTCTGGCTCTGCGCTACTGCCCGGCGCGGGCACCTCGATCCAGGACACCTGGGTCCCGTCGCTATAGGACTGGACGACCTTGAACGTCATGGACGGCGCGTTCGGCAACGGTCCGACGCTGAGCACGAACTGGTCGAACTGCCCGGGCTTGATGCCCCCTCCGCGTGGCCTTCCATTCGACCTCGGAGATCGCCTGGTTGACCACACCGTCATCCGTCGTAATCGGAGTGGTCAACCGCTTGGTTTGGGAGCTGAACGTCCAGCCGGGATGCGGCTGATCCAACACCTCGGCCAGGGGCGTCGCCTCCGGCAGCTCGCACCGTCACGCCAACTGTGCTGGCCGTGTCGCTCTCGGTCGGTACCTGGAAGGTCAGCACCGTGATAGGCGCCTTGAGTGGCGTCGACCGCATTGACGGTGACATGCGCCCAGGCCGAACTGGCCAGCACGATGAACGCGGTCGACACGCCGACCAGGCAGCTGAGCAACCGAACAACTCGAGCCATGAACAACCTTTCAGGTGAGCCGGACGGTGGCATCGGTGACGACCGAATCGAATTCGGACGTCTTGACCGTGAGCGTTATCTGCCAGTTGCCGGCCTGCGGCAGCAGCACGCCGGACGCTTGATAGCTGGAGTCGGCCTGCTTGGTGACCGGTACCGCGATGGGCCCGAGCTGTTTGGCCGGCAGCGCGGCGGAACAGGTCAGCTGCTGCGGAGGTGCGCCGGCGCTCAGTGCGATCGACACCGTCACTGGGCCGGCCCGGCCCGGCGTGATCCGGATCGTCGCCGTCCGGCCGCCGCCGAGTGACGCCGTGGCGGTTGCCACCGCCCGATCGGCGACCTGCTCCACGGTCCGCCCCGGCGGCTCGGCGACCAGCACCGCCGTGACCGCCAGCACGGCAACGGCGAGCAGTGCCTCGACGGCGACCGTCCACCTCAGCCGGCGGACCTCCGAAGAAGTCTCCGGTTCATCGGGCGCAACCGTTGTGGGCAACTCATCCGGGGCAATCGTCTCGGCCATCGCGTAGGCAACCGGCCGCACCCACCGTCGCTGCACGACGAGGCGAGACAGGTTGCCGAGGCCGATCAGTCCGACGAACACGATGATCTTGACGAGCACCAGTTGGCCATAGCGCGTGCCGGTCAACGCCGACCAGGAGCCGACGCCGAGCCAGGCCTGGTAGGTGCCGGTCACGGCGAGCAGCACCACCGAGAGAAAAGCAACCCGGGAGAACACCGGCAACGCGGCGCGCAGCTCGTCCGGATCTCGCCGCGGCAAGAGGGCCACGAGCAGGACGATCAATCCGCCCACCCAGGCGGCCATGGCGATCAGATGCACGGTGTCGCTCGCGGTCGCGAGCCACGGCGGGTCCTGCGTCGAGGCGTGGCCGGACATGGGGAACGTGACGGCCACGCCCACCCCGAGCAAGCCCGCGACTTCTTGCAGCCCGCTGCGTTCCTGATCGCGGAGCAACAGCCACAGCGTCGCCCCCAAGGCGCCGAGCAGCAGTAGCCGCACGGAATGCGCTCCGCCGAACGTGGTGTGCAGCGTGGCGTCCAGCAGGTTCCACTGGCCGAGGCCGCCGAGTCCGAGACCGGCGACATAGGGCCCCTGCACGATCAGTTCGGCCAGCGTGGCGACCGTCGCGGCCACCCAGCCCGTCCACAACAGGGCCCGGGCGCGCCGGTCGTCGCGGCCGGCCGGCCACACCGAGAGCATGAGCCAGCCGCCCCCGAGCACGGCCAGGCCCGCGAATGACACCCAGCGCACCACGTCGAACGTGGCACTCGTCAGCCGGTTCACGGTCGACGATCCGCCGCGCGCCCGGCCCCAGCGCGCCGTTGCCGACCACGAAGCGGATCGAGCCCGCGACCGGATGCGAGTCGGCGGAGACGACGCGGTAGCTCGCGGTGTAGGTGCCATCGCCGAGCCCGGCGCGCAGCGGCACCGAGATCTTCGTGCCATCGCCACCCGGATGGCTCGCCGTCCCGTCGTCGACGCGGCGGCCGACCTGGTCGATCACCCGCAGGTAGCCGCCACCACCCAGCCCGACCGACTCGTCGAACGTCACCGAGACCGTCGACGGTGCGGCCGCGAGCCGAGCGCCGTCCTCCGGGTCGGACGACACGACGACTGCGTGCGCCGATGCGCTCGTCGCGGTGAGCAGCCCGAGCCCGAACAAGCCCGCGACGAGCGCGACCAGGGCCGCGAGACGTCTCATGCGACTCCCCGCAGACCACGGCCCGGTTCATCGGGCTGATCGCTCCCCACGGCGGCTGGCGCCGAGGGTGGGTTCGCCCGCTCACTGAGGTGCAACGCGTACACGAATACCAGCCCGGCCACCGCTCCGACATGGGTGGCCAGCCGCCCGATTTCGACGGCCCCCGACGCCAGATCGCGGGCCGACAGCACGACGAGCACGCCGACGAACGCGACGAGCAGGGGCAGCAGTCCCGCGGCCCGCCGCGGAGCGAGCGCCGTCGCCAGGAACGCCGCGCCCAGCGCCAGGTTCCAGGCAGCCGACTCATGGGCGGCGTGCGTGACCATGGACATGTCGATGGCGTTGCCGAACAGGGCCGGCACCGCGACGCCAAACTGCACCAGCCCGACCACGGCCAAGCCCAATTGGGCGAGGCGCCGTCGGCGCCGCACGCGAGCCGCAGGCAGCGCAGCCTCGGCGAGTATCCGGTCGGCGAGGTCCGGCGTGTCCTCGCGGCCGACGCGGGCCACGCGGCTCAGCCGCGTCGCCTCGGCAACCCATCGGGCACAATGTGGGCAGGCCGCGATGTGCTGGTCGAGCCGCGATGCCGGCATCCCGAGAGGCTCCCCGTCGAGCCGAGCGGAGGCGGCCTCGCGGAATCGATCGCAGCTCACGTAGTGATCAGTCGTCCGCCGAGCGCGATTGGTTCCCGCGCACAGCGAATACTTAGCCAGGAGACCAGGTGGACGGAGTCGACGAGGTGACGGCGGCCGCGCTGCGCGCCCGGCGCGGCGATGCGGCGTCGGCCCGCGCCTTCGTCGCCGCCACGCAGCGCGACGTCTGGCGCACCTGCGCGAACCTGGTGGATCGGGCCTCGGCCGACGACCTCACCCAGGAGACCTACGCCCGGGCGTTCGCCGGGCTGCACCGATTCGCCGGGCGGTCGTCCGCACGCACCTGGCTGCTGGCCATCGCCCGCCGGGTGTGCGCCGACGCGATCCGCGCCGCGGTCCGATCGCGGTCCCTTCGTCCCACGACGCCCGGCCTGGCAACCGATCCGGCCGATGCGATCACGCTGGACGCGCTGCTCGGGACGCTGGCGCCCGATCGGCGGGAGGCGTTCGTGCTCACCCAGCTCGTCGGGCTGAGCTACGCCGAGGCGGCAGATGTGTGTGGCTGCCCGGTCGGCACGGTGCGGTCGCGGGTCGCCCGGGCCCGCGCCGACCTCGTCGCGGCCTACGGCGACGATGCCGGACGCGCCGCCTCGCGCTGACCCACGGTTGAACGCGCCGCGATCTCATGCCGCACGCTGCGTTCGGCGACGAAGGACATGAACGGGATCGTCCCGGAAATCATGACCAATCCGAGCCGCAGGAGCGGCCACCGGAGCCGGACGCCGAGATCGAGTGCCGTCAACAGATAGACGATGAACAGGAAGCCATGAGCGGTGCCCACGACGGCGACCGGTCCGGGGCTGTCGGCAAGATACTTCAGCGGCACGGCCACGAAGACCAGCAGCACCAACATCACCCCGGTGACGTAGGCCATGACCCGGTAGCGCAGGTAGGCGCCGCGGTAGCCGGTCGTCAACGGACGGGTGCGCTCACCGTAGACCGACGTCATCCGTCGTCCTCCGGTGCGGCTTGCCCGGCCAATCGAGCGAGATAGGCGTTGTAGGCGGCGTGTTCCGCGTCGGCGGCAACCGGCGGCGACGTGGAACTGGAGGGCATCACGTAGCGACGGTAAGGCACCTCGGCCGGTACCCGCCGCGGCGGGTGTTGCTTCGTCGACGCGCCGCTGGGCGCCCAGATCATCGCCGGCCGCATTCGGGGCCGCGCTCGCCGGTGGTGTGGCGTCGTGGATCACTCGGAGCCACATGAACAACGCGAACAGGGTGAACGCCCACCACTGGAAGGCGTACGCATAGTTCTGCACCGCACCGTGACGCACGTGGGCGACGTGCCACTGCCAGCGCCCGAGCAACACCATGGCTACGCAGGCGGCAACGACGACGACGTGCAGGGCCAACCAGCGCGGGCCGAACACGAAGCCGAAGCGGCGCACGTCTCGACGGTACGTCAGCGCACGGTGAACCACACCAGGCAGGCGGCACCGGCGACGAGGCAGTAGACGCCGAACGGCCGCAGCGACCGGTTGGCGAGATACCGGGTGAGGAACCGAACCGACAGGTACGCGCCCACCCCGGACATGAGTGACCCGAACAGCACCTGCCCCCGCACGCCATCGCCGAGCGGCCCGGTCAGGTCGCCGAGCTTGAGCGCGCCGGCCGCCAGGATGACCGGCGTGGCGAGCAGGAAGGAGAACCGGGCTGCGTCCTCGCGGTTCAGGCCGCGCACCATGCCCGCGACCATCGTCACGCCCGATCGAGAGATGCCCGGTGCCAGCGCGAGGATCTGCGCCGACCCGATGAGCACGGCCTGGCCCACGGGCTGCCGGGCGAGCTGGCGATCGGACAGCGGACCGCTGACCCGTTCATCGACGTACTCGGTATCGACCGTTCGGTCGCGCCGGCGCAGCGCCTCGGCGCCGAGTAGCAGCAGCCCGTTGATCATGAGGAAAATGGCGGTCGGCACGGGCCGGGACAGACTCGTCCGGAACCAATGCTCGGCGAACAGCCCGACCAGACCGACCGGGATGGTCGCCAGGACGAGCAGCCAGGCCAACCGCTGATCCGGCGTGCGGACGCGTCGGTGGATGATGCTGGTGATCAATCCGGTGATGATGCGCCGCCAGTCCCGCCAGAAATAGATGATCAGCGCCACAGCGGTGGCGACGTGCAGGCCGACGATGAACGCGAGGTAGGGCGACTCCGGCGACCGCACGTTCAGGTCGGTCGCCCACGAGCCGCCAACGACCGCCGGAATGAGCACGCTGTGCCCGAGGCTGGATACCGGAAAGAGCTCCGTCATTCCCTGTACGGCGCCGATGACGCCGGCCTCCAGCCAGCTCATGTCATGCATGCGTGTCCCCCTTGTCCGCGCCTCGTCGCGCGGCACAATCGGCATCATGTCTGAGCCAGGCGGTGGAGCGCGAACCGTTGCCTGGGGAACTGCTGAGAGCAAGCCGGCGTGGCTGCGGCGAACCGAGGGCGAATCGCGGTGGTGGGTCGGAGCCGGGCTGCTTGCTGCAATCGGCGTGCAATTCGCGGTACCGAGCCGGTTCGTGCTCCACCCGGCTTACGTCGCACCGACGATCGAGCTGGTACTGCTCCTCATCCTCGCGTTCTCGACATCTTCGCGTATCGGGCATCGCAGCCCCCGGCTGCGGTTCGCCACTCAGGTCGTGCTGGGCCTGATCGCGATTACCAACACCTCGTCTCTGGTGCTGCTTACCAAGGAAGTCACGACCGGCGGACACATCAACGCGGTGAGCCTGCTCGCCGGCGGCGCCGAGATCTGGCTCACGAACACGATCATCTTCGCCATCTGGTACTGGGAGTACGACCGCGGCGGCCCGGGCGCCCGAGCCGAAGGCCTGATGCAACAACCCGATCTGCTGTTCCCGCAGATGACCGACGAGCGGTTGGCCCGCGACTGGGAGCCGAACTTTCTCGACTATCTGTACGTGTCGTTCACCAACTCGACCGCGTTCTCCCCGACGGACACGATGCCCTTGTCCCGCTGGATCAAGATGCTGTTCACGCTGCAGGCCGCAGTGTCCTTCATCACGGTCGCACTGGTCGCGGCCCGGGCCGTCAACATTCTTCCGAGCAGCTAGCGGGCAGCTATAGCTGGCTCACAGCAAGTCGATCGCACGTGCACAGCGGGCACGAAGCTGACGATGAGCAACGGGCACGAACGTGAAGGTTTGTGCCCATCAGCAGGCGTCACGCCGGCACGTTGCTGATCGCCGTGGTGCTGGGCGCCGCCCTGCCGCTGATCTTCGTTCCGCCGGCGGCCGCTGACCTGGTCTCCGACGCGCAGGCCGCGGCGCAGGTGGCGACCGACCAGGGCTACCGCACCGGCGTCGCAACCCTGAACCTGCGCACCGGCGAGTATCTCGGGGCCGGTGCGGACACGGCGCCATTCGCCAGTGAATCGGTGGCCAAAGTGCTGATCGCGACGGAACTGCTCGCCACCGGGCAGATGACGGGCGGCACCGAGGCGACCGCCTACCAGATGATCACCCAGTCCGACGACGACGACGCCGATGCCCTGTACGGGCTGGCCGGCGGGGATGACGTGATCAACCTGGTCGCCGCCCGCTATGACATCCCGTTTCTGGGCACGCCGCCGGAACTGTCCGGGTGGTGGGGCAACACCGAAATCACGGCCAAGGGAATGGTCTACCTCTACGAGGCGATCGCGCGTGACCCCACGGTCGGCCCGTGGCTGATGAACGCCATGGCCCACGCCACCGAATACGGAGCGGACGGCACCTACCAGTACTTCGGCATCCCGTCCGCCACCACCGGCGCCGCGATCAAGCAGGGCTGGGGCGACGACGGCGACGACTCCCCCGATGCCGTGTTCAACTCCACCGGCTACGTCGATGACGACCAGTACGCGGTCGCGATCCTCACCGACGGGAGTCCGTCGACCTACGGGTCAGTGATCAGCTCGGTGGTGACCGCCCAGGCCCGCGCTCTCCTGCCGAGCGGCCAGATCGACGATCCGGCCGCTCACGATCCGGTGCTCTCGTCGGTGACGATCACCGCGAGCGGCAGCACGGTGCACCTGACCGGCACGGCCGTCGACCCCGACTCGCCGAGCGCCGCCCTGCCGGTTCGGATCAGCGAGGGGGACGCCACGCTCGCCACTGCCGCTACGGAGCCGGCCACGCACCGATTCGACGTCGACTTCGTTGCGCCGGACGGCCCGCACTCGTACACCGTGACGGTGGGGAACGTCGGCGAGGGCAATGCCACCTCGCAGGCCGCGCCGCCGGTCGACGTCAACGGCGACCCGCGCGGCGCCGTCGCGGCGGTGACCGGCGGGGTGGGCACCATCACGATCGACGGGCAGGAGTCCGACCCGAACGGCCAGCCCGAGCTCGCGATCAGCCTCGATGGCGGGGCCCCGATCGTGCGATCGGTCAACGCGCCCGACTACGACATCACGCTGCCCGCGGGCGCTGGCACCCATCAGGTCACCATCACCTATCTGCATTCGGCTGGCGGCCAGGACGTCACCGAAGGCAGCTGGGCCGTCACGGTCACCGGGCCGCGGGCGACCCGGGACACGCGCATCATGGTCTCGGCGGTCACCGCGAGCCCGACCCTGCTGCTGGGCCTGGTCGTCGGCTACCAGCGGCTGCGCCGAACCCGCCGACGGCTGTCGGCCCAGCGTGATCTTGGACATGCGGGCGCCCCGCCGCCGTAGGTCCAAGATCACGACGGCCGGTTGGACGCGGCACGGCGCCGCGTTGGTTGTGGAGGTGGCGGGAATCGAACCCGCGTCCTTCGTCGCTTCGACAGGACTTCTCCGGGCGCAGTGTGCGGTGCCTCTGCTCGACCCCACCGGTCCTGCACACGAGCCGGTGTGACGGGTCCAGCCGCTGTGCGATGTCCCGTTGACGCCCGCGACCGGCGTCGACGGTCAGTCACCTAGCTGATGCCAGCGGACCGGGCCGGTGACGAACCCGGGCTGACAGAGTCACTTCGCTACTTAGGCAGCGAGAGCGAGCTCAGCGCGATTAGTATCGGCGCTTGTTTTGTATGCGTCGCATGATTAACGAGGTCAGCAACGCGATCCTCGGCCCGCTTCTCCTGTCTCGACGTCCGAAGTCGAGACCATTCACCCCCTTGTCGGCATATACGTTCAGCGTAGCGACTCCGCGACGCGGCTTGTACCAGGTAGAACTGTCACCATGGCCGAAGTAGCGGCGGAGATCGAGACGAAGTTCGACGTCGCGCCGGATTTCGCGATGCCTCCTCTGGACGGGGTCGTCGGCAAGGATGGCCAGGTCGACGTCGACGTCGTGCACCTGGCCAGCACGTATTACGACACCGAGGCTCGAGACCTGCTGCGGCTGCGACTGGCGCTGCGGCGCCGGCTCGGCGAGGCCGACACCGGCTGGCAGCTCAAGGTGCCGGCGTCCGAAGGCCGCACCGAGCTGCGCTGGCCGCCGGAGGGCGAGAACCCACCGATCGAGATGCTGGATCTCCTCGGTCCGTTCCTGCGCGGCCATGCGCTGCATCCCGCGGTCACCCTGGACGTCACCCGTACGCGGCACCGGCTGATCGAGGACGGGACGATGCTTGCCGAGGTCGCCGCCGACGACGTGCGCGCCATCGACCGGGGCGGCGGCGTTCGCACGCCCCGGTGGCACGAGGTCGAGGTGGAGCTCGCCGACGGCTCGGCCGACGTCCTGAAGCAGGTCGGCCGGGTGCTCCTGGAGACCGGCGCCCGGCCGTCGACCAGTCGGTCCAAGCTCGCCCGGGCGACCGTCGGCATCGGCAACGAAGGGGTGGGCTCGCCGCGGACCTCCGCCGGCGCCCTGCTGATCGACTATCTGAGCACGCAGGCGGACGCCATCGTCTCCGGACACTTCGCGATTCACCGCGATGCCGAGGACGCGGTGCACAAGACGCGGGTCGCCTGCCGGCGCACCCGCAGCACGTTGCGCACCTTCGGCGACTTCTTCGACGCGGACCAGGCGAGAGCGCTGGACGGCGAGCTGAAGTGGTACGCCGAGGTGCTGGGCAATGTCCGCGACGCCGAGGTGCTGCGCGCCCGATTCCGCGTCGCCGTGACCGAGCTGGCCGCCGACCTCGGAGCGAACGACGTCGGGCAGCGGATCGATGAGTATCTCGAGTCCGAACACGCCGAGCGGATGAACGAGCTGCGGGTCGCCATGCGCAGTGAGCGATATGCGGCGCTGCTCGCCGAGATCGGACGATGGCGAGCTGATCCCCCCTTCACGGCGGCCGCCGGACGCCCGGCCGAGACGCTGCAGGCGGTCGTCGCCCGGATGGCCAAGCGGCTACGCAAGCGGGTGGCTCGCGCGACCCAGGCGGATGGCGACGTGGAGGACATGCACCGCGCCCGCAAGATGGGCAAGCGCACCCGGTACGCGGCCGAGGTGACTCCGACCAAGGACTACCCGGAGCTGGTCCGCGATGCCACCGCGTTGCAGGACGTCCTCGGCGAGTTCCAGGACAGCGTGGTCGCCACCGCCCTGCTGCAGCGACTGGCGCAGGACGCACCCCCCGAGACCGCGTTCGGCTACGGCGTGCTCGTCGAACGGGAACGGCAGCTGGCCGAGCAGGCCCGGCAGCAGGCCCGCGGCCAGAGTTGAGGCCCGCTCAGCCGATGAGCCGGCGACCGTTGTGCCAGCACACCGCCCGCAGCCAGTCGTCGCCGAGGTCGAACCGCTCCAACGCGGCCAGCTGCTCCGCGTACGGATACGGGATGTTCGGGAAGTCGGAGCCGAGCACGACCCGGTCCGGCAGCCCGGCTAGCCGCGGCAGCAGGGCGCGGTCGAGCGGCATGAAGGCCTCGGTGAACGGCGTGCCGACCATGGTCGTGTCGAGGTGCACGTTCGGATATCGCTCGGCCAGGCTGATGTGTTCGGCGTATTCCGGCATCCCGCAGTGGGCGATCACGGCGGTCAACTGCGGATGCCTCGCGAGCACGGTCTCGAATGGTCCCGGCCCGGTGTGCCGGCCGGGGATCGGTCCGCTGCCGCAGTGCACCACGACGGGCGTGGCCGCGTCGGCGAGCAGGCCCCACACCTCGTCCAGCTGCGCGTCGGCCGGATCGAATTCTCCGACCTGAACGTGCACCTTGAAGATCCGGGTACCCGCCTCGAGCGCCGTTCGGACGTAGTGGGCGGCGGACGGCTCGGGGTAGAACGTGCCGCTCGGCACGCAGCCCGGTGTGGCCGCGGCGAACTCCCGCGCCCAGACGTTCAACGATTCCGCCATATCGGGCCGGTGCGGGTACACCAGGGCCGGGAAGATTCGCACGCCCAGCGCGCGCAGCGTCGCAGCCCGTTCGACGTCGCTGGTGCGATAGGTCACCGGCCAGGGCAGTCCGTAGTGCTCCCCGGCCTGGTCGAAGTAGCGCCAGACGGCGGCCATGACCCGTTCGGGCAGGAAGTGCACGTGGAGATCGACGAGTCCGGGCAGGCCCAGGGCGCCCCACCAGGCGGGGACGTCCGCGTCACGCATCGATTCCCTTGGCCCGCCGACCCAGGGCCCGGCGAACCTCCCGCTCGGCGTCGCGCCGGGCGAGGTCCTGCCGCTTGTCGTAGGACCGCTTGCCCCGAGCAAGAGCCAGTTCGACCTTGACCTTGCCGTCCGCGAAGTACAGGGACAGCGGGACCAGCGTGAGGCCGCTCTCCTTGGTCTTTCCGATCATCCGGAGGATCTCGCCCTTGTGCAGGAGGAGCTTGCGGGTGCGCCGCGGCTCATGGTTCGTCCAGCTGCCCTGCAGGTATTCCGGGATGTGGACGTTACGCAGGTAGACCTCGCCGTCGTCGATGGTGGCGAACCCGTCGACGAGCGACGCGCGGCCCAGGCGAAGGGACTTCACCTCGGTGCCGGTCAGGACGACGCCGGCCTCGAAGGTCTCCAGGATCGCGTAGTCGTGGCGCGCCTTACGGTTCTGCGCGATGATCTTGCGGCCGGATCCGCGGTTGCTCGAGGCGTGGGTTGCGGACACTAGGGCGTGTCCTAAAGCCGGACGTAGGCCCGTAGCGTGACGGCCGCCGTGATCGCCGCGAGCACCACCCCGATGAGCAAGCACAGGCTGCCGGCCAGCAGCACGTCGCTCGCGCTCAGGTCCGGGATCACGCCGCGCGAGACCTGGGTGCGGAAGATGCTGTTCAGGACGAACTGCTTGCCGCCCCAGAGCGCCGCGATTGCGAGTATGCCGCCGATGGCCGCCGCGATCATCGCCTCGATGATGAACGGCAGCTGGGTCATCCAGCGCGAGGCGCCGACGAGCCGCATGATGCTCGTCTCGGCGCGTCGTTGCTGGGCGGCAACCTGGATGGTGATCGCCATCATGATCACGGCGCAGAACAGCACGACAACGGCGCCGACGATCGACAGCAGCCGGGCGCTGTCGATGATGTTGAGGATCGTCTCGATGCTCGCGTCCTGGTTCTGCACGTTGTCGACGCCGGGCTGTTTCTCGTACTTCACCCGGACCGCGTCGTAGTCCTTCTGGGTCTCCTTGAGCTTGACGGTGAACGAGGACGGCAGCTGGCCGGGCTCGATGAACTGGGCAATGGCCGGGTCGAGCACCTGCTTGCCGCGCTCGTAGGCCTGCTGCTCGGAGACGAAGCTGACCGACGTGATGAGCGGGTCGGACTGCAGCTGTCGCTGCAGAGCCACCCGCTCGGCCGCGGTGACCTTGTGTGTACAGGTGGCCGTCTTGTCGGCGCAGAGATAGATCGAGACGTTCAGCCGGTTCTCGTACAGCTTGCGGAAGCGGCTGATCTCGGTGCTGGTCAGGAAGGCCGACCCCAGGAAGACCAGCGACACGGCCGTGATGAGCACCAGCGCGATCGTCATCAGGAGGTTGCGGCGCATGCCTTGGGCTACACCTGACATCACGTAGTTGGCGCGCATGAGGTCCTAGCTGTCCTAACCGTCGAGTCGGGTTCGAGCGAGATCAGCGACCAACGCCGTAGACCCCCCGGGCCTGGTCGCGGACCACCTTGCCGAAATCCAGCTCGATGACCCGGCGCCGCATGGCGTCGACGATGTTGTTGTCGTGGGTGGCCATCAACACGGTGGTGCCGGTGCGGTTGATGCGTTCGAGCAGGCGCATGATGCCCTGGCTGGTGTCGGGGTCGAGGTTTCCCGTCGGTTCGTCGGCCAGCAGCACGAGGGGCCGGTTGACGAAGGCCCGCGCGATGGCGACCCGCTGCTGCTCGCCACCGGACAGCTCGTGCGGACGCCGGTTGGCCTTGCCGTCGAGCCCGACCAGATCGAGTACCTCCGGCACCGTGCGCTTGATCGCCCGCTGCGACTTGTTGATCACTTCCAGGGCGAAGGCGACGTTGTCGTAGACCGTCTTTTTCGGCAGCAGCCGAAAGTCCTGGAAGACGCAGCCGATCTTGCGCCGCAGCTCGGGTACCTTGCGGGCCGGCAGCTTGGCCAGGTTCCGCCCGTCGACGTGTACCACGCCCACAGTCGGCCTCTCCTCGCGAAGGAGAAGGCGCAGAACGGTCGATTTGCCGGAACCGGACGGCCCGATGAGGAACACGAACTCACCCTTGTCGATCTCGACGGAAACGGTGTCCAAGGCCGGGCGCGTGCCAACGGCGTAGATCTTGGTGACATTGTCGAGAGAAATCACGGGGGGGAAGTTTACCCAAAAGTTATCGGTGCAACGGCCGATTCACAGATCAGTTACTTCGTCGCCAACGGATGCCGGCCTCGATGAAGGCATCGATGTCTCCGTCGAGCACGGCCTGGGGGTTGCCGACCTCGTACTCCGTGCGCAGGTCCTTGACCATCTGGTAGGGGTGCAGCACGTAGCTGCGCATCTGGTTGCCCCAGCTGTTTCCGGTGTCCTTGAGGGCGTTCATCTTGGCCGCCTCGTCCTCCCGTCGCCGCTCCAGCAGCTTGGCCTGCAGCACGGCCATCGCGCTGGCGCGGTTCTGGATCTGGCTGCGTTCGTTCTGGCAGCTGACCACGATGCCGGTGGGCAGGTGGGTGATGCGCACGGCGGAATCCGTCGTGTTCACGCCCTGTCCGCCCGGGCCGGACGATCGGTAGACGTCGACCCGGATGTCGTCGTCGGGGATATCGACATGATCGGACTTCTCCACGACGGGCAGCACCTCGACGCCGGCGAAGCTGGTTTGCCGGCGCGCCTGGTTGTCGAAAGGGCTGATCCGAACCAGTCGATGGGTGCCCTGTTCGACGGAGAGTGTGCCGTAGGCATAGGGCGCCTTGACCTGGAAGGTGGCGGATTTGATGCCCGCCTCCTCCGCGTAGGACGTGTCGAGAACGTCAACCGAGTAGTGGTGGCGCTCGGCCCACCGTAGATACATCCGCATGAGCATCTCGGCCCAGTCTGCTGCGTCTACGCCGCCCGCTTCTGAGCGGATGGTGACCAGGGCTTCACGGGCGTCGTATTCCCCCGACAGCAGGGTGCGGACCTCGAGCTCGTCGATGCTGGTGCGGAGCGCCACCAGTTCGGCCTCGACTTCGGCGCGGGACGCGGCGTCGTCCACCTCCTCGGCCAGCTCCCAGAGCACCTGCGCGTCATCGACGCGGCGCCTGAGCTCCTCGACCCGTCGGATCTCGCCCTGCGCATAGGACAGCCGGCTGGTCACCTGCTGCGCCTGCTCGGGATCGCTCCAGAGGTCCGGCGCCGAGGCCTGCCGCTCCAGGTCGCCGATCTCCGCTCGGAGCGCGCCGACGTCGACCACCGACTCGATCGTGCTGAGGGTGGCGGAGAGTTCCTTCAGCTCCGCGGGCACGTCCGTCACGACAGATCAGGGTACGCGGTCAGCCGATTTACCCCGTCACGCCGGGATCTTGAACCAAGACGCCACGGGCCTGGATGACCGTGATCGGCCGCGTCGCCGCCGGACCGTCCACCGTCTCCGCGCCACTAGCCGGGTTGGCGATGCCCCGCCATGGGCCGCCGTCGACCGAGAACTCGCCGGCCCAGGTCACGGTCGCGGCTACCGTCATCGCACCGGTGCCGGCGTAGGTGTGCCCGAAGTACCCGGTGCAGACCGCGTCCGCGCAGCCGTCGGCCGCTGCGTAGGGGCGGCCGAGGCCAGGTGACGCGTCCGTGGCCCCGTCGCCGAACGACCACGTCGTGCTCCGCGCGTGGATCCGCAGCCCGACCTGATGACCAAGCAAAATCGCCGGGCCGAGCGCCTCATCGGCGCCCCCGTTCACCCAGAAGATCGTTTGCATGTTGACCAGCGTCCGGCCCTTGCCGGGCGCCGCGCCGATGGCCGGCGACGGCACCAACCTCAGAACGGCTGCGTATGCGTCGAACGGAGTGACCTGGGGCGGCGGTGGCGGCCCGGCGCCACCCGGCACGACGTTGCAGTCGAACCCGTTGAGCACCCAGCTTCCAGTTGGACCTTGCTGCAGGTAGCCGACCGTCGTCGCCTTGGGATCAGTGGGCGCCTGCGCCCGCGATTGCACCGAACAGTTTCCCTGCACAGCGGCGCAGAAATGGTTCGGCGAGTTCTCGAGAATAATGCCGACCTTCACCTTGCCGCAATCAACAGTCTCGATCCTGGGGCCTGACGTCTTGCACCGCCCGAGTTTTCGTCGCCACGATCTTTCGACGTCCGGCATATCTGTTTGGACCTTGCCGTGAAGCTAGCGCGACCTGCCGTAGCCGACGTCGAGCTGAACGCAGTCCGCTGGAGCGAGCGACGAGGCTTTGACAATGTCCCTAGGGATCCAGCAACGCAAATATTGCAGCTACGAGGGCGATCACGCCGAGGACACGCATCACCCCTCCAATTCCACAGTTTGCCATCCTGTCGCAATCCAGCGCACCAAGACAAAGGATCGATATGTCTTGGATGCCGTAGCCGATCGGGTGCTGGTAGCGAAGAGGGCCGAATGACATAGTCTGGATCTTGCACATAACTGACGACTATTTGGTATTCAGACGGGCGATCACGTCTGCCGGAATCAGCTGAAGCTGACCTCAGGGTTATTCGACCGCCCTGAACTTCCTGCCTCCTTCAACCTGATAGCCTGTTCAGCTCTGTGATATATGAATGGCAAGCCTTGCATTCTGGAGCACTGCATCCGCGTCGAGAGATGTCGTGTCCATTGTCGCGATGCTCCAGTCCAATGCTCTTGATGAAGTAGCCGGCGAACGCGAGCGCTCCTTCTTGGGTGTGTTGCTTGGCGGCGGCGGGCATCGCAGGCGGCCGCTCGCCAGGTCGCACATTGGGCCCAGTCGTGGCCGGGCTGGCCGGGCTCGAGGAGGGCGCGGCCGTCGAGGGCGCAGCCGCGACCGATGCAACCGAGGAGCTGGGCGGCGGCGTGCCGGCGCCGCCACCGCACGCCGCCGCGACCAACGTCACGACGACCGGCAAGCCAGCCACACCGATTCGCATCCGCAAATCCTGTCTCACTTCGGTGGCACCCCACTTGGGTTTCCATCGATCTGTGGATAGTTCATGACAGCGGCGCCCGGGCTGTGGATATCGCGCGATGGTCGACGCCGCCGCCCTTGCCGAAGACAGCCCCGAACGCGATCTCCCGATGCTCGAGACACGCGAGAGACACCGTCTCCGCGTCTGGGCTCAATGTGGCCTCGATGTGCACCGTCGACCGCGAAGCGTCCCGGGCCACGTACTGGTCGACAGCCTCCTGCACGTTCGCCAAGCGCAACGCCGATCCGCCAACTTCGCCGGTTTCGCGCGCAAGAGCGAGATCAGCCGAGGTGGCCGCTGCCGCCGCGGCGCCATCGCAGACGCTCTGCAGGTCTCGTTGCTGCACGAAAGCGTCACCAGCCGCCACGCTGCCAGCGACGATCAGGAACGCGAGCAGGAAGCAGCCAAGAATCAACGGAATCGTCGAGCCTCGGTCGTCGGCCAGCCGAGCGAGCACATTCACGGTGTCACGACCCGATAGTCGTCGACGTGCAGCACGAAACGCCCGATCGTGGTGATCCCACGGCCGGCGATCAGCGACGGAACCGCCGGCAGGGAGGCGTGTCGGATGACACACACGGCGAATTGCGCGCCGGGCGTGAGGGACGGCGCGATGGTCGCCGACTGGCACGTTTCGCCCGCGGCGACATAGCGCAGGTCCGCATCATCAGGCAGGCCCTGATCGGCGAGCGCCAGCCGGACCGCCACCTCGGCCCGACGCAGGCCCTGATCGGTCGATCCCGCGGTCGCGAACGCTCGCCCGGCTTCACGAGCAGCTTGAGTTACGGCAACGGTGCTGCGCTGAACCGACGCGACCGCGACCACGACATACACCAGCGGAACAAGGATCAGGACGGCGACAAAGACGAACTCGATCACGGCATTCCCCGCGTCGCCGACGGCATCCGCACGACAGATCGCGCTGATGCGCATCGCCATCACGCGACGGAGCGCAGCCACCTTCACGGCTGACCCTCCTTCAGCACGCTCGACGTGACGTCGATCCGCAGCAGTGCTCCGATGGGCAGAAAGACGGACCGGATATGTCCAGCGCATTGCACGATGGCCAGCGGCAGGCCCGAAGCCGGATCTGCGCCGGGCCGACCCACGCACGGCACGTCCCGCGCCACCCCGTCGGTGAGGCCATGGCCAACGAGGTCGCTGGCCCGAAGTCCGCCCCGTGCATAGTCGACGCCGGAAGCGGCGGCGAACCGCGCACCATCCGCTGCGCTAGCGGCGACAACGTTGCGGACGTAGCTGTATACCGCGACTTGCAGCACCGCGAACAGCACGAAGACGAGCAAGACCGAGATCATCGCGAACTCTGCGATCGCGGCACCGCTATCTCGCGGTTTGTCACCGAGAAGCGCACGAACGCGCGCGAGCAGCGCGTCGCCCACCGCTATCCGCCTGTCTTGCCCGTCACCGAATCGATAGCGTCGCTGATCGCGCTGGTGATCTTGTCCCGGAACAGCGCGAAGATGACGACGACCAGTCCAGCCGTCATGATCGTCACCATCACCCAGCCGGGGACATCGCCACGCTCGGGATCGTCGCCGCGCACTCGCGCGTACGTGAGCCGCACCCAGGCGGCGAGCAGATCCATCGACATGCCGAGACCTCCGAGATCAACGGGTGAGCGATACGAGCGTGACGAGACCGGGGTACAGCGCGAACAGCACGGTCACAGGCAAGATCAAAAACACCACAGGCACCATCATCGAGATTTCCTTGCGGCCGCCGGCCTCGAGGAGAGCGCGCTTGCTGGCTTCCCGGACGTCGGCTGCCTGGGCGCGCAGCACGTCTGCCATCGGCGTGCCCCGCTCGATCGCGACGACGAGTCCTTGCAGGAATCGCGCGAACGGCTCGAGGGTCGTCCGATCGGACAGAGCGGTGAGCGCCCGGGTAATCGGCACGCCCGATCGCGCCTCGGACAGGGCCTCGTCGATGTCTCGCGCCAGCTCGCCGCTGGTGAGGCGCGACACCCTCAGTAACGCAGTGCTCGGAGCCTCACCGGCCACGACGGATAGTGCGAGCAGATCGGCCACGATCGGGAACTCGGCGAGCATGGTGGCCGCACGCCGCTGGAGTTGCCTCGACAGCGCCCAATCGCGGGCGAGCACGCCAGTGACCAACCCGATGATGGCCGCGCCGATCGCCAGCACGACGTTGACGTTCCCGCGAACAACCCCGATGCCGACGACGAGCAGGGCGCTCGCGATCATGCCCATCGTTCCCCACACGACCTGCTCGAGACGGAAATCTTCGACCGTCATGCGGGAACTCAAGCCGTCCAGCCGGCGGCGCACCGAGGCCCGGCCACCGACCATTCGATCGAGCAGGCCGACCGCCTCATTGAGGGCCGGACCGAACAACCGCCGCAGCACGGTGAACGGAGCCGACGTTGCGCTCGGTCGGGCGAGCAGCTTCGACGGCGCCGGCGTATCGCCGAGATAGGGCGCGACGCGGTCCGCCAATCGAATCGGGCGCATGGGTGGTGACGCGCGCACGGCGATGATGACGCCGACGGCAAGCATCAGCCCGAGCAGGCCGCCCAGCAGCACTGTGCTCACCGCAGCACCCGCCGCTCCTCGGGCAACTGACCGATCCGCAGCATGATGCGGTACGCGACGACGCAGACCACGGCGCCCACGCCAAGTAGCACTACGCCGCCGGTGGAGTTGTACGCCTGCAACGTCGTCGATTGCGTCCCCAGCAGCAACAGGACGATCCACGGCGCCGCGACCGCCAACCGCGCCGCGTTCACCACCCAGCCTTGCCTGGTCTCCAGTTCCGAACGCGTTCTGGCGTCGGCCCGCAGCAGCTCGGACAGCGTTCGCAACACGGTGCCGAGATCGCTCCCGCCCACCTCGCGGGCGACGCGCATCGTCTCGCACACCCGGTCACCCACCGGATCGGCGAGGTCGTCTTTGAGCGCGTCCAAGCAACTACCGAACCGGCCGCTTGCGCGATAGGCCGCGCCGAACCGAGCGAACGCCGGCCGAAGTGGCGCCGGACCGCGAGTCGCTAGCGCAGCTAGCCCCTCGGGAAGTGACAGGCCGGCCCGAACCGCGGAGGCCAAATTGTCAACCGCCTCAGGCCACAACTCGCGCAATGCTGCCATCCGACGACGTCGCATGCCCCGCAGCACCGCTACCGGAGCCGCGAACGCGAACCCGGCGAAACAGACCGCCACGGCTAGCGCCGCCGTCAGCAAGAGCACGACCAGGCCGGCGAGGGCCGCGCACGCCACCTGGACGCCGAGCAGTTGCGCAGATCCGACGCCATCGACGCCGGCTTGGCGCAACAGGTCGGTGCGGCGCTGATGCCACCCGACGCTGACCGCGGAACGCCGTTTCGGCGCGCGCGGGCCGCTCCGCCAGATGAGCAGCAGCCCGGTGCCGAGCAGCAAACCCAGGAGTGCGCCCACGTCAGGCCTCACGCGCCGCGTGTCGCCGCACCGCTCGATGCCCGAGCGCGGCAATGAGATCGACGCCAGCGTGCTCGTAGCGGTCGGCATGGGGCGGAAAGCCATGAGCACGCTCGAGCTGATTGTTGCGAGTGGTAAAGATGTCTGCAGTTTCGATGACATCTCGCTCGACTCGGCCGGGAACGCCGACGATTTCCCGTACCCGTCGATGCCCTGCGGCGTCGATACCGAGATGGACGACCAGATCCACACTGGTCGCGACCGTTGGGACCACAAATGCCGCGGACACGTTCTCGCCAGCCAATAGCGGAAGCGTACACATCTTTACCAAGGCCTCGCGGGCGGAATTCGCGTGGAGCGTACACATTCCCGGCACGCCACTATTAAGCGAAATCAGCAGATCAAGACATTCGGCCTGCCGCACCTCACCGACGATGAGACGGCTCGGACGCATGCGGAGTGCCTCTTTCACCAGACGTCTGAGGGGAATCTCGCCCGTGCCTTCGAGATTCGCCTGCCGGGTTTGCATGGCCACGACGTCCGGCAGTCGCACCTGAAGCTCGAACACCTCCTCGACGGTCACAATGCGCTCGCGCGCGGGAATCGCCGCACATAGAGCGTTCAGCATTGTCGTTTTCCCGGCCTGAGTTCCGCCGGACACGAGAATGTTCAACCCGGCGGCGACGCTCGCCTCGAGAAAGTTCGCCGCCTGCTCAGTAATCGAGTTCATGGCAACGAGTTCGTCCAATCCGGCGATGCTCAGGACGAACTTGCGAATATTCACCGCCATGTGGGTGCGCGTGATCTGAGGTATCACGACGTGCAACCGGGATCCGTCCGGCAACATCGCATCGACGAACGGAGTGCTCAAGTCAATGCGTCGACCGGAGCTGCGCAGCATTCGCTCGACCAGATCGGCGACCTCGTCGCCGGTGAGGATGAGCGTCGTCAGCTCGGATCGTCCCCGCCGAGCGACGAAGACCCGACCCGGCTCGTTGATCCAGATCTCCTCGATCTCGGGGTCGTCCAGCAACGGCTGCAGTGGACCGAACCCGGCCACCGCGTCGACCACTCGACGACTGACCTTCGTCGGATCGCCCAGCGGCGGCAACGCCGCGGTCACCGCGCGATCCCGATAGTCGCCGACGACCTCGTCCACGAGCAGGCGAACCGCGCTGCCCTCGGCCACCGGGTCGATCCCGCGGCGCCGGACGAGTTCCCGGACCTCGTCCTCGACGATCGCCTGCGCGGTCGACAATCCCGCTCTCCTCGTCAGCAACCCCCCGGGGCCGTGAACAGGCAGAAAGTACCGGTCACTCTCACCGATTGCAATCAATCGGCCACGGCCTGTGGATAACTTGGCTGCGACCACGGATCGTCACCCCACGCCCGAGGCATGCGCACGCGGAGTGACAAAGCAAAAAAATGGGGGACGGGTCCGGACAAGATTGGGGAAGCCTCCCGATGCCGGGTCCGGCCGCCGCCACGGACCCTTCTCGCAGCCGGCGCACACGCCGCGACAAGCGAGAGGCACCGCGATGACCAAGATCCGTCTCACCCCGCTCGGCGGCCTGGCGCTCCTGCTCGCCTGGTACGCCAGCTCGGCCCTGCCGGCATCCGCCACGCCCGACCCACCACCCGGCTACTACGCCACACCCGGGCCTCCGTTGCCCGCCGAACCGCCCGCCCAACCGGTCGTCATCCACGACCACATCGCCATCTGGAACTACGCGCTGATCGTCGGCCTCACCGTCATCGGCACCCTCATCGTCGTTGCGCTCGTCGCTCGGGTGCGTCGGCCGCCCGTCCGGCCCGCCGACGGCCAACCGGAGCCTGAACTCGCTGTTCTGCCTCGTTGATGCGCCATTCGCGGACACCACGCCCAGAAGGCCTCTGACCATGCGACGTTCCGTCAGCCTGTTACTCGCACTAGTTGCGGCCCTTGCCATCCTCGGCAGTGCCGTCTCGGCCAGTGCCACGGCCAGCCGCCATCCGGCGACCAGCCGTGATCTCCAAGCGATTCGCACCGCCACTGACAAGTACCACAACATCGCCACCGCCCTGGCCGACGGCTACGTGCCATTCGTCGACATCAACGGCGTTTCGTGCATCGCCGAGCCGGGCATGGGCGGTATGGGGGTGCACTTCGTCAAGCCCGCGCTGATCGAGGATCCGGCGATCAGCCCGAAGCAGCCGGAAGCGCTGGTCTACGCTCCCGACCGCGACGGCACCCTCCGGCTCGTTGCCCTGGAATACCTCGTGGACAAGGTCGCCTGGACTTCGACGCATGCCGCGCCACCCTCGCTGTTCGCGGGCCATCCCTTCGACGAGACGGACGCGCCGAACCGTTTCGGCCTGCCCGACTTCTACTCGCAACACGTCTGGGCCTGGAAACGTAACCCGGCCGGCACGCTCGCGATGTGGAATCCCCACGTCCACTGCTGACGCGCAGAATCCCCGCCACGATGTCTAGCCTCAGGGCCACCGCAGCCTCGCCGGTCCGCCATTCGTCCCCGCAGGGCGCAGCTCGACGTGGCGGGCCTGACGATGCTGATGGAGTGTGTGACGAGCAGCAAGTGCAATCACCTATCGATGATCTTAGAGTTAGTGCCACGTGGGGTCGATAAGTCCAAGATCATCTAGTGGGCTCGTTGAACCAGCTGTCCTCGATTTCCGTGGAACAAGTGTAGGTACGAGTCTCTCGACCACGCCTGGTCACCTGGGGGCCCGGGAGACGGCACGCGGAGTGACAGCGAGCGAAGCGCAGCGCCGATGCGCGTGCGCCACGAGATCTGCTCGATGATCGACGTACGCTCGCTAGATCCCAACGATCGAGGAGCAGGAGCCGTCATGGCGCATCCGGACAGCATCGTTATCGTCGGCGGCGGCCTCGCCGGAGCGAAAGGCGCCGAGGCCCTGCGTGAGCAAGGCTTTCGCGGCGGCCTCACCGTGATCGGCACCGAGGATCAACTGCCGTACGAGCGGCCACCGCTGTCGAAGTCGTACCTGCAAGGCAAGTCGACGCTCGCTGAGGCACAGGTCCACGACCGCGAGTGGTACGACGACAACGGCATCGACCTCCGACTGGCGACCACCGTGACCGCCCTCCGACCCGGCGCGCATGAGATCGAACTGGCCGGCGGCGAGACCATCGGCTACGGGGCCGCACTGCTCGCGACCGGTTCGACGCCGCGACGGCTGCCAGTGCCTGGTGCTGACGCGGACGGCGTGCTCACGCTGCGCCGCGTCGAGGATTCCGACCTGATTCGCGAAACGTTCGGCGGCGATCGCCGGCTGGCCATCATCGGCGGCGGCTGGATCGGACTTGAGGTCGCGGCCGCGGCCCGGGATGTCGGCACGGACGTCACCGTCATCGAGGCGACGGCGGCTCCCTTGCTCCCCGTGCTGGGTGCTGATCTCGCGCGAGTGTTCGCCACCCTGCACACCGACCACGGCGTCACCTTGCACACCAACGTGTCCGTCACCGAGATCGACACGAGCGACGGGCGGGCATCCGGGGTTCGCCTCGCCGACGGGACGGTGATATCGGCCGACGCCGTCGTCGTTGGCATCGGCGCCGCGCCGAATACCGGGTTGGCCGGGGAGGCGGGTCTGGCCGTCGACAACGGCGTGCTCGTCTCGGCGGCTCTGCGCAGTAGCGACCCGGATGTCTACGTCGTCGGCGACATCGCCAACGCCGAACACCCCTTCTTCGGAAGCCGAATCCGCGTGGAGCACTGGGCCAACGCCCTCAACCAGCCCGCGGTGGCGGCCGCGGCCATGCTCGGCGACGACGTGAGCTACGACGCGCTGCCCTACTTCTATACCGACCAGTACGACCTGGGCATGGAGTACGTCGGCCACGCCCCGCCCGGCAGCTACACCCAGGTCGTCGTGCGGGGCGATCTGCTGGCCCGCGAGTTCATCGCGTTCTGGCTCGACGCGGAATCCCACGTGCTGGCCGGCATGAACGTCAACGTGTGGGACGTCACCGAACCGATCAAGACGCTGATCAGGTCGCGCGCTGCCCTCTCGGTGGCTCGGCTGGCCGACCCCACCGTGCCACTCGAGGAGCTGGCCTGACTACGTCCAAGATCGGGTAGCGTTCCCCATTGGTGATCTTGGGCTTAATGCCACATGGCGACGACAACTCCAAGATCACGTCCCGAATTAGGAAGTGGGGCGGCCGCGCTGATCACGCGCGATATTCGCGGAGCAGCCCTCGGCTGATGATCAGCTTCTGGATCTCGGACGTGCCCTCACCGATGAGCAGGAACGGTGCCTCGCGCATGAGGCGCTCGATCTCGTATTCCTTCGAGTAACCGTAGCCGCCATGGATGCGAAACGACTCCTGCGTCACCTGGACGCAGTACTCGCTGGCGAGGAGCTTCGCCATCCCGGCTTCGACGTCGTTGCGTTCGCCGGAGTCCTTCAGTCGAGCTGCGTTCACCATCAGCAGGTGCGCCGCCTCGACCTTCGTCGCCATCTCGGCCAGCGTGAACGCTACCGCTTGGTGCTCGACAATCGGCTTGCCGAATGTGCGTCGCTGCTGGGCGTATGCAACCGCGAGCTCGAACGCCCGGATCGCGACGCCGCAGCCGCGAGCGGCGACATTTACCCGGCCGACTTCGATCCCGTCCATCATCTGGTAGAAGCCACGGCCCCGACCGCCCAAGCCGCCGAGCACGGCCGCGGCGGGAACGCGCACGTCGTCGAGCACCATCTCGGTCGTCTCGACGCCCTTGTAGCCCATCTTGTCGATCTTCCCCGGAATGGTCAGCCCGGGCCGGGTCTCGCCGAATCCGGGCGCCTTCTCGATGAGGAACGTCGTCATGTTGCGGTAGACCGAATCGGCGCCGAGATCGTCACGTACGAGGGTGGCCACCACGCCGGCGCGGGCCCCGTTGGTAAGCCACATCTTCTGCCCGGTCAGCACGAACTCGTCTCCGTCCGGCACAGCGCGCGACTTGATCGCCGCGACATCGGAGCCACATTCCGGCTCGCTCATCGAAAACGCGCCCCGCAGCTCACCGGTCGCCATCTGGGGCAGTAGCCGCTGCTTCTGCTCGTCGGTGCCGTGCTGATCGATCAGGTAGGCGACGATGAAATGGGTGTTGATCACGCCGGAGACGGACATCCAACCGCGGGCGATCTCTTCCACAACCAGGGCGTAGGTCAACAACGACTCGCCGAGCCCGCCGTACTGCTCGTCGATGGTCAGCCCGAACAGTCCCAACTGCTTCATGCCGTCGACAATGGCGTCCGGGAACGCATCTTCGTGCTCGAGCTCCGTCGCGTAGGGCAGGATCTCCTTGGTCACGAATGTGCGTACCGTCGCGAGAATCTCGGTCTGCAGGTCGGTGAGTCCAGCGGTCTGAGCGAGGCGGGCCATGCCCGTCAGTATCGGCGTCGCAACCTGATCCGCCCAGGGATCCGGAGCGTGAGCTGGTTCTCAGCCGCCGATCTTCGAGCTGTCGATCGTCTGGTCGGCGGGCGGCGGCGTCGGGTCCGGCACGGCGTTGTAGTCGCTGAACGTGATCTTTCCAGCGGACGTCGAGCCGCTAGCCGGTTCGACCTCGATTGGCCGGGCGTCCTTCGTCGAGACGTACAGGGTGCTGTCGGTGGCGGTTATGCCGACCGCATCCTGGCCGGCGATCGTCGTCGTGGCCGTCTTCGTGAACGGGCCCGTGTCCGACGCGAGATCGTCTACCAACGCCTTCTTGGTGATGCTGAAGAAGCCGGAGAAACGCTGATCGCTGGACGACCCCTTGATCCACTTGCCGCGCAGCAGTTCGACCACGGTCTCGAGGTTCGGCATGCCGGCCAGCAGCTTCCGCCACGCCGCATCCGACGCCTTGAAGTAGCCGACCGTGCCGATCACGATGACCTGGATATCCGCTCCCGACACGACCACGGTCCCAGCGCTCCCGGTGTCGCTCAGGCCCAGGTTGACGTCGGTGCGGTCGGTGCCCGCGACGATGGTGCCCGCAACCCGGAAGCTCGTCGCCTCGCGCAGCGCCGCGGTCGCCTGCGACGCGATCTCGTCGGCGGACAGCGAGGCGATATTGCCAGCGGCGCTCGAACTCGCACTCGCCGAATTCGGGGCGCCGCTGGACCCCGTGCCGCTCTTCGTGCTGGAACATCCAGCGAGGATCAGGCTTGTGGCAGCAATTGCCGCGACCGTGATCCGCCCTCCCACTATGCGCATCTCGATCCTTGTCGCTCGAGCCTTGCTTGCCTGGTGTGCCCGAAAGGCTAGCGTAGGGAGGCTCGGGAGTATTGTCCGCTAAATCGTCTACGTCGTCGGCGTGAACGACGAAGTTCGGACCAGCCCGGCCGCCCGGCCCTTGGCCGCCACGACCAGTGCCATCTTGCGGGACGCCTCGTCGATCATCTCGTCGCCCAGCATGGCCGATCCCCTGGCCCCGCCGGCCTCGGAGACCGACCATGCATACGCGTCGAGGATGAGTTCGGCGTGGTCGTAGTCCTCTTGAGTGGGAGCGTAGATCTCGTTCGCGGCGTCGATCTGGCTTGGATGCAGGACCCACTTGCCGTCGAAGCCGAGCGCGGCGGAACGAGCGGCCACCCGCCGGAAGCCCTCGACGTCGCGAATCTGGAGATACGGCCCGTCGATCGCCTGCAGGTCATGAGCCCGAGCGGCAAGCAGGATCGACATGAGGATGTGGTGGTAGGCATCTCCCACGTCGTAGCCCGGAGGCTGCTCGCCGACGACGAGTGAGCGCATATTGATCGACGCCATGAAATCGGCCGGACCGAAGATGATCGTCTCGACCCGGGGCGAGGCGGCGGCAATCGCGTCGACGGCAATCAAGCCTTGGGCGTTCTCGATTTGCGCCTCGATGCCGATCCGCCCGACCTCGAATCCCATCGTCTTTTCGATCTGCGTGAGCGTCAGATCCAGCCACTGGACCTGAGCCGCGTTCTGCACCTTCGGCAACATGATGCAGTCCAGGTTGGCGCCGGCCCCCTCGACAACCTCGACGACATCACGGTAAGTCCAGTGCGTCGTCACATCGTTGACCCGCACGACCCGGATGCGGTCGCCCCAGCCACCCTCGTTCAGTGCGGCGACGATGTTCTTGCGCGCCTGCGGTTTCACCAAGGGCGCGCAGGCATCCTCCAGATCGAGAAAGACCTGGTCCGCTGGGAGCGACTTGGCCTTCTCCAGGAACCGCGGATTACTTCCTGGAACGGCGAGGCACGACCGTCGAGGGCGCAGCGTCTCGGTCATGGTCGCGAGCATGCCACCGACACCCGGTCGCAGCGACGGAGTGGTGGCCGGACTCACCGTCCTCATTCCGTCAGCTCGATCGGACCGGCGTCCCCGCGGGAGCGGGCGACGAGACCGAGTCCACCGACCAGCAGGATCAGCCCGGGGATCGCGCTCAACGGGGGATGCTGGCCTAGCCACAAGTAGGCCACGATTGCCGCGCCCGGCACCTCGAGCAGGATCGCCAGGCTGATCACGGTCGGGCTGGTCGAACGCAGGACGACGTTGAGCAAGCTGTGCCCGAGCAGCTGCGCGCAGATCGTCACGAGCACGATCTTGAGCCAGGCGTCGGCGGGATACCCGAAGAGCGGCACCCCGCCGACCAGACAGATGAGCAGGAGAACGCCGCTGCACACGGCGTAGCAGATGCCGGTATACGTGGCCGTGGACATGTGCGTTCGCACGCGAGCCCCGATGCTCAGGTAGATCGCCGCGAACAGGCCGCCGGCAATGGCGAGCAGGTCGCCAGCGAGGGCCCGCCCCGAAAGCTCGACGTCCGCGCCGGTAATGAGCCCGGTCGCGACCACGGCCACGCCGATGCCCAGCCAGGCCAGCCGCGGCAGCCGTCGACCCTGACCGTGCGCGATCACGGCTGTGAAGACCATCTGGGTCGACACGAGAGCGGTCGCCGACGCCACGGACGTCAACGTCACGCTCGGCACCCAGGTGGCGAAGTGCGCGGCCAAAGCGCACCCAGCCAAGCCCGCTCCCGCAAGCGCGCGGGCCGGGACGGCGAACAGCTCCCGCCGGCGCCGCACGGCGACGAGACCTGACGTCGGCAGCGCGCCCATTGCGTTGCGCCAGAAGGCGATCGCCAGGGCCGGCGCCGCGGTGGCCGCCATCAGCGGTCCCGAGAACGAGATACCGGTCAGCGCAACGACGAGGAGGGCTGCGTCGACCCCCGATGGGAGAGCCAACGATTCCCGGGTTGTCGACGGGATCTCGGTCACCTGAGCAATCCTCGCAAGAGAGGCAGCGCGACGGCGAAACGCCGGTGCCGCCGACTACTCTGCCCTCGTGAGCAGCAGTGGGTGGTGGCTGTCGTGAGCGCGGATCGGGTGTTCATCGCCCGGCTCGCCGGTATCGGCGTCTTCGACCCGAATGGTGATCAACTCGGTCGGGTTCGCGAGACCATCGCGATGCTGCAGGTCGATCGCCCACCGCGCGTGCTCGGTCTCGTCGTCGAAGTGCAACACCGCCATCGCATCTTCGTACCGATGGGTCGGGTGACGCGCATCGAGATCGATGCCGTCGTGCTGTCGACCGGCACGGTGAACATGCGGAGGTTCGAACGGCGGACTCACGAGATCCTCGTGCTCTCAGAGCTGCTCGATCGAACGGTGCGAGTGCGGGGAAACGGCCAGCGGGTGACGATCGTCGACGCGGCCATGGATCGCAACCGCACCCAAGATTGGTTGATCACCCGGCTCGCGGTCCGCATCGGCACCAATCGGATCACCCGGCGCCGCGGTCAGCTGCAGCAGTTGGACTGGAATGACGTCGACGGCCTGTCGCTCTCCGACACGCAGGGAACCGACACCCTCCTCTCGGTCCTCGCCGGGATGCGTCCGGCCGACGTGGCTAGTGCCCTGCAGGACCTACCGGAGAGCCGGCAACGACAGATCGTCGCCGCCCTTGACGACGAACGACTGGCCGACGTATTGGAGGAACTGCCCGAGGACGATCAGGTGAGCCTGCTGTCGTCGCTGGCTGACGAACGAGCCGCGGACGTGCTCGAGGCCATGAACGACGACGACGCCGCCGATCTGCTGAGCGAGATGCCCGCGGACGACCAGGAGCGGCTGCTCAAGCTGATGGAGCCGGACGAGGCCGCACCAGTGCGCCGTCTCATGAGCTACGACGACATGACCGCTGGCGGCTTGATGACCACCGAGCCGGTGATCCTCCTGCCTGACGCCACAGTCGCCGAGGCCCTCGCGCTGGTTCGCAATCCGGATCTGACGCCGGCGCTCGCCGCGCAGGTCTTCGTCGTCCGACCACCTCAAGCGACGCCCTCCGGACGCTTCCTCGGCACGGCCCACCTGCAACGGCTGCTACGGGAGCCACCGTCCGCGCTCGTGAGCGCAAGCGCAGTCAAGGACACGGACGCGCTGCGCCCGGACACCCCGATCGGGGAGATCACGCGGCACTTCGCGACCTACAACCTGCTTGCCGCTCCGGTCGTCGACGAGAACGAGCGGCTGCTGGGCGCCGTGTCCGTCGACGATGTGCTGGACCACTTGCTTCCTGAGGACTGGCGGGACATCGACGCCGATTCCACCGATCTCGAGCCCGCGACGTCCTCCAAGCACCGGGTGAGCGACGATGGCTGAGCGACGCGAACGGCTCGACCAACCCAAGGCGTCGCGACGCACTCCGCAGGTCCGCTACGACCCGGAGGCCTTCGGCCGGCTGACCGAGAGGATTGCGCGTTTCCTCGGCACCGGCCGGTATCTGATCGCGCAGACGTGCTTCATCATCCTCTGGGTCGCGTTCAACACGCTGCCGGGCCTGCCGCACTTCGACCCCTACGCCTTCCTGTTCCTCACCTTGATCCTGTCCCTGCAGGCGGCCTATTCGGCGCCGCTGATCCTGCTCGCGCAGAATCGCCAGGACGACCGCGACCGGGTCAATCTGGAGGAGGATCGGTCGCAGGACCGGCAGTCGGCGGCCGATCTGGACTATGTCGCCCGCGAACTGGCGGCCGTCCGGCTGGCGCTCGGTGAGGTCGTGACGCGGGACTTCCTGCGCTCGGAGCTCAGCCGGCTCGACGGCGCCCGCGACAGGGACCTCGCCGACTGATCGCTCAGCGAGTGTTGCCGGTTTACGTTCCCGCTTCCTCGACATCCGGCTGCTCGATGTGCGCCTGAGCAGTCGCCGTTTCTTCGGAGTCTGCCGGCTCGGCGGCCAGCCGGTTCAGCAGATCGTGCAGCTCGCGCAACTCGGCATCGGAGAACTTCGACAGCCAGTACTCCTGGACTCCGGCCAAGTGGATGGGTGCCGCCCGCCGCAGCCGGTCCAGTCCCGCCGGCGTCAGGACGGTGTACATGCCTCGCGCGTCGCCCGGGAAGGGCTCGCGGACGACGAGCCCGGCCGCCTGGAGGCGGTCGACGAGCCGGGTCAGCCCGGATCGGGACAGCAGCACGCTGTCGGCCAGCTCGGCCATGCGCAGGCGCCGGTCGGGCGCCTCGGCCAGCTGGAGCAGCACGTCGTACCAGGCGAGCGGCAGATCCGCGTCCGCGGTCAGATCGCGTTCCAGCCGCCGGACCACGCGGCTGTGCGCCCGGAGGAAGGAGCGCCAGACTTCGATCCGCCAGTCGGAGGGCCGCAACGACGCCCTGGCTGTCGACATGCCCCGAGATCCTAGGGCGTCGCCCCCGTACTCCCGCGCTCCGTACGATCGAGCCATGCCCCACCCCAGCCATGACACAGTTCACGCCGCCCTTGCCCGAGTCTTGGACCCGGAGATCCGCCGGCCGATCACCGAGCTCGACATGGTCGAGTCCGTGGACGTCGCACCGGACGGTCGGGTGCGCGTCGGCGTTCTGCTGACCGTCGCCGGCTGCCCGATGCGGGAGCGACTGACCCAGGACGTGACGGCCGCCGTGTCGGCGATTCCCGGCGTCACCGCGGTGGACGTGAACCTGGGCGTCATGACCGACGCGCAGCGCACCGCGCTGCGCCAGAAGCTGCGCGGCAATGCTCCGGCCACCGAGATCCCCTTCGCCAAACCGGGATCGCGCACCCGGGTGTATGCGGTCGCATCGGGCAAGGGTGGCGTGGGCAAGTCGTCGGTGACGGTCAACCTCGCCGCGGAACTGGCCCGGCGCGGCCTGTCGGTGGGCGTGCTGGATGCCGACATCTACGGATTCTCGGTGCCGCGGATGCTGGGGGTCACCGGCAAGCCGACCCAGGTCGAGCAGATGATCATGCCGCCGGTCGCGTACGACGTGAAGGTCATCTCGATCGGGATGTTCACCCCGGGCAACACCGCGGTCGTCTGGCGGGGCCCGATGCTGCATCGCGCCTTGCAGCAGTTCCTGGGCGACGTGTACTGGGGCGACCTCGATATCCTGCTCATGGATCTGCCACCGGGCACTGGGGATATCGCGATCTCGGTCGCCCAGCTCGTGCCGTCCGCCGAGCTGCTCGTCGTCACCACTCCGCAGATCGCGGCCCGTGAGGTGGCCGAACGCGCCGGGTCGATCGCGCTGCAGACCCATCAGCAGATCGTCGGCGTCGTCGAGAACATGTCGTGGCTCACCCTGCCGGACGGCTCCCGCCTGGAACTGTTCGGTTCCGGCGGCGGGCAAGCCGTAGCCGACGCTCTGGCCGTCGCCACCGGCACTCGTGTGCCGCTCCTCGGTCAGCTACCGATCGACCAACGAGTCCGAGAAGGCGGCGACGACGGCCGTCCGGTCGTCCTCTACCACCCGGATTCGGCCGCCGCCGAGGCGCTGCGCTCCGTCGCCGATACCCTGGGCCGCCGCCAGGCCAGCATCGTCGGCCGCTCGCTCGGCCTGACCCCGAGCCGCGCGTAACCCGACCGGCCGATCGCGCGCCCTAACCCGGCCCGCGACCGTCGGCTGGCGCGCATGCGTGTGACCGATGAGGCGGGTGAGCCCGGCTGGCGTTGACTCCGGTCACGTCAATGCGCGTTAGGCGACGTGTCCACCAATCGGTGGACCACGGTTCAGCTCGGCAATCAGCTGGTCGATCCACATCCTGGGTACGCCCGGCACCGGAGACTTCAAGGCAGCCGGCAATCGCCGGACAATCCCCGGCTGCAAGCCGATATCCCCAACGAGGTGGATCAATGTCGAGCACGACAACTCTTCCCAATCACTACTACGACAACCCGTTCGCATCAGCCAACGTGCCGGCTGCGCCGGCGCCTCAGGTCAGCGCGCCCCAGCCACGGCTCGACCAGATGCGCTACTGGGTCGGCGCGATCATCACGGCGATCGTCGCGGCCCTGGCCGGTGTCGTCGGCCTCGTCATCGCCCACGGCATCGTCCACGTGCCGGTCCTCGCGCAGGACAACGGGACGCTGACGCCGGTCCACGCCGTCACCTATGGCCTCATTGCCGCCGGCGTCGCGATCGCGGCCGCCGCGCTCTACAACGCGATGCTGCACATCGCGCCGCGGCCGACGCTGTACTACTGCTGGCTCACCGGCCTGCTGACCGCCCTGGCGACGCTCATCCCGTTCACCATGTCGGGAGCGCACCTGAGCGCGCAGGTTGCGCTGGCCGGGATGAACCTGCTCGTGGGACTTGTGATCGTGATCCTCGTCCCGTTCGCGGCCCAGTCCGCGACCGTGCGCAGCTGACACCGATCGCGTCTAAGCCGTTCGACCCGGGATCCTGGGGGGCATCCCGGGTCGAACTTTGTCGTCAAGGCTCAGGTCGCGTCCTCGTCGTATGGCGCCTTCTCGCCTCGCCCGAGCGGGCGCTGGCCAGGCGGTGGCGCCACCGGCGGCGGGGCCGTCTCGTCCGATAAAGCATCGTGCAGCATGTTTCGCGGGTTGAGTTCGGACAGGTCCTCGTCTCCGAGGAGTGCCCGCTGGATGGCGGTACGCGGATTCAACGACCGCAGGTCGATATCGGCGAACTCGGGCCCGAGCTCTTCGCGCAGCTGAGTGCGCGCGCCGGTCGCCATCTCGCGCAGGGTGCGCAACATGCGGGCGGCGTCTCGGGCGAGGCCCGGCAGCTTGTCCGGACCGATCACGATCAGGCCGACCAGGGCCAGGACCAGCAGCTCCATCGGCCCGATGTTGAACACGACCCGAGTCTAAGCCGGAAACACGATCTCCGAGAGTTGAACGCCGACCTCTCAGACGCTTGACAGCGTGACCGATACGTCGGATTCCTGGCCGCCCCGGAAGAAGTGCATGCGCACGGTGTCTCCCGGCTTGTGGGCCTGAATCGCGACGGTGAGCTCGTCCGCGGACTCGATGAGCGTGCTGTCCACGGCGGTGATCACGTCGCCGGCTTTGAGCCCCGCCTGGGCGCCCGGTCCGTTCGGGTCCACCTGCAGCACGTACGCGCCGTCACGGCTGCCGTCGGTGACGCTGCGGGCGGAGATGCCGTCCGACGCGTGGACGGCTTTGCCGGTGCGGATCAGCTGCTGGGCGATGTCGCGAGCCGAGTTGATCGGGATGGCGAACCCGACGCCGATGCTGCCGCTCTCGCCGTTGCCGCCGAGGGACGCGATCGCCGAGTTCACGCCGATCACGCCGCCGGCCGCGTCGACCAGCGGGCCTCCGGAGTTGCCCGGATTGATAGCGGCGTCGGTCTGGATCGCGTCGATAACCGCATCCGTGTCAGTGCCTTCACCTGCGAGATGCACCGGACGGTCGAGCGCCGAGACGATGCCGGAGGTGACCGTGCCCCGCAACCCGAGCGGTGAGCCGATGGCAATCACCGGATCGCCGACCGCGACCTTGGACGAGTCGCCCAGGGTGGCGACGGTGAGGTCGGTCCGGGTCACCTTGAGCACGGCCAGGTCGGTGAGCGGATCCCGGCCGACGATCTTGGCCGGCTCACTGGCCCGGTCGCTGTAGGTCACCCGGATCGTGCCGGACGTTGCCGCCACCGACACCACGTGATTGTTGGTCAGCACGTACCCGTTGCGGTCGATGACGAACCCCGAGCCGGTCCCGTTGACCCCCGATCCGTGCACGTCGATGGATACCACCGCCGGTGAGACCCGCTGCGCGATGTCGGCCACCGATCCGGGTGGGCGGTTGGCCGGCGTGCCGGCCGTGCCGAGGGTCACGCCACCGTTGGTCAGCACCCGGTTCGATCGCTCGGCCAGCCACCAGCCGGCTCCCCCGCCGATGGCTCCGGCGAGCAGCGCGCTGATGAGGGTCAGAAGTAACGCGCTGAGCCCGAATCGCCCACGGACGGCACCATGGGACTCTTTCGGTTTCGCCGGTTCGGCTTCGGCGACCTCGGCCTCAGAATGCTCGGTATCGGCGCCCGGGGCGAGTTGCTGCAGGCCGTCCGAGGTGAAGATGGCCGCCCGGCCCAGCCAGAAGGGCGAGGCCGGATCCCGCCAGGGGTCGCGTGCCGCGTCCGGCTTCCACCACGGCGACTCCGACTTGTGGAGGGTTGGCCAGATCCGGCTGCCGAGGGGCGCCTCGAATCCGTCGGAGCCCGCCGTCGGGGTGGTGGGGCCGAACGATCGGGCGATGCGCTCGTCGACGGGCCGCGGTGGCAATCGGTGGGTCGGGGGCATGCGCTCGCCCGGCTGCGGCGCGAATTGCACCGCGCTGCCAGCGGGCCGGCCGAATTCCGCGTGCTCCTCCGGCGATACCGTCGGCGGTGGTGGGCGGTAGTCCGGCTCGACGGGGCGCGGGGCGAACGGGCCACTGACGCCCGGCGGACGCAGGTAGGCTGCGTCCTCCCCGCCCGGCTCATCGCCGGGCTGGGCGTCCGTCCTGTCCTCGCCCATCTCGTGCTGCGCCTCCTGTCGCGACCTGGCCGTCTGACCGAGTTTGCCTCACCGAGGCACCCGCCGCCCACCCAGCGATTGCTGAGAGAAGGCAGACGGTCGGGGGGAGCGGACGCTAGGGGGCGGCTAGGCCCTGCGGTGACGTGATGAGCGCCGGCGCCACGACCAGCGCAGGCTCGATCGCGGCGGTCGGCGGCCGATCGAGTTCCGCCGGCGCGGCCGGACTGACCGGCGCGGTGCTGGTGCCCTCGGACGCCCGCAGACCGGCGGCCATGGTGGCGACGGCAGCTGCCGCGACGACGGTGGCCATGCCAACGCTGCCGAACCGGGCGTATCGCCGCGGCCGGCGCGCGATCGACGGGGTGAGGCCCATCGGGTGAGCGGACATCGTGGCGGCGTCGTCCGGAGTCGCGATCGACGTGCCGTGCGCGGGAAACGCCGCGGAACCGTCCGGCGACAATGCGAGGGGCGGCGAGGTCAGCACGGTCGTCACCGGCACGGCGCGGAGGCGGTCGAGCAACCCGCTCGGCAGGGCCGGCGGCGTCGCGTCGCGCAGGGCGAACACCGCCTCGCGCTGGACGCTGACCGCGTAGGCGCACTCCGGGCAGGCGGCCAGATGGCGCTCAGCCCGCAGGCGAGCGGTCGAGCCGAGAACACCGTCGGCGAACGCGGCCACGGCCTCGTCGGACAGGTGCTGCACGGGGAAGTTCATGGTCGGTCGGCCGCTCCGGTCAGGGGGCGCGCCGGTACGGGCTCGATGCCGGGCTCAGCGGGACGAACACCGGGCGCCCGGTGGGCGAGCGCCTCGCGCAGAAGTACCCGCCCCCGGTGGATCCGGGAGCGCACGGTTCCCACCTTGATGCCGAGGGTGGCGGCGATCTCTTCGTAGGAGAGCTCCTCTAGATCGCACAAGACGACAGCGGCCCGGAAGTCCGCCGGCAGCGCGTCGAGGGCCTGCTGGATCTCTGGATCGAGGTGCATCTCGGCGTAGGCCTGTTCCGGCCCGGACGTGTTCGACGCCAGGCGGTCACCGGCATCGTCCGGAAGAGCATCGAACCGGATGCGCTGCCGGCGCCGGACCAGGTCCAGGAACAAGTTGGTGGTGATGCGGTGCAGCCAGCCTTCGAACGTTCCCGGCGTGTACTCGGCCAGCGACTTGAAGACCCGGACGAACGTCTCCTGGGTCAGATCTTCGGCGTCGGCACGGTTGCCGGACAGCCGGTAGGCCAAGCGGTACACGCGATCGGCGTGCTCCCGAACCACCTCGTCCCACGTGGGCGGCACCCACTGGGTAGCGATCGCGGTGTCGGTCACCTATTCCCCCATCTGCCGAACTGGTGCATTACAGGGAACCAGCTCTGGCCTGCACGCAGTGCAACGCCTCAGCGTTTCTTCACGTTCCCCAGCCGCGGGACTCGCGGCGCTGCGGACCAGAATCTCGCCATCGCCCTGGAGCTGGCTGAGCAAAATCTCGGTATCAGCTGTGAACGACCCGGGAGAATGGTCGCTGTCGGATGAGGGCGAGAACCCATCGGGGGACCAAGATGCCGGCTCCTAGGCTCACCGTGTGCACCGATACACGCTGGACGACGAGCGCTCGGCCCGTGCCCTCGCCGCCTACTGCCTGAACCGGCTGGCCATGATGGCTCCGCTCGACCGCCCCGCGAGCCCCGAACAGCTCGAGGCCACTGCCGGCGCGACGGTGACTCCCCAGGGCCTCGGCGCCGACGAGGCCCTCCGGCTCTGGGCGGACGTGCTCGGGCCGGCGTGCCTGTCGGTCGACCATCCGCGGTACCTGTCCTTCATCCCGAGCGCACCGTCGAAAGCCGCCGCCGCGTTCGACATGCTGGTCGGCGTGTCGAGCGTCTACGCCGGTTCGTGGCTGGAAGGGTCCGGGGCGGTCTACGCCGAGAATCAGGCCCTGCGGTGGATCGCCGAGCTGGCCGGACTGCCCGCCACGGCCGGCGGAGCGTTCGTGCAGGGCGGCACGGTCGGCAACCTGTCCGCCCTCGTCGCCGCCCGGGAGGCCGCCCTCGAGCGGCGCGGCGGCCGCCCGCAGCGCTGGGCCGTCTGCGTCACCGAGGAGACGCACTCGTCGGTCAAGCACGCGTTGCGCGTGGTGATGGACGTCGACCTCATCGAGATCCCGGGTGACCAGCGGGGCCGCATGACCGGCGCGGCGCTTCGCCGAGTGGTCGCCGATCTGTCCGCGGGCACGGTCGACGGCATCTTCGCCGCGGTGGCGACCGCCGGGACCACCAACGTCGGCGTGGTGGACGACATCGACGGGGTCGCCGATGTGGCCGCCGAGCATGGCTGGTGGCTGCACGTCGACGGCGCCTACGGCGGGGCCGGGCTCGCCGCCCCGAGCGTCCGCCACCTGTTTCGCGGCGTCGAGCGGGCCGACTCGTTCATCGTCGACCCGCACAAGTGGCTGTTCGCCCCGTTCGACTCGTGCGCGCTCGTGTATCGCGATCCGGTCCTCGGGCGCGCCGCGCACACCCAGCACGCCGGGTACCTCGACCCGGTCACGGTCGAGGGCGAGTGGAACCCGTCCGACTTCTCCATCCAGCTCACCCGCCGAGCCCGGGGCTTGCCGTTCTGGTTCTCCCTCGCCGTCCACGGCACCGACGCCTACCGCGAGGCGATCGAGCACACCATCGAGATCGCCCGCGCCGGCGCCGCGCTGATCGGGGCCGCCGACCACGTGCGGCTGCTGGTCGAGCCGGACCTGTCGGTGCTGATCTTCGAACGGATCGGCTGGGCAGCCGACGACTACGCGCGCTGGTCGGCTCGGCTCCTCGCCGAGCAGGTGGCCTTCGTGACCCCCACCCGCCACCGCAATCGTCCGTGCACGCGCCTCGCGATCGTCAACCCGCTCACGACGACTGACGATCTGGCGTTGATCATCGACTCCATGCAGTGACACGGCGCGCCCTGGCTAGCATCTGACGTCATGACTGCGCTTCCCGCCGGCCTCCTTCGTGCGCTCCGGTTGTGTGCTTCTCAGGAGGCCCGCTCGTGACCGAACCCAAAATCGGCGTCCCCAGCCTGGCTTTCGTCGAGAAATGGGTCGAGGAGGACGAGCCGTTGCAGATGGCTCGCCAGCACGCCGCGGAGCTCGGCACGGCTGTGCCCATCGGCTCCGGTACCGGCGCCGTGCTGCGGTTCCTGGCTTCAGCGATCGCGGCGAAGGCGGTCGTCGAGGTCGGCACCGGAGCCGGCACGTCGGGAATCTGGCTGCTGCGCGGTATGCGTCCGGACGGCGTGCTCACCACCGTCGACATCGAGGGTGAGCATCAACGGCTGGCCAAGCAGGCCTACATCGCGGCGGGGATCGCGCCGAACCGCTACCGGCTGATCAACGGGCAGGCCGCCGACGTGCTACCCCGATTGACCGACTCCGCGTACGACCTGGTGTTCGTCGACGCGGACAAGACCGGCTACGTCGACTACCTCGCGCAGGCCATTCGGCTGCTGCGGCCCGGCGGCGTGGTGGCATTCGACAACGCCCTGCGGGGGGACCAGGTCGCCG
The DNA here is from genome assembly GCA_963779485.1 of uncultured Actinomycetota bacterium. Classification (GTDB taxonomy): domain Bacteria; phylum Actinomycetota; class Actinomycetes; order Mycobacteriales; family Jatrophihabitantaceae; genus CAVVJA01. The sequence continues at coordinate 31,050 of CAVZYJ010000025.1, read as the reverse complement.
ACGCGACCGTGCGGGACGTAGCCACCGTCACCGTGCGCGAGGTGGTGCGTTCGGTGCACGACAACGACCGGCTGGTGCCGGCGCTCCTCCCGGTCGGCGATGGCTTGCTCGTCGCCGTCAGGCGCTAGCCGGACCTACCGGCCCGTCCGGCTCCGCTTGGCTTTGGGTCGTGATCTTGGACCTATGGTCGCCGGGCGGCAGCAAGTCCAAGATCACGAGCGAGAACCTGGTCGGCGTTGTCAGGCCGGATCCGCCAGTACTGTGGCCCATCGACATGGTCTGCTACGTCGACGCGGTGCGGTCCTACCCCACCGCCGGGTTGCGCTTTCGCGAGTACTGCCACCTGCTGGCCGACTCCCGCGAAGAGCTGCACGCGATGGCCGACCAGCTGGGCATGCCGCGGCGATTCTTCCAGGAGCATCCGTGGCGCTGGCACTACGACCTACCCGAGCAGCTGCGGTCAGAGGCCGTGCGGCTCGGCGCCCGCGAGGTGTCCATGCACGAGGTCGGGGCGCTCCTTCGCACCCGGCGGGCGAAGCGGCCGGCCGATGGGTGACGAGCTCATCGCCACCAACCTGCTGCGTATCGCGCGCGACGCTCGCACGGGACGGCTGGTCCGGCGCAACACTCTCGCGGTCGGCCTGCGCTCCGCGCTGCTGGCCGAGCTCGCCCTCTCCGGGCAGATCGTGAACAACGACGGAGCACCCGAGGCGATCAGCACGGCGCCGAATGCGCACCGGTTCCTCGACCAGATCCGGGACGCGGTGGCCACCCGGCCGGGCGTCGCGTGGCCCCGGTGGTATCGCCACGTGCACGGCGACCGGATCGCGCTGGTCAAAGAGCTCGTCGACGACGGCCCATGGACACCCGTCGGGCGCAACCGCTACGTCGATGCCGACGCGCCGGGCGTGCTGGAGCTCGCCCATCGGGTGACGGCGGTGGCGGCGTTGCGGACGCCGCCGCTGGATTCCGCCGACGCGGTCCTCGGCATGCTGCTGGTGATATGTGGCGCGACGGCCGTTCCGGAGACGATCGGGCGCGCCCCGGCTCGCCCGTCCCCCCGGCCGAAGGCGATGCGCCGCGACTTGCGCCCGCTCCTCGACGCCGTCGGGCCGCCGGACGATCCGATGCGCATCGCCGTGCAGCATGCGCTGGGGACCGGGGCGCTGGTCGTCCGCAAGGTGCGGCGGGGACGGATGGTGGCGTGACCGTTCCGTTACCGTAGGTTCGACACGTGCGCATAACAGTGCTAGCTGGGGGCATAGGCGGGGCACGCTACCTGCGGGGAGTTCGCGCCGCCCGTCCCGCCGACGAGATCACAGCGGTCGTGAATACCGGCGACGACATCACGCTGCACGGGCTGCGAATCTGCCCGGATCTGGACAGCGTCATGTACACGCTCGGGGGCGGTATCGACGCCGAGCGAGGGTGGGGTCGGGCCGAGGAGAGCTGGCGCATCCGCGACGAGCTCGCGACCTACGGGGTGGAACCGACCTGGTTCGGCCTCGGCGACCTCGACATCGCGACCCATCTGGTGCGGACGCAGATGCTGGCCGCCGGGTACCCCCTGTCGGACGTGACCGCCGCGTTGTGCGACCGGTGGCAACCCGGTGTGCGGTTGCTCCCGATGACCGACGAGCGCTGCGAGACACACGTGGTCGTCGATCGGCCCGATGCTGGACGGCAAGCGATCCACTTCCAGGAGTGGTGGATCCGCTATCGCGCGGCTCTCCCGGCCCAGGCCTTCGTGCAGGTCGGCCTGGACGAGGCCAAGCCCGCGCCCGGTGTGCTCGAGGCCATCCTGCACGCGGACGTCGTGCTCATCGCCCCGAGCAATCCGGTGGTGAGTATTGGGACAATCCTCAACGTGGCGGGAGTGCGGGATGCAGTGACGACGGCCGCGGCTCCGGTGATCGGCGTCTCCCCCATCATCGGCACCGCGCCGGTGCGGGGCATGGCCGATGCCTGTTTGGCCACAATCGGCGTCGAGGTGAGCGCCGCCGGAGTCGGCCGGCACTACGGCGCCCGAGCGTCCGGCGGAGTGCTCGACGGCTGGCTGGTCCACAGCACCGATGGGGCCGACGTGCCCGGCGTCGCCGTCCGCTCCGTCCCGCTGCTCATGGCGGATGACCCCACGACCGCCACCATGGTCCGCGCTGCCCTGGAGCTAGCCGGTGTCTGACTTCCCACCTGCCGACCACGGCGCCATGCGACTGGAAATCCTGCCGGTCACCGGACTGCCCGATCTGCGGCCCGGTGACGATCTCGTCGCGGCGATCGCCACCGCGGCACCGGCCCTGCAGAACGGCGACGTGGTGGTCGTGACGTCCAAGGTCGTGTCGAAGATCGAGGGCCGGCTGATCACCCTGCCGACCGCCGACGCCGACGTGCGGGAGCAAGCCCGCCGGGAAGCGGTCGACGAGGAAGCGGTGCGAGTGGTCGCGACCCGCGGCGATCTGCGGATCGTGCAGAACCGGCAGGGACTCGTGCTCGCCGCCGCTGGCGTGGACATCTCCAACGTCGCCCGTAACGAGCTCGCGCTGCTGCCCGTCGACCCCGACGCGTCGGCCACCCGGTTGCGGGAAGGGCTGCGAGCCAAACTCGGTATCGACGTGGGCGTCATCGTCAGCGATTCCATGGGCCGGCCGTGGCGCACCGGCATCACCGATGCCGCGATCGGCGTGGCCGGTTTCAGCGCGGTCTTCGACGCTCGGGGGCAGTTGGACGCACACGGCAACCTCCTCGAGGTAACCCAGGTTGCCGTCGCGGACGAGATCGCCGCGGCAGCCGACCTGGTCAAGGGAAAGCTGCGCGGCGTCCCGGTCGCGATCGTGCGAGGGCTCGCCGCTGACAGCAAGCTGCCCGATGACGGGCTGGGCAGTAGGACGCTCATCCGCAGCCCGGAGGAGGACATGTTCCGGCTCGGCACGGCCGAGGCGATCGCCGTCGGTCGCACCGACGCCGGTGGTCCGACCGTCGAACCACCGCTGCTGCACGCAGATGCCGTCGTCGTGGTGGCCATGTTCGCCGCGGACACGTCCGCTCAAGCGTCGGTGCAGCAGGCGTTTCTCGCGTTCCTCGGCGCCCGCCCCGACGCCATGTGGCGCTCGTGCGTGCCTGGCCACCTGACCGGCGAGCGCGTTGGTGCTCGATCCGGGCCGCCGATCGGTGCTGCTCACCCTGCACCCGCGCACCGGCCTGTGGTTGCAGGTCGGCGGCCACTGCGAGCGGGGTGACCGCTCAGTGTTGGACGCCGCCGCCCGCGAGGCCCGCGAGGAGTCGGGAATCGGCGCGCTGTCCTTCGACCCGCGACCGATCAGCCTCGACGTGCATCCCATCACCTGCTCGCTCGGCGTGCCGACCCGACACTTCGACGTCACCTACCTGGCGATCGCGCCGGACAACGCGCCACTGGCGCAAAGCAACGAGTCGATGGACCTCCAGTGGTTCACGTGGGACGCACTGCCCGAGGGTGCAGCGCCCAATCTGCCCGGCATGATCGAGGCCGCCCGGCGCCGGATCGACGCTTGATGGCGGACCTGGCCGGGGCGCTGAACCAGGTCGGGGAGTGGCCGGTGGGCGTGGCCGCGGTCGCGGTGGTGGGGCCGAATGGCGTGATCGCGGCCACGGGACCGGTCGACCGCCGATTCCCGCTGGCGTCCGTCACCAAGCCGCTTGCCGTGCTCAGCGCGCTCGTCGCCGTCGAGGAGGGCGCCGTCGATCTCACCGACGTAGCCGACGAGGACGTGGTGCCGGGGGCCACCGTCCGCCACCTGATGGCCCACGCGTCCGGGCTCGCGCCCGATCAGCGGCTGCGCATGTTCCCGCCGGCCGGACGGAGGGTGTACTCGCACGTCGGCATCGAGTTGCTCGCAGATCTGGTGGCGGGGGCCGTCGCCATGCCGTTCAGCTCGTACTTCCAGGAGTCCATGGGCGGCCCGCTCGGACTGAGCGACACGCTGCTCGTTGGATCCCCTGCCCGCGACGGCACGGCGACCGTCGCCGATCTGGCCCGGGTGGTCGGCGAGCTCCTCGCGCCGTCCGGCTGGCTGCACCCCTCGACGCTCGCCGACGCGACCAGCGTCCAGTACCCGGGGTTGCGGGGGGTCTTGCCGGGCTACGGCAGCCAGAACCCGAACGACTGGGGACTCGGCTTCGAGATCCGCTCCACCAAGCGCCCGCACTGGACCGGCACCCACAACTCGCCGTCGACGTACGGCCACTTCGGCCTCTCCGGGTCGATGTTCTGGGTCGACCCGGAGCGACACCTCGGCCTGGTCACGCTCGCTGACCGCTCTTTCGGCGACTGGGCGAAGACGGCGTGGCCCGCGTTGTCCGATGCCGTCCTCGCCGCCGCCTGAGGCAGCTAGCTCCGCCGGCGCGCCGACGGTGGAGGGAGCCAGCGCGCCAGTCCGACCGCGTCCGTTGGGCCGGCCGGTGCCGCGTGAGGTGCTTGACGACATACGCCGCGTCCGCACCGGCGCCGCCGACCAGCATCGACCGCATCGAGGACTGGAAGCTGAGGCCGGTGAAGTACAACCCGGGCGCCGAGTCGACGATGCCGCGGCGCTCGAGCGGCCAGCCGTCGTCTCCGACGATGGGCAGTTTGATCCAGTCCAAGTTGTGCACGAAGCCCGTACACCACACGACATTCGCGACGTCGACCACTCGATCGTCGCCGAGTACCGGCAGCCCACCCGCGACACGGGTTGTCCGGTCGGTGACCCGCTCGACGCCGGCGGCCGCGAGGTCGGCGCGCTTCACCCGCAACAGCGGGCCGCCGTGATGCCGAATGTGGTTCATCTCCTTGCGGCCCATTGGGGTCCGCCGGCTCAGCACGTGCCCGAAGGCGAAGAACATGAGCGGAAAGAAGAATCGGATGGACGGCCGGTCGAGCTGCGAACGGGATCTGACCGGTGTCCCGGCCGGACAGGATCACCTGATGCATCGCGGCTAGCTCGTAGGCGATGTCGCCACCCGAGTGAGATGCGCCGACGACCAGAACCGGTCCGGGTTGGACTTGTTCGGGGTTCTTGTACTCCGACGAGTGCAGCTGGACGATGCGCGGATCGAGGTCGTCCGCCAGGGTGGGGATGTTGGGCGTGAGACCGAACGTGCCGGTCGCAACGATGACGTTGGCCGCCTCGAAGACGCCGTCTTCGTGCTCGACTCGGTACCCGTCGTCGTCGGCGCTGAGGCTGGTCACCCGAATGCCGCCCCGAACGGGCAGCTCGAACGTCGCCGCGTAGCTCTCGAGAAAGTCCGCCACGTCGTCCTTGGTCGGGTAGGACCATCGCGGCGCGGGGAACGCCATACCCGGCAGGCCGTCATATCCCGCTGGGCTGTACAGGCGCAGCGAGTCCCAGTGGCGGCGCCAGTTGTCGCCCACGGACTCGTTCGCGTCGACAACGAGGCACTCGCGGCCCGCCTGCCGAAGGTGGTACGCCGCCGACAGCCCGGCCTGTCCCGCTCCGATGATCAACGTGTCGATTCGCTCTGATGTGTATGTCATGGCGGCCACGCTATGGACGCGACCGCCGGCGCCGCATCGGACGAACGATGCAGACTTTGCCCGGTGACCAATGGGTATTTCTATGTACGGTCCATCAGATCGTGCTCGTAGGCATAAGCGGTCGCCGCCGCCCGACTCGATACGTTCAGCTTGGTGAAAATGTTGGCGACGTGCCGGGCGACCGTTTTCCCGGACAAGAACAAGTCGGTCGCGATAGTGCGGTTCGACTTTCCGGACGCGACCAACTGCAGCACCTCGATCTCGCGGCCGGTCAGCCCACCCGGCTGCCGTTCCGTGGTCGTGATACCGCTGATCTCGCGTAGCGCCTGCAGGTCCGGTTCGGCGCCGAGCCGGTCGAAGACCGCGCGGGCCGCGTCGAGCTCCATGCGGGTCGCGTCCAGATCGCCCGAGTCCCGGCAAGCTTGGCCCACGAGCACGCGAACCCGCGCCGCGAAGTACGGGGCGTCGACGTCCTGCCAGCCGTTCCACGACCGCCGCAACACCGGCAGCGCCTCGGCCCACTGACTACGGGCGACGAGGACGGCGCCCGCCGCCTGGGCGGCCATCGCGGTCAGCAGGGTCGCCTCGTGCCCGGCGGCAATGCTGCCGAGCTCGGTCGCGGCCGACTCGGCGGCGTCTAGGTCATCGGCGGCGAGGGCGATCTCGACGGCGGCGGCCAACAAGGGCGCTCGCAGCAGCCCTACAGGGATCTCCGCCAGCGCGCGGGTGATTCCGGCCCGAGCAGCGTCCACTCGACCCTGGACCAGTCGAAGCAACGCCAGCCCCGGCTGGGTTTCTTGGCCGAACTCGGCGGCGAGCGCATAGCTGCGCTCGGCCTGACCGAGATCGCCGCGCAGCCGGTAGAGCTCGGCCTGCTCGTAGTAGGCCGAGCCCACGGCCGGATGGCCGGGCGGCGCCGACAACTGGGTGCAGGCCTCGTCGATCTGCTCCATCGCGTCCGGCCAGAAACCCCGTAACTGCATGATCTGGGCCCGATGCACGAGGCACTGTCCGCGGAACGGCACGAGGTCCGGCTGCTCCTCGCACCATCGGCTCAGTGCCCTCGTCCAGTCGCCGGCGCGTTTCGGGTCGAATGCCTGGCTGCATGCACCGATCACCGAGCAATAGGCGATGCCGGAGACGATCGGGTTTACTTCGCCCGCGATGACCGAGAGCATCACGTTTTCGAGTTGCGCAATGCCCTCGGCGACGCGGCCCAATCCGACAAGGGACTGTCCGACGCCGATTCTCGCCATTGCCGCGGAGCTGGGCTCGCCGCACCGGCTCGCGATCTCCGCGGCCAGTCGGAACCGCTCGTACGCCGCGTCCGCATCGCCGGCCTGCAGAAGCGGAATGGCCTGCAGGCCGCACGCCAGAACCTTGGCCGCGCAGTCGCAATCGTCATCCTTCAGCAGCTCCTCGGCCCGGGCATGCCAGCCGCTCGCCAGCACCCATTCACCGCGGAAGCCGAGGTTCATAGCGGCGTAGCAGGCACATTCGGCGGCACGGGCGAGGTCGCCGTTGCTCGCCCAGACCCGACTGGCTCGGGCCAGCCCGTCGATATACGCCTCGTCGTCGCCGGTCAACAGCGCGGTACGCGCAAATCGTTCGAGATCCTCCGGCTCTAGCACCATTCGCGAGGCGGCGAGTTCGTAGGCCTCGCGCGCGTCCCGCCACGCGGAGACGTCGTACGCCTTGCGCGCGGTCGTGAGTTCGCTCGGCCGCGTCATGGGGTCAGGGTAGGTGGTGCTCGTGCGGCGACATAACTCAAATCGGCGCCGGCTCGACGATCACATGGCCCGCATGTCGATCGGGCTGTATCGCGGGCCGAACCGAGGCTTCGCCACCCCGGAGACCTCGATGAGCCGTACGACCCGCTGTCGGTGTCCGCGCCACGGCTCGAGGAGCGCGAGCATCTCGGCATCGTCGCCCCGCGGACGTCCGGTCAGGGCGTGCACGACCTGGTCGTGGATGTGGTAGTCGCCCACGCTGACCGCATCGGGGTCACCCCACGCCCGTTGCGCGACCTCCGCCGCCGTCCACTCGCCGATTCCGGGCACGATCCGCAGCCGCTTCGTCGCCGCCTCACGCGGAAGGGCGACGCACTCCTCGAGCCGAGCGGCGACCGTCGCCGCCGCCCGGATGGTCCGCTGCCGCGAGATGTCGACGCCCAGGCGGTGCCAGTTCCAGCTCGGCACGTCGAGCAGCGCCGCCGCCACCGGAGGCACCCGGAGGGCCGGCCACGGACCCGGCGCCGGCTCGCCGTACTGGTGGCACAGACCACGCCAGGCCCGCCGCGACTCCCGACCCGTGACCCGCTGCTCGAGGATCGCGGGCACCAGGGCATCGAGGACCAGGCCGGTGCTGGGCAGCCGCAGGCCGGGATGGCGGCGGGCGACGGAGGCGAGCAGCGGGTGGGCGGCCGCGTCGAAACCGGTCCAGTCATCCCCGGCGCCGAGCAGAACCGGAACCCGGTCCAACAGCCAGGCCGCGCCGGATCCCCAGGCGGACACGTCGACCACGCCGGCGCGCTGCCGCAGCGCGACCGTTCCCGGTCCGTCCGGCGTGCGGCACGCCCACCAGAAGGCACCGTCCGCGCTCGTGCGATGGGCCGGATCGCCGCCGCCGCGAACCAGGGGTCCGAGCGTGCCGCGCACCTCCACCGGCCGCCCCGCGTCCCACCGCCGTCGTCGCTCAGGCATCGGAGGAGAACCGTATCGACCCGTCGGCCAGCACGACATCGGGCCAGATCCGCACTCCGGCCGCGAGCTCGACGCGCGCGCCGATCCGCGCCCGATCGCCGACGACCGCATCGACCACCGTGCTGTCAGCGCCGATCGAGGCCGACCGCCCGACAACGGCCCGGCGGACGATGGCCCCCGGAGCGAGCATCGCGCCGTCGAACAGCGTCGCCCCCTCGACGATGCAGCCCGGCCCGACCACACAGCCGGCGCCGACCGTGGTTCCGCCGGAAAGCTTGGCGTCGTCGCTGACACTCGCCCCCGGCAGCACGAGCGCCTCCCCGATCGGCCCAGGAAGGGCGAACGACGGCGCGATACCGCGTACCAGATCGGCTGACCCGGCGACGAAGTCGGCCGGGGTCCCCAGGTCTCGCCAGTAGGACCGGTCGACATGGCCGATCACCGTTGCCCCCTCGGCCAGCAGACCCGGAAAGGTCTCCCGCTCCACCGAGACGGGACGGCCGGCCGGAATCGCGTCGAGCACCGAGCGCTGGAACACGTAGGTTCCGGCGTTGATCTGGTCGGACACCGGATGCGGATCCTTCTCCAGGAACGCAGTCACCCGGCCATCGCTATCCGCGGGGACGCAGCCGTAGGGGCGCGGGTCGGGCACCGTCGTGAGGTAGAGGGTCACGTCGGCCGAGGTGTCGGCGTGCCGATCGAGCAGGGCGGTCAGGTCGACGCCGCTCAGGACGTCCCCGTTGAAGATCAGCGTCGTGTCTGCCGCGCAACCGGCCGGCGACGTTGCGGATGCCGCCGCCGGTGCCCAGCGGCTCGGTCTCCTCGACGTACTCCAGCTCGATGCCGAACGCCTGCCCGTCGCCGAAGTAGCTGGAGAAGACGCCGGCCTGGTAGGACGTCCCGAGCACGATGTGTGTGACGCCGGCGTCGCGGATGCGCGAGAGCAGGTGCGCGAGGAGCGGAACGCCGGCCGTGGGCAGCATCGGCTTCGGCGCGGACAACGTCAGTGGGCGCAGCCGGGTACCGAGACCGCCGACCAGGACGACCGCGTCCACGCCGCCGGAGCGGGCGTTCAGGGCGTTCTCGGGTTCGGACGAGCGCCGGCGGCCACCGCCGGAGCGCGGCGGGCAAGAGCGGCGCGGGTGGCCAGGCCGGCGCGCAGCACCAGCCGTACGGGTGCCCACCACAGACCGGGATAGTGGCGCCGGACCCACCGCCAGGCGCTGCGATGGTGTTCGGTGGCCATCCGGCGCGGGTCACGCCCGGTCGCATGGGCGCCGATGTGGGTGACCTCGGCCGACGGAACGTACACGTTCTGCCAGCCGCCTCGCCCCAGGCGCTCGCCGAGGTCGACATCCTCGAAGTACATGAAGTACTCCGGATCGAAGCCGCCGACGGCGTCGAATGCGGCGCGACGCACCAGCAGGCATGAGCCGGACAGCCAGCCGACCGGCCCCTCCTGGGGCGCGCCGCGCTCGTTGCGGTAGGCGGTCGTCCACGGATTGCTCGGCCACCACCAGCCAGCAAGCGCATGGCCGATACCCCGCCCGAGCGACGGCAACGCGCGCGCCGACGGGTAGATCTCGCCGTCGGTGTTGCGGATCAGCGGACCCAACGCGCCGGCTCTCGGCCAGCGGGCGGCTGCGTCGGCCAAAGTGTCGAGCGCTCCGGTCGACCAGACGATGTCCGGATTGGCGATCAGGACCAGCTCAGTGTCGGTGGCCCGCACGCCTCGATTAGCGGCGGCGCCGTAGCCAAGATTGCGGCCCATCTCCACGAGTGACACCTGGTCGTGCTTGGTGGCGGCATCCTGGGGGATGCCGTCGGTCGAAGCGTTGTCGGCGAGCACAACCGGTACGACGCGCTCAGTCGAAGCCTCCAGCGTCGATAGGAAGGTGCCCAGCGACTCGCCCGGCGAGTACGTCACGACGACCACCGCGACGCTCATGGGCGCGCCTCGGCCGCCGCCCGGTAGGCCGCGACGTGCCGCTCGGCGCACCGTTCCCAGGTGAACTGGGCGGCCCGCACCTCCGCGGCCTTGCCGAGCAGGGTGCGGGTCGCGTCGTCCGCGAGGAGCTCGCGCAGCGCCGCCGCGATCGCCGCGTCGTCCGGTTCGGTGTAGGCGACCGCGTCGCCGCCGACCTCGGGCAGGGCCAACCGCCGGGTCGTGAGCACCGTCGCGCCGCAGGCCATCGCCTCCAAGACCGGCAGGCCGAAGCCCTCGCCCAGGCTGGGGTACGCGACGACGGCGGCACCGCCCAGCAGCGCCGGTAGGTCGGCGAGCGCCAGGTAGCCGGGCCGAATGACCCGGAGCCGGTCCGGGACAGCGGCGACGGCCGCGTCGACCGTGTCGTCCCACCCTCGGCCGCCCGCCACGACCAGCGCGGGCGGATCGGGGAGATCCTGGACGGCCATCGCCCAGCCCCGGACCAGAGCGCTCACGTTCTTGCGCGGCTCGATCGTGCCCAGAAAGGCCACGAACGGCCTGTCGCCGAGGTCCAGCCGCCGGCGCAGGCGGGCCACATCCTCCGCGGTGGGCGGATGGAACGCAGCCCGGTCCACCCCGAGCGGGGCCACCGTGACCTTGCCGACCGGCAGGTGAGCCCGCTCGGCGAGCTCCTGGCGAGTGGCCTCGGACGGCACGATCAGCCGGGTCGCCCGACGAGCCGCCCAGCGCGTCGCCGCCCGGAAGAACCGGGCCTTGACGGCCGAGTGCAGCTCCGGGTCGGTGAAGAACGTCGCGTCGTGGACCGTGACGACCGTCGGCAGCCGGGCCAGCAGCGGCTGGGTGTAGTGCGGGCTGTGCAGCACGTCCGGTCGCACTCGGCGAACCAGGCCGAGCAGCCCGGTCTGCTCCCAACCGAGCCGCACCGGGCGGCGATCGAGCAACCGCGGACCGCTGACGACCTCGAGGCCGAGTGCCGCGTAGCCGGCCCGGTCGGCCGGTTTGGTCGCGACGACGACCTCGGCGCCCGATCCAGCCGGACCGGCCAGCGCGGCGAGCAACGAGTCCAGATAGCGCCCGACTCCGCCGCGGTTGGTGGGCAAGGCCGTCGCGTCGACCAGCACGCGAACCACGACCAGAAACCTCACAGGGACGGCAACCGACGGATCGCCGAAGCCTACCTGCCCGGCCGCCCGCGATCGATCAACCGAGCGAGCGGAACAGCCGCCAGGCCCGCTCGGCGACGGCATTCCAGTCGTACCGCGGCACGCGCAACCGGCCGGCCCGCACCAGCTTGTCCCGCAGCTGGGCGTCCCGCAGGACGGCCTCGATCGCCTCGGCCAGGCGGCCGACGTCACCCACCGGCGTGACCAGCGCGGCATCACCGGCCACCTCGACGAGGGCCGGGACGTCGGAGCAGATCACCGGAGTGCCGCAGGCCATGGCCTCCGCGACCGGCAGCCCGAATCCCTCGGCCCGACTCGGCATCAGCAGGGCCGTCGCGCGGCGCAGGATCACCGCGAGGTCGGCATCCTCGACCCGTCCGAGCACCCGAACCCGGTGATCGGTCAACCCGGCCGCGCGGGCGGACGCCATGACGTTCACCCCGCCCCATCCGGGCGCGCCAACCACCAGCAGCGGGACCGTCGGCCTCGCCACCCGCGCGAGCGCCTGCAGAGCGACGTCGAGACCCTTGCGCGGCTCCAGCGTCGCCACGGTGAGCACGTACCGCTCGGGCAGGGCGAAGCGAGCCACCACTCGGGCGACCGCGTCCGCTGACGGCTCCTGGCGCAGCGCCGGGGTGACCCCCGCACCCAGGACGTGCACCCGCTCGGCGGGCAGCCCCCAGACGTGGCGCGCGAGCTCGTCGGCGACGGCACGGGTCGGCACGGTGATGGCGTCCGCTACCCGGGCGGCCCACGCCGCGGTGGTCCGATGCCAGTTGGCCCCTCGGGCGGTGAGGGTCTCCGGATGGGTCCACGCCACGGTGTCGTGGATCGTGACCACGAGCGGGCTTCGGCGGGGCGGGAACAATTGAGTCGGCGCGTAGACCAGATCCACGCCCTGGGGCACCGGTCCGACGCCGCGTTCCCACGCCGCCACCAGGGCGCGGTGGGGAAGTCGCAGCGGCGTCGCGGCGGCCAGGCCGGGCACGGCGGCGCCACTCACGTCGCGATGCCAGGCGGTGAATCCACGGACGTCGTCCGAACTTACGGCGGTGCGGGCCAGCGCCGCCGCGAGCTCGGCGGTGTACCGGCCGGTACCGCCGGGCACGCGCGCGAGCAGCTGTTCCAGCACCACTCCGACTCTCACGGACGCGACAGCTCGCCGGAATCGGCGGGCTGCACCGGGCCGCCGGGCGCTCGTCGGGTCCGAAGCAACGAGACCGCGAGGGCCAGAAGCACGTCGCAGAAGATGAGGATCACGCGCGAGGCGATCGCGACGGCAAGCGCCTGCCCGGAGTCCAGCATCGCGGTGAGCACGAGCGTGAGCACGACGTCGCGGATCCCCACCCCGGCCGGGACCGGGACGAGCAGCACGCCCGCCGAGACGGCGAAGGCGATTGCGCCGGTGCACAAGACGTAGGCCGAAAAACCGCCGTGCCCGAGCGCGGCGCACAGCACGAAAACCTGCGCGCCGAGCGCGGCCCAGCTGAGCAACGACCAGCCGACGGCCCGCATCTCGGACCGTGGTTGCAGGCGCCCCCCGAGGGGCGGGCGGTGCAGCAGTCCGAACAGCCAGTCCAGGATCTTCGTCATCGCCCGGGGATGGAGCAGGGCGAGGAGCACGGGCAGGGCCAGGAACAGCCACCAGTAGTGCTGGAGCGCGACCGCGTTGTATGCGGGCAACAGGGCGCAGGCGAGGAGGAGCCCGACGGCGCAGGCGAGCACGACCGTGATGAGGTTCGCGGCGAGCATGGTGCGCCGGCTGGCGCCACGGGCCCGGCCGGCTTCCATCTGCATCAGCACCGGCCAGATCGAACCGGGGACGTACTTGCCGAGCTGGCTGATGAAGAACACCCGGGCGCCCGCGACCCACGGCATCCGAACCCCGAGTCCGGCCAATACCTCTCGCCACAGCGGAAACGTGACGGCGACACCAGCCAGTCCGAACACACCGCTGAGGAGCATCGGGCCCAGCCCCAGTTGGCGCAGCGTGTCGGCGATCGAGTCGCGTTGCCGGTATATGGCAATCGCTGCGCCGGCGAAGACGATCGCGAGAAGGATGGCGCCCACGACGGCACGGGTGCGATCGATGCGATGTTCGGTGTTGGGCGCCGCATCGTCGACACTGCGGCGTACTTCGGCGGCATCCACTAGGACGACATCGTAGCCTGGAGGCTCTTCAGCCGACCCATGACCGCCGGAAGGGTTGCTGCCAGTGCGGATACTCGCGTTCGGCACGTATGACACGACGAGCCACCCCCGCGTGGGTATCATCCTGGACGGGTTCCGCGCGCACGGCGACGACGTCGTCGCCGCGAACGCGCCGCTGGGATTCAGCACGGCGCAGCGGGTCGAGTTCATGCGCCGGCCGTGGACGGTGTACCGATTCGCCGGACGAATTCTCGCCCGGTGGTGGCAGATCGGCCGGCGGGCGCGAATGCTGCGCCGCGACGGCCGCCCCGATGCGACGATCGTAGGCTACCTAGGCCATTTCGACGTCCTGCTCGCGCGACTGTTGTTTCCGCGCGACACGATCGTTCTCGACCTGCTCGTGTTCGCGGCCGACACTGCCCGCGACCGGGGCTTCGGCCGCCGGCGCCTGCTGGGACTGCTCGGCGCATTGGATCGGCTGGCCATCGCCTGCGCCACGATCGTTGCTGTCGATACCCAGGAGCACCTCGACTTGTTGCCGCCCCGGCAACGGAAAAAGGGAATCGTCGTCCCGGTCGGCGCGAGTGCGGAATGGTTCGCTGCCGGACCGGAGTCGCCGCCGATGAACGCCGGACCGGTGCGGGTCGTCTTCTTCGGACTGTTCACCCCGTTGCAGGGAGCACCGGTCATCGGCGAGGCGCTCGGTGCGCTCGCCGGCGCCGACCGGATCCAGACCACCATGATCGGCGCGGGGCAGGATCTGGCGGCCAGCCGCCACGCCGCTCGGGACAACCCCAACGTGACCTGGCTGGACTGGGTCGATCACAACAAGCTGCCCGATCTCGTCGCGGGTCACGACGTATGTCTCGGCATCTTCGGAACCAGTGCCAAAGCCCGCCGCGTCGTGCCGAACAAGGTGTACCAGGGCGCGGCGGCCGGCTGCGCCCTAGTGACCTCGGACACCGATCCGCAGCGCCGGACGTTGGCCGACGCGGCACTGTTCGTTCCGCCCGGCGACGGCCGGGCGCTGGCCGACGCGTTGCATTCGCTGGCCAGCGACCGCGATCGACTGGTCGAGCTTCGTCGAGCGGCCAAGGCCGTTTCCCGCAGCTACGGGCCGTCGGAGATAGTTCTTGGCCTGCGCGCGCGGCTGTCGAACGATGCGCGGCCCTACGGCCGCTTACCCGACACCGCGCCCTGATCAGATCGGGCTGCGGTCCCCCGCAGCCGCGACTCAGCGATCGTCTCGGGACCGCACGATGAGGTCGGCCAGAAGCGCGATCGACCCGATGATCAGCCCGGTCAGCAACAGCAACAGCGTGCTGGTCGTCAGCCGGAAATGGTAACGAGCGATATCGACGACGCCCTTGACAAATCCGATCACGAAGATCCACAAGGCTAATGGCATCAGGACCTTGATCGGGTTGAAGTACATCACCATCCGCAGGACCTGCAGGATGTATCGGTAGGCGTCCTTGATGAAATGGAACTTGCTCGTCCCCGCCCGCTTGGCGTACTCGATCGGCAGGTAGTCCACCGCATGCTGGTTGGATAGGAATGACATCGTGATCGTCGTCACGCACGAGAAACCCGGCGGCAACAGCCGGAGGTAGGGCAGCGACACATCGCGCCGGAACGCCCGCAAACCGGAATTGAGATCGGGAATCTTGGTCGAGGACAGCGTCTCGGCGATCTTGCGAATGACGAACTTGGCCGGAACCCGGAGGACCTTGTGCGTGCCCTGCTCACTGGTTCGGGCCCCCACGACCTGGTCGACGTCCGGATGGTCGACCAGGTATTGGACGAACTCGGGGATCCGCTCGTTCGGATAGGTCATGTCCGCATCGGTCCACACCACGATGCGGCCCCGCGCCTCGGCGGTACCGATCCGCCGAGCCGTCCCGGATCCGCCGTTCCGGCGGAACGGCATCAGGCGGAGATGGGGATAGCGCGGCAACTCCGCTCGGAGCACGGAGAGCGTGTCGTCGGTCGACTTGTCGTCGATGACGAGCAGTTCGTAGCTGAAATCACTCCCGTCGAGAGCGGCCGTGATGCGTTCCAGCTCGAGGCCAACGTGATCCTGCTCGTTGTAGCACGGCAGGATCACCGTTACGTCTACCGAGTTGGGCGCATGGGTTGTCTGTGCGCCGTCCACAGTGGGGTGGAAGGCAGCACCCCACCGAGTCGGCACCGACGCCTGAGTCACTGAGGGGACTTCTCCGATTCTTCCTACGCCTGCCGGGACTATACCGAGATCGTCCGGAGCTTCGCGGAGCCCTGTCCGATGGCCTAGGATCTGTCGGGTTCTCGTGTGCGCAGGAGGCACTGAAGCGGTGACCGAGTTGGGTAGCCAAGTCCGCGGGGCGGACGTTGGTCCGGAGACGACGGACGACCAGGTCGCACCCGAACCGACGAGATCCCGGACCCGTTCCTATGCTCGGCACCTGAGTGAGGCCGGCGAGCCCGGACGGCGCCGCCTGCCACCGGTTCTCTGGGTCATCACCGGACTGTGGGCGGCCCTGTTGCTCTGCGCGAGCATCTTGTGGCCCCCCGGGTACGGTTTCGACGAGTTCCAACACATCGACATGGCCTACTCGTACGCCAACCAGCCGCTGCACTTCTACGGCCCCGGCGAGCGGGCCATGTCCACCGGGGTCCACAACGCCGAGCTCTCGCGGCTGGTGCAGCCGCTGACGTCCAGATTCGGCAGCCGAACCGTCCCGGCGCGATCGGACCGACCCTCGTTCGCGGCCCTCGGGGGCAATCGACCGACGGTCGGCGGCCAGCCCAACCAGATGGTGCAGCACCCGCCGCTGTACTACGAGTACGAGGCCCTGGTGCTGCGAATTCCCGGCGTATCGAGCCTGCCGTGGGACCTGCAGGTCTGGCTCATGCGGCTGTTCAGCGGGCTGCTGCTGTTGCCGATCCCCGCGCTGTGCTGGGCCGGCGCGCGTCGGCTGCTCGCGTGGAAATCGCCCTCGTCGTCGGCCGGGACGGTCCTCGCCGAGGAAGGTCGGGGCCGCTTCAGTGCCAGCCGGCTGGCCGTCCTGGCCGCGGTGGTGCCGCTGACCATTCCCGACATGATCCGTAACGGCGCATCCGTCACCAACGACAGCCTGGTCATCCTGGCGATCACCGTCGTTCTGTATGCCCTCTGTCGGGTTGTCACCGGTGATTTCAGCAAGCGCACGGCGACGATCGTCGCCATCAGTCTCGCGGCCGGGCTGCTCACCAAGGGAACCGCCCTCATCCTCCCGCCCGTGATCTTGGCCGGCTATCTGCTGGGCCGGTATCGCACCGCCGTGGCCTGGCGACGACTGGTGCCGCCTCTCGCCATTGCGGCCGTCGGCGGCATCGTGGGCGGGTTGTGGTGGCTGCGCAACGTGATCGACTACGGTGCCCTGCAGCCCGACGGCTTCGGCCCGGGATACGACGCGGTGCTGTACGGGCCACGGACCGCGCCCGGCAAGCTGTGGAATTTCATCCCGCAGTTCCTGAGTGATCTACTTCGGCGAGTGTGGGGACAGACCGGCTATCCCGATCTTCCCGACCCGGGTCCGCTGTTGACGTACGGCGCCGTCGCCTTCCTGCTCGTCGGCGTTGCCGGCGCGGTCTGCATCCGCCGGCAACGCCTGGACCGGACGTTCGCCGTGCTGCTGGTTCTCGTGCCGGTTGCGATAGTCGCGGTAGTAGCGCTGGGATCGTGGGCGATGTACCAGAAGTGGTCGCAGGTCCCGCGGGCCTCCCAGGGCCGGTATGTATATCCAGGCATTCTCAGCCTCGCGGTCGTCACAACGCTGGGCTGGCTGTCCATCGTGCAACGACAGTTGCGCCCGCGGCTGGCCGTCATCGGTTATGTCTTCGCCGTTCTCCTCAACTTGATCGTCTGGACCTTGATCGTTCTCGACTGGTATGTCAGCGCGTCGAGCGGGTCGAACCCGTTCCGGCGGCTGCTCTCCGGAGTGCACGTCGTCATCGCCTGGTCGCCCCTGCCCGCGGTCGTCACCGTGCTGTTCTTCGCCGCCTGCCTGGTCGTGGCGATCTGGGGCTTGGTGGCGATCGTTAACAACGCCCGAGCCGAGGGGTCGACGAGACGGGACGAGATTCCCCCCGGAGATGGCGGGTCGTGGCCCGATCCGGACACCCCTCGTCGTGATCTTGGATTTACGGTCGCCGGGGGGCAGTGAGAGCAGGCTCTACTCGGACGGGGACGGGGCCGGCGCGACCGGCACCCAGTTGCGCAGCTCGCGGGCCAGCAAGATCGAAAACGTGGTCGCCGCGGTGATCGAGCCGAGCAGGAAGCCGTGCGTCGCGCGTCCGACTGCGTCCGCCGGCCAGGCCGTCCCCACCACCAAGCCGCCGATCCCGACGAGCCAGGCGACCGCGATCGCGGCATGCCGCCCTCGTCCGAGCAAGGCCTGACCCATGATCGTCGCGGCGAGGAACAGTCCGACGGCGACGCCGGTCGCCGCGAATGTCCAGGAGCTGAGCTCCTGCGGGAATTGGAACAGCGCGGCGATCAGCGGCGGCCCGATCGCGGCGAGCAGGGCCGTGCTAACGATCGTCAGTGCCGCGCAGGAGACGAGCACGCGTCGGGTCAGAACCACGAAGTCGGTGCGACGGTCGGCGGCGGCGTGGGCGGCCATCGCCGGCAAGAAGCTGGGCTGGACCGCGGTGTACAGGAACACCGGCACCCGGACGACGACGAGAGCGGCGAGGAACGCGCCGGCGCTAGCCCGTTCCGAAGGACGGGCCACGAGCTGCACGACGACCGGACCGGCATTCACGAGCAGCTGCGACGCCAACGAACTCACCAGCAGGAGGCCCAGCGCTCGGCCGAGCGCGTCGCCGCGGCCGTCCGCGTGCTTGGTGCCGAAACGCGCCGGTCAGCGTCACGTATCCGACGAGCGAGACGACGAGAGCGGTCCACGGGGCCGCCGCGAACGTCCAACCAACCCAGACCACGCTGCCCGTGTCGGCCAGCGTGAGCACCAGGACGACGATCAGCCGGAAGATGCCCTCGACGCTGAGCTGGATTCCGTACCGCGCCAATGCTCCGGACCCGGCAAAGGACCCGCGGGACACGAAGCAGCAGGCGTAGCCCGGCAAAGCGACCGATAGCGCGGCCAGCAGCCATACCTGTCCGCCCAGAATCCGCAGGGTGATCGGATACGCGGCCAGCGCGACCGCGTCCACTGCCAACGCCCAGGTCACGGCCCGCACCGTCGTGCGGGTGATCAGCGTGGGATCGCGGAGGCCGGTTGTGCGCTCGACTCCCCGTCGGCGGGCAATCTCCTGCTCCAGCGGCAGGAACAGGCCGGTGGCGACACTGCTGAGAAGGACGTACAGGGCGGAGATGGCGCCGAACAGCGCGGCTCCGAGCAGCCGGCCGACGAGGATAAGCGTGAGATACGTGGTGGCCGCTTGCAGGCCGAGTCCGACGAGCAGCCAGATCGAGGAGCCGACGGCATTACGGAGCCTTGGTACCGTCGGCACGGCGGTAGTCTAGGACGCTGCCGCTGGCCGAGACGGTCCCGCGTAGCGACGACCAGGATTGCCGGAGGCTTTGTGCTGACCGCCCCGACGAGCACATCGCCGGTCACAAGTCCCCAAGGTCGCGAACGTCCGTATCGGCTCGGGCTCCGCTTCCTCATCGCGCTGGCCGTTCGCCGCGCTGGTCGCGGGGTGGTGGTGGTCGCGGCAACCACGTCAGCTGGACATCAGCACCGACATCCTGGGCTACCCGACCTTCGCGAACTTCGACTACACCCGGACGTTCACGGCCTATCGCCTCATCGTGTACGCGGTGCCGGGACTGACGGCGCTGGGCTATCTCGTCCTCGCTCGATGGGGGCCGCTCCGCCGGCCGGATCGGCCACCGCGTCCGCAGATTCCGCTGACCGACGCCGTGGGCGTCGTCGACGCCGAGCCAGCGCCTACCGAGGACGCCGCGGGCGAACCCGACGCCGCGTGGCCGGGAACGGCGGCACTGGACGTTCTCCAGGTCGCGCTTCGGCTGGTCGTGCCCGCGGGCGTGGTCGCGTTGGGCGTGAGCACCAGGACGACCACCCGATCAGTCACCGAAGCGGGCATTGTCGCGGGACTGCTGTACCTGATCATCGTTGGTGCGGTCGCGCTGCTCTGGGCCGTCTTCCAGCAAGGAGATTCCCCGCTGTGGCCGGCGACTCGTCGATCGCTCGCAATCGTCAACGGGGTCGCCGGCGCGGTCGCGGCGGTGCTCGCGTTGTGGAGCGCCTCCAGCAACACCTCGGTCCATATCCTCTCCGACAACCGCGTCACGCATTGGCGGTGGTTGCCCGGGTGGCTCGCGATCGTCGGCGTCGTCGCCGTGATCGGCTGGGCGGCCTGGCAGCTGCGGCGACGAGTCGCGGCCTCACTCGTCGAATACCGGCTGCTCAGCGTCATCGTCGGCTCCGTCGCGGTCTTCCTCTTCATCGCCGGATTGCCCGGCGGCCTCGGACATTTCCAAGGCTTCGAAGACGGCCAGGCGCCGGCCGGCGCCGCCCTGTTGAGCGATGGCCTCTTTCCGTGGCGCGATCTGACCTTCATTCACGGCCTGTGGCAGGACGTGCTGCGGGCCACCTTCGACTTTGCGGTGTTCGGGGACAGTCGTTGGGGTGAGACGGCGGGCAACGTCGCCCTGGTAAGTCCCATCTGCTGGGTGTCGTTGTACCTGTTGGTGGTCTGGCTGGCGCGCGGCAATGGTCTGTTCGTCTTCGGCTTCATCGCCGTGGTGCTCAGTGGCCAGCTGGGGGCGCTGGACTTGCGTTTCGTTCTCGTGCCGGTCACGGCGGTGCTGCTCGGCGAGACGTTACGTCGCCGGAGCGATGCCTGGACTGCAGCTCTCACTTTCGTCCTCTTCGCCCAGGCGATTCTGGTACCGGAAACCAGCTATCTGGTGGCCTCGGCCCTGCTCGTGGTCGTGCTGTGCGACGTCGTGCACCGCGTACCGGGCGATTCCTGGTTGCGGACCTTCCGCCGGACGATCGGCTGTGCCGTCACGGGTGCGATTTTGCTCGCTGGGTTCGCGATATTCCTGCTCGCGACCAACGCCCTGCGCCCGTTCATCGACTACTACCTGATCTTCGGGCCGGGACACGACGCGTCGGGAGCCATTCCGAGCAGCCATGTCGGCGATGACCTGCTGTGGGTGAAATTTGTGATCGTCATCGGGCTGGTGATTCTCACCGCCTGGACGGCCATTGCCCGCTACCGGGCCCGCCGCGGGTGGACCTCACGCCATTGGGTCACTCTCGCCTTCGCTGGTTTCGTTGCCTTGTATGGGGAAAAGCCGCTCGGTCGGCTGGACACCCCGCATGTCGAGCAGTTCCTGAGTGTCGCTTTGCCGCTCGTCTTGATGTGGCTCGCGGAGCTCTTCCTTGCGGCCGACCGGATGCTTCGACGCTGGTGGCAAAGCACGGCGAGACGCCCCCTCGTGCCGATGCGACATCCGGTGACTGCGCTGGCCGCCGTCGCGGTCGTGGTGATGATCATCCCTACCGCGACGCCATTCCTCCTTCACCGGGTGCCGTCGCGACTGCACGCCGCGGTGCTCGCGGAGCCGACCATCCCCCGCCTTGGGTACGTCGCTCCCGGATCGGTGAGCCCGGCCCTGCTGGACGACTTTCGAACCCTTCTGACGACATACGCCGGGCCGTCCGGCGCGGTCTTCGACCTGACGAACAGCCCCGGATACTTCTACTATCTGCTCGGCCGCGAACCGGGAACGCGCTACTACCACGTCAGCATGGCGGTGCCGACACTCGCGCAGAATCAGCTGGTCGACGATCTGCGCCGTAGCCGTCCGCCGGTCGTCATCTTCGACTCCACGACCATCGGCCTAGCCGGCTGGGACGGACTGAGCAACAATGTCCGCCACTACATCGTCAGCCAGTACGTGCTGGACGGCTGGACGCCGATCGTCCGGTCGCACGGGGTGACGCTCATGCTCCGGGACGACCTGCTCGCGCACGCGCCACCGCTCCCGACGCTCGACGAAGCCCCCACGACCACGGACCTCTACTTCCGCACGGCCTGCTCCTGGGGCGATACGCCCAACTTCTACGGCCGACCCCGGCCGGCCCCCGGGTCGACTTGCCGGTGCAACGCATCAGCTCGAACACGGTGCTGACCATGTCGGGCTGGGCCGTCGACCCGGCCACGACGACGCCGGCCAAGCTCGTGGTGCTCGCTTCGGGCAGTACCGTGCTCAGCGCCAGCCCCCCCTCGACCACGAGATCGGACGTCGCTCAGTCGCTGGGGCAGGGGGCGCTGCACAGTGGATTCGAGATCACCGCACCGAGCCCGGGTGAGGCGGACTCGGTCGATGTGCTGGCGCTGACGTCGGACGGCAAGCTCCACCCGCTCGGACGTCCGCGTCCTGGGTCCACCCTGGCCCGTTCCCTGCGGCTACCCGACGGGCGTACTGCCCAGGTCTCGTCGGTACCGGCTCTGGGAGCCGTGGACGACGTCAAACGCACCAACCCGTCGACGCACCTCGGTGTGGTGGCCGTTCCTCCCGGTGTGCGCCTGGCCGACTTCCAGCTGGCCACGTTCGACAGCGGCGATGGCGCGTCCATCGGCCCGTCGGACGTATGGCTCGCCGACGATCTGTCCAACAGCATGCACCGAATCACGGCGCGCGCGCTCCGTCGAGCCGGCTCGAACATCGCCATTCGCGTCGGGAGCTGTCCCCAATGGCACGGCTACGTCGGCCAAACCCTCTACATCTCGCAGAGCGGTGGTACTCCGATCGCTCGGCTAGAACTCTCTCCGGCGTCCGTTGATCGACCGGGCGTCAGCAGCTTTTCGACTTCGGCCCGGCCGGCCGGTGACCCGATCTCGTAGAAGCGGCGACTGACCGGATAGCCGGCGAGTGCTCCCTCGGCGGCGAGCGCCGAGCACAGCGGGGCGAGATCGTGCGGCTGACCGTCGGCCGGGATCCGGTCAGCGATCACCGGGCGCCGGAAGGCGAGCAGGCCGTAGTCGATCCAGCGCATCTGCGCGGGTCGCTCGGTGAGGCCCTTCGCGTACTGCACGACGCGCGCCCCGTCGAAGATCACGTTGCTGCCGTCCCATTGACCGTCGTTCTCGTAGACGGTCATCAGCGCCGGCTCCGGAACCCGGCGGGCGGTCCGCAGCACGTCGGCTGGATCGACTTGTAGCCACGAGTCGCCATAGAGGACCAGGAAGCTGTCGGCGAGCACATCGTGGGCGAGGGCGTGCCGCAACGCACCGGCCGTGCCGAGGAGCCGGTCCCCCTCGTCGACGTAGTCGACGTGCACGCCCCAGGCTTCGCCCGAACCGACGTATCCGCGAATGAGCGACCCGAGGTGTCCGATGCTGTAGATCACCGACGTGATCCCGGCGCCGGCCAGCCACCGTAGCTGCCAGAAGGCGAAGGGCCGGCCGGCAATGGGTAGCAGAGTCTTCGGCACCGTTCGGGTCTCGGGCCACATCCGGGTGCCCAGCCCGCCGGCGAGGATCACGCATTGCACGAACAGGCCTCAGTCGTCGCGCACCAAGACAATGCTGCCGTCGTGATCGAACGAGAAACGCACCTCGGCCAGGCCCTCTGCGGCCATGGCCCTCCGCAGCCGCCTGGGGTCGTGGGTATAGAAGAGCAGGAAACCGCCGGCGCCGGCACCGACCAGCTTGCCGCCCAGGGCGCCGCTTTGCCGGCCGACCTCGTACCAGCGGTCGATGCGGCCGTTCGACATCGACCGGGACCGCTTCTTCTTGTGCTCCCAATGCTCGTGCATGAGGGCGGCGTAGCCCTCGGAGTCTCCGTGCTCGAGCGCGGCTCGACTCCGTAACCCGAGTTCCTTCACGTAATGCAGGTTGTCGATCATCTCCGAGTCGCCACCCTCGGACTTCGTCTTCTGCTCCTCGAGGACCCTGTCCGCATCCCGGGAGTACCCGGTGAAGAACATGAGCAGGCTTTCCTGCAGATCGTGCACGGCATCAGCGGGCATCGCCACCGGAACCGCGTCGACCCGACCGTCGGGGTGGAAGGTGAAGCACTTCACCCCCCCGAGCGCCGCTACGTACTGATCCTGCTTGCCGACCGGTCGGTTCAGGCACTCGATCTCGATCCGGCAGGCTTCCGCGGCCAGGTCGGCCGCGGTCACGTGGTCGCGCCGCATGGCGTACACGGCCTTGAGCAGCCCCACGGTGAACGCCCCGGACGAGCCGAGCCCCGTGCCAGCCGGGATGTCGGCGGTACTCACGACCTCCAGGGACGGTGGCACGTCATGCGCCGCCAAGACCTCCCGGACGATCGGGTGCTCGATGTCGCCGATGCGGGTGACCCGCTCCAACGCCGAGTACTTCAGGAAGTAGTCCGGCGTGAACGTGCGGTTCATGGAGATGAAGATGT
Organism: uncultured Actinomycetota bacterium; assembly: GCA_963779485.1. Classification (GTDB taxonomy): domain Bacteria; phylum Actinomycetota; class Actinomycetes; order Mycobacteriales; family Jatrophihabitantaceae; genus CAVVJA01. The sequence goes on along the minus strand of CAVZYJ010000025.1, from coordinate 7,175 downwards.
ACTTGGAGATCGCCGCCGAGAGTACGACGCCGCCGAATTGCTCGTAGTACGACGGCAGATCGGTGCCGCCACCACCGAGGGTGATGCGCAACGGGGTCCGAGTGATGATCACGACGACGGCGCCGCCTCCCCCGAGACCGGAACCCGAGCGAGGGCGGCCATCTGCCAACCGAACGGGAAGTCGTCGCGGTTGACGGCGAAACCCTTGCGGAAAGCGTTGAGCGCGACCGTCTCGGCCCGGGAGGGCGCGGCCCCGGCCGGTCGGCTCCCGACATCGGCGATCAGCCTGCGACCGCGGACGATGACCGCGAGCTTGTACAGGTTGAAGAACGGGAAGCCGGCGCGCAGTACGCGCTCGACCTCCAGCCCTCCGTCCGTGAGCACGCCGTGCAACCGATCGGCCGTGTAGTGGGTTCGGTGGCCGATGTGCTTGTCGAACGCCGACCGCGGGCCGCCCGGAACGGTGACGACGACCCGCGCACCCGGGGCCAGCAGGTTGATGGCGTTGCGCAGCAGCCGGACCGGATCGTCCACGTGCTCGAGAACCTCCGAGCAGATCGCGTGGGTCGCCGCCGGTTCCCCTGGTTCCAACGTGACGGGCTGGAGCAGATCGCGTTGCGTGAACGTGACCTCGACGCCCCGCGCGGCCGCGGCCGCGCGGCTTCGGCGCACACCCGAGGCGCTGTATTCGACGCCGCGCACCGCTACGTCGGGGTAGAGCTCGCGCACGTGGATGGCGAGCACGCCCTGGCCGCTGCCGATGTCGAGCACGACCGAGCCCGCCGGTGGCCGGCCCAGTAGCTTGCGGACGAGGGCTCGCCGATAGTCGTTGGCCGGATTGCCTTCGGCCGCTTCACCGTAGGAGTCCCAGTGGTGGTCCCAGTCGTCGACATCGGCGCCCTCGGGCGCGCCGATGTCGTCCCTCGCGGTCACAGGAGGAAGCCGGCCGCTCGGGCGTCGTCGTGGAACATGCGCACGGTGTCGAGCGAGAAGTCGTCGAGATCGCGACCCAGGCTCGACAGCTTCTTCAGCAGGTCGTGCGTGACCGTGATGATGTGCACGCCGATTTCGTCGGCCTGCACGACGTTGAGGAGCTCGCGGGGGCTGGCCCACAGCAGCTCGAGCTGCGGGTACGCGGCAAGCAGCGCCAGGGCCTCCCGCATGATCGGTAGCGGGTCGCGGCCGGTGTCGGCGATCCGGCCGGCGAAGACCGAGATGATGGCCTCCGGGCCGCCCGCCAGGGCGCCGGCCGCCGTCTCGACCTGGCGCACGGTCATCAGGGCGGTGACGTTGAGCTGCACGCCCTCGTCCGCGAGTGCGCGGACGACCTCGGCCGTGCTCGTACCGCGGGTGTTGGTGATCGGGATCTTGACGTAGACGTTCGGGCCCCAGGACGCGATGAACCGGGCCTGCCGCTGCATCTCGTCGAAGTCGTCGGCGAACACCTCGAACGAGATGGGCCGATCGGTGATCCGCTCCAGCACCTTGCGGGCAAAGCCCTCGTAATCGCTGATGCCGGCCTGGCGCATCAGGGTCGGATTGGTCGTGAAGCCGCGATATCCGGACGGGCGGCCAGCTCGAGGATGCCCTCGAGGTCCGCGCCGTCCGCGAAGATCTTGACTCGCCGCAGTCCGTATTCAGGCATTCTGTACCTCTCCTGTGACCTCTCCCGTGTGGCGCTCCAGGCCGCGAATCCACGGCACGGCCTCGAGCAGGCTTCCGACCACGAGGTCGGCGCCTACTGACGCCGGCTCCTCATAATGCATTCGACGAAGACCGCCCGGACCCCGCGCGATGTCCGGCCTCGACGTCCCGCCACCGGTCGCCCACGATCACGCTGGCGGACAGGTCGAGATCGACCCGGTGGGCGGCGTCGAGAAGCATTCCCGGTCGCGGCTTGCGGCAGCGGCATGCGTCGTCGTCGTCGTGCGGGCACACGACGATGTCGTCGAGGGGAAGGACGTCGCGCAGTCGCTCATGGATCCGGCCGACCTCGCCGTGGGTCTGGATTCCACGGGCAATATCCGGCTGGTTGGTGACGACCAGGGTGTACCCGGCCTCGTGCAGCTCGCCGCAGGCGTCGAGCACCCCGGGCCGCACACGGAAGTCGGACAGGGTGCGGGTGGCGTGGGTTGGCCGTCGAGCACGACGGCCTCGTTCAGCACACCGTCGCGGTCGAGAAAGACCGCGGGCGGCGCCCCGCAGCGATCTAGCCAACCGCCCGGCGCGGGCATCCTCGACCATCGAGTCCAGTGAGTCGCAAAGGGCCTGCTCGGTGCGACGGTTGGTCCAGCCCAGCGACCGGATCCGGTCGGTATTCAGCCGGACGACCGGCACGTCGCCCTTCCAGCCGCGGTCGCCGCCGGTGTACTCGAACTGGGTCCGCCCTGGGGCGAGCCCGAGGACCTCGATGGCCAGGTCGGCGATCTCGGTGACGGTGATGTAATCGCCGGTGGCGACGTTGAACACCTCGAACGCCGCCGCGCCGGGTTGCGCGGCGAGCAGCACGGCGGCGACGACGTCGTCGACGTGGATGTAGGACTTGCTCTGCTGGCCGTCGCCCAGGATGCGCAGCCGCGTTGGATCCTCGAGCAGCCGGCGAACGAAGTCGAAGCCGACGCCGTGCGTCTGCCGGCGGCCGACCACGTTGCCGAAGCGGAAGGCGCGAGCGGTGATGTCGAACATGGCGGCATAGGCGGAGATCAGCGCCTCGCCGGCCAGCTTGCTGGCGCCGTAGGTCGAGACGGGAACCAGCGGGCCGTAATCCTCGGTGGCCTCGTACTCGCCCGAGATCGCCGTAGACGCCGCTGCCCGAGGCATACAGACTGAGCCGCGTTCCGCGCCGGCGCATCGCCTCGACGACGTGGTGCGTCAGCAAGGTGCCCTCGCGAAAGTCGATGTCCGGCTCGGTGGCGGCGCGCGCGATGTCCGGGTTCGAGGCCAGGTGGATGACCGTGTCGTGACCGGCCAGGCCGCCGCTCCAGCGCCTCCAGGTCTCGGACGTCGCCTGACGACGCGCAGCCGCGCGTCGCCGTCTGGTGGTGCCGTAGATGCCATTCGCGGCCGGAGGAGAAGTTGTCGTAGAGCGTGACTGCTCGGTCGACCGCGCCGAGCAGCCGGTCCATGAAGTGGCTGCCGATGAAGCCCGCGCCGCCGACGATGAAGAATCCGGGTAGGAGCGCGCAATGCCGCCTCGATCACGTCAGCGACTCCCACTTCGTCGCCCCCGCGCTCAGTGCGGGGTGGCGATACCAGCAGGTGCCAGAGCACCGCGCACAGCCCCTCGGTGTGCGGCGTGATGCGGTCGGAATAGCGGCGGGATCACCACGCACGCGTCGGCGACCTTGGCGGTGAGTCCCGCCGTCGCGTCCGACGATGCCGAAGACGTGGCGCCGCGCTCCTCGGCCGCTGCAAAGCCGCGACGATGTTGACCGAGACGTTCCTCTCGGCGTTGCCGCCGCCCACGGAGAACACCAGCAGCGCCGTCGCGTGGCGCCGAGCCGCGACCCCTGAGCCAGGCGGCGAAGCAGCTGTCCCAGCCCTCGTCGTTGGCGCGAGCGGTCAGTTCGGAGACGTTGTCGGTCGGAGCGTACGCCTCGAAGCCGCAGATCTTGCGGAAGTCGTTGACGGCGTGGCTGGCGTGGCCGGCCGACCCGCCGACGCCCAGGATGAACAGCCGGCCGCCTCGATTGCGGACGTTGGCGAGGCCCTCGGCGACCTGCTCGACGCTGTCCACGTCGAGTGAGGAGATCACGGTCACGGACTCCTCGAGGAAGTCCTTGGCAAAGCTCATTCGGAAGTCTCCGGGTCCGGTTCGGTTCGGCAGACGGCGAACGTGTTGAGCCCGAGCTTGTGCGGAAGCAGGTGATGCGGCTCGGGAGAAAGCCGGCGCCGCACCAGCAGCGGCCAGAGATCCTTCACGTCGTAGTACATCTTGTGGTCGTCCATCTCGCTCGCCGGGCGAGAGCCCCAGGCGAAAGGCGGAGAGCTCGAGGAACTTCTTGCCGCGCCAGGAGGGGACGTTGACCGCACACGCCCCCCCGGGCCAGCAGGCGGTGCACCTCGGCGAGCAGGCGCTCCGGCTCGCGCACGTGCTCGAGGACCGGACATGCCATGACGACGTCCAGCGATCGGCCGGGAGCGCGGCCAGCGCCGCCGGGAGCGTCCCCTCGATCGCGGACACCTTGGTCGTGCGCTTGAGATCGTCGGCCAGCGCCACGTCGACGAGCACGGCGCCGGCCGACGCCGCGCGAGGATCGTCCGCGAGAAGGCCGCCTGAAGCCCGCAGCCGAAGTCGCCGACGTCGCTTGCCGGCGAAGGTCGGGACGTGGCGGCGGATCTGCCGGGCGGAGAGCCAGACGCCGAACTTGTCGACCACCGTGTCCCCTGGCTGTCCGGACGAAGGCCTCCGCGCTCTGCCGTGCGGTCACGGCTTGCGCCTCACCGCGACCGCGGTCGAGTGCAGGATCAGCGTGAAGGTGAAGGTCATGAAGCCGAGGATCGTGAGCAGGAGCCCGGTGGCGCCGAGGTGGTTGACCGGTCGAGCCGGTCCGGCAGCTGAGAAGCCGTTGTGGACGTAGTTCCAGCGAGAGCCCGGCCAAGACGAGCCCCGCGCCGAACAGCCCGGCCGCAGATGCGACGGTGCGGTTGTAGGGGAAGCGCCGGAACCAGCTGGCGGGCTCGCGCCGTCCCAGTCGAAGAAGATCTGCGACAGGATCCCCATGTAGACGCACTGCAGGCCGAGGATCGAGAGCGACAGGCCGAGCAGCATCCAGTAGAGCTCGAAGGTGACCGGGCCGAGCGTGAGCGGCCCGAACGACAGCGGCAGCGTGAGCACCAGGCCGAGGCGGACGAGCACGATGCCCGGGCTTGTAGAGGAAGAAGTCGGCGCCGTAGACGAACATCGCGCGCAGGTTGATCCAGGCCGCCGCCCAGGGGGAGAACCAGCCGGAGCGCTTGTGGTGGCTGAGGCGGCCGTCGCGATCCTTGAGGAAGCGGATCGGCACCTCCTCGGTCGCGCAGCTTCATGTGCACCGACTTGAGCACCATCTCGGAGGCGTACTCCCAGGACTGCGACCGCAGCCCCATGCGCGCGAGCGCCTCGCGGGTGATGCCGCGCATGCCGCAGTGGATGTCGCGAGAAGCGGCTGCCGAAGATGACGTTCAGGATCCACGTCGTGACCGGCGTGCCGAGGTAGCGGTGCAGCGGCGGCATCGAGCCGGGCTCGATGTAGCCCGCGGAAGCGCGAGCCCATGACGAACTCGGCGCCGCCGCGGAACTTCTCGACGAACGGCGCCGAGCTCGCGGAAGTCGTAGGTGCAGTCGCAGTCGCCCATGAGGACGTACTTGCCGCGGATGAACGGCGAGCGCGTCGATGTAGGCGCGCCCGAGGCCGCGCTTGGGCGTCTTGCAGCACGCGCGCCCCGCCGGCGAGCGCGAGCTCGGTCGGTCTCGTCGGTCGAGCTGTCGACGATCAGGATCTCGCCGACCGCGCCGGCCTTGCGCATCCCCTCGTGGCACCAGGCGACGAAGTCGGCGATCGTGAGCTGCTCGTTGAGCGCCGGGATGACGATCGAGACCTCGGGGTCGGCGACGTCGTCCTCCGGGGACGAGCAGCTCGAGCTCGGGGTCGCGCGGGCGCATGGCCACCGCACGACTGATCGGAATGACATCCGATGGGCTGGCGTGATCGGCGAATCCAGTGGTCGGTAAAGCGGGACCGGGTGTTGGAGCAGCCGGATCGCCGAGCGCCCGGCGGGACTCCGGAGAATTCTCGGCGCCCGCAGTCTGCACCGGACGAGGCTACCAAAGGCAGCTCGTGCTGTTCGGTATCCGACTGCTGATTGCGGAGGGTGACGACTCGGCCGGCACAGCCCTGATGCCGCCGTACCGTCGAGGCCCCGCTGATGATCTTGGACTGGTCGTTGCTATGGGGGATCAAGTCCACGATCACGATCGGTCGGCGCCGCGCCGCTCGTGCAGCAGGCGCTTCAGCTTGCCCATGCCCCGGTGCGCGACGAGGGACACCCCGCCCTCGCGGTAGCGGACCATCGCGTAGTTGACGTTGCGGGACACGATCCCACGAGGCACGCGCTCGGCCGGCGCGACCAGCCGGGACCCGACCGAGTCGGCGTCCGCGGCCCGGCTGGCGTGCCGGCAGAAGTCCTTCAGCGGCTCCAACGTCCGATGCCAGGTGAACCGGTCCCGGACGATCGCCACGTTCGCCCGGCAGCCGGCGAGGAACTCCTCGTCGTAGAGGACGCGAGACAGCGCGCGCGCCACGGCATCGACGTTGCGCTCGGGAACGGTGACGCCCATCCCCTCGGACGCGATCACCCGCAAACCCGTCACCCGCCAGTAGCGACGATCCGGGAGCCCGGCCCACAGGTAGTCGAGCATGCGGGTGCGGAACGAGTACGTGGTCTCGACGTGCTGCGAGATGGGTGCTCACCGCCGACGTCGGCGTCCAGCAGGTAGTTCTGCCGGTCGTCGTAGGCCACCCACTCCTCGTTGAAGAACACGTGCTTGTCGGTGAGCCCCAGTTCGTCGGCCAGCCGGCGCGCGTCGACGGCCATGCGCATCTCGGGGATGTCGGGTTCGGGTGGCGCATGCCGAGGAAGAACGAGCCGCACGTCGGCGGCGGCGCGAGCCGCACGTCGTCGACGGCCCGGATCAGCGTGAGGGGGTCGAACCAGTTGTAGACCCCGCCGCCCCACAGGATCACCGTGTCGTCGATGCCGGACATCCGGGAAGGACGCCCTTGATCGCGGCGCGGCGTGCGCTCCGGCGGCTCGTCGGAGAGCCGAAGGGCACGATGTCGATGAGCCGCGAGCGCAGAGGAGTCGCGCCTCGTAGGTGCGGGGTTGACCCGCCCGAGCCAGCCAACCGGCCCAACCAGAGATCGCGCTGCTTCTCGCTGGCGCACAGGAAGAAGTCGCCGCGCACCAGCTGCTCGTTCAACACCGCGGTGGCGTCGACGACGTTCGCCACCGGGCGAGCGTCGTCACGACGCGGCCCTGTTCCAGCTGCTCGAGGTGCATCGGGTCGTACACGTCGACGACAATGATCTTGTCGCTCGACACGAGCCAGGGGGCCTGATGCATGACGAACCCCTGGAAGACCACGATGTCCGACCAGGCGACGATGTCGCGCAGTTGGTTCGCGGTGGCCATCT
>CAVZYJ010000024.1:0-10440 GCA_963779485.1 uncultured Actinomycetota bacterium | reverse complement strand
CGTTGAGCACCGAACCGGGCACGTGCGGGTGGTTGCCGCCGCCCACCTCGAAGTTCAGGTACCGCTGCGTGACCGTGAACGGCGGCGAAGTGAGGGTTCCGGTGGACGCGTCGCCGCCATGGAAGCTGTCCACGAACCCGGCACCGATCACCCCGTCAACCGGCGACTGCCCGGGCAGCGGACCGGTCGCCGGCGCGGCACCGAACGCGGTGCCGGCGGTAGTCCACGGCGCGTAGGTGCCGTTGTCGAAGCCGGCGAAGGTGGTGCCCGGCGGCGGGGTGTAGGGCGTGGTCGGGTCATCCGAGATGAACGTCTTGCCGTCGAAGGCCCCGACGAAGTACTGGTCGCCCGACCCGCCGGCGATCGCGCCGGGGTTGATGCCCACGACCAGCACCCACTTCTGGTTGCCCGGGTTACCGTCCACATTGAGCGGGACGATCGTCGGGGTCTCCCACACACCGCCGACAGCGCCGGCCGGGCCGAAGTCACTCTGATGGGTCCAGTCCTTCAAATTCGGCGACGTGTAGAACGAGACCTTGTGCTGGTCGGACAGCGCCACCACCATCACCCAGTCGTTGCCGGGCGCGTACCGGAACACGTGCGGGTCGCGGAAATTGGTGGAGTTCAGGTTCAACACCGGGTTGCCGGCGTACTTCGTCCAGGTGAAGCCGCCGTCGGTGCTGTACGCCAAGGACTGTTCCTGAATACCGGGCGGGGCCTTGAGCGCGCTGGTGTACACCGCGACCAGCGGCGGGTCAGTTGCTGTACCCAGTCCGCTGCTGTTCGTTCGGTCGAACACGACCGACCCGCTGAACACGTATTCGTTCGCGTCCTGTGGGATCGCCAGCGGCAGCTCCTTCCAGTGGACCAGGTCCGGGCTCACCGCGTGGCCCCAGGAGATGTTGCCCCACTGCGTTCCCGACGGGTTGTACTGATAGAACAAGTGGTACTGGCCCTTGTAATAGATCGGCCCGTTCGGGTCGTTCATCCAATTCATCGCAGGCGTGTAATGGAATTGCGGGCGATACAGCTCGTGATACAAGGCTGGAGCAGAACTGGTCTCGCCGGCGGCGGACGGCGCGGCGACGAGCCCGACCGCGAGCATCGCCGCGCCCAACACAGCCAGCACCGACCCGAATCTCTTGCGGCGACCGAACATGGCAAGCACCCTTCTCTGCCAGAGCAACCGACCGAGGGCTGAGCCAACGCATCATCGAACGGCGAAACCGCACTGCCGAGCCAAGACCGACAAGCCAAGACCGACAACGTTGTCGGTCCCATGCTCTCCCTGCCACGACTAGGCGGTCAAGAGGCAAACCTCCCAACCGGCTACCAACTATGCGGGGGCCCGGCACAATGTCCAGCGTCCCAACCGCCGCCTCGAGGGTGGGCTATTCGTAGCTCACGCGTGACTCGTTCGCCGTTCCGCATGAGGAACCCCGGGTTCACACGGTGCTTGCAACACCTGATCCTTTCGAGGTGTTGGGTGGCTGTGCGCTTTTCCAGCCAGTTGGTGCCGAGCTGTATCAGCCGTTCTGGACGGCGTGGCAGGCGGGTGAGTTTCTGACCGACGCGTCCGCGTTGGCCGGCACGCATCGCAAGCGGGGCTTGGCGTGGCTGCGTGCAGCCGGAGGAGTGCGCCCGCGCCGCGGCCGGGACTTGCAGGGCCGGTACCTGTCGTTCGCCGAGCGGGAGGAGATCGCGCTGGCTCGAGCGGCGGGCGAGTCGATGCGCTCGATCGCCGCCCGGCTGCGGCGTAGCCCGTCGACGATCTCGCGGGAGCTGACCCGCAACGCCGATCCGGTCGGCTGTTATCGGGCCAGCGCGGCGCACGTGCTGGCCTATGAGCGGGCCTCGCGCCCGAAGCCGGCGAAGCTGGTGACGAACAGTGTCTTGCGGGAGCGGGTGCAGGCGGACTTGCAGAAGCGGTACTCCCCGGAGCAGATCGCCGGCCGGTTGCGCGAGGATTTCCCCGACGATGCGGAGATGTGGGTGTCGCACGAGACGATCTACCAGTCGCTGTATGTGTAGTCGCGGGGTGCGCTGCGCCGGGAGCTGACCAAGTGTCTGCGCACCGGGCGGGCATTGCGAGTGCCGAACCGGCAAGGCACGCACCGCAAGAACCGGATCCTGCCGGATATGATCAACATTCGTGAGCGGCCCGCCGAGGCTGCGCCCTCGGGGTGACGTCGAACCGGATCTACGTCGACCACGGTCTGACCGGCACCAACCGCGATCGGCCCGGGCTACGGGAGGCACTGGCCGCGTGTCGCTCCGGGGACACCCTGGTCGTGACGAAGCTCGACCGGCTCGCCCGGTCGTTGACCGACGCCCGCATCATCGTCGAGGAACTCACCGACGCCGGGGTCAAGCTCGATATCGGCGGTTCGGTGCACGACCCGACCGACCCGGTCGGGCGGCTGCTGTTCAACGTGCTCGGGATGATCGCCGAGTTCGAGTCGGACTTGATCAGGATGCGGACCAGGGAGGGGATGAAGGTCGCCAAGGCCAAAGGCCGGCTGCGCGGCAAACAGCCCAAACTCAAGCCCGCACAGGAAGCGCACCTCGTCGAGCTCTGGCGCGGCGGCAAGCACACCAGCGCCGCGCTAGCGGAGCTGTTCTCCGTCGCCCGGTCCACCGTGTACCGCGCGGTGCAGCGTGCTGGCGAGCCCAAGCCGCGGCGAGCCCGTCGCGCGTGAGCAGCCACGTCTTCGTCGACGAGACCAAGCACCGCGGATATCTGCTCGTCGCTGGTGTCGTTGTCCCAGGCGATCTCGAGTCCGTCCGGCGGACGCTGCGCGGACTGGTGCTGCCTGGCCAGCGCCGGCTGCACACGAAGGACGAGAACGATCAGCGCCGCCGCTCCATCGCCACCGCGATCGCGGCCAGTGGCGTCACCGCGACGATCTACGACGCCGGCCGGCGCTACCGCAATGAACGCGAGCGCCGCGCAGCGTGCCTACACGCCCTGATCATCGACGCCGCACAGCGCGGTGACGCGATGCTCGTCCTCGAACAGGACGACACGCTGCTCAGCTGGGACAATCAGCGGCTCATCGAGTTCACTCGGGAAGCCGGCTGCCGTGACACTCTGCGCTATGAGCACCGCCGCGCCGCGAGCGAACTGTTGCTGGCGGTCCTGGACGCGATCGCCTGGTGCTGGGCCAAGGGCGGCGACTGGCGACGACGCGTAGAACCCATCGTCACCAACGTGCGCGAGGTCTAACGACCCCCGGGAAAGCGCGAAGCCCGAGCGCCACGGTCGTCCGGCCGGGTCTCGGGCTCACTTCCTGAAGCTCAGCGCAACAGGCTGCACTCAGTGTAAAGCACCCGCACGGTCATCGTCACCCGATTGTCCCAGCGGCCAGGCCCCATCGTTAGGGACCAGATTCGCTCCGCTGCTAAGGGGACCCCATCTCGGTCGCGGCGACTCGCCGCGGCGGCATGCTGATCGAACGGGACGCCGCGCGCACTATTGGCCCGGCTGGCCGCTCGGCAGGGCCTAGACCGGGCCGCCTTCGAGACGGTGATCGGGGCGCTGCTTCGAACCGCCCGACGGTGCGCCGGCCCCGGTCCGCATCCACGGGGAAATGGTCGGGCTGTTGTGGCGCCGCAATCAGACCGGCCGGGCGCTGACGCTCGAGTCCTTGTGGAACGAGCTCGGCGGCCGCGAGCAGTTCTCCCTGTTCTGCAGCTACCCCAACCGGCGCTGCAGCAGACGGACGCGGTGCGGCAGGTCGCAGAGCTGCGCAGCGCAGACGCGATGCTCACCGCCGGATACATCTGCGCGCCGGACACCTTGCCCGTGAACAAGATGATCGCCAACACCATCAGCCCGGGTGCCACGGCCGGCACCGGCCGGTTGGTCCGCTGCGTGTCGCGCTATGAGGGTCGTGCCGTAGCACGTAGCCGCGTCGCTGCGTGAGGCCGCGAAGCCCTGAGCGCCCGCCGGTGTCGTGTGAGCCCGGCGCTGGGCGTGGGGCTCACGACACCGGACGATCAGGCCGGCTGCGGTACCTCGTCGCCTTCTTTGGGTTCGAGCTTGACGGCGCCGGTCATGATGGCGACGGCCTCGGCGGGGGTGTGGGACTTCGGGGTGATGACGCCGGCGGAGCGGCCGAGGCGCTGGATGTGGATGCGGTCGGCGACGTCGAAGACGTTGGGCATGTTGTGGCTGATCAGGATGATGCCCAGTCCGCGGTCACGCAGTTCCTTGACCAGGCGTAGCACCTGTCCGGTCTCGCGGACGCCGAGGGCGGCGGTGGGCTCGTCGAGGATGACGACCTTGCCGCCGAACGCGGCCGCGCGGGCCACGGCCACGGCTTGCCGCTGGCCGCCGGACAGCGTCTCCACCGCCTGGCTGATGTTCTGCAGAGTGGAGATGCCGAGCTTGTCGATCTCCTCCTTGGCGTGCCGCCGCATCGCCGCGCCGTCGAGCATCCGGAAGACCGAGCCGAGCGGACCCGGTTTGCGGACCTCGCGGGCGAGGAACAGGTTGCTGGCGATGTCCAGGGCCGGGGCGACGGCGAGGGTCTGGTAGACCGTCTCGATGCCGGCCTCGCGGGCTTCCTGGGTCGACTTGAAGCTGACCGGCCGGCCGTCGACCAGGATCTCGCCGGCGTCGGGGGTCATCGCGCCGGACAGGCACTTGATCAGTGTCGACTTGCCGGCGCCGTTGTCGCCGATGACGGCGAGCACCTCCCCGGCATACAGTCTCAGGTCGACCCCGGCCAGGCCGACCACGTGACCGAAGGTCTTGATCATGCCGCGGGCTTCCAGAATTGGGCTGGGGCTGGTCATGACTTCACGCTCCGGATCCACTGGTCGGCGGCGACGGCGGCGATGACCAGGACGCCGATGGCCAGCACCTGGTAGTTGGCGTCGACGCCGGCCAGCGCCAGGCCGTTGTTGAACACGTTGACGATGAGCGCCCCGATCAGCGATCCGACGATCGCACCGCGGCCACCGAACAGGCTGGTGCCGCCGATGACCACCGCGGTGATGCTCTCCAGGTTCGCGTTGAGGCCGCTGTTCGGGTCGCCGCCGTTGACCCGGCCGACCAGCACCCAGGCGGCCACCGCGACCACGACGCCGGCGACCATGTAGGCGCTCAACAGCACCCGGTTGGTGCGGATGCCGGCCAGTCGGGCCGCCTCCTGGTCGTCGCCGGTGGCGTACAGGTGCTTGCCCCAGGCCGTCTGCTTCAGCGCGTAGGCGAACCCGACGTACAGCAGGAGCATGACGATCACGCCGACGGTGATGTTGAAGCTGCCGAGGCTGAACGTCTTTCCGGTGAAGGTCAGGAAGGTGTCCGGCTCCAGCGAGATCGTCTGACCCTGGGCGTAGATCAGCGTGATCGCGGTGAAGATCGACAGCGTGCCCAACGTGACGATGAACGGGGGCAGCTTGATCCGCGTTACCAGCAGGCCGTTGATCGTTCCGCACAGCAATGCGACCAGGGCACCCACGATCAAGGCGATCGGACCGGGCCAGCCATTGTCCGAGACCAGCTTCGCCATCACCAGTGAAGACAGCACCATCACCGCGCCGATCGACAAGTCGATCCCGGCCGTGAGGATGATCAATGTCTGGCCGACGGCCAGGGACCCGATCACCGCCGTCTGCTGCAACAGGATCGACAGGTTCTCCGGCTTGAAGAACCGATCACTGACGATCCCGAACACGATGCACGCCAAAATCAACACGATCAGCGGGCTCAGCCACGGCAGCCGGTGCAGGACCTCATGAATCCGCTGCCCGGCCGTGTGCTTACGGTGCAAGATGTCTTCGGCTGGTCCTGGTTGGCTTCGGCGGTCCTGGTTCCTCGAGTACCTGGTGGTCATGACGGTGTCCTTGTCGTCGAGAGGTCGTCGATCGGGTCGCGTCGGACAGGTGCCCCCGCGGTGGGGCCAGCGTGCGGTCGATCAGTCGCCGATGCTAGGCCTTTCGCACCGCCAGGAATAGCAATCACCAAGCGCCGAGAGCGTCGCCGGTGCGGTACTGCGACCGCATCGGCGACTGCCCTCTCGGCCTGGCTCAGCCGCTGCCCCAGCAGTCCTTGGCGGCCTCGTCCGGGGTCTGGCTGGTGACACCGGACAGCGCGTCCTTCGCGACCAGGTTGGTGCCGGTGTTGAAGAAGCTCAGCCCGTTGGAGGTGGTGGGCTTGGCGCCGCCATTGGCCAGTTTCGCGATCGACTCGACGCCCAGGCTGGCCATCTTGCCCGGGTACTGCGCAGAATCCGCCGCGAACTTCGAGCCGACGTAGTTCTTGACGTACTTGCAGCTGCCGTCGATGGTCAAGACCGTGACGCTGTTCGCCTTGCCGGCGGCCTGCAGCGCCTGGTAGGCACCGTCCGCGGCCGGCTCGTTGATCGTGTAGACCACGTTGATGTTGCTGTTGGCCGACAGGCAGTTCTCCATCGCCGTCTTGCCGTGCGGGATGTCGCCCTGCGTCGGCTGGTGGCAGGCAATCTCGTAGTCGCCGCCCTTACCGGCCGTGTAGTGCCCGGACTTCGCTTCCTTGCCGTTCTCGGTCTTGCTGCCCGGGTCGATACCCATCCCCTCGAGGAAACCGTGGTCACGCTGAATGTCCACGGACACGACCTGCGTGTTGAACAGGTCGAGCATCGCGATGACGGCCTTCTGCCCGTTGAGCTTGGCCGCTCCGTACTGGCCGATGAGCTTGCCGGCCTGCTCGTTGTCGGTCGCGTAGGTGATGTCGACCGTGTCCGGCGGGGTCGGCGCGGTGTCGAGCGCGATCACGTACAGCCCAGCCTTACGGGCCTTGGCGATCTCGGTGTTCACCGCGTCGCCGTTGATCGTGATCAGGATGCCCTTGTCACCGCGGGAGATCGCGTTGTCGATCGCGGCGATCTGGGTCTGCGTGTCACCGTCCGTCTTGCCCGCGGCCACGGTCAGGTTGACATTGTTCTGGCTCGCCGCGGTCTTGGCGTCCTTCTCCATCGACACGAAGTACGGGTTGGTCAGGGTCTTGAGAATCAGCGAGACGCCGACCTTCTTGCCGCCGCCACCACCCGATGCGCCGCTGCTGGTGCCGCCGCCACCAGCGCTGCTGTTCGAATTCGACGACGACGAACATGCCGAAAGGGCGAGCGCGGCCGCGGTGACTCCCGCGGTCACGCCGCCCAGCTTGATCAGTCGGGCGCGTCGCCGGGCCCGACTGGTGCTGCGCACCTCGTCCATCCTGTGGCGTCCTCTCTGTTGGGACCAAGTCCAGAATCAGGCGACACTGGACAACGTTGTCAAAAGAGTTATAGTGCCCCTAGCGCCACGCGTCAAGACATCTTATGCACACAGGGTTGTCACGACTCGGTAACGGTCCGGGAGGCTGAGATAACGATGTCCACCAGGGTTTGGGGGGAAGAAAGCAGCCCCGGCCGGCCGACAATGCGCGACGTTGCCGCGCTGGCCGGGGTCGGCATCAAGACCGTGTCCCGGGTCGTCAACGACGTCCCGACCGTCGCGCCCGACCTCGTCGAGCGAGTCAACACAGCCGCGGCCAAGCTCGGCTACCGGCCCAACCTCACAGCAAGCTCACTCCGCCGCAGCGATCGCCGCACCGCCACCATCGGGCTGCTGCTGGAGAACGTCGCCAATCCGTTCTCCGCGGCCATCCACCGAGCGGTCGAGGACGTCGCCCGGGCCCGCGGCGTCCTCGTGCTCACTGGGAGCGTCGACGAGGACCCGGCCCAGGAGCGGAGCCTGGCGCGGGCGCTGATCGACCGCGGCGTAGACGGCCTGCTCGTGGTACCGGCGGGAACGGATCACAGCTACCTGGTCGGAGAACAGCGTGCGGGCACGTGCATTGTGTTCCTGGATCGGGATCCGTCGCTAGTCGCGGCCGACACCGTTCGATCGGACAATCGCCTAGGTGCGACCCAGGCGGTGACGCACCTGCTCGACCAGGGACACCGGCGGATCGCCTATCTGGGCGACCGAACGGACATCAGCACAGCCCGGGATCGCTACGCCGGCTACGTCGCGGCGATGCGCGCTGCCGGAGTCGCCGTCACCGAACGGCTGGTCCGCCACAACCTGTCCACGGTCGAGCAGGCCGAGGCCGCGACGCAGGACGTCCTCGCCGACCCTGAGCGACCGACCGGGCTGTTCACCAGCCAGAACCTCGTCACGATCGGCGCGCTGCGGGCCCTGCGGGCCGCCGGGCTGCGCGACCGGATTGCCCACGTCGGATTCGACGACGTCATGCTGGCGGACCTGCTGGAGCCCGGACTCACCATCGTGGCGCAGGACCCGAGCGAGATCGGGCGCCTCGCGGCCACCATGCTCTTCGCACGAATCGATGGAGAGCGCTCCCCGGCCCGGACCGTCGTCGTGCCGACCCGGCTCATCGCGCGCGGCTCCGGAGAGCTGCCGCGGATCTGACGCGGGCGATCAACGGCGGCGGGTCGCGCGACGTCGGCGGGACGCCATGCCGAAATGTTGCGGGCTGATCTCCCGGCCGAGTGTTGTGGCCGCGGTCCGGGCAAAGGAACCGAGTACAGCGCCGATATCCGCCGCATGCTCAAGCGCTACCTCGCCCGCGACCTCTATCGCGCCTCAACGCCGCCGCCTAACTCAGGGGACGGAGACAAAGACGCGCTCAGCCGTCCCCGTTCCTCCATCGCCGCCACCCAGTAACTCCCATTAGGTGGAGCCTCCGCAGGCTGCGGCCACACGCCGGGCTGCAGGAACGACCTAATGGGCGTGTGAGCGGGTCACCGCCTGGGTCGACGCGGCGGTTGAACCCTTTGTCAAGATGCCGGGACCTGCTCAACCTGGGTCACGCCTTCCCCGCCCTGTCGGCCGCGGATTACCTGGTCGTAGCGAATCTTGTCGGTCGGATGCCATCTAGAGGGCCATCCAGTCCGCCGCACACCCCGAACGCGTGGGGATAGCGCGGATCAGCCGGCTTGGCGCCAATTGAGCGCACGCTGTAGATCGTTGATCGGCTACGGGCAGTTCGGACGGCGACGTCCGACTTGTCGTCACCTTCAGTGACCGGCGGGCTGACGGCAGCTGTACTCGATCAGCGGCCAGATCCGTGAACTCGGCTGCTCGCGTGGTCGAGACGCTTATAGGAGAGGACCCGCGCTGTAGCGAGTGCGATGTTCGTCACCTCTTGACTTCCTAGTCGTGACGGTTGGAGCATGAGCGACAACGTTGTCGGGTGGTTAGACCGTACTGACTGGGCCGTTCGATGATGCGTTGACTCAGCCCTCGGTCAGTTGCTCCGGCAGAGAAGGTGCTTGCCATGTTCGGTCGCCGCAAAAAGTTCCGGTCGGATGCTGGCTTTCTTGGGCGCGGCGATGCTCGCCGTCGGGCTAGCGGCCGCACCGTCCGCCGCCGGCCAAACCACTGCGGCCCCGGCCCTATATCACGAGTTGTATCGCCCGCAGTTCCATTACACGCCGGCTATGAACTGGATGAACGACCCGAACGGCCCGATCTACTACAAGGGTCAGTACCACTTGTTCTATCAGTACAACCCGTCGGGGAACCAGTGGGGCAACATCTCCTGGGGTCACGCGGTGAGCCCGGACCTGGTGCACTGGAAGGAGCTGCCGCTGGCGATCCCGCAGGACGCGAACGAGTACGTGTTCAGCGGCTCAGTGGTGTTCGACAGGACTAACAGCAGCGGATTGGGTACGGCGGCGAATCCGCCGTTGGTCGCGGTGTACACCAGCGCGCTCAAGGCCCCGCCCGGTATTCAGGAACAGTCCTTGGCGTACAGCACCGACGGCGGCTTCACCTGGACGAAGTACGCCGGCAACCCGGTGCTGAACCTGAACTCCACCAACTTCCGTGACCCGCACGTGTTCTGGTACGCGCCCGGCAACGACTGGGTGATGGTGGTGGCGCTGTCCGACCAGCACAAGGTCTCGTTCTACACGTCGCCGAATCTGAAGGACTGGACCCATCAGAGTGACTTCGGACCGGCTGGCGCTGTCGGTGGCGTGTGGGAGACCCCGACGATCGTCCCGCTCAACGTGGACGGTAACCCGGACAACCAGAAGTGGGTGCTGGTCGTCGGCATCAACCCCGGCGCGATCGCCGGCGGCTCCGGCGACCAGTACTTCGTCGGATCGTTCAACGGCAAGACGTTCACCTCCGACGACAAGCCGTACGTGCCGCCGGCCGGAACGCTCATCGGCGACGGCGGGTTCGAGGGCACCGACTACGGAAACTGGACCGCGGCAGGCGCGGCGTTCGGCACCGGACCAGCCCACTCCGCCCGCCCGACGAACGGCGCGATCGGCACTGGCTGGGTCGACAGCTTCGGCTCCGCCGACTCCGACACCGGCACGCTCACCTCGCCCACCTTCACAATCAACCAGAACTACATCAACTTCCTCATCGCCGGCGGCAACCACCCGTACGTGCCCGGCGGGCTGACCGCTCCACCGCCCGGAACGACGATCG
>CAVZYJ010000023.1:0-453300 GCA_963779485.1 uncultured Actinomycetota bacterium | reverse complement strand
CTCGTCGATTACCGGCGGCGTCACCCAGGCCGTCGTCAAGGGCGACATGCTCATCGTGCCGGCGAACACGCCCCACCAGGTCATCCCGACCGGCGGCGCGCCGATCGTCCTCATGACGCTGCACGTGCCGCACCCGCCGACGGCCTGGCCGCCGACCAACTGAGGCGGATAACAAAGCCGCGGGTTGCCCGCGGCGCGACCGTCGAAAAAGCAAGAACCCCACGTGCCCTCCCCGAAAGACGGGGAGGGATCCCGCCCTACGCACTGCTCCGGCGGCAACAGATACTATTGCCGATTGCTTTTGCGATGCCGTCTAAATACGGCAGCTGCCCCAGTCTCGCGAGCGAGCGTAAATTCGGTCGACTGCGGAGCGTCATTCTTATCGCAGCAAAGATATTCGACAAGAGATCCACGGTTCGAAGCCGCTTGGATCACTTCATTGACAGACCGAAAATCCTTTTCAATCTCGATCTCACCGCCTGCCACGACGACACAGTGTATGGCCATGTTTGATATTTCCGAGTGAAGCCTTGCCAAGCGGCAAAGTAAGTCGTCATGCCGCGCGAGCATTTCTAAATTTGGAAATGAAATTGTGTATACAAATGCGTCAGAATTCCTGGAAATATGCAGGATCGAGTTGCCGACTTTATTGCCGTCATTAAAATAGATAAATAATATTTCCACGGTAGATAGATCGCACTGCAAGTTGGGTATTGCGTCCGGAAATATCCACTTCACTATGCGGCCCGCGCTGGTGCAGTCCATCAAAACCAATTCTATGGCGTCCCCGATGCAGTCCGAGAAAATCTCTTTGATTCGCTGAATGAGCTCTGAGCGCACCGCCCTGTCATCGGCGATTTCCAGGAACGATGCAAAATTCAGCCTCTCAGGCACTGTCAGCTCCTTCTGCGAGATATACCGCACGGGCAAGACCGCCCGCAGTGTTTTCCTTAATCGAGATGCGCGGGACAAAGCCCGCGCACAACCGGCTCAATCTTCGAGGAAATCGCCTACCCGCGCCGCTTCACGTCCGGATTGGCGAGCCGCATCGGTGCGCCGTTCTCGAAGGCGACGATCTGCTCGAAGGCCTCGCCGAAATAAAGCTCGAAATTGTCCCATTCGGCCCAGCCGAGATGGGGCACGCACAGCGCATTCGGCATCTCGAGCAGGGGGTGATTGCCGCCGGTGACGGGCTCCTCCTCGTAGACATCGACCGCGGCATAGCCGGGACGCCCGGCCGCGAGCGCCGCGACGAGGGCGCCGGGCGCGATCAATTCGGCGCGCGAGGTGTTCACGATCAACGCGGTCGGCTTCATGCGGGCGAGATCGGCCGCGCCGACGATGCCGCGGGTGTCGGCCTTGAGGCGCACATGCAGCGACAGCACGTCCGAGCGCGCGAACAGATCGTCCTTGCCGGCCGCGACCTCGTAGCCTGCCGCCGTGGCGCGCTCGGCCGAGCCCTGCTGGCCCCATACGAGAACCTTCATGCCGAGACCGTGGCCGGCCGCCGCCACCAGGCGGCCGATCGCGCCGAGCCCGAAAATGCCGAGCGTGCTGCCGCGCAGGCGGTGCGACAGCGTGCACGGCCAGTCGCCGCGCCGCATGCGCTCGGCCTCCAGCGCCACGTTGCGCCGCGACGCCACGATCAGCGCCATGGTGAGCTCGGCCGGCGCGTCCGGCGAGTTGCTCTTGCCGGTCGAGACGGGAATGCCGAGCGCGGTGCAGGCGGCAAAATCGATGGTGCCGGCGTTGCGCCCGACCAGCGCGAGCAGCTTGAGCTTGGGTAGCCGCTCCAGCAGCGGGCGCGAGAATTTCACCCGCTCGCGGATGGCAACGACGACATCGGCATCGCGCAATCGCTCGACGAGCTGATCGAGGTCGCGCGCCGGCTCGCGGTAGCGCGTGACGTCATGCTTGCTGATGAGCGAATAGCAGGCGAGCTTGTGGACCATGTCCTGGTAATCGTCGGGAATTACGATCTTCATGAACGGCGTCTTTCGTTTTTCTCCCTCCCCGACTTCGGGCAGGGCCGGGGCGGGGGCAGGCGCGAGCACGGCGTTGGCGGAAGCAAGAGCCCCACCCTACCCTCCCCGAAGTCGGCTATCGTATTCACATATCGCCGTGCGTGGGCACCTCTCCCCGCGTGCGGGGAGAAGTCGGCGCGTGCTTGCGCGCCGGGTGAGGGGGCCTCTCCACGAGTTTGAGCTTACGAGAAGTTGTATCAATCTTTACCGCGCAGGCGCGCATATTGAACCGGGCTGATGGTCGACGGGTATCTACCCGGTTTGTACCGCCGCAGGCCCCCTCCCCGACCCTCCCCCCGACCCTCCCCCGCAAGCGCGGGAGAGGGAGCAGAGGCGTCCCGCCCGTCGCTCGCCTTCATGATTTCTCCCTTCCGCAGCCCCGGCCTGATCGGGTAATCCATTTGCGCGCCGCACCGCAAGCGGCGCCGGTCACTCCAGGGGTTGGTAATGGTGGATACGGACGTTCTGATCGTCGGCGCCGGTCCGGTGGGCCTGACGCTCGCCGTCGATCTCGGCCTGCGCGGCGTACGCTGCACCCTGATCGAGCAGAAGGAGGCCCCGCAATTCCTGCCCAAGATGGAGCGGTGCAATGCCCGCACCATGGAAATCTACCGCCGCATGGGGCTTGCCGACCGCATCCGCGCCGCCGGCCTGCCGGCGGAGTGCCCGATGGACGTGTTCATCGTCACCTCGATCCTGGAGCCGCCGCTGCTGCACCTGCCCTACCCTTCGGTGGCCGAAGCAAAGCGCGAGATCGCGGCCTCGACCGGGGCCGCGCTGCCGCTCGAGCCGTATCAGCTCATTTCCCAGTATACGCTGGAGCCGCTGCTCAAGGCGGTGGCGGAGACGCTGCCGTCGGTGACGGTGCGCTACGGCACCGAGTTCCTGGAGTTCACCGAGAACCCGGATTCGGTCACGGTGAAAGTTCGCGGCGCCGGCGGCGTCTCCGACATCACCGCGCGCTATCTCGCCGGCTGCGACGGCGGCGGCAGCCCGATCCGCAAGCAGCTCGGCATCGGCCTCACCGGCGAGGGCAACCTGCTGGAACTGCGCCAGGGCCTCTATCGCTGCGACGGCCTCTACGAGCGCATCCCCATCGGCAAGGGGCGCCACTATCATGTCGCCGATTTCAAGCACACTTTCCTGATCGTCCAGGATTCGACCAGGCATTTCACGCTGCATGGCGTGGTCGAGAACGATTCCGACATGGTCGGCCTGTTCAAGGAGACCATCGCGCTGCCGCTGCCGTTCGAGACGATCAATATCGGCCGCTGGCGCCAGAACCTGCTGGTCGCCGACAGCTACGGCACCGACCGGGTATTCCTCGCCGGTGACGCCGTCCATCTCGTCATACCGACCGGCGGGCTCGGCATGAACACCGGTTGCGGCGACGCCATCGACCTCTCCTGGAAGCTTGCGGCGACGCTCGCGGGCTGGGGCGGACCGAATTTGCTGCGCTCCTACGCCATCGAGCGCCGCCAGATCGGCGAGCGCAACGTGGCGGCATCGCGCTTTGCCTCCCAGGGCCGGCGCAAATGGCGCTCCATGTGGCGGCCCAACATCCGCGACGACACCCCGCAGGGCGCCGAAACCCGCGCCAACCTCACGCGCGTCGCCGATGTCGAGCAGCGCAAGACCAACGAGATGCTGGGCGCCGAGCTCGGCTACCGCTATGCCGGCTCGCCACTGATATCGCCGGAGCCGGGCGAGGCGCCCGAGCACGATTTCATGAATTATGTTCCGAGCACATGGCCCGGCGTCCGCCTGCCCCATGTCTGGCTCGGCGACGGCACTGCGGTACAGGACCGGGTCGGCCATGGCAGCGGCTACACCTTGCTGCGGTTTTCCGGCTCGGCCGATGTGGGAGCACTCGGCAAGGGTTTCGCCGCCCACGGCGCGCCCTATGCGGTGCTCCATCTGCCCGACACCCGCGCGCGCGATGTCTACGGTCACGATCTCATCCTGGTGCGGCCGGACCTGCACATAGTATGGCGCGGCAACGCGCTGCCGGACGATCCCACGCGGCTCGCCGCGCTCGCCACCGGGCATTAGTGCGTGGCCGCTCTAAGTGGAATCGAGCTGACCGTTCTATGATGTCATTCCGGGGCGCGCTCTTCGCGCGAACCCGGAATCCAGGCGGCCGTGCCCCGGGGCTCCTGGATTCCGGGTTCCGCCTCCGGCGGCCCCGGAATGACGGTCACGTGGATCGAGCCGACCGCTGGACATCGTTACGCGTTCGGCAACCCCTCGACGATGTACATGCGCGATTTCGTCTCGCGCTCGCGCACTACCGCGATCTTTTTGTACTCGGGCGAATCCCGCCATGCGCGCGCCTTCTCGAAACTGTCGAACACCGAAATGACGATCCGTCGCTTCGGCGGCTCGCCTTCGATGCCGATATTGCGGCCGCCGCGGACGAGATAGCGTCCGCCGAACGGCTCGACCGTCGCCTGGACGTGGGCTGCATAGTCCCTCAGGAAAACGTCCATGTTGCCGGTCACATCGACTTCGGTGACGATATACGCCTTCGGCGTCGACTGTGCCTTCAGCGCGGTGACGCTCGCGCCTAGCGCGATTCCGACGATCCCGGCGATCATGACCGCGTAATACATGTGCATATTCCATCCTTTCCGAATTCGTCCGTTTGCGACCGCCACATAACGGCAAGCAGGCGGCCGTCGCAACAAAGCGGCCGGAAGGGCGTGAGCGGGACGACATCGCGCTCAAATTTCATTAATCCAGACCATGATATCGTCCGAAGCTTTCACGCCCCGATCAGGCCGGCGCCGGCCCGATGACGAAAGAGATATTCAATGAGCTTGGGTACCGACTTCATCTTGAATGCTCTCGTCCAGGAGGGGCTCACCCATCTTTTCATGGTGCCCGGCGGGCTGGTCGATCCGTTCCTGCCGGCACTGGCGCGCCAGCCGAAACTGCAGCCGATCGTCGCGGCACATGAGGGCGGCGCAGCCTACATGGCGGACGGCTATGCCCGCGCCAGCGGGCGGTTCGGCGCGGTGCTGGGGATCGGCGGCCCGGGGGTGTGCAACATGGCGACCGCGGTCGCTGCCGCAAAGACCGACGGCTCGCCGGTTCTGGTGTTGAGCGGCGAAATTCCGGTCGACATGGAAGGCCTCGGCGAGTTCCAGGACGCGAGCCAGGCGACTCTCGACGATACCGCCGTCATGAAGCCGCTCACGCGCCTGTCGGGGACGATCGCGAGCCCGCGGTCGCTCAATCACTGGCTCCGGCATGCGCTGACCACGATGTGGGCGCAACCGCGCGGGCCGGTGCATCTGTCGGTGACCCACGATGCCATGACCGGCGAATGCACGGCGGATTACGCGGCGGTTTCCGGTTATTTCGAAGCGGTTTCGCCCCTGAGCAGGCCTGCGGCCGTTGCGGCGCTGGACCTGCTGGGCGGATCGAAGATCGCGTTTCTCGCCGGTGCCGGCGTCGAGCACGACAACGCGGCCGCAGCGTTGATCGCAGTCGCGGAGCGCTGGTCCGTTCCCGTCGCGACGACGCTGCGCGCCAAGGGCGTGTTCCCGGAAGATCACGAATTGTCGCTCGGCGTGTTCGGCTATGCCGGCACGCGCCACGCGACGGCCGCCATCCTCGACGATCCGGCCGACGTGCTGATCGTGCTCGGCTCCGGCTTCAACGAGCGCGACACCATGCATTGGACCCTGCGCGGACGGGCCGGCAAGACCGTGATCCTTCAGGTCAACACCGACATGGACGAGCTGACCAAGCACGGCGTTCCCTCCCATGTCGTCCCCGGAAGCTGCCGTGCATTCCTCGATCTGATGGAGGAACGCGCGGACGCCATTTCGCCTTCGCTCACGGCGGGGCAGGCGCAGCGGCGCGCATGGCTCGCCAAGATCAAGCAGCGGCCGCGGCTCTACGACATCGAGAATTGCGCCAGGCCGACCAAGCCGGTTCATCCGGCGGCCGCGATTGCGGCCTTGCGCAAGGTCTATCCGCGCAATGGCGTGGTGCTGATCGATTCCGGCGCGCACCGCGCCTTTGCCGGCCACTATTGGAACGTCGTACGAGCCGCGCACCTACATCTCGGCCACCAATCTCGGGCCGATGGGCTGGGCCATCCCGGCGGCGATCGGCGTGCAATGCGCGCGGCCCGACCGCCGCGTCGCCGTCATCACCGGCGACGGCTGCATGCACATGCACGGTATGGAAATCCAGACCGCGGCGCGTTATGGGCTTCCCATCATCTACGTCGTCTTGAACAACTGCGCGCTCGGAAACGTGTGGCTGCGCGCCCGTGAATACGGTCCGCTCCCGGCCGAGCTGACGAGCATTCCGGATCACGACTGGGCGGGATTTGCGCGCGTGCTCGGCGCCCAGGGTTTCACCGTCACCGATCCCGCCCAGCTCGAGGAAACCTTCCGTCAGGCACTCGCGGCCAAGGGCACGGTGCTCATCGACGTCAAGACCGACAAGGATTGTCAGACGCCGGTCTATGATTTCAAGGCCGGCGCGCGCGCCTGGTCGTTCCACGAATAGAGGCTGCCATGACCGTGCTGCAGATGGACCCGTCGAAGCTCTCGGCGGCGGGACGCGCGCTGTTTGCCGCGATGGCGGCGAAACGCAAAACGCGCGGTGAGGGCTTCGGCGGACCCTATATCGCGCTCCTCAACCACCCAGAACTCGCGCGGCGGATCGAGGAGCTTGGATTCTTTCTCAAGTTCGAGGGCGTGCTGCCGCGGCCGGCCTATCAGTTCATCGTGCTCACGGTGGCGCATGCGACCGGGGCGGCATTCGAATGGCACGACCATGTCGAGCACGCGCTCGCCGCCGGGCTTCCCCGCGATGTCGTCGACGCCATCGGCGCCGGCCGCACCGACACGCTGCCGGCCCCTTACGCACCTTCTGGGCGCGATCCTGGCGAAGACGATGGCGTGGCAGCCGGTCCCCGACGATCTGCAGGCGCGCGCCGCCGCGCAATGGGGCACGGAAGGACTGGTCGAGATCGTCGTGGTGTCCGGATTTTACCAGATGTTCGCCGCGATCAATCAGGGCTTCGACATCAGGCCGCCGCCCTCACCGCAAAGCAAGTAGCTCGCACGCACTCGGCTGATTTCGGTTTCGCCATTTGAGGCCTTCGCCAATCTGCTCGTTTCGAACCGCACGGCCGCGCCGAAGGTGACACCGAAATCTCTGACTGACTGGTCAGTCATTGACCAAGACACCGGTGGCCGTTTGCCCGATCGGGTCGAGCTGATCATAAGGCTTATCGAAGCCCCACCAGTGATGGTGGCGACTGCGGCATAGATGTTGGCAGCGGCTGTAACAGGATCGTCCATGAACGCATGATAGGTGGCGAGCCAGCCAGCCGCTAGGCTTTCACCGGGTCTTGAATTTCAAACTGAGACGCTACCCATCCGGGCTACGGTTTGACTACGCAACGTCCTTGATCACGCGTCCGGTCCAGCGGCGGTAGAGCGCCTCGGCGGCGAAGGACGCGGCGGCGATGATGACGAGTGCCGCGATCGCCGCCGGCTGCTGCTGGTAGGTGTAGACGGAGAGGATCGCGAACATGACGAGACAGGTGAGGAGCGACAGCCACACGATGATCGCGTTCGCGCCGGTCTCTTCGAGCACCCGCAGATGACCGGCATTCACGGCCGCGTAGACCAGGAGAAACGCCGCGCTTCCCATCATGGCGATGCCCGAAAGGTCGAAGAACAGCGTCACCAGCACGACCAAGGCGGCGGTGAGTATCAGGCCGTTGGTCGCATCCTTCCATTCGGTCCGCGACAGGTCCTTCGGCAGTTCGCCGTCGCGCGCGATCATGTAGCAGACGTTGGCCGAGCCGAACAAAGTGGCGTTGATCGCCGACGCCGTGGAGAACAGCGCCGCGATGGCGATCAGGCGGAAACCAAATTCGCCGAGGAACGGCCGCGCGGCTTCCGCCAGCGCGTAATCCTTGGCGCGCTCGATCTGGTCGTCGGAGAGGTTGCCGGTGACCGTCAGCGAGACCGCGAGATAGATCGCGATCACCAGGATCACGCTGGTGTAGAGCGCGCGCGGCAGCATCTTGCTGGGATCGCGCATGTCGCCGGCCGCATTGGTCACGAGGCCGAAGCCTTCGTAGCCGATGAACAGGACGCCGGCCCCGAACAGGACCGACTTCGCCTCCGGCCACAGCGCCGGGGAAAGATTGGCCGGCTTGATGAACCACATGCCCACCGCCGCGAACAGCACGAGGATCGCCACCTTGATCGCCACGATCACCGTCTCCGAGCGCCCCATCAGCTTGGCGCCGAAGGCATTGACCAGGGTGAGAACGACGACGGATGCGATCGCCAGCGACTTGAGCAGCAGCGGCGACGGCGTCGCCGTCACGAAGGTCGCGGCATAGCCGCCGAACGCCGTGGCGTAGAGCGCGAGCGAGATGATGTAGCCCGCCCACATGAACAGGTTGACGCCGCCGGCGAGGATTCCGTCGCCGAAGCCCTTGACCAGGAAGTGCACCGCGCCGCCCGCCGACGGGAAACACCGCGCCGAGCTTGGCATAGGAGTAGGTCGACAGCAGCGCCACGACTCCGCCGATCGCGAAAGCAAGCCACATGGCGTTGCCGGCCGCATGCGCCACCACGCCCAGGATCGAGAAAATCCCCGCGCCGACCATGCCGCCGATGCCGATCGACACCGCCGCCAGCATGCCGATCTGGCCTGCACCGGAATTGGCGGGGGCAGTCGTGGGTTTGGTGATGCCTGTGGTCATGAGAGTTCCGCAGCCCGAGTGTTACGAGGACGGATATTACAGGCGTCTCCGTTAAATAATAACCATCCTTTGCTCTCGAATTGGCCGCCGTCGATTACCACCGCTTCGCCGCCGGCGTCACGCTCCCTTCGCCGGATGAAACTTCCGCACCGCAAGAACGCCCAGCACGATGAAGATCGCCATCACCACGAGCTGTGCGACCAGGAATGGCGGCTCGGACTGGGTCGGCGCCAGCGGCTCCAGGAAGGATACCTTCCGGAACGCCTGGACGACCCCGACGAAGACGTTGAAATAGAGCGCGACCACCGCGCCCACCACGTAGATCCATCGCCACGGTCCCGCCAGGCGGTAGACGTAGAACGCAAGGATTGCAGCCGCCAGGAAGACGAGCGACAGGATGCCGATCGCATGGGACGGCATGAAGCCCGGGACGGGAAAGAAGAATCCGGTCACGCTCGTCAACACCGTGGTGGCGAGAAACAGCGTCGCCCATCCGTCCAGCGTCTTGGCGCCGAGCATGCCGAACACAACGACGAGACCGGAGACGATTCCGACCAGGCTCAAGGTGACGTGCACCTGCGTGAAAGTATCAGCCGACATACCCAGGATCATGACACGCTCCTCTCGTGAATTGCGCAAACCCCGACGCACCGGTGCCCGAGCGGTCTCGCCGCGACGGCTTGCTGCCTAACCAATTGCCGTGCTTGTGCGACCGGCGCTCACGCTCGAAAGCGGTGCCGGCCGCGGATTCTGCGGTGCGATCTCGGTCAGCCGCGAGACTCCACGCCCCGGCTCGCCTCGAACAGGAACCAGGTCCGGCGCTCTGCCTCGTCGATCCAGTTTTCCAGCAGGCTCGCGGTCGCGACGTCGCCGTGCTCGTCGCACAGGCCGTGCGTCTCGCGCATCGATGCGGTGAGCTGCAGATTGTCCTGGCGCAGCTCCGCCAGCATGTCGAGCGGGGTCACGTAATCGGCGTCGTTGTCGAGGATGCGCTGCTGACGGCTGATCTGGCCGATCGACCGCAGCGTCGTGCCGCCGATCTTGCGAACGCGCTCCGCGATCGCATCGGTGGCGGCGAAGATCTGGTCGCCCTGCTCGTCCAGCAGCAGATGATAGTCGCGGAAATGCGGGCCGGAGACGTGCCAGTGGAAATTCTTGGTCTTCACATAGAGCGCGAAAAAGTCCGCCAGCAGGGTCGTGAGCGCGCCCGAGAGGTCGCGTACCGCGTTGGCTGCTGAGGTTCGTCGGCGTGGCGAGCGGGGCCTTGCGGTGCTCTTTTGCGGTCTGTGTCGTCATGGACTTTACTCCTTCGAGAATGCGACGATCGAGCATGGGAACGACGGCGGAAGTGGAATCCTCGAGGCACGGCTCTGCGTCGAGATATACGGAGAATTTATGTATTGCGTGGCTCGGCTGGAATAACGCACGCGCATCAATATGGTGCCGCGCCTGCGACGACGATAATCAAACTGTCGTGTTGTGCGGGCGAGGCCTTCGACTAAAGTCGGAGCGAAATCTGCCTGCGGGCCTATCGCCATTGTCGAACCTGTGCGGGTCGACACCTGCGCGAGGGCGGCGGCGCTCGGAGGCAGTCGCTGGTCGCAGCCGTGTCGGCAAAACGGTTCGCGTGCGCCTCGCGTCGGCGAGGCGCTTCGGCGTCACACCCGCTCGATCCCGCGGCAGCTTTCGCGGCGGCGCTATTTGTGGTGATGCTTCAAGTAGTCGTGCAACGAGGCGCTGCCGGTCTCTGCCAGCAGCGTCTTGAGCATCAAATCCTTGCGCCGGCCCTTGGCAAAACTCTCCCCATATTCCTTGCGCAAGGACCCGACCTTGGTGTTGCCGTGCTTGCGCTCAATTCTTCCGCTCTTGTCACGATGGCGCCCATCGAGACCTGTTTTGGCAGTTGCCATCTTGCCCTCCAGCGATGACGTGCAGGCATTCGCGTCCACGGGTCGCCGTGGATCGCATTGACAATGTTCATGATTTTCCGCGATTTTGCAATATTCGGGGGCCCCTGCCCGCGCCCGTGCATATCCGCCCGAGCCCGGGGCTGGTAAGGTGCGGCAAATTTTCGTGCCTCGCCGGATCTCCGTTCGGATTGTTTCCTGCGCCGACGAACGGGGGTAAGAGACATCCAGACAAGGGACCTCTCATGAGCAGACTGAAGTTCTTCGCATTCGCCGCGGCAGCGCTCGTCATCACCGGCCTGTCGGCGGGCAACGCCGCCGATTGGCCCACCAAGCCGATCCGCCTGGTGGTGCCGAGTTCCGCCGGCGGGGCCGCCGACCTGATGGGCCGGACCTTCGCGACGGCGCTGGCCTCGGCGTTGGGGCAGCAGTTCGTCATCGACAACCGGCCCGGCGCCGGCGGAATGATCGCGACGGATTCGGTGGCCCACGCCGCGCCCGACGGCTACACCCTCGATGGTCTCGGGCCTGCCCTATCAGGTGCTGGGCCCGGTGGTGAACGCCAACGCGACTTTCGATCCCGGTGCGCGACTTCACCCACATCGCCTATTTCGGCGGCTCGCCCATCGTGCTCGCCGTGCATCCCTCCCTCGGCGTCAAGACCTATGCGGAGTTCGCCGCGCTCGCCGCCAAGAGCAAGACCGAGCTCGACTACGTGTCGCCGGGGTTCGGCACCGTCGGCAACGTGGTGGCGGAATATCTGGCGTCGCGCGCCAAGATCAATCTCCGCCACGTCCCCTACAAGGGCGGCGGCAACGCCATCATCGACCTGGTCGCCGGTCACGTGAAAATCGGCAGCATGACGTGGTCGACCACGCTCGAGCACATTCGTGCCGGGAAGCTCATTCCCCTCGCGATCACGACGGCGGAGCGGCTGCCGGAATTCCCGAACGTGCCGACCTTCGCCGAACTCGGTTACGGCGACATCGTCCTGACCGCCTGGTTCTCGCTGTCCGGCCCGCCCAAGCTGCCGCCGGCGATCGTCGAGCGCCTCAACCACGCCGTCAACGAAGCCATGGCCAAGCCCGAGGTGCGCGCGGCCATGGAGCGCGACGCATCGCTGACGCGGCCGATGACGCCCCCGGAATTCACCGCTTTCGTCAAAAGCGAAGTGGAAAAGTGGACCCCGGTCGTCCACACCTTCACGGCCAAATAGCGCATCTCGTGAGGGGCATGACGTCCCTCTCCCGCTTGCGGGGGAGGGCTGGGGAGGGGGCTGCGGCCGCTCCGCAATCGCTGTGACTGTTGACCGTGATGCCCTCCCGAACCCTCTCCTTTTCAAGAGGAGGGAGAGCGCGCGTCGCCGTCCGTTCTCAACTCGCGCCGAGCCCGAGAGCGGTCGCCATGATGCGAAACACCCGCGTGTTGTCGATGCGGCCATGGAACATGTCGGCTCCCGGTCCGGTCGCCGTCAGCACGACATCGTCGGCGGCATGAATGCCGCTGTTGACGTCGAAGGGCAGATTGCCGGTGCGGCGCGCAGCGCCCGGCACGCAGTACTTCTCGTTTGCCACGAAATCCTTGCCGGGCCCCGCGAACCGCCGGGACGTTTTCGCCGTCGAGATGGGGATGGCCGGTGTCGCAATAGTCCGGGAAGGCGCCGAACACGAAGGCGAGGCGGCGCGACACGTCGACCTTGTCCGGATATCCGGCGGCATTCGGAGCCGGGATAGTTGGGCACGATGGAGTTCTGGTACATGCCGAGCTTGTCGCGCAGCTGCTGGCCGGGGCGGCTGTCGTCATAGGTGCCGACGATCGCCGTCGGATGCGCGTGGTCGGCGACGACGACGATCATCGTGTCGTTGCGCGCCGCCGCGAAGTCCTTCGCGACCTTGACCGCGTTGTCGAGCATGATCGTATCGTAGACCGAGCGCTCCCAGTCGAGCGAGTGGCTGTACTTGTCGATGCGCCCGGATTCGACCATCAGCACGAAGCCCTTGTCGTTGCGCGACAGGATATCGAGCGAGACCCGCACCTGATCGGTCAGGTCGGGCTGGTCGGGAAATTTCGCCACCGTACCCTTCTTGAGGAAGAAGCGGTCGAGCGCGCCATCGATATTGCCGGTGTTGAACAGCCCGAGCAGCTTGCGGCGCTTTCCCGCCGCCGCAAGCTCGGTCGCGGTGGTAACGTATTTGTAGCCGGCGTCCGTAAACTTCTTGACGTAATCGACATTGTCCGCGCGCTTGCCGTCGGCCGACTTGGCGAAGAAATCGGGCGAGCCTCCGCCCATGATGACCTCGGGCTGCACCGCGAAGAACATCGTCACGATGTCCTCGTAATCGGCGCGCCGGCGGGTATGCGCGACCATGGCGGCGGGCGTGGCGTCCTCGATCTCGGTATTGGTGACGACGCCGACGGCCATGCCGCGCAGGCGTTTGACGATCTCCGAGATGGTCTCGACGCGCGGATGCTCCAGCGAGTTCTTGTTCAAGGCGCAATAGACGCCGAGCGCATTCACGCAGGATTTGTGCCCGGTCGTGTAGGCGGTCATGCTGTTGGCGCTGTCGGTGACCACCGCGTCCGTGCCCGGAGGTCGAGACCAACGCCATATTCGGCATGTCGTCGATGGCGAGTTCGCCGCCGTAGCGGCCCTCGACGAGGCCCTTCGACAGGATGCGCGCCGCCGTACGGTGGGCGATGGTCATGCCGTCGCCGATGAAGAGGATGACGTTCTTGGCTGGGCGGCCGGCGTGTCGAACACGTCCCAGGTGACGCTCGCCTTGCGGTCGCCGGCGGCGGCCTCGACGACGTAGCGACCCGGCCGATCGAGCGCGGCATCGCGAATCCAGTACGCCGAATAGCTGCCGCCGTCTTCGCGCTCGATCACGGTCGCGCTCTTGCCGAGGAGCGACGCCGCGTCCGCCCCGTTGATGGTTACGGGGATCGCAGAAGCGGACGGCGCGCCGGGAAATTCGACCTTGAAGTCGAACTTCGCGCCGACAGGATTTCCGCGCGGTTCAAGGGATAAATGGTCTGGGCTTGAGCCGCTCCGGTGGCGACCACGAGCAACGTCGCAGCGAGCACAATTCCTGCATGTCGTTTCATTTGCGGTTTCCTCGTCGATCAATTCATCCGGATTGCTTGCTGGTCATCAAAAGCGGACTGGATGCGGTTTTGCCGATAACCGCTTCAGGCCATTGGCACACGCGGCCGCGTCGACTTCGCCATGATAGCCGGCAGCTTGCAACCGGAGAATGTCAATCCGAACGCGGGCGCCCCGGCGCATCCGCCGCCGTCACAGCGCTTCGATCTCCCGCAACAGCGCGTCGCCGACGGAAAGCCCGTCGCGCTGCGCCCAGGCGCGGGCGGCGAGCCGGCGCGCGCCCGGCAGCCGGGTTCCCGGCTGCGCCTCGATCATCGCTGCGAGGCGGCCGAAACGCGCGATGCCGCCGGCGAACGCATCCGGATCGAAGGCGATGATCAATTGCCCGGTCCCCGGCGGCGGCCCCTCCGCATCGAGGAACGACGACGCCTCGGCGGCATAATTCGCGCCGGTGAGGCCGGCGGCCAAGAGTTCCACCATCAGCGCCAGCGCGGTGCCCTTGGCGTCGCCGAGCGGCAGCATGGTGCCGGCCAGCGCCGCGTCGGGGTCGGTGGTGGGGGCACCCGCAGCATCGAGCGCCCAGCCTTCGGGGATGCGCTCGCCCTTCTGCCGCGCCGCGAGGATGTTGCCGCGTGCGACCTTGGACAGCGACAGATCGACCACGATCGGCGCCGCGCCCGGGAGCGGGCAGGCGAACGCGATGGGGTTGGTGCCGAACGCCGCCTTGGCGCCGCCCCACGGCGCGATCGCCCCGGGCGTGTTGGCGAACAGCATGGCGACGAGCCCCGCCTCGGCCAGCCGCTCGACCGGATGGCCGGCGGCGCCGCAATGATGCGAGCGCGTGATCGCGGCGCAGGCGATGCCCGCTGCGCGCGCCATCTCCGGCAGGATCGTCTCGGCGAGCGCGATGGCGGGATATGCAAAGCCGTGGCCGGCATCGATGAGCGCCGTGCCGGCGCGCGGCCGGCTCGCCTGCGGCACCGCAAAGCCGTCGACCTTGCCGGCCTTGGCCTGGGCGGCATAGCTCGGCAATCGCGACAGGCCGTGCCCCTTGAGGCCGTCGGCTTCCGCCGCCACCAGTGCGCGCGCGACGCAGCGCGCGTTGTCAGTCCCAGTACGGCAACGGTCCAGGGTAACCGCCACCAAGTCTTGCGCCTGCGCGATGGTCAGCGTCGGCATCGCGCGGCGTCGCGCTCAGGCGCTGCGGTAGAGCTTGGTGAGCACGAATTCGCGGTGGCCCAGCGCTTCCGCGGCGGTGAGCCGGCCATTGGCAGTGCGCTGGATCATCTCGATCAAGGCATCGCCCGCCTGCGGTATTGTCATATCCCGGCGCAGGATGCCGGACACGTCGAGGTCGATGTGTTCGGACATGGTGCGAACGGTGCGCGGATTGCCGCTGATCTTGATGACCGGCAGAATCGGGTTGCCGATCACATTGCCCTGCCCGGTCGGGAACGTGTGCACGACGTAGCCGGCGGCCGCCATCAGCGTCACGCATTCGGCGGCGGCGGACGAGGTGTCCATGTAATAGAGGCCGGGCCCCTTGGCGGGCGCCTCGGCGGGCGCGAGCACGTCGATATATGTGGAGGTGCGGCCGATCTTCTCGAGGTTGCCGAACGCCTTTTCCTCGATGGTGGTGAGGCCGCCGACGATGTTGCCCTTGGTCGGCTGGGACTCCGACAGGTCGTCCTTCTTGTGCGGCTCGATGACCTCGTCCATATAGGCCTTCCACACCTTGTACCATTTCTCGCCGATATCAGGGGTCGCGGCCCGCGCCTTGGCGACGTGCTCGGCGCCGGTAATCTCCGAGGTTTCGCCGAACACGCCGTAGATGCCCTGCGGGATCAGCTTGTCGTACATGTTTCCGACGGTCGGGCAGGAGGCGAGGCCGGTGGTGGTGTCGCTCTCGCCGCACTTGGTCGAGATCCACAATTCGGAGAAGTCGCACTCCTCGCGCTTTTGCTCCGAGGCCCACTGCAGGTAGTCCTTGGCGACGCGCGCCGCCTTGGCGACCGTCATGATGTCGCCGTTCAATTCGATGCCGAAGCCGGTCACCGGCTTGCCGGTCTTCTTGATGCCCTCGACGACGCGGCTGGTCCAACCGTCCTCGATCCCGATCACGACGACCGCCGCGACATTGGGATTGGCGCCGGTGCCTATCAGGGTGCGGAAAAACGTTTCGAGGTCCTCGCCGAACTGCAGCCGGCCATAAGCATGGGGGATCGCCAACGTCCCCTTGATGTTGTTGGCGACGGCCTCGCAGGCCGCGTTGGAGAGATCGTCGAGCGGCAGGATGACGACGTGGTTGCGCACGCCGACCCGGCCGTTCTCGCGCCGGTATCCCCAGAATTTCAGGTTGGACTTGCCGTTGGTCGCCATGGCGCTCACCACCGCTTGGTCTTGAGATTGTGGACGTGGACGTGATCGCCTTTGGCGATGTCGGAGACGGCCTTGCCGATGTCCTGGCCGTATTTCCACACGGTATCGCCGCGCTTGATGTCGGTGAGCGCGACTTTGTGGCCGATCGGCACGTCCATCCGGCTCTTGAGATGGAACGACGAATTGTCGGCGGTGACGACGCCGAGCATGTCGGTACCGGCGGTGAGGCCTTCGACCACAACCACGCCGACGGTATCCTTCCTGTCGTGCACCAGAAGATGCGGAACGCTCATGCTTCCTCCCAACGGCCATGCAAGTTTTGCGGTCTTATCGGGACATCGGGCAGCTAAGTCAACGCAGGCCGTGACGCTGCCTCCACTGCAATCACGTCATGCCTCAGAACTGGGCACCAGCACCCCCGGTGACCCAATGGATGTCATTGCCCGCCTTTGACCGGGCAATCCCGTAACCCCGGTCTGTGTTTACTGGATCGCCCGGTAAAGCCGAGCGATGACCGCGAAGTGTCTGTGAACCTGGGCAAAAAATGCTCTCGCTTTGGGCACGCATTCGCCGGCTCCAATCGCAAAAAAACCAAGACAATGCCGGCGCAACCGCTATGATATGGGAAGGGTGACACTGCGGGGTGGCACGACCGATATGCTCGGGTTGAAGCAATTCGTTCGCCCGGATGTGGTTTTTTCGGCGATCGGCCATTTGGGGGTTTTGCTGCTGGGCCTGCTCGTTTTCGGCGCGGGCGGGGATAGGCGCGTGCCGCCCGAGGCGATGACGGTCGAAATCGTGCCGCCGAGCGAAGCACCGCCGTTCGAACCGCCGCAGACCGAAACGCCGCAGACCGAAACGCCGCACGTCGATGGTACCCCCTTGGAGTCGAAGTCGACGGGGTCCGAGGTGTCATCCAAATCCGAAAAGGGCAGCGCCAGCGCCGAGCGGCCCGAACCCAAAGCGGCCCTTCCGTCGCCGGAACTCACGCAACCGCGTTCGAACCCGCAGCGTAGCGCCAGCCTGGCGGCGGCTCAGTCTCCGGCGGCGTCGCCCGAGGAGCCACAGCCGGAGACCCAGCCGCAGGCGTCCGAACCGCTGCTTCCCCCGGCCGCCCAGAAGGACAAGTCAGAGCCGCAGCCGGAGGAGGCACGGAGCGAGCCTAATGTCGGCGAAATGTTCGCCTTGCCCCTCTCGCTTCCGGGCAGACGGCTCGGCGGCGGCTTTGACGCCCCCTCGGCCAATCCCGCGATGCTCCCGCACGACGACATCGCCGCGTTCCGTGCACGTGTCAGTTCCTGCTCGCACCTGCCCGCCGGGGTCGCGATGGACGAGAACGTCAGGATAGTGCTGCGGGTTTCGTTCAAGCGCGACGGCACCCTGGCGTCACAACCGTGGATTCTCGATGCGTCCTTTCTGCCGGGTGCGTCGGAGCTGATACAAACCGCCGTGAGCGCCCTGGAAAAATGTCAGCCCTATGCCGAGCTCCCGAAGGACAAATACAACGAGTGGAAGATGATGGACCTCGTCGTCACTCCGCTGACTCTCTCCGGCGGGTGATGGTTCCGTTCAATCTCAGCCTTCGGGCGGTGTGCGTGCGGGATGCCCGCGTCCAATTCGGTTCGAGAACGGCCGCGCGGTGGATCGGCGCCGTCATGGCCGTTGCCCTGCTGTGGTGCGACGGCGTGCTCGCGGCCGAACCCCGGGTGCTCCTGCTGCGCGGCTGGCTCAGCGTATTCTCGGGTGGCCTCGATCACCTCGCCGATGAACTCAGGGCGATGGGCATCAATGCGGAGGTGCGCCGGCACCTGTATTGGACGACGGCCGTCTCCGACATCCTGCGGGATCGCGCCGCCGGCAATACCGGTCCGCTCATCCTCGTCGGCCACTCCCAGGGAGGAAACGACGCGGTCGAAATCGCGCGTGCGCTGCAGATAAGCCACGTTCCCGTGGACCTCGTGGTGACACTCGCTCCGTATATGCCCAAGCCCGTCCCCGCCAATGTCGGTCGGGCCATCAATTACTACCAGGGCGGCGGTTGGGGCTCGCCGCTCACCCCCGACGCCGGCTTCCGCGGCAAGCTCTCGAACTTCGATCTCGCCGGCGACCCGACCATTTTTCACTTCAACATCGACAAGAACGACCGGATTCAGGCCGATATCTTGCGGGAGATTCAGGCGTTCCAGCACCTCGAAGCCCGGCGGGTGAGGTGAGCCGACGGCTCATGGAGCGAGGTCGGGGTCGCGGCGCAGACTCAAGGCCACTTGCGGCTTTGATTGATTGATCTACGGATATCGGAGATCGCGCTGACGACGCGACCGCTCCCTCGGCCCAATTCAACCCGCTCCCCTTCACCGTTCGAAACCCGGTCACGCGCGATGCTTTCCTTCCTCAACGGCGAAACCCGGCTTCACGTCATCGTCGGCGATCCCGTCGGCCAGACCAAGTCGCCCGCCGGGCTCACCGCCGAATTCGCGGCACGCGGGGTCAACGCCGTCTGCGTCCCCATCCATGTGACGGCCGCGGACTTCGATGCCTTCATGGCCGCGGCAAAGCGAGTCATCAACCTCGACGGCATCGTCATCACCATTCCGCACAAGTTCGCAGCGCTGCGCCATTGCGACGAGACGACCGAGCGCGCCCGCTTTCTCGGCGCAGTCAATCTCCTGCACCGCATCGCCGGCGGCCGCTGGCGCGGCGACATGACCGACGGCGTCGCCATGGTCGCCGCCTTGCGCAAGGCCGGATGCGATCCCCACGGCAGGCGCGCTTTGCTGGCCGGCGCCGGCGGGGCCGGCTCCGCGGTCGCCCTCGCCCTGATCGAGGCCGGAGTGGCGATGCTGGCGATCGCCGAGGTCGATGCCGAGCGCCGCGACCGCCTGATCGCCCGCCTCGCGGCGCGCAAGCCCGGCGCGGTCACGGCCGGATCGGCGGACCCGACCGGATTCGACCTCGTCGTCAACGCCACTCCGATCGGCATGGCGCCGAACGATCCCCTGCCGGTCGAAGCGCAGCGGCTCGAAGCCGCGGCCTTTGTCGCCGACCTCATCACCCGGCCGGCCGTGACGCCTTTGCTCGAAGTCGCGCGCCGGCGCGGCTGCACCATCGTCTCCGGCGCCGACATGTTCGCGGTGCAGGCCGGCATCATGGCCGATATCCTGCTGGGGACGGCTGGATAGGCGGCGCAGGTTCAAGCCCGTCATTCCGGGGGCGCGCCAATACTACTGCGTCCGGAGAAGCCCTGAACTCCCTCTCCCGCTTGCGGGGGAGGGTCGGGGGAGGGGGCAACGGCACTGATCCTCGTTACTCGACGCCGTCGCGACGTACCACTGTGTTAGGTCCCCACCACGCGGGAGGCGCTCTCTCCGTTGGTTTGAAAATCGGGGGGTGGGACGTCGCGAGCCACAGTCGCGGCGCTTGTGGAGCGGCCGTTGCCCCCTCCCCGACCCTCCCCCGCAAGCGCGGGAGAGGGAAGTCCGGTCCCGCTTGTGACACAGTAGTGCCTTCGCGCGAATCCGGAATGACCCGGGATAGGCGGTCCACTCCACCCGCTTGCCTTGCCCTGCGGTTTCGGCATTGCTGCGAACGGCCGCCCCCATCCCGACCGAGAGGAAATTCCCGTGCCCGACACATTCGCCGAATTGCGCCACGAGCTTGCCGTCGCCAACCGCATTCTCGGCTACGAGGGCGTGATCGATGCCTTCGGCCATGTCAGCATTCGCCATCCCGGCGACGCCGGTCGCTATTTCCTGTCGCGGTCGCGCGCGCCGGCGCTGGTCGAGCCCGACGACATTCTCGAATTCACGCTCGACTCCGAGCCGGTGCAGCCGCCGACCGTGCAGCTCTATGCCGAGCGCGTCATTCACGGCGAAATCTACAAGGCGCGGCCCGATGTCGGCGCCGTGTGCCACCATCACGCCGCGGCGATCATGCCGTTCTGCATCAGCGGCGATCCGGTCGTGCCGGTGTTCCACCTCGGTGCCGCCATGGGGCCGGTGGCGCCGTTCTGGGACAGCCGCGACGATTTCGGCGACACCAATCTGCTGGTGGTCAAACCGGAGGAAGGCGCCTCGCTCGCCCGCGCGCTGGGCCGCCATTCCAT
The DNA here is from genome assembly GCA_963779485.1 of uncultured Actinomycetota bacterium. Lineage (GTDB taxonomy): Bacteria > Actinomycetota > Actinomycetes > Mycobacteriales > Jatrophihabitantaceae > CAVVJA01. The sequence continues at coordinate 433,034 of CAVZYJ010000023.1, read as the reverse complement.
GGTGCTGATGCGTCGACATGGCGCAACGGTGGTCGCGCGCAGCCTGCGCGAGCTGGTTTTCCGCTCGATCTATTCCTGCGACAATGCCCGCTACCTGAGCGAGGCGAAGCGGCTCGGCAATGTCGGGCCGCTGACGCCGGGCGAGATCGCGATGGCGCAGGAGCTCTATGAAAAGGCCGAATACCCACACGCGGGCGTGGGAGTACTGGGCGACGCGGCTCGTCAAGCGGGGTGAGATGCCGCCGGCGCCGCGCGCGGTGAAAGCCACGTCGCGAGCCGCGCCTGCCAAGAAGAAGCCGGCGGCAAAGCCGGGAAAATCACAAAGGCCGCAACCGCCGAAGGGAAGGAAACGCAGATGAACCGAGCTCCACATCGTCAGCCTCGCGCTGGCACTGGCCGCGCCGGCCTTGGCGCCGCTGCCGCTCCATGCCGACGACACCCTCAAGGTCGCGATCGGCCAGATCAACAATTGGGAGAACCAGGCGCCGACGCTCGGCCAGGACGCCGGCATCTTCAAGAAGCACGGCCTGGTGCTCGAGACCTTCGGCACCGCCGGGGCCGGCGAAACGCTCCAGCCGATCATCTCAGGCAGTGCCGATATCGGCATCGGGGTCGGCGTCGCCGGCGCCATGCGCGCATTCTCCACCGGCGCGCCGATCCGTATCCTCGCGCCGGCCTTCACCGGCTCGTCCGATCTTTATTGGTATGTGCGCGCGGATTCGCCGATCAAGAAGCTGTCCGATGCTACCGCCGGCCAACACCGTCGCCTATTCCACCAACGGATCGAGCTCGCACAATCTCGTGCTCGCCTTCGTCGACGAACTCGGCCTCAAGGCGAAGCCGACTCCGACCGGCAGCCCGCCCGCGACCCTGACCGCCGTCATGTCCGGCCAGATCGACATCGGCTGGGCGGCGCCGCCGATCGCCATGCAGGAGATCAAGGACGGCAGGCTGCGCATCATCGTCCGCGGCAGCGACGCCCCCTCGCTTCGCGGCCAGACCGTGCGCGCCACCGTCGTCAATGCCAACCTGCTCAAGCAGCGCCCCGACGTAGCGGCACGCTTCATCAAGGCGTATCGCGAAATCGGTCGACTGGATGTACGCCGATCCCAAGGCGCTCGAACTCTACGCCAAGAAGATCGACAGGCCGGTCGAGCTGGTCAAACAGACCGTGGCGCAGTTCTACCCGAAGGAGGTGCTGCAGACCGACAAGATGGCGGACATGCCGGGCATCCTGCGCGATGCGGTCAAGCTGAAGTTCCTGCGCGAGCCACTGACGCCGGCCCAGGTCACCGAGTTCGTGCAGACGCCGCCGCGGTAGGCGTTCGGTGCATCGCCGAGCTTCCGGCGCCCCGAACGGGGCACGGCCGGCCATGATCGGGTGCCACGCCGGTGACTGGATGCGGCCGTTCAACTGACGTGCAGAATCATGGTGTAAGATGAACTTCGACGAAACCCACGATCCCGCACTGCGCAGCTTCGTCGCGAGCGCCAATGCGCCGGACGGCGATTTCCCGATCCAGAACCTGCCCTATGTCGTGTTCCGGCGGGGCGGCGACGATGCGCCGCCGCGGGTGGGCGTCGCCATCGGTGCGGAGATTCTCGACATCGCCGCGGTCGCCGGTCTCATGGACGGTGTTGCCACGGGCGCCGCAGCCGCCTGCGCGTCGCCGCATCTCAACGCGCTGATGGAACGCGGCCCCGCAGGCCTGGGCCGCGCTGCGCACCGGGCTGTCGCGGTTGTTGCGCAGCGACGCGGCGCAACGCGAGGCAGTCGAGAGGCACCTGACGCCGATCGACGATGTCGAGCTGTTGCTGCCGGTGCGGATCGGCAACTTCACCGATTTCTTCGCCTCGATCTTTCACGCCACCAATGCCGGCCGGCTGTTCCGGCCCGACAATCCGCTGATGCCGAACTACAAATACGTGCCGGTCGCCTATCACAGCCGCGCCTCCTCGGTGCGCGTCAGCGGCACGCCGGTGCGCCGGCCCCGCGGCCAGACCAAGCGCCCCGACGAGGCGGCGCCGGTCTATCGCATGAGCCACAATCTCGACTACGAGCTCGAGCTCGGCTTCTACATCGGCACGCCGTCCGCCGCTCGGCGAACCGGTGCCGATCGCTGCGGCCGGCGATCACGTGTTCGGCTTCTGCCTCCTCAACGACTGGTCGGCGCGCGACATCCAGGCCTGGGAATCCCAGCCGCTCGGTCCGTTCCTGGCCAAGAATTTCGCCACCACGGTGTCGCCCTTCGTCGTCACCGCGGCGGCGCTCGCGCCCTATCGCACCCGCGCCTATGCGCGGCCGCAGGGCGACCCCGCGCCGCTGCCCGCATCTCACCGCGGCGCAGACCAGGAATCCGGCGGCCTCGATATCGTCATGGAGGCCTATCTGCTCACCACGAAGATGCGCGACCGCGGCGAGGCGCCGTTCCGGCTCAGCCTCGGCTCCTTCGCCGACGTCTACTGGACGGTGGCGCAGATGGTCGCGCACCACGCCAGCAATGGCTGCAATCTCGAGATCGGCGACCTCATGGGTTCGGGCACCGTGTCGGGGCCGGCGCGAGAGAGCTGGGCGAGCCTGCTGGAACTCACCCAGCGCGGCAAGGAACCGATCGCGCTCCCCAATGGCGAGACCCGCGGCTACCTCGAAGACGGCGACGAGATCATCTTCCGCGGCCACTGCGCCGAAGCCCGGCTTCGCCCGCCTCGGTTTCGGCGAATGCCGCGCCGTGATTGCGCCGGCGGCAGCCGTGTAGGGCGGGTTCGCTTTAACCCGCCGTCCGCCGCGGGAAGGCGGGTTAAAGTGAACCCGCCCTACGGTTGCCCGCTCTCAATCCGCGGTGATGCCGGCGGCGCGGATGGGCTTGGCCCAGCGCGCGATGTCTTCGGGCAGGAACTTGGCGAGGTATTCCGGCGTGCGCTGCTCCGGCGGCATGATCTCGAGGCCGAGTTCCTCCAGGCGCTTGCGCAGCGCCGGATTTTCCAACGACTGGTTGACCGCCGCGTTGAGGCGCCGGACGATCGCGTCGGGCGTGCCCTTGGGCAGAAAGAACGCATTCCACACCGAGGCCTCGACGCCGGGGAGGCCCTGCTCGACCGCGGTCGGCACCTCCGGAATGATGGCGACTCGCTTTTCCGAAAGCACCGCGATCGGCTTGAGCGTGCCCTGCTTGGCGAGCTGCGCGCCGGTCTGGATGGTGTCGCACATGTAGTCGATCCGCCCGCCGATCAGGTCCTGGATCACCGGCCCGGCACCGCGATAGGGCACATGGGTGATGTTGACGCCGATGGCGAGGTTGAACATCACGCAGGGCAGATGCGTCCCGGTGCCGACGCCGGCCGAACCGAATTGCGCCTTCGACTGGTTCGCCTTCAGCCAGGCGACGAACTCCTGCAGGCCGTTCACCGGCAGGTCCTTGCGGGCGTTGAGGATGCGCGGGGATTCCGACACCAGCCCGACCGGCGTGAAGTCGGTCACCGAATTATACAGCGGCTTCTTGTAGAGCGACTGATTGTAGGCATGAGTGCCGGTGTTGCCGATCATGAAGGTGTAGCCGTCGGGCGCGGCATGAGCGACGCGCACGCCCGCGGTCATGCCGGCGCCGCCGCCGATGTTCTCGACGATGACGTTCTGCCCCAGGATCTCGCCGATCGCCTGGGCCTGCAGCCGCGCCGAAATGTCGACCCCGCCGCCCGGCGTGAACGGCACCACCAGGGTGATGGTGCGGGTCGGCCATTCCTGGGCCGCACACGGCGACAGCGTCGCGACTGCCGAAAGCGGCACGGCGAGGATCAAACCCAAAACGGTCCGCGACATCGCAGTCTCCATCGGCCTGCTCCGCATGCGAGCGGTACGGCTGAGCCGAGTATAGCCGTTCTTCTCCCTCCCCGTCTTCGGCTATCGGATTTACTCATGTCGGTCGAAGCACTCGTCATGCGGCACGGCGCCTCTGCTCCCCTCACCCGGCGCGCAAGAGCGCGCCGACCTCTCCCCGCGCGCGAGGAGAGGTAAAAGAAACGGCCGACGACGCGGTCAGCGCCGCCCGAACAGGCGCTCGATGTCGGCGAGCTTCAATTCCACGTAGGTCGGGCGGCCGTGATTGCATTGGCCGGAATTGGGCGTCGCTTCCATCTCGCGCAGCAGCGCGTTCATCTCCTCGGGCTTGAGCCGGCGCCCGGCCCGCACCGAGCCGTGGCACGCCATGGTCGCGGCCACATGCATCAGTCGCCGCTCCAGCGGCAGCGAGGAGTCCCACTCCGCCATGTGCTCGGCGAGGTCGCGCACCAGGGCGGCGCTGTCGATCTCGCCCAACAGGCCCGGCGTCTCGCGCACCGCCACCGCGCCGGGGCCGAAGCTCTCCACCGCGAGGCCGAACCGCAGGAGGTCGTCGGCGCGCGCGACCAGCCGCTCGACGTCGGCCTCATCGAGTTCGACGATATCGGGGATCAGCAGGATCTGCCGCGCCACCCCGCTCTTCGCCAACGCCGCCTTCATGCGCTCGTAGACGAGCCGCTCGTGGGCGGCATGCTGGTCGACGATCACCATGCCATCGCGGGTCTGCGCCACGATATAGGTCTCGTGGATTTGCGCGCGCGCAGCACCGAGCGGCCGGTCGATGGCGTCGGGTTCGGCTTCGAATTCGTGCATGCGGGCGTCCGCCGACGGGCCGCCGACCGCGAACGCCGCCTGCGCCGCCTCGGCAAAGCCCGCGGGCGCGCCGGCGAGCGCGGTGGCGCCATGGGTGGCCGGCAGCGGCCGCGCCGGCGAATTCCGCCAATCCCATGCAGCGGGACGCGGCACCTGGGGGCGGAACGCCGCGATGGTGGCGGCGCCGCCGGTCGAGGCCGTGCGCGCGCTGTCGCGCGTCAGCGCCTCCTGCAGCGACCGCACGATGGTCGCGCGCATCAGCGAGGCGTCGCGAAACCGCACCTCGGTCTTGGCGGGATGCACGTTCACGTCGACCTCGCGGGGATCGACGGTCGCAAACAGCGCCACCACCGGATGGCGGTCGCGCGGCAGGTAATCGGCATAGGCGGCGCGCACCGCGCCGAGCATGAGCTTGTCGCGCACCGGGCGGCCGTTGACGAAGAGATAGAGGCCGAGCGCATTGCCCTTGCTGTAGGTCGGCAGCCCGGCAAAGCCTTCGAGCCAGAGCCCGTCGCGGCCGCCGCGCACCTCGATGGCATTGGCGCGGAAATCCGCCCCGAGAACGTCGCCGAGGCGTTTGAGGCGGCCGGCCGCATCGGGGAGCGCCGCGACCCAGGTTGTCGGCGTGCGCTCCTCGCCCGCCACCGTGAAGGCGACGTCGGGCCGGCTCATGGCGAGGCGGCGCACCACGTCGCGGATCGCTTCCGCCTCGGTGCGGTCGGTCTTGAGGAACTTGAGCCGCGCCGGCGTCGCATAGAAGAGGTCGCGCACCTCGACGCAGGTGCCCTCGCCCAGCGCCGCCGGCCGCGGCTCTGACTTGGCGCCGCCGTCGACGGAGATCATCCAGGCATGGGGCTCGCCGGCGTGCCGCGTGGTGATCGAGAGCCGCGCCACCGCGCCGATCGAGGGCAGTGCCTCGCCGCGAAACCCGAGCGTGCTGATCGCAAGCAAATCGTCGCCGTCGAGCTTCGAGGTCGCATGGCGCTCGACCGCGAGCACGAGGTCCGCGCGCGTCATCCCGGCGCCGTCATCGGCGACCCGGATCAGTCGCCGCCCGCCGCCATCGGTGAGGACGTCGATGCGCCCTGCGCCGGCGTCGAGGGCGTTCTCGATGAGTTCCTTGGCCACGCTCGCCGGCCGCTCCACCACCTCGCCGGCGGCGATGCGGTTGACGATGGCGGTGTCAAGCTGGCGGACCGGCATTGCGCGACTTAGGTGATCGGAGCCGCCATCATAGGCAAACGGGATGTGCGGGGGGAGCGCGGAATCGCTCCGCCGTCACTCCTCCGCCGGCTTGCCGTGGCGCAGCGCCTTGACGCCGGAGCGGCGTTTCTTGCCTTCGAGCCGCCGCACCTTGGAGCCGAGCGTCGGCCGGGTCGGGCGGCGCGGCGTCGGCCGCACCGCGGCGGCGCGGATCAGTTCCACGAGCCGCTCCAGCGCGTCGTCGCGGTTGCGCTCCTGGGTGCGGTGGCGCTGGGCGGTGATCACGAGAACGCCGTCGCGGGTCAGGCGCTTGCCGGCCAGCCGCTCCAGCCGCGCCCGCACCTCGTGATGCAGCGAGGGCGAATGGCGCACGTCGAAGCGCAACTGCACCGCGGTGGCGAGCTTGTTGACGTTCTGGCCGCCCGGCCCCGACGAGCGGATGAAGGTTTCGGAAATCTCGCTGTCGTCGATGCTGATGGTGTCGTTGATGCGGATCATGAAGCGCTCGGCATAGGTCTGACCGGCGACATGGGTAACACATTCCTCGTTTCGTTCAGCGCGTGAGGCGGATTGAACGAAGCGCTCGGCCTCAGCGCTGACATCCGGCTGCCAACCTCACGTTTTCGCGGTTGGTCCACCCGGCGTCGCGGCTGTGCGGGGCCTAGGTTCGCCGGTTTTTGAAAAACAACCCCATGCAAAGTAGATTCGAGGGGCAATTCGGTATTGAAGTACCTTCATAGACACTCAGCTCAGCCATATGCCGTGGCACGGCTGTTCTGCTCCCTCCCCGACTTCGGGAGGGCCGGGGTGGGGTTCTTTCCGGGGTTCTTTTCCCTGGGGCCAGATGGGCTTGGCGAAGCAGACCCCACCCTGGCCCTCCCCAAAGATGGGGAGGGAAAAGAAACGGCATCGCTCACCCCGGGAAGTGCCGCTCCAGGCCCTGCCAGCCTTGGAAATAGTCGTGCTGGAGTTCCGAGGATTCCATGGCGTAGCGGGTCAGCCGCATGGCGAAGCGGCTCTCGAACATGAAGGCCATGGTGTCTTCGAGCTTGTGCGGCTTGAGCTCGGCGGCCGAGGCGCGGGCGAAGGTCTCGGCGTCGGGGCCGTGCGCCGACATGCAATTGTGCAGGCTGGCGCCGCCGGGGAGGAAGCCCTCGGCCTTGGCGTCGTAGACGCCCTTGAGCAGCCCCATGAACTCGCACATCACGTTGCGATGATACCAGGGCGGTCGGAACGTATCCTCGCCGACCAGCCAGCGCGGCGGGAAGATCACGAAGTCGATATTGGCGGTGCCGGGAACGTCCGACGGCGCGGTGAGCACGCTGAAGATCGAGGGATCGGGATGGTCGAAGCTGATGGTGCCGATCACCATGAAGCGCGACAGGTCGTATTTGTAGGGGGCGAAGTTGCCGTGCCAGGCGACCACCGAGAGCGGCGAATGGGCCATCTCGGCCGCCCACAGGTTGCCCTGGAACTTGGCGAGCAGCACGCACGGCGTCTCCTTGGTCTCGTAAGCCGCGACCGGCGCCAGGAAGTCGCGCGGATTGGCGAGGCCGTTGGAGCCGAGCGGGCCCAGCTCGGGCAACCGCAGCATCTGCCCGTAATTCTCGCAGATATAGCCGCGCGACGGCCCGTCCGGCAGCTCGACGCGAAAGCGCAGGCCGCGCGGGATGATCGCGATCTCGCCATTGGCCACTTCGAGGATGCCGAGCTCGGTGACGAAGCGCGCCCGCCCCTGCTGCGGGACGATGAGCATCTCGCCGTCCGCATTGTAGAAGTAGCGCTCGGTCATGGAGCGGTTGGCGGCATAGACGTGGACGGCCATGCCGGACTGGTCGGCGGCACTGCCGCTGCCGCCGACGGTCACGATGCCCTCGACGAAATCGGTCGGCGCTTCCGGGATCGGGAACGGGCTCCAGCGCAATTGCGACGGGGTCGCCTCGGTATCGTTGAACGGGGCGGTCCGCATCGCCGCGTTCTCGACGCGCTTGTAGGGCTTGTGCACCACCGAAGGCCGGATCCGGTAGGTCCAGGTGCGGCGGTTCTCATGGCGGGCCATGGTGAACGCGGTGCCGGAGATCAATTCCGTATAGAGCCCATAGGGCGCCCGCTGCGGGCTGTTGCGCCCGATCGGCAGCGCGCCGGCGACGGCTTCGGTGGAGAATTCGTTGCCGAACCCGGACTGATAGGCCGGCGCGGCCTCGATCCGCGGCGCCTTGCCGTGCGACTTCTCGCGCTCGGTGTCCTGCCTGGTGTCTTGCCTTGCGACTTGCGCCATGGAATCGCTCCGGACCTCCCCCGTCGGGGGTGCGAGGGATCACCAAAGCCATATTAGAACAATTCTAGTTACGAGTGAAACGGTTTTGGGAGCTTGGCGGGGTGCTGCGCATCACCTCATTTCATCCCACGCGGGAGGGCGCGCGATCCTGCCGGAGATGACGACGCATGATGTCGCTCGTCTCCGCGGCGGACGTCCGAAGCCGGAGATCGAAACGATCCACGCCGCGGAGAAACGAGGCAAGTATTCCCGCAAGAGCAACGCAAATCGTCAAAACCTCCAACAGGCGCACGCAATGAGACGACTAAAACGTTATTGTCTCCTGATAACAAATCCTTCATCGCCGCGTGATAATAAAATGACGGAGGGCTGCGTTTCCATTTATGCCGTCGACCTCAGTGGCGCTTCACCCGAAATCCAGTTGCCCACCCAAAAAACTGAGAAAGAAACTTTGGCCGCAGGGACCAAAAACAGTTTGGATTAAGGGCCAGGTGCACAGCCGCGGTGATGCCGGATACGATCCGGCGCGCATGCAGGGACGCAAATCCGACGGATCACATCGCCACGACCCGCGCTCCAGCGCCGCCCCCGGCCGAGAGGAACGAACATGACGCGGAAATTCCTCGACTACGGCTTGCGGCTGCTGACAGCCGTGAGCCTGATGATGATTTTCGGGTGCGCCGCCTCACAGGCTCAAGAGGGCCAGCCGGTTCGGACGGACGCCGGCGATAAGCCGCCCTACAACATGGTTTTCCTGATTGTCGACCAGAGGACCTACAAACTGCTCGCAAGTCCCGATTACTCCCTGCCCGCCCTCGACGCGATCGCCCGCCGGGGCGTCACGTTCGAGAATCACTACATCGCGTCGGCCATGTGTACGCCGTCCCGCGCGTCGTTCCTCACCGGCCAGCCGCCGCAGGTCACCGGCGTCTTCGATCAAATGGAATACGCCTACGTGACGAGCCTCAGTCCGGACCTGCCCAACATGGGATCGGTGTTGAAAGGGCTCGGCTACAAGACGGCTTACTTCGGCAAGTTCGAAATGGACAAGACGATTTTCGAAACCAAGCCGACGGTCAACTACAGCACCGCGCTCCGGCCCTACGGGTTCGACGTCTTCAGTGCGGGCGGCGACATCGGCAGCAACCCGGACAGCGGCTTCGACAACGATCCCTTCATCGCCGGCGAGAGCGTCCGCTGGCTGCGCATCAGCGCCGGCGAAGCACGGCGGACCGGCCAGCCGTTCTTCATGGTCGCCAGCTTCCTCAATCCTCACGACATCATGTATGCGAATGCCAATGTCCCCGGCGAGCCCGCGGTTCAGCGTCCGGTGATGCCGCAGGCGACGCCGCCGCTGCCGGCGAACTCGATTTACCAGAGGAAGTGGTCCTTCACCCTTCCGCCAAGCCTCCAGGAATCGCTCGACGCCCCGGGCATGCCCGGCGCGCTCGTGGAATACCAGAAGGGCTGGAATGGCTGGTCCGGTGTGATTCCGGCAAATCGCAAGGATATGTGGAGCATCTTCTATGACTACTACCTCAACACCATCCGGGACGTCGACCGCAGTCTCCAAGAGATCGTGGATGCCCTGAACGAAATGGATCTGTGGCGGGACACGGTGGTCGTCTTTACCGCCGATCACGGCGAGATGGGCGGTGCCCATGGCGGCATAAAGGGCAAGGGGCCCTTCAGCTACGAAGAGAACGCCCATGTGCCGTTGATCATCGCACATCCCGCCGGCAAGGCGGGTGCCGCAACCTCGGCCCTCACCAGCCATCTCGACCTGCTTCCGACCTTCGTCGGACTGACGGGAGTGCCGGACAGCAGGCGGCCGCAGGCGACCAAGGCGCTGCCGGGCCACGACTTCTCGGCGCTGCTCGCCGAGCCCGCGGGAGCGAGTGTGACGGCGGTGCGCCCCGGCGTGCTCTTCAATTACGTGGGTCCGAGCACCGTGGACGGGGATTACCTGCGGCAAGCCATGGCCTCCCAATTCACGAAGCAACCCAGGCCGCCGCTGTCCCAGGCGAAACTGGGCAAGCGCGGCTTTCTCTCCTTCGCGTTCGATGGACGGTTCAAGTTTGCGCGCTACTACGCCCCGACCGCGTTCAACACGCCGCAAACGCTGGAGGAAATCTTTGGGAATAACGACGTCCAGCTTTTCGATCTGCAGAGCGACCCGCAAGAAACGCGCAATCTGGCCCTCGAACCGGAGCGGAACCGGGCGACGATTCTGCGGATGAACGAGCTGCTGAACGATCTCATCGCAAAGGAAGTCGGCGTCAATGACGGGCGCTTTCTCACAGGAGCCATCGGCTCGAAGTGATCCTGCGCCCACGACGACCGTCGGGCGCTTCCATTCGCGCCGACGGCCTTGGTCGATGGCGTTTCACCCCGAAATTCGGTTGTCCACCCAAAAACGAGAATGGGAGAGAACTTTGGTCGCAAATAACGGGGCCCAAAATCAGTTCGGGATCAAAGGGCAGGTGCTCCGCCGCGGTGACGCCGGCTACGAACAGGCACGCAGGAGCGCGGTTTGGCATGCCGGCACTCCCGGCCGCTTTCCCGAGGTGATCGTCGCGGCGCAGGACGAGAACGACGTGGTGGGCGCCGTGCGGCTCGCCCGAAAAGAGGGCCGCAAGATTGCGGTGCGGTCGGGCGGACACAGCTGGTCCGGTTCGCATCTGCGCGACGGGATCGTCCTGATCGACGTGTCTCAACTCAGGGACGTGACCGTCGATGCCAAAGCGATGACCGCGACGGCTCAGCCCGGTCTCAAAGGCTCGGAGCTCGACGGGGCGCTCAGCAAGCAGGACCTCTTCTTTCCCATCGGCCACTGCAAAAACGTGTGTATCGGGGGATACCTGCTTCAAGGCGGTTTTGCCTGGCGCGGACGCGAATTCGGCCCGTCCTGCATGAGCGTCACCGGCATCGACGTCGTGACGGCGGATGGTAAGCTCACTCATGCAGATGAGACCCACAACGCCGACCTATTCTGGGCCGCGCGCGGTGCAGGCCCGGGATTTTTCGCGGTCGTGACGCGTTTCCACGTCAAGCTGTACCGGCGGCACAAGGTCACTCTCAAGAGCTTCTACCTCTACCCGCCCGACGTCTGGGAACAGTTCTATCGCTGGTCGCGCTCGATCGAGCCCAGCCTGCCGGCCGAAGTCGAGATCAACACCATCATGTATCGCGACGAAGAGATCAGCCGCGAGGGTCCGGTCGTTTCCGTGCTGGCGACGGCCTATGCCGACAGCGAGCAGCACGCGCGCGATGTCCTGTCCGTGTTCGAAACATGCCCGGTGCGCGGTCGCGCCCTGGTTTCGGAAGTGGCACTGCCGACCACGCTCGGCGAACTGACGTCCTTCGGCACCGCCGCTCATTATCCGCCAGCCAAGCGCTTCATCGCCGACAACATGTGGACGCATGCCTCCTTCGACGACTTGCAACCCGGCCTGAAAGCCATCCAGGCGGCGTTTCCGCCGGCCCCCTCCCACCTCGTGTGGTTTCCCTGGACGCTCACGCCGCCGCGCCCATCGATGGCGTATTCCGTGGAAGACGAACTCTACATCGCGCTGTACGGCGCCTGGGACGATGCAGCCGACGACGCGAAATACACGAGTTTCGTGACCGAGCGGATGCGCGCCATGGAGCCGGTGTCCACCGGGATTCAGTTGGCCGACGAGAACCTCATCAACCGTCCGCGACATTTCATCACCGATGAAAACTTCCGCCGCCTCGATGAGATTCGTGCGGCGTTCGATCCGGACGGCCTGTTTGTGTCCTGGCTGGGCCGGCCTTCAGTCAGTTCTCCCGGGAGCAAAACGTGAGTGAACGCGCACATTCCCGGACCGCAGCCTCAAACAGGAAACTCGAGCGCCCGCGCCTTTCCCCCGAGGGTGAGCGAGACTACCTGGACGATCATCCCTTCGATCTCATCAAATATCCCCTGCCCGAGGACATCCTCGTCGAAGAAGTCATGATCCCGATGCGCGACGGCATCAGGCTGGCCGCCAACGTGTTCCGCCGGAAAGACGGGGCGCCGATGCCCGTCATCACCACGATGACGCCGTACGGGAAGGATCAATACGACCTGTGGAACCTGTTCCAGGACGCCCCCGTCGGTACGGTTCCGGGCGGAGGCGGGTTTTATCTGGGACGAATCGAGATCTCGGATCGGTGTGCCTTCGAGGGCCCGGACCCCGGCTTCTGGGTGCCCAACGGTTACGCCGTGGTGTTGATCGATCAACCGGGCCGCGGCAGATCGGAATCCAACCCGACGAGCACGCCCGGACCTGAAGCGAGGTGGTGGGACGCGATGGCCTGGCTCGAACAGCAGGCGTGGTGCACGGGCAAGGTCGCCATGAGCGGCGTCTCGGCGCTCTGCGCCACGGAATGGATCGCAGCCAAAGCCGAGGCCCCGCCTCAGCTCAAGGCCATCATCCCGTGGGAGGGCATCAACGAGACGGGCCCCGGCGGCGGCTATGGCGGCATTCCGGAGACGGCTTTCTCCAGATGGCTGGAAACGGACATGATGATTCCGTTCATCAACCCCAATACCCAAGCTCCCGAGCCCTATATCCGCGATTGGACCTTCGACATCGCCTCCATCAGCGTGCCGGCGCTCGTGTGCGCGAGCTTCTCCGACCAGGAACTGCACACCTGGGATACGTTCGGCGCCTTCACCAAACTGAAAAGCCGGTACAAGTGGCTTTTCAATCACCGCCGCCAGAAATGGGGGGCCTACTACGGAAAGACGGAGCTGGCGTTGCAGAAACGGTTTCTCGACCGGTTTCTCAGGGGAGACGAGGGTGCCATGGCGGGGGTGCCACCCGTGCGCCTGGAGATCAATTCGAACCGCTTCGAGTACAAAGTCGTTCACGCGAACACTTGGCCGATCGAGGAGACCCAGTACAGGTCTCTTCACCTCGACGCCGCCTCGCGAACCCTGCGAGAAGGTCCGGCGACCGGTGCCGCTGCGACGATCGCACCATCGCCCGTCGCCGATCCGGCCAACCGCGCCATCTTCGACTTCAAATTCGACAAGGACACCGACGTGGTCGGGCACATGGCGCTCAGGCTCTTCATCGAGGGCGAGGAGACCGCCGACGTCGACCTTTTCGTCGGCATCGAGAAGCTCGATCGCGACGGCAACGAGGTCTACTTCTTCAGTGCGTCCGGCGGCAATGCGAACGGCCCGGCGGCGCGCGGCTGGCTGCGGGCGTCATGGCGGCAACTCGATGGGGAGCGCTCGACGCCGTGGCGACCGGTGTTGTCGATGACGGGACGAAAGCCGCTTTCGCCCGGGGAGATCGTCGAGACGAGCATCGCCATCATGCCGTCCGGCACGACGTTCCGGGCGGGAGAAACGCTGCGGCTCGTGATTCAGTGCTGGTCGGTTCGCGGCCAGTGGGAGGGCGGCGAGACCCGGGAATGGGACGCCATTACCACCGGGCGATGCCGGCTCCATACCGGCGGCGAAAATGCGTCACGCCTGCTCGTTCCCCTCGTCACCTTTGCGAGCCCGTGACACTCGGTCCAACCCCGCTCTGCCACCATCTCACGATGCGCGTACGTACCGTGATACTCCGATGACCTGACCGAGGGCGTCCAACGCCTTCACCTGGTAATATCTCGCATTCGTGACGGGTATTGCAGTTTCAAACCCGGATTTCGCCGCGCTTGTCAGCGGCCGTAGATTGTATGGGGAGGTGCCGCTGAAGACCTCCCAGGTCTTGACCTCCGTCGCCCCGTTCCATGAGGCGTAAACCGTCGCCTGACCGCTCGATTGGACGGCAATGCTCGGCGGGTAATACGGGGTTCCAACCCAATCTTCACGATAGGCACGGTATGTGTAGTTGCTGCCGGGCATTTGGGCATCGTAGAGAGTGTTCGAAGCAGGATCGCATTCGGAATTGCCGCCCGGTGCAAATTCCCCATAATATGCCGATTGCCCCCATCCCATGAATACGTTGCCGTCGGCGAGGCTCTGCACATTTCCCTGCGACCCGACGTTCAGATTGGGGTCATGATAATATTCCGTTTGCAAGCTGGCCGTCATGTTCGTCAAATCCAATTGAAGGTACAGGCCGTGCGAATAGGGCGTACCGGGCGGGACCGGGGCCGCATTATTTTCGCAGCAATTGTCGTCGAACATGCTCACGACGTTGTTCGGCAAAAAACGCGCATCGTGCTGCCATGAGAATTCCGCGCCGCTTCCGATGGTGAAGCTGCTCTGCTTGCCACCGAGCTGCCAGACGATCCTTCCGGTCGGCTTGTTTATTCTGTAGATGGTCGACGTATTGCGCCCGGACACCAGAATATCCGTCGGATTGTCCGTGAGCCCGACCGAATTCAGATGATAGGCATCCCATACGTTGCCGGAGGAGGTCGCGCTCGATGCCGGCTCGTATGAATTGACCAGCGGAATATTCGTCAGCGCATCCCAGAAAAACACCACTGCATTGGTCCGCAAATCGATTTCCTGGACCGCGAAATCTTGAACATATCCGTTGGACGGGCCGCCATACGCGGTGAGGTTCATCGGCACGGCCCGCGTGGAGAGAAGCAGCGCCGTGTTGGCGGGAGTGAGCAGGAATTCATGGACATCCGAGGTGAAGCCGTATTGGGCGGTCACCGTCTTTATGACCCGATAGGTGTTGTCGAGAATATAAAAACAAGAACCGGGCTCGGATGAACCGCCGGGAACATTGGTGTAAGTCGGCGGGGTGGCAAGAGTACCTTGCCAAAAGGTCAGCACGGGTTTCCCGTTCAAAAACTGCTGTTGAAAGTCGGTGTTCATCAAATTCGGGCTGTTCAACGGGCGAAACCAAACCGGATTACCGTTATTATCCAGCATCAAAGATCCCGTTTGCCCATATGTAGCATCGTCCGAGAAGGCATATGGGGCAACAAATATCAATCCGGAAGATGTGCCGGGCTCGAATGTATTGATGGTGACCTTCATCGGGTGCAGATTCGGTTCGCTCACGAAGCTCCAGACTTGCGGAGAGTTGGTGATCACGCTCGGCGTGGTGGTACCGGTATTTGATTTGTATGGCACTGTTGCGCACAGGCTGGCGGCCGCACGCGCGGGAGTGCCGCCGAGGCTGCAAACGAGCATTGCAGCTATCGGGGTCGCCGATAGCAGGCTGATTTTGGTGAAGAGCTTTTTGTAAGGCATTGATTTCCCCCGCCGCTCGAGCCGCGCCGGGTTTGTCCGCGCCAACACGGTCACCCACGGCCTCGGGCGATAAAAAAGCCCCGAACGATGGCAGCTACAGGTTGCAGCCGTACCATCGAGTCCAGAGTCGGGCAACACGAGCGGCCGGACTTTCCACATGATTTGCTCGCTTCCGGCGCCAGGGTCTCGCCGCCGTGCGCGCGTGCCGGCGGCGGCGATGGTCCTGCTTGCGGAACCGGCGGTATCCCCCACATTCGGAGCCCCCCGGAGACATTGCCAAACCCGCGCGGCGCCGATACCCATGGGCGCAAGAATACGAGCGCGAAAACGAGCGGATGGGGAGGCCATGAACGCAACCGGGCGGAACGGCCGATGAGCGTCGGGGGCGATGGCGTTGCGGCGCACGCATCGATCTGCGTCAATGGATCAAAGCTCGAACTGATCGACCGTGGCCGCGGCCGGCCGATCCTGTTTCTCCATCCCCATATCGGGCTGGAACCGTCGGCGCCGGTGTTCGCCATGCTGGCGGCGGGCGGCCGGCTGATCGCTCCGTCCCATCCCGGCTTCGGCCGCTCGGAGCTGCCGCCTTCGCTGACCACGGTCGACGACCTCGCCTATTTCTATCTCGACGCCATGGATGCGCTCGATCTCGAACAGACGCTGGTGGTCGGCGTCTCGTTCGGCGCCTGGATCGCGGCCGCGATCGCGATCAAGTCGACCGCGCGGATGTCGCGCCTGGTGCTCGCCAACCCGGTCGGCATCAAGGTCGGCGACCGCGAGACCCGCGACATCCTCGACGTCTTCGCCATGCTGGAAACCGAGTTCAACGAGAAGGCGTTCGCCGATCCGGCCGCGGCGAGGCGCGACTACCGCGCCATGAGCGAGGACGAGCTTCGCATCGTCGCCCGCAACCGCGAATCCGCGGCGCGGTTCGCATGGTCGCCCTACATGCACGACCCCAAGCTCAGAGACCGGCTGCACCGCATCGGGATTCCGACCCTGGTGCTGTGGGGCGCGAGCGACGGGCTGGTCGATGAGAGCTACGGCCGCGCCTTTTGCGCCGCGGTGCCGGGCGCCAAGTTCGAGCGTATCGAAGGCGCCGGCCACTTTCCGCACCTGGAGCGGCCGAAGATTTTCGCCGAGCAGGCGCTCGCCTTCGCGGCTTTGAATTCGCGTTCTTAAGCGCCAAGGTGCCCCATGCGCGTCTATCAATTCACCGAGCAGCCCTATTTCCCGGCGTGGTCGGAACACATGGGATCGCTGCGCGTCAACCTGCCCAACGCTAAGCAGGACCCCGCCATCGCGGCCGACCTGCTGCACCGCTATTACGACGAGTGGCTGCTCGCCGACGAGCTCGGCCTCGACATCATGATCAACGAGCACCATTCCACCGCGACCTGCATGTCCTGCACCGCGATCGTCGCGCTCTCCGTGCTCGCGCGCGAGACCAGGCGCGCCCGGCTGCTGGTGCTCGGCTATCCGATCGGCCACCGGCCGGACCCGCTGCGCGCCGCCGAGGAGCTCGCGACCATCGACGTGCTATCGCGCGGCCGCCTCGACATGGGCTTCATCAAGGGCGTGCCCTATGAATTCCCGGTGTCGAACCAGAACCCGGTCGGCGTCATGGAGCGGTTCTGGGAATCCCACGACTTCATCCTCAAGGCGATGACGAGCCACGACGCGCCGTTCAACTGGGAGAGCGAGAACTTCCATTACCGCCATGTCAATCTGTGGCCGCGCCCCTACCAGGAGCCGCATCCTCCGGTGTGGAGCACCACCGGCAGCCGCACCAATGCGCGCGTGCTCGGCGAAAAGGGCTACGTGATGGCGACGCTGGGCACCGGCTTTGCGACCCGGCCGCTGTTCGACGCCTATCGCGCCGGCTATGTCGCGGCGGGCCGTGCGGCGCCGGCCGCCGACCGGTTCGGCTATCTCGGCCTCGTCGCGGTCGCCGCGAACGAAGCGAAGGCGCGCGAGCGCGCCGAAGTGATCGCGAGCTATCTGCGCAGCAGCGCCATCGTCGCGCCGCAGTTCCGCAATCCGCCGGGCTATCTCTCCATCGAGGACAACATGCGCATCCTGCGCGGCGAGACCCGCCAGCGCAGCCAGACCAAGGACGGCCGCTTCATCGACATGCACAGCGGCAGCGTGCAGGACCTGATCGACGCCGGCATCATGTTCTGCGGCACGCCCGACCAGGTCTATGACCAGATCGTCGCGTTCTGCGAATATTGCGGCGGCATGGGGAACCTCATCATGATGGGGCATGCCGGCCCGATGTCCCACGACGACACCGTGGACAATCTCACGCTGTTCGCGACGCAAGTGCTGCCGCGGCTCAAGGCCTATGAGCAGCCTCGCGCCGAGGCGCCGGCACAGGTGTGATCACAGATGAATTGATTATCGCGACCTCATCCAGAGGAGCCGGCGCAGCCGGCGTCTCGAAGGATGGCCACGGACCTGGGCCATCCTTCGAGACGCGCGCCCGATGGCGCGCTCCTCAGGATGAGGTTTCGGGAAAAAATCGTTCCAGAAAAATTCCACAAGGAAACCGCGGAGCGCTCGAGCTGACGCTTGCCGGAACGCGTTGCTCCGGCCTCGACGCTTGCACGTCGAAACCGGAGCATCCGCCCGTCCCCCCAGATGGTGAACAGAGTATTGCGTCCGTATCGGGCGATTTCACGGCAGCCTGCCAATATCCACAGAAGGCGAATTTCGCGACGCTCGGAAGTGGCCTTGCGGCAAGCGAAAAGACCCGCCATTCTGACCGTCGAACGGGGTCGCGCCCCAAAAAACTTTCGTCCGCGGAGGAAAAAACATGAAGACGCTCGTCAACACCGGCCTCGCCGCGCTGCTGCTCGGGACCACCGGATACGCGGCTTTTGCCGGGACCGTTTCGGGAACGATCAAGGGGCCGGACGGCGCGCCGTTCCGGGCCGCCTTCGTGCGCGTGCAGAATCTCAAGACCAAGATGACCATGATGGTCCTCTCCGACAATCAGGGCCGCTATTGGACCGACGATCTCGGTGCCGGAACCTATGCGGTGACCCCGACCTCGGTCGGCTTCAAGAGCAGCCCGTTGCGGCGCAATAACGTCGTGGTGGAGGACGGCAAGAACCTGACGCTCGACTTCGCCATGCAGAAAGGCATCGTCGAGTGGAACCAGCTCACCAAGTACCAGGCCGGCATGCTGCTGCCGCAGGCCAACGGCAACGGCAAGGACGTGCTGATCCAGCAGTGCTTCAACTGCCACGCGTTCGGCAAGATCGGGGCGGTGGGCCGTCACGCGCTGGACGGCTGGAAAGACGAGATCGAGGTCATGCGCCAGACCGGCGTGGCCCGGATCAGGCCGGAAGTGAGGGACGAGGTCGCCTCCTACCTGGCCGCGACCTTCGGTCCGGATTCGGTCACGCCGGAATTGCCGACCGAACTGCCCGCCTACCAGAAGGTAAAGCAGGAACGCGATTACTTCAGCGATGAAGCGCTCGACATCGTCTATGTCGACTACGAGTTGACCGGCGACCCCAAGGATCGCCCGGGATCGGCCCGGCCGGACAAGAACGGCTTGATGTGGATGGAGATGGCCGGCGGGCTGTCGCGGCTCGATCCGGCGACCGGGGAGATCAAGACCTGGCGGTTGACCGACCTCAGCAGCAATTTCATCCATGAAATCCTGCCGACGCCCGACGGCTCGGTGTGGCTGACGCTGGAAGCCCAGGGCGGGCTTGCGCGGTTCGATGCGCGCGCCGAGAAATTCGAGGTCTATATCGACCAGAAGAAGATCGACGATTTCAACGTGTCGAAGCCGGTGCAGAAGGACCCCAACGATCCCTTCCCGAACCTGCCCGACCCCAGGGGTACGCAAGGCGGCGGGGCGAGGAGCCACACCGCGGCGCTCGATCATGACGGAAACATCTGGGTGTCCGGCCGCCCGCTGAAGAAATTCGACGTGAAGACCGGAAGATATACGTTCTTCAACGGGGAGGCACCCGACACCTATGGGATCGCCGTCGACCAGAAAGGCAATGTGTGGTTCGCGCAATTCAACGCGAAAGACCATCAGAACATCGGAATGGTCGACGTGAAGACGAACAAGGTGACCAAGTACGATCCGCCCGCCGGGGTATCGCCGCGGCGCCTGAAGGTCGACTCCAAGGGAATGGTGTGGATCGGCGATTACTTCGGCGGCAATCTCACGCGCTTCGATCCCGAGACGAAGCAGTTCAAGAGCTTCAAGCTGCCGGGCCCGATGCCGACGCCTTACGGCATGGAGGTCGATCACAACGACAACGTTTGGTACGCCTCGATGTACACCGACGTCATGGGCAAGCTCGATCCCAAGAGCGGCAAGGTGACGGAATATCCGTCACCATACGGCGAGCGCGGCACCCGCGACATGGTCGTCGACGCCAAGGGCCGGATCTGGTACGGCGCGCAGCCCTACTTCAAGGCCGGCTACGTCCGGGTCCGCACCGAGGCGGAAAAGGCCCTCGCGCCGGGCAGGTGATTCACGGGTCCCGAATTGTTTCAGCCGGCTGCAGCCCTCACCTCTCCTTGCATGCACCGCGGGGGGAGGCGGCCTATTCGTCGTCCTTGATCGTTCCCCCGCTGCAATCCGGGCACCACGCCGTGAGCTTCGGCAGCCCTCCGAGCTTGGGAGTGATCCGGACGAGTTTCATCCTGCCGCCGCAGAATGGGCAACGCAGAACCGTTTTCCGGTCGGTGGGCGCCGCAGTGCGCGGTTCGACCTTCTCCACCACGATCGGCGTCGTGCGGCCATGGCTGAAACTCTGGCGCACGACAATGGGCTCGACACTTCGCTTTCCCATCTCATCTGCCTCTCGACGCCCGTCATCGTAGTGCCGCCCTATGTTGCCCTTTCAGGCGGCCAACATCGCCGTCACACGGCAAATGTTCCAAGAGATTTTGCCGTCCAGAAGTCTCCAGGGCTTCACAAAGACGAAGTCGCACAAGTCGGTTTGCGAATTCTTCCGTGAAGGTGGAACGGCGCTTCGTCGGCAGAGCGCAAGAGAGGTCCCCACGCTGCCTTCGCAGATGCTGCCTTCGCAGATTGTATGCTGCCTTGGCAGATTGTATACTGACCGACCAGCCGGGAAAGCACGATCGAATCCCGGCGGACCACCGAATGGGAGGACAGGCAATGGAAAGTGTCATCGCAAAATTGCTCCAGGATTTCGAACAGGGAAAAATGAACCGGAGGCAGCTCGTTCAGAGCTTGAGCCTCGCGGCGGTAGCAGCGGCCGCGGCGGCGCCGGCAGCCTTCGCCGCGGGCAAGCCGCTCGAAGCCCTCTACGTCAACCACATCTCCTATTCGGTGAACGACTACAAGAAGGTCCGCGACTTCTATGTGGATCTCCTCGGGATGAAGATCACCGAAGACGACGGAAAGCAGTGCCGCCTGGTGTTCGGCAACAACATACTTATTCCCCGGAACCGGGCTAGCGGCGGTCCGGCCAAAGTGGACCACATCGCCTACACCGTTACGAACTGGGACGCGGAGAAGGAAGGGATCGAGGCGGAGCTGAAGCGCCGCAATTTGCAGTACACCGGGACCGCCAAGACCAGCTTCCAGGTCAAGGACCCGGAGGGGATGGGAGTGCAGTTCGGCGGACTGCATCAATAATCCGGTCGGCAGCGAGGGCGTCGGCGACGACGGATCACCGATAGGCTTCGCTTCGTGCCAGTGGCGGAATGACGGTTGCGGCGTTTACCAGACGCCGATGGCCGAATGATCTCGCCGTGGCACGGCGATGTGGCTTCGAAGCCGCGGCGCGGGCCTCACGGCCCGTGCCTTGTCGGTTGAGGCACCAGGCCGTGAATCATCAGCGTGCGTCTTGGGATCGATGTCCGGCATGAAGGAGCCGCGGGTCGTCGCCACATAGTGGAGCGACGATGGCGTAATCACGCCAAATTGATCCTGGATCGGCGAGGCGATGTGGAACTGTTTGCCGAACACGTCCGGTGACGGCCTGCCGCCCATCGGGCGCGAAATGCGCACCGTGGTCACGTACGGAAGGCCTCGGACCTGTCGACGCCGGCAACATCTATGGGACCTATCAGGCCCAAGGCAAGGTGCGGAAGTTCGTGAAAAAACTGACAAGCTCCGCTGAGCGAACGGAAAGCGAGCATTCGGTGCAGCGGCGATTGCCGCCATTCTCATCGCAACGGTCAGTCCCTGAGAGCAAACACCTCAGCCCCGCTTGCGCGGGCTGAGCTGGATCCACACTCTTGGGCATGGCGGTGTAGCGTCGCTTGGCAACGCAGGTGAGGTTACGCCGCGCCCGCGTCAGAGGCCTGAGATGTAACGCGCCATCGCCTCACGGTCGGACGCCGAAATTGCCTGCATGATGCCGCTCATTTCGGGACTGTTTTTTCGCTGGCCTTCCGCAAAGCGGCGCATCGACTCGACCAAGTAATCGTACTTTTGGCCTGCGAGCCGCGGCGCCGCTACGCCACCAACCAGTTTTTGCTGATGACAAGCCTCGCATATCGCCATTGTGGGAGGCGGCGAGGAGGAGGAGGCGTTCGCGGGTCCCGGCCACTGCTTTGTCGCGAAGTAAGCCGCTGCGGGCCCCACCTCTTCCTCGGTGAGGTTTACCGCGATCTTCTTCATGGTGTCGCTGGCGCGATCTCCGTGTTGGAATTCATGCAGTTGCTTCAGGATATAATTTTCCTGCAGACCCCAGATGATCGGAACACCCTCCAGTTTTGGCGAGCCGTCCACACCGTGGCATACCCCACAAACCACCAACTTGCCGCCGAGGACGGTCTGGGCTTCAGCGGCATTTCCCGGAGTGACCGGAAAGGTCAGCGCGGCGAGAACGCCGAGCAAGCCGAAAACCGTCGAAACGCAATTGTTCGTCATGATACCGTCCCCGCGCGAGTGTCTGAGGTCCGCGACGCCAGCGAAGCGCCAACAAGTAAGCTTGCCGCACTCGGGCGCGGGACGCAAGACCGCCCCGGTTCATCCTCGTTAACTTCGCCCCATCGCCTGCGCCGCTTTGAGAATCGCGCGGACGATCCGGTTATGGGTCCCGCAACGGCAGAGATTGCCGATGAGTCCGAGTCGCACGTCGGCCTCGCTCGGGCGCGGGTTGCGGTCGAGAATCGCTTTGCCCATCATGATCATGCCGGCGATGCAGTAGCCGCACTGCGCCGCCTGCTCCGCCATGAAAGCAGACTGCAGCGTGTGGGGTTGCTCAAGCGTCCCGAGACCTTCGAGCGTGATGATCTCGGACTGCGTAAGCGCACCGATCGGCATGACGCAGGAGCGTGACGCAGCGCCGTCGATGAGGACCGTGCAGGCGCCGCACTGACCAAGCCCGCAGCCGAATTTGGCGGCGTTGAGCCCAAGATCGTTGCGCAGCACGTAGAGCAGTGGCGTGTCCAAATCGGCCGTCACGCTGTGCACCGTGCCGTTCACCGTGAGACTGACAACCATGACCGCAAGGCTCCGCTTGAGGCGATGAACGCATGTTGCTTCAGGTTTGGCGCGACTGTCGAGGCCCGACGGTCAATGAAACAATTTCACGCCCGCCTTGAGGAGGGCTGGCGCGAGCCATACGCGTACATAGCTCCGCTTCCGCGCTGAAGGGCGGTCTGCGGCCAACGCTACACTCCGACTGGAATGTCATCGCGATTGGCCCGCTGAGGATGGTCGAGAACGCGGTCACGCGGACCATGCACCATGGCGGTGACGTGCTGAACCCTGCGGAGAAAGCACCCGTCGAGGCCGCGTTACGGATGGTGACGGCCGATGCCGCTTGGCAGTGCCGCCAGGATTTCACCGGTGTAATCATGGCGGGCAAAGCGGCCGACCTTGTCATCCTTGATAAAGACCCCACGAGGGTCGATCCCTCGACCATCCGCGACATTGCCGTCCGCGAGACGTGGCTGAATGGCGAGCGTCGCTTTCAGGCTTAACGTCGTTGCCACCGCTGCCTGCCGCCCGGCTAATCGAATAAGCATCGACGTCCGCTTCTGCGACCGCATAAGAAAAATAGAGCAGCTTCTGTTTCCATGGAAACAGAAGCTGCTTTAGTCAGTAGGGGTAACCCTCAAGCCTTCGCGTCCCGGGCTTCCAGTCGGGCAGCCGGGCGTAACCATCGCCAATCGGCATCTTGACCTTTGGCAGACTCTTTTCGTCGAGTACTGTGTCCTCCGGGATCACCTTGTTCACGTAGAGCAGGTAAGCCGTCAACGCGTAGACCTCATCGGGGGTAAGAGTCCCCTCTCTCCCGAGAGGCATGCCGCGGTGGATGTAATCCCACACGGTCGTCGCAAACGGCGCGCGCAGCGGCAGGATGCGCTCCCGTTTCCAGATGGGAAGATCCTGGCTTGTCTTTGATTTCAAGGCGGGCCCGAGGCCACCTACGCCCTCCTCGCCGTGGCAGACGACACAGCCCTGGAGCATAAAGACCTTTGCGCCTTCCTTGGGGGTGCCACGGCCGGGAGGGAGTTCCTCCCCCGTGGAACCGATGTTGATATCCCTGGCGCGGATTTCTTCTGCGGACGGAGTGCGCCCCAAGCCATAGGTGGGCGCCGACTGCGCCACCGCGGAGCTGACCAGGACGGGGCTGCCCAGGAGCAACAGAATCGCGGCAAGCTTAAGCGAGCCCATTGGTCACCTTCCCGTCCTTGGCGATCTTCCACGGCATGACGCTGTTGTTTAGCCCAGGCACGTTCCCAACAGGCTTGTTAAAGAACTTGGCGATCTGCTCCAGCGTCGGTTGCTGCTGCCCGATCTCGTCGGTGCAGCGCGAAAGAAGCTCGGTCTCGTTTCCATCCCAATTCCACTGATAAGCGAACCGGACGTGCGCCATGCGTTGTGGGGTCATCTTGAGCTCGGCGGGGTTCCACTTCTTCCCGCCATCGGTGGAGACCTCCACGGTCTTGATGGCGCCGCCGCCGGACCAAGCCAGCCCGGAGATCTCGTAGGATCCCTTGCCGGGCAACTGCTGTGTGCCGGACGGGTAGGTGATGACCGACTTCGGTCCGATCTGGAAGCCGAGCGCAGCTTCGTCCTCATGCTCCTTGAGATGCCCGAAGTCGCTGTAATTCATGAGATACCGGTCGACGACCTTGATGCGCCGCAGAAACTTCGTATTAAAAATGCCTTCGAAGCCGGGCACGACTATCCGCAATGGAAACCCTTGCTGCGGCCGCAGGGGCTCGCCGTTCTGTCCGTAGGCGATGATGCAGTCGTCCATCGCCTTGGCGATGGGCATGCTCGAGGCGCCCTTCACTTCCTCGGCGCCTTCAGCGACGAACCATGTCGCGCTGCTTTTCAGGCCGCACTCCTTGAGCAGCGTCGAAAGCAGCACGCCGGTCCATTCGGAGCAACTGGTCATCCCGTGCGATTCCTGCACGGTCTTATGGCGCGGAGTGTGCCGGTTTCCCGCGCACTCGAGGAAGTGCAACTGGCTGACTGACGGGAAGCGCTTCAAGTCATCCATGGTGAAGGTCAGCGGCCGATCCACCAGGCCGTGGATCATCAAAGTATGCTGCTTGGGATCGATGTCCGGAATGAAGGACTGGCGGGTCGTCGCTATATAGTGGAGCGACGATGGCGTGACGTTGCCAACAGAATCCTGCAACGGCGAGGCCACGTGGAACACCTTCCCGAACTCGTCGGGTGAAGCCTTGCTGCCCATCGGGTGCGGTATGCGTACCGAGGTCACGAAATGAGAGCGCTCGCCGTAGGCGATCATCTCCTTGTTGCCCGGGATCATCGGATAAGCGTTTTCGCTGCCCGAGGCCGGGCCCGATGCATGGTCGTGCGTTTGTGCGTGGACTGGCACTCCCAGTGTCAACCCACCCGCCAACGCGCCACCCGCCAACGCGCCTCCGCTCTTCAGGAGCTCCCTGCGGCTAGTTCGTTTCGAACCCATCGGTTCCTCCTTCGAAATCGACCCCATCGGTCTCTCCTTCGAAAATGACACTGCGGCGAAATCACGTCATCGGGGGAAGTATACGCGGCCTTGCCAAATCTGGCCAGGGCCCATAAGGGCAGACCTTTCGCCGAGGCTCGGCCCATCCTACCGTGAAGAGATCCGCCGCCGGATTGCAAATCATGAGCCGCTTCTGGAGTAGCGTCGTCCACGGCCTGTCGCCCTACGTGCCCGGCGAGCAGCCAACCTTGGACGGCATTGTAAAGCTCAATACCAACGAGAATCCTTACGGGCCTTCGCCCCGCGTCCTGGCTGCGATCGCCGCCGCAACGGATCGTCTGCGGCTCTACCCCGACCCGCGCGCCACCTGCCTGTGCGAGGTGATCGCGACCCGTTACGAAGTCGCGCCCGAGCAGGTGTTCGTCGGGAACGGCTCGGATGAGGTCCTGGCCCATATCTTCCAGGCGCTGCTGAAGCACGACGCGCCGCTCCTGTTCCCGGACATCACCTACAGCTTCTACCCCGTCTATTGCGGCCTATACGGCATCCGTTACCGGGAGGTGCCCCTTGATGCCGCCTTGCGGGTGCAAATTGCCGACTTCCGGCAGCCATGCAGCGCCATCCTTCTGCCCAACCCGAACGCCCCGACCGGCATCGGGCTGCCGCGCGAAGCGCTCGCGGCGCTTCTGGCCGAGCATCCGGATCAGCTGGTGGTCGTCGACGAGGCTTACGTCGATTTCGGCGGCGAGAGCGCCGTGTCGCTGGTGGCGCGCCACGACAATCTGCTGATCGTCCAGACCCTCTCCAAGTCGCGGGCCCTGGCCGGGCTTAGAATTGGCTTTGCCATCGGCCAGCGCCCTTTGATCGAGGCGCTGGAACGGGTCAAGGGCAGCTTCAACTCCTACCCGCTTGACTGCCTCGCCATCGCCGGTGCGGTCGCGGCGATCGAGGACGATGCCTGGTTCCAGGAGACGCGCCAACGCATAATGGCGAACCGCGAATCGCTGATCCATGGCCTTTCCGAGCTGGGCTTCGAGGTTCTGCCATCCGTGGCGAACTTCGTGTTCGCGCGCCATCCCGGCCGCGCCGGCGCGCAACTCGCGGCCCAGCTTCGGGAGCGCGGCGTTCTG
This sequence comes from uncultured Actinomycetota bacterium, assembly GCA_963779485.1. Classification (GTDB taxonomy): domain Bacteria; phylum Actinomycetota; class Actinomycetes; order Mycobacteriales; family Jatrophihabitantaceae; genus CAVVJA01. The sequence continues at coordinate 406,684 of CAVZYJ010000023.1, read as the reverse complement.
GTGCGACACTTCCAGAAGCCCCGAATCGAAGACTTTCTGCGCATTACGGTCGGAACGGAGGATCAATGCCGCCGCTTGATTGCTGTCGTGCGTAGCTTGATCTGATGCCGTGCCGGTCGCCGCGAGATTGAAGGCGGCAGTTGTCCCCATAGAGTTCTCCCTGACGGCGCATTTGCGTGCTCCGGGATGTTGCGCTATAGACCCGCGGCGGGGCCTTCGACGGTCGCCCCGCGCTCCCAGGCTCACCCGGCCCAAGCACCGTCTCCTTCGCAGGGAGGGGACGCGTTATGTGCTGGCCTTGATACGCCGAAGTCGCCTCCGAAATCGCTGATCAGGGGATCTCGCGGTCTCCCCTCGAGATGGATTTGCCATCCAAGCGCCGCTCACTTCCTTTCGGGAGAGAGCCGTCATGGATGGCATTGTGCTTGGACTTTTTCTGCTCGCAGCGTTCATTGGTGGATTTGCATCCGGCCTGGCCGGTTTTGCCATGGGGTTCGTGGTTTCCGGAATTTGGCTGCATATCCTAACCCCGATACAAACCACGACCCTGATCGTCGGCTATGGGCTGCTGACCCAAGGCTATGGGGTTTGGAAGCTCCGGCGCGCGCTGAGCTGGCGCAATATCGCGCCGTTCATCATCGGCGGCGCCATCGGCATTCCGATCGGAACGATGCTGCTCACCTATATCAACCCGGCCTATCTGCGCAGCGGCGTCGGTGTGCTGCTGGTGATCTACGGCACCTACGGGTTGGCGCAGCCGAAGCTCAAGCCGGTGCCCGGCAGCGTCGCAGCCGATGCCGGCATCGGATTCGCGAACGGGATTCTGGCCGGCCTGACCGGGCTGCCTGGATTCATCATCACCATCTGGTGCCAGCTGCGGGGGTGGCCGAAGGATGTGCAGCGCGCGGTTCGCACCCTAGGGATAATATCGAGGCGTTGAAGGAGATGATGGCCAATTTGCAGAAATACAGCCGGGGCGCATCGTTGCCTAAAGCTGAACCCTAATGGTGCCTGATGGCGCCCCGTTTTTTTTATTTTCAGGCAAAAAAAAAGCCGCTGCAAAGGCAGCGGCTGAAGTAAGACGTTGGATCAAAGGAGCGACAAATCAACGTCGGTCAGTGAACAGCGGTAACAGATTGAAAAAAAGGCCTCAATCTATTTGAATCTGGCTTTTCTTCCGATCGGAAGCGGGCCTTTTGCCCTGAAAGCCCGGTAAGAATAGCCGCTTGTAACAAGATGAGTAATAGCGCTTCAGGACAAGGACTGTTACCGATAGTGCAACAGTGGCGGCGGGCGCCATCCATCCTCCTGATAACCCGCCATCCACCCAATCCATAGCCTCGCCCAGACCCAGGCCAGAGCGCCTGGTAATCCTTTCGAGCGACAACACGAATCCCTCCTTGGTGCGCTTATCGCTCCTGGCGGGCGGCAGTAGGGTGGGGTCTTCTTGGTCACTCACCGGGAAGACGCATGACAAGCAACAATGCGCGCCATCTTCAGGCCACAGGTGCTGCTGCTGCGGTTGCACTGGGATGCTGCGCCCAGGCAGCAGGCTGTTTCATTCAACATCTGGCGAGATCGAAGGGCAATTGAACTCCCTCGCTGTCGGTGGGGGCGGTCAGCCTGGGCATGCGCGATGCCGATAAAAAGCTGGTGGGCGTGGCCAATGGCGGTACGGGCCAGGCGTCGACCGGGGATGACGGGCGCTTGAACTTCAAGAAGGGCGAAACCTTCTCCAAGATTCTTCAAGGGATCGACGACCTGGAACTCAAGTACGGCGACAGCGGCGTGTTCTGTGCGTGGCAAGTACTGGTACGACTTCCAGCTGCAGGACGAAGATCGCGAGTTCAAGCAGATGAGCAATCACCATCGCCAAAGGGCGCGCGCTCTTCCGGCTGTACCGGAGCCGCCGGACGCGTTCGTCTATCGCAATGTTTGATTGCCGACCTGCCTGGCAACGTGCGCGCGGGCAAGCAAGTGAAGTTGGGTGATATACAGGTTCGACCGGCAGCTCTATCAAACAGCATCAACCCGATCGACGTCTCGGCCTTCCGCCGTCCGGTGCGGAGTATCAAGGAAGGGCTGATCCCTGAAACATGCTGTTCGCCTCGCAAAGCCTGACCAACCAATTGAGCGTGGAAGGGTCTACCAGTTGAACTGGAAACACGTAGCGGATACGCGGCACCTTCTTTGGGCAGCCTGACCGTCGATTCCGGATAGGCATTCTCGGTACTGACTTTGCGTGCGACCTGGTGATCTATCGCGGCGCCGGATCCTACGTCTGTGGTGAGGCGTCGGCGCTCATCACGTCGATCGAAGGCAAGCGGGATGCCTCGATCAGCCGCCGCGCCTGACCGTAATGCTGGGGGCTGTATCAGCGGCCAACCTGGTTTCAACAACGTCGAGACGCTTTCCAACATCGCCTGGATCATCGCGCATGGCGGCGAAGCATTCCGGAGCCGGCACCGCCAAGGACCCGGGTACGCGACTGATTTCGATTGGCCTGATCGAGCGCCCCGGCGTCTACGAGATCGAGATCGGCTACCCGTTCGCCAAATTTATTCCACGAGGATTGCGGCGGAATCCTTGGCGGGGCGTGCGCTCAAGGGCATCATCCCGGGGGCATCGACCAAGGTGCTGACGGCGAAGGAGATCGAGCCGCTCACACGACAATCAGGCGCTCGCCGCTGCCGGCTCTTCGATGGTCTCGGCGGGGATGGTCGTCAACCGCGTGTGCAGCAGCACTTCCAACGGCGGGTGCAGCTCGGAGACGTACAACTCGTCCCGCGTCTCGAACGGTTCGATCCCGGCCACGAGCGGATGATCGGGCGCGGTGATCTCGACGGTATACGGCGCGATCGGTGGGTGGGCCAGGAACTGGCTGCCGAGGACAGTCGCGACGCGATCGAAGGCTCGAGGCGTCCGGTAGAACGGTGAGGACGCGTCCGGCGGGTCAATCGCCCCGTTGGTGCCATGCAGGGCAAGCCAGCGACCGCCGCGCTCGACAAAGTTCACCAGCGCGTCCTGTTGCGTCGCGACCGGGCGGACGTTGTTCGTGTAGGTGATGAGCAGGTCGGCGCGCTCCAGAGCATCGAGAGCTGCGTAATTCTCGAAGACTCGGGTGCGCACCTGTTCCCATTGCGCAAGTGTGTCGAGCAGTTGGAGCCGGGCGTAATCGAAGTCGTGCCACTGCCCGCCGCACACCAGAACGGCATCCAGCCGACCGGCGGGCCCGGCCACCTAGTTCCCCAAGCACTAAAACTGCACCCGGCTGACGAAACCGCCGTCGACGACGAGGTTGACCGCGTTGCAGAAGCTCGCCGCCGGACTGGCCAGGAATACCACCGCGCGAGCAACCTCCTCCGGACGACCGAGGCGACCGACCGGGATGCGCGCCCGGATGGCCTCGTAGTACTCGGGACGGGCCTGATGAAGCTTGTCCCACGCGCCGTCCGGGAAGTCGATCGGCCCCGGCGAGACGGTATTGACGCGGATGCCCTTGGGCGCGAGCACGTGTCCGAGGCCGGACGCGTGCTGCAGAACCGCGGCCTTGAACGCGGCATAGGAATTGGGCGACGTGGGTGGCAACTTGTCGAAGGCCGACGTGGTGCCAAGCGCGACGATCGCGCCCGCGTCGGACTGTTCGAGGTAGGGCACCGCGGCCTCGACGAGCCGTACGAACGCCAGCAGGTCGGCCTGGAAGCTCGTCTGCCACTGATCCGGCCCCTTCAGCGCGCCGGCCGAGACGTTGGAGATCACCACGTCGAGCCCGGCGAGTTCGCGCGCCGCCGTCTCGACGAACTCAGCGACCGCCTTCTCGTCGGACACGTCCACTCCAGCGGTGACGACCTTGAGTCCACGCGCGCGAAGGTCGTCCGCAAAGGCTTGCAGCGACTCGACGCCGCGCGCGCACAACGCGAGGTCGCATCCCTCGGCCGCGAGTTGCTCGGCGATGGCGCGTCCGATTCCGCGGCTGGCGCCGGTCACCAGGGCCTTGCGGCCGGTCAGTTGCAGATCCATTCGTGCTTCCTCTCTCGGGGTTACGGGTTCGGGGCTGGCGCCGCCCGGTCAGTTGCCCATGCGCGAGCCTCTTCGCTGCTCACCCACGCGAGGGCGTTGCCCAGGAGCCGACGGAAGGTCGGGTCGGCAAACGTCGGCGCGCCGTCACCGGGTTGCAGGTAGACGGTCGGACTACGGCCGGCGGATGTCGCCCAGGCGATCAGATCACTGGCCGGGGGATGCGTCCAGGAGGCGCCGGCCCGCGGGGTTCCGAGCACCTCGGGCAAGGTTTCGCGAAACGGGCCGGGAGGTGCGTCGGCTCGTAGGAGCGGGACGACGTCCGCCTCGAAGACCGGACAGCAGTACAACTCATCGGCGAGGGCGAACTCGTCGACGCCGGCGCATACCGGATGGTCGGCATCGACGACGCGAGCGGTGTATTCGGTGTATCGGAATCCGGAGTCCGGCCAGCTGGTGCCCCGCAGCTCGGCCGGGGCGTAGTGATATCGGCCGCCGAGCACCTCAGCCCACGCGGGCCAGGCCGGCCAGCCGGCAAGGGCGTGGTGCAGGAACACGATGCCCTGCCCGGCCGCGAGCAGGTCATGCAGCCGGCTGGCCACGACCGGATCGGGCCCGACCGGACGGGGCGCACTGCCGCGCTGCAAAGCGAGGCCGGGCAGGTCATGGCACAAGATCGCGTCGAACGCTCCCCGATGCTCGGGCCCGAACCACTGTTGCGCGGCGGGCTGCACGGCATGCGCGAATGCCCAGGACCGCTCGGCGCAGATCGCGGCCAGCATGCCGGTGAACGCATCGAGGTCGACCCGGTGCCCGCCGGTCACGGCGAGTAGTCGGAGCGGCCGATCGTCCATCACGCGCCACGGACGCAGCCGTCGCGCGTCACTGAAGATGCGAAGATCGCCACACGCCCCTCCGGCGCCGTCTCGATCATGACCGCCGTGCGCTTCATGCACCTTCCTCGAGCGATGTCGACTCTGGTGATGGTCTCTGGAGGCTTCGGGAGTTTGTGGAGGCAGCCTAGTCTTAGCCTCCCATGGGCAAGTACGGTATCTGACGCGGAACTCCACGCCTGCGGATGCGGAGCAGTGATGACGAAGACGCCCGTCAAGGATGATCCGGTGACCGCCTTGCCGCCGGAGGTGCTGCGCGACCTGCACCGGCGAATGGTGCGGATCCGGCTGTTCGAAGAAGAAGCCGGCAAGCTCATGGAGGGCGGCCGGATGCCCGGCTTTCTTCACTTGTACGTCGGACAAGAGGCAGTCGCGGCCGGGGTCATGGCGACACTGCGCGCCGACGATGTGATCACTTCGACCCACCGCGGGCACGGGCATGCCGTGGCGAAGGGCGCCGACCTTCGCTACATGTACGCCGAGCTGTTCGGCAAGGCGACGGGCTACTGCAAGGGCCGCGGCGGGAGCATGCACATCAACGATCTGAGCATCGGCATGCTCGGCGCCAACGGCATCGTCGGCGGCGGCATCCCGCACGCCGTCGGGGCCGCGTTCGCGTCGGTCTACAAGGGCCGCGACTCCGTTGCCGTGCCGTTCTTCGGCGACGGCGCGACGAACATCGGTGCGTTCCACGAATCGGCCAATCTGGCGGCGGTGATGCGATTGCCGGTCGTATTCGTGTGCGAGAACAACGGTTATGCCGAGTTCACGCCGCAGGAGCGGCACATGTTGCTGAAGGACGTCGCGGACCGGGCCGCGGCCTACGGGATGCCCAGCGAGATCGTCGACGGGATGGACGTCGTCGCTGTCTATCAGGCCGCCGGTCGCCTGGTCGAGCGGGCTCGCGCCGGCGAGGGGCCGGCCTTCCTGGAGGCGAAGACCTACCGGTTCTACGACCATCAGGGCGTGAAGGGTCTGCGCATCCCGTACCGGACGCAGGAGGAGATCGACACCTGGCTCGAGCGGGACGCCATCACTGCGTTGGAGCAGCGCCTGGTCGAGTTCGACGTCGTACCCAAGGGCGAGCTGGATCAGGTCTGGACGGACACACGTGACGAGATCGCGGCCGCGATCACCTACGCCGAGAGCAGTCCAGATCCGGATCCGGCGGACCTACTCGACAACGTCTACACGGTCTGAGGACGTCATGCGCGAGATCACCTACGTCAAGGCGTTCACCGAATCGCTGATGCAGCTGATGGCCGAGGACGACGACGTCGTCGTGATCGGCGAGGACGTCGCGCACTATGGCGGCGTCTTCCACGCCTTCGACGGCCTATGGAAAACCTACGGGGAGCGGCGGGTCATCGACACGCCCATCTCCGAGATGGGGTTCATCGGAATGGGCGTCGGGGCCGCCGCCCGTGGGCTGCGGCCGGTCTGTGACCTGATGTTCTTCGACTTCATCGGCGTCTGCCTGGACCAGCTGTACAACCAGGCGGCGAAGCTGAAGTACATGTTCGGCGGCGATGTCTCGGTTCCGCTGACGCTCACCACGGCTGGCGGTGCGGGACTGTCGGCCGGGCCGCAACACAGCCAGAGCCTCGAGGCCTGGCTGGCGCACGTGCCCGGCCTCAAGGTCGCGCTGCCGTCGTCGCCGTACGACGTCAAGGGCCTCATGGTCGCGGCGGTCCGAGACGACAACCCGACCGTGGTCATCTTGAACAAGCGCATGCTCGGCACGAAGGGCCCCGTCCCGGAGGAGATCTACGAGATCCCGTTCGGGCAGGCGAACGTGATGCGCGCCGGCACGGACGTGACGATCATTGCGGTCGGCCGCATGGCCGTAGAGGCGATGGCCGCCGCGACCAGGCTCGCCGAGGCCGGCGTCGAGGTCGAAGTCATCGATGTGCGGACCGTCCAGCCGCTCGACAGCGCGGCGATCCTCGACTCGGTACGGCGGACCAACCGGGCAGTGGTGGTCCACGAGGCGGTCACCTTCGGCGGGATCGGGGCGGAAATCTCCGCCCAGATCCAGGAAGAGGCGTTCGACTACCTCGACGCGCCGGTGCTGCGCATCGGTGCCCCGTTCTCGCCGGTCCCGTTCAGCCCGGTCCTGGAGCGGGCGTACATCCCCGACAGCAACCGGATCGCGAACGGAGTTCATCGCCTGCTCGAGCGCTCGGGGACGTGACGTGGCGATCGAGGTGCTGCTGCCGAAGCTCGGGCTGACGATGGAGAGCGGGCTCATCGAAGAGTGGCTCGTGAGCGCCGGCACGCTGGTCAAGCCGGGCGAGCCGTTGATGCGGCTGTCCACCGACAAAGTCGAAGTCGACGTGGAAGCCGAGGCCGAAGGCCTCTTCCATCCGGCGGTCGAGCAGGGCGCCGAGCTCCCGCCGGGAGCGTTGGTCGGATGGCTGCTCGCGGCGGGGGAGGAGGTGCCGGCCGCGTCGGCTGCGGCGCCGACCGCCTCACCGCAAGCGGCTCCGGAGGCCGAGACCGTGGTCGCCGCGGAGCCGGGGGCCCTCACACCACCGGCTCGTACCGGTCGCCAGTTCGTGTCGCCCAACGCCCGGCGGGTGGCACGCGAACGCGGTGTCGAGGTGACCCAGCTGCGGGGCACGGGCCCGGGTGGGCGCGTTATCACCGCGGACGTCCTCGAGGCTCCGGAACCGGCCGCGGCCGCGCCGGCAGCGGGGCGCTCCAGCGTCGTCTCACCGCTCGTGCGCCGCGACGCCGTCGCCGCCGGTGTCGATCTCGGCTCGGTGCCGGCCAGCGGCCCGGGCGGCAAGGTCCGTCGGGCCGACGTCATCGCCGCGGCCGCGCGGCAGGGTGCACCTGAGCCCGGCGAGCCGCAGGTGATCCCCCTGACGGGCATGCGCGGGGTCATCGCGTCGCGGATGCACGCGAGTCTGCAGGAGATGGCCCAGCTGACGCTCGGGACCGACGCGGCGATGGACGCCGCCGTCGAGCTGCGGGCTCGGCTCAAAGAGCAATGGTCGGCAGCGGGTATCCCGGTGCCCACCATCACCGACCTCATCGTGCGGGCGGCCGCCGTGGCCCTGGTCGACCATCCGCGGCTCAACGCATCCGTGCAGGAGCAGAACATCATCGTCCAGCCCGATATCAACGTCGGGTTGGCGGTCGCGCTCGACGACGGTCTGATCGTGCCAGTCGTGAAGAACGCCGACCGGCTGCCACTGTCCGGCATCGCCGCCGAGACGAAGCGGCTCGCGACCGACGCCCGTTCCGGGAAGCTGGCGCTGTCCGACCTCGAGAGTGGCACGTTCACGGTAAGCACGCTCGGCAGCTTCGGCATCGACTTCTTCACCCCGGTGATCACACCGGGCCAGGTGGCGATCCTCGGCGTCGGCCGGCTGCGCGATTCCGTTCGCTTCGAGGGTGCAACGCCTGTGCGCACTCAGGTGTTGACGCTCAGCCTGACGTTCGACCACCGCGCCGTCGACGGTGCGCCGGCCGCCGACTATCTTCGCTCCGTCGTCGACCGACTGCAGAATCCGCTGTCTCTACTGGCCTGATCGGCCCGCCGGACACCAGGAGGAACTTGTGCGCGCGTTGCAGCTCAAGCAATTTCACTCCGATCCGGAGCTGCTCGACCTGCCCGACCCAGAGCCGGGTCCGGGTCAGGTGGTCGTCAAGGTCGGTGGTGCCGGACTGTGTCACTCCGACCTGCACGTCATGCACGAGTTCCAGGAAGGCCAGGCCCCGTGGGGACCACCATTCGTGATGGGGCACGAGAACGCCGGGTGGGTTCACTCGATCGGCCCGGGTGTGCGCGGCGTCGACGAAGGACTGCCGGTGGCCGTCTACGGGCTGAACGGCTGCGGGCGGTGCAAGCCCTGCGCGGCCGGCGCCGAGAACTTCTGCGTCCACCACCTGGAGGGTCCGCCGGGCATCGGCTTCGGCCTCGACGGCGGGCTGGCCGAGTACCTCCTCGTGCACGACCCGCGGCGGCTCGTGCCCATCGGTGACCTGGACCCCGTGGTGGCGGCGCCGCTCACCGACGCCGGGCTCACGCCCTACCGGGCCGTGAAGCGGGTGCTGCCGAAACTGACGCCGGGCTCGTCCGTGGTGGTCATCGGCGTCGGCGGCCTCGGTCACCTGGCCGTCCAGCTCCTCGAAGCGCAGTCCGTCGCGACCGTCATCGCGGTGGACGCGCGCGAGTCGGCGCTCCAGCTGGCGAGGGAGGTCGGCGCGGAGGCCACCGTGCTGGCCGGCGACGACGCCGCGACGGCGGTCACCGACGCGGCCGGCGGCAAGGCGGACGTCGTGCTGGACTTCGTCGGAGCGGCGGCCACGATCGGCCTGGGCGCCGCGGTGGTACGTCCGGGCGGCGACCTCGTGGTCGTCGGCGCGGCGGCCGGCGACTACACCTGGAACTTCTACGCGCTGCCGTACGAGGTCAACCTGACGACGTCCTTCTGGGGCACGCTGCCCGAGCTGCACGAGGTCATCGCGTTGGCCCAGCGCGGGTTGATCACGCCGCACATCCAGCGGTTCCCCCTCGAACAGGCGGTGCACGCCTATCAGCTGATGGAGAAAGGCCAGCTGTCCGGTCGCGCCGTCGTCGTGCCCTGAACAGCGGCGCGGGAGCACCCAATGACCTCAGGCGAGGCGCCTACCACCGCGATGTCGACGGTGTTCTCCGAACGCCGGTCCGACCTCGTCGTGACGGCCCGGAATTCGCGCGCGGAAGGCGTCATCACCTTGACCCTCGCCGACCCGACCGGGGCCAAACTGCCGTCCTGGACACCGGGGGCGCACATCGACGTGCTGCTGGACGACGCCGTCGTGCGCCAGTACTCGCTGTGTGGCTCGCCGGGTGATCAACACAGCTGGCGGATCGGGATACTGCTCGATCCGGCCGGGCGCGGCGGCTCGCGACGCGTGCACGAGAGCCTGAACGTCGGTGACGCCATCGCGGTCCGCGGGCCCCGCAACCACTTCCCGCTGCATGCCGCGGAGCGTTACGTGTTCATTGCCGGTGGGATCGGCATCACGCCGATCCTGCCGATGCTCGCTGCGGCGACCGAGGCTGGCGCCGACTGGCAGCTTTACTACGGCGGCCGCAGCCGCTCGTCCATGGCATTCGTCGGTGAGCTCGCTAGCTACGGCGACCGCGTGACGCTGTGGCCGGAGGAGAGCCGGGGCCTGCTGCCGTTGGACGAGGTCCTGGCCTCCCCGGCCGAGGGTGTGCTGGTCTACTGCTGCGGGCCGGAAGGACTGCTCGCCGCGACCGAGCGGCAGTGTGCGACCTGGCCACCCGGCGCGCTCCACGTCGAGCGGTTTGCCGCCAAGCCCCAGCCCGAGGCACCGGCCGGTGGCGATGCCGAGTTCGAGGTGTCGTGTCGGCGGTCGGGTGTTACGGTCACGGTCCCGCCCGGCAAGTCGATCATCGAGGTGCTCGAGGAGAACGGCGTGAGCGTGCTCTCGTCGTGTCTGGAAGGCGTCTGCGGCACGTGCGAGACCGCGGTGCTGTCCGGAACGCCGGACCATCGCGACTCGCTGCTCACCCAGGAGGAGCGCGAAGCCAACGAGTACATGATGATCTGCGTGGGCCGGGCGCTGTCGGATCGATTGGAGCTCGACCTGTGAACGGCTCGAGAGACGGTGTGCGGTGAAGGAGTCGCTCGGACGGGAGAACTACCCGCTCAACTGTTGGTATGTCGCGGCGACCAGCGACGAGGTCGATGCGTCGCTCCTGGCCCGGCAGCTGCTCGATCGGCGGCTGGTCCTGTACCGCCAGTCCTCGGGCGAGATCGCGGTCCTCGACGACCGGTGCGCGCATCGCGCAACGCCGCTGTCGATGGGCACCCTCGTCGATGACCAGGTCGTGTGTCCCTACCACGGCTACACCTACGCCGCGGACGGCGCGTGCGTACGGGTGCCGTCCCAGACGCACGTCCCCTACGGCGCCCGGGTCCGCAGCTACCCGGTCCGCGAGCAGCCGCCGTTCGTGTGGGTGTGGTTGGGCAACGTCGCTCGGAGTAGCAGCGTCGAGCCGCCTGACCTGCCCGAGCTGCGGGAATCGGGCTGGACCACGCTCGGCGGATCGTTGCAGATAGCCGCGAACTACATGCTGCTGCACGATAACGCCCTGGATCGCACCCACTTTCCGTATGTTCACCCGCACCGCATCCATCGCGGCTACGTCGAAGACCCGCCCCCGCTGCGGATCGAGGTCGCCGAGACGACGGTGTCCTACACCCGCACGTTCACCCCGGCGCCGCTGGCCGACTGGCAGCACGACGCGACCGGGTTGGCTTCGGACGGCACGTACATCCAGCGGGAGACGGGCACGTTCGTCTCACCGGCGCTGCACGTCGACGAGATGGACATCCTCGGTCCCGAGGGGGATTCCCGGGTCTTTCGCGGCGTGTTCATCCGGGCCTTCACGCCGATCGATCCCGGGCACACGATGATCATCTGGCGGGCCGCCCGCAATTACGCACTCGACGACGACTCGGTCACCGAGCGGTTGCGCGAGGTCTACGAGGGCACCATGGTCGAGGATCGACCGCTCTTGGAGACCATCCAGGCCACGGCCGCGGATTCGATCGGCAGCGGGGTCAGCGCGGCCGCGGATGCCGCGGCCATTCGCGCCTACCAGATCGTCGACGCCCTGCTCGCCGAGGAGCGCGTCCGGTCTCGGAGCGTGCGTCAGTAGGGCTGGTGCCGGCGGTCGGCCCGGCCGCTAGGGCGCTCACGAGAGGGAGGACGAACGCGCCTGCGCGAGTACGGCGCGTGCGCCCTCGGCCATCCGCCGCGCGGCCTCGTCCGGGGGGCGCTTGTCCAGCTCCAGCGAGATCACTTCGATGGAGATGGGCACGTCGACGCCCATGCCGTCCAAGGTGCGAATGAGTCCGACGAGGTCGAACTCACCCTGACCGGGCACGACGCGGTAGCTGGTGCAATCGGTGTAGTAGTCGGGATCCCCCCGGACCAGTGAGCCGTCGTTGAGCTGAACGTCGATGACCCGATCACCGGGCACGGTCGCTAGCTGCTCGAAATCGTCGGTGCTGCGGAAATGGTGCCAGGCGTCGATACACAGGCCACCGTTGCCGGCCTCCGCCGTGCGCACGATGTCCCACGCGCTGCCCGCGTCGGGGATGTTGCTCATCTCCGGAAGGTATTCGATCGCCCCGCGGGTGCCACGATCGGAAAGCCACTCGCACAGCCGCGCGAAGCCGTTGGCGGCATCGTCCACGTCGCCTTCGTACGGTCCGATCACCTGCACGTGATGGGGCGGGCCGAACGCCTCGACCATCCGGTCGATAGTGTCCAGCTGGTGTCGATATCGTTGCGCGGCAGCACCGCTCGAGGCCCAGCCGCGCACCGCCTCGTACTCGAACACCCGCTGATCGTGCTCGGCGAGCACGTCACGGAGCTGCTCGTTGCTGACTCCCTGGACGCGCAAGCGCTCGTACTCGTCGAGCTTGAGACCGATCCCGGAAAAGCCGGCCGACGCCGCAGCGTGGACCCGATCGCGGAACGACGCGTGCCGAATGCTGTAGTGGCTCAAGACCAGCTCGCTGCAGGTCACACTGCGGTCTCGCCGCCGTCGGCGACGAGCAGCGTGCCGGTGATGAAACTCGCCTCGTCGGACAGCAAGAAGCAGACCGGGGCGGCAATCTCTTCCGGCTCGGCCACGCGCCTTTGCAGATTGCCCTGCCCGAACAGCGCGGAGCCTTTCTCGATGCTGCCGGCCCGCTCGATCATGATCGGTTCCGTCATCCCGGTACGGACCCGGCCCGGTGCGACGGTGTTCACCCGGATCTCCGGCGCGACCTCGCGGGCCAGCTGGCGCGAGAACGCCATGATCGCCCCCTTGGCTGCGCCGTAGGGCACGTTGTTGGCCTGGGCGACGAGCGCGGCCACGGACGCCACGTTGACGATCGACCCCGCGCCCTGTGCGCGCATCACCGGCACGACTTCCCGGCAGACCAAGAACGTCCCCCCAGCGTGGACGATCATCATCCGCTGCCACTGGTCGAAGGACCAGTCGACGATCGGCGCGAACTCGGCATGGCCAGCGGCGTTGAATAGGCAATCGATCGACCCGAGCTGCTCCCGAGTAGCCTGCACCGCGCTCGTGACGGCGTGTTCATCAGCCACGTCGACCTCGAGGGCGATCGCGCCGTCGAGCTCGGCCGCCACCGCCTCAGCGTTGTCGAGGTCTCGATCCGCGACCGCGACCCGACCGCCTTCGGTTGTAAACTGCCGGGCGACCGCGCGGGCCAAGCCGGACGCCCCGCCGGTCGCGAAGAGCACCTTTCCCTCGAAACGCGCGCCTCCGGCTGCGGTCATCGCCCGGTTTCCTGCCTCTCGACTTACTAGCATGTTACTTCATAAACAAATGCCGAACCGACCCGGAGGAAACAGTATGCCCGACGATCCAGCGGTCTACCTGCACGTGAAGATCCAACTTGTGCGCGGCAAATACACCCTATTCGCCGAGACAATGGCCGAGATGGCGCCGGTGCTCGAGGAGAACGGCTGGCGGCTGATCGGCGCCTTCACCCCGGCCATCGGTCGGCTCGGGGCGGTGTATCACGTGTGGCGGGTGCCCTCACCGGACGGCGTGCTCAGCGCGTTGGACGTCGTGCGTGGGCATCCGGACGCGCGCCGCTGGCACGACGCCTTCGCCGAATCGATCGCGGACGAGGCCCTGGAACTGGTGCGGCCGACCACCTACTCCCGCGTGCCGTGACCGGTCACCGACCGACGACCGCGTAGGTGGCCATCACGACCTTCTCGGTGCCGACCCGTTCGTGGAGCAGATCGCGGGCCGCGTCGAGAAGCTCCGCGAATCCTTCGCGCTGCGCGGCGGCGAGCGCAGCGGCAAACGCCTGACTCGCTCGCTCGTAGGTCTCGACCACGTCAGCCAGATGCAGGCTGTCGCGCGGCGCCTCGTCCAAAGCAGCTAGCGCAGCGGAGAGCTCGACGCTCGAGACTCGGGCTTCGACCGCTCGCGCGTATCCGGACAGTGCCACCGTTTCGTCGCTCATCCAGGCGATTTCGTGCGCCGCCCGTACCGCGGCATTGCGCAGCACGGTCTCGGTCATGGCCACGCGCACCTGCAGTGTCTCGTCGGTCAGCGCCGGGAGCACGGCGTCGAGGAGATCCTGGCAGGCCTCGGCGATGAGCTGGTCAGTCGTGGGTCGGGAGATCACGAGCACGCTCCTTTAGCTCTGGCGGTCGCAGATCGAGAGAAACATGTCGTGCTGGTGCGAGATCGCGTTGATCAGGTAGCTGGCGAGGATGCCGGGGCGCTCGTTCGCGGCGACTGCATCGGCGGCGTCGATCAGCTGCCCGTAGAGAGAGGCCATGCCGATGATCAGGAAGTAGTCGACGACATCCGGATTGATCTGCTCCTCGGTCATCCCGGTCGCCGCACGATAGCGATCGAGGAAGCGCTGCGGATCGGACCAGTACACGTTCGGCAGCAGTGGGTACTGGTTGTAGTAGCCCAGGTCCTCGCGGGGATCGCCGATGCGTGCGAACTCCCAGTCGATCACAATCGGCGGCTGGGACTCGCTGATCAGGACGTTCGACGGCTGGCAGTCGCCGTGCACGAGTGCGAGGGGGACCGGTGGGGGGCGGTGCCCGGCCGCCCACCAGGTCACGTAACGCAGCACCGGTGCGACCGAGGGGTGCGAGGCGGCCACTCGGTCGTACGTCCCGAGCACGCTGTCGAGGTAGGAGGTCCAGTCCGCGGGCCGCACCATGCGTTCGGGCAGTGGATCGAGCCGGCTGCCGTGGATCGCCGCGACCACGTCCACGAACAGGTCGGACAGCGGCCCGATATCGTCGCTCTCGGCCAGCTTCGCCTGCAGGGGGATGGCGTCGGCGCAGTCCATGACGATGCACTTGGCCCCGAGATGGTCGCCGGTCGCGTCGTACCACCGGGTGGGCGCGGTTGCCACCGAGTCGAGATCGGGCAGGGCTCGAAGCAGCTCCCACTCGGCGTCCCGGTCGCTCACGAACACGCCGCTACCCGCGGGCGGGTCACCGCGCAGGATGAACGTCTCCTCGGTGTCGTCGCCCCACCGCACGCTGGCCCGCGCGCTGATCCGGCTGTAGCCGCCGCTGATCGGCTGGTAGGAGACGACGCGAGCGCCGCGACCCGGCGCGACGTCGGCGAGGAAGCGTTCGAGCCGCTCGGTCATGTCCATGGCAACTGCTGGCTCTCTCTAGAAAGTGACGAGTGTGGGGTCGGCGGCGGTCAGGTGATGGAGCTCGTTGAGCGTGTGGATCACCCGCCGCTCGTCGCGGGCCCGAACCCGGCTCACCGAGGCGTGCGCCGGCCGGAAGAACATGTCTTCGGCCAGCCCGAGGATGTGCCCGAGGTAGGCGTTGATGACGCCCCCGTGACACACGATTGCCAGGTGCTCGCCCTTGTGGACGGCCAGGATCCCCTCGACGACGGTGACCACCCGATGCCGGAACTCGGCACTGCTCTCCGAGAAGGGTGAGACATCCCAGCGACGCTCCTGCACGAAACGTTCCTCCACGCCGTGCCACATCACCGGCGACAGGATGTCCACGAGCCGCACGCCGTCCGGGACATCACGGTAAGTCTCCACCTCGCGCAGCTCCGGGTACACCACGGGGTCCAGGCCGTGTGGCGCTGCGATATGGCGGGCCGTTTCGGCAGCCCGGACGAGGTGGCTGCAGAGCACGGCGTCGAGCGGTCCGTCGGCGAACGCCGCCCCGACAACGGCGGCTTGCCGCCGACCGAGATCCGAGAGCGGAGGGTCGGTCCAGAGCGCCGGGGTGAACGAGCCGCCGGGCATCTCCTGCTTGCCGTGCCGCACGAACGACAGCGTCACGACGTTCGGCTGATTGGTGAGGAACGGCCGATCCAGTGACGTGGGCGACGGTGGCGCCGCGGGCGGCCGGCGCGGGGGCGACGGGGTCGACGGCGAGGCCGGGATCGGGTGCGGCTGCATAGCGGCCGATCGTATGGCACCCGCAACCGTCGAAGGCGCCTTGTGTCTTCGGCCCGAAACTGTTGCCCACCGCCCGAGGCCACGGAGATAATCCTCATCACGTGGCGTAGTTTCACCACACGGAGTTCTCTATCTAGGAGACACGCGATGGTCTACATCCCGCATCGCGGTGACCTGCCGGCGCGTATCGGTCCAGGTGTGCCGCTCATCCCCGATATCGGACCGGCGGAACTGGATTCGTCGGTGTACACGGACCCGGCTCGGTTCGAGCAGGAGCGGCGCAAGGTCCTCAACCGCAGCTGGCAGCTCATCTGCCGATCCGATGACATCCCGGGCACCGGCGACCACGTCGTCTGGGAGGGCCAGGGCGAGACGATCGTCGTCAGCCGCCGACGGGACGGCGGCGTCAGCGGCTTCCACAACGTGTGCCAGCATCGCGGTGCCCGCATCGTTCCCGAGTCCGGGAAGGCGGCGCGGCGCTTCACCTGTCGCTGGCACAGCTGGAGCTACGACCTCGAAGGGACGGTTGTCGGCGTTCCGGACCGTGAGGACTTCGACGAGAAGGCGCTCGACGGGCTGTGCGCGCCGCCCGTCGAGTGCGCCGAGTGGGCCGGTTGGGTGTGGGTGGTGCTCGGCGGTCCCGGCGTGGCCCCGCCGCTGGCGGACTGGATCGGCCCGGAGATCACCGCCGACCTCGGCGTCTACCGGATGGAGGACATGGAGCTGCACGACAAGCTCGTGTGGGAGCTCCCGGCCAACTGGAAGGTCGTCATCGACGGCTTCAATGAGAACTATCACGCCGCGCACCTGCACACGATCTCGCCGCAGGACGTCAAGGACGGCCGGTTCAGCACGTACTTCGTTTTCGGAAGAAATGGGATGATGGTCGTTCCGTACAAGGGCGTGCTACCCGAGCTGATGCAGACCGCGGACCATCAGAGCCTGGCCATCTGCCACTACACGATCTTCCCGACCTCGGTGTTCAACAACAATCCGAACCACATCCAGCTGTTCCGCTCGGTGCCGCTTGCGGTCGACCGCACCCGGTTCGAGGTGTGGGAGCTCTGGTACAAGGACGGCGACGACGAGTACCTGGAGAAGGTCGGGGCGCACTGGGAGCGGCTGAAGGGCGTCGTCCAGGAGGACGTCGACATCTACCAGGAGTGGGCGGCGGCCAGCCGCTCGACGGCCTACACCCGCAACATCTTCAACAACCGTGAATGCAAGATCACCCACTACCACCAGGTCGTGCAGGACATGCTCGACGCCGACGACTGAGACGAGATCTCCATGGCCGCCCCGCACTACGTCGCAGGAATCGACTTCAATCCAGCTGTGCGCAAGGACGCCTTCGACGTGATGGCGCGCCTGATCGAGCACTATCGCAACAAGTCGACCGACCAGGTGCCGGAGCAGTGGCACGAGCCGGTGCAGGCCTACCGAGATCCAGGCCTGTGGGAACGCGAGATGGCGGCAGTGCACGGAAAGGTGCCCCTGCCACTTGCCCTCTCCTGCGAGCTTCCCGGTCCGGGCACCTATAAGGCCATCGACGTGGCCGGCACTCCCGTGCTGATCACTCGCGACTCGTCCGGTGAAGTGCACGCGATGATCAACGTTTGCCGGCACCGTGGATCCGAGCTGATCAGCGAGGGCACCGGCAAGGCGCATCGGATTACCTGTCCATACCACTCCTGGAGCTACGACCTGAAGGGCTGCCTGCTCGGGGTGTACGGCGAGGAAACCTTCGGCGGAGTGGACAAGGACTCCATGGGCCTGCGGGTGCTACCGGCGGCGGAGCGGGCCGGGCTGGTGTTCGTCTCTCTGGATCGGAACGCAACCATCGATCTGGACGCCTGGCTCGGCCCAGAGCTGACCACGCTCATCGAGGCGATGGCCCTGGACCGGTGCTACCACTACTCGACCCGCACGCTCGACGGGCCGAACTGGAAGGTCGTCATCGACGGCTACCTCGAGGGCTACCACTTCGCGTCGCTGCACCGGACGACGGTCTACCGGACGAACTTCTCCAACATGGCCGCGTTCGACAGTTGGGGACCGCACCAGCGCAACGCGTTCGCGTTACGCCCGATCGCGAACGCGGTGGACCTGCCGCGCGAGCAATGGGATCCGGCGCTGTGCGTCGGCGCCATCTTCTGGTTGTTCCCCGGGCTGGCTGTTGCTGGTGGCTGGCGATCCCAGGTCGTGGTGTCCTTGGTGCTTCCGGGTACGAGTTGGGATTCGTCGCATACCCAGCAGATCATGGCTCTGCGCCACGAGCCGCAGGACGACGACGAGCGAAAGGCGGCGGCCCACACCCGTGACTGGTTCCACGACGTGGTCATGGACGAGGACTACTCCTGCGGCTACGGGGTCCAGCGGGGCCTGGCGGCATTCGCCGACGAGGAGTTCGTGTTCGGCCGTAACGAGCCGGGCGTACAGCACTTTCACCGAGTTTTGAAGGAGATGGTCCCGTGAGCGGTGGCGGAACGACGGACATCGACGAGGCTGTGATGCCGTCGGGTGTTGCGGCTGCGTCGCTTTTGGACAAGCGGGTGGCGGTGATCACGGGTGGTTCGCGGGGGATCGGGCGTGGTATCGCCGAGAAGTTCCTGGCCGAGGGCGCCGCGGTGGTGATCGGCGGTAAGTCCCAGGACAAGGGCCTGCGGGCAATCGAGGAGATGGGGGTCGGCGACCGCGCGACGTTCCTGCAATGTGACGTCCGGCGGGAAGAAGACGTCAACAACTTGGTCGACGAGGCCGCGAAACGCTACGGGTCGGCCGACATTCTCGTCAACAATGCCGGAGGTAGCGACCGGTGGGCGTTGGTACATGAGCTGTCCGATGAGGCGTGGCAGAACGCCCTTGACCTGAATCTGAACGCTGTTTTCTGGGGCACCCGCCGGGCGCTCAAGTACATGCTCGAGCGTGGGTGGGGCCGCATCATCAACATCTCGTCGGTGGAAGGCAAGCAAGCCAACAAGCCGGCCGTGAGCCACTACATCACGAACAAGCACGCGATCAACGGATTCACCAAGGCGGTTGCGCACGAGTACGGGCCTCGGGGCATCACGTGCAACGCGATCTGCCCAGGCGCGGTCGAGACGGACCTGATGATGGAGGCGGGGCCGACCGTCGCGGCGCAGGCCGGCATCACCTACGAGCAGTTCCTGGACAACTATGCGCAGGAAGCGGCCATCAAGCGGCTTAACACCGTCGAAGAGGTCGCGGCGATGGCGGCGCTGCTGGCGAGCGAGGTCGGCGGTGGTATCACCGGCGCCTTGATCAACGTCGACGGCGGCACTTCGCAATGGTGAACCCGGCAACCAACCTGCCGGAACGCTGGCTCACCGACTGGGACCGCAGCGACCGCATGCCGTTCTACACCCGTGCGAACGCAGGGGAGGTGCTGCCCGACCCGGCCAGCCCGCTCGGCTGGACGCTGGTGTTCGAGGAAGGCCTGCTGCCCGGCTGGTTGCGGGGCTTGGTCGACTTCGGCATATATCGGGACGGCGAACTCCCGATGGACCGCCCGCCGGTCGCCGGGCTGTTCGGCGGCTACTTCTACATCAACCTGTCCCACTGCCGGGTCATGGCCATCCGGATGGGGATGACGGTCGAGGCTTTCGACGCGGCGTTGCTGGGCAGTGCCGAGGTGGCCCCGCCCTACAAGCCGCACCCCGACGATGTCGACGAGGCCTGCTCGGCGAAGGTTGCTGCGACTATCGGCCAGATTTTGGGCGCTTCCTCGTTCCCGGAAATCGACGAGGACCTGGGTCGGGTGCTGGGCAAGCGGGGCGACCGGCCTGATCTGTCGACCCTGTCCGACGCGGAGCTGGTCGCTTACGCCCGGAGTTTCTTGCCCGAGCTGGACAACGCGTTCGCCCGTCATGACTATTCGACGCTCGGCTCGGCGGTCGGGCCGGCGATGGTGGCCGAGCTGTGCGCTGCCGCGGGGGAGCCGGAGGCGTTGCTCGATCTGATCTCTGGTCTCGGCGAGGTGCAGTCGGCCTCACCGTCCTGGGGCCTGTGGCAGTTGTCGCGTGCGGCTAACGCATCTAGCCAGGTGACGGCCCTGTTCGATCGCGGGCCGTCCGCGGTGCTGGAGGCGCTGCCGGGCGGCGACGAGGCGATTGCCGCCTTCCGGAGCCAGTTCGATCAATTCCTCGCCGACTATGGCCAGCGTGGTCCGAATGAGTGGGATATCCGGGCGATTTCGTGGGAGGCCGGCCCGGAGCAGGCGCTCGCGCTCGTCGACAGCATGCGGCATATGCCGGACGAGAACTCGCCTGACGCTCGTCATGACAAGCTCGCGGCCAATCGGGTGACGACAGCTCTGCGCATTCGAAACGCGCTTGCCGGCGACGAGGCCCGGCAGCAGACCTTCGACGTCGGGTTGCTGTCCGCGGCCCGCATGATCCCGTTACGAGAGCAGACGAAGCTCGTCGCGGTCACCACGATCAACGAGGTGCGGATGGCGATGCGTGAGCTCGGCCGACGTGGTGTTTCCGCCGGCCGATTCGCGGCGCCGGAAGATGTGACGATGCTGCTCGAGTCCGAGCTCGACAGTTACGTGACCAATCCTGACCTGTTCGTCCCGGTCATCGCTGAACGGCTCGCGGAGTACGGCGCCCTGTTCGAGATAGAGCCGCCGTTCATCATCGACGCGGATCCGGAGCCACTCCCGGCGTGGCCGCGCCGGGCTCGGCCCCGTCCTGAGGCGGCGCGACCGGGCGAGGTGCTGCGGGGTATCGGCGGAAGCGCCGGCCAGTACCAGGGCCGCGCTCGGGTCGTGCTCGACCTGGATGCGGCACTTGCCCTCGAGCCCGGAGAGGTAATGGTCGCGCCGCTCACCGACGCGGCCTGGACGCCGCTGTTCCTCGTGGCCGGCGCGGTGGTTGTCGATGTTGGCGCGCTGAACAGCCATGCCGTGGTCGTGTCGCGGGAACTTGGCATCCCGTGCGTGCTGTCCCTCGACGACGCGACCCAGCGGCTTCGCGATGGCATGCAACTGATCGTCGACGGTACAGCCGGCACAGTCACGGTAGGTGAGAAATGAACGGTCGGTTCGACGGCAAGGTCGCGTTCGTCACCGGGGGGGCTTCCGGCCTGGGGGAGGCGGCGGCGCGCCGCTTCTCCGATGAAGGCGCCCGGGTCGCGGTCGCGGATATCGACGCTGCCGGTGCGGAAAAGGTGGCCGCGAGCCTGCGCGACGGATACGGGGTGCAGCTCGACACGTCCGACGCCGAGTCGGTCGCTCGGGGCGTCGCTGACGCCGTCGACCATTTCGGTCGGCTGGACGTCGTCTTCAACAATGCCGGCATCACGGGCGCTCAGCAGATCCTGCACGAGATGGACGTGGCGAACTGGGACCGTGTGCGGGCGGTCAACGGTGACGGTGTCTTCTACGTGATGAAGTACGCGATCGAGGCCATGCTGCGGACCGGTGGTGGAAGCATCGTCAACACGTCATCGACGGCGGGGCTGACCGGTCAGCTGAACATCTCGTCATACACGTTCGCCAAGGCCGGCATCATCGGACTGACCCGGTCAGCCGCGATCGAGTACGCCAAGCAGAACGTCCGAGTCAACGCGATCGCGCCGACCGTGGTGTGGACCCCGCTGGTGCAGCGCTTCGCCGAGTCGGCGCCCGATCCCGAGGCGATGCGCACCGCGATGGAGAACTACAACCCGATGCCCGGCCTACCGACGGCGGAGGACGTCGCGGCCGTCGTGGCCTTCCTTGCTTCGGACGACGCGCGGTGGATCACCGGCCACACGGTCCCGATCGACGGCGGCTACGTCGCCCAGTAATTTCCGCCACGGCGTCGCCCAGCAACGTCCCTCGGCCACGTCGCCGCGCAGTAACTTCCTTCGTGATCTTGGACTTGCTGCCTCAGAGCGACCGTAAGTCCAAGATCACGAAAGGGAGTACAAAGCTCCGCTAAGCTCGGCGGGCGCTGCGAGCGGCGAGGGCGACGGCGATGATCAACGCGGCCCCGTTGAACAGGTCGTTGATGTATGACGGTGCGCCGGCGAGCTGCAGGCCCTTGACGCCGGTGGCCAGCAGGTAGACGGCGACGAGGGTGCCGATCACATTCACCCGGCCGGGCTTGATCTGAGTCGAACCCAGGAACACCGCCGAGAACGCCGGCAACAGGTACGAAGGGCCGATCTCAGGCGAGGCGGTACCGATGCGAGCGGCGAGGACAACGCCGGTAATCCCCGCAGTAAACGAGGAAGCAACCAGCGACCCGAAGACGACGCGGTTCACCCGAACACCCGCGAGCCGGGCGGCCTGCGCATTGCCACCGGATGCGTACAGGTAGCGGCCGATCGGCAGGTATTCGATGATGATGTAGATGATGATCGCCAGGACGATCATCACGTAGAACGGCAGGGGGATGCCCAGGATCGGCTTCGTGCCGAGATCAAGGAAGGTGGAGTTGAAGTCCGTGATCTGCTTGCCGTCCGTGATCCAAAACTCCGCCGCGACAAGCAGGCTACTCATACCCAGCGTGGCGATGAACGAGTTGACACGTAGCTGGACGACGATAAACCCGTTCGCGGCCCCGATGAACGCTCCCGCCGCGATGGCGGCGACGACCGACAGCCAAACATTCCAACCGTTGCTCTGCATGTAGCCCACGATGGCAACTGAGACCCCGAGGACCGCGGCGAAGGACAGATCGAAGACGCCGGCCGCGAGCGGGATGATGATGCCGAGCGCGAGCATCGCGGTAATCGCCTGGTCGCCCGCGACGATCTTCGCGTTGTCGGTCGTCGGGAACGTGTCCGGGACCCAGAAGCTGAACAGGATGATCAGCGCGGCCCACACATACAGGCCGCTGAAGCGGTCCATGCCGAGATTGATCCGGCGCCGCTTCGGTTGCTCCTCGACTCGAGGCTCTTCCACGCCAGCTGGCAGCCCGGCCTCGACGACGGGGTTGGCGGCCTCCGCTACGGACGGCTGGGGTGCGAGGTCGGATGTCGTGATCAGGATGGCGTCACTGCTGACGCCCGGTGTTTCGATGCGGCCCTCGGCGGGGCTGTTTTCCGCTCCGGAATCCCGGTCTGAGGTCATGCTGCCGCTCCCTTTCCTGCGCCGATCGTCGCGGCCGTAATTCGGTCAGGGTCGATGTGTGGTCGTCGCAGCTCGTCGGCGAGCCGGCCACCGCGTAAGACGAGCACGCGCTCGGCGAGCCGGGTCAGCTCGCTGTGATCTGTGGAGACGACCAGAACGGCGGCACCCTCGCCGGCCGCTTCCTCGAGCAGAGTGTGGATGTCTGCCTTGGCTCCCACATCGACCCCCTGGGTGGGCTCATCGAGGAGGAGTACCGCGGGCTTCTGTCGCATCCAGCGGGCGAGCATCACCTTTTGCTGGTTCCCACCGGACAACGTCGCGAGAAGCCGTTCCGGCTCCGGTGGTTTGACTCTCAACTTCTGCAACCACGAGCGAACGACGGACGTCTCTCGGCGCCGGTTCAGCAGACCGCGGCGGACAAAATCTTGTGGGCTGACGATCGAAACGTTCTCCCGCAGCGACGACTCCAGGAACGCCGCATTGGCGTGCCGCTCGGCTGGGACCAGGCCAAGGCCAGCGCCGACCGCCTTGTCCGGGCGGTATGGCTGCACCAGGTTGCCCGCGACGGTGACTTCACCCTGGCGGGGGAGCCCGCCGAAGAGCGCCAGGGCAATCTCCTCGCGTCCCGAGCCGGTGATACCCGCGATGCCGATCACCTCTCCGGCCTTCACGTCGAGGTCGACTCCCTGTAGCACGCCGGTCCGCAGGCCGCGAACCTGGAGCACCACCTTCCCGTGAGTCTCCGGAGCCGACTCCGGCATATCGAACTGCTCGAGCTTGCGCCCGATCATCAGCGCGATGAGCGCATCCTCGTCCAGCCCCTCGACCGGCCGGGTGATGATGTGCCGCCCGTCACGCAGGACAGTGACGTTGTCGCACAGGGTGAAAACCTCATCAATGTGGTGCGACACGAAGACTACGGCTACGCCGCGGTCACGGACGCTACGTACGACGCCGAACAAGCGGTCGATCTCCGCGGCTGGGAGGTTTGCGGTTGGCTCGTCCAAGACGAGGACTCGGGGCGGAGTCGAGCGCGGGGAGAGAGCACGAGCCAATGCGATTGCTGTGCGTTCGCTGATGACCAGATGACCAGTCGGTTGGCGGACGTCGATGTCGTAGCCGAGATCCCTCAGTGTCTTGCGGGTAAGCCGGGCCTCGCGCCGCCAACTTATGAGACCCATGCGGTTGCGCTCATAGCCATGCCCCATGGCCAGGTTGTCGAGAGCGTCCAGCGTCGGCACCAGTCCGAGGTCTTGATGCACGAAGCGCAGACCAGCGTGGTCACCGGCGCCTGCCACCCCGAGCGCGAGTGGCTTTCCGTCGACGAACACCTCGCCACCAGGGTCTGGGTCGTGGTATCCGGCAAGCACTTTGATCATCGTCGATTTGCCGCAGCCGTTCTGGCCGACCAGCGCCCGGATCTCGCCCGGTTGCAGTTCCAGGTCGACGTCGATCAGCGCTCGCTGACCGGTGAAGGTCTTGGAAAGCCCGCGAATCTGCAGGGCTGGCGTCTCCGGCATCCGACTCCTTCAGAGCTCACGAGTGCCAGTTACGTTACGGGGCGCGCAGTAACCCCAGACTGTAGGCCCCCGTCAGTGGAGTCCGCTAGAGGTGGGGGCTTCGAGGGCAGTTTGACCGTATGGCCCCGCCGGCGAGATCGATGTGGTGTACGCCTTATAACGATCCTGCACCCAGTGTCAAGAAACTTCGGCCGAACCGTTGTGAAGCCCCTCGCGCGCCCGTTAGGTTGCTCGCCACGTAGCCGTGAAGGTCAGCGGCGGGACGGGTCGTGCCCGGGCCGGCCGTGTTTCACCAAGGGGGCGCAGGCCCACCTCGAACGAAGGAGTTGCAGGGATGCTGAGCCGAAAGGCAACCATCGGGGTCTTCGTGACCCTCACGCTGACGGTCGGGGGTGCGGCGGCCTGCAGCAGTAGCAAGAGCAGCAGCAGCGGAGGCGGCGGTGGCGGCAGTAGCGCTGCCGGTGGCGGTGGCGGAAGTGCCCAAGCCCAGAGCAACATCGAGCCGCTCCTGAAGCCGCCGACCAGCATCAACATCACCACACCACTGGGCAAGAAGCCGCCCACCGGCAAGAAGATCTGCCTCTCGCAAAGCTCTGAGCCGGTCACGCTGGAAACCAACAAAGGCTTCGCGGACGCGGCGGCAGCAGTCGGCTGGACCGTCAGCGTTGTTCCGGAAGGCACCGGCCCGGAGGACCCCGCGAAGGCGTTGGGTCAATGCATCGACGAGCACCCGGACGCGATCTTCATCTCCGGCCAAACCCTCGACACAATGCGGGCCCAGGTCGACCGAGCGAAGGCTGCGAATATCCCGGTGTTCCAGTCCGACAGCGGCGAGCCTGTTGCGAAGGACGGAAGCATCTACGTGCTGTCGTTGGACAGCTTCCAGCAGACCGGTGCTTGGGGCAAGATGATTGCGGACTACATCGCGAGCTCAGGGGGCGGCAGCAAGCACACGCTCGTCGTCGACCTGTCCGTGTATCCGATCCTCCATGCATTCTCCGAGGGCGTTGTCAACGAATTGAAGGCCGTCAGCCCCAGCACCAAGACCACCCTGCAAGACACCCAAATCAGCGACCTAATCGGCGGCAAGATCCCGAGCTCGGTCGTCAGCGCGATCCAGCGCAACCCCGACATCGACTGGGTCGTCCTGTGCCTCGGTGACATGGCCACTGGTCTGAACGCCGCGCTGCGCGGTGCCGGCCAAGGAACCAAGGTCAAGATCGGTGGCGAGAGCGCGAGCATCGCGAACATCACCGCGCTGAAGAAAAAGGACGAGGACGTCTGGACCGGGTTCGCGGCGAAGATCCACGGCTGGCGGCGCATCGACGCGGCGGCGCGGGTCTTCAACGGTGAAAGCCTCGACCCCAACAACAACGCCTTGCTGCCCACGCAGTTGCTGACGCAGGACAATGTGAGCTCAGCGCCAATCGATACCGATGGCTACTATCTCGGCGTCACCGACTACAAGGCTCAGTTCCAGAAGCTGTGGGGCATCAGCGGCGGCTGACCTCTCGCTCACCCGGCGCGGTACCCCGGAGGGACGTTTCATCCGGGGCACCGCGCCGATGTGCGCGGGTCCTCCGGTATCGCGAAGGAAGGTGGCGTTTCGTGTCTGACCTGACCGCGCTGCTCGACAAGCAGGAGATCACCGAGACCTGCTACCGCTACGGAATCGCGCTCGACAGCCGTGACTGGGCCGGTCTGGCCCGCTGCTTCACGCCGGATGCCCGCGCCTACTACACGGGCCTGCCGCCGGCGGAGAGCTATCGGGCCATCGAGGACACCTGCCGGGCCACCTTGACACCACTCACCGGCAGCCAGCATCTGATCGGGAATGTCACCGTCACGCTTGAGGGCGACTCGGCCAACTGCATCTGCTACCTACAGGCACAACATGTCAAGACCGGCACGCCCGGCGGCGACAATTTCATCATCGCGGGCCGCTATCGCGATCGGTTCGTGCGCACCGACGAAGGCTGGCGGATCCAGGAACGGCACCTCGACATTGTGTGGACGGCTGGCAACCCAGCCGTGCTGGGCCTCTGATCAGCCGATTGGCGGTCGTCCCCACATCGCGCCGGTATTCGCTCCCCGCATTCGTGATCTTGGAGTTAATGCTCCATAGCGACGTTAAGTCCAAGATCACGCCAAAAAGATCACGGCCGGGCGGGAGACACGCCTTAGTCGCGGCGCGCGGCATCCGGGGTGTCGCGCCACATCTGGGTGCTGTCGAAGCCGATGCGGCCCTCGGGGACGACCTCGAGCACGACTCGCCGGGGCGAGTTGAGGTGCCGGACGAACGCCGCGGCCGCGTCCGGATCGCCCGGGCGCACCGCGGCGGCAAGGGCCGGATAGAACCACGCCTTCGTCTCCTCGTCCTCGTGGATGACGCAGTGGCCCTTGTAGGTCAGCGACTGGCGGGTGGAGATGCCGGAGCCGTGGGAGCTGATCGCGACGCTCACCCGAGGATCGCGGCGCACGGCCGGAACGCGGGCCCGCTGGCTGCTCGCGGTCAGCCAGAACCGACCGTCGTGGTAGACGAAGTTCATGATCACGCCGAGGGGGTGCCCGTCGCTGTTGCTCCAGATGAACGTGCATTCCGTCTGCGTGGCGAGAAGCTCGGCTTCCCGCGCGTCATCGAGGCCGTAGACGGTGACGTCCTCATAGTCTTTGTCGGACAACGGTCACCTTTCCGGTAGAGGGTTCACCGTTCCGGGGTCCATCGCGCCCCGGTAGACGAGATGAAAGCGGCGGACACCGAAGCGCCACTCGCCTTCGTCGCGGACATATGTGTCGTCGTAATGGCCGAGATGCATCACCCCGGAACCGTCGGCCAGGTGGTTCAGCTCCAAGACGTACCAACTACCGCGCACCACCCCGTCGATGACCGCGACGGTGCCGGATGCGGGCAGCTGGGCCACCCACGGATACTTCGCGAGCGACTTCTGCCACAGCGCGAACGTCTCGTCCCGGCCGTGGGTCACCCGTCCCCCGCCGAGATCCCAGGTGCACTCCGCCGCCCACGTCGCGACCCACCCGGCAGCGTCCCGCCGGCACACCGCGTCGCCGTACCGAGCAAGCAGGTTACGGATGGCCAGCTCGTCATCGGGCGCGAGCGGCGCGGTGGCGTTCATCTGGCCTTAGCTCGGCGACGCCGGCAGTTGCAGCGACGTGAGTTCGAAGTACTCGGCCAGGCCGTGCTCGCCGAGCTCCCGACCGACGCCGGACAGGCGGTAGCCGCCGAACGGGGCGCGGACGTTGAACCGCCCGCCGTTCACGGCCACCTGGCCGGTGCGCATCCGACGGGCGACGGCAATGGCGCGCTCCTCGTCGCTGGACCAGACGCCACCGGACAGCCCGTAGTCGGAGTCGTTGGCGATCTGCACGGCGTGGTCGTCATCGTCGGCCGGGAGCACCACGAGCACGGGCCCGAAGATCTCCTCCCGGGCGATGACCATGTCGGGACTGGCATTGGAGAACACCGTCGGCCGGACGTAGAACCCGCGTTCGAGATCGTGCGGGGCATTCGGGCCGCCGGTGACCACCGACGCCCCCTCGGCCAGGCCCTGCTCGATGTACCCGCGAATCGTGTCGCGCTGTCCCGCCGTCACCACTGGACCGACGTCGGACGCTCCATCCAGCGGGTCACCGAGGTGCATCGCCCCGACGAGGTCGGCGAGGCCCTCCTCCACCGCCTCCACCTGGCTTCGCGGGACGATCAGCCGGGTCAGGGCCGAACACGATTGGCCGTTGTTGACGAAGCAGCTTCGCACCGCAACCGGCAGGGCGGCGGCGAGGTCGCTGTCGTCCAGCAACACGAGGGCGGACTTACCACCGAGTTCCAGCGTGACTCGCTTGACCGTCCGCGCGGCCGTTTCGGCCACGCTGATCCCAGCCTGCGTCGATCCGGTGATGCTGACCATGTCAACCTGGGGGTGGCCCGCGAGCAGGTCACCGATCTCGCGGCCGGGACCGCTGAGAATGTTGACCGTTCCCGGCGGCAGGTCGAGCGTGTCGATGATCTCGCCCAACTCGAAGGCGGCGAGCGGCGCTGCCCCGGCCGGCTTGAGGATCGTCGCGCACCCGGCGCCCAGCGCGGGGGCCAACTTCGCGGCGAGCTGGTAGAGCGGATAGTTCCAGGGCGTGATGGCCGCGACGACGCCGGCGGGTTGCCGGATCAGCAACGACGTTCCCTCCCGCTCTTCGAGCGGAAAGTCTTCGAGGATGTCGGCGATCGAGCGGAACACATCGACGGACAGACCGACCTGAACCCGCCGCGAGGTGGCGATGGGCGTGCCCACCTCGCGGCTCATCAGCTCGGCGAGCTGATCTTCGCGCGCCTCCAGGCCGTCGGCGATGGCGCGCAAGACCGCCACCCGATCGGCCACCGGCGTCGCGGCCCAGACCGGGAACGCTGACCGGGCGGCTGCGACGGCGTGCTCGACCTCGGGCGCCGCACCGCGCGGGACGCTGCCCATCACCTCTTCGGTCCGGCTGTCAATCACCGCGATGTCGCCGCTCGATCGCGGTGCCGTCCAACGGCCATCGATGTAGAGCTCTTTGCGGACCTCCACGGCAACCTCCCAGCCCGTTCCGGCGGAGCATCAGTGAAGTTACCGGAGAACACCGCCAGTTACGACCGTTTGGGATTTCCGGTCTAGGGCTGGGCAAGTATCTATAGGATGATTTCGTAAAGGCCAATGATCGAGCGAAGAGCGGGAGGCGAGCGTGCACATTGGGCTGACGTTGCCTCAGCTCGGTGGGCACGTCACACGCGACGGCCTGCGCGGATTCTGCGAGCAGGCCGAGGAGCTCGGTTACGGCAGTCTCTGGGTGCAGGAGCATCTGTTCTACCCGCACAACCCGGTCTCCGGCTACTCGGCTCGCCCCGGTCTCGCGGTCCCCGAGGCCTATCGCAGCGTGCTCGGCGCGCTGGAGACGCTGACCGCGGCGGCCGCCTGGACGACACGGCCGGTTATAGGCACCAGCATTCTGGTCGCCGGCCTCCATCGACCCGTCGCCCTCGCCCAGCAGTTGTCCACCATCGACGTGCTCTCCGACGGTCGGCTCGTGGCCGGCTTCAGCGTCGGCTGGTCCGACGAGGAGCACCAGGTCATGGACGTGAACCCCCGAACCCGGGGGGCCCGCTGTGCTGAGCTGATCGACGCCCTCCTCGCCTGCTGGGGTCCCGATCCGGTCGAGTTCTCCGGCCGGTTCTTCACGATTCCGACGTCCGACGTGAGACCGAAGCCGCTACAGCAGCCGCGACCTCGGCTCCTGTCGGGCATGCGCTCGCCGGCCGGGCTACGCCGGACGGCCGAGCGGTTCGACATCTGGAACCCGGCGTCGGGCACCCTCGAGCAGCACCTGGAGATGCTGGGCACGATCGCTGCGCTGCGACCGGCTGGGTTGCCTCCGGTCGAGCTGTACCGGCGGCTGTTCACGACCCCGCCGGTCCAGGTCGCGAATCTGCGCGTGGCCACCGTCGATGAGCTGTGCGCCGACGTGGCAAAGTCGCGTGCGGCCGGCGTCGCGACTGTGATTGTCGACGCGAACTTCGACCCGGCACTCGACACCCCGCAGCGGTGGGCGGCAGTTCCGCAGACGCTCGCCCCGCTGCTCGAAGCCGCCGCCTGACCGGCCGGCGGCGGGATTCAGCGGTCAGCGGTGTTCGACCGACCGACCGCCCTCACGGCCGCCGCTCACCAGCAGGTTCTGGCCGGTGACCCACGACGCGGCCGGAGACGCGAGGTACAGGACCGCGGCGGCCATGTCCTGCGGCGTCCCCATGCGTCCGAGCGGCACCGCGTCGACGAGCGCCGGCAGGTCGTCGGGCGTGAACTCGAGGACGTCGTAGAACGAGTCGGTCGGCACCATGCCCGGCGAGATCGCGTTCACCCGGATGCCCCGGGAGGCGAGTTCGGCCGCCATCGTGAACGTCATATTGATCAGGGCCGCCTTCGCCGCCGCGTACGCCCCGGTGTTGGGCGCGGCCCGCATCCCGGCGCCGGACGCCACGTTGACGATCGCTCCGCCGCGCCCCATCCGCAGCGCGGCCGCGCGGGCGCCCGAGAGCGCCGCGACCAGGTTCAGTTCGAGCATGTCCCGCAACTGGGCATCTGTGGTGTCCGCGAGCGGGCGCACTCCGCGCTCGTCCGTGCCGCCGGCGTTGTTCACCCAGATGTCGAGGCGGCCGAAGTTGTCGACGGCCGCTTCCGCGAGCCGCTCGGTGATGTTCTCGCGCAGGTCGCCCGGTAGCTCGACGGCCTGCCGGCCCCGTGCCCGCACCTGCTCGGCCACGCTCGCCACGTCGGCCGCTCGTCGCGCCGTGACGACCACGTCGGCCCCCGCCTCGGCCAGCGCCACCGCGATGGCCGCTCCGATTCCGCGCCCCGAACCGGTGACGACCGCGGCGCGACCATCGACTCGGAACAGGTCCAGGATCGACGTCAGGGAGCCTTCTCCAGCCATTGGTCGAGCAGATGGTGGAAGTGCCGGATCTTGCTCTCCTGGTAGACGCCGAACGTCACACCGTGTTTGCGAGTGGTGCGCAGGCCCTTCTGGACCGCTTCGAGGTTGAACTCGTCCTGGTCGAAGACCCGTGCGAGTGAGCCGAGCGATTCGACCGCAGTGCGCCATGCCTCGTCGGCGCCGAGCCGAATTTCCTGGACTGGTGCCGGGCGCTCGCCGGCGAACGGGGAGAGGAGAAAGACGTCCATGATGCAGCTGCGATGGTCGTCGCCGTTGGGCCGGAACCGGTAGGTGATCTGGTTGTAGCCGCCCCACGGATGCATGTTCGGGAACACCGTCAGGTAGTAGCTATCGACGAGTTCCGCGTCGGTCAGCTCCTGAACCCGGTCACCGAGCAGTCCACGGAGGGAACGGCGGGCCGCTTCGGCGAGCGTCTTGCGAGCCGTGCTGCCTTCCGGCACCTCGAGCATCGGCGGATCGTCCATGCGCTGGTCGATCTGGCTGTTGAGCCGCTGTTGCTCGCTCGGGTCCCAAGACAGGTACGGGCTCGGCACGCCCCGCGCCGAGATTGCTCGTGACACGTTGCCGAACACGTCGTACTGCGAATTCGCGTCGCCAAATCCCGCCAATAGCTGCGGGTGCGTGGTGATGACGTGGAAGGACTCCATGAACGCTTCCTGCGCAACCTTCCAGTTCACCCGCAGGGTCTTGGAGATATGCACTCGGGTGTAGCGATCGTCCAACGGCCAGCGATCGAAGAACGTCGGAAGCTCACCGAGGTAGTCCTCGAGCGGCCCACAGTTCGGATCAGGATTCACGAACACGAAGCCGCCCCAGAGCCCCACCCGCACCTCGGGCAGGCGGAACGCGTCCGGCGTGACCTGGGGGAAGTCCCACGCGCTGGGCACCCGCTTCAACTTTCCCTGGAGCGACCAGCAGAAGCCGTGGAACGCGCACTCGAGCTCGCTGACCCGGCCCCGACCGTCGCGCAGCGCGCGGCCACGGTGCAGGCAGGCGTTGATGTACGCCTTGATCCCGGTGGGTCCACGGCCGGCCCGGACCAGCAGGATCGACGTGTCGCAGATGTCGTAGACCTCGGTGTCGCCCACCTCGGCGAGCACCTCCTCGCGGCACGCGAATTGCCATACGCGAGACCAGAGTCGCTCCTTCTCGAGCTCGTGGAACTCTCGGGACACATAGCGCTCGACCGGTATGTCGGCATCGCCGAAGTAGCCGGGCTCGTTGCGACGCAGCGACGCGGGAACCGGCTTGCTGTCGATGTCCAGCAGGTCTTGGTAGGACGGCCCGTTACCGCGAAAACCGGTGAGTGGCCGGGTGTCGGCGGTCAGGAGAACGTCTCCTCGACCTCGAAGCGGCGACTGCGGGCCGCTGCACCCCCTGCGGTCTTCCCGCCGCTCACGATCCAGCGACACAGCTCGGGATCAGCGCGCCGCACCTCGCCGCGCACCCAGCGTCCGTCCCGGTCGAAGCGCCCTTGCCGCCCCTTCCGATCGGTGACCAGCACCGGCCCGAGGTCGTCCTCGGCCCACTCGTATACCGCGCCGCTCAGCGCGTGCTCGATCTTGCGCATCCTCGCTCCCATCGACATCCGGCCGGACGTTCGCCAGTAACAAGAGGAGATGTGTAGAAAGGAACGTAGCAGGCAGGCCGTGGCGGCAACAACAGCCTCACTTACCGCGGTCGGCGCCCCCTGGACGGAAGCGTTGGGTGTCGATCGGCATCGGCTCGCCGAGCGGCTCCGTGCGCGTCCATTCGTGCACGCAGACCCGATGGCTGATCGCCCAGCGGCCGTCCCGGCACTCGTACCGGTCGAGGTAACGACCCCACCAGGTGTCCAGGTACGCCGATCCGTCCTCCGCCGTGCGCCGCAGGTAGGTGATGTTGTAGACCTCGCCGGTGGCATGCCGCTCGTCCACGACGTCGATGGCGTGGTTGAGCACGCAGTGCATCGTCGCGTCGTAACGCCGATGCGACTCCACCACGCGGTCGCAGAGCCCGCGTGCGGGTCCCACGTATACGCCATGGTCATCAGTCGCGTCCTCGTGATACGCGCTGAACATCAACTCGGCATCGAGCCGGTCGACGCCGCGGCAGTACCGCAGCACAGCCTGGCGAATCGCCTCCTCGGCTCCCGCCGTCACCGTTCGGCAGGCATGTCGAGGACTCGGCTGATGCGGTGATGGCTCGCCGGCCGAGGCGCGGACACCCAGACGCACAGCTCCGGATCGGCCTCGAACAGGGTGCCCTCGAGATACCTTCCGCTCGGGTCGAACCGCCCCCAGCGGGTGCCCATGACGACGCGCACCATGCCGTCCACGTCGCCGACGTAGAACGCGTTCGGGTTGAGCGGGTGCCTGATCGCCCCGACCGGCGCGGTCATGCCAGCATCCCGCCGGACTGCTCGGCCACCCACCGGCTCAGCAGGTCGTGGCGCCACGTCAGGATGCTCTCCTGAGCGGTCGACGCGATCACGTAGGGCCGGCGGGTCGTCTCCAGGCCGCGCTGCACCGCCTCCATGTTGAACGTGTCCTGTTCCATCACCAAGCCGAGCGTCTGCAGTTCGGGCGCGTCCGTCCACGAATCGTCGAAGTCCAGCTCGGTGACCTGCGCGGTTGGTGGCCGCTCGCCCCGGTAGGGCGTGAGGAACATGACCTCGAAGATCGACTCATTGTGCCGGTCGCCGTTCGGCCGGAACCGGTAGACGATGCGGTTGTAGCCGCCCCACGGGTGGAAATTCGGGAAAACGATGTAGTTCCAGTGGTCCACCAGCTCGGCGTCGGAGATGTCGTCCGCCTCGTCGCCGAGCACCTGCCGCCATCGTTCGCGGCCGGCCCGAGCCATCGCGTCGCGAGCGGTGCTGCGCTGGGAGAACGGGATCGGCAGATCCTCGCCCTCGCGGACATCGAGCATGCGCTTGAGGATGTCGCTTTCGGACGCGTCCACCGGCAGGTCCTCGATCGGCGTGCCGGACGGGCTGATCTGCCGCGCGAAGTTCCCGTAGACGTCGACCGCGGCATTGGCGTCACCGACGTACGGAGCCGATTGGGGATGGGTGGCGCCGAGGTGCAGTCCTTCGTCGAACGCCTCCTGGGCGATCTTCCAGTTGCAACGGATCTTCTTGGCGACGTGGGCCTGCAGGTATCGGTGCTCGAAGTCCCAGCGGGCGAAGTGCTCTGGCATCGTGCCGAGGAAGTCTTCGAGCGGTTCGGCGTCCGGGTCGGGATTGATGAACACGAACCCGCCCCAGAGCCCGACCTTGGCTTCCGGGAGGCGCCAGGCGTCGCGGTCGGCCTCGATCTCCGGGAACTCGGCCGGGGCCGGTGTGTGAGCGCAGCGTGCCGTCCAGCCGCCAGGTGAAACCGTGGAAGCTGCAACGGAACTCGCTGCAGCGTCCGTCGTAATCCTTCAACGCCCGCCCTCGGTGCAGGCAGGCGTTGACGTAAGCCTTGATGGCGTCTCGGGTCCGCACGATGAGGTACGAGTCGCCCGGCGATGTCGTAGATGGTGTAGCTGCCGACCTCCGGGATGTGCTCTTCCCGGCAGGCCATCTGCCAGACCTTGCGCCACAGGTGCTCGCGCTCGAGCAGATGCCACTCCCGGCTGGTGTACCGATGCACCGGCACCCGTTGGCTCTTCGCCTGGTAGGGGGCGCGGTCCCGCAGCGACTCCGGTAGCGGATGCTCGTCCTCGAGCACGAGGTCGTACCAGAGTGTCGTCCGCTTGGTCCGGTCCTCCATGCGCTCCGAGGTCGTCATGGCTCCCTATTCTCCACCGCCGGGCCCGACGTCGGACGGTCCAACGGGCCGACGCCCGGTGCGGTTCGGCACGCCGGCCGATCGCCTACGGCTTACTTTATGGGGACTCACTCTAATAACTCGAATGAGCGATGTCGAGGACAGCGGCGGCTCCTCAGCGAGCCAGGTAACCGCCGTCGACCGAGAGTGTGTGCCCCATCGTGTAGGTCGAGCGGTCCGAACAGAGCCACAACACGGCATTCGCGATCTCCCCCGGGTCGCCGAATCGCCCGATCAGGCTCAGCCGGCTGAGCACGTCCGCCTCGTTGGAGCCGCGGGTCGCGATCGCCCCGCGCAACATCGGGGTGTCGATCGCTCCCGGAGCGACCGCGTTCACGCGGATACCCATTCCGGCGTACTCGATCGCTGCCGTCTTGGTCAGCCCGATGACGCCGTGCTTCGTCGCGGTGTACGCCGCTTGCTTGGGCAGTGGTCGGAAGGAGTTGGTCGAGGCGATGTTCACGATGGCGCCCCCGCCCCGCTCGAGCATCGCCCGGATCTCGTACTTCAGGCACAGGAAGATCGACCTCAGGTTCACGGCCACGAGCCGGTCGAACGTCTCCTCTTCGCAGTCGGCCAACAGCGTCGTCTCGGTCTCGATTGCGGCCATGTTGGCGGCGCAGTCGAGGCCGCCGTAGTTGTCCACGGCTGCGGCGACGGCTGCTTCGACGTCGGGCGCCTTGGACACGTCGGTGCGCACGAAGACCACCTCCCCGCCCTTGCCCCGGATCAGCTCGGCTGTGTGCTCGCCCTCGTCCACCGCGACATCCACGGCGACGACCTTGGCGCCGGCGGTCGCGAAGGCCAGAGCGGTCGCGCGACCCATCCCGCCGGCCGCCCCGGTTACCAGCGCCACCTTTCCGGTGAAGTCCTCGCTCATGACATCCGCCTCGGCGGCGTGCCGTCCGGCGAGGAAGCCGAAGACGAGTGCCGGTCCGAGGGTGCCGCCGGCGCCGCCGTAGGTCATGCCCATCACGGACGCCATGGCGTTCCCGGCGGCGTACAACCCGGCGATGGGCCGATCGTCCACGTCGAGGACCTGGCCGTTGCCGTCGGTACGCGGGCCCCCTTTCGTGCCCAGCACGCCGGAGTAGACCTGCACCGCGTAGAACGGCGCGGTGTCGAGCGGCCCGAGGGTGGCCTGCGGCCCGTCGCCGAGGCTCGGGTCGCCCCACCATCGGTCGTGCGCGCTCTGGCCGCGCCCGAAGTCGCTGTCCTCGCCGCGGGCGGACTGCTCGTTCCACCGGGTCACGGTGTCCTCGAGGTCGGCGGCCGGAACATCGACCGCCGCGGCGAGCTCGGTCAGAGTCGGTGCCTCGATCATCCAGTCCGGAGTGGCGCCGTCGCCCCG
Source organism: uncultured Actinomycetota bacterium (assembly GCA_963779485.1). Classification (GTDB taxonomy): domain Bacteria; phylum Actinomycetota; class Actinomycetes; order Mycobacteriales; family Jatrophihabitantaceae; genus CAVVJA01. The sequence goes on along the minus strand of CAVZYJ010000023.1, from coordinate 370,563 downwards.
GAAGCCGGCCAGTCCGTAGCGGGTGAGGTAGTGGCGGTCGAAGATCATCCAGGCCGGATGGTTGAGGTAGTCGAAGCTGCTCACGTCGATGACGTGGAACGCCGCGCCGAGCGCGTTGTAGTTGGCGGCCTCGTTGGTGAACCGCCGGCCGCGCCGGTTCACCATGATGCAATGCGGCCGGGTCCGCTCGCCGTTGACCTGCCAGGCCGCCATTCGCTCGCCGACCGGAACGTCGATGATGGGGACCCACCAGGCCTCGCGCATGTTGCCCAGCCCGGCACCGATCCGCATCACCATCTTCAGGCCGTCGCCGGTGTTGGTCGGCACAGACGCCGAGCGGGCGAGCGGCCCTCGGGCGAAAGCCCGCACCAGCTCGGGGTCCCATTCGAATCCGCCGGTCGCGATGATCACGCCGCGCCGAGCGCCGACCTCGACCGGACCGTCAGCGGTCTCGAAGCGCACGCCGGCCACGCGACCGTCGTCGAGGACCAGTTCGACCGCGCGCATGCCGGTGCGCGGTTCGATCTGGCGATCAAGACAGGCCCGGAGGAGGGGCCCGATCAGCCCCTGGCCGGCGCCGCGTTCGTCGCGGATGCGGCGCCGCTCCAGTTCTTCGGGTGCGACTCCGCTCGGCGCGCCACGGCCCAGACTGGTCTCGCTCATCGTGATGTTGCCGGACAGCTGCGGACCGACGGTCACCCGGTTCTGCCACGGGCCGAGATCGGCGAACGGGTACAGCGGGCATTCGAGCGACCGACCGCCGCCCGGCTTCGCGCCCGGGTGCTCCGGGTGGTAGTCGGGAAAGTCCTTGATGATCTGGAATCTGACTGGCGTGTTGGCCTCGAGATAATTCACCAGCTCCGGGCCGGCGTCGATCAACGCCGCGGCGAGGTCCTCGTCGATCAGGCCATGCGAGAGGGAGTCGAGGTAGGTGAGGGCCTCCTCCCGGCTGTCCGGGATCCCGAGCTCGGCCATGTGCGGGTTGATCGGGATCCAGACCATGCCGCCCGACCACGCGCTCGTGCCGCCCACCGTGTCGGCCTTCTCGAACAAGCCGACGCTGGCCCCGCCGTCGGAGGCCCGTACGGCGGCGGCCAGGGCCGCCGCTCCGGTGCCCAGCACGACAACATCGAAAGTCTCCATCACACTCCTCGTTGGCGGTCTGGTCTTAGATATAACCGTCGTTATACTATCAGCCGGAGTGGTCGAACATCTAGACCGCTGAAGCGGATTTTTTCCAACGACTGTCATGTAATACCTGCTACAGTGCCTCTGATGCCGAAGTACGTCGACCATCACGCCCGTCGCCTCCTCGTCACCGAGGTGGCGGCTGAGATCGTCGCCGCGCGCGGCGTCGAGGCCTTGACCGTGCGTGGCGTCGCGGCGGCGGCCGGCTTCAGCACCGCCGTCGTCAGCCACTATTTCCTCGACAAACGGGACCTGCTGCGCTCGACGTTTCGTGCGGCCGCGAACCGGTCGACCGCGCGGTTCGAATCGGCGGCCGCGGCCGATCGGCGCAGCGTGCTGAGCTGCCTGGAGGCGCTGCTACCCCTCGACGACGATTCGCGTCGCGATTGGCGAGTGTTCGTCGCGTTCTGGGGCACCGCGGCCAGTGACGAGGAACTGGCGATGGAGCAGCGGGGTCGGGTACGCAGCGCTCGCGCCCGGATCGAGCACCTGCTGGCGGAGCTCACCCACGCCGGCCGCAGCGCGCCACAGCTCCGCCTGGTCGCCCGATCGCTCCTCACCCTGGTTCAGGGCATCGCCACCCAGGCCGTGTTCGATCCAGGGGACTGGACGCCAAGGCGTCAGTGCGAGCAGTTGCGGGTGGGCGTCGCCGCCCTGCTGCCGGAGATCACGGAGCGCGCGGCAAGTTGAGCCGTCGGCCTGGCCACGCCGGGCCGCTAGCATGCCGTCCAGTCGACCGGACGGTTTCGACCCTCGTGAGGTGAGCCATGCCAGCCGAGACGGTCACTCTGGTGACCGGCGCCGCGTCGGGGATCGGGCGCGCTGCGGTCGAGAACCTCACGCGCACCGGTGGTCGGGTGGTGGCCGTCGACCGGACTGCTGACGCGATGGACTGGCTGGACGAGAGCAGCATGTGGCCGGTGGTCGGAGATGTCACCGACCAGGACACAAATGACGCGGCGGTGGCGGCTGCAGAAGAGCGGTTCGGCGGCCTCGACGCGGCCTTCCTGAACGCCGGGATGAGCGTGTCCGGGCCGCTGGAGACGCTCGATCTGGCCCGCTTCGACGAATGCCTCGACGTGAACCTGCGGGCGGTCGTCCTGGGATTGCGGGCGATCGTGCCCGCCCTCCGCCGCCGCGGCGGGGGTGCCGTGGTCGTCACAGCGTCTGTGACCGGCCTGGGCGGAGAGCCCGGACGCTGGCCTTACGCGGCGGCGAAGGCCGGTGTGCTCAACCTCGTCCGGTCCGCGGCCATCGATCTCGCGTCGGCCGGTATCCGGGTGAACGCGGTCTGCCCGGGCCCCATCCGGACGGGCATGACCCAGCGGATCGAGACTGGCGATCCCGCGCGGTTCGAAGCCTTGCGTCGGGTCATCCCGCTGCAGCGGTGGGGAAGCGCTGCGGAGGTCGCCAACGTGGTCGCGTTCCTGCTCAGCGCCAGCGCGTCGTTCGTCACTGGCGTCACGGTGCCGGTCGACGGTGGGGTCACGGCCGGCAGTGGCCAGATGTTGCCGCCACCGTTCGATCCCGACGGCTGAAACGAAACGCTGCCGTTCTGCGGCCGGCGGTGAGCCGTCCAGAACCGTCTGAAACCGAGGTGCGGTTTGTCCGCAGCGCAACGCCTTCGGGCACTGGACGCGCCGACCGTCGTCGTGCCGCGCTCGGCGCTCGTCGCCGGTGCGACCGATGCGGGCTTGATCCGCATCCCGATTCCGGCCTTCCTGATCGAACACCGCGACGGGATAGTGCTGTTCGACACGGGCCTGGCCCCGGAGGCCGCGGCCGATCCACGAGGCACGTACGGTGATCGCGCCGACCGCCTACAGCTGCGCTTCGCCGAAAATCAGCGCGTCGATCGCCAGGTGCTTGCCGCCGGCTACCGGCCGACCGAGGTCACCCATGTCGTGCTCTCCCACCTGCACTTCGACCACGCCGGCGGCACGCATGCCTTTCCGGCCGCGCGGGTCATGGTCGGTGCCGGCGAGCTGGGGCACGCTCGATCCGGCGCGGACCGCTACTGCCGGGCGGTGGACGTTTCCCGGGTGGCGGCCTGCGACATCGTCGAGGTCACCTCGGACACCGACCTGTTCGGCGACGGCTCGGTCGTCGCGCTGGGCACGCCCGGCCACACGCCTGGTCATCTCAGCCTGCTCGTGCGGCTGCCGGATCGGGCGTACGTCCTGGCGGGAGACGCGGTTCACTCCCGCCGCGCCCTCCTCGACGAGGCGCCGTTCCCGGCTGACCACGATCCGGCCGAGGCGATCAGGTCGATCCGGCGGATCAAGTCCCTCGCGGATCGGTCCGGCGCGGACATCTGGATCAACCACGAGCCGGCCGACTGGGCCCGATTGCGGCCGAGGCACTTGCCCTGAGTCCCCGTCTTGCTAACTTTAGATCCTCACTAGTAACGGGCGGGAGCGTCGATGGCTGAGGAATTCATCATCGCGGGCTGGATGGACTATGCGGAGAATCGCGACAAGGTGCTTGAGCACTTTGCCACCGTCGCCCAGCACAGTCGCGCGGAATCAGGCTGCCTGGACTACGACGTATCCGCCGATCCCCGTGCGCCCGGCCGGATTCTCATCTTCGAACGGTGGCAGTCCGAGCAGGACCTGGCCGAGCACTTCCGGACGCCGCACATCGCGGACTTCCGTGCCGCAATCGCGCCGTATGCCCGCTCCGGCCGCTCGATCCGTCGCTACTTCGTGGCCCGCAGCGAGGAGTTCCGATCCTCGGCCGTGATCGGCTGATTCCCGGCCTCCTCCCTGCTCGCCTCCCTGCCCGGCGGACGCGTCGTGATCTTGGACTTGCTGCCTCAGGGCGACGTTAACTCAAAGATCACGACCGAAACCAGCGACGCGGGTCGAGCGCAACCCGGGAATTGGCTACCAGGTGCGCCGGTGCTCAGGCACCGGGCCGGTGTCGGTCGTGTACTGCCACCTGGCCGCGCAGGAACGGGACTGGAATCGCCAGCCTCGATCCGAGCGGACGACGACGTCGTCGTAGTCGCCGCCGTACCACCGACGCGGTTCGTGCCGGTCTCGCGTATACGGCACGAGGAACTTGCTCTTGACCCGAGTGAGCCCGTCGTCGCTCTGGTAGACATACACGTTGGTGCAGTAATGCGCTGAGGGATGGTTCGCGGCCCGGAAGAACTCCTTGATCGCCTCGAGGCCGTGCAGCACGTCGGGCACATTGACCCCGCGGTAGTCGAGCTCGGCGTCGTCGACGAACAGCTCGTCGAAGCGGCTCCAGTCCTGGGCATCGACGAGGTGCCCATAATGGGAGAGGAGCTGATTGATCAAAACGATGTCGGCCGCATCCATCTTTCTTGACTCCGAGAACAGTTGTTAGGACGATACGCACGTTCGGGTGGTGCGGGTTCGGAGGAATGCCTGTGACGGCTGCGATTCGCGCCAAGGCCGAGACGACGCCCGATGAGCTTGCCCTCGGCGACGACTCCGGGTCGCGTACCTGGGCCCAGGTCGCAGTCGATCTCGAGCGAGCCGCCGGCGCCCTGCTGGCGATCGCGGCCGACCCGGCCCACCGGGTCTCGGTGCTCGGTGACAACGCGATTCCCACGTTGGAGGCGCATGCCGCGGCGCTCACCGTCGGCGTCGGAACCGTGGCGACCTCCCGGCAGCTGCGGGCCAACGAGCTCGCCGACCAATACGCCGACGCCGGCGTGGTGTGCGCGATCACCGGCACCGCGGCCCTCGCCGAGGTGGCGGCCGCGGCGCGGAGCGCCGCCCTGCAATCGCTGGTCGTGCACGGCAGGTCCACGCCCGACGGCACCATCCCCGACGGCGCAGTGTCCTGGCCCGACTGGCTGGAATCGGCGCCGCCGGCACCACCCGATGCCGAGTTGCGACCCCCACGGCCGCTGCTGGTCTACACCTCGGGCACCACCGGACGGGCGCGCGGTGCCGAGGTGCGGTGGACCGTCACCCTGCCGGAGACCGCTCGCGACTACGTGGCTGCGATCACGGCCGAGTCGGCGTTTCCGCCCGGACCCCACCTGGTCGTCGGGCCGCTGCAGCACAACGCCCCGTTGACCTCAGTCCGGCACCTGCTGGCCGGGGAACCGGTGATCATCGTGGGCAGGTTCGACGCCGAGGCGATCCTGCGGTTGATCGAGCAACATCGGGTCACGTCATCGGTGATGGTGCCGACCCATCTGCAACGGCTGCTGGCGCTCGCGCCCGAGGTGCGGGCGCGGTACGACGTCTCCAGCCTGAAGATGGTGAGCCAGACCGGATCGGCCTGCCCGGCCGACATCAAGCTGGCAATGATCAACTGGTTCGGCCCGATATTCGTCGAGTCGTACGGAGGAACGGAGAGCGGGACGTTGTGCCGTATCGATTCCACGGAATGGCTGGCGCATCAGGGATCGGTTGGCCGGCCGCGCCCGCCGTTCGAGGTCGTCGTCCTGGACGAGAACAACGAGCCGGTATCGGCGGGTGCGGTCGGCGTGCTCGGCTTTCGGGCGCCGGAAGGGCGCGGACCGCGCTACCACGCCGACCCGGGCAAGACCGAGAAGGCCTACCTCGCGCCCGGCGTGTTCACCCTGGGCGACGTGGGGTACGTCGACGAGGACGGCTACGTCTACATCACTGATCGAATCGCCGACATGGTCGTGTCCGGTGGCGTGAACCTCTACCCGGCCGAGAGCGAGAAGGTGCTCAGCACGCATCCTGCGGTCGCCGCGGTCGCGGTGATCGGCGTGCCGCATCCGGACCTCGGTGAGGCGTTGCGAGCGCTGATCGTGCCCGTGGGCGAGCCGCCCGACCCGGCCGAGCTCGAGGCGTACTGCCGGGAGCGGCTCGCGCCGTACAAAGTGCCGCGCGAATACGAGTTTCGGGACGATCTGGTGCGCAACGCGATGGGGAAGCTCGACAAGAAGGCGATGCGTGCCCCCTACTGGCACGACGAGCGGACGATCGCCGGATGATCGCCAGCGACGCGACGTCCGCGATCTTCGTGCCCTACGGGCAGGGTCGCGCGCGTGGCCTGGACCAGGACGAGCTCGGTTATCACGGAGTCGAGCTCGACCGGCTCGTCGCTCTGGGACTGCCGGTCGTGCCGGGACTGACCGTGCCCACCTCCCACGCCTCGTCGCTGGGCGAGATCGAAGTGGCTCGCGTGGCGGTCGATCTCCTCCAGCAGCTGGTGGGCCGGCACATCGGTGACCGGACCCACCCGGTCCTGATCAGACTGCTGGCCAGCACGTCCGCCACGGGCTCGGCCGGTGCTCCGGTGGACGTCCCCGGGCTGGGCATCACGGCCGACTCGGTGTCGGCCCTCGACGAGCTCGTGGGCACGGACGGCGCGATTTACGACGTGTTCGCGGGCGTCATCCGCTATCTCGGCGAGCACGGTTGCGGCATACCGGGCGACGATTTCGCCGACGCCGAATACACCGCCTCGAGCCTGCCCGAGCAGGTCAAGGCGTACCTCGAACTGAGCAGCGCGTCAGGGTTCCCGTTCCCGGACGACCCGGCGGAGCAACTGGCCCGCGCCGCGACGGCCATGCGCCGACGCTGGACCTCCCCGCGAGCGCGCCGCTCCCGCCGCGGACAGGGCCTGCCCGAAGACCTGCCGCTGGCGTTCCACGTGCAGGCCGTTCGCGTGGGCCCACCTGACGTATCCGGACACGGGATCGCGCAGAGCCGGGACCCGGCCACGGGGGCGTTCGCGCCGACCGGCACGTTCCGCCGGGGCGTGCGCCGCAGCTCGACCGATGATCGCCCGGGCGAGTCGCTGGACACGTTGCCGGGTGGCCGGGATGTGCTGACCACAGCCCTGCGCACGTTGGAGCTGCATCTGCGGGGAGCGGCGCAGGTCGAGTTCGAGATTCGCGACGGTGAGCTGTCGCTGCTCGCCGCGCGAAAGGTGGAACGGCCGGCGCCGCGGACGGCGGTCCGGCTGGCCGTCGAGCTGGCCGAACTCGGTGCTTTGGACGACGTCGCGGCGGTGCGGTCGATCCGCGCGTCGGATCTGGAGAGCCTGCTACACCCGCAACTGCAGTTGACCGGGGGAGAGATCGAGTTCGGCCGGGGCCTGCCGGCCGCCGTCGGTGCAGCGGTGGGGCGGGTAGCGCTGAGCAGCGACCGGGCGGTCGAGCTGACCGAGTCGGGCGAGCCCGTGATCCTGGTCGCGGAGGAGACGTCGCCCGGCGACTTGGCCGGCATGCTCGCCGCGAAGGCCATCGTCACCTCCCGCGGCGGCCTGGCCGCCCACGCGGCGGTCGTTGCGCGCGGCCTGGGCCGCCCGGCGATATGCGGCGCGACGTCCCTGCGCATCGACCTGGTCAACCGGACGATCACGTGCGACGGGCAGACGATCGGCGAAGGTGAGTTGATCTCCGTCGACGGCAGCAGCGGGACGCTGTACATGGGGTCGGTCCACGTCGTCCCGCCGCGCCCGGGCGGGGACCTGGAGGCTCTGCTGCGGCGCGCCGACGGACTGCGCCGCCTCGGCGTTCGCACGAATGCCGACAACGGTCGGGACGCAGCGCTTGCTCTGCAGTACGGCGCCGAGGGGGTCGGGTTGTGCCGCACCGAGCATCAATTCCTCGGTGCTCGGTTGCCCGTGGTGCGCCGCTACCTGCTTGCTCACCGATCCCGACGAGGAGGCAGTCGCGCTGAGCGAGCTGGCCGCCGCGCAGAAAGAGGACTTCCTCGATCTGCTCACCGTCACCGGTAACCTGCCGGTGACCGTGCGCTTGCTCGATGCGCCGTTGCACGAGTTCCTCGGTGAGTCGGCGCACGAGGTGAACCCGATGCTCGGGTTGCGCGGGGTCCGGCTCGCGCTCACCCGGACCGAGCTCTATCCGGCGCAGGCCCGCGCGCTGTTCGCCGCGTGGGTCGAGCTGGCCGAGGGCGGCATCCAGCCGCAGCTGGAAGTGATGGTGCCGTTGGTGGCACTGGCCGGTGAGCTGGCGGCCGCCATCCGGAGCATCCATCGAGCCGCCGACGAGATCGAAGAAACTACCGGCGTACGCGTGCCGTACACGGTCGGCACGATGGTGGAAACGCCGCGCGCGGCTCTGATCGCCGGCCAGCTGGCTGGCCTCGCGCAATTCCTGTCGTTCGGCACGAACGATCTGACCCAGCTGACCTACGGATTCTCCCGCGACGACGTCGAGGCCCAGCTGTTGACGGCGTACGTCGACCGGCAGCTGCTGCCGGTGAGCCCGTTCGCCAGCCTGGACGCCGACGGAGTGGGACGGTTGGTCGAGATCGCCATTCGGGAGGCGCGGGAGGTCAATCCCGGCATCAAGCTGGGAATCTGCGGCGAACACGGCGGCGACCCGGCGTCGATCGAACTGTGCGAGCGGTTCGGCCTCGACTACGTGTCGTGCTCGCCGTCGCGTGTGCCGGGCGCGCGTCTGGCCGCGGCGCACGCCGCGGTCGCGCCCACGTAGGTCAACGCAGCGACAGGATGATCCCGACGCACATCTCCTCGACGGCGCTGACGAGTGATGCGCGGGGCAGGCGACCGAACGCGCCGTCGAGCGCCGCGGCCTGACTCACGAGGACGGTGTCGAGCAGCACGCCGATCGCCAGCGTGTGGGCGGCATGTTGCTCCCGAGCCTTCCGGGTACTGCGGGACGCGCGCGGATCGGGGACGTAGTCATACGCCCGCTCGAGATGGCGTAGCTCCCATTCGCGCCGCAGCTGCAGGGCGTGCGCGGTGCTGCCTTCCGAGTAGCGACCCACGAGCCGGGCGGCGTCAGGATGGGAGAACCAGAAGTCCCATCCGGCGCGCACGACCGTACGGAGGCTCTCGACCGAGCCAGCGGCGGTGTCCGGACGGACCTGGAAGATCCGGTCGCTGAACCCGTTCAAGGCCGCGCGCAGCGCTTGGGCGAACAGCTCCTCCTTGCCACCGAAGTGGTAGTAGATCGCGGTGGGAGCCACTCCAGCCGCCTGCGCGATGACCTCGACGTTCGCCTCGGCGTAACCCTCGCGGGCGAAGACCTCGGTTGCCGCGTCGACAATCTCGCGGCGGCGGGACGGCCGATGCGCGGCTCGTTTTCCGCCTTGCGCACTCATCCCGATAACCTATCGCCGATTCGTGCGTCTAGCATCTGCCCATGGTGGCTGACGACGCCTTGCGCAAGCCGGCGAACCGCCCTTCGCGTCGGCAAGATCTTCTCGAAGCGGCCGTCGAGTTGTTTTCGTTTCAGCCGTGGGACTTTGTTACCGTCGCCGATATCGTCGAGCGCGCCGGAATGACGCCAGCCGCGTTTTACTATCACTTCTCGTCGCGGGAACAGCTTCTCGAGGAGGTAGTGGACGGTTTCGCCACGGAATGGGTTGGCATGATCGACCGGCTGCTCGGCGCCGCGGACACTCCGAAATCCTTGTCCGAGGTCCCAATCGCGCTCCTTGACGAAATCGAGCCGCACGAGCAGGCCGCCAAGATCTTCTTTCTCAGCTCGGCCACCGCGCCGCTGCTGGTCGACCGGATCCGTCGAGACGCCCGCAACCGGCTGATGAAGTCGGCGACCGCCGCAATCCGCCGGTTGGCACCGGACCGGCCGGCCGCGGAATCGCACGTCAACGGAGTGGCGATGATCGTCGTGTACGAGACCGCAGTACGGGCCCGTCTCGCGTTGGACGAGCCCTACCGGACGCTGGGTCCACGCCGATTCCGCGACGAATTGGCCAACCTCAGTCGCGTTTCGACGGGATTTCCCGACGGCTAGCGCGTGAACCTCTGACGCGTGCATCAATGTCCGGCGAGCGCCGCCTCGATCGATCGGGCGCGAGACCCCCCGTCGTGGTAGTCGACCTCCCGGACAACCAGGTCGCCGTCGAACATCGAGATAGCTCATCCCGCTCGCCTGCCACCGCAGGCCTATCGCCTCCGCCCCGAACGACTCGTCCCGCACCGTTGCCGACATCACCCAGGTCAAGGCCACCCCGTCCTCCCGGTGCCAGAAATCCCCCGTCGGTACGAGGCTCAGGTCGGGGTAGCGATCCAGGCCGCGCTGAAAGTAGGCGCGAATGGCCGGCCAGCCGTGGTAGACGCCGCCGATGACGTCGTCGAGCACGGCGTCGTCACGCAGGTGCGGCCGGGGGGCGTCGGGGTCTCCGCTGGACCAGGCGGCGAACAACGCACACGTCTGAGCAATGTGGTCCGCGCCAGTCACCGCCAGCGTCCCCCAATCGGTCGAGCGCCCGCCGCCCGGGCTGCCCTTGCGGCAGTGATCCCCGCGCGGACATGATGGCGACACTCGAAACTATAGAACGTACGCAGTAAGCAAGGAGGGTCCACCGTGCGCTGCTTGGTCCTGGGCGGTTCGAGCTTCGTCGGAGGACGCCTGGTGGCTCGCCTCCTCGACGAGGGCCACGACACGGCCGTCCTGAACCGCGGCCGAACGAGTCCCCCGCGCCCCGGCGTGACCCAGCTGATCGCCGACCGGCGTGACCCGGACACCATTCGCGCCGCCTTGGCCGACCGTGACTGGGACGCGGTCTTCGACGTATCCGGCTACATCATGGCCACCGACGCCGACAATTTCCTGGCTCTGCTGGAGGTGCTCGACGGGCGCACTGGGCGCTACGTCTTCGTCTCTTCGGTGATGGCCTATGCACCCTCCGGCTACTTTCCGTGGCCGGAGACGGCACCGGTCACGTCGGACCCGCCGACGACCTACGGGGGATTCAAGGCATTCGCGGAACAGGCACTGCTCGAGAGGTTCGCGGCGACCGGATTCGCGGCGACGATCGCCCGACCCGCGGCGATCTACGGTCCGGAGAACAACATCTACGACATGGAATCGGCCATGTTCCTGCGGCTACGCCGAGGGTTACCGATTCTGCTGCCGCACCAGGGGCTAGTCCTCAACTCGTTCGGCCACGTCGACGAGCTGGCCGCGGCCTTGCTGGTGATGGCGACCCATCCCGACGCGCGGGGCGAGGTTTTCAACATCAGCGGTGTCGGCGTGACCGCGGGTCAGTACGTGCAGACGTTGGCCGAGATCGCCGGCGCGGTACCGGACGTTCGCATGGTTCCGGACCAGATCATCGAGAAATTGGACCGGCCCGCGTACTGCCGGCTGTTCACGGCGCGCCACCACAGCTTGATCGACATGAGCAAGGCCCGGTCGGTCCTCGGGTTGCCGCCCGAGCGACCGTTCCGCGAGGGCCACCGGGAAACGTACGAGTGGTTTCGCAGCTCGCCACTCGCCGACGCGCAGGCGAACCTGGACGATCCGTTGTGGGGCAAGGGTTTCGACCTGGCCTATGAGGCGGAGGTAGCGCGGCAGCTGGACGGGGGTCAATGAGCGAGCGAGCATCCCATGTGCGCTAGCGCGAAGAAAGCAATGAAGATGACCAACGAGACCGACCGGCCGGCCGACGACGCCTTGTGGCGCTGCGTGCTGGACACCCTGCAAACCGTCATCCTGCCGGCGTTGCGACCCGGCTTCGAACGCGACTCCGCGCGCCAACTCACCGGAGTCGCCCGCTATGCGCTCTCGCGCCCGCCGGACCGCAGCGCCGAGCGCGCGGCCGAGCTGGCCGGCCTCCTGGGCCAGCCGGCGACTAGCGAGTCGCTCTTGGTGCTCGAGGAGGCGTCGCGCGTTCTCGTTGCCGGCACCGCACCGCCCGCCGTACGCGCGCAGTTGCTTCACTACCTCACGGAGGATGTCGAGGCGGCCGCGCCCCTTCTCGAGACGTTCTCCGGGCATGACCCGTCCGCCGGCGAGCCCGACGTCGTCGCGGCTCCGGAGGCCGCCGAGCTAGGCCAGTGGTTCGCGCGCGTCCTCGGTCGCGAGATCGAGGACCTCGACGTCGCGGTCATGGTCGGAGGTCACTCCCGACGCATGCTCAGCGTTTCGATCATGACCGGTGGCTTGCGGCAGGACCTCGTCGTCCGGATCGAACAGGGCGGCATGTTCGGCACCGAGGGCGAACCCGAGGCGAGGCTCATGCGCGCGCTGGCCGAGAGCGGCTTCCCGGCCCCGCCCGTGCGCTGGATCGAAACCGATCCATCGGTCCTCGGCCAACCGTTCTTCGTCATGGACCGCGTGGCGGGCTCGCCGGCCGTCGACGACGCGATGCTCGATGCGTACGTGCGGAAGTTGCACGAACTGCACGAGCTGGATCCGGGTGTCGTGGCCGACGGTCTGGGTCCGGTGCCGGCGTCGCCGGAGGACTGCGTGTCGGCCGGGATCGATCACTGGCGCGATGTCTACGAGCGCAGCGCAGTTGCGCCCATCCCGCTGCTCGACGAGGCCGCCCACTGGCTGCATCGCAATCTTCGCCCGACAAGCCCGACATGCATCGTCCACGGCGACCCGGGTCCGGGCAACTTTCTGCAGGACGGCGCCACGATCACCGCGTTCACGGATTGGGAATTCGCGCATTACGGCGACGCGGCCGAGGACTGGACGTACTTCGGCGCGATTCGAGCCCGCAAGATTGCGGATGCGGCCGGGTGGCGGGCCAGGTTCGCCGCGCAGGCCGGCGTCGTGTACGACGACTCGACCTGGGGGTGTTGGGAGGCCTTCAACCTGTTCAAGGGGGCCTGCGCCAACCTGTCGGCGCTGCGCCTGTTCCGGGAGGGCGTGAGCACCGCGCCGAACCTGCTGGCCATTGGCACGGCGGTGCATCTGCGATTCCTGAAGCAGCTCGTCGAGCGCACCGACGAGCTCTCGGCCAGCTTCGGGACCTAGCATCGTGACTGCTCTCGCGCTCGATGCCCTGCGGGACAAGCAAGCGATCACCGAGATCTGCTACCGCTACGCAATCGCACTCGATGCGCGCGACTGGGCCGCCCTTCGGACGTGCTTCACCGCGGACGCGACGGCCTATTACCGGGACGGCAATCCGAGCTGCGGCTATCCGGCCATCGAGCGGCGGGTGCGGAGCGCGTTGGCCCCGCTGTCGGCCACCCAGCACCTGATCGGCAACGTCGCCGTGACGCTCGACGGCGACGAGGCGGACTCGGTGTGTTACCTGCAGGCGCTGCACGTCCGGCCCGGCACCGCGGGCGGCGAGACGTTGATCGTCGCCGGTCGCTACCTCGATCATTTCGTCCGGACCGCGGACGGCTGGCGGATAGCCCGGCGTCGACTGAAAATCGCCTGGACGGACGGCAATCCGGCCGTGCTCGCTCGACCAGGTTAGTCATGAGATCCGGACAACGGTCGCCGGCCGAGCAGCGCGGCCAGCCGGTCGACGACCGGGGCGCCGGGATCGACGGGGACCGCGGGTGCGAACGCCCGCCCGCGGTCCCGGAGGAATGGCGCGTCGCTGCACGTGTCGAGCACGAATGCGGCCAGCTCCTCGTCGACGGCGAGGTCGTGGCTGATCGCCTGGGCGAGATCCCAGGTATGCATGACAGTGTCGGTCAGGTTGATGTCCACCCAGTACGTTCCCGGCAGCCGGCCCGGCGTCTCGAGGGCGCCTGGTCTCCGCCAGGCGGCGAGGTTGGCTGCGACCGCGGAGCGCAGCGCCTGCTCGGGGTCATCGGTGAACGCCACGCCGGCCCAGTCGGCCCTCTCACCGGCGAGCACGACCGGAACCTGATCGATCACGCGGATCAGGTGGTTGAGGAGGGTCCGGACGTCCCAGGCGGTGCACGGGGTCGACCAATCGTAGGTGTCCGGCGTCGCGGCCGAGACGACAGGAGCGGCCATCGCGTACGCGTGTTCCAAAGCTGCCAGCTTGTCCATGCCGGTGTCCTCGACGTCGAGCCTTTCTTGCGGCCGAGCCTACAGTTACCGCATTCAGTCTCTATCTGAACGGAGCGCGTATGAGCGAACGGCTCGATGGCCAAGTCACGCTCGTGACCGGTGCGGCCAGCGGGATCGGACGAGGCATCGCGCGCCGGTTCGTCGAGGAAGGCGCACACTGCCTGCTCGTCGACATCCAAGACGAACCGGGCCGGGAACTCGCACGGGAACTGGGCAAAGATGCAGTTGCGTACGTGCACGCCGACGTCGCCGTCGAGCATGATGTCGCAGCCGCGATTGATCTTGCCGTCGAGCGTTTCGGCCGCCTCGACTGTGTCGTCAACAACGCGGGCGTCCCGCTCGGGCGTCCCGGCCGGCCGCACGACATCGCTAGCGCGGCGTTGTTCCTGTCGAGCGCGGAGGCCAGCCGGCATCTGCACGCGGTGGGGTGGTGACATGGAGCTGTCCGGGCGGGTTGCCCTGGTCACGGGCGCGAACCGCGGTGTCGGCGCGGCGCTCGTTGACGCCTTGTTGGAGCGCGGCGTGCGCAAGGTCTACGCCGGGGCGCGTGACCCGGCGTCACTCGCCGCTGCCGCCACGCGACACGGTTCCCGACTGGTGCCGATCCGGTTGGACGTGACCCGCGGGCCGGACATCGATGCGGCCGCGGCTGCGGCTGCGGACGTGGAGGTGCTCGTCAGTAACGCCGGCTTGGCGCCGGCCGGACCCGTTCTGGAGACCAGCAACGCGCTGACCCGCGAGGTGTTCGACGTGAACGTCTTCGGGCCGATGGCGCTCGTCGGCGCCTTCGCTCCGATGCTGACCCGCAGCCGCGGCGGCGTGCTGTTCATCAACTCGGTGACCGGGCTCGTGGTCTCGCGCAGCTCGCCGGTGTACGGGGCGAGCAAGGCGGCGGTGCGGATGCTCGCGCTCGGCATACGGGAACAGTTGCGCGCGGCCGGAGTGGTGGTCACGACGTCACACCCCGGCTTCATCGACACCGACATGGCCGCGCGCGTGCCCTACCCGAAGGCATCGCCGCGATCGGTCGCAGACGCGTCACTGGATGGGTTGGTGGCCGAGCAGACCGTCGTGTTTCCGGACGCGCTCGCCCAGCTCGTCGAGGACGCGTTGGTGACCCGGATGGCCGAAGTCCTGGTCGAGCCGCAACAGGTCATGACCGAGCTGACCGGCCGCCTCTCGGCCGAACCTCCCGAGGCCACGCCCTAAATCAACGATCTCCCGTCCCTAGGCGGACGACGTCGTGGGCCGAACCCGGACCGGGTCGGTTACGCCATCCCACTCCTCGTGCGAGCGGCGGAACAGCTCGAACAGGTCGTAGATTGTCTGGTTGGCCCCGTGCAGCTCGACGAAGCAGCCGATCGCGTCGCGGCAGTCGACGTAGGCCACGTCGACATATGACCACAGCGTCGAAGCCACCTCGAATCCCGCGTCCTGGAACCGCTTGACTTCGGCGGCGTGCTCGGCTTCCGGCACGAGCACCGCGATGTGGTGGAATCCCTCCTCACCAGGGCCGTACATGTCGCGATAGATCGACGGGGTGTTGCTGTCCTGCTGGATCAACTGCACGTGCGTTGGTCCGGTGCCGCCGAAGGCATAGTGCAGCGGCTCCTCCCACGGCTGGCCGCGGTAGGTATGGCGCCGGCCGTAGTGATCGCGGCTCAGCCAGAACGGCCCCGCGCCCGTCGTCTGGGTCCATGCGCGCATCGCGGCGTCGATGTCGGTGACGACGTAGGCGTGCTGCTGGATCGGGTATCGAATGAGTGGCACCCGGATTCACCTCCTGAGACCTTGGTCAGCCGTTCTTGCCCGTAGCATCCCGCGCGTCAATGTGACAGGTGGGCACGGTTGATTGCATCAGGTGTTGACTCTCGTCCCGTGAGCGCGCGGGAAGCGACGCTCTGGGCGACGACGACGACGCCAGCGCGGCCGGCCGCTAGCTCAGGTACGCGGCCTGCACCTCGGTCATCGTCTGACGTGGTTCGTCCAGCAGACGCCGGTAGTCCTCACCGATGGCTGCACGGACGAGTTCGGCGAAGCGATCCGGCCACACCGTGGTGCGGCCGGCCAGCCAGCCGTCCAATGACCGCTCGGCGATCTGGCTCGGGCTGGCTTTCGGCAGTTCGAACTGGGCGCCCATGTCAGTGTCGATGAAGCCGGGCAGCACTGCCGTCACGGTTGCGCCGTGGACCTGTAGCTCTTCGCGCAGGCCGAGAGCCAGCATGAGGCAGGCGGCCTTGCTGGCGCTATACATTGGCGAGCTGCGCGACAGAGCCACCGCCGCGACGGACAAGACGAAGATGGCACCAGCCCCGGGTCGGGCGAGATTTGCGCCAAAGGCCCGGACCAGCCGCCATGGGCCGAGCGCGTTGACGTCGAGCGCATTCTGGAACGTCGCCTCGTCGGTGTCTCCGAGCACTGAGCCAGCACAGGGCACACCCGCATTCGAGATCACCAGGTCGACGGCCCCCAGTTCTCGCGCGGCAGCCGTGATCTCTGCCTGGTCGGTGACGTCCAGCCGGACCGGCACCACTCGCGCGGCATCGGAATATCGCGGAAGAGACGCCGGGTCGCGCGCGGCCGCGTACACCATGGGCGCGCCGCGAACGAGCGCGGCTTCGACGAAGGCCGCGCCCAGCCCGCGGTTGGCGCCCGTGATCAAGATGCTATGGCGGGACAGGTCCATGGGCGCCTCGAGGTCAGCGGTGTCGGCACGTGTGGGCCATCATGACAGCTTGGTTTCACCCAGACGCCTAGCCCGGTCCGTCGGCTGCGGCCAAGATAGCTGTTCGTGACCTTTCTCTTCGGTGCTCCGGGCAAAGGGTTGGACCTGTATCACGTCGGATTGACTGTTCCGGATCTTCACGCGGCAATGGAGCGGTACTCGGAGGCATTCGGGTTCGGGTGGGCGACCGTCAAGGAGTCCACGCACGCCGTAGTCGTCGACGGCGAAGCGCGCCGGGCCCAAATCGCCGTGACCTATTCGCGCCAAGGGCCGCCGTATCTGGAACTGATCGAGGAGCGACAGGGCGCGATCTGGGGTGCCGACGGTCTGGCCTTGACGCACGTCGGCTTCTGGGCCGAAGACGTCGGCGCCGCGATGCGGGTGCTGGACGCGTCCGGCGTCTCGGTGCGAGTGCACGCCGACCCGACCGACGGGCGCCCGGTGCGGTACAGCTATCACCAGTTCGGCGGAGGCTTGTGGATCGAGCTGGTGCATACGTCGTTCGAGGAAGACCTGACCGATTGGATCGCCGAGACCCTCGACGAGGGACGTTGATGCCGATCGGCGATTAGCGCTAGTCGCCCGCGTTGCCGGTCGTTGGCCCTTAGCGTCCTGCGCTCGGTGGAACTTGCGCAGTCAGGCGCGCAGACGGCGGAGCCCGTCGGCCAGCAGCGACCGCTGGGTGATCGCATCAGAACCGGCGGGCTCGAAGACCGCCTGGAGCGCAATGCCGAGCGTGAGCGCGACGATTTGCTGCGCCTGGGCGCTTGGATCCGGCCGGTGGGCGCGGGTCCCGCGCCGTTGACGGAGCAGTCGCTCGACCCGGCCGCGCGCCCGGCGGACGTGCCCGTCTTGGACCTGGGCGAGTTCGACGTCGGACACGGCCACCCCCCAGAAGGCGATGATGACGCGCCAGTCCGTGAGCCGTTCGTCGTCGATCGGCAACCAGGCCTCGAGGCAGTCCTGCAGGCTGCCGCCGCTCGCCTGCGCCGTTTCGAATCGGGCCGAAGTGCGCGACGCGGCGGCCCGCAACGTGGAGAGCAGCAGATCCCGCTTGCCGGTGAAGTAGGTGCTGACGATGGCCGTACTCGTACCGGCGGCGTCGGCGACCCTGCGGAAGGTCAGGGCGGCAACTCCTTCGGTCGCGACGAGCTGCGCGGCCAGGTCGGTGACGTAGGCCCGCTGCTGGTCCCGGTCGACCTGAATCGGCACGGCGTCGATCATGCCGAATCTTCGGTTACGTCACAATCGTCATCTGACAATTGTCAGATGACGGATGTCATGCAATGCTGAAAACGCCCAAGAGCGGTTGGAGATGGCATGGTGCATATTCCGTCCCGCGGTAGCGGTCCGCTGCGGTTTGGCCCGGACGTGCCGATGATTCCGGACATCGGACCCGGGATCGTGGACGCCGCGGTCTACACGGATCCGGAGCGGTACGAACAGGAACGGACCACCGTGCTGCGCAGGAGCTGGCAGGTGATCTGCCGATCCGAGCAGCTCGCCCACCCGGCCGACTTCGTGACCTGGGACGGGCACGGCGAGACGGTTATCGTGACCCGGCGTCGGGACGGTGGGGTAAGCGGCTTCCACAACGTCTGCCAGCATCGGGGGGCCCGCATCGTCAAGGAACCGGCCGGCTGCGCGCGGCGGTTTACGTGTCGCTGGCACAGCTGGGTCTACGACCTCGAAGGCTCGGTGGTTGGCGTGCCGGACCGCGAAGACTTCGACGGCGATGCGCTCGACGGACTGTCGGCCCCCGCGATCGAATGCGCCGAGTGGGGCGGCTGGGTGTGGGCGGTCCTGGCCGGCCCGGGTGTAGCCCCGCCGCTGCTGGAGTGGCTGGGCGACGACATCACCACCGATCTCGGAGCGTACCGAATGGAGGACATGCGGCTGGTCGAGAAGCTCGTCTGGGACGTGCCGGTCAACTGGAAGATCATCGTCGACGCGTTCAACGAGAACTACCACGCGGCGCACCTGCACGCGAAGAACACCAAACCACAGGATGTGCGTGACGGGCGGTTCAGCACGTACTTCGTTCTCGGCCGGCACGGGATGATGGTGATCCCTTACAAGGGCGTGCTGCCGCGGCTGCGAGAGACGCTCGACCACCAGAGTTTGGCGATCTGCCATTACACCCTGTTTCCGACGGCGGTATTCAACTGCAACCCCAACCACATCCAGCTGTTCCGGTCGGTACCGCTGGCCGTCGACCGGAGCCGCTTCGAATGTTGGGAGCTGCAGTATCCGGACGGCGACGAGGACTACGTCGCAATGGTCAACGAGCACTGGGGTCGGCTCAAGACCGTGGTCGCTGAAGATGTGGAGATCTGGGACGAGGTGGCCGCGACTCGACAGTCGTTCGGTTATCGCCGGAACATTCTCAACAATCGAGAGTGCAAGATCACGGCGTTCCACCAAGCCGTGCAGGGCATGCTGGATGAGTGAGACCCACGGTCGTCGTCGAGCTCACCGACGGATCGAGTACTCCGCTGGCTCCCGGAACGCCTGACGCGGCGCGGCTATGGTGACCACTGAGCCAAAATAATGAGTGGAGCCCGCCCGTGGCAGTCGACTCGCTCGTAGGCCGGCTTGCCGTTGTCTCCTATCTGCACATCCCGGCCCCGAACCCCGCCGCGTCGGCCGCGTTCTACCGCGACGTCTTCGGCTGGCAACTGCACGGCAGCCCGGCCGCGCCCAGCGCGTCGTACCCGCAAGGCACCCTGAGGGTGGCGCTGTTCGCCGACCCCGCGGGCAACGGGTTCGGAATCTGGCAGGAGACCGCAGCTTCGCCGGACCCGCCGTGAGCGACATCCAGCCCGAACTGTGGGTCGAACACCCATCCGAGGCGATCACCTTCTATCAGGCCGCGTTCGGCGCCGTCGTGGCGCATCGCGTCGGCGACGGCGAGAACATCGTTGCCCAGTTGACCGTGGGGAATGCCCGCTTCTGGATCGCCAACGCCGACCCCGAGAATGAGCGGTTCAGTCCAACCGCAATCGGCGGCGGCACCAGCCGCACCCTGCTCGTCGTCGATGACCCGGACGCGGTCGTGCGGGCCGCATCGAGCGCCGGCGCCACTGTCACCTCGCCCGTCGGCAACGAGCACGGCTGGCGACTGGGGCGCATCACCGCCCCCTGCGGCCACCGGTGGGAGATCGGCAAGCCCATCGGTCCGTGGCCACCCTGACGAACAAGGCTACGCAGATCGTCGTTCGGTGCGGCGCTGTACGACGACGGGCAGGGTTTGCAATCCGTGCAGAAAGTAACTCGGCAGGTATCGCAGCTCGGTCTTGTCCGCGACCCGGACGTCGTCGAGCTGCTCAGCCATCGAGCGCAGGACCGCGCCGGCCTCCATACGGGCCAGACCAGCCCCCACGCAGACATGAATGCCGTGCCCGAACGCAACGTGATCTCGCAGGTTGGGCCGATCGGGCTGCAATTCGTCGGGGTGCGGATAGACTCCTTCGTCGCGGTTGGCCGAGCCGTAAACCAGGAACACGCTCGTTCCCTGGGCCAGAGGGACCCCGCCGAGCTCGGTATCCCGGGTCACCCGCCGAAACATGCCGATCGCCGGGCTCGACAGCCGCAATCCCTCCTCGATCACCTTGGCCGTCTGTGCCGGATCGTTACGGATCCGGCGCCACACCGCCGGAGTGTCATCCAGGCGCAGGACGATCTCGGCGATGGTGCGGGTCGTCGTCTCGTTGCCGGCTACGAGCAGCTCCCGGACCAGCCAGACCAGCTCGTTGGTGCCGAGCGGCACCTGGCCGTCGCTGGCATCCTGGGCTCCCTGCGCGAGTGCGCTGAGCAAGTCCTCTTGGGGATGGACTCGCCGCTCGTCCAGCTCCGCGCCGATCGTCCGCTGAAAGTCCAGCATGTCCCGTTCGACGGCGATCCAGCGTTGCGCGGTCAACTTCGCGCCGAGGGAAGCCGTTGCGGCGTCGGACCAGCGGACGATGTCCTCGCGCCGGTCGTCCGGCAGACCGAGAATGCGCAGGATCGCGTAGATCGGCAGCGGCCGGGCAACTGCGTCGATCAGATCCGTGACCTCATCGTGCGGAAGGGCGCCGACCAGCTCCTCGGCCGTCGCCTGCACCAGTGGCTCCATCGACGCCAGCGCGCGGGGGGTGAACGCGCGGTTCACCAAGCGCCGGTACCGGGTGTGCGTCGGCGGGTCGTTCAAGCCCAACGCCGGAACGTAAGGTGCGCCCTCCGCCCGAATGGCGGCCACCTCCGCCGCGATCTCCGGCGGCGGCTCGCTGCGCCGGCCGACCTCGACGACGTTGGAGAAGGTCTGCGGGTCGCGAAGGGCCTCGCGCACCAACTCCATCGTGGTGACCATGTACCAGCCCTGCTCGGGCACCCGGTATACGGGCGCCGCACGACGGAGCCGCTCGTACCAGACGAAGGGAGCCTGCTGAAAGTCCGTCGAGAATGGATCCAGCTCGGCCAGATCGTCAACGGTCATCGTGCTAGCCCCTGGCGCGCGCGTTCGGCGGCGAGGGTCATCACGTGCCGGTTGCCCCGGTTCCACGTGACCACCAGCTTCTTCGCGCAGATGCGCCAATCGGAATCGTCGCGGACGAGGCGGTCGGCGTAGTAGCCGCCGAGCGTGAACCAGTTGTCGCCGTCGGCGTTGGTCAGGAAGTGCTCGGCTTGCACGTAGATCGAGATGTCCGCGGTATCACCAGCGATGGTGACCAGCGGGTTGTAGAGACAATGCTGGCTGGCGTCCAGCCCGGGAAACAACGCCTTGGCTCGATCTACCCACTCATCGGCGGATACCCGTCCGACGTTCCCGGGGCGGTAGGAGCTGTAGTCGAGGTCGATCTCGTCGGTAAACACCGCACGATACGCATCCCAGTCGCGCCGGTCGATTGCGGCGGCGAAGCGGTACAGGGTGCGGCTGACCGCGAGTTCATCCGCCGGATGGGGGGCGCCAGCCGACATCGCTCCCACCTCCGCGCTAGTCGCGTTACTGTACCGCCTATCAAGTCCGGCCAGGACGGAAACCATTCAGGAATTCACCGGCGCCGACGCGCGGAAGGCTGTCCCACCGGCAGGTGGCACTGGCCGCGCAGCGGCCCTCTCGGGTCGTGAGTCACGTGATCGGTGCGTCTGTCAGGCGTCACTCGGGGCCCTCGATCCGGTCGAGGTCGTCGATAAGCGACTGGATGAATGCGCGGACCTCAAGCTTGGTGGTGTTGCGGAGTTGGGTGAGGTATGCGATGTGCTGTTGGAGGTCGGTGGGTTGGGCGGCGAGCGCCGCTGCCGACGCGGCCTTCACTTGGGCCTGCTCGATGATCAGGTCAAGCTGCTCTCGCAACCGGGTGTTCTCGGCCTCGAGCTCCGTCATCCGGTCGTGCATTGCCTGCACCGCACCGGCTACCCGGTCGATGAAGTCGTCGACTTCGTCTTCGTCGTATCCGGCGGTGCGGCGGCGGGTCTCGTGAAAGGTGACGGCCTGCAGCTCGGCGGCGGTCAGCGGGCTATGAAGGTCGATGCCAGCGGGTTGTGCCATCGCCGGGTTCCTCCTTGACGCCGGGCGGTAGCGAATCGCTCAGTTCACACTCCTCGAAAGATATTCCCTACTGTCCGTACGCGACCAGTGTCGCGCCATTGGGTTCGTTGCCTCTCGTGGCGCGCGGGATGATCCGGTCAGCTGTGACAACCGAGGCCGGCCACCGCGTTTGATCTTCTCGGTACGGCTTGTTACTGATGCGTAACCCCCGGATTTGCTGGCCTGTAGGGGCGCGGCCCGGGTAGATTCCGCGCCCCTGCTACTTTTCCGCTTATCTTGTTGCCCACCGAGGTGCGCACGAAAGGGTGTCCGGGTGGCCGAGAAGCGCGAGGGGCCGCAGGCTGGGGCCGCGACGGATGCCTACCGGCCGCGCTTCCGGACTGTCGACCTGCCGGCGGGCCGGGTCAGAGTGGCCGAAGTGGGGGCGGGGCCGCCGCTGCTATTGATCAACGGGATCGGCGCGAGCCTGGACACCTGGCGCCCCTTGGCCCGGCGACTGAGCGTCGGCCGTCGCCTGATCCTGTTCGACGTGCCCGGCACCGGCGGCTCCGGCCGGCTGCGCACGCCGGTGCGGATGCCAGGGATGGCGCGCATCACCGTCGACCTGATCGATCGACTGGGCGACGAGCGGGTCGACGTGCTCGGCTACTCGTGGGGCGGCGCGGTCGCCCAGCAACTCGCACGGGACGCGCCGAGACGAGTCCGTCGGCTGGTCCTGGTTGCCACTTCGCCCGGCCGGGGTGGCAAGACCCCGTTGTTACCGGTGCTGGCGCTGATGGGCACGCCGTTGCAGCTGGTGTCCGACACGTATCTCGCCCGCATCGCACCGGTCGTCTTCGGCGGCGATGTGGCGCGAACGGGCCGCGCGCCGCGCGACGCAGCCCCGTCGCCGTGGGGTCAGCTGCCCACCCGCCTCGGGTACGCGCAACAGATGTATGCGATCAGTGGTTGGACGAGTCTGCCGTGGCTGGCTCGGATCACGGCACCGACGCTCGTGATCAGCGGGACCGACGATCCCCTGATACCGGTGGAGAACGCTCGCCTGCTCGCGAATCGCATTCCCGGAGCGCGCTTGACCGTCGTCGATGGCGGCGGTCACCTGTGGTTGCTGGAACATGCAAACGCCGCCGCCGCGCTCGTCGACGAATTCCTCTCCCACCAGCCGCTGTCGAGGAGACCCGCATGAGCCAACCGACCAGCCCGACCATCGGCGACCGCGGCGAGCCGTTCGAGCTGGTGGTCGAAGCCGGCAAGATCCGCGAGTTCGCCCGCGCGACCAAGGCGCGGGCTGCGAACTGGGCCGGCCCCGACGCGATATCGCCACCGACCTTCCTGACCGCGGACCGGTTCTGGGCTGGCCGCGACAGTCGGGTGCTCGCCCGAGCCGCGATCGATTGGTCGCGCGTCCTGCATGGCGAGGAGGAGTACACCTTTCATGGACCGCCGCCGGCGGCCGGCCAGAGGCTCACCGCCCGCGAGGAGGTGGTCGACGTCTTCGCCAAGGCCGGTCGGCGAGGCGGCGACATGAAATTCGTCGTGGTCCGCACGGAGTACCGGGACGCGGCGGGAGACCTCGTCGCCGAAGTCCGCCACACGGTGATCGAGACGAGCAAGGCGGCATCCGATGACCGCGATTGATCCCGCGGCCCTGCAGGTCGGCGATGCCCTTCCGGAGTTGGTCGACGAACCCTTTACGCGCACCGATTTCGTCCGCTACCAAGGGGCAAGCGGCGACATGAACCCCATCCACCACGACGAGGGCTACGCGCGAAGCGCCGGCTTTCCGACGGTGTTCGCCGTGGGCATGCTGGGGGCCGGGATCCTGGGTACCTATGTGGCCGAGCTGTTCGGCCCGGAGAACGTCCGCCGATTCAAGGTGCAGTTCCGGGAACAGGCGTGGCCGGACGACGTGCTCACCTACACCGGAACGGTCGTCGCGCGTCGTGGCAACGAGCTGGATCTCGAGCTCGCGGCTACCCGCCAGACCGGTGGTGTTCACCTGCGCGGCTGGGCCACGGTCATCGCGTGACGGCCGCTCGGCTGCTACCGATGGCACACTGACCGGATGGCAGTCGAGGGCGGGACCGAGCGGCGACAACCGCTCGGCTCGTTCATCCGGACGCAGCGGCGGCTTGCGGCCTTGTCGTTGCGCCAACTGGCCGACATGACCAGCGTCTCCAACGCCTATCTCAGCCAGGTCGAGCGCGGTATTCACCAGCCATCGTTGCGGGTTCTGCGCGCGCTCGCTCGAGCGCTCGACGTCCCGACAACCGTGCTGCTCGAGCACGCGGGCATGGATCCGATCGATGCCCCGCACGCCGACACCGCCCCCGCGACTGCCGTCGCCATCCAGCTGGACCCCGAGCTCAGCGAGTCGGACCGGAAACTGCTTCTCGCCATCTACGAGCGGCTGCGGGGCCAGCCGCGCTAACTGTTGCCAGCACTTGCGTACTATCCTACGCAAAGCTAGGCTGAGCCGCGAACTTTGCATAGTCCGTATGCAGATACGGGCAGAAGGCGAAGGCGAGAGATGGGCAAACTGGACCGAAAGGTCGCGCTCGTTTCCGGGGCCGGGCGCGGAATCGGGCAGGCCATCGCGACCAAGCTGGCCGAGGAGGGCGCCCGGCTGGTCATCAACGATCTCGATCTGGAGCCGGCCGAGGAGACCTGTCGAGCGGTCCGGCGGGCCGGCAGCGAGGCCGTGCCCGTCGTCGGCAGCGTGACCGATCCGGCCTTCGCCGAGCGGTTCGTGGCCGCGGCGTTGGATGAGCACGGCGGCATCGACATCATCGTGAACAATGCCGGCTACACCTGGGACAGCGTCGTGCAGAAGATGACCGACGAGCAGTGGTACGCGATGATCGACGTCCACCTGACCGCGCCGTTCCGGATCCTGCGGGCCGCGGCGCCCTATCTCCGCGACGCGGCGAAGGCCGAGATCGCCAGTGGGAACCGGGTGACCCGGAAGGTCGTCAACATCTCCTCGATTGCCGGACTGGGCGGTAATGCGGGTCAGGCCGGCTACGCGTCCGGCAAGGCGGGCATCGTCGGTCTGACGAAGACCCTGGCCAAGGAGTGGGGACGGTACAACGTGACCGTCAACAGCCTGGCGTTCGGCGTGATCAAGACCCGACTCACCGAGGCGCCGGCTGAGGGAAACAGCACGATTTCGATCGAGGACCGAGAGATCAAGGTCGGCATCAACTCGCAGCTGATGGCCGCGATGGAAGGCGGGATTCCGCTCGGCCGAGCCGGCACGCCGCGGGATGCCGCCAACGGCGTGTATCTACTGTGCATTCCCGAATCGGACTACATCACTGGCGAGGTTCTCGTCTGCAGCGGCGGCATGTCGCTCTGACCGCGCCGCGGTCAGAGCGAGGAGCCGCCGTCGACCATCAGCTCCTGACCGGTGACGTATCCGGCCTCCGGTGTGGCCAGGAAGGCCACGACCGCCGCCACTTCCTCCGGCTGGCCCGGCCGGCCGAGCGTGACGCTGGAGACGATGCGCGACCGACGGTCGGCCGGCATTCGCCCTTGGGTGAGCTCGGTGTTCTCGATATAGCCCGGCGCGACAAGGTTGACCGTGATGCCGCGGGGGCCCAGCCGGGCGGCGGCGGCAGCCAGGTATCCGGTCAAGGCGGCCTTGGCCGCTCCGTAGGCCGGAGAGGCGTTTCCGGCGCGAGCGGACTTCGATCCGATGAGGATGACCCGGCCGCCCGGCGATCGCAAACGCGGCTCCAGCGCCGTCGTCAGCAGGACTGCGCTCAGCGTGTTGGCGCGATAGGTCGAAAGCCACGCCGCCGCCAGGTCGGACAGATCGTCGCCGTGGCTGGCGGCCGGTGCACCCGCGTTGTTGACGACGACGTCGACGAATTCGAAGTCCGAGGCGATCCGCTCGGCGAGCGCGCGTACGTCGTCCGGTTCGGAGACGTCGGCGGGCAGGCAGACGATCTGGGCGGTCGAGGTTGCCGCGCGGATCGCAGCAGCGGTGGTTTCCAGCGCGGGCGCGCGTCGGCCGACCAGGACGACGGCGAATCCGGCGGCGGCCAACCGCTTCGCGCAGGCAGCGCCGATGCCGCTACCGGCACCCGAGACAACGGCCAGGCGGACGGTCATCATCGACCCGCAACCCGAGATGGCCGGCTAGGCCGGCGCCTTGTCCCGGACATAGGCGCCCGGGGCGGGGGCCAGCGCGGGATGCACACCGCTGCCAGGTGATGCCGGGGCCGGCTCGGTGTCACCGGCGAGCCCAATGGCCCAGTCGGCCCACGCCTCCCACCAGGTACCGGCGCGCTTGGTGGCTGACTTCAGCCAGGTGTCCGGATCTGTACCCAGGTCGCCGTCCGCGTAGTACGAGGCCTTGGGGTTGCCGGGCGGATTGACCAAGCTGGCGATGTGGCCGGCGTTGCTCAGCACGAAGGTCGACGGGCCGCCGACGAGTTCGGTCGTGCGGTAGCAGCCCTTCCACGGCGTCAGGTGATCGGTGATCGCGCCGGTCACGAAGGTGGGAACGGTGATCCGGTTGAGGTCTACCGGTGTGCCGAGGATCTCCGTACCGCCCGGCCGGCACAACGTGTTGTGCTTGAAGATATCCAGAAATTCCCGATGCAGACGGGCCGGAAGGTTCGTGCTGTCCGCGTTCCACGCGAGGATGTCGAACACCGGCGGACTGTCGCCCATCAGGTAGTTGTTGACCCAGTAGTTGAACACCAGGTCGTCCGGGCGCATCCAGGCGAAGACGCTGCCCAGCGTGCGGCCGGTGATAATGCCCTTCCGCCGAGACTGTCTCTGGGCCATCTCGAGTAGGCGCGGCGCGGAGAACGCGCCGATCGCCGCCCGCGAGTCGAAGTCGAGCAGCGTGACGGCGAACGACGCGGCGTGGATCCGCTCGTCACCCTGCGCGGCGAGGTGGTTCAGCACGCCGGACAGCAGGATCCCGCCGGCGCAGAACCCGATCGTCCCGAGCTGGTGGCTGGAGCAGATCTCCCCGATCGCATCCATCGCCGACAGGATCCGTTGGGCGTAGGCATCCACTCCGATCCCACCCATGTCGGCGGTCGGATTGCGCCAGCTGAGGATGAAGACCTGCAGGCCTCGGCTCACCGCGTATTCGACGAAGCTTCGACCCGGACGCAGGTCGAGGAAGTAATAGCGACCGATCGGCGGCGGCACGATGAGTACGGGCCGCGCGCTGACGGTAGGGGTCGACGGCGTGAATTGGATCAGCTCGGCGAGCTCGTCGCGGTGCACGACCGCTCCGGGCGTCACGGCGAGGTCTACTCCGACCTGGAAGGCGCTCCGGTCGGTCTGGGCGGGCATCCCGCCGTTCGTGCGAACGTCATGCCACCAGTGACCGGCCCCTCGCACGAGGCTACGGCCGCCCGTGTCGAACGCCCGCTTGAGCGCCGCGGGATTCGTCGGCAGGAAGTTGGTCGGCGCCACCGCGCTTGCGACGATGTTGGCGACGAAGCGGGCGCGTTCGGCGTCCTGCCATTTCTTACCGTGGACGTCGAGATCGTCGACCAGGCGGGAGAGGGCCTCGCTCAGGACGAGATACTCCTGATTGATCCGGCGATAAACCGGATTCTGGGCCCAGGCGGGATCGGTGAACCGCCGGTCGCCTCGCGCCGGCGTTCGGTTCGATCGCCCAGCGGCAATGCGAACGGTCTCCCGGGTCAACCAGCGGCCCTCGCGGACGACGCTACGAGGCTGGGCCAGGGTCGTAGCCAGGCTCTGCAGCATGACTGCGGCCGTGGGGACGCCAATGGCTTCGCCCGCTTCGACGAGCCCGAGCGCCTCGTCTTCGGTGTTCGGTACCGCGCCCGGATGGGCCGACGTCATCGTGACGCTCCTCGGTCCGACTCACCGGAAGGATTGGCCGAGCATGGCAACTCGTTCACGTCGATCTCCCGACCGCACCAGGGACAGTTGCTGGACTGTCACCACAGTAACGTCGGAGCACCGCACGGCCTAGGCTCGGCGCCCGTCGTGAAAGTCATCGGCACGGTGCGTGGAGTGCGGAGTCTCAGCCGTACGGCGCTGCCGGTGACGGTTGGCCGAGATGCTTCTACCGGATATGGTGCGCGCGGGTGCACAGATAGTTTCTGTCGGTTCGCTGAGGAAAGTAGGTCTCGATGGGCAAGCTGGACGGACGCGTAGCTGCGATCACGGGCGGCACGGCAGGCATCGGTCTCGGCATCGCGGCGGCGTTCGTGGCCGAGGGTGCATCGGTCGCACTCAACGGTCGTAGCAAGGAGAAGGGCGACCGGGTGCTCGGCCAACTCGATGTCGGTGATCGAGCGATCTTCATCGCCGGCGACGTCATGATCCCGGAGGAGATCGACTCGTTCATCGATGAGACCCGATCGCACTTCGGGCATCTGGACATCCTCGTGAACAACGCCGGTGGTGCCGGCGTCCTGCTGCCGACCGTGGACATGCCGTTCGACGACTGGGAAATGACGATCCGGTGGAACCTGCACTCGACGTTCATCGCGACGAAGCGGGCACTGCCCGGCATGATCGAGCAGGGTTGGGGCCGCATCATCAACATCTCGTCCGTCGAGGGCAAAGTCGGCAAGCCCGTCATCACCGCCTATGTCGCGGCCAAGCACGGCATCGTCGGTCTCACCAAGGGTGTGGCGCGTGAGGTCGGTACCACCGGCGTGACGGTCAACGCAATCTGCCCGGGCCTGATCATCACCGACATCGTGAAGGAGAACGGGCCGCGGACCGCAGCCGCCATGGGGATCAGTTTCGACGAGATGGTGGCGCTCTATACGGCCGAGTCGGCGATCCAACGGCCGAATACCGTCGAAGAGGTCGGCAACGCCGCGGTGATGCTGGCCAGTGACCTCGGCGCCGGAATCACCGGTGCGGCGATCAGCGTGGACGGCGGGACGTCGCCGTACTGACCGACGTCACTCGCTGGGGGAGCCAGTCGCCGCAACCGCGAGTACGGGCTCGGACAACTGACCCGCATCGACCAGGAGTCCGGCTCGCAGCGCTGCGGCTGCGGCCAAGTTGATCAGCGGTTCGGCCGCGACATCGGTTCCGCGATCCACCGGTGCTCGTAACTGCTCGAAAAAGCGCCCTACTGCCTGATCGGCGGCACCATTGTCTCCAGCGTCGCCGAGCAGCTCCCACACCAGGATCGAGGTCGTCGCCAGCCATCGGGAAAGAGTCGTGCTCACGACGGTCCATGGGCGCCAGGTACCGAGCTCGCCGAGGAGTCGGTCGAGTTCGGCCAAACCCGGCGCGTCGACCTCGGCTTCTCCGAGGAGCGCAAGCGCCCGCTCCTCCCGCCGGGCGCCGTCGAGGCCTCGTTGCTCATCGGCGAGTGGTGCGGTCAACGGTCCGCCGAAGCCGACCGCCACCTGCTCGCCGTCGTGCAACGCGTGGAAGACGGCGTCGAACAGGTCGGCGGCTGAGCGGCCGCGCACTGCCCCCGGCGCGTCGTCGTCATGCCGTCGACCGCTCCAGGCGATATCGGCCGATGCCGGTGTTGCGGCGCGCACGCCGATGACCAACAATGTCGAGCCTCCCTGTCGTGACGACCCGGGGCGCCAGTGTCCCTCGCGGGGACACTAGCGAAGGAACGCGGCGGCGACGCCCGCATCGACCGGGATGTGCAGCCCGGTGGTGTGCGACAGATCGCCGGCAGTCAGCGCGAAGACAGCGTTGGCCACATGTTCCGGTAGCACCTCACGCTTGAGCAGCGTGCGTTGCGCGTAGTACTTGCCGAGCTCCTCCTCGGGCACGCCGTACACGGCGGCGCGCTGCGCACCCCAGCCTCCAGCGAAGATGCCGGACCCGCGGACCACACCGTCCGGGTTCACGCCATTGACCCGGATGCCCTGGTCGCCGAGCTCGGCCGCGAGCAGCCGGACCTGGTGGGCCTGGTCGGCCTTGGCCGCGCCGTAGGCGACGTTGTTCGGGCCGGCGAACACGCTGTTCTTGCTCGAGATGTAGACGATGTCGCCGCCCAGGTCTTGCTCGGCCATGATGCGGGCCGCCTCCTGGCTGATCAGGAACGAGCCGCGGGCCATCACGTCGTGCTGGAGGTCCCAGTCGGCGATGGTGGTCTCGGCCAGCGGTTTCGAGATGGACAGGCCGGCATTGTTCACGACCAGATCGACGCCGCCGAAGGCGAGCACGGCCGCGGCGAACGACTCGGCGATCTGAGCCACGTCGGTGACATCGACGGTAACCGGCACCGCGACATCGGTCGGGCCGATCTCACGGGCGACCGTGGCCGCGCTGTCCGCGTCGCGGTCGGCCACCACCACGCAGGCGCCCTCGGCGGCGAGTCGGTGGGCAATGGCTCGGCCGATGCCCGAGCCGCCGCCGGTGACGAGCGCGATGCGAGTGGCCAGCGGCTTCGGCTTGGGCATGCGTTGCAGCTTCGCCTCTTCCAATGCCCAGTACTCGATGCGGAACTTCTCTGCCTCGTCAATCGGGGCGTAGGTCGATAGCGCCTCGGCGCCGCGCATCACATTGATTGCGTTGACGTAGAACTCGCCGGCTACGCGAGCGGTCTGCTTGTCCTTGCCGTAGCTGAACATGCCGACACCGGGCACCAGCACAATCGCCGGATCGGCGCCGCGCATGGCCGGGCTGTCGGGGCGAGCATGCCGGGCGTAGTAGGCGGCGTAGTCCTTCCGGTACTCCTCGTGCTGCTCCTTCAGCCGCGCCACGACCTGATCGAGGGCCGCGCTGGGTGGCAGATCAAGCACCAGCGGCTTGACCTTCGTGCGCAGGAAGTGATCCGGGCACGAGGTGCCGAGCTCGGCCAACCGTCGGTGCTCGCGGCGGGACACGAAGTCCAGCACGACGTCGGCGTCGGTGAAGTGACCGACCTGAGGACGATCAGTCGACGCCAGGCCGCGGATGACGGGCGCGAGCGCCGCCGCTCGAGCGCGCCGCTGCCCTTCTGGCAACGGCTCGTATCCCTCGATCACCGGCCCGAACGGACGCCGGCTTGCCGTTCTCGGCGATGAAACGCTCCGCGGTGCGAATGATGTCCAGGGAGTTGGCCTCGCACTCCGCGCTCGTGTCGCCCCACGCCGTGACGCCGTGACCGCCGAGGATGCAGCCGATCGCCTGCGGGTTGGCGTCCTTGATCGCGGCGATGTCGAGGCCCAGCTGGAAGCCCGGACGCCGCCAGGGCACCCAGACGACGCGGTCTCCGAAGCATCGGTAAGTCAGCTGCTCGCCATCCACCGCGGTGGCCAAGGCAATGCCCGAGTCGGGGTGTAGATGATCGACGTGCGCGGCGTCGACGAGGCCGTGCATCGCGGTATCGATCGACGGCGCGGCGCCGCCCGTGCCGAACAGGCAGAAGTCGAACGCCGCGACCATCTCGTCCTCATCGCTCGACCCCCGGGTAGACATCGACCAGCGAACGCAGCCGGTCCAGCCGCAGCACGGCCAACCCGGCCTCGGTCAGCGTCCCGAGATCTCCGCCCGAGCCCTTGACCCACAACAACTGCACGGGATCTCCGGTTACCGGATCGGTTTCGGTGCCTTTAGCCGAGGCATTGCCTCCGGCGTAATTGGTGTTGCGCGGATCCGACCCGAGCCGGTTGGACCGGGCGATCAGCTCCGCCACGGCGGTGTTGGTCATCGGTTACCTCGTCTGGTGGTGATCATGTGCGGTCTCAGGCGCCCCAGCCGGCCGGTGCGCCACCGACGCGCTCGACGGCGATCTGCTGCGCGTAGCCCGACCGGGCGTACGCGGCCATCGGGTCGGGGTCGAGGCCCTGCTGGGCCCGCAGGTCCACCAGTAGCGGGCGCACGTCGGTGTTGTAGGCGTCCATCAGCACGGCGTTCGCGCCCAGCACGTCACCGGCTTGCTGCGCTGCCTCCAACGCCGTCGTGTCGACGAGCAGGGCCTTGGCGGTGGCCTCCTGCACGTTCATCACCGAGCGAATCTGACCGGGGATCTTCGGCTCGATGTTGTGGCACTGGTCGAGCATGAACGAGATCGGCGTATCGACGGCGAAGCCGCCGCCGACGTTGACCTCGTGCAGGATGCGGAACAGCTGGAACGGGTCGGCCGCGCCGACCATCAGGTCATCGTCGGCGTAGAACCGCGAGTTGAAGTCGAAGGCACCGAGCTTTCCGGCCCGCAACAGGAAGGCGACGATGAACTCGATGTTCGTGCCCGGTGCGTGGTGTCCGGTGTCCACGCACACCAGCGCTTTCGGACCCAGCTCAAGGCAGTGCGCGTACGCGGTGCCCCAATCGGGCACGTCCATGGCGTAGAACGCCGGCTCGAAAAGCTTGTACTCGAGGATCAACCGCTGCTCGCCGGACAGCCGTTCGTACGCCGCCTGCAGCGCCTCGGCCAGCCGGTCCTGCCGGGCCCGAATGCTGTCCTGCCCGGGATAGTTCGTCCCGTCGGAGAACCACAGCTTCAGGTCCCGCGAGCCGGTGGCGTCCATGACCTCGATGCACTCGACCAGGTGGTTCAGCGCCTTCTTGCGCACCAAGGGGTCGGGATTCGTGACGCTGCCGAGCAGGTAGTCGTTGTCCTGGAACACGTTCGCGTTGATCGTCCCCAGTGTGACGCCGCGCTCCTGCGCATATGTGGCGAGCTCGCGGTAGTCCTCGACCTTGTCCCACGGGATGTGCAGCGCGACCGATCGGGCAATCCCGGTATGGGCCTGCACCTGCGCCGCGTCGTCGATCTTCTCGTAGGCGTTACGCGGCACGCCGGGCTGAGGGAACACCTTGAACCGGGTTCCGGAGTTGCCGAACGCCCACGATGGCAGCTCGATGTGCTGGCGAGACAGGACGTCGAATACCGAGAGGTCAACGGGCATGACGGGGGTCTCCACTCGCGCAGAAACGGGCCGAGGCTGCGGTGCGTTATCGGCGGCCTGTTCTGCTATCAGCTGGCGATGAAACGTTTCATAACAGCGTAAACCAAGTGCACGAACCAGTCAAGAGCCCGCTGCCCCCGCGACTGCCCACGGGCTGCCGGGGGGGCGGTCCGGGGCGGGACGCCCGCGGGACAGCAGCCGGGTCGCCGGGTGACTGCCCACGTAGCCTCCCGCGCATCGACGGGACGGAAGTGACCGCCTGAGATGCTCAGGAGTAGACAGCCGTCACAGTGCTGCGCGGGACGCGACGCGTAGGTCCGAGATCAGCTGCGCCAGACGCGACGCCCAAGACCGAGATACGGGTCTGCTGCCGCTCAACTCCGGTCGTGATCTCGGACTTAGCGTCGCTATCGAGCATTAAGTCCAAGATCATCAATGGGGGAGCGGTTATCGGTACGTGATCGTGGACTCAATGCGGTGACGAACCACCTTTGCGCGCACAGACCGCCCGCGGATCAGCGCTGCCACGTCGGTGCGGGGCCGTCGGTCTGAGCCTTGCGGTGGGCGGCCGACGGACACCCGTCGAGGCGGCACGCTGCCGAAGACGTCGCCTCCTGCGCACCGATGGGACAGAAGTGAAGGCCTGGAGTGCTCAGGAGTAGACAGCCGTCACGTCGCTGCGCGGGACACGACGGTGTGCCGGTGATGCGCGGCCCGACGCTGGGCCGGCGGTGCGGGGGACGCGACCTTGGGCCCCCGGGCTGGCCGGCATATTGACGGAATGATCGGCTCGCCGGTACCGTATCTGAAAGGTTTCATACAGCAATTGGGTCCGTCGGGGCAGCCACCTGGACGGCTCCGCTGACGCGCTGGCCGGCGCCAACACCTGCGTGGCTCGCTCCGGACGGACGCGGCCGCGTGGGACGGGCCGCCGAGCCCGGACGCGGCGGCCAGCGCGAACAGCCGCGCAAACGGCTGGGACGGGCCGCCGAGCCCGGACGCGGCGGCCAGCGCGAACAGCCGCGCGAACGGCTGGGTGGCCGGCTGCGTGGTACGGGGGCGCCGAGGCCGGACCGCGGGCCAGCAGGAAAGGCGGCCCCGCGCGGACAGGCCGACCGGTGGCAGAGCAGGAGGTGCGATGAGCCCGGAACCCGCCGTGCTGGCCGCGGTTGATCTTGGCGCGTCCAGCGGACGAGTGATCGCCGGCGTCTTCGACGGTGAGCGAACCCGGTTGCGCATAATCCACCGCTTCCCGAACGCGCCGGTGCGGGTGAACGGGACCCTCTACTGGGACGTGCTCGGGCTCTACCGCGGGATCCTGGACGGCTTGCGGGCGACCTCGGCCGCGTACGGCGGCGTGACCGCGATCGGTGTCGACGGCTGGGCCGTCGACTATGCCCTGCTCGCGAACGACGGAAGCATGCTCGGCCAGCCGGTGCACTATAGGGACGAGCGCACAACGCCGATCGTCGCGGATCTGCTCGCCCGGGTGGGCGCCCCGCAACTGTTCGACGCGACCGGGATCGCGGTGCAGCCGTTCAACACGCTGTTCCAGCTCGGCGCCGAGATCTGCGGGCCGCGGTTCGAGAGCGCGGCGCGGCTCTTGTTGGTTCCGGACCTGGCGGCGTACTGGCTCAGCGGCGAAGAGGGCACGGAGCTCACGAACGCGTCGACCACCGGCCTGCTGGACGCACGCACGCAGCGCTGGTCTGCGGAGATGGCGGCGCTCGTGCCGGGTGCGGTCGACGCTCTTCCCGCCGTTGCGCCGACCCGGCACGATCCTCGGCCCGGTACGCACCGACGTGGCCGTCGACGCCGGGATCGATGGGAGCCCGGCGGTGGTCACGGTGCCGTCGCACGACACCGCGGCGGCGGTAGCGGGCATTCCACTATCGACCGAGCGGCCAGCGTACGTATGCACCGGCACCTGGGCGCTCGTCGGAATGCAGCTGCCCCAGCCGATCATCACCGACGCGGCGCGGACGGCCGGCTTCACCAACGAGCTGGCCGCGGACGGATCGATCCGGTTTCTGCGTAACGTCACCGGCTTCTGGCTGCTGCAAGAGTGCGTCCGGGCCTGGCGTGCCGCTGGCCTGGACGTCGATGCCGCATCGCTCACTGAGGCGGCCGCAGACGTCCCGGCGCTCCGCACGCTCGTCGATGTCCAGGACGCCGCGTTCTTGACCCCGAGTGACATGCCGCGGCGGATCGCCAACCGCTGCCTCGGAAGCCCGGTTCCGTCATCCCCGGCGGAGATCACGCGATGCATCCTCGACAGCATGGCGCTGGCGGTCCGCATGGCCGTCCGGGACGCGATGACGCTATCCGGGCGCGAGGTCGACACGCTCCACGTCGTCGGAGGCGGCGTCGCCAACGCGCTGCTCTGCCAATTGCTCGCCGACGCCTGTGGTCGACCGGTCGAGGCCGGGCCGGTCGAGGCGGCCAGCTGGGGCAACGCGCTGTACCAGGCGCGCGCACTCGGGTTGATCGGCGACGATGTCGGCGAACTGCGCCGGATCATTCAGGCGGCCGAGGGCACCGTCCGCTACGAGCCACGGCCAGCATCGGGGGACTGGGACGCGGCGGAACGGCGGGTCGTCGAGGCGCGCGCCTAGCTTGCGCGCGTCAGCCGGATCCGGTGAGGGCCCGAGCCCAAGGTCGGCAGCGGCAGCTCCGAAGCCCAGCCGGCCGGAACCGCGACATGCCCCGTGCGTGCCCGGGGGTAGCACGACATCGAGTGTCAACGACGGGCCATCGATCGACCAACCCACCGACGCGATGCCGTACTCGGTATCGATCGCAGCCGAGGCCGAGGTCAGGTCCCCACCGGGCTGCGGCGCGATCCGCACTTCCCGATAGCCGGGGGCCGCCGGGGCGAGGCCGGCGAGGGATCGGTACAGCCAGGACGCGACCGCGCCGTTGGCGTAGTGGTTGAACGAGGACATGGTGTCGCTCTCGCCCGCGGCAATCTCGCCGCCGTTGATGCGCCCGTCGGGAAGGATGCCGTCCCAGCGCTCCCACGTTGTCGTCGCGCCGAGCTGCACCTCGTACAGCCAGCCCGGGCATTTCTCGTTGAGCAGCAGCTGATATGCCTCTGCCACATGGCCGGTGCTGGTCAGCGCGGGCAGCACGAACGGGGTGCCGAGGAAGCCGGTGCCGATCTTGCCGTCGTTCGCACGGACGAGCTTGGCCAGGGTGTCGCCCAGGTCGGCGTGCTCGTCGACCGGCGCGATGCCGAACTCGATGGCCAGCGCGCAGCCGGTCTGGGTCGTGCGGGCGTGTTCCTGCCATTTCTTCCACGCCGCGTGCGCGGTCCGGTCGCCCAGCGCCGCATATCGCTCAGCGTCCGCGTCTTGGCCGAGCCGCCGCGCCGTCTCGGCGAGCAGCCGAGCGCTGTGCGCAACGAAGCAGGTGGCGACGTATCCGGAGTCGGTGATCGCTTTGAACGGCTCGTCCGGCGGTGCGTTCGGGTCGAGCCAGTCCCCCAGTTGCATATAACCCGACCATGTGCCGTCTGCGTCGAGGAGGCCCTCGACGTAGTCGACCCAGCGCCGCATGGTCGGGTAGTTCGGTCCGAGCAGGCTGCCGTGGCCGTAGGCCTCGACCAGCACAGTCGGTACGACCGTCACGGCGTCGGCCCAGCCGGCCACACCGTCCGCCATCGGCAAGGGCATCGGTGGCATCCCGTCCGATACGAGGCAGTTCGGCACGACCATGGGCACGCCGCCACTGGGTAGCTGCTCGAGTGCGAGGTCGGTCAGCCAGCTGTCGAGGAACGCCCGGCTGTCGAAATTCGCCGCGGCAGTCGGGGCGAACGCCATGATGTCGCCGGTCCAGCCGAGCCGCTCGTCCCGCTGGGGACAGTCGGTGGGGACGGACAGGAAGTTGCCGCGCTGCGACCAGATCACGTTCGAGTACAGCCGGTTGACCCGCTCGTCCGAACAGGTGAACTCGCCGATCCGGCGCAGGTCGCTGGCCACGACCACCACCTGCACGTCGTTGACGGTCACGCCGGCCGAGGCTTCGATCTCGGCGTAGCGGAAGCCGTGGAAGGTGAAATCCGGTTCCAGCTCGGCCTTGTCGCCGGCCAGCACGTAGGTGTCCATGGCCCGAGCTGTTCGCAGCAGCGTCGTGAACAGCCGGCCCTCGTCGTCCAGCACCTCGGCGTGGCGGACCCGGACGGTCGCGCCGGCCGGTCCGGTTGCCTGAATCCGCAGCCACCCGGTCAGATTCTGGCCCGCGTCAAGAGCGATAGTCCCGTTCGAGAGCGTCGTTCGCTCCGGCGTCAACGTCAGCAGCTCGCGAACCGGTGGGTGCGCGCGCTGGGCCAGGCCAGTCGGCAGCGGTAGCGTCTCGACCCGTTCCCAGGCCGAGTCGTCGAAGCCGACGATGGACCAGCCGATTGCCTCCTCGCGCAGGTCCCGGTCGCAGCCGTCGTAGATGTCCGCCATCCGGATATCGCCATAGCCGCCACGCCACTGCTCGTCGGTTCCGAACGTGACGGCGGTGCCATCGGCGAACGTGACCTCCAACTGGGCGAGCAGTGCGGTCGAATCGCCGTAGACGTTGCGTCGGCGTAGCCAGGAGAGATGGCCGCGGTACCAGCCGTCACCGAGCATTGCGCCGAGGATGTTGCGGCCGGGAACGAGCAAGTCGGCGACGTCGTAGGTCGCATACAGCAGTCGATTGGGGTAGCTCGTCCATCCCGGTGCGAGCAGCTCGTCGCCGACCCGATGCCCGTTGATCAAGGTCCGGTGCAGGCCGAGCGCGGTCACGTAGAGCCGAGCCGACGTGGGCGCTTCCAGCAGGTCGAACTCGCGACGCACCAAGGTGGCCGGCCCCGCGCTCGGGCGACCGCGATCACTCGGTACGGTCACCGGTCGCGCAGTCCAGTCATCGGCCTCGAGCAGCGCCGCCTCGACGCGAGCGGCCTCGCTCCACGGCGTCCATCCCGCATCGGTGCGCACCCGGACCCGCCAGAACCGAACCTCTCGGCTGCGGAGCGCCTCAGCCGGCCAGTCGTGGTCTGCGACCACGTCGGACTCGAGCTCCCCGCTCGACACCGCGTCGGCGAAGGACGGGTCGGCGGCCACCTCGATCTCGTACGACCGCTGCCGCACCTCGGCTCGGTCGCTGGCCAACGACCAGGATAGTGTCGGCCGAGCGGCCGAGGTCGCGATCAGCCCGGAGTCGTCACCGGTCCGCAGCCGGACCACAGTCACCGTGCCATCGGTCACGTGTCACTCCCGGATTTTGAAACGTTTCGTTAAAGTCGTTACCGTACCAGGTCGAGATCGTGGATGCGGCCCGACGGAGTGGTCGGGTCGCCGCACCGGAAGGGAAGTCGCCCGATCATGCCCATCCACCCGGCCTTCGCCGAACATCTTCCGTCGCTCGCCGGCCTGCCATCGCTCGCCGGACTCGACGGCGCGTCCAACCCCGAGGTGCTCGCCCGGCTCGAGGCGTTTCAGCTCGCCACCACGGCCGGCGGCGAGCCACCGTCCGTCCCGACCCGGATGGATGCCGCGCCCGGACCGCACGGTCCGGTGCCGGTACGCATCTACCGGCCGGCCGAGTCGACTGATCGCCAACCTGGCTTGATCTGGCTGCACGGCGGCGCATTCCTCGCCGGCGACCTCGACATGCCCGAGGCCGACTGGGTCTCGCGCGCGGTGGCCACGCGAGCCGGCGCCGTCGTGCTCAGCGTCGACTACCGGCTAGCCGTCGGTGACGTGACCTACCCGGTCCCGCACGACGACGCCGTGGCGGCGATCCGGTGGGCGCGCGATTCCGCGTCGGCTCTGGGCATCGATCCAGCCCGGATCTCGGTCGGGGGCGCCAGCGCGGGTGGGAACCTGGCCGCCGGCGCCATCCTGCGTATCCGGGACGAGGACGCCTGGATACCCGCCCAGCTGGTACTCGCCTACGTCGTCGCCCATCCGGTGATCCCTGCCGCATCGGCTCGTCTGGCGGCCGCCATGACTGAGGTGCCACGCGTGTTGCAGTTTCGGCCGAGTGACATCGAGCGCGTCACGATCAACTACCTGGGTGGCCCGCCGAGCACAGCCGATGGGTACGCCATGCCGGCCCTGGCTGTGCTCGACGGCCTGGGCCCGACCCTCCTTCTCAATGCTGAGTACGACGACTTGCGCTCCTCGGGCGAGGCGTTCGCGGCGGCGTTGGCCCTGGCCGGAGTCGACGTGCGACAGGTGACCGCACGCGGAATGCTGCACGGCTTCCTCAACCACTCCGGCGAGATCGAACCGATCTCCAATGCCCTCGACTTGATCGCCGACGTGGTGGCCGCCCGCCGCGGCCGACTGCCAGTGCGCGAATAACGGCCTCATTTCGATGCGACCGCGGCGACGTCGGATGTCGTGGCTGCGGATTCCCGAAATCCGTACCGGTCATGTAGCCGGAGCGGGCGCGGGGCAGCCGGCGGCGATCGTCGCGACCCCCAGCGCAGCCGATGGCCTCGTCGCTCGGCAAGCGCCATGCGCGCGACCGACCGGAACACCCGGTGATCGTCGACGATGAGCACGGTCGGCATGCGGGAAACGTCGCACAGAAATTTGGCCGCGTCAGTACGGATAACCGGCATACGCGGGCATCCCGGTCGTGATCCCTCGGAGCTCCCGTCCTCGCCCACCCCCGTGATCTTGGACTTATGGTCGCCCTGGGGCTATAAGTCCAAGATCACGACCAAAGGTCGTCCCCGATCAGATGCGACTGAGCCGGAGGGCCATGTACTCCCGGCCGGGTAGGGGCACGCGGAAGGATCCCTCGAAGGTCCCGGGCAGGCGCTCGATGGTCATGGCCCAGGTGTCGATCACATCGACGGTCCAGCGGGTCTCGGCTGGCAGCGCGACGTTGCGGTAGCGCGGCCGGCTGAAGCCGAAGTAGCCGATCCGGCAATCGTCGGTTCCGGCCCAGGGGAGATCCCATTCGCTCGGCAACGGGTCGAGCTTGCCGCCGGGGACGGCTTGGATGATCTCGGTCAGGAACCCGAACCGGTCAGGTGATTCGCCAACGAATGCGCCGCCACGGGACCAGGAAAGCTCCTCGCGGTCGTTCAGATATGTCTCACCGTGCGCGACGTATCCGCCGCGTACGGCGCCTTCCCAGGCCCGCCGCACGAGCTCCTGACCGCTGATGTTGCCCCAGCCCTGGTCGATGTCGCCTTCGTAGCCGCACTCGTCCACGACGACCGGCTTGCCGTAAGCGGCCCGCCACTGATCGACATTCTCGGCCGTGCGGTACACGTCTATCCGCTGAGCGCTCACGTGCGTCACCCAGGGCCGCGAGTGGTCGAAGAATCGCAGGCAGTTGTGGATGGACAGCAGGTGTCCGACATGATCGTTTGCGCGAACCCCCTCCGCGATTCTGTCCCAGTCGTCGGTGGTCTTGGCCAGGACGAGGTCGTACTCGTTGGCCAACGACCACCAGACGTGCGGATAGGCCGCCAGGCGCCGCACAACGTATTGCACGTATCGGTCGTCCGCAGAGGCCGGCATCTCCGCGAAACCCCACCGGTCGTACGGGTGAAAGAGAATGATGTCGGCCTCGACGCCGATCTCCCCGAGCTCCGCGACGCACCGGTCCAGATGCTGGAAGTACTCCGGCTCGAACTGGGTGAAATCCCAGTCACCGTCCGGCCGACGGCGGAACGGATACCTCGGAGGCTCGTCGGTGTTGAAGATGAACCATTTCGGGAACACGCACATCCGCAACTTTCGGAATGGCGACCGAGCCAGCGCCTGCAGCGTCTCCGCCTCCAACTCCGCCCTCTGGTGGGTCCAGGCGTATGCCGTGGTGCCGATCGGCAGGTGCCGAGTGCCATCCCGGTGCCCGAAGTGAAACCGGTCGACAACGTGCACCGGTCCGTGATTGCGGGCCCTCGGCGGTCCGACGAGCACCGTCCCGCTGATGCCGTCGAGCGAGCGAGCCGTCGAACGCGTCTCGAACGTCCACGACCCTTCGGCCGGCGCTTGGAAGCGGACCCGGTACACGCCGTTGCCGTCGTAGAAGGCGCCGACGAAGATCTCGGTGCCGTCGCGGTCGCGGAACCGGGCCGTCAGCTCGACATCCGTGAACGGATTGCCGTGGGACGGCCCGACGAACGCCACCTCGGTAACGCCCCATTGGGTGGGCTCTCCGACCAGATTCCATTCCGCCGAGCCGCGCGGCACACCGTCCGGCTCGTAGTCGGCACGGGCCGGGACAGCGCCTGGGTCGTCGAGAAGCGGTGTCGCCCCGCCCGGCAGGGCGGCGAGCTCAGTCCACAACGCACTGAGCTCGGCGTCGCTGAGCGGTCCGAAGATCGGCAGTCCCACGACCGCCGCGACGCTCGCTCGCCGCAGGTGGGCCACGAGTGGCGAGTCGAGCGCGCCCGGCACATAGCGATCGACGACCGCCTTGGCCGCCGGATCGGCTCGCACCGACTGGATGGGCGCTGCCGGCTGGTATCCCATCTCACATCTCCTCGGGCCGCAGATGGCCTATCGCTTGGCGAAGATCACGACCCGGGGCTGCGGGCTGTCGTCCTCGAGAAGTGCTGCGTCCTTGGGGACTTCTCCGCTGGCAATCTCCTTGCCAGTCTTCGGATCGACGATCGTGAACTGGTGGGGAATGTCGACGTCCGGGCGCCATAGGCGCAGCGGACCGCCGAACTCCTGGTACGAGATGAGCAAGACTCCGGGGACGAGAAGTGCGCGTGGACCCGAGACGGTTCGCCAGTCGGGCTCCATGTCGGTGGTGGGCAGGCCGCGGAGGATGTGCCCGATGAGGCCAACGTAGGTCGATCCGGGGAAGTCGAGTGCGTCCCGCCAGCCCCCCGTCGGTGCGCTGAAGTAAGGCTCGAGCCCCGGTTCCTCGGCGTGCAGCTTCCATTGCCAGATGTTCGCCGCGCCGTAGACGACGCCCATCGTGCCCCCGGCGCAGAGGTTGCTCCATGCTTCGTGGCCTTGCCACCACCCGTGCCCGTTGTCCTCGCGACGGGTGTGCTCGTAGGTCGGTTCGGCGTTCGCGACGCCTTTGGGCGGGACGTTGCGGCGCATATCGGCAACGCGTTCCGGGATGTGCTCTCCGGTGTGACCGGTCTGGCACGTCTGGAAGTCGAGCCAGTCGAGCGTCCTGGTGGGCGCGGTTGTCGCCGTGGGGCTGGTAGTGGATTCCGGTGGGCTGCGCGTAGCAGTCCCAGGCCTGGACTTCCGCCCCGCCGGCGGCGCTCTGCGGTTCGTAGCCGGTGCCGTCGGCGCCGACGAGGTAGATCGCCGGCTGGGCGCCGTATCGGGCGATCAGATAGCGGCAGTAACGCGCGTATTCGGCGGGTGGCACGACGAGGCCGGCGACATCGAGGCCTTTCCACCCGTAGCCCTGGAAGACCGGAGACCACACCGGAACGATGTCGTGCTCCGCGAGGATGTCGACGATCTGGTCGAGGTACTGAAAATACTCGACGTTGAGCTGGTTGAGGTGACCGGTGGGCAAGTCCTCGAAGCCGACGTCGAATCCCTCGTCCTGAGTGCGGTCGCGTGGACCGACAGCGCGCATGTCGGGTTGCACGGACATCAGCAGGGCCGCGTTGAAGCCTTTGGTCTGCCGGTCGCGGGCGTACGTCCGAACCTGATCCAACGTCGCCCGCCAGGGCAGCGCCCAGGCGGTGTCGCCGACGAGGATTGCCGGTGCGCCATCGGCATGAATCAGATTGCGGTTGCTCGTCGACATCCGCCAGAAGCCGTGCTGCTGCCACGCGACAGCGGATGGTGCCGGCGCCGCGACGACGTCGACCGTGCCCGAGTTCGATAGTCCGGGGTATTTCGGGTCGGAGTAGCTCGTCCAGGTCCACGTGGCCGGAGCGGTCGGTGAGGCGAACCGCAGGCGCCAGGTGCGGTCGCCGTCGTAGAAAGCCGGCCGGCGAAGGATGGTGCCGTCCGAACTGGTGAAGTCGGCCCAGACGTCGACGGCCAGGTATCCGTCAGGGATGTCCTGCTCGGCGGTCAGCGTGACCTCGACCGCCCGCCAGGCGCCCGCGACGCTGCTGCTCACGGGATACGCGTGGTCTGAGCGGTCAGCAGCGCGGTCCGGGCGATGCGTTGCGCGGCCAGCGCATCCTGACGGGCTTGGGCCGCCTGAAGCGCGGGAACATCGAGGATCTGCAGGGCGTGCCAGATGGTGCGCATGACGTCGATGCCGGCTTTGGCCGCCTCCACCTG
Source organism: uncultured Actinomycetota bacterium (assembly GCA_963779485.1). Lineage (GTDB taxonomy): Bacteria > Actinomycetota > Actinomycetes > Mycobacteriales > Jatrophihabitantaceae > CAVVJA01. The sequence continues at coordinate 327,371 of CAVZYJ010000023.1, read as the reverse complement.
ATCTTCGCGGAACGGGAACTGGTCCAGCTGCCACACTCCGGTCCAACCCGCCGCCGTGAGGACGTGGAAGAACTCGAATGTCTCGACGAGATGAATCGAGCCGACGACCATGTCGTCGTCCCATCCGCGGAAGTTGTCGTTGACGTCGATCGCGTACAACCGGCCGCGATCGAGAATCATCTGGGCCGCGTCGGCGGGCGCCTCCAGGCCGTAGAGGGAGTGCCCGAAGTCGAGCAGGATCCCGACATTGGGCACGTCCATCTCGTCGATGGCTAACAGCGTGCGGGCCGCGGAGGAGAAGGTCATCCGGTTGCGGGGCTCGCGGGGCTTGTACTCGATGGCGAAGCGCAGGTCCGGATGGCGTTGCGCCAGTTCGCGGACGCCTTCGACCGACATCGTCCACAGGGCTTTGTAGTCGGCCTGGAAGGGATAGTCCCAGCCGTCTTGCCCGGGCCACAGCTTCACGTAGTCGCAGCCCAACCGCCGGGCCAGGTCCGCCGCCGAGCTGACCAGCTCGATAGCTTGACGACGGATGTCGCCGTCGGGGTTGGTGAATCCGCCGCGCCGGAAGGTTCGGGTGTAGATCTCCGGGGTCAGCGCGATCGCCCGCAGGTCGTTCTGTCGTAGCCGGCCCTGCAACTCATCGATGTCGAGATCGGGCGGGTCGAACGGATAGGTCAGGTCGACCACCGACAGATCGCCGACCTGCCCGGCCCGGTCGATCGCCTCGAGCGTGGAAACGGGCGGCCCGTAGCCGTCAGTGGCGTACCGATCGCGGTACTGCCCGAAGTGCCACAAGCCGGCTCCGTACAGGGGTTCGGTCATGGAGCTTCTCCTTCGGTTGAACGGCTGTCTTCACTGGGCGACGCCGGCGACGGTCAGCGCCTCTCGCCATCCGGCCTGCGCCGTCTGACGATCTTCTGACGAGACGAGCGGGGTGAAGGCGCGTCGAGGGCGCGGTAGTGCTTCCAGGTCCTCGTCCGACCAGATGCCGATCGCGCGTCCAGCCAGGTGAGCCGCGCCGAGCGGCGACAGGTCGGCGTCCGTGGCCGCGTGCACGGCCCGCCCGCTGATGTCGGCTTGCAGCTGCATGAGCACTGGATTGGCGGACGCACCACCGTCGGCGAGCAGCGTGTGGATCGGCGGAGTGGCGGCCTCGACGGCGGCGACCACGTCCTCGATCTGAAAGGCAACGGATTCGAGGGCGGCGCGGGCTAGTTGGGGCAGTCCGGTGCCGAAGCTGAGTCCGGTGATGAGGCCGCGGATGCCGTCGTTCCACCACGGCGCGGCCAGCCCGGCGAAGGCCGGCACGATGTACACACCGTCGCTGCTGACGTCGGTGGCGAGCCCGGCGAGTTCGGCCGGTGTTCGACCGACTGTGTCGGCCAGCCAGCTCAATGTCGATCCGCTGGACCGGATATTGCCTTCGACCGCATGCGCGGGCGTCTCGGCCTGTTGCCAGGCGATGGTCAGGCACACGCCGTCCGGGACGTCAGCGGTCGGCTTGCTCAGACCCATGATCGACGACCCGGTGCCGTAGGTGGCCTTCACCTGGCCCGGGCGCCAGCCGGCGTGGGCGTAGAGCGCCGCGTGCGAGTCGCCGAGCACCGCGGCGACCGGCGTTCCGTCCGGGACGCCGGGCAGGTGCCGCACGGCCGGGAACGGGCCGGTCGAGGCGGCGATGCGGGGGAGGGCAGGGGCGGGCACCGAAAACAGGTCGAGCAGCTCGGCGTCCCAGTTACCGGAGTGCACGTCGAGCAGCTGGGTCCGCGAGGCGTTGCCGATCTCGACCACGTGATCGTTGCCGAGTCGGCTGAGCAGCCAGGAATCGACGGTTCCCAGGCAGATTTCGCCTCGACGGCTACCGGAACGGTCGGCGTCGACGTCGTCGAGTAGCCAGGTTGCTTTGGTGGCCGAAAACATCGGATCGAGGGGAAGTCCGCTCGTGCTCCGCACGCGCTCGGCCTGACCCGCCGCGGCGATCCGGGCGCAGAGTTCGGCGGTCCGCCGGTCCTGCCAGCTGATGACTGGCGTTACCGGGTCGCCGGAGGATCGATCCCAGGCCACCAGTGATTCCCGCTGATTGCTGAGCGCGACCGCCGCGATCATGGGCCGTTCGTGATTGGCAAGGCAGCTGGCGACCGCGTGCCGGACGCTTTCCCACAGGTCCGCCGCGGATTGTTCTACCCATCCCGGGCGGGGATGCGTTTGGCGCAGCGGGTGCATGCCTCGGGCGACGATGTGCCCTTCTCGGTCGACCAGGAGCGCTTTGCTGGAGCTGGTGCCCTGGTCGATGGCCAGGATGAGCTCAGTGGGCGTCATCGCCGAGCAGCTCACGGACCGCGTTGCTGATGCCGGCGGCGGTTAGTCCGAAGTGCTCGAGCAAGTATGCGGTGCTACCGGTTGGGGCGAATTGCCTTGGCACGCCGAGGATTCGCATCGGCGTGGGTCGAGTTTGCGCGACGACCATCGCGACCGCGGCGCCCAAACCGCCAGTGGTGGTGGCTTCCTCGACGGTGACGATGCCGGCGGGCGTCTGCTCGGCCGCGCGCACGATCGCGTCGGTATCGAGGGGCTCGATCGAGGCCATGTTGAGTACCCGGGCCGACACGCCGCCGTCACGTAGCTCGGCCGCGGCCTGCAGCGCCCGGGAGACCATGGTGCCTATCGCGATGATCGTCACATCGTCGCCGTCGCAGAGCTGTTGAGCCGACCCGGGCGTGAACGTGACGTCGTCGTCGTTGACGGCCGGTACCGGGAACCGTCCGATACGCAGGTAGCTGGGTCCGTCGTAGTCGGCGGCCCAGCGAATCGCGGCGCGCAGCTCGGCCGGGTCCGCGGGCACCAGCACGGCCAGGTCGGCAATCGCTCGCATCCAGGACAGATCCTCGATGGAGTGGTGAGTCGGGCCGAGCTCGCCGTAGGCCATTCCGGGGCTCTGAGCGCACAGGATCACGTGCGCCTGGCTGTACGCGACATCGGCCTTGATCTGTTCCAGCGCTCGTCCGGTGAGGAACGGGCCGGCGGCGCTGACGAACGGGATCAGGCCGCCATTGGCCAATCCCGCGGCGACTCCGACCAAGTCCTGCTCGGCAATGCCGACGTTGATCAGCCGGTTCGGGAACTCGTCCTGGAATGCGCCCAGGTTGCTCGATCCGACGGAGTCGTTGCAGACGGCGACGATGCGGTCGTCAGCCCGAGCCAGTTGGGCGAGTTCGTCGGCGAACGCCTTGCGGCAATCGAACTCAGCCGGCCGGACGCTGGTCGTCATCGGGACAGTTCCTCTCGGGCGGCCAGGACCTGATCCGAAGATGGCACCTTGTGGTGCCATTCGACCCGATCCTCCATGAAGGAAACGCCCTTTCCCTTGGTGGTATGGGCGATCACGCACACGGGGGAGCCGGTGGTCGACGGCGTGATCACGTCGATCAGTGCCGGGTAGTCGTGCCCGTCGCACTCGCGGACCTCCCAGCCAAAGCTCGCCCACTTGTCGGCGAGCGGCTCCAGCTGCTTGGTGTCCTCGGTCCGGGCGCCCTGCTGGAGCCCGTTGCGGTCGACGATCGCGGTCAGGTTCGCCAGCCGGTGGTGGCTGGCCGTCATCGCCGCTTCCCAGTTGCTGCCTTCTTGCAGTTCGCCGTCGCCGAGAACGATGTACGTTCGGCTCGACGACTTCTGCAGGTGCGCGGCGAGCGCGCAGCCAACCGCCACCGGGAAGCCGTGCCCCAGTGGCCCGGTGTTGGTCTCCACTCCGGGCACCTTGGTTCGATTCGGGTGTCCGTTGAGGGGTGACAGCGGCTCCATGAAGGTGTCCAGCTCGGCAACCGGGAAGAACCCGCAGTGGGCCAGGACGGCGTAGAGGGCGCCGGCGGAGTGACCCTTGCTGAGGATGAATCGGTCCCGGCTCGCAGCCCGCGGCTCACGCGGGTTGATGTTCAGCACGGCGCCGTACAACGTCACGAGGATGTCCGTGACCGAATAGTCGCTGCCGATGTGCCCGAGTTTGGCGTGCGCCACCATTTCGAGATCGGCGCGACGAACGTTCCGTGCGAATTCCGCGAGGCGGGCGGACTGACCGGCTGCGTCGGCCGCGGCGACGTCTCGTCTCAGGGCGAGGAACCGGTCAGCTTGGGCGTCATCGGCAGTGAGCACGAGTCCCCTGCTTTCAGCATCCGATGGTTGGTTACTCGCGACTCTAGTGGCGTGCAGTGCGCCCGCATCCAGAACGATCAGTAGGTAGTCGGTCTGATCATGAGCCGGTAGCGTCAGGTCTGACTGGCGCCGTGATTCCGCTGGGGAAGTAGCCGAGCTCGAACGCCTTGCCCATGTCCCATCCGTCGAGCTTGGATCCTTCGACCAGCAGCTTGTAATTCCAGAAGAACCAACCCTCGGCGTCCTCCCAGGCCAGGAGCTGGGCGTCGGCCAGGGTTGCGTGATAGTGGGCACGCTCGTCGCGGTTGAGCTCGGAGAGCCGGCCCGACATGGTATCGAGGCACCACTCGCCAATGATGAGTGGGAATTGTTTAGCCATCTCGCGCACCGTCGGTGCGAAATCATCATGGACGTGGCGAACGTAGCCGGACAGATCCTCGTCCCCCGACGTGAACGTGTACATCATCAAATACAGGTGGGTATCGACCATGATCCGCTCGAAGGTCGGGGACGCGAAGAAATCTCCCCATTCTCGGATGCGGAAGCCGTCGTGGAACACGACCAGGACCTCGTCGGACTGATTGCGGATCCGGCGATAGGCCTCGAGGTAGAAGTCCTTCAAGAAGCTGGTCGGCACCGGCTCGGAACCAGCGGCATACTCGGCGTCCCGCGGAGGGTAGCGAGTGGGCAGGTCGATCAGATCCCAGATTTCTTGCGATATCGGTTCGTTGAGGACCTCGATTCCCCACAGCGCGGGCCGGTCGCGATAGCGGTCCGCGAGCCGCTCCAGCACCTCGAGCGCAAAGTCGACATGAGTCGGATTCTTGTGCCACTTGCAGACACCACACATGCCGCCGTTGTCGAAGCCGTTCTGGCTGTCCGGCACCGTATGCAGATCGATCAGAACTTTGATGCCGTATGCCTCGGCCCAGCTGAAGGCCCGGTCGAGATAGTCGATGCAACCGACGTAGGGCGGGTAGTCACCGAAGATGAAGAAAGGGACGGGAATCCGGACGACGTCGATACCTCGGTTGGCCAGATAGGCGAAGTCCCGTTCGGTGATGTAGGAGTCTCGATGAACCGTGAGTCGCTCCCGTTTGGCGACCGCATCCAGGTCGCTACACAGCTGCGTCTCGTCCTCGGCATCGGTCCCCGCGAACAGCTGCGGGCTCATCCATTTCTCAAGGACCAGCCAGTTACCCAGGTTGACGCCCTTGATCATGACATCCTCCCTTCTGCAGCACTCTGGCCGACCGTATGCATATTCCGTGGCCAGGACAACGGATTCTGCGTACCGACCGGAACGCACGGGCGTCCAGGTACACCGGCACCGCTTCGGCGGGCACCTCTTGACAGATGACAGTAACGATGTATCGTTACTGTCATCAGATATGTCTATAGGAGGAATTTTGAGAGATCACCCCGACCGGCGCGGCAGTCAGTTGCGCCACCATCACCCGATCCATGACAGTTCCACCGAAGGCCACCGGGAGCGGTACCCGCACCGTCGCGGCCGCCGGCGGGCCCCCCGCGGTGACGTGCGCACGGCCGTGTTGTTGCTGCTGGCCGAAGAGCCCAGACATGGCTACCAGCTCATGCAGGCCATTGCTGAGCGCAGCGGAGGCCGGTGGACGCCGAGCCCGGGCGCGATCTATCCGACGATCGCCCAGCTCGAGGACGAGGGCCTGGTCAGCGTCACCGCCGACGCGGGCCGAAAGCTCGTCGCGCTCACCGACACCGGCCGCGAGTACCTGGCCAACCACCAGCAGTCGTGGCCGGATCCGTTCGCCCCATTCGCCGACGGCGATTCCGCGGTCAACCTCCGCAGCCTGCTCGACCAACTGCACGGTGCGGTGCGCGAGGTCGCGCGCTCCGGCAGCGAGGTCCAGCTCGCCGCGGCGGCCGACATCCTCACTCAGGCCCGGCGATCGCTCTATCAGCTCCTCGCCGACGCACCGGAGGCCGCCGATGCCTGACCGGGTCCTGGCGACCGCCTCGGTCGCCACCGCCACGTCGGAGCGGTACGCCAAGCAGCTCGCCGCCCACCTCGGGCGCCGCCGCGATGTGCGCGACGAGGCCACCGGCGTACGACTGATCTTCCCCGACGGCGACTGCCTCCTGCGGGTACAAGACGGGAGATCAGTTGGCCCGGTGATCTTGGACTTATCGACGCTACCGGAGCGATAAGTCCAAGATCACGACGCTATCGAGAAACGCCAGGCAGCCCTCCGGATAGTCGGTAGTAGGGCGCGTTCCACCGGACGTGGTCGACGAACGTGCGAGGCGTGGTGTGACCGTCGATGATGAGCAGCTCGGTGTGCAGCATGGCCGCGAAGTCCTCGATCGTCTCGGTATCGACGGCCTGGCTCAGCACGGTGTGGTGTGGACCGCCGGCCGTGAGCCAACATTCCGCCGACGTCGACAAGGACGGCGCGGGCTGCCAGACGGCGCGAGCCACCGGCAGCTTCGGCAATGGCTCGTCCGGAGCGACGACCTCGATCTCGTTGAGCGACGAGGCGGAAGCGGTCGCCGATGTCGGCAATGCCGAGCACGATGCCGGGCCCGGGCGTCGCGTCGAAGACCAGGCGAACCGGGTCCTCGCGGTCGCCGATGCTGAGCGGGTGGATCTCGCAGGTGGGACGGGCGGCGGCGATCGACGGGCACACCTCGAGCATGTGGGCGCCGAGGACCTTCGGCGGGCCGGGACTCCAGTGGTAGGTGTAGTCCTCCATGAACGAGGTGCCGCCCGGGCAGTCCATGGCCTTCACCTGCGGCCAGCATCGTCGACGTCTTCCAGTCGCCCTCGCCGCCGAAGCCGTAGCCGTCGGCCATCAGGCGCTGCACGGCGAGTCCCGGCAGTTGCCGTAGGCCGCCGAGGTCCTCGAAGTTGGTGGTGAACGCGCCGAACCCGCCGTCAGCGAGGAATTGGCGCAGCCCGGCTTCGATACGCGCGGCGTAGCGCAGCGAGTCGTGCCGGGCCGCCGCCGGCCTGGAGCTGCGGGCACGATCTCGTAGCGGTCGGCGTATTCGGCCACCAGGTCGTCGATCGTCTTGTCGTCGACCGCGTCGACGACGGCGACGAGATCGTTGACGCCGTAGGTGTTCACCGAGACGCCGAAGCGCAGTTCCGCCTCGACCTTGTCGCCCTCGGTGACGGCGACGTCGCGCATGTTGTCGCCGAACCGGGCCAGCCGAAGCGTGCGCAGCCGGGCGAATCCGCGAGCGGCCGCGACCCACCTGCCGACCCGGACCGCGACCGACGGGTCGCGAGACATGCCCGGCGACCGTCTTGCGGGCCACGCCGAGCCGGGTCTGGATGTACCCGAACTCCCGGTCGCCGTGCGCGGCCTGGTTGAGGTTCATGAAGTCCATGTCGATGGTCGCCCAGGGCAGCGCGGCGTTGGCCTGCGTGTGCAGGTGCAGCAGCGGCTTGCGCAGCGCGTCCAGCCCGGTGATCCACATCTTGGCCGGGGAGAAGGTGTGCATCCAGGCGATGACGCCCAGACAGTCGTCGTCGCTGTTGGCGTCGAGCATCATCCGCCGGATGGCGGCGGAGTCAGTGAGCACAGGCTGCCACACGATCTCCGCACCGATGTCGGCCGAGGCGCCCAGCTCCCGGGCGATCTCCTGCGACTGGGCGGCGACCTGGTCCAGCGTCTCTGGGCCGTAGAGCGCCTGGCTGCCGGTGAGAAACCAGACCTTTCCCGCGGAGCGATTTCGTGGGTTGGCCATTTATTCACCCTGTCCGTAGACGTTCTGGTAGCGCAGGTACAGAGAGTCCACGTCGGTCTCGTCGATCGGAAGCACCTCGCCGAGTTGGCGGGCGATGTGAACGGTTCGGGCCACGTCCTCGCACATCACGGCCGCCTTGACCGCCTCTTTCGGGGTCGCGGCCGATGGTGAACACGCCATGGTTGCGCATCAGCACGGCCCTCGACCGCGAGCCGCGCAGTGTCTCGACGATTCCGCGGCCGATCGAGTCGTCGCCGATGAGGGCGAACGGTCCGACCGGGATATCGCCGCCGAACTCGTCGGCGATCATCGTCAGCACGCAGGGGATCGGCTCGGCCCGGGCGCACCAGGCCGTGGCGTACGTGGAGTGGGTGTGGACCACACCGTCGATGTCCGGCATGTGCCGGTAGACGTAGGCGTGCGCCGCGGTGTCGGAGCTGGGGGCGTAGTCCCCGTCGACGAGGTTGCCGTCCAGGTCGGTCACCACCATGGTGTCGGCGGACAGGTCGTCGTAGCTGACGCCGGACGGCTTGATCACCAGTAGGTCGGCATCCGGGACCCGGGCGGAGACATTCCCGGCCGTCCACACGATGAGGTTGTTGCGAGGCAGTTCCGCGTGCAGCGCGGCGACCTGTTCGCGGATTGCCCGGACGGCGGTCGTGAGCGGCACGGTCAGGCTTTCCGAGCATGGGCGGTGCGGGCAGTGGCTCGCAACCGGCGCATGACGTCGTTACCACCGCGACCGAAGTAGTCGTGCAACCGGGTGTACTCCGCGAACAGCTCGTCATAGCTGGCGCTGTTCTCGGCTATCGGCTGGTAGACGGCGCGGTGCAGCCGACCCATCGCGACCGCGGCTGCGGGCACGTCCGGATAGGCGCCCGCGGCCACGGCGGCATGGATTGCCGAGCCGAGAGCTGGGCCCTGCTCGGAGCCGATCAGCGAGAGCGGCATATGCAGCACGTCCGCGTAGATCTGCATCAACAACCGGTTCTTCGTCAGACCGCCGGCAACGACGAACTCGCGCACCGGGACTGCGGTGGCGTTGAACGTCTCCACGATCGTGCGGGTACCGAACGCGGTGGCCTCCAGCAGCGCCCGATAGACGTCCTCCGGCTTGGTGCCCAGCGTCTCGCCGACCAGCAGGCCGGACAGCTCGTGGTCGACCAGCACTGACCGGTTGCCGCTGTGCCAGTCCAACGCGATCAGCCCGTGCTCGCCGACGGCCTGGGCTGCCGCGAGCTCGGTCAGCCGATCATGTGAATCGTGGGCGATGGCGTGCACGAAGTGGCCGAAGATGTCTCCGACCCCGCTCTGTCCGGCCTCGTAGCCGTAGGCGCCCGCGGAGATGCCGCCGAGGACCACGCCGCACATGCCGGGGACCTCGTGCAGCTCGGCGCCGTTCATGACGTGGCAGGTGGACGTGCCCATGATGGCCACCATCTGGCCAGGCTCGAGGGCATTCGCCGCGGCCGACGTGACGTGCGCGTCGACATTGCCGACCGCCACCGCGATCCCAGGCGGCAACCCGGTCCAGGCCGCCGCCTGGGCGGTGAGCCGCCCGGCCGGGGCGCCGAGCTCACCGATGGGCTGCGCCAGCTTGGTGTCGACGAACTCGGCGAAGTCCGGATTGAGCCCGGCCAGGAAATCCCGGCTCGGGTACTCGCCGTCCTGCAAGATGCCCTTGTAGCCGGCGCTGCACGCGTTGCGAACGTATTCCCCGCACAGCTGCCAGACGATCCAGTCGGCGCCTTCGACCCAGCGGTCCATGGCCGCGTAGACCTCGGGATCCTCTTCCAGCATCTGGAGGGCCTTGGCGAACTCCCACTCGGAGCTGATGAATCCGCCGTAGCGGGGCAGCCACTTCTCCTTGCGCTCGGCCGCGAGCGCGTTGATCCGATCGGCCTGAGATTGAGCGGCGTGGTGTCGCCACAGCTTGACGTAGGCGTGCGCGCGCTCGGCGTACTGCGGCAGCTCGGACAGCGGGGTGCCGCCGGCCGTCGTCGGCACCATGGTGCACGCGGTGAAGTCGGTCGCGATGCCGATCACGTCGGCGGGATCGACGCGGGCGGCCGCCAGCGCGTCGGGTACCGCGGTCCGCAGCACGTCGACGTAGTCGGACGGCACCTGAAGGGCCCAGTCCGGAGGCAGCCGGCGGTTGGTACCCGGTACGGCATCGGTCACCACGGCGTGCCGGTAGGGGTGGACCGCCGAGCCGAGTTCGCCACCGTCGCGACACCCGGACGACGAGGGCCCGGCCGGAGAGCGTCCCGTAGTCGACGCCCACGACGTACTGGTCAGCCATCGGGTCCTCCGTTGCGAAGGATTCGGACGTCCCAGGCCCCCAGCGTGATCGGCTCGCCCGGCCCGCAACTCTCGCCGGTCAGCAGGTCGGTCACGGGGGCCGCGCCGGTCGCGGAGGCATCGGCCCAGCTCCAGTTGTGCAGCACGTGCAGCCGGGCGCCGGTCGCATCCGTACTGGTCGAGACGGTGATCGACGCGTCGTTCGTCCAACCAGCCGTCGGTTCCGGGACCAGCCACCGCACGAGGTTGCTCGCCAGGTCCTGATTCGGAACCGTGCCCACCACGGTGATCCGCCCGGCTCCGGTCGGATTCGTGGTGACGGTCGCCCAGCGACCGAGGTGCGGGTGCTCATAGCTGGCCAGGATTTCCGCGTCGGTGGCGACCAATCCCTCGACGAAGCCGGTACCGGCGCCGGGCACCGCTCCGGAGGCCAGTACCGCCGACGGCAGCGAGGCCAGCTCCTCGTACCAGACGCCGGCCGCGTCGGCAATCCGGCCGGGTGCCCGCTCGACGCGGACTCGGCCTTCGGCGTCGCCGTAGCCAGTGCGCGGTCCGACGACGAGGTGACCGCCCGCCTGCGCGTAAGCGACCAGGAAGTCGAGGTCCTCGTCGGCCGCGGTATAGAACGCGGCGGCGATGAGCACCGGATACTGCGCAGCCGCGTCGGCGGGACTCTGCCCCCCGCCGCGTGACGGTAGCAACTGCTGAGGCCGGACGAGCCGCTGCTGCCGATTGGCGTCGAAGATGCCGCGGCTAAATGCGGAGACGATGTGTCGGTACGAGTCCGGATCGACGAACGCGTCACCCCGGAGCGGGCCCTGCGTCGACAGGGCGAACTTGCTGTCCGAGTCGTAGAGCACCGCGATGTCGTAGTCCGGCTCGGCGGTGGCGAACCCCTCGCCGACGTCGTGCAGTTCTTGACCGATCCGGGCGATCTCCTGGTAGACGCGGCCCGGAATGCCGCTGTGCGGCAGGACGCCGCCCCAGTACGTCTCGGCGCCGAAGGGCAGCGTGTTCCAGTGCCAATACTCGATAAGGCGCGCGCCCCGCGCGACCAGCAGCCAGGCCAGCTGCCGCCACTGCCCGTCGTACGGTGACTCGTTCATCGAGGAGAAGCCGATCGAGCCGGCATTGGTCTCGGTGACCAGGAACGGCGCCTGCTTCGAGGAATACATGAGGTCCGCGAGCTGCGTCACCGCCCACGGCCCGCGCACCACCCAGCCCATCAGGCCGGCCGCGCGCGGCAGCGAGTTCGGCTGTCCGAGCGAGTCCTGCATCTCGTAGTAGGCGTTGCCCGACGCCACGTCGAGGGCCCGGCTGAGCTCCACGTCCTCGACGCCGGCCTGCTCGTAGGAGATGCAGGTCGTGACGAAGCCGCGGCCGCCGGTCACTTCGCGCACGATGCCGGCCTGCCAGGTGATGAACTCGGTGACGAGTTCCGCCTGGAAGCGCCGCCAGGCCAGGTCGTACTGCGGCTGGAAATTGCCCTCCGGACGCCACAGTTCGTTCCACCGCGACAGCCGATGCGACCAGTAGGCGAGGCCCCACTCCTCGTTCAGCCGGTCTACGGTGCCGTAGCGACGGCGCAGCCAGTCGACGAACCGTTCGAAGACGTCGTGGTTATAGAGGAGTCGCGGGCCCGGTTCGTTGTCGACCTGGTACCCGATCACGGCCGGGTGGTCCCGGTAACGCCCGATCACCTGCCGGATCACCCGCTCGGCGTGGAACCGGTATGCGGCGTGGGCGAAATTCACCTCCTGCCGAGCTCCCCACCCGACGCGATGCCCGGATGCCGTCTCGGCCGCGATCTCCGGATAGCGACGAGCCAGCCACATCGGGACGGCGTAGGTCGGCGTGCCGAGAACCACGCCGATGTTCCGCTGGTGGGCGGCTTCCAGAACCGGTTCGAGCCAGTCCAGCTCGAACCGGCCATCCTCCGGTTCCCAGGTCGACCAGACGGATTCGCCGACCCGGATGACCGAGAAGCCGGCCTTCGCCATTAGGTCGAGGTCGGCTTCGAGGTCGGGTTGCCGCTGATATTCGGCGTAGTACGCAGCGCCGAAGCGGATGCGGTCCATCAGCCGTCGGTGCCGCGATACCGGTAGTCGGCGAAACGGACCGTGCCGTCCGCGGCGTAGAGCCCGATCACCCGGCCGGTGAAGGACGCACACGTCTCCGCGGTCCAGTAGCGGCCGTCGAGGTCGGCCAGCAGCGTGCCGGCCGCATAGAGCCGGATGCGGTCGCCACCCATGGCCTCGGCGGTGAATCCCGGCGCCGGCGGCGCCATCTCGATCCGAAGTTCGACGTCGCCGACTGGCACCGTGGCCGCCCAGCTCTGCCCGAGACCGGAGAGCTGGGCGCGAGCGGTGGCGGTGTTGCCCGCCACTTCCACGGCGAACCACTGGTTCTCGTCGTACCGGACCGCGAGGCCGCCGACGCCACTGGACGCGTCGACAGTGGTCGTCGCGGTGGCGGTGAGATGCCGCTGGCGGCGCCCGACGAACTGCGGATGGAAGTCGCCCAGGCCGCCGCGGCCGGTGATCGACAGCCGCCCGTCGGCGATGGAAGCCACCGACGCCGGTGTTGTGCGGACGGCCAGCCAGCCTGGATCGTCCAACGCGGCCGAGTCGGTGAAGTCGAAGGTCTCCTCCTCGGTGCCGTCGCGCGGCGCCAGCCGAACCGGCTCGACCTGCGGCCAGCCGTCCATCCAGGTCACCGGGGTGATGAACGTTTCCCGGCCGAGCGGCGAGAATGCCTGGGTCCCACCCAGTGGCCGCACGCCGAGCAGCACCAGGGCCGCGCCTCCGTCCGGCGTGTCGACGAGGTCGGCATGGCCGGTGTTCTGGATCGGGCGAGACGTGCTCCGCGCGCTGAGCACCGGGTTGTGCGGGTGCCCTTCGAACGGGCCCTCCGGTGAGGGTCCGCGGGCGATGCTGACGCCATGCCCGCGCTCGGTGCCTCCCTCGGCGATCAGGAGATACCAGTCGTCGCCGCGGCGGTAGACGTGCGGCGCCTCGGGGAACTTCAGCCCGGTGCCCGACCACAGCGAGCGCGGCTCTTCGAGAGTTTTGCCGGCCTCGAGGTCGACGCGCACCTGCTGGATGCCCAGGTGGCGGACTAGTTCCTCCATGCTGCTGTTGGTGTAGAGGCCGGAAAATGTGACGTACGCCGTGCCGTCGTCGTCCCAGGTGAGATCCGGGTCGATGCCGCCGATGCCTTCGATGGTGATGCCGTCGCTCCACGGGCCGGCCGGGTTCGTGGCCGTGAAGACGACGCAGCCGCGCGAGCTCATCGCGATGGTGACGATGACGTAGAAGACACCCTCGCGGTAGCGGATCGTCGGTGCCCACACGCCGCCGCCGGTCTGGACGTCGCCGACCGCCGCCTGTTCGGGCCGGGTCGCGACATTGCCGATCTGCGTCCAGCTGACCAGGTCGGCGCTGCGATACACCGGGATGCCGGGCAGGTACTCGAACGTCGACGTGACGAGGTAGTACGCGCCGTCGGCGCGGACGATGCTGGGATCAGGATTGAAGCCGGATATCAGCGGATTGGGCAGCATCAGGCCAGCTCCACGGCGGCGCTGAACGGCAGGTCGACCGCCGACGTGCCGACCCGTAGCGCATAGCGGCCGGGCTCGTACTGCCAGCCGTCCTGCCAGTAGGCGAGCGACCGCGTCGGCACGTCGACCTGCACCTTCGCCTTCTCACCGGCCGGAACGCGGATCGGGGCGAACCCGACCAGCCAGCGCACCGGTCGATCGACATCGGAGTCCGGCCGCTCGGCGTAGACCTGCACCACCTGCTTGCCGGCGCGCGCGCCGCGGTTCTCGACCTCGACGGTCACGGGGACCGTCTCCCCGACCGAAACCGATGACGGCGCATCCACACCCACGAGGCCGATGTCGGTGTAGCCCTGGCCGCCACCGAACCAGTACGCCGGTGCCGCGTCATGCTTCAGCCAGGCCCGGTAGCCGATGTGGATGCCCTCGGCGTAGTCCACCGCGCCGTCGACCGGGGTGACGGACAGAACTGGGACGTCGGCCTCGTCGGCCGGCCAGGTGGTGGGTAGCCGACCGCCCGGCTCGGCGGCCCCGAGCAGCACATCGGTCACTGCGTTGCCGAATTCCTGCCCACCGAAATAGCCCACGAGCACGGCGGCGACGTCATCGCGCCACGGCATCAAGACCGGCGAGCCAGCGTTCACGAGCACGACGGTGTGCGGGTTCGCGGCGGCGACGGCGCGAACCAGGTCGTCCTGCCGGCCGGGCAAGGCCAGCGAGGTGCGGTCGAAACCCTCCGATTCGACAAGGGAATTGGTGCCGACGACGACCAGCGCGACATCAGCGTCAGCCGCGGCCTGCGCCGCAGAGGTGATGAGCTCGTCCTCGTCGATGGCGGCGGGCTCGGTGCCGAACCGCAGCCACAGCAGGCCAGCCAACGGGCCGGTGCGGCCGCGCAGCTGGTACTCGAAGCGGATGTCGACCGGGGAGCCGGCCGTCACCGTGATCTCCTCGGCGGCGGTAGGCGGAGCCAAGATCGACGCGCCGAGGTCGCCGCCTTCTTCCGCCTCGACGTTCTCGTCCACGATCACGGTGCCGTCGACGGACACCGTGCCGCGGCCCACCGTCGCGAAGCCGACCCGCACCGGGCCGGACTCGGCCGGCGTCCACCGGGTGGTCAGCTCGACGCTCGCGGCGGTGCCGATCGGTGCGTCGCCGCCGAACCAGACGAGCGCGCTGGCCCGCCGGTCCTCCGCGAACAGCTCGTTGCCGTCGTCGTCGAGGAACCGAACCCGCAGCCCGGGTGTGCCGGTCGCCGGATTGGTCATCTGGGCAAGGGGAAACTCGACGACCCCCTGCTGGACGACGGCGCCTCGACGGTAGCTCACGTCGACACCCGGCAGGGCGGCGCGCAGGCCCTCGAGCGGTGAGACGGTGCGCTCCGGTACCACCGTGGCGCTGCCGCCGCCCTGCGTGCGGGCATTGGCGGCGTTGTCACCGATCACGGCGACGGAGTGCAGCGTGCCGGGATCCCACGGCAGCTCGTCGCGGTTCTCCAGCAGCACGGTGCCCTCGATCGCGGCCTGGCGGGTGAACGCGATCCCGTCCTCGACCCAGACCGGCGCGGCGACGGCGGAGCCGTCGAGGGCGCCGACCCGTTGGGCCAGCCGCAGGATCCGGGCCACCTTGCGATCCACGGCCGCCTCGTCGATCTTTCCTGACCGCACTGCCTCCACGAGGACATCGCCCCACGGGCCGTCCGGACCCGGCATGACGAGGTCTTGCGACGCCGTCGCGCTCTCCAGCGAGCGAACTGCAGTCCAGTCGCTGATAACGACGCCGTCGAAGCCCCACTCGCTGTTCAGCGGGGTCTCCAGCAGCTCGTTCTCGGTCGCGGTGATGCCGTTGATCGAGTTGTAGGAACTCATGATCAGCCAGGCGTGTGCTTCGGTGACCGCCTTCTCGAATGCGAGTAGGTACAGCTCACGGAGGGCGCGGTCGGAGACCCGAACATCCGCGGTGAAGCGCTCGGTCTCGAAGTCGTTGGCGATGTAGTGCTTCGGCGTGGCGCCGACCCCGTTGTCTTGGACGCCCTTGACGTAGGCCGCAGCAAGGTCCGCGGTGAGTACCGGGTCCTCGCTGAAGGCCTCGAAGTGCCGCCCGCCGAGCGGGGACCGGTGCAAGTTGATCGTGGGGCCGAGCACCACGTCGACCCCCTTGCGGCGCGCCTCCACCGCTGCCGCCGCACCATAGCGACGAGCGATGTCGGTGTCCCACGATGACGCGAGCGTCGTGGCGGAGGGCAGGTTGAGCGACGGGTCGCGCTCATCCCAGGTCTCGCCGCGAACTCCGGACGGGCCATCGGATACGAGGAGGCGGCGAAGCCCGATCTTCTCGATGGGCCAGGTGGTCCAGAAGTCGCGCCCGGTGAGCAGTTTGACCTTCTCTTCGAGCGTGAGGGCGGCAAGAACGTCGGCGAGCCGGCTGTCGCTGGCGACAGCAGTGTTGTCGGTCATGATCTCCGTTTCCTCGTGCGCTGTCGCGTATGCGCGGATCGGCTGGTCAGGCGACGGCTTGCGCCTCCTGGTCCTGTTGGCTCTCGAGCAGGGCACGCCGCTCTTCGCGGCGCTTGGCTTGGGCCACCGGGTCGGGAATGGGGGCGGCGAGGAAGAGGCGTTGGGTGTACGGGTGTTCGGGGCGGGCGGTGACCTGGTCACCGTCGCCGGATTCGACGATTTCGCCGCGGTACATGACGGCGACACGGTGGCTGAGGTGGCGGACCACGGCGAGGTCGTGGGAGACGAACAGGTAGGCGACGCCGGTGCGTTCTTGGATTTCTTTGAACAGCTCGAGGACTCGGGCTTGGGTGGATAGGTCGAGCGCGGAGACCGGTTCGTCGCAGACGATCAGCCGTGGCTCGAGGGCGAGCGCGCGGGCGATGGCGACGCGCTGCCGTTGTCCGCCGGAGAATTCGCGGGGGAGCCGGCCGCCGGAGTTGGTGGGCAGTTTGACCTGGTCGAGCAGGTCCCGGACTCGGCGGGAGGCCTCGGCTTTGGGGATTTTGCGAATGGTGAGCGGCTCGGTGAGGATCCGTTCGATCGTCAACGCGGGGTTCAGCGACGTGTAGGGGTCTTGGAAGACGACCTGGATGTCGCTGGCCAGTTCCCGCCGCTGCGACCGGGACAGGTGGCCGATGTCGCGTCCGTTGTACCGAACGGTGCCGTCGGTGACCGGTGCCAAGCCGAGGACAGCTCGTCCCAGGGTGGTCTTGCCCGAGCCCGATTCGCCCACGAGCCCGACGGTTTCGGCGGGCCGGATGTCGAGCGAGACGCCCTTCAGCGCCCGAAAGGGGTGCTTGCGGAAACCGCGAGCCGGATACTCCACGACGAGGTTGTCGACGTCGAGCAGCAGGCCGTCGACCGAGTCGGCGGTGGTGGCGTCGGTGGCAATGGCGTGGCTCATGAGGTGGCTCCTTCCCCGACGGCGCCGGCAGCACCGGCGGTGACCAGGGGGCCGCGTGGCTCGGCGTCTTCGAGGATGGCGTCGAACAGGGATTGGGTGTATTCGTGGCGCGGGTCAGCGAAGACGGCCCGGGCGGCCCCGGTCTCGACGATCCGGCCGGCCCGCATGACCGACACTCGGTCGCACAGGTCGGCGACGACGCCGAAGTTGTGGGTGACGATCAGCACGCCCATGTTGTATTCGGATTGCAGCCGGCGCAGCAGGTCGAGCACCTCGGCCTGCACAGTGACGTCCAGGGCGGTGGTCGGCTCGTCGGCGATCAGCAGGTCGGGCCCGCACGACACCGCACCGGCGATCAGGACGCGCTGAGCCATGCCGCCGGAGACTTGGTGCGGATACGCGTGGTACGTGCGCTCCGGGTCGGGGATGCCGACCCGAGCCAGCAGCTTCAGCGCCCGGTCCTTGGCCTCGTCCTTGCTGATGCCGAGGTTGACCCGCAAGGGTTCGGTGAGCTGGGTGCCGATGGTGAACGTGGGGTCGAGGTTGGACATCGGCTCCTGGGGGATGTAGGCCATCTTCTTCCCCCGCAGCCCGGTCATCTCCTTGCCCGAGATGTTCGCCAGATCGACGCCCTCGAAGTTGATGTCCCCCGCGACGATCCGCCCACCGGCCGGAAGCAGGCCCAAGATGGAGAACGCGGTCTGGGTCTTGCCCGAACCGGATTCGCCGATCAGCCCGTGCACCTCACCGCGGCGCACGGTGAGTGTCACGTCCTCCACGACGGTCTTCACCGAGCCGTCGGGCTGGTCGTAGCCGACGGCCAGTTCGCGCACCTGCAGCAGCTCCTCACCGCCGACGGCGTCGGCCAGCTCGTCGTGCACGATCACCGGCTCGCGCTGGATGGTCACGGTGCCGGCTTTGCTCTTGCGCCGGGTCTTGCGCGAGCCGGTGCGCTCCAGCTCGTCGCGCAGCGCGTTAGCGAGCAGCGCGAGCGCGATAGTCGTCAGTCCGATCGCCAGGCTGGGCCAGAGCAACTCGAGCGGGTCGGTGTAGATGTTGGTGAACGCGTCGTTGAGCATGCCGCCCCAGGTGGGATGGCTCGTGTCGCCGAGGCCGAGGAAGTCCAGCCCGGCCTGGATTGCGATGGCGATACCGGCGGCGGTGGCAGCCAGGATGATCGCCGGGGCGCGGACCACGGTCAGGATGTGCCGGGCGATGATCCGCCCGTCACTGAGACCCGACACGCGGGCAGCGTCCACGTACAGCTCGTGCTTTACGCCGGTCACCGCGCCGTACACCACCCGGTAGAACGCCGGGGAGAGCAGGATGCCGAAGATGAGCATGGACGTCCACACCGACGGGCCGAGTACCGACCGGGCCGCCAGCAGCACGACGATGGCGGGCAGCGCCATCAACGCGCTAGCCACCCAGGAGGAGACGGCCGCGAACCACTTGCCGTAATAGCCGGAGATCAACCCGGCGGTGATGCCGATAGCCGCCGCGACAATGACGGCGAGCGCTGCACCGGCCAGACTGATCCGGGCGGCGTACAGCAGCCGGGACAGGATGTCCCGACCCGACCCGTCCGCCCCGAGCGGGAATTTCCCGCCTGGGTGGGCGAGGACGTCGGCGGCCGAGGCGGTGTTCGGGTCGTGCGGGGCCAGGAGCGGCGCCAGGATCGCCGCGAGCACAATAAGAACTAAGAACGCGAGCGAGATGACACCCATCGGGTTCCGCAGCAGGCGGCGGAACAGCGAGGCATGCGCCGTCTCCTCCAGGGTGTGGGTATCCGGGACGACGTCGGGGGGAGGGGCGACTGCGGTAGTCATGAGGAGCCGTCCTTCGCGAGCATCGTAGGGAGCACCGCAGCGACGCAGGAGCGAGGAGCGGACTGAGCAGCGGAGCGGAGGGCGGCGACGGGAGATCTCGTCATGATCCGACACGCACCTTCGGGTTCAGCCAACCCTGCAACAGGTCGACGATGAGGTTGACGATGACGACGATGATGGCGGTGACCACCACCAGGGCCATGACCAGCGGGATGTCACCTTGGCCGGTCGCGGTGACCGCGACCTGCCCGAGGCCGGGAATCGCGAAGATCTGCTCGACGATTACCGCGCCGCCCAGCAGCCCCACGAACTGCAAGGCCAGCACCGACAATGCCGGACCGGCCGCATTGCGCAGCACATGCTTGTAGATCACCCGGGTCTCCGACAACCCGCGACTCCGCAGCGTCCGCACATAATCCTGCCGGGCGGCATCGATGATCGAGCCGCGGATCTGCGCGGCGACGCCGGCGATACTGCCCAGGGCGAGTGCGATTACCGGCAGGGTCACCGTCGACAGCCAGCCGCTCGGGGAGTCGGTGAACTTGGTGTAGCCGGTCGGTTTGAACCAGCCGAGGTTGATGGCAAAAAGAGTGACCAGACCGATCGCGACCAGGAAGCCGGGAATCGCAAAACCGAGGACCGTCACCACCTGCACCGTCCGGTCCACCCAACCGCCGCGGGTGGCGGCCAGCACGCCCAGCACGACCGCCACGATCGCGGTCAGCACCACAGCGCTGATAACCAAAGAGAGCGTGACACTGAGCCGGCTGGTTATCGCATGGACGACGTCCTCACCGGTGAACCAGGACGTGCCCAGATCACCCCGCACCGCGTGCGACACCCAATCGCCGAACTGGGACAGCAGGGGCCGATCCAACCCCAGCTCGTGCGCCTTCTGGGCCACCGTGTCCGGCGTGGCGTCCTGACCCAGGATCCGGCGGGCGATATCGCCGCCGCTGAGATAGAGCAGGAAGAACGCGATCGTGGACAGGACCACGATCAGCACGACGCCGGCGACAAGGCGGCGCAATATGAACTTGAGCATGTCGATCCCTTCCCGACCGAACGGTGGGAACCGCGGTGGGCCGCCGCCCCGTCAACGGCGGCCCACCCACGGATCCCGAGTCAGCCCTTCGGCGTGATGTTGTACAGGTACGGGTACGCGTTGTCGCTCTGCTGAATTACATTCGTCTTCTTGTCAGCCGCGTAGTTCCCCTGGTTGCGGTACCACGGGTCGAACCAGGCCTGCTGGACGACGAACTGGTTCAGCTTCTTCGCGGCCGCATCCGCGTCAGCCTCCGAACCGGTCTGGATCGTCTTCATTAGCGAGTTGATCGTCGGGTCGCTGACCTTGAACGGGTTCCAGGTCGCAGTCGGCGCGATCGAGAAGTTGGCCAGCTGCCAGGCGGTTGGATCCTCCTGGAGGATGAACCAGGACGCTGCCCACTTCGGCGCCAGCAGGTCAGCGATGAAGTTGTTTATCGTCTCCTGCTGGTAGTTCACGGTGATGCCGACCGCACCCAGGTACTGCTTGATCAGGTCGTATTGGGTGGTACCGCCTGCATTCACCTGCGGCATGGTGATCGACACGCCACTGCTGTAGCCAGCGTCCGACAGCAGTTGCTTGGCCTTGTTCACGTCGTACGGATACATGGTGTCCAGCGCCGGGTCATACGCCGCCTGAGTCTTCGGGAAGATCTGGCCGGTAACCGTGCCGTAACCCTTGCCGTACGCCTTGAGCATGGCGTCCCGGTCGATCGCGTAGTTGATCGCCTGCCGCACCTTGACGTTGCCGAGGGCCTTGTTCATCGTGCCGTTGCGGTCCAACAGCATGATCCCGGTCCAGTCCAGCTCGTGCGGGACCAGGGTGTAGCCGGTGGCCTTGATCTGGGCGTTGGCGCTGTTGTCGATCAACGGGAGGCCGCTGACCTGGCCGCCCCGGATCGCGTTCACCTGAGTGGAGATGGTCTGGTAGATGTTGATCGTGACGTTGGCGTAGTGCTGCTGATCCTTGGCCCAGTAGTTCGGGTTCTTGGTGTAGACGTACTTCGACCCGATCACCGTCTTGCTGGTGTCCATCATGTACGGGCCGGAGCCAACCGGGTGGGTCTTGGCGTCAGACGCAGTGAAGGCCTTCGGGCTTTCCTCCAGGCCCGGGTTCTGCGTCAGGTACTCGAGCATGGCGGGGTCAGGGGCCTTGAGCGTGATCTGCAGGGTGGCGGGATCCACCGCCTTGGCGTCCTTGACACTCGCCAGGTAGGACTTGTTCGGCGACGCGGTTGGCGTGCCGTTGGCGAATCGCATGATGTTCTGGGCGGCGACGTCGGCAGTGAACGGCGTGCCGTCGGTGAACTTCACGTCGGTGCGCAACTTCATGGTCAGCACGGTCTTGTCGGTGTTGTACGACCAACTGGTCGCCAGCCAGGGGAGGGGCTTGGCGTCCGGCGTCGCGTGCAGCAGGGTGTCGTAGACCGCCTGGTGGAACGGCGACTCATTCGCCCAGCCGGCACCGCTGGCGGCCAGCGTCGGCGGCACCAAGACGGCGCCCAGCGTCAACGTGCCAGTACCGCCTCCCTTGGCGGCGCCGCTACCACCCCCGCTACTGCTGGAACTGCTGCCACCGCATGCTGCCAGCGTGAGTGCCAGCGCGGCGGCTGCCGCCCCGACGGCCAGCGTTTTCCGTCCAAGCATCCGTCCGCTTCCCTTCTGCCGGCACACCTCCCGGTGAGGTGCGCTGAACCGTTTCAGAAACTGTAGACAGCGGTCCCGGGTGTGTCAATGGTCGCCGTTGGCGCCGGGTGAGCACCGTACGGCCGATCTCGACACTCGATTAGTACGTTTCAGATCGATCCGAGGCACCGCTGCTTGCCAATTGGCGCCGCGCAGCGGGCGCACCGTGTTTTGGCGGCTGCTGCGGACGCAGTCCTGCACTGTCCTCACCACCGATCGCGTGTGGGTCAGCTCGTTGCGAGACGCTAGAGACCCAAGCGCACAACTAGATAACGATTCAGCGACGATTCGTACGTCAGCCCGGATTCTCAGGTATCCGACGGCCCCGATACCGCGCTTTGACTCGAGGCACCGCGCTTCGAGGCGACCAGGTCCCTGGCCCGGCCCAGCTGGACGCCACGGCGTCGAGAGGTGCGACGGCTGCGCCGAGGCACCGCGGCCGGCGCGACGATCGCCGTCGCCGAGATCGTCGGATCCGTGGTGGACCCCGGAGTCAATTTGACCCAGTTCGATGCGTGCCTCCCACCTCAGACACCGCTGCAAACGTTTCAATCCCTTGCCCCATCAGGTTCCCGTCGGCGAGGATTTCGGTCGATTCTCGCCGAGCGCTCGCCTGGATCGTTATAAGCTGTTGCCTCGGCGGTCGATCGGGATGCTTGATATCGTTTCAAGCCTGGTTGGCCGCGCTCAGGAATCGGAGGCGGGCGTGTCGACGGTGAGCGTCAAGGACGTGGCCCAACGCGCCGGCGTTTCCCTGGGCACGGTGTCAAACGTGCTGAACCGGCCGGAGATGGTGAAGTCGTCCACCCGGGAGCGGGTGGAGCGGGCGATCGCCGAGTTGGGGTTCGTGCGTAATGAGTCAGCGCGCCATCTGCGGGGCGGTCATAGCCGGTTGATCGCCTACATCATGCTCGATCAGAGCAACCCGTTCTTCACCGACCTGACCCGAGGCATCGAGGAGGTCGCCAAGGCGAACCGGCTGGCCGTCTTTCTGTGCAATAGCGACCAAGATGCCCAGCGAGAGGACGACTACCTATCGCTCGTGCTCGAGCAGCGGATCCGCGGGGTGTTGATCACGGCGGTGGACTTTGCAAACGAGCGGCTGCGGCTGCTTCCCGATCGCGGTATCCCGGTCGTCTTCGTCGACCGACCGCCCAGTCCCGGAGGCGACTGGTGCTCGGTCGGCGTCGACGACATCGAGGGAGGCAATCTCGCGGTCGCCCATCTGCTCGATCAGGGTCACCGGCGTATCGCCGTCGTCGGCGGCCCCGCGATCATCCCGCAGGTCGCGGATCGTCACCTGGGCGCGCTTCGGGCCATCGATAGTGCTGGCCTCGACCCGGATGCGCTGACGGCGCTGGATACCACGAACCTGGGCGTGGCCGAGGGTCGTCGGGCCGGCGCCCGGCTGCTCGGGCTCCCCGCCCGGCGGCGACCGACCGGGGTGTTCTGCGCCAATGACCTACTCGCGCTGGGCTTCCTGCAAGAGATGACCCAGCAAGGCGTTGCCGTCCCGGATGAGATCGCGATCGTGGGCTATGACGACATCGAGTTCGCCGCGGCGGCGGCCATCCCGCTGACGTCCGTCCGTCAGCCCCGAGCCCTGCTCGGCAGTACCGCGGCCGAGCTGCTGATCGAGGAGGCCAACTCCAACGGCGAGCACGTCCACCAGCAGATCCAATTCGTCCCGGAGCTGATCGTGCGCAGCTCCTCCCGGCTGGCCGGGCGCCTGCGAGTGCCCACTTAGATCAAGTCCGACCCGGCCTACGCCGAGCCCGTCGCTCTCCTCGGTCGACGCTCGCCCGCTCAACCTTGCGGATGATCTTCGACGGCCCGTTGCGTCGCGCGGCCGCCACCCAGGGCCCGAACCGGCAGCAGTTCTCGACACCACGCCTCGATCCGCGCGCTGTCCCAGGTCGGCGTGACGCCTCGCAGCGAGCACAGGTAGGCCGCGATACGGCTTGCGGGCCAGCGGTAAGTCTCATACAAGCCGGCAGCCATGGTCGCCAGGTAACTCTGCGTGGGGGCGTTGAGCTTGTGGTTGCTGCCAGCGGGGGGCGCCAAGGCGACCAGCGGAGCGCCGTCGATGTCGCCGAGATAGGTGACGGTCTCGTAGCGCCCGGGGCCGACCGTGACCCTGCGGTTCTGGCGTATCGCGGTGAAGTCATGATCGGCACCAGGCGGGCGACACATCTCCTGGGCCAGGACGTCGCTCACCTGTGATCGGGTCAGCAGATACGCGCGACCGAACACGTCGCCTTCGGCCTCAGGGTCGTAGCACGCGGTGCCACCGTGCCACGTCGTAGACGTGCCCGCGAAGTAAACCGCCCCATGGACTTGGTGGGCCGTAGCGGCCTGCGGGTTGGCCTTGTTGCGACAACCGGCGTAAATTCGGTGTGCGCCGTCGGGTCGTCCGCCTTGGAGGTAACAGCCGAATCGGGCGCGGTTGAGATTCGATCCGTACGCGAAGTACCACACTGGATCCGGTTCGGCGACGTCAGTCACTCAGTGTTGCTTCCACTAAGGCGTCGGAGGCCTCGTCCAGCAACAGACGTTGTGCGTCCTCGTACAAGTCCTGCGCCTGTTGCCGAGAATTGCCGACCGCCGTCAGCCCGACTCGACCGTGTTCCGTGAGGCAGCTGATCATGTGGAACACGATCCCGGTCTGCCGCGCCTGGTGAAAATGCAAACCTCTCCGTGCCACTACGTCGAACAGATCGGATATCGTCAACGACCGTAACCGGTCGGATTCGAAATGGTCCGTGGCCACAAGGTGTTTCTCATCGCCGGCGGCGGTGAGAAAAAGGGCAGTATCCGGGTCGTAGCGACCATCCGTCAAGAACTGCAGCGTTAGGAACGGATGCGTGGTGCCGCCCCTGCGTAGGTTCAGCTCGATCGCAGATGCGGACCATTCTCCGTCGGGTGCTCGAACGACCACGAAGTCGATGGCGAACCGACCGATCACGCCGTAGCTGACGAGGCGATCGGCAACCGTGGAAGCATGTTGGCCAATTGTTCGGGCATAGCCAACATCGGCCGGAAATACGCAGCCAAGGAAGCTCTGGCCGCTAGCGCCACCCAGCAGTTGGTCATGGGTCGAGAGCAACTCGACCTGGCCGCTCGGAGTGATTCGAAGCTGAACGCTCGGGCTGAGGATCTCGTCACCAGTCAAGCGCTCCTCGACGATGCCGCCGTCGGCCAGCTTGCTGAGATACACCTCGAGCGGTGTGGTTTCGGCTTCGAGCTGCATGTGCCCGATCCGTTCGGTCACAGCGGCGCGCTCCTGCCGGTCGCCCGGGTTCGGTAGGCCCGCTAGTTTGACAAGCGCATTTCCTTGGCCGGACACGCCCTCGTCCAGCTTGACGATGACCTCGCTCAAGAGGGGCCGCTGCTTACGCATGTCAATAATTGCGTCGGTCAGCTCGTCGACGCCGTGCACATCCTCCACGCCGAGCGGGTAGGGGATGCCGACGTCCGCGAACAGCCGGCGGCATCCGCTCTTGGTGCCGAGATGGCCCAGCCGCGGATCGGGTCCGTACATCGGAATGCCCAGCGAGATCGCTATGTCCCGTTCTAGATCGGTGGTGTTGTACGGAATCAGATGACTGTGGCGACGGTTGGGAATCAGCTTTCCGATGTGGGAGAGCATGCGGGGTCGAGCGAGCAACTTCTCACTCAGGGATCGTCCAGAAGAGTCTCCGACGGACACGAGGGTAAGGCGGGCGCGGGCGTGGCTGGGGATCACTCCGGGCAACAAGGCAAGGTAGTACTCCACGATCTCCGAGGCGATCGGCATGGAGGTTAGATAGATCATTCTTAACCGCGGCTGTCGCAAGAGCAGCAATAGAAACAGGAATCGCTCTTCGTAGGCCTGATTCACGCTGCCCGACGACGCAACGGCACGATCGAGCGTGACAGAAGGGATCACGACCACGCTTTCGTCCTCGTGGTTGAGGCGCATGATGTCCCAGACCTCGGGCATTCGGCGTTGTAGCTCGTCGAACCGTCCGTAGCGGGCTGCGTCGTCGAGCTGCGACAGTGTGTATGCCGACGTGGTCATTACGGCAGCCTCGCCTTGTCAAATCCCTTGATGTCATACGCACGGATTGGTCGGCTGAAGCCGCGTAGAGTCAACTCGCCGACGTAGGCGCCGATAGCCACCCCGTCAACGGCAGAAAAAACCCTTTGCGTGGACAGGATCTGTCCGTGGTTCGCCTCGGCGCACAACCGGGCCGCGAGGTTTGTCACGCTGCCAATTGCCGCATAGTCGACGCGTGACTCAAACCCGATCTGACCCAACGTCGCGTAGCCTTGAGCGATACCGACGCCGAAGCCGAGGTCGTGACCACGGCGCGACCAGCTCTCGGCTAGCTCATGAACCCGACTCCGCATCGCGATCGCCATCCGTACCGACCGGAGCGGGGCGTCCTCACAAGGCAAAGGATCGTTGAAGAACACCATGATTCCGTCGCCGGTGAAGCGCTCCAGCGTTCCCCCAAAGCGAAACACAAGGTCGCCGAGCGCTTGGTGGTATTCGGATAGGACGTCCATGACCTCTTCCGGTTCGCTTGATTCTGCGAACGTCGTAAAGCCTCGGAGGTCGCAGAACACGACAACGATCTCTCGTCGGTGGCTGTCCAATACCGACTCGTCGCCGCGATTCAGCAACAGCTCGGCGAGCTGGGGCGCGAGAAACCGACGCAGCCGGCTTACCCGCTGCAGCTCAGCGACCTGGTCGGCGACACGACGTTCGAGTTCGCGATTCCAGGCCGAAAGTTGAGCGGACTGTATGCGGATAGTCTCGTGATACCGCCTTATCTTTGCCAGCGATGCGACGCGCGCCAGGAGTTCGGCCGTATTGAACGGTTTCGTCACGAAGTCATCGGCGCCGACCTCTAGGCTCGAATCTTTTCCTGATTGCCGCTCGCGGTGATCATCACGACCGGAAGAAACGCGGTTCGTTCGTTTGTCCGAATCTGCCGGCACACCTCGTAGCCGTCAATTCCGGGCATGACGACGTCAAGTAACACCAGGTCGACGTCGGACTCGGACAGGACGCGTAGAGCCTCCTCGCCGGACGCCGCCTGGATCACGCGGTAGCCGCGAGGTGACAGAACCGCGTCGAGAAGGCGGAGGTTCTGCGGCTGATCGTCGACCGCTAATACGGTGGCGCCATCGCTCATGCGGTACCTCCAACCGTCAGAAATGCCCGCACTTGGCTGGCAAGAGCCCGAACGCTGATCGGTTTTTCCAGGTAGCCATCGAAGCCCTCAGCCATAGCACGATCGCGGTCGTCCTTCATGGCAAATGCGGTAACGGCTACCACGGGAATGCGACGACCAGCCTCGTTCGCTCGCAGTTGCCGCAATGCTTCGGTGCCATCTATGCCGGGCAATTGCAGGTCCATCAGAATCAGATCGGGATCGGACTCCCCGGCTGCTTGGACTCCCTCCTCGCCCGATCGGGCCTCGATCACTTCGTAGCCGGCGAACTGCAGGACATCGCGCACCAGCTTGAGGTTTCTCGCGTTGTCTTCGACCACCAGGATTCGCCCGGTCATGGCGCCTCCACGCTGGCGGAATCATTTCGAGCGGATGGCACCCCGACCTTGGCCAATGCGTTGAGCAGAGCGTCCCGACGGACCGGCTTCATGAGGTAATCGGCGGCGCCCAGAGCGAGCCCGCGTGCTCGTTCGTCGACGATTGACACGACGATCACGGGTATTTCTGCCGCGGCTGGGCTAGCTTTGACCGCCTCGAGAAACTCCCAACCATCGAGACTCGGCAATCGGATATCGAGGAGGATCGCGGCCGGCCGGAGCGAGCTGACCCGTTCCAGTCCATCCTGGCCGTCGCGCGCCTCGACGACATCGATGCCCGATCCCTCCAGGTAAGCATAGAGAAGCTCGAGCGAGGCCCGATCGTCTTCGATCACAAGCACTGATGGGCGATCGTGAGACGATGGAGTCGACGTCCCCTTGGCCCGAGCCCGCCCGACCGGCACCGAGAATGTGAACGTGCTGCCGGAACCGACTTCGCTGTCGAGCCACAGCCGACCGCCGAACAGTCCGACGATCTTTCGCGACAGGGTCAGACCCAGCCCGGTACCCTCCTCCCGCGGTGCACCGCGACCGCCTTGCTGGAAGGACTCGAAGATTCGCTCTTGGTCGCTGCGGGGAATGCCGGGTCCGGTGTCCGTCACCGACACCAGCAAGTCGTCGTCCTCGTTCCACGCGCGAATTGAGACGTGCCCACCGCTCCCGGTGAACTTGACGGCGTTGCTCAGCAAGTTGAGCACCACTTGCTTGAATCGCAGTTCATCGGCCTCGATTGTTCCGACGCTGTCGTCGACGGTCATGTCGACCGCGATACGGTGCGCCACGGCGCGATCACGCACGAGCGATCTCACGTATTCCAGTGCATTCGCGACGTCGAAATTGCTGGGCACCAGCTCCATTTGGCCGGCCTCCACCTTGGACAGATCGAGGATCTCGTTGAGCAGGTCGAGCAGATGTCTTCCAGATACCCAGATATCATGTAGATATTCTTCCTGACGATCGTTGATATCGCCGAACATCCGTTCCAGGAGGACCTTAGAGAATCCAATAACCGCATTCAACGGAGTGCGCAGTTCGTGCGACATGCTCGCGAGAAAGTCAGACTTGTGCTGGCTAGCGACTTGAAGTTGTTCGGTCCTGGTCTGCAGTTCGCGGAACAGTCCAGCGTTGTAGATGGCCAGTGCGGACTGGCTGGCAAAGGTCTCCAACAGGTCGACCGTGGTGTCGCTGAAGCTGCCAGCTCGCTCTCGGCGGATGACGAGCGCACCGATGATGTCGCCCTGCCGAAGCATCGGAGCGACCAGGACCGATCGCCAGCCGGCTTCGTACATCAGTTGCAGATGTGGATCCAGGTCCACTCCATCGAGGTTCGGCACTTGTAGCGGGCGCCGCTCCCGGGCCGACTGCCCAACCAAGGTCGAATCGAGCGTGACCCTGAGATCGTGAAGTTTGGCCACCAGATCCTGGCTGGTGCCGTGCGTGGTCCGAGACCCAGAAGCTGCGGTCCTGGGCCACATACTGCATGATCGACCCGCCGTCCGCATTGGCCATCCGTACCGCGTTCACGACGATCGTGTGCAGCACTTTGTCCAGATCGAGGCTGGAGCTCACGGCTTCGCCGACGTCCACAAGCGCCTGAAGTTGCTGCACCTTTCGGGCGAGTTCCGCACTGCGCGACTCGAGGGCGGTGAGCAGATCAATCGTGCGCAGTGCGATCGCGGCCTGTGCGGAGAACGTCTCGAGGACCGCCATCTCACGCTCCTCGAATGCCTGCACCCGGTTGCGCCACAGCAGCAACACTCCGACGACATGCTCGTCGAGGAGCAACGGTGCACCAATGGTCGTCCGGAAGCCCGCGAGCCGCTGCAGATCGAGGCGGCCGTAGTCAGGATCGGCGAGAACGTCCACAATCTGTTCCGTCTTCCGAGCGAGACCAACCCGACCGATTAGTGCTTTTCGATCCAAGGTGAGCGGATGCGCATTGAGGTATTCGGCGACCTCGGCGTCCAGGCCGACTGCCTTCGACAGCGCGAAGGTGTCGCCGACCGCGCGGTAAAGCCCTGCGACCTCCGCGTGGCACAGTCGGCGAGCGCTTTCGAGGATGGTGCCGAGGACGGCGTCCGGGTCGCGGGTATCGCGGCCAAGCGCGATAAGGACTTCATTCATCGCGGCGAATTGCTCGCGAACGTCGATCAGGTCACGACGGAGGACGTCGTACGGAGTCTTGCGGCCCGCAACAGCCTCACCCTCGGACATGTGAGCCTCCACGGACCGTAGGGCAACAACGGAGGATTCTCAGTGTGGCCTCAGCTCTACCCGGCCGGCAACGGGTTACCAATAACTCCGACAGGATTAGCTCGCGATTGCGCACCGGACCGATCATTGCGGGACGACTCACTGCTGCCCTGGGTTGGTCGTACATGGTGCCGCGATATCAATCGCAATCCAGAAATTTGGTACATGTCATAAACGCCGTTTCATTCGCACCGAATCGGCCGGAAGTGTTCGCGACGAGAAGAGACGCCGCGTTGGCGCTGGCAGTGCCGCGACCGCCGGTTACGCCGTGCGGCTGGTCATCCTCGCACGCCGTAGAGGTGCTCGAGGGCGAGCTGGTCCAGTCGTTCAAAGCCCATTCCGCGCCGGGCCGCCTCCTCCGGATCGAACGCCTCGGCGCGGAGCGTCTCGATGGTCTCGCCATCGGCCAGGGTGGGCTCGGCCAGCTGGTCGACCCGCGCATCCCGAAGGGCCTGCTGCACCTCGGGGTCGGCGCGGAAGGCGCGCGCCTTGTCTCGCAGGATGAGGTAGTTCCGCATGCAGCCGGCCGCCGAAGCCCAGACCCCGTCGAGATCCTCCGTCCTGGGCGGCTTGAAGTCGAAATGCCGCGGGCCCTGGTACCCACCCGACTCCAGGATGTCCACCGTCCAGAACGCGCCGCGGGCGTTGCCGGCCCCGAAGCGCAGGTCCTGGTCGTAACGCGGACCGTGTTGCCCGTTGAGGTCAACGTGGAACAGCTTGCCGTGCCAGAGCGCCTGAGCCAGACCGTGTGCGAAGTTGAGGCTGGCCATCTCCTCGTGGCCGACCTCGGGATTGACTCCGACCAGGTCGGGCCGGGCCAGCTCGTTGATGAACGCGAGGGCGTGTCCGACTGTCGGCAGCAGGATGTCGCCGCGCGGCTCGTTCGGCTTGGGTTCCAGCGCAAAGCGCATTTCATAGCTGTGGTCGACGAGGTACTGGCCGAGGACGTCGAACGCCTCCTTGTATCGGTCCAGCGCGGCCCGGACGTCCTTGGCCGCGCCGGACTCGGCGCCTTCCCGACCGCCCCACGCGACAAATGTCTGCGCGCCCAGGGAGGCGGCGAGGTCGATGTTGTCGGCGACCTTGCGGATCGCGAAGCGGCGAACATCTCGATCGTTGTTGGTGAGTCCACCGTCCCGAAACACCGGGTGCGAGAACAGGTTCGTCGTCACCATGGGCACGGCCAGACCCGTGTCATCCAGGGCCTGCCGGAACGGCTTCAGATGAGTGTCACGCTCAGCCGGGCTGGATCCGAACGGGAACACGTCGTTGTCATGGAGCGTGATTCCGTACGCCCCGAGCTCGGCCAGCTTGTGCACCGCCTCCGCCGGGTCGAGCGGTGGCCGCACGGCGAAACCGAAGACGTCCACTCCCTGCCAGCCAATTGTCCACAGCCCGAAGGAGAACTTGTCCTCACGGATCGGCGTGTAGTCACTCATCGGGTCTCCTTCGGCATGACGGGGCTCCACGGCAGATTGGCGCGATGCCGCACGGGAACGCAACCGTTAGGTCAGCGCCCGCGCGGATTCGTAGCCGCCCGCGACAACCGCGGAGTCGGAATCGAACACCATGACGGCTTGCGATTCGTCGTAGGGCGGCCAACCGGGATTGCCTTCGCGGACAAACCCCACGTAGCAACCGTGCACCCAGTCGGCCAACGCCTGCGGCGCGTTCGGCCCCGCGACTCGAGTGACGTCGGGGTCCTCGAGCAGGTCGAAGACGAAGGGAACGTCCAGGCAATGCTCGGCAACTCCGCTGACGGCTGACCGCCAGGCAAAGTCGTACGCCCAGGTCGGCGCTGCACCCTTGCGCAGTTCGAGCCAGTCGACAATACGGCGGCGAAACGTCACGTCACTCACGTACTGGCCGACGACGTCGGCCGGATGGTCGTCCGGCAGGGCGTCCGCGAAGCGCCGAGCGGCGACCGGGTCAAGGCCCACCTGCTCCAGCAGCTCGGCGACGTCGTGATCCTCGAACAGCTGGCTGTTCGCGTGGGTCAGCGCACCGAACTCCTGCCGTGTGGCACCGACCAGTAGCGCCACGTCTCGGCCGGCGCCGGCCCGCAAACCGTCCACTACGGCCAACGGATGAAGCTCGCCATCGACGACCGGACCGAGGCGCAGCCGTCCGTCCATCGCCCGCATGATGGCGATCAGGTCGTCGGCGGTCGGTTTCTCCAACGGCTGGAATCCGCCGCCCTGCGCGATGATCAACTCGGTCTCGGAGACGCTCGCGAATCCGGCCCGATTCGCGAGCGACCCCGAGCCGGTCGGCGAGCTCGGTCGTCGTCTGCTGCGCCTTCTCGAGGGGAACGTCGCTCGGCACGCCCGAGATGGACGCGGCCCGAATGAACAGCCCGCGCGCCCGCGGCATCGTCAGCAGGGTCATGACCGCCCCGCCGCCGGCCGACTGCCCGGCGATGGTCACCCGGTTCGGGTCACCGCCGAATGCCGCGATGTTGTCACGCACCCATTCCAGCGCCCGCAGTTGGTCGAGGACCCCGCGGTTCAGCGGCGCGTCGGGCAGCCAGCCGAACCCTTCGAACCCGAGCCGGTAGGCGATGCTCACCGTGACGATGCCGTCGCGGTTGAAGGCGGCTCCGTCATACCAGGGGCTGGCCGGCGATCCCGCGACGTAGCCGCCGCCGTGGATGTAGACCATGACCGGCAATGGCTCGGCGTCGCGGGACGGCTGCGGCGTGAAGACGTTCAGGGTAAGGATGTCGGCGCCCGGGATGCTTGGCTCCGGGATCGTGGTGATCTCGGCCAGGGCCTTGCGCTGAGGCGTCGGCGCATAGTCCACGGCGTCGCGAACCCCCGCCCACGGTGCGCGAGGGACCGGTGCGCCAAACCGCTGCTCGTCGAACGGTGGTTCCGCGTACGGGATGCCGAGGAAGGCCGCTGAGTGCGTGCGCCAGAATCCGCGCACCGCTCCGGCCCTGGTTTCGACTACGACATGTTCACCGGTCGGGATCGGGCGCATCGACGTGGTTCCCTCCGAGGGCAGGGCATTGCCTTACCCGAAGTCATACACCCGATCGTCCGACCGATATGCCGGCGGGGACCGCCGAGTGGTGCGTCGGTCAAGCCGGCACCCGGTCGAGGAAGCCCAGCACGGTGTCGATGCGGCCGGCCTCATCGAGGACGACCACGTCGAAGCCGACGATCAGCGGTTCGGCGCCGGCGGGGCCGAGACCCCACGTGAAGCGAGCCTGCTGGTGGTGGGCGTCGACCGGTCCGGCCGGGCTGAAGACGAAGCCGGGGAACTGCTGCTGAACCGCGCCGATCGTCGCGTCGACCGCGTCCCGGCCGGTCACCGCAGCGAGCGGGTCGGTGTAGCTCGGTTGGGGGCTCCAGTGCTGCGCGATCAGCGAGCGACGCGCGTCCGGGTCGGTTTCGTTCCAGCAGGCCAGGTAGTGGTCGAGCAGGTCGTTCATGGCGATTCCCTTTCGGTTGGGGTTGATTCCGTCGACGATGCTGACCCCGCGGGTGCGAGCTGTCGATTACTCGACAGGTAACCGTTATGGGTTACCCGTGAGGTAATCGCACCGGGGCGACGGGCTGGCTACCGTCGGGCGGGTGACCAGGACGGCATCTCCACCCGTCGGACAGCTGCTGCGCGACTGGCGGGCGCGGCGGCGGCTCAGCCAGCTCGATCTGTCGATCCAGGCCGATGTTTCGGCGCGGCACCTGAGCTTCGTAGAGACCGGGCGGTCGCGCCCTACCCCGGCGATGATCTTGCGGTTGTCCGAGCACCTCAACGTGCCGCTGCGGGAGCGCAATCAGCTCCTGCTCGCTGGCGGATACGCGCCGGCCTATCCTCAGCGCGGCCTGGATGAACCCCAGGTCGCGGCCGTCCGCGACGCCCTCAAGCAGGTGCTGCGCAGCCACGAGCCGTTCCCGGCCGTGGTGATCAACCGCTGGTGGGACATGGTCGACGGGAACGGCGCCATCGGGCTGTTCGTTGCTGATTGCGCGCCGCACCTGCTCGAACCTCCGGTCAATGTGCTTCGGCTGACCCTTCATCCCGACGGGGTAGCGCCGCGCATCGTGAACCTGGCCCAGTGGCGGGCCCACCTGCTCGAACAGCTGCGTGAGCGTGCAGCGCACACCGGTGATCCGCACCTGCACGAGCTCGAGGCGGAATTGCGGAGCTATCCGGGCGGGGACGCGGGCGTCTCCCCGGCTGCCAGTGACGTCGTGCTGCCGCTCCAGCTCCGCCACGGCGGGACGCAGCTGTCGTTGTTCAGCATCGAGGCCCATGTCGGCACCGCCACCGATGTAACCGTGGAGGAGCTGACGATCGAGGCGTTCTATCCGGCCGACGCCGAGACCAAGGCGGCGCTGACGCGCGGCGCCACCGCTGTCAACCCTGCCTAGCGGCCTGATGCCAACAACATGGCACCGGGTAGTCCCGCCGCGATCGCCTTGCTCGCCGCCGCTGCTACTGGGGCTACTGGGGCGGCCGGCCGCGCGCCGGACGGATGGGCGCGATGGCGGGATCGCCCCGTCGGCGTGGCCCGGACCAGAGCGCCGGTACGGCGTCGACGGCGTTGGCTACGGCGTAAGCCGCCTGCTCGTAGTTGACCCGCCAGCCGACGAAGTCTGGCCACGCCTCAGCCGGGTCACGTTCGATGGGAAAGTCGACCTCGCGCATTCGAGCGACGGCGTCGAGGAACTGGTCGTAGGTGATCCCGATCCCGGCGCTGGTGTCCGGCTCGTCTGGTGTCCGGATACCCATTGCCCGAGCAATCTGGTTGAAGCAGAGGAAGCCACTTCGCAGGCACAGCCGGGCTGGTACGACCGGCGCGGCGCCCGGCGACAGAGCGAGCAGCAAGGCGGCCGAGTCGAGCACGGCGAGCAGCGCCGTCACCCACGACGACAGCGGCCGGGGCGATCGGAACCGAACAAGAGGCAGGTAGGTCGTGTGGCTTTCCGAGACGTCGGCCGCCCAGCGTTCCCATCGCTCGTACAAGTCGGGCAACGTGTCGATCGTCGAGACGCCCGATCCGAGCGCGTAATGGGTGCGGGCCAGCAGTTCCGGCCCCCAGGACGGCACGCCGGCCCGCGCGTTGAGCAGCGCCACCTCCGTCTCCCGGCGG
Organism: uncultured Actinomycetota bacterium; assembly: GCA_963779485.1. Lineage (GTDB taxonomy): Bacteria > Actinomycetota > Actinomycetes > Mycobacteriales > Jatrophihabitantaceae > CAVVJA01. Next base: position 292,713 of record CAVZYJ010000023.1, on the reverse strand, counting down.
TTGAACGCGGCATACAACGTCGGCAGGTAGGCAATCTGCAGGGTCACGATCGCCAACCCGGTCGCCGCCGCGGCGAAGACAATCACGGCCGGCGCCGCACCGGGCGGCTCGGCGAATCCCAACGTGAATAGCGATGACCCGGCGGCGGTGAACGCGGACGTCACACCACCCTTGGCGAACGGCCACAGGAGCAGCCAGTAACCGACGAGGGAAATTCCCAGCCAGATGGCCAGCTGACCGAGCAGGATTGCCGGCGCCTGGACGGCGAGGACTCGATCCCGCCGCTGAAAATCGTCGATCCGGCGGGCGACTCCCCCGAAAATGGTCGTCACGACCTGGTCGACCCATCGAGTCAGCCAGCTGCTGACCGCGCGCGGCACGATGAGGGTCTTGATGACGCTGCTCCCGGCCGTGAGGACGAGCGCGGCTCCGCCGACCGCTGCCGCCGCCCGGACGGCAACCGGCACATCCATCGCGCTCCCTCGAGGCCAGTCGACGTGACGAAACCTACCCGGCCACTGACCGGCCGATCCGACGACCGGCTCGCATCCCCGACCGGCCGCGGCCCCGCCCCGCCCCTGCCTGGCGCAGGGTGGTGCGCATCCGCGTGACGGTTGAGCATTCCGGGGCACCTCAGCAGCCCCACCGGCACCACGGCTGCGCGGGAAGCGACGCCGGTCCTGCGCGGGAAGCGACGGCGCGTGGGCCGGGAGCGGCCGGCTAGTCCTCGTTGGAACTGATCTGGCCGGGACGGTGCTGCGACCGGCTAACGATCTTCTCGGCCCGTATCACATGCATGACAGCGTTGATCAACGCCAGGTGGGTGAACGCCTGCGGGAAGTTGCCGAGGTGGCGGCCGCTGAGCGGATCGATCTCCTCGGCGTAGAGCTCGAGTGGGCTGGCGTACGCGAGCAGCCGTTCACACAACTTCTTGGCGGCCTCGACTTCACCGATCTCGACGAGGGCGGAGACCAGCCAGAACGAGCAGATCGTGAAAGTGCCTTCCTCGCCGCTCAAGCCGTCGTCGGTTTCCTCCACGCGATAGCGCAGCACGAGCCCGTCGACGGTCAGCTCGTCCGCGATGGCGAGAACGGTGGCGCGAACGCGGGGGTCGTCAGGCGGCAGGAAGCGCATCATCGGCAGCAGCAGCAGGGATGCGTCCAGCGCAGTCGAGCCGTAGCGCTGGACGAAGACCCCGCGCTGATCGACACCGTTCGTGCAGATGTCCTGGTGAATCTGATCGGCGAGCGCCTGCCACTTCTCGGCGTACTCGAATTCCTCATGCATCCGGGCGAGCCGGGCGCCCCGGTCCATGGCCACCCAGCACATGACCTTGCTGGATACGAAGTGCTGTGGTTCGCCCCGCACCTCCCAGATCCCGCGGTCGGGTTCCTCCCAGTGCGCCGCAGCCATCTCGACCTGGCGCTTGAGGATGGACCACAACGACTCCGGAAGCTGATCCCGCGACCGCGCGTGCAGATAGACGGAGTCCAGCACGGCGCCCCAGACGTCGTGCTGCCGCTGGTGGTAGGCCCCGTTGCCGGACCGAACCGGGAAGGCGCCCTCGTAGCCGGAAAGGTGCGGCAGCGATTCTTCGTCGAGTTCCCGCTCGCCACCGACGCCGTACATCACCTGCAAGTCATTGCCCTCGCGGCAGGCGTCCGCGACGAAGTAGAAGAAGTCGTCCGCCTCCCGGTCGAAGCCCAGTGTGTACAGGCCCCACAAGGCGAAAGTCGAATCGCGCACCCACGCGTATCGGTAGTCCCAGTTGCGCTCACCGTGCGGTGTCTCCGGGAGCGAGGTCGTGGCCGCGGCGAGCAGCGCGCCGGTCGGCGCGTAGGTCAAGCCCTTCAGGGTCAACGCGCTTCGTTGCAGGAAGCTGCGCCACGGATGGTCGGGGAAGTCGCCGAGCGTGATCCACTGACGCCAGTACTCCTGGGTCCGGCGCAGCCGCTCCGCCGCCTCGTCCAAGGTTCGCGGCGGTGGCAGCGGCGACCACGAGAGGGCGACGAAGTGACTTTCGCCCTCGGTCATCCGGGTTCTCGCGTGCAGGCCGGCTCCCTCGATGCCCGGCCGCAGGTCCGTCGTCACGCGGAGCGCGACATTGAGCCCTTCGGTCCGGGCCACTACCTCCCCGTAGCCCTCGCCCTCGTAGGTCCACGTTGGCTGGCGGCGGCCGTAGTCCAGGGCCGGCTCGCAACTCATCGCCACGTCGACCGAGCCGCTCACGCATTCGACGGTCCGCAGCAGGCAATGCTCGGCGTCGAAGTCCGTCGGAGATCGGCGGTGCGTCCTCGATCGCTCCTCGACGTTGTGCCACGGGCCCATGCACAGCGCATCCCGCACGAGCAGCCACCCGGTGCGGGTCTGCCAGGTGGTCTCGAGCACCAGGCTGCCGGGCAGGTAGCGACGCGCCGCCGGTACCACCTCGTCGTACGGGCCGATGCGGAACGCGCCAGCGCTGCGATCCAACAGTGCGCTGTACACGCTGGCCGAGTCCGGTCGCGGCACGCACATCCACTCGACGGCCCCGCTCGGTGCGACCAGGCAGTTGCTCTCGCAATCCGACAGGAATGCATATTCCGCGATCGGCGGGAACGGGCTCTGCCCGGTCGGTTGGCCCGGCGCCGAGCCGGCCAACTCGAATGCCGCCATGTTTTCGGCCATAACTAATCGTCCCGCATCCTCCGCCGCCAGACCAGACCCTCGACAACGGGTCGTGATCTTGGACTAATCATCGCTCGGGAGCAGTAAGTCCAAGATCACGGGTGGGGGAAGGGAAAATCGCGGCCACCCGCGAGCTAAGAGCGGTTAGCTGGCGGCGTGCAGATTCTGATACTTGGTGGCACCGCCTGGCTGGGTAACGCGATTGCCCTCGCCGCCGCCGGACGAGGCCACGGGGTAACGTGCCTGGCCCGCGGCGTTTCCGGCTCGACGCCAACGGGCGTGCGCTTTGTTCGCGCTGACCGCGATCGCCTGGACGCGTACGAGGACGTCAGGCGAGCGCGATGGACCGCGGTGATCGACGTGGCCCGGCAGCCAGGTCAAGTCCGGCGGGCGGTGGCCGCTCTCGAGCCGGTCGCCGATCGGTACCTGTTCGTCTCGAGCGGCAACGTGTACGCCAGCCAACGCGAGCTCGACCAGGACGAGTCCGCCGCGTTGCTGCCGCCGTTGGAGTCCGACGTGATGGAGAGCATGGAGCGATACGGCGAGGCGAAGGTGGCGTGCGAGCAGGCCGTCACGGCCCGGTTCGGGCCTGACCGCAGTCTCATCGCTCGGGCCGGGCTCGTGGGCGGTCCCGGCGACCCGTTCGGCCGGTCGGGATATTGGCCGTGGCGGTTCGCGCGACCATCGAACTCCGAGCGGGCCGTGCTCGTGCCCGATGCGCCGAACATGCCGACGGCGTTGATCGACGTTCGGGACCTCGCGGCCTGGCTGGTCAGCTGCGCCGAGCTCGGCACCGCCGGCACGTTCAACGCCGCGGCGAATCGGCTGCGGTTGAGCGAGCATCTCGCGGCAGCTCGGGCCGTCGCCGGGCATACCGGCCCGCTGGTCGCCGCCGCGCCGGAGTGGCTGGTCGGGCATGGTGTGCAGAGCTGGATGGGACCAGCCTCGTTACCGCTGTGGCTCGATGATCCGGACTGGTACGGCCTGAGCGCGCGAAGTACGGGCCGCGCCGATGCGGCGGGACTGGCGGGCCGTCCGCTGGCCCAGACCCTCGCCGACACGTTGACCTGGGAGCTGGCCCGACCGACGCCCGGCCCGCACGGCGCTGGCCTCAGCGACGACGAAGAGCGACGCCTGCTCGAATCCCTTGCGGCCGAAAGTCGTTCCTGGCCGACGGGACACTAGGTTGATATGCCGTGAAGCTACGTGAGGACACGGTGCACATTGCGGCGCCCGATTGTGAGATCCGCTCCATCGTCATTCGTCCGGCCGGCGACGGCGAGTGGCCCGGGGTAGTGCTGTATACGGACATCTTCCAGCTGACGGAATCGACGCTACGAACCGCTCGGCGGCTCGCCGCGTACGGGTTCGTCGTCTGCGCGCCGGAGATCTACCCGCGCAGTGAGCTGGCCGGAGTCGCCTTGGAGTTCGACGATGCCGGCAGGACGGCCGGGTTAGCCGCCGCGGCGACCACCACGACGGCGCAGTTCGACTCCGACCGCGTCGCGGTGCTGGATTACCTGCAGCAGGAGCCGGGCGTCGTCGGTCTGCATGCCGTGGGATTCTGCATCGGCGGCCACTTGGCCTTCCGGGCGGCCTTCGATCCTCGGGTTAGGGCCACGGTGTGCTTCTATCCGACGGGATTGTCGGACGGAAAGCTGGGCGCGGACGCCGATGCGGGGACACTGGCGGAAGCCGAGCGCATCGACGGCCGGCTGATGATCGTGTTCGGTTCGCAGGACCCGCACGTCCCAGCCGACGCGCGGGTTCGTGTCGTATCAGCGCTGTATACCTCCGGTTTGGACGACGTGGAACTGCACGTGTATTCCGGCGGCGAGCACGCGTTCATGCGCGATATCGGCGCTCGTTACGATCCGGTCCGCACTGACCTGGCGTTGCTCGAAGCCGTCTCATTCCTTGCTGGTCGCTGACTCCACTGTCATCCGCTGAGGGCGATGTCGTCGACCGGCGAGTGAGTCGATGGTGGATCGGAGCGGTTCGGAGTTCGCGGTGGAATCTCACGAGGACCAGAGGAGTGACGACTATGTGGGCGGAGCGCGAGCCAGCCGGGCGGTCTGCGGAATGACCGCGGTTCGAACCGATCAGCCCGCACTGCCGGGCACGCCCTTTCCGCTCGGTGCGACACTGCGCGCGGGCGGCACGAACTTCGCGGTCGCGTCGACCGCCGCCGACAGCATGCTGCTATGCCTGTTCGATCCGACCGGGGTCGAGACCCGCGTCCCGCTGGTGGATTACGACGCCGGCGTCTGGCACGCGTTCCTCCCGGGGATAGGCGCGGGCCAGCGGTACGGATACCGCGCCGGTGGCGCCTACGAACCGAGATCCGGCCTCCGCTTCAACGCGGAGAAGTTGCTGCTCGATCCCTACGCGCGCGCGTTCGTCGGAGAGGTGACCTACGGGCCTGAAGTGCTCGGCTACGCGGCGGGCAACCCGGATGCGCCGAGTCCGCTCGATTCGGGCGGCCACATGCCCCGCGGCATCGTCGTCGATGACGGCTACCTGTGGCAACACGAGCGGCCCGGCTATTCCTATGCCGACACCATCGTCTACGAGGTGCACGTCAAGGGCTTCACCGCCCGCAACCCAGACGTGCCCGCGGAGTTGCGCGGCACCTATGCCGGCCTGGCCCACGAGGCGGCCATCAGCCACTTGCTGGACCTCGGGGTCACCGCGGTCGAGCTGTTGCCGGTGCACGAGAGCGTGCCGGAGAGCTTCCTGGCGCAACGCGGTCTGACCAACTACTGGGGATACAACACAATCGGCTATCTGGCGCCACACCAGGCGTACTCGGCGGCCGTACGGGCGGGACGGTTCGGTGGCCAGGTCGAGGAGTTCAAGGCGATGGTCGACGCCATGCATCAGGCCGGCCTTGAGGTGCTGCTCGACGTCGTCTTCAACCACACCGCAGAGGGAAACGATCTCGGACCCACGCTGTGCTATCGGGGCCTGGACAACGCGGCTTACTACCGGCTGGACAACGACGATCCGCGCTACTACGTCGATACGACCGGCTGCGGTAACGCGCTCAACGTCGGCCACCCCATGACGCTGCAGCTGATCATGGATTCGTTGCGCTATTGGCTGACCGAGATGCGGGTCGACGGATTCCGCTTCGATCTCGCTCCCACGCTGGCTCGCCAGGAGGGTGAATTCGGGCCGCGCTCCGCCTTCTTCGACCTCGTGTCGCAGGACCCAGTGGTGTCCCGCGCGAAGCTCATCGCCGAACCCTGGGATGTCGGCCAGGTGGACAGCTACGACTTGGGCGGATTCCCTCCCGGGTGGCGCGAGTGGAACGGCAAGTACCGCGACGTGATGCGCGACTTCTGGCGCAGCCACCCGGTCGGCATCGGCGAGTTCGCCACGCGCTTGTGCGGATCGGTGGATCTGTACGGCCGGGCCCGCCGCCGGCCGACGGCCTCGGTGAACCTGATCACCGTCCACGACGGCTTCACGCTGCGCGACCTCGTCAGCTACGACGTCAAGCACAACGAGGCCAACGGGGAGGCCAACCGCGACGGCACGGACGACAACCGCTCGTGGAACTGCGGGGTCGAGGGCGCAACCGACGATCCGGCGGTGCTGGCGTTGCGGGCTCGTCAGTCCCGCGCGATGCTTACCACGCTGCTGCTGTCCTTCGGCGTCCCGATGCTGCTCGGCGGCGACGAGCTGGGTCGGACCCAGCAGGGCAACAACAATGCCTACTGCCAGGACAACGAGATCACCTGGCTCGACTGGTCCGCGCCCGACAGGGAACTGCTGGCCTTCACCCGGCAGTTGGTGGCCTTCCGCAAGGCCCATCCGGTCTTTCGCCGCCGCCGGTTCCTGGTCGGGGCGGAGGCGTCGGAACTCCTGTGGTTCACGCCGGCCGGCACCGCGATGACGGGAGCCGATTGGTCGGACTCGACCGCGCTCGCCATCACCCTGTATTTGGACGGATCCGACGACCCCGACCGGGCCGACGATGGCACCCTCATGGTGGATGATGACTTCCTCGTGCTGGTCAACGCCTGGTGGGAACAGCTCTCCTTCACCGTCCCGCCCACTCGCCCCGGCCTCACCTGGCCGGTCGAGATCGATACCTACGATCCGGCCCGCGTGGCCACGGTCGCCGTGGGCGACGAGGTGACCGTCAATCCTCGATCGATCGTGGTTCTCCGCGGTCCGCGGCCAGTGGGCGCAGCGGGATAACGGCGCCCGGCGGCTCTCCCGGCTCGCCGGTCGATCCGCGCGGCACGACCGGCCAGAGGTTTGCGGGGGAGACGTCGCGGCGCGACAGTGGGGGCGTGCGGGCAGCGAACAACCTTCTCGGGCAATTCCCGGTGCCGCTTCAACGCGACCGCGCAGCCGTCCCCCATCGAATGGATCGAGCAGTCGAACTGGCGCACGTCGCGCGTCGTGCTCATCGGCGACGCCGCCCACGCGACGTCCCCGATGATGGGTCAGGGCGGCGGCCTGGCCATGGAGGATGCCTGGGTGCTCGCCGAAACTCTCGAGGCCGAATCCACCATCGAAACTGCGCTCCAGGCCTACGAGGAAAGGCGTCGACCTCGGGTCGGCTGGGTCCAGCAACAGAGCCGGGCCCTGGCCGAGAGCTTCCGGATTCCGCCTCGAGACCGCAATCCGGTTCTGCGCGAACACGGCCAGGCCATGCTGCACGAGCGGTTCCTGCCGCTGGTGGCTAACCCCTGATCGAGGCGTCGTCCGAGTCAGCTACGGCTGACCGCTCGGGGGGCGACGGCGCGCCCCGGCACGCCTCAGCGGAAGGCGTTCGCCAGGGTGTACTGCCCGATCCGGCGACCGAGGACGATCCCGGTCAGGTGGTCGATGCGGGTCTGGCTGCCGGCATAGATTCGGCTGAGTCCCGCCTCGGCCGCGGCCGCATGGAAGTTGTCGAATGACCGGGTGACGCCAGGTCGGCTCGGCGATTCGACGGTGAACGGCACGTCGTCTCCGAAGACGGCGGAAAGGACGATGGCCGCCGCCGTGCTCAGCGTGCTGTGCCCGGCCGGGTAGGCCGGGTCGGCCGGCGTCGCCGCTAGCGGCCGCCAGGCCGGATCGCCGGTCGTCAGCTGGTTTCCGTCGGTGTCGGCCAGCCGAATGGCCGTGATCGGTCGCCAGAGCCGGTAGGTGTACTTCGCGTCGTAGAGGGCGATCGTTGCATCAGCAAGACCGAGGTCGAGCAGGGCAAAGGCCCGGGCAGAGGCCGGAGTGCCGCGGCGGCGGGCGCCGGCGACCTGCTCGGCGATGGCGTTCCAGTAGCTCTCGATCGGGCCGGTCCAGAACGAGGCGATGTGGGTTTGCTCGGATGTCCGGGCCGGGCTGGTATCGCGACCCAGGCTTGCTACCTCGTTGAGGGTCGCGGCGTACACCGAGTGCCACAAGGCCGGCGGTGGTGAGGGGCGGAACTGGCTGGAGCGGAGCAGGACGAACGGAGTGACGTCGTTCCACTGGGTGAACACCGGCGACGGGTAGCCGGGCGACGTGAGCCGGTAGTCCCCAGCAGCGCCAGTGCTGAGATAGGCCGGCGGTGGGGCGTCGAAGCCGTCGATCGACCGGGTGTACAGGATCTCAGCCGCGGCCCGCGCGCCGGCCCGGATGGCGGCGATCCGCCCCGGACCGGCCGGGATGGCGGCGAGATCGACGTCGAGCTGCCGATCGACGACGTCGGTGGCGCCGGGGAAGAGAGCGATCAGCACGTCGTGGGCCGCTTGCGTGGCAGCCGCCTCAGGCGCGCCGGGCGGCCGAGGGCCCGGTTGCAACGGGCGGTGCAGCCGGTACGGACCGCACGCGTGCACCGCTGCGTGGACGGCCGAGCCCAGGAGCGCGAAGTCGCGCGTCGGATGGATCGTGGACGGTCGGGCACCGGGAGCCTGCAGCAGCGACCGCAGGAGACGGTGCCATGCCACGACGACGTTGCTGGCCGCGGCCGGCGACTCCCGGCGCTCGGTGGCCTGGGTCGTGTCGGTCATCGCTGGCGCTGCGCTGGACGAGGGAGGCCTGGCCGCACTCGCCAGGCGGCGAGCAACACGATCACGGCTTCGGTGAACAGGGCCGCAATCCCGAGACCCAGCGCCCATACGCCGGGTCCGCGTACCGCCATCAGCCGACCGCGCACGCCAGGGCCCCGGCGATCAGGAGGAAGTAGCCGTAGCCGATGAGCGGGGTCTCGTCGAGGGTGCCGGGCAGATCCAGCACGTGGATGATCGCCACGGCGGCCAGGGCGACTGCGCCGACCGCTCGGGTCATGGCTTCGGTGGGGATGCGCTCCGGAGTGGCACTGCGGATGGACGGTGCGTCTGCGGTGATGGGTTCGATGGACATGACTACTAACACGATTAGTAGATGCGATATGTTCAGTGATCGGTCGTCCGATTGAACGCAACGGCCGGTGCATCCGTGATTACTGGTGTGCGAACTCATCCGGACAAGGAGCCGCGTCGGTGACTGACCCCCACCGCGTTCGTCCGTTCGGGGAGCTGGAAGCAGCGATCATGGAGTTGCTCTGGGATGCCGACCACCCGCGTCTCGTGCGGGATGTCATGTCCGACCTGCGTCCACAGCGCGAGTTGGCCTACACGACCGTCATGACCGTCATGGACAATCTGCACCGCAAAGGTTGGTTGACCCGGGAGCGCGATGGTCGCGCCTGGCGCTACACGCCGGCCGTCGGGCGGCAGGCCTATACCGCGCAGCTCATGAACGACGCGCTTGCCACCAGCACGGATCGGGCCGGCGCGTTGGCCCGGTTCGTCGAGCAGATCGATACCGACGATGCCGAGGCGTTGGCGCGGGCACTGGATGAAGCGCTGGCGGAGCGGCGAGGCGCGGCTAAGCAATGACCGTCGGATTGGCGCTGCTGACCTACGCGGCAGCTCTCGGCGCGCTTGGGCCCCTGGCCAATCGACACGACGCCTGGCTGACGCGGGCCCCGCGGCTCGGCGCCGCGCTGCTGCTCGCCGCGGCCTGGTCCGTGCTGACCGCGCTGTTCCTGGCCGGGCTCACCATCGCGCTACCGGGCACGGCCCTCTCCAGCGGCCTGAGCGACCTGCTGGGCGCCTGCATCATTCGGCTGCGGGACGCCTACGTCACGCCGGGCGGTGCGGCAGCCGCCGGAGCCGGCCTGACCCTGTCGGCCGTGATCGCCATTCGCACCGGCTGGGCCTGCGTTGCGCTCGTCCGAGTCCGTCGAGTGGAGCGGCGGCGTCAGCGCCTCCTGATCGCGCTCAGCGGTCAGGAATTGGCCACGCGCGACGCGGTCGTCCTCGACCAGTCCGAGCCGGCCGCCTACTGCCTGCCCGGTCGCCGCAACGCCGTGATCCTGACCCGCGGCGCCCTCGACGTGCTGACCGACTCCCAACTGGCGGCGGTGGTGGCCCACGAACAGGCCCATCGCGACGGGCGACATCATCGGCTGCTCGCCGCCAGTGCCTTGGCCGCCCGGGCCCTCCCCGAGCTGCCGCTCACTCGCAACCTGCCCCATCAGGTCCGTCGCCTGCTGGAGATGCACGCCGACGAGTCGGCTGCCGGCGCGCATGATCCGGAAACCATCGCCACGGCCTTGGTGGCCATTGCCACAGCTCGGGCCGGCCTGGCGGCCAAGCCGGCGCCGTCGGCCGCGTTGGCCGCCGCCGACGGCGATACGGCGGTGCGGATCCGCCGACTGTTGCTTCCGCCGGCCACCCTTAGCCGGCGCCGGCGTCGGATGGTGCGGGCCGGCATCGCTGCGCTGAGCATCATTCCGGTGCTCGTCGCGCTGCTCCCCGCCGCGGTCGCTCGTACCGAACCGCCGGTGCGGCAATTGTCGAGCGTCGCCACGACCACGGTCCTGAGATAACCCGCCCGAAACCGTGCCGGGAGTGATCACGCCGCCGCGTAATCCAGCGCCACCAGGTGGTGGTGCAGCTCGCGCAGCGCGTAATGCAACCGGGAGCGGACCGTCCCCGGAGGTACGCCCAGCCGGCGGGCCGTCGTGTGCGTCGCGGCGTCGCGGAAGAACGTCTCGATCAGGATCTCTCGGTGGACCGGCGACAGCCGGCGCATCGCCTCGGTGAGCTCCGTGTGATCGAGCAGGCCGTCCAGCCCGCCGTCGTGGCTGGGCTCGCGGGAGACGGCGAAGTCGGCGGTCGGCATGGCCGGACGGGTGCGGGCCGCGCGGGCGGCGTCGGTGAGCAGGTTGCGAGTGACGTGCAGCAGCCACCCGCGGACCGGTCGTGGATCGGCCAGGAGGCGAGGCAGGTTCTGCCACGCCCGCACGAAGGTCTCTTGCACGACGTCCTCGGCGGTGCCGCGGTCCTGGGTGAATCGCTCGGCGTAGGCCAGCAGGATCGCGGCGTGCTGCTCGTACATCGTTCGCAACGTTTGATCGGCCGCCGGGCCGCCCCGGTCATCGGTGGCGGCAACAGCGGCCGGACGGGAAGAGCGGGTAGCGCAAGGGGAGGAGTTCGCGTGGCGCAGGATCAACATGTCTACTAACACGGTTAGTAGACATGTCGTTGTTCAGCACCGCAGTGTGTCGGTCGTCACCGTGCGCGATGCGACAGCGCCTTGCTCAGCAGCAGCCGGCCGCGGTGCACGCGGGTCCGCACGGTGCCGACCTTGACGCCGATCGTGACCGCGATCTCCTCGTACGAGAGATCCTCGATGTCCCGGAGCACGACCGCCGCGCGAAGCTCGGGAGACAGTGCGGCCAAGGCGGCGTGTATGTCGCCGTCGAGATGCCGGGCGGCATAGTCCTCCTCCGGGCCGGTATGACGTGGGCCGAGCCGATCCGCGGCGAGATCGGTCAGCGGGTAGACGCGGGCCCGCTGCCGGCGACGAACCAGGTCCAGGAACAGGTTGGTGGTGATGCGGTGCAGCCAGCCCTCGAACGTTCCCGGCGTGTACTGCGCGAGCGACTTGAAGACCCGAATGAACGTCTCCTGGGTGAGGTCCTCGGCGTCGGCGCGGTTGCCGGACAGCCGGTAGGCCAGCCGGTATACGCGTTCGGCATGCGTACGCACGATCTCGTCCCACGACGGTGGCTGCCAGCTGATCGCTGGGTCGCCACCGGCCGGGGTGGCTGGCCCGCCGTCCGGGTAACCACCGTCGGCGGGCCGCCCCGCACCGCTTGCTCGCCGCACCCCGCCGGGCTCAGTAGCCGCCGCCATTGGAGTTGTTGGCGTTGCCCGTTTGGGTGATCGCGGCGCCGGCCGAATCGAGCACGTACCACTTGGCGCCGAACTGATCGAGCGCCTGACCGTTCGTGTCGCCCGCGTGCTTGTCGCCGACGAAGTAGTACAGCGGATGTCCGGCGTAGCTCAACTGTCGTCCGCCGCCGGTCTCGGCGATGCTCCCGAGATCGGCGGCCGAAGCCTGCCCGGCGACGTGCTCCCCGGCCGTCGCCGGTACTGCCGGCCAGTAGCTGAGGCAGCTACTGGTGCAGGTGGCAGCCGGCCCGGTGTCCTTCGCGAACAGGTAGACGGTGCGCCCGGCGCCGTCGACGAGAATCTGGCCTAGACCGGTTCCCCGCGTCGTGATGACGTTGGCCGCGGCGGTGTTGCCCGCGGGCGAATATGCGGCGGACGAGCTGCCCGACTGGCTGGCGAGAATGCCGCCGGTGACAGCGAGTGCGCTGACGGCGGCGCCGCCAGCGATGTAGAACGGTAAGCGCTTGGTGGTGGGCATGAGAACTCCTCGGAGTCGTCGGTGTGCCCAGGTACACGGCCGGCTCGCGGGTGCCGTTCATGAGGTGTGACCGGGAGCGCTCTCGCCCGAATGGGCTGCGGCACTGCACGGGCCGGCCCGTGCTTGCGGCTCGTGATCTTGGACTTACGACCCTGGGGCGCGGATAAGTCCAAGATCACGAGGTCGAGCGCGGCCACGGCCGGGCCGCGGAGGCTAGGTGCGACCGGTGCGAGGAAGCTAGCTGCCGCGGTAGGTGGAGAAGGCGAACGGACTCAGCAGCAGCGGGACGTGATGGTGGGCGGCGGCGTCGACGACCTCGAAGGTGATGGCCACCTCCGGATAGAAGGCGTCGACACCGCGGTCGCGGAAGTACGCCGCCGGTGTCGAAGCGGATGCGATGGATGCCGACATCGGGCTGCCCGAGATCGCGAACTCGCCCGTCGTCATCGGTCGTCCCCGCGCCTGCGACGTCCACGTGCCGTCGCGGCGCGTCTTCCACGGTGACCGACGACTCCCGCCGCCGGCTGACCGGTCATGGCGTCCAGGACATGGGTCGACAGGCTCATCGTGCCCTCCGGTAGCAGCTTGTGCAGGCGGATGCGGTTGATCTTCGCCAGCTCGTCGAGCACCACGCCGCGCTCGGTGGCGGGATCGTTCGTCAACCGGGCGCGGCAGAGGGCGAGCAGCTCCGAGGCGTCCTTTCCGGTGGCGCACACCAGGTACACCTGGCCGAACCGTTCCTCGTAGGCGGCGTTCGCGGCCGCGAGCTCGGCCCGGATGTCATCGGCGGCGGCGGAGACGCCGGCCTGCTCCTGACTTGACCAGGTGGCGTGCGCCGCCGGCCTTTCGCCAATGCGCGGATGTCCGGCCAGCGCCTCGGCCACGCCGGTGTCGTCCAGGTCGGCGGTCGCCGCATCGGACGCCGCGCCGAGCGCCGCGCGGTCGCGATAGGAGCGGCCGGCGATGACTCGGTCGATCCAGCTCTCGGCCGCGCAGCATTCGCGCAGCGCCGCCCGGAGCGCCTCGTCGTCGGGCGCCGCGTTCAGTCGGTCGAGGGTCCAGCTCGATTGGTCGCCCGCCGGTGCGGCGACGGTTACGTCGTCACGCATCGGGCGGGCTTCCATTCGGGTTGGATCACTCACTCGGTCACGGTCCGGTTCGGCGCCCGATCTGCCTCCTCGTCGGCCGCGTGGCGGTGCACGTGGATGTCACTTTCCGGTACGTCGACCGCTACCGCGCCCTCGTCGATCGCGGCCTGGACGGCCGACTCACCCTCCGGCCGACGTCCGAACGTCCAGTGGTTGAAGAACAGGTTCAGGAAGAAGACGACGATCACGGTCGAGGTGATGCTGGACCCGAAGATCGTCTGGAAGTTCTTGGGGAAGGCTTCGTAGAACGTCGGGTCGAACGCGGGGATCAAGCCGACGGCCAGCGAGGTGGCCACGATCAGCAGGTTGTGGTTGCCCTCGAAGTTCACCTTGTGCAGGGTCTGGATGCCCACCGCGGTGACCATGGCGAACATGATCGTCGCCGCGCCACCGATGACCGGGCCCGGCAGATCGGCGATGATCTGTCCGACCTTGGGAATCAGTCCCAGGATCAGCAGGAACACGCCACAGGTCGTGACCACCCACCGGCTGCGGACCCCGGTCAGACCGACCAGCCCGACGTTCTCCGCGAACGCGGTGTCGGGGAACGAGTTGGTGAACGAGGCCAGGACCGCGGACAGGCCGTCGGTGGCCAGGCCGCGGGCCAGGTCGTTGGGCGCCAGATCCTTCTTCACGATGTCGCCCACGGCCAGCATGTCCGCGGTCGACTCGGTGTAGGTGACGATCATGACGATACACATCGTGATGATCGCGGCTGCCGCGAATCTGGGATGTCCGAAATAGAAGATATGCGGCAGGCCCACCCACTTGGCGTCCGACACGTTGCTGAAGCTCGCCAAGCCCATGATCCAGCCGATGATGCTGCCGATGACGATGCTGATCAGGACCGCGATCTGGCCGATGAAGCCGCGGAAGAACCGGGTGATGAGGATGATCATCAGGATCACGAAGCCGGCCAGGGCGATGCGGCCGACGCTGCCGACATACTTGTCGCCCGCCTCCTTGCTGCCCAGGATCAGCGTGATGTCGGCCCCGGCGAGCGACAGGCCGATGATGCAGATGACGGTGCCGGAGACCAACGGCGGGAAGAACCGAAGCACCATCGAGAAGGGCTTCGCGATGATCAGACCGAAGATGCCGGAAATGAGGATTGCGCCGTACACATAGGGCATGCCGGCTCGACCGCCGTACTGGTTGGCGATGATGATCATCGGGTTCAGCACGGTGAAAGTCGCGCCGGCGACGACCGGCAGCCGCACGCCGAACAGCCGGGTGAACCCGGCCGACTGGATGATCGTCGCGATGCCGGAGATGAGCAGGTCGGCGCTGACCAGGATCGCGATGTCGTGCGAGTTCAGCCCGACCGCAGGACCGACGATCAGCGGCACCGCCACGGCGCCCGCGTACATGATGAACAGGTGCTGCAGGCCGAACGTCAGCAGTTTCGGAAACGGCAACACCTGATCGACGGGATGCACCCGGGGTTTGGCCTCGGGCTCGTCTGGTCTGTCTACCGTCTGACTCACCGACATGTTTTACCTCCCACGCCTCGTGCCGGGTCTTCCGACATGTGGAAAGAGTTTTTCGCTTGGCAGATAAGCTAGCTTGCGCCGCAGCCACCGTCAAGAGCTAGGAAGCCTTTTGTCGATCTAGGGTTTCGTGGCGCCCGACCGGCATTGGTCGGACCGGGTCAGGCGCCGATCTCGCTGGCGCCGTCGAGCCGGCTGGGTCCGCCGATCTCGGCGCCGATCTGGGCCGCGGTCTCACGCAGGATCGGAGCGGCGCGCGCGACCAGGTCATCGGTCATCCGAGTGAGCGGCCCGGAAAGAGATAACGCCATCGGTCGGGGCGCGTCGGGCACCAACACCGCGACGCACCGCACGCCAAGTTCCTGCTCGCCGTCGTCCAGGGCATAGCCGCGCTGGCGGGTGCGCTCGAGGTCGGCGACGAATGCGGCCGGGCTGGTGATCGTGTGCTCGGTGCGGCGCGGCATCCCGGTGCGGTCCAGCAACGCGCGCACGTCCAACTCCGTGCGGTCGGCCAGGATCGCTTTGCCGACCGCGGTCGAATGCGGTGTGGTGCGTCGCCCGACTTCGGTGAACATCCGCATGAAGTTCGTCGACGGCTGCACTTGCGCGACATAGACGATCTCGTCGCCGTCGAGCACGGCCAGGTTGACCGACTCGCCGAGCGCATCGACGACCCGGCTCATGTACGGGCTGGCGATGGTGCTCAGGCGCTTGGTGCTGGACTCGGCCAGCCGCATGAGCCGCGGCCCGAGCGAGTACTGCCGGGACGGCTCCTGCCGGACGTAGCCCAGGTCGACCAGGGTGCGCACCAGCCGATGGATCGTGGCCAGGGGCAGCTTGGCCTCGGCCGCGAGCTGGGACAACCCGATCACGCCGCCCGCGTCGGCCATGATCTCGAGAATCGCGAAGGCCCGATCCAGGGATTGCACTCCTGATCGACTGCGACTACTCGAGGCTGGCAGCGGGTCAGCGGCCACGGTCCCTCCCGACATAAGCACTGAAATGGTTTACAGTAACACCACTATTCCGCATGACGGAAAAGCCAATCGTCAGGCCGCGCCGGCCTGGGCGGACCGCGCATCGTGGCCGGTCGCGACCCCGTCGATCCAGACCCGACCCACGTCGGACGGGGTGGCCAAGGCGAACATCTTGGCCAGCGCGTCGTCGGCCCCGTCGGCATGCTGCAGCACGAAGCTGAGGGTGCCGCCGCGGTCCGGCCGCAGCCAGATCGCGTCGAAGCGCTTGCCGGGGCTCAGGTCGCCGATCTGGTCGTCCAGTCCGAGCGCGGCTGCTCCCGCGCCCGTGGCCAGGTAGAGCAAGTGAGCGGCCGTCAGGGGCACCCCGTCGGCGCCCCGCAGCTGTTGGATGAAGTAGGCCTGCAGGCCCTCCTTGAACAGTGAGAAGCCTGTGCCGGCGCCCACGTCGCTGCCGAGTGCGATCCGCACACCGGCCGCCAGGTGACGGTCGAGCGGGAACAACCCACTACCCAACGCGGCATTGCTCGTCGGGCAGTGCGCGACACTCGCGCCGGTGGCCGCCAGCCGACGGAGCTCGTCGTGCGTGGGATGCACGTTGTGGGCGAGCACTGTCCGCCCGTCGACGAGCCCGTGCCGGTCGTAGCTCGCGAGGTAGCTCGTCGTACGGCACAGCTGCCGGACCGCGACGATCTCGGCTGGATTCTCGTTGATGTGCGACGTGACCCAGCTGCCGTCCACGTCACGGTGAAGCGCGGCGCAGGCGTCGAGTAGCTCATCGGTGCACGACAGCGAGAACCGAGGGATGACCGCGTACCGGGCATGACCCACCCCGTGCCACTGCCGGGCGAGAGCGCGCCCCTCGTCGTACGCGCGCTGCGGATTGGTATGCAGGTCGTCGCGGAGCTCCCGGTCGCCGACGACCAGCCCGCTGGTAATGCGGAGGCCGGCATCGGCGGCGGCCTGGAACAGCGCGTCGACGGCCGGCGCGAAGTGCGCGCCGAACACCAGCGCGGTGGTCGTGCCGGCGTCGAGCAGGGCCGCCACGAACTGCCGGGCGATCGTGCGGGCGTAACCGAGGTCGGCCAGCCGGGCCTCCTCCGGGAGGGCGCACCGATCGAGCCAGTCCAGCAGCGGCATGCCCAGGCCACCGATCGCCCGCAGCTGCGGGAAATGCACGTGGGTGTCGACGAAGCCGGGGAGCAGCACCCCGTCGGTCAGGTCGACGACGGTCTCCGCCGGATGCCGGGACCGCACCTGCGTGAACGGCCCTCTCTCGATGATCGCTCCGTCGCTGACGAGGAGGCCGGCGTCGTCCTCCGCTCGGAGCTTGCCCCCGGCGAACGGGTCGTCCGGCGTATCGAGGATCCGGCCCCGGTACAGCGTCATCGAGCCACCTCCTGCTCGGCCGCTGCCGCACCGCGGTCCCGCTCGAAGGCGCGCAGCAGGCTGGCGGCGACGGCCACCGCGATCGTGGCCGGATCCTTTCCGGTGAGCTCGGGCAGCCCGATCGGCGTAGTGATGGAAGCGATCGCCTCAGGGGAGTGGCCATCGTCGGCCAGTCGGCGCCGGAACCGGACCCACTTGCCGGCCGACCCGATCAGCCCGATGGAGCCGAAGTCTCCCTCCCGCAGCACGGCGTCGCAGAGCGCGGCGTCCTCGGCATGGTCATGCGTCATGATCAGCACGTGGGTGCCGGGCGGCAGCTCGCCGAGGACGATCTCCGGGAGCACCGGCACCTGGTGTACGTGCACCTGGGCCAGCGCGTCGGCCAGCACCGACAAGCGCTCGGCGGACAGCTGCTCAGGCCGGGTGTCGATCAGATGCAGTTCGATGTCCTGGCGGGCCAGGATCCGGGCCAGCTCCATCCCGACGTGACCGACGCCGAAGACGGCCACCGCCGGCACCACCGGTAACGGCTCGAACAGCACCGTGACCTTGCCGCCGCAGCACTGCACGCCGTGTTGGTAGGGCGCCTTGTCCGACAGCGCGACGGTCCGCAGTTCCGGCGTGGTAGCTGCCTCCGCGATGAGCTCCCGCGCCCGGTCGATCGCGCCCGCTTCCACGTTCCCACCGCCGATGGAGCCCCACACCTGGGCGGCGCTGACAACCATCTTGGCGCCGGCATCCCGCGGCGCATGGCCCGTCACCGAAGCGAGCGTGACCAGGACGCCGGGTTCCCGGGCCGTACGGAGCCGGCGAACCGACTCCACCCAGTGCTGGTCAGGCATGGCTGAGCGCGTCCCGGACTCGTTCGGAGTCCGGGCGAAACGGCCGAGCGCCGAGATCGGGCTGCGGCGGAATCGCGCCGGGGGAGCCCTCCGCGACATGCCCGTGTTCCGCCGCGGAACGAGCCTGCTCGATCGCCCAGTACACCGCCTCAGGAGTGGCCGGGGACGCCAGGTCGACGCAGACGCCGGGCGGTCCGAAGGCCGCCGCGGCCTGGCGCAGTGCCTCCCGCACCGAGAAGGCGAGCATCAGCGGCGGCTCGCCGACTGCCTTCGAGCCGTAGACGGCCCCCTCTTCGGTGGCGTTTTCGAGGAGCGTGACGTTGAAGACTTCGGGCATCTCCGAAAAGCTCGGCAGCTTGTAGGTGCTGGCCGCCTGGGTCGTCAGGCGTCCGCGTCCGGGCCCGTCTCCGGTGTCCCATCGCAGGTCCTCGAGGGTGAGCCAGCCCGCTCCCTGGACGAAGCCACCCTCGATCTGGCCGAGATCGACGAGCGGGGAGAGGCTGTCTCCGACGTCATGGACGATGTCGACCCGCCGGGTGCGATACGCCCCGGTGAAGCCGTCCACCTCGACCTCGCTCGCCGCCGCCCCGTAGGCGAAGTACTTGAACGGTGAGCCCTGCATCACCGCGGAGTTCCAGTGCAATCCTTCGGTCCGGTAGAAGCCGGCCGCCCAGAGTTGGACGCGCTGGTAGTACGCGGCTTGGACAAGTTCCTCCCAGGACACCTCCCGGGAGCCGGCGCCCAGGCCCCGCGCGATGCCGTCGACGATCCGCACGTCCGCGGCGGTCGTGCCCAGCTGGATGCCCGCGACCTGGACCAGCCGGGCCCGGATCTGGTCGCAGGCGTTCTTGACCGCCCCGCCGTTGAGGTCGGCGCCGGAGCTAGCGGCCGTCGCCGACGTGTTCGGCACCTTGTCGGTGCGCGTCGGCGCGAGCCGCACCCAGCGCAGCGGGATGCCGAGCGTGGTGGCCGCGACCTGCAGCATCTTGGTGTGCAGTCCCTGGCCCATCTCGGTGCCCCCGTGGTTGATGAGCACGGAGCCGTCCTTGTAGACGTGGACCAGCGCACCGCCCTGGTTGAACGCCGTGAGGTTGAACGAGATCCCGAACTTGATCGGCGTCATGGCCAGGGCCCGCTTGGTGTGCTCGTGCGCGTAGTTGTACTCGGCGATTTCCTGCTGCCGCCGCGTGACGTCGGCGCGGTCTAGTACCTGTTGCCAGATCGCGGTGACCCGCTCGGGGTGGCGAACCGGTTGGCCGTACGGGGTTGTCTGGCCGGCCTGGTAGAAGTTTCGGCGCCGCAGTTCGGCCGGGTCGACGCCGAGCAGGGGCGCGCACCGGCCGAGAATGTCCTCGATCACGAGCATGCCTTGCGGGCCACCGAAGCCCCGGAATGCGGTCTGCGACGTCTTGTTCGTCTTGGCGATCCGACCGTTCACCCGCACGTTGGGAATCCAGTAGGCGTTGTCGATGTGGCACATGGCCCGGGCGAGCACTGGCTCGGAGAGGTCCAGGCTCCAACCGCCGTCGGCCGTGAGGGTCGCGTCGAGTGCCTGTAGCCGGCCCTCGGCGTCGAAGCCCACCCGCCAGTCCGCGTGGAACCCGTGCCGCTTGCCCGACATCGTGAGGTCCTGCGTCCGGGTCAGCCGAAGCCGTACGGGCCGGCCGGTCAGGGTGGCGCCGAGCGCGGCGATCGCGGCGAAGCCGTGGGGTTGCATCTCCTTGCCGCCGAAGCCGCCACCCATGCGCAGGCACTGGACGGTGACCTCGTGGCTGTGCCGGCCGAGCACGTGAGCCACGATCTCCTGCGTCTCGGATGGATGCTGAGTGCTGCTCTGGACGAAGATCTGCCCGGACTCGTCGACCATCGCCAGTGCGGCGTGGGTCTCGAGGTAGAAGTGCTCCTGGCCGGAGAACTCGAACTCGCCGCTGAAGACGTGGACGCTGTTCTCCAGCGCGGTTTCGACCGCACCGCGCTCCATATGCGGCTGCGCGCCCTGGAAGGCGCCGGCGGCGATCGCCTCGCGGACCGTGACGAACGAGGGCAGCGGCTCCGCCTCGACCTCGACCGCCGCCGCGCCGAGCCGGGCCGCCTCGAATGTCTCGCCGAGCACCCAGCACACGGCGTGGCCGTAGAACATGACCTCCTCGGGGAACAGCGGCTCGTCATGCTTGACCCCGGCGTCGTTGACCCCGGGTACGTCCGCGGCGGTGAGCACGCGTACGACCCCGGGCACCTGAAGTGCGGGCTCGGTGCGCAGCGCGGTGACTCGAGCACGCGCGTGCATGACCTGCACCGGGTAGGCGTGCAACACGTCCTTCGTGCGCAGCACCAGATCGTCGGTGTAGAGGGCGTCGCCGGTGACGTGCAGCTCGGCGCTCTCGTGCGGGATGGTCAGGCCGACGGTGGGCTGCTCCGGCCGTTCGGACAGCGCGCTCATCCCAGGCCTCCAACCTCGGCGTGCAGTTTGGGCAGGCTCTGGCCCAACATCTCGATCCGGAACGCCGCGCTGGCCCGGTGATCGTCGATCGGGGTGCCCTCGCTTCGCAGCACGGCACCGGCCGCGCGCGCGGTCTCGTCGGTCCACGGCCGGCCTTCGAGCGCGGCCTCGGTCTCGAGAGCGCGAATCGGAGTCGCGGCGACTCCGCCGAGCCCGATCCGGGCTTTCCGAACCACGGCGCCGTCCAGCTCGATGGCGTAGCCGACGGCGACGCTGGAAATGTCGTCGAACCGGCGCTTGGCGATCTTGTGGAAGGCCACGAGCGGGGCGAGCGGCTGCGGGATCCGAATGGCCCGGATCAGCTCGTCCGGCCGGCGCACGCTCTGCCGGTAGCCGGTGAAGTAGTCGGCGAGGGCAACCTCGCGTTCGCCGTCGGCGTCAGCCAGGAGGAGGCGCGCCTCAAGGGCCAGCAAGGCCGGCGGCAGGTCACCGATGGGCGAGCCGGTCCCGACATTTCCGCCGAGGGTGGCGCCATTGCGGATCAGACGGGAGGCGAACTGCGGAAAGACCTCCGCGAGCAGGGGCACGCGCCCGGCCAGCCGCCGCTCAATCTCGGTGAGGGTGAGGGCGGCTCCGATCTCGATGGCGTCGGCGCCGACCCGCAGATCCCGCAGCTCGGGCAGCCGGTCGATGGCGACAACGGTCGACGCGCGGGCCCCGCGGAGGTTCACCTCGACGCCCCAGTCGGTGCAGCCTGCGACGACCGTGGCGTCGGGGCGCTCGCGCAACAGCTGCAGCGCGTCGACGAGAGTGGCCGGGCGGACGAAGTTCCGGCCGTCCTGCTGCAGCGCCGTGGCCGACGGGCCGGGTGCCGGTTGGCTGCGACGCGCAGCGAACGGGTCGTCGGCGGGCGGCATTTCCAAGGCGTACGCGGCGTCGCGGATCGGCCGGTATCCGGTGCATCGGCACAGGTTGCCGCTCAACGCGTGCAGATCGAACCCGTTCGGGCCGTGCTCTCCGTTGGCGTGCGCCTGCGGTTGCCGCTCGGCCCGGTAGTACTCGGCGGCCATGCTGCAGATGAACCCGGGGGTGCAGTAGCCGCACTGCGAACCGCCGCGCTCGGCCATCTCGCGTTGCACCGGATGCAGCGCGTCCGGCCGGCCCAACCCTTCGGCGGTGATGAGCTCCTGGCCGTCGAACGCCGCGATGGGGACGAGGCAGGCGTTGATGGCCACCCATTCGGTGGCGCCGGCGGTGTCGAGGGCGGGCCGGGCGACCATGACCGAGCAGGCACCGCACTCGCCTTCGGCGCACCCCTCCTTGCATCCGGTGAGCCCGCGACCGCGCAACCAGTCCAGTGCCGTCGTGTGCGTCGCCACACCCTCGAGCGAGGCGCTCTGTCCGTTGACCGTGATCCCGGCCGCGACCATCACCAGCTCCCGTCCGCCGTGGGTTGATCCGCATGGGCCACGCCGGCTGGAAGTCGGCGTGGGCATGGTTGGCGGCGTGCACCGGGCGGCTGGTTAACCATGCCGAACAGCGCGCCGGGCTGCTGCGACTCTACAAGCCGAGGGCCATTTTCGGAAGAGTTTTTCCGCATTGCGCACCATCCTCTCAGACGAACTGCCGGCTGAGCGAGGCGTGCCGGTTCACGTCCTTGTAGAGCAGGTACCGGAACCGGCCCGGGCCGCCGGCGTAGCAGGCCTGTGGGCAGAACGCCCGCAGCCACATGAAGTCTCCGGCTTCGACCTCGACCCAGTCGCGATTGAGCAGGTACACGGCCTTGCCTTCGAGCACGTACAGCCCGTGCTCCATGACGTGCGTCTCCGGGAAAGTGATCGCGCCCCCAGGCAAGAAGTTGACGATGTTGACGTGCATGTCGTGCCGGAGGTCGGTCGGATCGACGAAGCGGGTCGTCGTCCAGGCACCGTTCGTGCCCGGCATCGGGACTGGCGCCACGTCACGCTCGTCAGTGACGAATGGCGGCGGTACGTCGAGGCCGTCGACGCGTTGGTAGGCCTTGCGGATCCAGTGGAATCGGGCCGGGTCGTCCGCCCGGTTGGAAAGCGTCCAGGCCGCGCCGGGCGGCAGGTAGGCGTACCCGCCCGGACCGAGCTCGTGGCCGTCGTCGCCGATCGTCATCTGCAGGGTGCCCTCGACCACGAAGAGCACGGCCTCGGCCGCCGGGTCGGTCTCCGGACGGTCGCTGCCCCCGCCGGCGCTCACCTCGACGATGTACTGCGAGAAGGTCTCGGCGAATCCCGATAGCGGCCGGGCGATCACCCACAGCCGGGTGCTCTCCCAGAACGGGAGGTAGCTGGTGACGATGTCGCGCATGGTGCCGCGGGGCAGCACCGCATACGCCTCGGTGAAGGCTGCCCGGTCGGTGGTCAGCTCGGTCTGGCCGGGCAGCCCCCCAGTCGGGGCGTAGTAGCTCGCTGTCATCGCTCTCCTCTCGTCAGGAGCCGGCCGCGGGGCTCGCCGTCCAGCTCGATGCGTTCACCGCGTAACCAGGTCTGCCGGACGACACCGGTCAAGCATTGCCCGGCGTAGGCCGACACCGGATGCCGATGCCGCAGGCGCTGCGGGTCGACGACGAACTCCTCGTCGGGGGCGAAGACGACCAGGTCGGCGTCCGCGCCGACCGCGATCCGTCCCTTGCCGGCCAGTCCGACCCGGTCGGCCGGGCGGCGGGCCATCCAACGCGTCACGTCGACGAGTGTGTGCCTTCGCGCTCGGGCCGCAGTCCATACGACGGCCAGGCTCAGCTGCACCGAGGCCACCCCGCCCCAGGCCTGCCCGAAGTCCCCGGTGTCCAGCCGCTTCAGCTCGACCGGGCAGGGGGAGTGGTCCGAGACGACCATGTCGAGGTCTCCGTCGGCCAGGCCGGTCCACAGCCTGTCCTGGTTGGCCCGCTCGCGGATCGGCGGGCAGCACTTGAACTGGGTCGCACCGTCGGGGATAGCGGCCGCGTCCAAGGACAGGTAGTGCGGGCAGGTCTCGGCGGTCACATCGACCCCCGCCTGCCGCGCGGCCCGAAGCTGGGCCAGGACGTCCGCCGACGAGACGTGCAGGATATGAACCCGCCCGTCGGCGCAGCCGGCGGCCTCGAGCACGTGGTCGACCGCGCGGGTTTCGGCCTGTCCGGGGCGAGACCGCAGGAACTGCTCGTAGGCCGCGCCGTGGGCCGGTGGCGACTGCGAGATCACCTCTGGGTCCTCGGCGTGCACGATGAGCAGGGCGCCTGCCCGGGCCGTCTCGGCCATCGCGGCGGCGAAGCCGGGGCCGTCCAGTGGTGGGAACTCTTCGACCCCGGAATCGAGGAGAAAGCACTTGAACCCGAACACGCCGGCCTCGTACAGCGGGCGCAGTTCGTTCAGGTTGTCGGGAACGGCGCCGCCCCAGAAGCCGACGTCGACGTGGGCCTGGCGGCGCGCACGCTCCCGCTTGATCTCCAGTGCGGCCAGATTCGTCGTCGGCGGGATGCTGTTGAGCGGCATGTCGACGATCGTCGTGACGCCGCCCGCCGCTGCGGCCTGGGTGGCGGTGTCGAAGCCTTCCCACTCGGTCCGACCGGGCTCGTTGACGTGCACGTGCGTGTCGACCAGGCCCGGCAGCAGCACCTCGTCCGGCCCGAGCTCCACCACGTCAGCGGCGTCGACGGGCGTGTCGAACGGGGCCACCAGCGCAATCCGCCCATCCGTCACGCCGATGACGGACGCGGTCTCGACGTCATCGACGATGGCCCGCCGGGCTCGGAACAACCGGTCGACCGTCATACGCCGGCTCCGACCAGGCGTTCGGCCACGCGGGCCCCGATCGCACGGAGCAGCCGCCCAGCGTCGGTGAATGACTCGTCCGGATGCGCTGCCTCGTCGAGCAGCGTGTAGACGGCGTCGAATCCCGCGCGCCGCAGGGTCAGCTCGGACAGCGTGCACCGGCCGGCGACGGCCACGGTGGGCACATGCGCGGCCGCAGCTGCGGCGGCCACGCCCGCCGGCGCCTTTCCGCGCAGCGTCTGCTCGTCGAGCGAGCCCTCGCCGGTGACGACGAGATCAGCGCCGGCCAGCGCGTTGGCAAAACCGACGAGGTCGAGCACCAACGCGACGCCGGGCCGGAGCCGCGCGCCGAGAACGGCGGTCGCAGCGAAGCCGACGCCGCCGGCTGCGCCCGCACCCGGCTCGTCTCGGCGGTCTGCGCCGGTGGCCGCGGCCACCACATCGGCCCAGCTGGCCAGCGCCGCGTCGAGCAGCCGCACCTGCTCCGGGTCGGCGCCCTTCTGCGGGCCGTACGTCTCCGCGGCCCCGTGGGGACCGGTCAGGGGGTTGTCGACGTCGCAGGCGACTTCGACCGTCGCCTCGGCCAGCCCGGCATGCAGCCCCGAGACATCGAGCTGAGCCGCCGCCTGCGCGCCCAGTCCGCCCGGGCCGACGTCGTCTCCCGCCGCGTCGGTCACCCGCGCGCCCAAGGCCTGCACCATCCCGAGCCCGCCGTCGGTCGACGCGCTGCCGCCCACCCCGAGCACGAGCCGGCGGCAGCCGGCGTCGAGCGCCGCCGCGATCACCTCGCCGACCCCCCGGCTGGTCGCGGTCAGTGGGGCCAGCGACCCGCCGAGCTGGGCCAGTCCGGCCACAGCTGCAAGCTCGACGACGGCGTCATCCTCGCGTCGGACGAAGCCCGTGGGCCGAACGGCGCCTAGAGCGTCGGCCGCCTCTACCGGCACCCGGCGAAAGCCAGCAGCCGCGAAGGCATCCAGCATCCCGTCGCCCCCGTCGGCCACCGGCACGGTGACGATCTCGACGTCCGGGCGGCGCGAGCGGATCCCGTCCGCCAGGTGCTGTGCGACCTCGGCGGCGGTCAGCGTGCCCTTGAACTTGTCCGGCGCGAGCACGACCCGTGGCATCTACTCGCTCCCGTGCGGTCAGTCGAGGTTGGCGTACAGCGCGGTGGGCGCATCGGCCCCGGACTCGGCCAGCTCCTCGAATTCGGTGATCGAGTCGATGTCGAGTCCCATCGACACGTTCGTGACTCGTTCCAGGATGACCTCGACGACCACCGGCACGCGATGCTCGACGATCAGTTTCTTGGCCTGCTCCAGCGCCGGGAGGATCTGATCCGGCTCGAACACCCGGATCGCCTTGCAGCCGAGGCCCTCCGCGACCTTGACGTGGTCGACGCCGTAGCCGTTGACCTCCGGCGCGTTGAGGTTGTCGAAGGACAGCTGCACGCAGTAATCCATCTCGAAGGTGCGTTGCGATTGGCGGATCAGCCCGAGGTAGGCGTTGTTCACCAGCACGTGGATGTACGGGATGTTGAACTGGGCGCCGACCGCCAGCTCCTCGATCATGAACTGGAAGTCGTAGTCGCCGGAGAGCGCGACGACCGTCGATTCGGGGTCGGCGGTCGCGACCCCGAGGGCGGCCGGAACGGTCCAGCCCAGCGGGCCGGCCTGGCCGGCATTGATCCAGTGCCGCGGGCGGAAGACATGCAGCAGCTGGGCGGCCTGGATTTGCGAGAGACCAATCGTGCTGACGTACCGTACGTCGGGACCGAACGCCCGGTTCATCTCCTCGTACACCCGCTGCGGCTTGATCGGCACGTTGTCGAAGTTGGTCTTACGCCACAGGGTGCGCTTGCGCTCCTGGCACTGCTCGGCCCACGCCTCGCGGTTCGGCCGTTCGCGCTCGCGGGCGGCGGCGACCAACAGCTCGAGGGCGGCTCGGGCGTCCGAGACGATCCCGTAGTCGGGGGCGAAGACCCGGCCGATCTGGGTCGGCTCGATGTCGACGTGGATGAACCGCCGGCCCCGGGTATAGGTCTCGATGCCGCCGGTGTGCCGGTTGGCCCACCGGTTGCCGATACCGATGACCACGTCCGCGGCCAGCATCGACGCGTTGCCGTACCGGTGTGATGTCTGCAGGCCGACCATGCCGGCATTCAGCGGATGGTCGTCAGGGATGGAACCCCAGGCCATCAGTGTCGGCACGACCGGGATTCCGGTCAGCTCGGCGAACTCGACGAGCCGGTCGGCCGCGTCAGCGTTGATCACGCCTCCGCCCGCGACGATGAGCGGCCGTTCCGCCTCGTCCAGTAGATCGAGCGCGCGATCGATCTGGGCTCGGGTCGCGGCCGGTTTGTAGGCCGGCAACGGTGCGTAGGTGGCGACGTCGAATTCGATCTCCGCCAGCTGGACGTCGATGGGCAGATCGATCAGCACCGGCCCCGGCCGCCCGGAACGCATCAGGTGGAACGCCTGCTGGAAGGTACCGGGCACCTGGCCCGGTTCGAGCACGGTGACCGCCATCTTGGTCACGGGCTTGGCGATCGACGGGATGTCGATGGCCTGGAAGTCCTCCTTGTGCAGCTTGGCCACCGGCGCCTGGCCAGTGATGCACAGGATCGGGATGGAGTCGGCGCTGGCCGAGTACAGGCCGGTGATCATGTCGGTGCCGGCCGGCCCGCTGGTGCCGACGCACACGCCGATGTTGCCCGGCCGGGTTCGGGTATAGCCCTCGGCCATGTGCGAAGCGCCCTCGACGTGCCGAGCCAGCGTGTGGCGCAGGCCCCCGTTCGTTTTCATCGCCTTGTAGAACGGGTTGATCGCGGCACCCGGCAGCCCGAAGACGTGGGTGACGCCCTCGGCCTTCAGGATCTCGACCGCTGCCTGGGCCGCCGTCATGCGTGCCATGTGATGGTGCTCCGTTCCTCTATCGGGTGTGGGCGTCTCGGCTCAGCGCCGGTCATTCTTTGCCGGACAGCCGTTCGACCCCCCGCAACAGGCCTGAGTGGTCCAGGCCTCCGTCGCCGCAGGCGCGGGCCGAGGCCATCAGCTGCGCGACGATCGCCCCGACCGGCAGCACCACCCCCGCCTCCCGGGCTGCCGAGGTCACGATGCCCATGTCCTTGTGGTGCAGGTCGATCCGGAAGCCGGGATCGAACGTGCGGCTGAGCATGTTCGACTTCTTCTGGTCGAGAACCTTCGACCCGGCCAGCCCACCGCCGAGCACTTCGAAGGCGGCGTCGGTGTCGACCCCGTAGGCCTCCAGGAAGACCAGCGCCTCGGCCAGCACCTGGATATTGGCGCCGACGATCAGCTGGTTGGCCGCCTTGACCGTTTGGCCGGCACCGTTGGGACCGACGTGGACGACGGTCTTGCCGACCGCGTCGAGAAGGGGCTTGGCCGCGGCGAAGTCGTCGGCCGCGCCGCCCACCATGATCGAGAGCGCCGCGCTCTTGGCCCCCGCCTCGCCACCGGAGACCGGCGCATCGAGTAGCCGGAACCCTTTCTCGGCGGCTACGTCGGCCAGCTGTGCGGTCACGTCGGGCCGGATGCTGGAGAAGTCGATGACGAGCGTGCCGGGCGCCGCGTTCGCGAACACCCCGTCCTCTCCGGTCAGGACGGCCTGCACGTCGGCGGAGTCCGGGACCATGACGGCCACCACCTCGGCGCCTTTGACGGCGTCAGCGATCGACGTCGCGTCGCGCCCCCCGGCCTCGACCAGCGGGCCGGCCTTGCCGGGCGACTTGTTGTAGCCCGTGACTTGATGCCCGGCGTTCTGCAGGTGAACGGACATGGGGCTACCCATGATGCCCAGGCCGATGAAGGCGATCGCGCTCATGAGCGGGTTCCTTTGGCGAGTTCGGGCGATGCGGCGCGGCGGGCGCGGGGCAACCACGCCAGGCTCGTCTCGGTGTCCGTCGTGGGCTTGTACTCCAGACCGACCCAGCCCGAGTAGCCCCGCTCGGACAGCGCGCTCAGGTACCGGTCCAGGTCGAGACCGCCCGACCCCGGCTCACCCCGGCCCGGGTGGTCGGCGATCTGGACGTGGCTGATGACGTCGGTATGCCGCGCGATGGCCGCGTCGAGGTCGTCCCCATTGTTGGCGAGGTGGAACAGGTCGCACAGGAATCCGACGTTCGGCCGGCCGGCGCTGCGCGCCGCCTGCACGACCGCGACGGCGTCGTCGGCGGTGCGCAACGGATACGGCTTCGGTCCGCTCACGGCCTCCACCAGGACGGTGGCGCCGATGCGGTCGGCGGCCTGCGCCGCGTGGCCGAGGTTCTCCCGGCCGAGCTCGTCCTGCTCGGCGGGGGAGGCGTCCTCGACCCGGTTGCCGTAGAGCGCGTTGAACCCGGCGACCCCGAGCTGCTCGCCGATGCCGACGGCCACGTCGACGTTGTCGCGGAACTGCGCCGAACGACTGGGGATGGACAGCACGCCGCAGTCGGGCCCGGCCAGATCGCCGGCGAAGAAGTTCAGTCCGACGAGCTGCACGCCGGCGTCGCGAATCGCTCGCACGAACGAGTCGACATCGGCGTCGCCGGGCACCGGGTGGTCGGGCCAGGGCCACCAGAACTCGACGGCATCGAAGCCGGCCGCCTTCGCGGCGGCGGGCCGATCCAGCAGCGGCCGCTCGGTGAACAGCATGGAGCAGTTGGCGAGATAGGACAGTCCGTGGTCAGGCATCGGCGCCTCCAACTGGTGCGGCCGGGTTACAGGAACGAAGGGACGGCGAGCCAGGCGTCCCCGGCGTCCGATGCGTCGTCGCGGGCCACGACGGCTTCGATCAGCCCGTACGGCCGGTCGGCCGCGATGAAGACCTCGCCGTCGTTCTTCAACCCGAATGGTTCGAGGTCGACGAGGAAGTGATGCCTGTTCGGTGCCGAGAAGCGCATCTCGGCGACGTCGTTCCGGGTCTCGAGGACCCGTTGCCCCATGAGATACAGCGTCTCCTGCAGAGCTCGGCTGTAGGTCGTGGCGAAGGTGGTGAGCATGGTGCTGAGCACATCGGCGTGGGCGGCGTTCCAGTCGACCTCGGTGCCTTCGTAGCGCCACCGGGCGACAAGCGACGTGGCCAGGATGCGGTCGTCCGCCTCGGGCAGGGTTGTGTAACGGTCCTTGAGGTAGCCCTTGAACTCCGAGCCAGTGGACTTGAGAACGACCAGGTCCTGCACGCCGGAGACGACCCACACTCGCTCGTCCGCACCCCGTCCTTGCACGGTGACGACGGCGGTCCGCACCAGGTCGCCGCGCCGCACGAAGGCGTGGTCGTGACCGTTCGGGCCGACCGGGATGCGATCCCAGCCGTACTCCTCGACCCGGATCTGAGCGGCGTGGGCAGCCGTCGTGGCGTCGAGAAAGCGCCGGCCGAGGGCGATCGCATAGTCCTCGGGCGAGCTGACGCCGTGTTCCTTGGCGTATGCGAAGGCCGTGTTCTTCTGGGTGTCGGTCGGCAGCACCTCGCTCTGGTCGCCGTCGGTATGGGCTGCGACGAAGTCGCCCCGGAGCGAGGTCGAAACGTTCAGATCGCGGATCTCGTGCCGCGGGGTGTCGCGATAGATACGCACTACGCGGTTTTCTGCCTTGCCGTACTGGTTGCTGCCGAGTGTGATGCCCACCGATCGCTCCTCATCTCGGTCGCGTATTCCGCGATACGAAAAACTGATACCGTTGTACGGAATTCTAGGCTGCGGGCTCGGCCCAGTCAACGGCCGGGCCGGGCGAAGTCGGAGATCGCTTCGAGCGCCATGCCGGTCAACGCCTGCAGCTCGGTTCCGCTGGAGGCGCCGCAGTACACAGCTCGCAGCAGGTAGTCAGCGAGCGCGCGGGCCGTGGCCGGCTCGTCGAGCACGCCCGAACCGGTCTGCTCGACGTAGTGCCGCAGACGTCCGGCCGCGCGAGGGAGACCGTCGCGATAGAAGCCGAAGGTCGCGGCGTAGCGGGTCGGCAGCTGCGCCGGGTGTAGGTCCCAGCCCTGGTAGTAGCCGCGTTCGAGCGATCGCCGGACCAGGCCGAGGTGTAGCCGCCAGGCGTCGCGCACCGCCTCGGCCGACCCGACCGGCAGGATGTTGGTCGAGCCGTCCGAGAGCCGCACGCCCGTTCCCGCGGCGGCGGCCTGCATGATCAGCTTCGCGTGGTCGGCCACCGGATGCGCCATGCTCTGGTATTCGGCGGCGATGCCGCAGAACGCCGAGTAGTCGTATGTGCCGTAGTGCAGCGCCGTACATCG
The DNA here is from genome assembly GCA_963779485.1 of uncultured Actinomycetota bacterium. Lineage (GTDB taxonomy): Bacteria > Actinomycetota > Actinomycetes > Mycobacteriales > Jatrophihabitantaceae > CAVVJA01. The sequence goes on along the minus strand of CAVZYJ010000023.1, from coordinate 262,069 downwards.
CCCGTCCGCCGCGTGCACCATGGGCGCGACCAGGGCGGTCCCGTCGGGACCGAGGATCGCCTGCGGCGTCTCGACCTGGATCTCGAAGCGCAGCGTTCCCGGCTCGAGCCCGAGCCCCTGTTCTAGCTGTTCGCAGGCGTGCACCATCGCCTCGATCTGGTCGACGCTGGTGGCTTTGGGCAGCGTTGTCACGAAGTGGTCCAACGGCACCTGGGCTGCGACCAGCTCGCGCACGACGGCAACCAGGGTGCGCAGCCCGCGTCGTCGAGTGGGGGCCTCCAGGCTCTTCATGCGGATGCCGAAGAACGGTGGTGCGTTGCCCTCGTTGATACTCGCGGCCAGCTCGCGCGTGACGTCCGCGGCGTGTCCGTCCTCGACCTCGTCACTGCGGACGCCGTATCCGTCCTCGAAGTCGATCCGGAGGTCCTCGATGGGCTCCTCGGCGAGCTTGCGACGGACCCGGGCGTCGAGATCGACACCATCCGCGCCCTGCGCAGTGACCAGGGCGGCGAACGTCGACGCGTGCTCGTCCAGCGTGGCTATCGCGCGGTCGCCCCAGTCTCGGCACAGCGCGCCGCGATACCGATCCGCCGGGACGTACACCGTGTGCACCGGCTGGCGCCCGGCCCGATCGCCGGGGAACTGCGCAGCGAGCGCCGCGTCGGCCCGGGCCAGTCGCCGGTCGAGGTCGTCGCTGAGCCGGTCGAGGTCGACATCGGTGTTGAGCGTCATCCGAACCCTCCCCGCCGATTCTTCTGTCATGCGGATACTATCTTTCGCAGAACGGAAGTCAACGGGTCGTGGAACCAGCCCAGCCGGGCGGGCCTGGCGCCGCCGCCCAGCCTCCAGTGTCGCTTCCCGCGCATGGGTGGGTGGCGGTCCGGGCGGGGGCGAAGATGTGGCCATGGTGGCGGCCGAGCCCGAGGATCAGCGCCATCGCGACTTCGTGTATTACGACTTCGGCCAGGCGACGGCGACCATGATGCTGATCGCGACGGACCTCGGCATCGGCTCCGGCCATTCCGCCGTCGCGGACCAGGCCAGGCGGAACGTGTGCTGGGCTTCCCGAGTGGCTACTGGTGCGTCTACCTGATAGGCCTCGGCTATCCAGCCGACCGGCCGCTGCGGCCACTCGTCAAGCCCAACCGGCAGCCGTTCGACGAGGTCGTGCACTGGGACCGCTGGTAGCTCAGGAACACCCACCGCGGCGTCCGCGGTTCAGCACCACGAACACCCGCTGACAGTCACAGCCAGCGGCGTCGTTTGAACACCAGGTACAAGGTCACCGAGGTGACGAGCATGAGCAGTAGAGCAAGTGGGTAGCCGAGCAGCCAGTGCAGCTCGGGCATGTGATCGAAGTTCATGCCGTAGATGGTGCCGACCAGTGTGGGTGCGAACAGAATCGCGGCCCAAGCGGAGATCTTCTTGACCTCCTCGTTCTGGGTGAGGCTGGCTTCGGTGAGATGGCGCATCTCCTCGTTCTGCCGTTGCCCGAGCAGCGTCGTCTGGACGGTGAGCGCGTTCTGCAGCAGGACCCGGAACGAGTCGGCACGCTCGACCACCCGAAGCGTGTGATCGAGTACGTCGCGCAAGTCGCGTTGTAACTCCACCTCGACGTGGTATTTGTCGAAACCCTGTTGCAGGGCCTGCAGCATGTCGACCAGTGGGTGGGTGGCTCGCTGAAACTCGATCACCTCACGCGACAGATCGTAGATCCGGCGCGACACTGCCGGGTCACCGTCGAAGAGCTGATCCTCGATCTCGTCGATGTCGTTCTCCAGTCCGGCCACGACCGGGCCGTACTCATCGACGACCTGATCCAGGATCGCGTAGAAGACCGCTTCCGGACCGAGGCACAGCAATTCCGGCGTCTGCTCCAACCTGCTACGCACCTGGGCCAGGTCCGGCGATTCGGCATAACGGACGGTGACCACGAACTCCGGACCAACGAACACATGCAGCTCGCCGAACTCCACCTTCTCCACATCATCGAGGTACCGGGCCGGGCGCAGCACTGCGAACAAGGTATTTCCGTACCGTTCCAGTTTCGGACGTTGATGCGCGGCGATCGCGTCGTCAACGGCCAAGCGATGCAACTCGAACTCCTGCGCCACCGACCGGAGCTCGTCGACATCGGGCCGGTACAGCCCGATCCACGCCATTCCCTTCCGCTCGCGCAGCAGCTCGTACGTTTCATCCAGGCTGGTCGGATTGGCCGTCCGGCGACCTCCGACATACACGGCGTTGTCGACCAGCGTCATCCCACCCTCACCATCTGCACCGGCGCGTACCTGTCGAACCGCCTCCGTGCTAATCGTGCACCGCGCACAGCACGCCGGGAACGACTACTTCGCCCGGTACAGAGACATGGTCAATGCCGCTGAGCGAACTCGCCACGGCCTTGCGTTGCCGCGGCTTACTCGGCCGGCGTGGTGGTCCACACTGAGGGTATGGGCGTGCCCTTCCTTAGCCGAACTCACGGTACGGTCCGTCCCCGGACGGCCGGCCCGGCGGCTGAGCGAATGGTGGGCCGGAAACGGGTCAGGTTCGGCCGGCGGGCTATTGAGCTCGGGGTAAGGACGGCCGGGTGAGCGTCCAAGCGTCGGCGGCGCCACCATCGAACGGCGATCGTCTCGATCGACACACGACCGCTCGCGCCGCTGTAGCGCTGGGGGCGTTAGGTGTCGTGTTCGGCGACCTGGGCACCAGCCCGCTCTATACGGTGCAGACCGTCTTCAATCCGAGCGATCCCCATCCGATCGAGGCGGCAAAGAACAATGTTTTCGGGGTTATTTCGCTCATCTTCTGGTCCGTGACCATCATTGTCACGATCACGTATGTGCTGCTGGTCATGCGCGCCGACAACGACGGCGAAGGCGGCATCATGGCTCTCATCACGTTGATCAGGCGTGGGCGGCCAGCCAGTCGTCGGCGTACGACACTCATCCTTGCCGCGCTGGGTGTGTTCGGTGCTTCGCTGTTCTTCGGCGACAGCATGATCACCCCGGCGATATCGGTTCTCTCGGCGATCGAAGGCGTGAAGGTCGCCGCGCCATCACTGTCTGATCTAGTTGTGCCGATTACCGCGGTGATCCTGGTCGGCCTGTTCTTGCTTCAGCGCCTGGGAACGGCATCAGTAGGCCGGTTGTTCGGGCCGGTGATGGCCGCCTGGTTCATCGCGATCGGCGCTTGCGGTGCGCGCGGAATAGTTGATCACCCGGCCATCATCAAGGCGCTGCTGCCCAGCTATGCGGTGGGCTTCATGGTCCATCACTTTTCGACGGCGTTCTTCTCGTTGGCCGCTGTCGTGCTCGCCGTGACTGGCGCGGAGGCGCTGTACGCGGACATGGGCCACTTCGGCCGCGCGCCAATCAGCCGCGTGTGGCTGCTCATCGTCTTTCCGGCATGCATGCTGAGCTACATGGGCCAGGGTGCCCTCGTCCTCGAGAATCCGAGCGGTGCGATCAGCAGTCCGTTCTTCCTCCTGCCGCCGCACTGGGCACAACTACCGATGGTCTTCCTCGCGGCCGCCGCTACCGTGATCGCGTCACAGGCTGTCATCACAGGGGCCTTCTCGGTGGCACAGCAGGCCGCCCAGCTCGGGTATCTGCCTCGGCTGCGCATAGTGCACACGTCGGAGGAAACGATCGGTCAGATCTACGTCCCCTGGGTCAACTGGGCGCTACTCGTTGCTGTCCTCACCCTCGTGTTCGCCTTCAAGAGCTCGGCAGCATTGGCCTACGCCTTCGGCATGGCGGTTACCGGCACGATCACGATCACGACGCTCCTCTACTTCTACGTAGCTCGGCAGCACTGGCACAAGCCACTGTGGATGATCGTTCCGGGCGCGGTCGCGCTGCTGAGCGTCGACCTGCTCTTCTTCGCCGCCAACCTCACGAAGTTCGTGCACGGCGCGTGGCTGCCGCTCCTTATCGGCATCGTGGCGTTCACGATCTTCACGACCTGGCAACGCGGTCGAGCATTGGTCACTCGCCGACGGCAGCGCGATGAAGGCTCGCTGCGTGCGTTCGTCGACCGGCTGCATGCCATGCAGCCCCCGCTACTACGCGTACGAGGCACAGCGGTGTTTCTCAACCGCGGCAAGGACACGACCCCGCTCGCGATGCGCGCCAACGTCGAGCACAACCAGATACTGCACGAGCATGTGGTGGTGCTCTCAATCGAAACCCTGCCGGTGCCACACGTCCCGGCCGAACAGCGGCTGGCCGTCGATGACCTCGGCTACACCGACGACAACATCAGCCACGTCACGGCAAGGTTTGGCTACATGGACCAGCCGATCATCCCGGCACTGCTGCCGCTCATCCGGGAAGCCGATGTCGAGGGTGTCGACGACAGCGGGAATGTCTCGTACTTCCTGTCCACGATCGAACTATCTCGCGGCAACACTCCTGGAATGAGTCGCTGGCGCAAGCAGCTGTTCCTCGCGACTTCACACATCACCGCCGACGCCGCCGAATACTTCCATCTACCCCGCGAGCGCACCGTCATCATGGGTTCGCGCATCGACCTGTAGGAAGCCCAATCGAGTCGTCTCGATCGCGATCCACTGCGACCACGGAGATCAGCTTCATGGAATGAACCAGCTATTTTCGTGGGCGCGAGTTCGCGCAGGCGTAGCGTGTGATTTTCGATCGGGATGGGATAAGGCCTTGGCTGGTGGCCGGTACGACGACGGGCGAGCGGACGTGCCGCGCGGGATCCTCGAGCCGGTCGAACGCGTCGTCGTGGTCGGCGCCGGCATCGCCGGACTGACGGTCGCGAACGCGCTGGTGCACGGCGGCATCGAGTGCGTGGTCCTCGAGGCCCGTGCCCGGATCGGCGGACGACTGCACACCGTCGATCTCGGCGGGGCGCCAGTCGACCTGGGCGCATCCTGGATCCACCATCCGGTCGGAAACCCGCTACGGGAGTTCGCCGAGCGGGTCGGTATCGAATGCCGGGCGAGCAATCCGTTGTCCACCGTGGGCGGCTTCGACTGCCGCGAGGCGCGTCGCCTGTCCGCGGCCGAGGTCACCGACAGCCTCGCCCTGCAATTCGACCGGTTTCCCGACGCGCTCGACCGGCTTCGCCGCGAACTCGGCCCGGATGCCTCCGCCGCGGAAGCGATCGACGCATTCCTCGCCCGGATCGAGCTCGGACCGGCTGACGCCCGGCGGGCCCGGCAGGCATTGCGGGCGTTGGTCGAGGCGGACGCGGCGGACCGGCCGGAACGGCAGTCGCTGCGCTGGCTGTGGACCGAGATCGAGTACGGCGGCGACTACTTCGGTGATGCACCGACGGCGGGCTACCGAGGCGTGGTCGCAGCGATGGCCGAGGGCCTGGACGTGCGGTTGGGTGTCGACGTCGTCGAGGTGACGGTGTCCCGCGGCGGTGTCCGGGTGACAAGCGTGGACGGCGTGACCGAGGACGCCTCGCACGTCGTGATCACAGTGCCGCTGGGCGTGCTGAAGGGCGATGGCCTCCGGTTCTCGCCGGTACTGCCGCCGGAGCGGAGAGCGGCCATCGACCGGCTCGGGTTCGGCCGATACGAGAAGGTGGCCCTTCGGTTCGATCAGCCGTTCTGGCGCGCGGCCGGGGTCTCGCACCTCATGCTGTTTCCCCGGGATCCGGACGAGTCGACGTTGTGGGTATTCGACCTGGCCGAGTTCGGAGTCGCGCCGGTGCTCGTATGTCACCTCTTTCACGGCGCGGCCAGCCGGGTGACCGGCAGTGGCGACGACGCGGTCACGTGGGTGCTCAGCATGCTCGAAGGCGCCGTCGGCGGCCTGCCCCAGCCCACTGGCAGCGCGGTGACCTTCTGGTGGACCGACCCGTACAGCCGCGGCGCCTACACCCACGTCCCGCCCGGAGCCAGCCCCGACGAGATGGACCGGCTGGGTGAGCCGGTCCACGGCCGGCTGCTCTTCGCCGGGGAGCACACCTACAGCGCCCGGACCGGCTATGCCGACGGCGCCATGTCGAGCGGCATTCGCGAAGCGAAACGGCTACTCGGCCAGCCCGCCGTCCGTCTCGGCCGCCTCGCTGGCTAACCCCGCCCAGGCGTATCGGATGTCTGGCTCCTGTTCCTCGTTGCCCGTGCCATCCGTGCGCTCCACGGCGACGAACCCGTGCCGTTCGTAGAACACCTGGGCGCGCCGGTTCGACTCGAACACCCACAACACCAGGCCGCCCGGGCGGCGCGTCTTCGCGTGTTCGATCAGCGCCGAACCGACGCCACGCGACTGCGCGTCCGGATCGACGAACAACCAATCCAGCTCGGCTCCGTCGAGGACGAGCAAGCCGACGGCCCGTCCCTCGTCCCACGCCAGCCAGGTCTCCCGCTGCGCGATCATGATGTCCGCGACGAAGGCGCAGACCTCCTCGTCGGAGTGGATCCCGTGCGGCATCTCCGGCCAGGCGGCGAGCCGCGACCGCAGGTAGATGTCGGCCGCTGTCGATGCATCGATATCAACCGCGCGCGAGATCCGCACCACGCCGAGAGTGTCCCAGCCGCGGTGAGCAATGCCAGGATCGGTTGATGGCAGACAGGGATGACGGCGGCCAGGCGCCTCGGCCCGCCAGGCGCCCGGGAGTACCCCACGAGTCGGATGATCTCAGCCGATTCGTGCTAGGACCGCGCGAGGTGGACGGGGCCGAGAGTCTGGTCACGGTTCTGGTCGCGTTCAGCGTCAATGTGCTCATCGCGGTGGCGAAGTCGGCGGCGGCCCTGGTGACCGGCTCCGCGTCACTAGTCGCCGAGGCCGCCCACTCATGGGCAGATGCCGGCAACGAGATCTTCCTGTTGGCGGCAGACCGGCGAGCCCGCCGCCCACCCGACGCCACTCATCCATACGGTCATGGCCGGGAGGCCTACGTCTGGTCTCTGTTCGCTGCTCTCGGCCTGTTCGTCGCCGGCGCCGCGGTATCCGTCACGCACGGCATTCAGGAGCTCCGTCATCCTGAGCCGGCCACCGACTTCATCGTCGGGTATGTCGTGCTGGCGATTTCCTTTGTCCTGGAGGCGATTTCCTTCCGGCAGTCGGTGCGGCAGGCAAGAAGGGAAGCGACATCGCTGCAGCGCGATCTCATCGAGCACGTGCTTGCCACGTCCGATCCGACGCTGCGGGCAGTGTTTGCCGAGGACAGTGCCGCCCTGGCCGGACTGCTCATCGCCACGGCCGGCCTAGCTGCCCACGAATTGACCGGTTCCTCAGTTCCCGACGCGGTCGGATCCATCCTGGTCGGGATACTGCTGGCCCTGGTTGCCATTATGTTGATCAACCGCAACCGGCGGTTCCTCGTCGGCGAGGAGGCCGACCCACGAGTGCGTGCGGCCACCATCCGTGCCTTGATGGACTCGCCCGAGGTCGCCCGAGTGACATATCTGCGGCTCGAGATCGTCGGCCCGCGGATGGTCCTGGTCATCGGCGATGTTGATCTGACCGGCGACGACACCGAGTCGCATCTGGCTGTCCGGCTGCGCGCGCTGGAAGCGAGGATCAGCGCATCACCCGCGGTTGCCGGCGCGGTGCTCAGCCTCTCCGCCCCAGACGAACCGACACTTCAGTCTTCGTGACGCTTTGTTGCAGTCTTCCGCCGCAACTACAGGAAGCTAATGCGCCAGCCCAGCGACGAGGTTGACCGTGGTCGCCAGGATCATCGAGCCGAAGACAAAAGATTGTAAAGCGTGCTTGAGCGCGGCCGACCGAATCTGACTGTTCTGCAAGGTCGTGTCAGAGACTTGATACGTCATGCCGATCGTGAAAGCTGTGTAGGCGAAGTCGGAGAACCTGGGCAATTCCTGTTGATTGAACTCGATGCCTCCGACGGAGCCGGAGTAATACAACACCGCATATCGCAACATGTACAGGACGTGCACGAGCGCCCAGGAAACCGCCACACTGGCGATGGCCATTGCCGCCAGAAATGCTTGTCTCGCGCCATATGCCGAGTGGGCTCGCACCAAAACGTAGGCAACGGCGGCCAGACTAGCCAGATTCGCCAGCAGAAGGAGCAGTTCGGTAGCAGTTGGCGAGGGGTCATCGCGGGCGGCCATAGTCGCGGTTTCAACCGCGTCGCGGTGCCTCGTATTCGCCCATGCCAGCAAGCAAAACGCCAGCGCGGCCGCGCTCCAACCGGCGACTGGCGCATAACCCCATCCCGCGAAAAGGCCGGTAACTATCCCCACCGGCAAGCCAATAACCACCATCACCAACAGCCCCCGCCAGGCCGGACGCACCGCAACAGCCGGGGGTGAGATCTGGGAGGCGGGATCGCTCACCCGTGCAGTTAATCAGTGAGCACGCACGTCATTACGATGCCGCGCCGCGCCCACCTTCGCGACCGCGGCGAGAAAGATCCGGCAAGAAAGGCCTGATCGGAGGTAATACCGCTGGGTGGTGCGTTTTGTCGCATGACATTTCGGCTCGCTGCCTCACTGCTCACCATTGCTCACGGGCTTCCTGCGGTGCGCCGTTGATGATTGGCGGTCCGGCTGGCCCAACAGGATCCGGATGTGCTTCTGGGACAGGTAGGACCCGACTCGCACTGGGGCCGGCCGGGGAGTACTACCTTCGATTGGGCACGGGCGCGGCCTATCGTGCCCAGCCCGAGGTATGCGACAGTCGAACTTGGCTCCGGTACGACGACCGGAACTGCAACGATCCCGCCTGAGCGCCGGGCCGGCGACCTGCTCCCGCTGATTCCGAGATCGAAAGGACATATATGTCCGAGAACGACGTTGGCATCGATTACGCCAACCTGCCGACGCCAACCGAGGGCTTCCTCGTGACGCTGTTCATCACAGTTCGGAAGGTTGCCCGCTCCCGCGCGTTCTACACGGAAGTACTCGGCGGAACAGTCGTACTGGAGGAGAACCCCTGCATCGTCAAACTCGCCAACTCCTGGATCATCATGAATCCCGGCGGTCCGCCCACCCCTGACAAGCCCGACATTACGGTCGTCAATTACGAGCCGGGTGACACCACCTCCACCTTCATGAATCTCCGCGTCGCAGACATCGACACGTGTTATCGGCAGTGGAGCGATCGAGGTGCCATTTTCCTCACGCCGCCGATCGACCGCGGAGCAGAGATCCGCTGCTACCTGCGAGACCCAGACGGTTACTTGATCGAGGTGGGCCAATCCACCGGGCTTCTCACCGGGCACCTCGCCGCCAAGCGACCCGAAGACCTGCCCGGCTGAGATTCCTTCCCCAAAGGGGCAAACCAGGCGCAACCGTCGATCAGCTCCTGGTCGCCTCGCCGCAGGTGGCGGCCAAGTCGGTCCGATGATTCAGCCGGACACTTCGGTAGGACGCTGGGTGACCAGAAACACGCCGCTGCCCGCGTAGCCAATGACGTCCACGGTCTTGCCGGCCCAGGCGGCGAGCTCGTCATCGACGCCGAAGGGCGGCCCGTCGACCCGGCGCAGCACCCAGCTCCGTTCATCGGTCCGCAGCACTACGGCCGGCTGCTCGCTCTTGGAACCGAGGGCCACACGCTGCACGGATACCACGCCGCGCACGTGCTGCATTATAACTTCCGTTCGACGACACGGACTTCTGGTTCAGCGCCGGCCTCGCGCACGACGACCAACGACGGAGGCCGAGTTCCGGCCCGTGGTAGGTAGGCCACGTGCGCGCGCGGCGTGACGTCAGCGTTGTGCGCGACCGCCTGGGCGGCGGCCGGCGGCTCGGCCGGCGTTCCGGCGTCGAACGTGCGGATCGTCATCCGGCCTGGCAGCGCGCGTCCCAGCAGCGTGGCGAGCGCCTTGGCCGTGAGCCCGGCCCGGCGCCGCGGGACGTCGGCGCAGGCGAACGTCGATCGGAACAAGGCGGCACCAACGCTCGCGAGCTGGCCTCGCCGCATGAGAACGGCCGGAGAGGTGGCCGGCGTCGGCACAGACTTCGGCGCGGCCAGCCGTCGACCTCGGGGGAGAGCGGGAGTCGGCGATGACGTCACGAATGGCACCGCGGCCGGGTCGCCGAACAGGGTGAACTGAGCCAGCGTCTTGAGGTCCGTGGGATCGAGGAACGCCTGCGCCTGGACGAACTGTTGCCGAGCCACCAGGACGGCTCGGCCCAGAGACGCGCCGCCTAGGACCTCGCTGACGAACAGTCGGCAGATGACGTCCGCGTAGGCGTTCGACGCGGCCGGCCCGTACGCGACCGTCGACGCGCCAAACACGCCGGCCGCGCCCTCGCGCAGATAGCTCATCGCCACACTCGACTGACCGTGCGCGGCGGCGGGCGGCCAATGCGAGGTCCCGTAGCAGCACTCGGAGGCGACGACCGCACCGCGGGCCACCAGGCCGGGCAGCCCGCTCGCGGCGATGGCGATGGGCAGGTTCCAGTTGTTGGGGCTGAGCTGGCCGTACCAGTTCGGGTCGAACTCGGCGCCGTGGCAGTTGACGAAGTGGATTGCCGGCGCCATCTCCGCTGCGGTCCACGCCGGCCCGTCGGGGGGCGCCGTGCGCACGTCGCAGATAACGTCTGGCAGGCCAGCGACCGACAGCTGGGTCGAGCGCTGCCACACCTTCGCGCTGACCGCGAACGCCGGCTCAGGCGACCCGCGCAAGAACGATTTCCCTTGTGCGGCGGCGGAAAGGTGGCTGATGAGCACGCCAGGATCCGCGTCGCCGACCAGGTCGGGTAGCCGACCGACAACCCGAGTCGGACCGCGGTAGTCGGCCGGCGACAGCGTCAGCGGTCCTTCGCAGGCGTAGGGAAGATCGCTCGCGATGAATTGATCCGGGTCATCGGCCGGGTTGCCGGTCCACAACGGATTGGTGAGGCTGACCGTCCCGACGAGATCCGGACCACCGAGCAGCACGAGGTAGGCGGGCTGCCACACCGCGGAGATCTGGTCGATCGCGGCCTTGATCGCGGTTACGTCCGTCGGCGCGCTCACCGGCTGCGCCTGCACCTTCTTCGCGTCCGCAGCCGAGTCCAGCGCATACAACCGGGTCGTGATCCCGCGCGCCTGGTCGGCTTTGATCAGCGCGGCCACCGCGTGTCGAATCTTCGTCCAGCCGGCTCGGCCGTACTTGGCGCGCGCGGCCTCCTGATGGGTCACCAAGACCTTGATCACCGGCAAGCTCGGCATCGTCTCGGCTCCTCGACCTAGGCGGGGCTGCTGCGAACTGTAGCTTTATGGGCGGCACGGCGGCGTGATCTTGGACTTACAGCTCCACAGCGACTATAAGTCCAAGATCACGACGGGAGGCCGGCGGATCAGTTCGACCGGTCGCCGTCGTGCTTCAATTCCGAACCAATCGAGGTATTGGTGAGTCCACGAATACCGACGGACAGAGAAGCCGCGAGATCACGTGTCGAATTCTTCGAGGAGCTTCCGCCTGATGCGAAATAGCGGAGACAATCAGCGATGACCGACCTACCTCCTTTCCCCGCAGGCGCAAGAGGATAGTGCGGCGCAGGCCACGAACTCTCTGCACATCGCGACGGCGATGCGTGCGTCAACAATCGATATCGCAAACGCTATGCGACCAATAGGCTTCGGCTGGCGACGAATCCCGGGGGAAAGCTCAGGTGAAGGCGTACCCTCCGAATCATGACCCAGCCAGTGTTTCACCAGCACAGTTACACCATCCCGCTGGAATGGGAATCGCGAGTTCCACTCGTCACCACAGTTCGAACGGTCGAAGTGAGCCGCAGTCACGGCAGTGACAAGCCCACCTCATGGGTGACCTCCGCCACTCGCGTCACCGTTCTCGGTTGCGAATGCGGCGCCGCGTATCGGCGTGACCTACTGGCCTAAGTACGAGACCACCGACCAGATCGCCGTCCCGGCGCCCCTCACTGGAAAAGGCAGAACGGATGCCCGGCCGGGTCGAAGCAGACCCGCACCCGTTCCTGGGGCTGAACCATCGCCAACGACGCGCCGGCGCTGATGGCATGCTCCACGGCGGCATCGAGATCGTTGACCCTGATGTCAAGGTGCTGCGTGGCGTGTTGAGTTCCAGGCTCGCTCGGCCAGACGGGCGACGTCCACTGTGTCTCGTACTCGAAGTTGAGGGTCGGCTCGCCGCTGCCCTGCGGTGACCGCAGCTGGGCCCAGCCGGCAGTCGACGGTTCGCCGGTCCGCGGTCCCTATTCCGACGTGACGGGACGATCGAGCAAGCGCGCGTAGAAGCCGGCCAGCGCGAGTGGCTCCGGCGCCGTGATCGTCACCGAGGTGACCTGCAGGTGCAATTCCCCCACGGGGGCGAGCCTAGTTGTCTCAGCGAATGTGGCCGGGTGGCGGCGGTTCTGTGGCTGAGTGTCGCCGACGGCGCGACACCGGTCGACTATTCGTTTGTCGGCCGCTCACCGACAATGGGATCGTGGCAGCGTGCAGCAGCTGAGCAGGCCCGAGCTGGAAGCCGGCCTGGGCCATGTGCGCGGTTCGCCGTCGGATCACGGCACGGTCGCGTTGATCGTCTGCCGCCCAGCCGTCGGTGAACGCAAAGTTCTCGACGAGGCAACCCTCGAGGCCGGCGCGGGCCTGGTCGGCGACACCTGGCCGGTGCGCCGCCGGGACAACGCATCACCTGATCCAGACAAGCAACTGACCCTGATGAACGATCGGGCCGCCCTTTTGGTGGCCAATGAGCCCGATCGGCGAAAGCTGGCCGGCGACCAGCTTTACGTGGATCTGGACTTGAGCCCGGCCAACCTGCCGCCCGGCAGCCGACTCGAGGTCGGGTCGGCAATCATCGAGGTCAGTGACCGGCCCCACCTTGGCTGCGCCAAGTTCGCCGCGCGGTTCGGCCAGGACGCGTGGCGATTCGTCAACTCCCGCGTCGGTCGAGAACTGCGGCTGCGCGGCCTCAACGCGCGAATCGTCAGCTCAGGAACGGTGCGCGCGGGCGACCCGATACGGAAGTGGCCCGCTGAGCCATGACTTTTGTCCGACGGCGACATCGCCGCGCCAAAGGTCAGCGAGAGCGGGCGGCGACGGCGTCGATCTCGGCGACGATGGCCGGCCAGAGCAGGCGGGGCAAGTCGTGACCCATCCCGGAGAATCCGACGAATCGTGCCCGCGGCACCGCACGGGCCACGGCCAGACCGCCGGACACGTTGACCAACGGGTCGGCCAGACCGTGCATGACGACCGTGGGCACGGTCAGCTGAGCTAGGCGCCGGGTGCGGTCGGTCTGGGCCGCGACGGCGCCCAGCTGACGACGCTGGCCGGCCTGGTCGTAGCCCCGGTCGTAGCTGCGACCGGCCAGCTCGCGAATCATCCCCTCGTCGAACGGATAACCTGGCGATCCGATCATTCGGAAGATGCGCACGCTGGCCGCAATCGCCTCCTCCCGGCTGATGGCCGCCTTGCGCCGGAGCGTTGCCGACAACACGCTCGCGGTCGGCCGCCCGATCCATCGGTAACCGGTCGAGGTCATCATCAGCGTCAGGCTGCGCACGAGATCCGGTCGGCGGATCGCGACGAGCTGAGCGACAAAGCTGCCCATCGACGCGCCGACGAGGTGAACCCGGCCCAGCCCGAGGGCGTCGATCAGCCCAGCCGTGTCCGTCGCCAGGTCGTCGAGCGGGTAGGCCGGGCGCCGGCGACCAACGGCTACGGCGAGCACGTTCGGCACCGGCAGCCAGTCGAGGTGAGTCGAGAGGCCGATGTCGCGGTTGTCGAACCGGACCACGAAGAAACCGCGCGTCTGCAGCTGCGCGCAGAACTCGTCCGGCCAACCGACGAGCTGGGTGCCCAATCCCATGATCAGCACGACTGGTTCGGCGTCTCGGTCACCGATCGTCTCGTAGGCGATCTCGATGCCGTTGACTGACAGACGAGATGAGGACGTTGGGTCAGGCATGCTGCCCAGCATCTCGTGCGGCCGGCTGCCCCGGCCATTGGTGGCTACGGTCCGCTGGCGATCTCCACGCTATCGTCGCCGGGCAGGCCAGGCCTGTCCCACCTGGGGGACGTCAGGCATCGTTGGTAGGCCTGATCTGGCACCATCACGACAGGTGAGATCGCCGATCACCCAGCGGCCGCGGCCGCGCGCCCGATTGGATGACCGTGGAATATCGAAGCCTCGGCCGGACCGGAGTGCAGGTCAGCGCACTGACCCTGGGAACCATGTTGTTGCACGAGACTTCCGAGGTGGCCGACGCAGCTCGGCTGTTGGATCAAGCGCTGGAGCACGGCATCAACGCCATCGACACAGCCAACGTGTACGGCCGCGGCGCGAGCGAGGAACTGCTCGGACAGCTGCTGAGTCGCAATGGCCGGCGGGATCGCCTCGTGCTATCGAGCAAGTTCCATGCTCGGATGAACGATGACGATCCGAACGCAGCCGGTAGTTCGCGCCGACACGTTATCGACGAATGTCATGAATCGTTGCGCCGGCTACGGACGGATCACCTTGACGTCTACTACATACACCGGCCGACGAGCCAGGTGCCGATCGACGAAACCCTGCGGGCGCTTGATGATCTCGTCCGAGACGGCAAGATCCGCTATATCGGCACCAGCAGCTTCGCCGCCTGGCAGCTCATCGAATCCCTGTGGGTGTCGAAGGAGCTGCACCTGGCGCGGGTCGTGGTCGAGCAGTCGCCGTACTCGCTCGTCGATCGTCGCGTAGAGCGAGAGCTGCTACCGATGGCTCGCACGTACGGGATCGGCATCACCGTCTGGTCTCCGCTGGCCGGCGGCCTGTTGACCGGTAAGTACTCGGCCCAGAACTGGCCGCAGGACGCCCGCTTCCCCCGGACGCCGGCCAGCGAATGGGAGCGACGGCACTTCACGCCGGGCACGCAGGCCCTCGTCGACGTCCTGATCGACATTGCGGCCCAGCAGCAGTGCTCCCCAACCCAGGTCGCGATCAGTTGGATCCTGCGGCGACCGGGCGTCAGCAGCGTCGTGGTCGGCATAAGGAACTCCCGGCAGCTCGAGGATCAGCTCGGTGCCGTTGCCTTCGAATTCACAGACGAGCAGCTGGCCCGCCTGGATGAAGTCGCGCCGCCCGGACGGGCCACGGTGCCGTATTACCTCGACGACGACTACGCCGACTGGTCACCGGCGCAGTATCGCTGGTGACCACTCCGTTGCTCGAATGCCTCGCTCGGTGAAGGAGGTTCTGTGCGGCAGATGGAATGGACCGAGGCGAGCCAGTTTCTTCTCGACGGCACCCGGACTGCGACCATCGCAACCGTCGGTCCGGACGGCCGCCCGCACGCCGTGCCGGTCTGGTTCACCGTCGACGAGCGGCAGGTCGTCTTCACGACCTCTAGTCAGACCGCCAAGGCGAAGAACCTGCAGCGCGACCCTCGAGTCGCGCTCAGCGTGGACGACCAAGCGCCCCCGTTCGCCTTCGTGACCATCAGAGGACGGGCCGAGCTCGTCGCCCAACCGGACGACCTCCTGACCTGGACAACGCGAATCGCGCAACGGTACGTGGGACCTGATCGTGCGCTCGAGGTCGGCACGAAGTCCGCCGAGATCGACGACCTACTGGTTCGCATCGACGTCGACTCCTTCACCGCGTACGCCGACGTCGTCACGTGAAGTCTCCGTCCCCAAAATTCGGTACCGGCCGCTGGTCTACTCCTTGGTAAGGACCGAAATGACCCATCACAGACGACGGATGTGACAAGCGGGCATCCGGGAACCGGAGGAAACCGTGGCATCACCCATTTTGGTGACCGGTGGCACCGGCACGTTAGGGCAGCACGTCGTCTCCCGGTTGCGCGAGGCCGGGCGAGATGTTCGAGTGCTCAGCCGCCGCAGCCGGGAAGCCGGCGAGGGCATCGAGTACGTGACCGGCGACCTCGCGACGGGCGATGGGATCGATAGCGTGGCGGTCGGGTGCGAAACCATCGTGCATTGCGCCGGCAGCAGCAAGGGCGACGAGGACAAGACTCGACATCTCGTCGCGGCCGCGTCGCGGGCCGGCTCTCCGCACCTGGTTTACATCTCGGTGGTCGGGGCTGACCGGATCCCGGTCACGAGCAGCGTCGACCGGGCGATGTTCGGTTACTTCGGCTCCAAGTTCGCCGCTGAGCGGGTCGTGGCCGAGTCCGGTCTGCCCTGGACGACGCTACGAGCCACCCAGTTCTATGACCTGATCGCGATGACCGCGCGGCAGCTGGCGAAGCTGCCAGTGATACCGGCCCCGACCCGAACGTGCTTCCAACCAGTCGACGCGGGGGAAGTGGCCACTCGGTTGGTCGAGCTCGCGTTCGGGCCGCCCGCCGGTCTGGTGCCTGATCTGGCCGGTCCGCGGGTGTATGAGATGAAAGAGCTGATCCGCAGTTATCTGCAGGCGGTGGGCAAGCATCGGCTGATCGTCCCGGTCCACCTCCCGGGCCAGGCCGCTCGCGCCGTCCGGTCGGGGGCGCACCTCGCTCCGGACCGGGCGGTCGGCCGCCGGACCTGGGAGGACTTCCTGGCCACCCAGGTGAGCTCGCGCCACGAGGAGCGCTCCGCCACGGCATAGCGAGATCACAGCGTTCCTTGCGCATCCGCCATCGATGCGAACAGATGCCTACGATCGCGACTGTGGTGGAGGCGCGCCGCTCTTCGCAGGACGGCGAGCAGCCGGTCGCCTCGAACCAGCCACGGTCGTCCGAAGTCCGAGGCAGTGGCGGCAAAGTGCGAGCGCAGCTCGCGCGGACCATACGAGTCGCGCGCACCGTGGCCGATGCCGATGCGACCGAGATCGAATCGGCGGCGCGAGGCTTCGGTCAGTCGAGACGGTACCTCGCGCCGGTCGCCTGGGCGGCCGGCGCGATCGTCTTGGTGATCCGCGGGATCAAGCTGCTCATCCTGAACTGGCGACTCTCGCTGATCCAAGTGGTGCCGGCCGCCTGGGTGTGGTTGGTCCTGTGGGATCTCAAAGAGCACACCTTGCGCGGCGCGCCCTTTCGACACATCACGATCGGCGGCATGATCGTGCTCGCCGTCCTGGCGGTGGCGGTGAGCATCGCGGCGTTCTGGTGCAACACGGTCTTCGGCTTCGCCATCGACGGCGGGAAGCCGACAATCGCCCCGGCCGCACGGCAAACGAACGCGTACCTGAAGGTCATCGCCGTGGCCGGCCTGGCTCTCGGCCTGCTCCTGGCGCTCGCTGCCACGGTGGTTCCTCGAATCGGCTCGACCTGGCTCTACGTCGCCGCGCTCGGTGCCGCGTTGAGCGCCATGCTGATCAGCTTCGTCGCCATCCCCGCTCGAATTATCGGGGCGAAACGGCAACGGCTCCCGCCCCGGCAAGCGGTCGGCAGCTGGGCCACCGGCGGGGCACTGAGTGCTGTCGCGATGGCGCCGGGATTCCTACTCGACCGTATCGGGCTCATTCTGTTGGGCAGCCCCGGACTGGACATTCTGGGCTTCTTGCTGCTGTCAGCCGGAACCGCGTTGTATGCGGCCGCCATGTCGTCGGTCCGAGCGGTGAAACTCAGCATGAAGCTCGGCGCCGGGTCCACGGAGAATCCCTCCGTCGGACGTAGCCTCTGACCTCAATTGCCGAATCGCGCCGCGACTGCGGCCGGCATTCGCGACGGGTGGAGGATGGCGATGGCAGGCAGCGTGAACGACCTCTCGCAGGACGTGCGGGTCGCGGTTGCGATGACCGGCGGAGTCAGTCTCGCGGTCTGGATGGGCGGAGTGGCCCGCGAGATCAACCTGCTGCAGCAGGCCAGCAACCTACGTCCCCGCGATGCTGCGGCGCCCGGCGCGGCGCCGGGCCCGGACGGAGGAAAAGCGGCTCCGGCGAACGCGACCTGGGATCTGAGGTCCCGCGACCTCTACCTAGGGCTGCTGAACGTTCTTGACGTCACCGTGACCGTCGACGTGTTGTCGGGAACCAGTGCGGGCGGGATCAACGCGGCCATGCTCGGACTGTCCAGCGCCGCTGGCGTGGATTTGGCCGAGCTGCGGGACCTATGGCTCACCGCGGGCTCGTTGGACGTCCTGTTGCGCGATCCGGGGGAGAAGAACCCGTCCGCGCTGATGCAGGGCGACAAGGTCCTCTACCTGCAACTGGCTCGAGGTATCGAAAAGTTCTACCGAGAGCGCGACTCCGCACCGCGACCTCCGCAGGGAGTCGACACGACGGTGTACATCACCACCACGTTGCTGGGCGGCGAGACGAGCCGATTCACCGACGATTACGGAACACTTGTCGCGGACGTCGAT
Organism: uncultured Actinomycetota bacterium; assembly: GCA_963779485.1. Classification (GTDB taxonomy): domain Bacteria; phylum Actinomycetota; class Actinomycetes; order Mycobacteriales; family Jatrophihabitantaceae; genus CAVVJA01. The sequence continues at coordinate 243,917 of CAVZYJ010000023.1, read as the reverse complement.
CATCATGGCTTGTTCACGTTCACCCAGGAGGCGTTGAGCCCGGCCAGTGCTGACGCTGACTCGCTGACGGCCCTGGCGTTGGCGGCGCGGAGCAGCGCGTCGTTCCCCGCTGCGTTCGAACCGTCGTTCGTGCCCTTCGACGAGCACGTCCCAGCCGAATCGGGCGTGCCGAGCCGGCCCGACATGTCGCCGTTTGCAAATACCACCCGAAGCCACTGGGCAGCGGACGGGGGGATCTTGGCTAACCGGCCGCTGGCCCCGCTGCTGGGCGCGGTATTCGCGCGACCCGCCAGTCCGGAGGGACGCGAGGTGCGGCGGGTGCTGACCTACGTGGTGCCGGACGGCGGTGGCACAGCGAATCCGCGGGACGTGCCCGATAAGGACAAGTGGGCGAACGCGCCGACGATGATCGGGGCGTTGAAGGCGGACATGAACGCTCAGCTCTCGCAGTCGATCGCGAGCGACCTGGAGGCGATCCGCAAGCACAACGACCAGATCAGGAGTGACCACGACCTGCGTCGCACATTGGCGGAATTCGGGGTGCGGCTGCCCGATCATCGGCTGGTCAGTCCTCGGATGCTTCGCGACTTCGAACGACAGCAAGGTCGGGGGCTGGCCGAGCCGCTCATGGACGAGCTCATGCGCCGGCTGTCGACGATGAACCTGCCCTCGAGATGGGCGGCCGAGTTCGCGCCGGGCAAGCGGTCCACCGAGAACCGGATGGCGGACGAGATGGTGGCCGTACTCGGCTGCGGCTGGCGCGACGGGCTGGCCCAGGATGACGGGGCGCCGGGCGTCGAGAGCGACGGCTTGGGACCAGATCGCGGAGTCGGAGATTCCCATCCTCGCCGCCCGGTTCGGCTTGCCCGCTTTCCACGCCGCCCGCTCCGCGGCCGTGCGGCTGGTCAAGCTGGCCAATCAGCAGGCAGTGGATGCGGATCAGCGGCGGGCGATCGCCGCGATTCGGGCCCGGCTGGAAGCGGCATTCGATCCGCCCGAGACGTGGAACGCCGAACGGGACCGAATCCGAACACTCGTCGACAGCTCGGTTCAGTCGGCGCAAGGCAGTCCGGAAACGACCTTGCTGCAACTTGCGCATGATCTCGCGGATGCGCGGCGAAGTGAGTTGCTGATCGGCGTGATGCCGTCGGCGACATTGGCAGCTGGCTGGCAGAACGTGGCAAGTGTCGTGGCCGATCTCGGCTCGACGCTGCGGAACACGAGCGGAGCTACCGCGCGGCCGTCCCGCCTCGACGTGCGAGACACCCTTCAGGCCTACCTGGATTATTTCGGCGGCCCCGGTGACCCGAATCAGGTGTGCGATCAGCTGCTGAGCCTCGTGATTGCCGAGCGCGCCCTGCAGCCGGCCGAGCCGAACGTGGATCAGCCGGTCGAGTTCATCCAGGTCAGTGCGAACACCCGAACACTCCTGGCGCCGATCGAAGAATCCGTCCCGGCCAGCCAGCAGTTGGACTGCGTGGACAAGCTCCGCGGGGTCGAGCTGCACCACTTCGCCGCGTTCTACAAGAGCTCGTGGCGGGCGTACGACTGGATGTGGGGACGCCTGGACGGCTCCGGCTGGCTCGTTCACATCCTGCTGGACCCGCGCCGGATCTTGGCCGTCGTGGAGAACTCCCCGGACACCGCGGCACACGGCGGTCGAGCCAGGCAGTTCGCGGACCGGCTGCGCACCGAACTCGGCCTGCCGGCGGGCCTACCGGATGACTGCCTGGACGTCGATCTCGCGTTCCTCGACGATCCCACGGCGCAGCCGCCCGACAGCCTGCCCAACTCCGCCATGTTCCTGGCCCAGGCCTGGCAGCGGGTCATCGCCGCGAACGAGCTGCCGGTGATCGCCGAGTGCATCCTTGCTGACGCAGGACGGCTCCAGCCGCTGACCGACCCGCAGATTCACGCATCGGTCAAACCGGGGCGGGTTTCCGCCCTGACCGCTCGGGCCCGTGAAATCTGGTACCGGGCGGCGGGAAACCGTCGGCACGGCCGGCGGCAGTCCGAGCCACCGAACCTCTGGGCCACCAAGGTTCTCAACCTGGGTCGCGACAAGACCGTCCCGGCCGACATGATCGCCAGAGAATTGCCGGAGTGCCCGGTCCGCTGGGAAACCCTGGGCGGCGAGCTGCACAGCCCGGCGTTCGCCCGAACTGCGACCAAAGCCGCCGCGGTGACCACGGCCGCACTGAGCGCGACTCCGGAGACTCCCGCGACGTTTCGATCGACGCTGGCCGGCGCTCGATCCATCACCCGCACCGGGTACCTGGCGACGAAGGCCACCGGCGGAAGCGGCTGGAAGACCTTGCTGCTCGGCGTCGTGCTGGCCGTGATCGGCATCGTGCTGGCCACCCAGAGCGTGATCGTCGTGGGCGTCACCGGCACCATCACCGCGCTCGTGGGCCTGTACCTGATCGCCCTTGGCTCGTGGGGCATCCATCGAGGGCTGCTCGGTGCCCTGATTGCGATAACCGCCTTCGCCGCGGTCGGGTCGCTGGCGCTCGCCTGGGTGCGCCGGGAGATCTGGGGCTCGAATGCGCACGAACGGAGTGGTCCCGGAGCATGTGCTCCCGTGGCTACGGAACAGCTGGTGGGGCGGGCTCGCCCTGCTCGGCGGTCTGTTCGGGATCGCCGTGCTGATCAACCTGGTCACCCGGCGGCGACCTACCAGCCAGCCCGGCAGCAAGCGACTCGTGCGAACCGGCCCGACGGCGGGGCCGGATCAGCCCGACACTCGCGGCTGACGACCGAGACTTGATCGCCACGATGACTATGTGTGATCGAGAGGCTTGTCTCCGGCGGGGTTTCGTCGCTGGGAGTCGCCGTCAGAAGCCAGAGGCGGAGCGGTTTGACGGATTCGGCCGATGGCAGACACGCCAGGTCAGCTCGTTTGAATCCGGGCCCGGGCTATGACACGCTGCCCGCAGTACGGGGCCGTTCCTCACGACGTCCCATGGACGTGGAGAGGCGGATCCATCAGAACTGCTCGCCGAGGCATGCGAGTCGCGCTGGCCGGGGCTGGCGTGGCCATGCTCGCCGCTTGCTCGAGTGCGGCGCCGGGTCGCGGGCAGGAAGTCGCCCCGAACAGCGTCGATCCGCCCACCTCGAGCTCGGCGAGCCCGTCGCCGAGCCCGTCGCCGAGCCCGTCGACCACCACGCGAGCAACGTCGTCGTCACCGCGTCCCGCTCCGACGTCGACTGCGCCCCGACCACGTCCGCTCATCCAGTTGCCGCGCGGCGGTCGCACGATCTTCCCGCACTACCGGGTCATCGCCTACTACGGCGAAGCCGGTATTCCCATCCTCGGCGTGCTGGGCAATGCCGACCCGGACACCATCGCGGCTCAGGTTGCGGCCCAGGCTGCGCAGTATGCGCCCACCGGGCGGACGATCCTGCCGGCATTCGAATTGATCGCCACCATGGCCCAGCCGTGCCGGGTGGACTTCCCGCTGTGTACCAGTGCGATTCCGCCGCAGACGATTCAGGCCTATCTCGACGCGGCCCACCGACACCGGATGATGTTGATCCTCGACATCCAACCGGGTCGGGGCGAGTTCTTGCCGCAGGTTCAGGCCTTGCGGCCCTTCCTGAGCGATCCGAGCGTAGGCATCGCGCTGGATCCGGAGTGGAAGCTCGCGCCGAACGAGTTCCCGATCGAGAGCATCGGCTCGTCGTCGGCGGCGAGCATCAACGCTGTCGCCGCCTACCTATCGGAGATCGTGCAGGCCGAGAACCTGCCCAACAAGCTCCTGCTAGTGCACCAGTTCGTGCAGAGCGAGCTGCCGGACCGGCAGAACATCAAGCTGTACCCGCGGGTCGAAACGGTGCTGCACGCCGACGGTTTTGGCAGTCCCGGCGCCAAGGTCGGGGTGTACCACCAACTCGCGTTCCGTTCGCCGCCGTACCGGATTGGCTTCAAGTTGTTCTTCACCCGGGACAGCGCGCTCATGTCGCCGACCTACGTCATGTCGCTGCGCCCCCAGCCCGATCTCGTGTCGTACGAGTAGCCCGAGCTGGAAGGTCGCCATCCGGCATGAGCCGGAAAGATCGGCTTCACATGGGGTTGCGGTACGACTACGCAATGTGCATACTGGTGATTGAGTCCAGGTGGTCGTTCCCCCGTGCGACCACCTGGACACTTCTGTGCACGGTTGGGGAAGATGCGGACCACCTGTCCGTCGTTAGCGCGACGTATGTCCGCGCATGGGCCACAGTCTTTATCAGGCGCCACTTTAACCGTGATCTCACACGAGCAGCCTGCTGGTCTACGGGTATGCGTGGCGCACCGGTCGCTCGCCTGACGCACCGCCGCCCCGCATCACGTGCCGCCTGGCGGCCACGGGGCCAGGTAGAGCCGCAAACCTTCCGCTTCGGCCGCGAATCCGGCCGCCTCGTAGAGGCGAAGCGCACCGTCGCTGGCGTGGCGCTTATGCGATAGCAGCTGCACCTTCAAGCAATCCGCCTTCCGGGCATCGCCCAGCGCGCGGTCGAGCAGTTGTCGGGCGACGCCTCGGCGGCGGTGGGCATACTTGACGACGACCGCCTCGATGAAGGCCGTTGGGTGGCAGTCGTACGTCAGGTGGGGCATGACCAGCATCGCGGCGGTGCCGACCGGAACGGCGCTTTGTTCGGCGAGATACACCGACAGATCGGCGGTGCGCATCATGCGGCCCCAGGTCGCCCGCTGCATCTCGGACGCCGGGCGCTGCTCGGCGGTCTCGGAAGACCGGGTGGCCCCGCTCTCGGCCAGTACGTCGAGAACCGCGTCGAGATCGGCGGCTCCGGCGCGCCGGACTGCGTAGTGGATCTCGCTACTCACGCTGTGCATCCCGGCTGCGCGGCAACCACGGGGTCAGCGCGAACGCCGCTCGACGATCTTGGCCCGCAGCCTGGTCAGCGGATCGTACTTCCGGTCGACGACCCGTTCCTTCATCGGGATCAAGGCATTGTCCGTGATCTTGATGTGTTCCGGGCATACCTCGGTGCAGCACTTGGTGATGTTGCAGTAACCCAGGCCGAATTCGTCCTGGGCCTGGTTCTGCCGGTCGGCCGCGTCGAGCGGGTGCATGTCCAGCTCCGCGATCCGCATGAGGAAGCGCGGACCGGCAAACGCCTTCTTGTTGTCGTCGTGATCCCGGATCACGTGGCAGGTGTTCTGGCACAGGAAGCACTCGATGCACTTGCGGAACTCCTGGGAGCGCTCCACGTCGACCTGGGCCATCCGATACTGCCCCGGCGCGAGCCCGGGCGGCGGCGCGAACGCCGGGATCTCGCGGGCCTTCACGTAGTTGTAGGACACGTCGGTGACCAGGTCCTTGATCACCGGAAAAGCCCGCAACGGGGTGACGGTGATCGTTTCTGTCTCCTCGAACGTCGACATGCGGGTCATGCACATCAGTCGCGGCTTGCCGTTGACCTCGGCGCTACATGAACCGCACTTGCCGGCCTTGCAGTTCCACCGCACGGCCAGGTCGCCCGACTGGGTCGCCTGGAGCCGATGAATGACGTCGAGGACGACCTCGCCCTCGTTGACCTCGACGGTGTAGTCGGCCAGCTCGCCACCCTCGGCGTCTCCCCGCCATACCCGGAACTGCGCCTTGTAGCTCATTACTCCACCTGGCCGTTCGTGCGCATCGACCGAATTGGTTGGTTGATCATGGCACGGTCACCTCGGGCTGGGTCGCCCGCTCCGGCGGCGCTACGGCCTCGTGCTCGGCCTCGGGCTCGGGCGGCGGAAGCTCTTCCTCGGTGAGGTACTTGGCGAGTTCAGCGCGCTCGAACAACGCGAGCAAGTCTTCCCGCATCGAGGTCATCGGCTGCTCCAGCACATCGATATGGCCGTTCACGGCCGAGCAGACGAGATTGACCTTCCGCCACTGCGCCTCCATGGCCGGATAGTCGTCCCGTGTGTGGCCGCCGCGGCTCTCCTGGCGGAGCAGGGCCGCCCGGGCGACGCACTCGCTCACCAGCAGCATGTTGCGCAGGTCCAGGGCCAAGTGCCAGCCCGGATTGAAGGCCCGGGTGCCCTCGACACTGAGCTTGTCCGAGCGGGCCTTGAGCTCGTCCAGCTTGGCCAGCGCCTCGCGCATCTCCTCGTCCTTGCGAATGATGCCGACGAGATCGTTCATCGTCTGCTGGAGCTCTTGATGCAGCGTGTACGGGTTCTCACTGCCGGCCGTCTCGAGGGGAGAGAGCGCGCTTCGCTCGGCGTCGGCGACCGCGCGCTCCGAAATACTCGGGTACTGCGCGTTCATCCCGCCGACGTACTCGGCGGCGGCAGCACCGGCTCGCCGCCCGAACACCAACAGGTCGGAGAGCGAGTTCCCGCCCAGCCGGTTCGAGCCGTGCATGCCTCCGGCGACCTCGCCGGCCGCGAACAGGCCGGGAACCCGGGCCGCCGCCTCGGTATCGGGGTCGACCTCGACCCCACCCATCACGTAGTGACAGGTCGGCCCGACCTCCATGGGCTCCGCGGTGATGTCGACGTCGGCCAGTTCCTTGAACTGGTGATGCATCGACGGCAGACGCTTGAGGATCTCGGCCGCGGTGCGTCGGCTCGCGATGTCGAGGAACACTCCGCCGTGCGGCGATTCGCGCCCGGCCTTCACCTCGGAGTTGATCGCGCGGGCCACCTCGTCGCGCGGGAGCAACTCCGGCGGGCGCTTGTTGTGGTCGGGGTCGGTGTACCAGCGGTCGGCCTCGTCCTCCGTTTCGGCGTACTGCCCGCGAAACACCGATGGCACGTAGTCGAACATGAACCGCTTGCCTTCGGAGTTGCGCAGCACACCGCCGTCGCCGCGAACCGACTCGGTGACAAGGATGCCCTTCACCGACGGCGGCCAGACCATTCCGGTCGGGTGGAACTGGACGAACTCCATGTTCAGCAACGTCGATCCGGCCCGCAGGGCGAGCGCGTGCCCGTCACCGGTGTACTCCCACGAGTTCGAGGTGACCTTGAATGACTTGCCGATGCCGCCGGTGGCAAGCACGACGGCCGGGGCGCGGAAGACGAGGAATTCCCCCGAGTCGCGGCGGTACCCGAAGGCGCCGGCTATGCGGCCGGACGAGTCGCGCAGCAGCTCGGTGATAGTGCACTCGCCGAAGACCTGCAGCTTCCCGTCCGGGCTGCCGTATTCACGCTCGTCGTCCTGTTGCAGCGAGACGATCTTCTGCTGCAAGGTACGAATCAGCTCGAGGCCGGTGCGGTCGCCGACGTGAGCCAGCCGCGGATACTCGTGGCCGCCGAAATTGCGTTGGCTGATCTTGCCGTCGATCGTGCGGTCGAACAGCGCCCCGTAGGTCTCCAGCTCCCACACCCGCTCGGGCGCTTCCTTGGCGTGCAGCTCGGCCATCCGCCAGGAGTTGAGGAACTTGCCACCGCGCATGGTGTCGCGGAAATGCACCTGCCAGTTGTCATTCGGGTTGGCATTGCCCATGCTGGCCGCGATGCCACCCTCAGCCATGACCGTGTGGGCCTTGCCGAACAGTGACTTGCAGATGATCGCCGTTCGCATGCCCGCCTCGCGCGCGGCGATCGCGGCCCGCAGCCCGGCGCCGCCCGCGCCGATTACCAGTACGTCGTAGAAGTGCTTTTCCAGTTCGCTCATGACGCCGACCTCAGAAGAACCGCGGATCACTGAATACGCCCGTCGCCAGACAGCGGATGTAGAAGTCGGCGACGACCAGCCAGACGAGCGACGCCCAGGCTAGCGCCATGTGGCGTGCGTTCAGCATGGACACAAGCGTCCAGGCCCGATACCGCACCGGATGCGCGGAGAAGTGCTTGAGCCGGCCGCCGATGATATGCCGGCAGGAGTGACAGGACAGCGTGTACGCCCAGATCAGGGCGGCGTTGATGAGCAGAATCACCGTCCCCAGCCCCATGTGGCCCCAGTTGCCCTCTGTATCCCGGAAGGAATGGATGGCGTCCCAGGACAGAAGCAGCGCGAACAGCACGGCCACGTAGAGGAAGTAGCGATGAATGTTCTGCACGATGAGCGGGAAGCGGGTCTCGCCGGAGTACCCCTTGTGCGGCTCGGCGACGGCGCACGCCGGCGGGGACGCCCAGAACGAGCGGTAGTAGGCCTTGCGGTAGTAGTAGCACGTCAGCCGAAAGCCGAGCGGGAAGATCAGGATGATCAAGGCGGGCGACAGCGGCCACCAGCCCCTCGGCACCCATTGGCCAAGGTCGGCGGAGCCCTCAGCGCACTTGTCGGTGAGACACGGCGAATAGAACGGGGAAAGGTAGGGCATCGAGAAGTAGTGCGCGTTCTCGAACGCTCGCCAGGTCGCGTAGATCGCGAACAGGAGGAGCACCCCGGCCGTCACGGCCGGCTGGAGCCACCACCGGTCGACGCGCAGCGTTCGCTGCGAGATCGTCGCCCGGCCCGGCGAGTCCAGCCCGGCGACTGCGGTCGGCTCCGGCCGCTCCTGCGCGCGGGTCACTGGTCCCAGCCGCGGTGGTAACCGCCGACGCCCTCGTCGTCCGCGTCCAGCCATATCGACGGGTCGACCGGCTCGCCGCTCAGCGGAACGACGTCGGGCACGTCTCGGGACGGAGGCAGCGAATCGATGTCCGCCGCATCGAGATCGAGCCGCTCGACGTCCCCGACGAGACGCCGCACCGCCGGAACGTCACCGTGGCGGTCGCGCAGCACGCCCACGCAGCCGCGGAGGTCATCGATTGCCCGCCGTAAGGACATGAGTTCGGCGGTCTCGGCCATGCGGACTCCTCGGGCTCCCGGGCGACACCAGGCGCCCTTGACGCCTCGAGTCTGGTCCTTCGGACCGGCTGCTGCCAAGATCCAAGAAGCGTGTGCTCGCCCACGCTGCCACGACGTCTCGGGACGAGGCGCAGCCGACGGTTCGTGTAAGCTCATCGCTCGGCGCTGGCCCCCTTAGCTCAGACGGCAGAGCGTCTCCATGGTAAGGAGAAGGTCTACGGTTCGATTCCGTAAGGGGGCTCGGACTCCGTCCCGTCCGCCCGCCCCGAATCGGCGGTCGTGGGGGCGGAGCCTTGCCTGGCGGGGTAGCTCAGTCTGGCAGAGCAAGCGGCTCATAATCGCTGTGTCGCCGGTTCAAATCCGGCCCTCGCTACATCTGCCCCGTACGACCGCACGACCACCGAGACGACCTGAGAGGCACACCCCGTGGCAGCCACCGATATCCGACCGAAGATCACCTTGGCCTGCCAGGTGTGCAAGCATCGCAACTACATCACCAAGAAGAACCGGCGCAACGACCCGGATCGGCTGACCCTGAAGAAGTTCTGCCCGAACTGCGGCAAGCACACCGAGCACCGCGAGACCCGGTAGGCAACCTTCCGCCCAGCGCCCGCATCGGTTGTATGCATGTTCCGTCGCCCGGGCCGCCGGATCTGCCCACCGTCCTTGATAGCGTCCGGGCCATGGCGCTCGACCCGGCGTTCGTCGGCCGGATCTATCCACCTGAGTCCACGTACGAGGTCGGGCGGGAGAAGATCCGCGAGTTCGCCGACGCGATCGGGGATCCGAACCCGGCCTACCGTGATCCAGCGGCGGCGCAGGCTCTGGGTTATCCCGATGTCATCGCGCCGCCCACCTTTGCGATCGTCGCGACCATGGGGGCGGCCGACCGCGTCACGCACGATCCGGAGCTGGGCCTGGACTACTCGCGCGTCGTCCACGGTGAGCAGCGCTTCGTTCACACCCGACCGGTGCGTGCGGGCGATCGGCTGCTGACGACGATCGTGGTCGAGAACGTCCGGTCGGCCGCCGGTAACGACATGATCACGACCCGAGCCGACGTGGCGACCGAAGATGGCGAGCCGGTGCTCAGCGCGTACTCCACTCTGGTCGCCCGTGGCACGGCCGAGACCGGTGTCGGCGCGTCATGAGCGCGATTTCGGAGGCGGCGATCGGCGACGAACTCCCGACGCGGAGCTTCCCGGTCCAGCGCGCCGACCTCGTGCGATATGCGGGAGCCTCCGGCGACTTCAACGCGATCCACTGGAACGAACGAGTGGCGACGTCAGTCGGGCTGCCGAACGTCATCGCGCACGGCATGTACACCATGGCCGTCGTCGCCCGCGCGGTGACCGACTGGGCCGGCGATCCGGGGGCGGTCGTGGAGTACGGCGTGCGGTTCACCCGTCCGGTCGTCGTCCCGGATCCAGAGGGCGCCGTCCTGGAGGTCGTTGGCAAGGTCGCAGCCAAAGGCGACGACGGCACGATCCGGGTGGACTTCACCGCGACGGTCGGCGGTCAGACGGTCCTGGCCAAGGCGCGGGCCGTCGTCCGCGCCGGCTAAGGCGAGGAGCCGAGGTGCGGGTTGATGTGCCGCTGTCCTACCCAGCATCGCCGGATGCGGTCGTTGCCATGCTGGTCGATCGCGGGTACCAGGAACGGAAGTGCGCCGCCCTGGAGGCCCGACAGGTGCGAATCGCCATCCAGCCGAACGGCGGCATGCCCATTGTGATCGCCGACCGGGTGATGTCGGCCCAGGGTGCGCCGGATGTGATCCAGGCGATGGTCCCGACCGGGATACGTGTCGTCGAGACGGTCAGCTGGGCGCCCGCCGCGGTGGACGGGTCCCGCTCGGCGGCGGTCCGCATCGAGTTTCCCCACCATCCGCTGACGATGCGTGGCACCCTGTCGCTGGTCGGGGCTGACGACGGCACGCGGGGCGCACTCACCGCGCAGCTACGAGCGGCAGTGCCGTTCGTTGCCGGCCGGATAGAGCGAATGGCCGCGCGCTTGGTCATCCGGGCGATCACGGTCGAGCAGGCGGTCGGTGCGGACTGGCTCGTCGCCGGCCCGGGTCGCCGCTGAGCCGGCCGCCGTATCGTCCCTGCCTGTGAGCGGTCGGGCCTTGCATTGGGCGGCGGGAGCGATCACCGTCGCCGCCGTGCTCGCCGCCTGCACCGCGACGCGGGAGGGCCGCGGCCGCAGCATCGAGCCCAGCTCGGCGGCCAGCTCGTCGAGCGCTCCGTCGCCGTCCGGGTCTGGCTCCGAGCCGCCGAGCTGTCCGGCGAGCTACCTCCCGCCGCGGTCGGACCGGCCGCAGGTCAAGCTCGCCTTTGCCGTTGCGACGGACCTGACCACGGTGCGCGGCACCGAGCAGATCACGTTCATCCCCGATCGTCCGATCACCGAGCTGGTGTTCCGGCTTACGGCCAACACCGCCCCGACGGCGGCAACCGGCGCCAGGATCGTCGTCACCTCGGCTAGCGCCGACCACAATGCGGGCGCTGCGACTTACTCCTCCGCCGGGGCCGATCCGACGACCCAGGGCGGCCTGCTCCACATTCCCTTCCCGCGAGCGCTCCCGGCCGGCACCGAAGTGCATGCCGACCTGGCCTTCACGCTGACCCTCGGCGACGGGGCGTTCGACCGCATCGGCCGGGTGAACCGAGCCGGTGGGCGGTTCGCCTGGTTCGCCTCCGCCCATCCGCTCCTCGCCTGGGAGAACGGCTACGGCTGGCACACCGAACCCATGCTGCAGTTCGCGGCCGAGAGCGCGACGAGTGAGGCGATGCGCACCGACCTGACGGTGACGGCACCCGCGGCGGACACCGTGCTGGCGTCCGGAAATCCCACGAACGGCGATCCGGACGGCGACCGGCGAGTCTGGCACGCCACGCTGGACGCGGCGAGGGACGTGAGCGTGGCCGTAGGACCGTTCCAGGTGAGCGACACCAGGGTCGGCTCCGTGGCGCTTCGCGTCGGCGCCGCCGACACCGCGACCCGCGATGCGCTCGTCCCCGACTTCCGCCAGGCGATCATCGAGCTGACCCGCCGGTTCGGGCCGTTCCCGTTTCCCTCGCTGTCGGTCGCGCGCGTCCCGGAGGACGGCGGCGGAATCGAATATCCGGGTGCCATCCAGATGTTGAGCTCGGCCGACCTCGTCGCCGTCCACGAGACGGCCCATCAGTGGTTCTACGCGATGGTGGGTGACTCGCAAGCCGAGCACGCGTGGCTCGACGAGGCGTTCGCCACGTACGCCGAGCAGCTGGTCGACAACACGCCGCCGGCTCCGGGCGACCTGACGCTGCCCGGTCCGGTCGACCGGCCGACCGCAGACTATGGGGCGGACGCCGCGGACTACTACCGCCTCACCTACGGCAAGGGCGCCGCCGCGCTTCGGGCCGCGCGGGCCGCCGCCGGCCCGGTCGCGTTCGATGCCGCGATCCGCTGCTACGTCAACGCCAACGCATGGCGCATCGCCGAGCCGTCCGACGTCGCCACTGCGCTGCGCGACCTGCCGGCCGCTATCGCCGTCCTACGAACGGCCGGTGCGCTGCGCTGACGTTCAGTCCGCGTCGGCGACGAGCTTGGCGATGCGTCCGATGCCCTCGGCCAGGTCGTCATCGCCGAGCGCATAGGACAGCCGCGCGTATCCGGGGGTACCGAAGGCCTCGCCCGGGACGACCGCCACCTCGGCCTCGTCGAGGATCAGCGCGGCGAGGTCCGCGGACGAGTGCGCCACCCGGCCCCGGAGCGGCCGGCCGAGCAGGCCCTTCACCGACGGGTAGGCGTAGAACGCGCCCTGCGGCTCGGGACAGACGATTCCCGGGATCTCCGACAGGAGCGCGACCATCGTGCGCCGCCGCCGGTCGAACGCCTCCCGCATCAGCTGCACGGCCGACAGGTCTCCGCTGACCGCGGCGAGTGCGGCCGCCTGGGCCACGTTGGACACGTTGGAGGTCGTGTGGGACTGGAGATTGGTCGCCGCCTTGACGACGTCCGCGGGTCCGATGAGCCAGCCGACTCGCCAGCCGGTCATCGCGTAGGTCTTGGCCACGCCGTTGACGACCACGATCCGGTCGCCGAGTTCGGGAGCCACGGTGGCCATCGAGACATGCCGGGCGTCCCCGTAGACGAGGTGCTCGTAGATCTCGTCCGTGACGACCCACAGGCCTTGCTCGGCGGCCCAGCGGCCGATCTCCGCGACCTGGTCGGGCGGGTACACCGCGCCGGTCGGATTGGACGGCGACACGAACAGCAGCACCTTGGTCCGCGGAGTCCGAGCGGCCTCGAGCTGCTCGACCGTCGCGAGATAGCCGGACTTCTCGTCGGTGACGACGTCGACCTGCACTCCGCCGGCGAGCTGGATCGCCTCGGGGTAGGTCGTCCAGTACGGGGCGATCACCAGCACCTCGTCGCCCGGATCGAGGAGGGTGGCGAAGGCGTTGTAGACGGCGTGCTTCCCCCCGTTGGTGATGAGGACCTGGCTGGCGGCCACGGCGTAGCCCGAGTCCCGCAGCGTCTTGGCCGCGACGGCGTCCCGGAGCGCCGGCAGGCCCGCGACGGGCGTGTAGTGGTGGTAGGCCGGGTTGCGAGCGGCGGCGATAGCGGCGGCGACGATGTAGTCCGGCGTAGCGAAGTCCGGTTCGCCGGCACCGAAGCCGATCACCGGGCGGCCGGCGGCCTTGAGCGCCTTCGCCTTGGCGTCGACGGCCAGGGTCGCGGACTCGGCGATGGCGGCGATGCGATCAGAGATGCGTTCACCCATGCGCCCATCGTCCCAGAGCCAGCCGCGGGCTGCTCCGGCCGCTCCGCGTCCCACCGCTCCCGCGGCGCAGACCAGCAAGGCCCCATCGATGATCTTGGACTTGCTGCCCTCCGGCGCTGTTAAGTCCAAGATCACGTCGGAGGTCGGCGGCTAGCAGGCCAGAGAACTCGAGGGTGAACGCGCGAGTTGGAGCGCGGCGCAGCGGGCCCGTACACTCGATCCGGGGTCCATCGGGGCCTTGCGTCAGCATGCGCCGAAGGGTGCCGCCGGCCAAGTCGCCTGGTCCTCGCTGCCTTGTAGGGGCGTGGCTCAATTGGTAGAGCACCGGTCTCCAAAACCGGCGGTTGCAGGTTCGAGTCCTGTCGCCCCTGCGGACGTGGCGCGTCATGGCGCGCGGCGAGGTGGACCGATCGGCCACTGACGAGGGTCAGCGGCATCCGAGAGGAGAGCGTGTGACGCAGACTCGCACCGAGGCGCCATCGGCGCGGGCCGCGAGCGCCGGGCGCGGCGGGCGGCTCGGGCGGTTCATTCGCGAGGTCATCTCGGAGATGCGCAAGGTGCTGTGGCCCTCGCGCAACGAGCTGGTCACGTACACCATCGTGGTGATCATCTTCGTGGTGGTGATGGTATCCATCGTGGCCGGCCTGGACGTCGGATTCGCCAAGCTTGTGCTGCAAGTGTTCGGCTGACCCGGACCCAGCCCATTCTGACTGACCAGGTACACCGAGGAAGAGAGATCGTGTCCGACTACCAGAGCGTGACACCCCCCGCCGAGGAGGAGCAGGGCGACCCGTTCGCCGAGCCGGATGCTCCCGCCGAGGAGGAGCGCACCGACATCGCGAGCGCAGCTCGCGCCCTGGGCGCGGACAACGTCGAGGCCACCGAGGTCGCTGGCGTGGCCGGCACCGACCCCGACGCCGAGCTGAGCAGCATGCTCGAACCGGCTGGCGGCCTCGACAGTGCAGCCGACGAGGGGCTCGGCGTGGCCGAGATCGACTCCAGCCCGGCTCCGGAGATCGACGAGAGCCAATCCGCGGCGCACGAGGGCCAGGCGGCCGAGCTCGAGGCCACCGCCCAGCTCGAGGAGGCCGCCGGGGTCGAAGGATCCGACGAGAGCGAGGTCGACGAGGACCCGGTCGAGGCATTGCGCCGCGAGCTGCGGTCCGCGTTCGGTGACTGGTATGTCGTGCACTCCTACGCCGGCTATGAGAACAAGGTGAAGACCAACCTGGAGAGCCGGATCTCGAGCCTCGACATGGAGGACTACATCTTCCAGGTCGAGGTGCCGACCGAGGACGTCGTCGAGATCAAGAACGGCAAGCGCCAGCAGGTCCAGCGCAAGGTCTTCCCCGGCTACATCCTGGTCCGCATGGATCTCAACGACGAGTCGTGGGGAGCGGTGCGCAATACCCCGGGTGTCACGGGATTCGTGGGCGCCACGTCACGGCCGTCACCACTGTCCATCGACGAGGTGGTGAAGATCCTGGCGCCGGCCAGTCAGCGGGCGGATCGCCAGGCGCGGGGTGGCACGGCGGGCCCGGCCGACAAGCCCAAGGTCGAGGTCGTCGACTTCACGATCGGCGAGTCGGTCACGGTCATGGACGGGCCGTTCGCCACCTTGCCGGCGACGATCAATGAAATAGATACCTTGCACCAGAAGTTGAAGGTATTGGTATCCATCTTTGGGCGCGAGACGCCCGTCGAGCTGGCGTTCGGCCAGGTCTCCAAGCTCTAAATCCCCCGCCAACAGAAGAGAAGTCAGGGAATGCCGCCCAAGAAGAAGAAACTCACGGCGATCATCAAGCTGCAGATCCAGGCCGGAGCCGCCAACCCCGCGCCGCCGGTCGGTCCGGCGCTCGGACAGCACGGCGTCAATATCATGGAGTTCTGCAAGGCCTACAACGCGGCGACCGAATCGCAGCGCGGCCAGATCATTCCGGTCGAGATCTCCGTCTACGAGGACCGCTCGTTCACCTTCGTCACCAAGACGCCGCCGGCTGCCCGGCTCTTGCTGAAGGCCGCCGGCGTGGACAAGGGCAGCGGCGAGCCACACAAGACAAAGGTCGCCAAAGTCACCATGGATCAGGTCCGCGAGATCGCGCAGACGAAGATGGAGGACCTGAACGCCAACGATCTGGACAACGCCGCGAAGATCATCGCCGGCACCGCCCGATCGATGGGCATCACCGTCGAGGGCTGACCTCGGCGCCGGAACACCTGTGGGAGGGCGCCGACGGTCGGCGCCTGCTTGACCACGAGGACGAATGGAGTACCACGCGTGAAGCGCAGCAAGGGCTACCGAAAGGCCGCGGAGCTCGTCGAGCCGGGCCGCATCTACAGCCCGCTCGAGGCGGCCAATCTGGCCAGGACCTCCTCACCAACCAAGTTCGACGGCACGGTCGAGGTCGCCCTGCGGCTCGGCGTCGACCCGCGCAAGGCGGACCAGATGGTGCGCGGCACGGTCAATCTGCCGCACGGCACCGGAAAGACCGTTCGAGTGGTCGTCTTCGCCACCGGCGACAAGGCGGCGGAGGCGGAAGCCGCCGGCGCCGATC
This sequence comes from uncultured Actinomycetota bacterium, assembly GCA_963779485.1. Classification (GTDB taxonomy): domain Bacteria; phylum Actinomycetota; class Actinomycetes; order Mycobacteriales; family Jatrophihabitantaceae; genus CAVVJA01. Next base: position 227,862 of record CAVZYJ010000023.1, on the reverse strand, counting down.
GGGTCGGCAGCGATGATCTGATCGCGGCTGTCCAAGAGGGTTTTCTCGATTTCGACGCCGCGATCGCGACGCCGGATCAGATGGCCAAGGTCGGCCGGATCGCCCGCATTCTCGGCCCGCGCGGGCTCATGCCCAACCCGAAGACGGGCACGGTGACTCCCGACGTCGCCAAGGCCGTCTCCGACATCAAGGGCGGCAAGATCAGCTTTCGGGTCGACAAGCAGGCCAACCTGCACCTGGTGATCGGCAAGACCTCGTTCAGCGTTCAGCAGCTGGTGGAGAACTACGCGGCGGCCCTCGAAGAGGTCATCCGGGCGAAGCCGTCGGCCGCTAAGGGCCGGTATCTGAAGAAGGTCACGTTCGCCACCACCATGGGGCCCGGCATCCCGGTCGACGCCAACCGCACCCGGAACATGCTCGAGGACGTCAGCGCCTCGGCCTGACCCGTACCGCTCGGCGCAGTTTGGCGGCTCCGCCCGCCGGTTGCGTACGATGTCCGAAGTTCCACCGAAGACCGCTGGTCGTCGCGTACGCATACGCGACCGAACGCCTCCGGAGCGCCGGGGCGGCCCGCGCAGGTAGGACGGATCGGCTTTGCCGCCCCGTGCGCCCTGCGCCGGGGCGCTTCTCGTCTCCCGGTGTGGCCAGCCCGACACCGCCGAGAGGAGGAATCATGCCGAATGCCGAGAAGGTCACCGCGGTCGCAGAGATCGCCGAGCAGTTCAGCCGGGCCGGAGCGGCGGTGATCACCGAGTACCGCGGCCTCACCGTGAAGCAGGTCACCGACCTGCGCCGGGCGCTGGGCGCCGATGCCACGTACGCGATCGTCAAGAACACCCTGACCAAGCGAGCGGCCGCAGAACGCGGGCGTCGGGCTCGACGAGAGCCTGCTCGTCGGACCGACGGCCATCGCGTTCGTGACCGGTGACCCGGTCGTCGCCGCGAAGGGGCTACGGGATTTCGCGCGAGCCAATCCGGTACTGGTCATCAAGGGCGGCGTACTGGACGGCAAGACGCTCAGCGCAGCCGAGGTCGCGCGGATCGCCGATCTGGAATCGCGCGAGGTCATGCTCGCGCAGCTCGCCGGAGCGATGAAGGCGTTGCCGACCCGAGCGGCCGGGCTCTTCCAGGCCCCGCTCGCGCAGATGGCGCGCCTGGCCAAGGCCCTGGAGGAGAAGCGGGGCGGCGGCCCGGCCGACACCACCGATCAGCCTGACCCCGAGAATCCCGCCGAGCCGGCGGATTAGCCCACAGACCATGTGCCGGCTCAACCCGGCGAGACAAGACGAGACAAGAAAGGACGCCACATCATGGCGAAGCTCAGCACCGACGAGCTGCTCGACGCGTTCAAGGAAATGACGTTGCTCGAGCTGTCGGACTTCGTGAAGCAGTTCGAGGACACCTTCGACGTCACCGCCGCCGCACCGGCCGCCGTCGTCCAGGCCGCGCCCGGCGGCCCGGCGGCACCGGCCGAGGTCGAGGAGGAGAAGGACGAGTTCGACGTCATCCTCGAGGCCGCGGGCGAGAAGAAGATCCAGGTCATCAAGGAGGTGCGCACGCTCACCAGCCTGGGTCTGAAGGAGGCCAAGGACCTCGTGGACGGCGCGCCCAAGCCGGTCCTGGAGAAGGTCAACAAGGAGGCGGCCGACAAGGCCAAGGAGGCCCTGGAAGGCGCCGGAGCCACCGTCTCGCTCAAGTAGCCCCCAGCTCAGGGGCTCCTTCTGGTGATCTTGGACTTAACGTCGTCAGAGAGCGATAAGTCCAAGATCACGTCAGAGCACTAGCCCCCGGCGGCCTGGGAGACTTGCCGAACTAGGCGTAGACCGAGGAACGGCGCGGCAAATATCCGATGTATACACATATCGGCGAGGAACCGCCACGCGGGTGCCCACAACCGCTTGACGGCGAGCCTCGCGCGAGGCACAGTTTCCACGCACCTGCGATCGGCCCGCGGTAGCCTCCCGAAGGCAGCGGAGCGGCGGGCGTCGTAGGCTCAGGGCCCCCGGAGGGTGAGGCCTTGCTTGGCGTGCCCAAAGTTGTTACACTCGGATGTTGCGCTGCCTTCTGACTCCCTTGCGGCCCGTGACGGGCCCACTTCGTGATGCCCGAAGGTAGCCCCGCAGGTCTCACATTTGTCCTTGGAAGGACGAGTCTTGGCATCCTCCCGCTCCGGTAAGACCACTGCTGTAGAAGAGAAGGAATTCGGGATCCCGGGCTCGCCCCCCCGGACCTCCTTCGCCAAGATCCGGGAGCCGCTGGAGGTGCCGAACCTCCTCGCGCTCCAAACCGAGTCGTTCGACTGGCTGGTCGGCAACGACAGGTGGCGGGCTCGGGTAACCGCCGACGGCACGGCCGGCGCCCAGTCCGGCCTCGAAGAGATCCTCGGCGAGATCTCTCCCATCGAGGATTTTTCCGGCTCCATGAGCCTGTCCTTCTCCAACCCGCGCTTCGAGGACGTCAAGGCGTCCATCGAGGAGTGCAAGGACAAGGACATGACCTACGCGGCGCCGCTGTTCGTCACCGCGGAGTTCACCAACAACACCACCGGCGAGATCAAGAGCCAGACGGTGTTCATGGGCGACTTCCCGGTGATGACGCCCAAGGGCACGTTCATCATCAACGGCACCGAGCGCGTGGTGGTGAGCCAGCTCGTCCGCTCGCCGGGCGTGTACTTCGACCGGACGCTGGACAAGACCTCGGACGTCGACGTCTACAGCGTCAAGGTCATCCCGGGCCGTGGAGCCTGGCTGGAATTCGACGTCGACAAGCGCTCGACGGTCGGCGTGCGCATCGACCGCAAGCGTCGCCAGCCGGTCACCGTCCTGCTCAAGGCGCTCGGCTGGAGCGCGGATCGCATCCGCGAGCACTTCGGCTGGTCGGAGACGCTGCTCGCCACGCTGGAGAAGGACCACATCGGCACGACCGACGAGGCGCTGCTCGACATCTACCGCAAGCTGCGTCCGGGCGAGCCGCCCACGCGCGAGTCCGCGCAGGCGCTGCTGGAGAACCTCTTCTTCAACCCCAAGCGCTACGACCTGGCCAAGGTCGGCCGGTACAAGGCCAACAAGAAGATCGGCTCGTCTCAGCCGATCTCGCACGGCACGCTGACCGAGGACGACATCGTCCGGACCATCGAGTACCTCATCCGGCTGCACGCCGGTGAGGACGGCTACGAGACCGACGACATCGACCACTTCGGCAACCGCCGGCTGCGGACGGTGGGCGAGCTGATCCAGAACCAGATCCGGGTCGGCCTCTCGCGCATGGAGCGGGTCGTCCGGGAGCGCATGACCACGCAGGACGTCGAGGCGATCACCCCGCAGACGCTGATCAACATTCGTCCGGTCGTGGCGTCCATCAAGGAGTTCTTCGGCACCTCGCAGCTGTCACAGTTCATGGACCAGACCAATCCGCTCGCCGGTCTGACCCACAAGCGGCGGCTGTCCGCACTGGGCCCGGGTGGTCTGTCCCGGGACCGCGCGGGCATGGAGGTCCGCGACGTGCACCCGAGCCACTACGGCCGGATGTGCCCGATCGAGACGCCGGAAGGCCCGAACATCGGCCTGATCGGCTCGCTGTCGTCCTACGGCCGGGTCAACTCGTTCGGCTTCGTCGAGACGCCGTACCGGAAGGTCGAGAACGGCCGGGTCACCGACACGATCGACTACCTGTCCGCCGACGAGGAGGACCGGCACGTCATCGCGCAGGCCAACGCCACCATCGACGCCCAGGGCCGGTTCACCGAGTCCCGCGTCCTGGTGCGCAAGAAGGGCGGCGAGGTCGACCTGGTCCCCGGTGACGAGGTCGACTACATGGACGTCTCGCCGCGGCAGATGGTGTCGGTCGCCTCGGCGATGATCCCGTTCCTCGAGCACGACGACGCCAACCGCGCGCTGATGGGCGCCAACATGCAGCGGCAGGCGGTGCCGCTGCTGCGCAGCGAGGCGCCGCTGGTCGGCACCGGCATGGAGCTGCGGGCCGCGGTCGACGCGGCCGACGTCGTCGTCGCCGACAAGCCCGGTGTGGTCGAGGAGCTCTCCGCCGACTACATCACGATCATGGCCGACGACGGCACGCGTAACACCTACCGGCTGGCCAAGTTCGCCCGGTCCAACCAGGGCACGAGCTACAACCAGAAGCCGATCGTCGACGAGGGAGATCGGGTCGAGGCCGGGCAGGTCATCGCGGACGGGCCATCCACCGACCGCGGCGAGATGGCGCTCGGCAAGAACCTGTTGGTGGCGTTCATGCCCTGGGAGGGGCACAACTACGAGGACGCGATCATCCTCAACCAGCGCCTCGTGCAGGACGACGTGCTCACCTCGATCCACATCGAGGAGCACGAGGTCGACGCGCGGGACACCAAGCTGGGCGCCGAGGAGATCACCCGGGACATCCCGAACGTGTCCGAGGAGGTGCTGGCCGAGCTCGACGAGCGGGGCATCGTGCGCATCGGTGCCGATGTCCGCGACGGCGACGTGCTGGTCGGCAAGGTCACGCCCAAGGGCGAGACCGAGCTGACCCCGGAGGAGCGGCTGCTCCGCGCGATCTTCGGCGAGAAGGCGCGCGAGGTGCGCGACACCTCGATGAAGGTGCCGCACGGTGAGTCCGGCAAGGTCATCGGCGTCCGGGTGTTCAGCCGCGAGGACGGCGACGAGCTGGCTCCGGGCGTCAACGAACTCGTGCGGGTCTACATCGCCCAGAAGCGGAAGATCCAGGACGGCGACAAGCTGGCCGGGCGGCACGGCAACAAGGGTGTGATCGCCAAGATCCTGCCTCCGGAGGACATGCCGTTCCTGGAGGACGGCACCCCGGTCGACGTCGTGCTCAACCCGCTCGGCGTGCCGAGCCGGATGAACGTCGGCCAGGTGCTCGAGACGCATCTCGGCTGGGTCGCGCACACCGGGTGGCAGATCGACGGCAACCCGGAGTGGGCGACGCGCCTGCCCGAGGAAGCCCGCGTCGGTTCGCCGGGCACGAAGGTTGCGACGCCAGTGTTCGACGGCGCCCGGGAGTCGGAGATCACCGGCCTGCTGGAGTCCACCCACGCCACGCGGGACGGCGAGCAGCTGATCGGTAGCACCGGCAAGGCCAAGCTGCTCGACGGCCGGTCCGGCGAGCCCTTCCCGGAGCCGGTCAGCGTCGGATACGTCTACATCCTCAAGTTGCTGCACCTGGTCGACGACAAGATCCACGCTCGCTCGACCGGGCCGTACTCGATGATCACCCAGCAGCCGCTGGGTGGTAAGGCCCAGTTCGGTGGCCAGCGCTTCGGTGAGATGGAGTGCTGGGCCATGCAGGCCTACGGCGCGTCCTACGCGCTGCAGGAGCTGTTGACGATCAAGTCCGACGACATCAACGGTCGCGTCAAGGTCTACGAGGCGATCGTCAAGGGCGAGAACATCCCGGAGCCCGGCATTCCCGAGTCGTTCAAGGTGCTCCTGAAGGAGCTGCAGTCGTTGTGCCTCAACGTCGAGGTGCTCTCGTCCGACGGTGTCGCCGTCGAGATGCGTGACAACGACGACGACTTCTTCCGCGCCGCCGAGGAACTCGGCATCGACCTGTCGCGGCGCGAGCCCAGCTCGGTCGAAGAGGTCTGACCGCCCCCGCTTCGCACTCGAGAAGTACCAAGGAGAGAAGGACAAAGTTGCTCGACGTCAATGTGTTCGACGAGCTACGTATCGGCCTCGCGACTGCCGACGACATTCGCCAGTGGAGCCACGGCGAGGTCAAGAAGCCCGAGACCATCAACTACCGGACGCTGAAGCCGGAGAAGGATGGCCTGTTCTGCGAGAAGATCTTCGGTCCCACCCGGGACTGGGAATGCTACTGCGGCAAGTACAAGCGCGTGCGCTTCAAGGGCATCATCTGCGAGCGGTGCGGCGTCGAGGTCACGCGGGCCAAGGTGCGCCGGGAGCGGATGGGCCACATCGAGCTCGCCGCACCGGTCACTCACATCTGGTACTTCAAGGGCGTCCCGTCTCGCCTGGGCTATCTGCTCGACCTGGCCCCGAAGGATCTCGAGAAGATCATCTACTTCGCGGCCTACCTGATCACCTCGGTGAACGACGAGGAGCGGCACCGCGACTTGCCTACGCTCGAGGCGGAGGTCAGCGCGGAGAAGTCGACGCTCGAGAAGAAGCGTGACGCGGAGATCGAGGCGCGGGCGAAGAAGCTCGAGACGGACCTGGCCGAACTCGAGGCCGAGGGCGCCAAGAGCGACGTGCGGCGCAAGGTCCGTGAGGGCGGCGAGCGTGAGATGCGCCAGATCCGGGACCGGGCTCAGCGGGAGATCGACCGGCTGGACGAGGTGCTGGACACTTTCCGCAAGCTCGACGTGAAGCAGCTGATCAGCGACGAGCTGCTGTACCGGGAGCTGCGCGACCGGTTCGGGGAGTACTTCGAGGGCGGCATGGGCGCGGAAGCGCTGCAGACGCTGCTACAGAACTTCGACCTCGAGGCCGAGGCGGACAACCTGCGGGAGACCATCCGCACCGGCAAGGGGCAGAAGAAGCTCCGCGCGCTCAAGCGGTTGAAGGTTGTGGCGTCGTTCCTGAACACGACCAACTCGCCGCTCGGCATGGTGCTCGACTGCGTTCCGGTGATCCCGCCGGACCTGCGCCCGATGGTTCAGCTCGACGGTGGCCGGTTCGCCACATCCGACCTGAACGACCTGTACCGCCGCGTGATCAACCGCAACAACCGGTTGAAGCGGCTGATCGACCTGGGCGCGCCGGAGATCATCGTCAACAACGAGAAGCGGATGTTGCAGGAGTCCGTCGACGCGCTGTTCGACAACGGCCGCCGTGGCCGTCCGGTCACCGGGCCGGGCAACCGTCCGCTGAAGTCACTGTCCGACTTGCTCAAGGGCAAGCAGGGCCGGTTCCGCCAGAACCTGCTCGGCAAGCGGGTCGACTACTCCGGTCGATCGGTGATCATCGTCGGTCCCCAGCTCAAGCTGCACCAGTGTGGCCTGCCCAAGGGGATGGCGCTGGAGCTGTTCAAGCCGTTCGTCATGAAGCGGCTGGTCGATCTCTCGCACGCGCAGAACATCAAGTCCGCCAAGCGGATGGTCGAGCGGGCCCGTCCCGTCGTGTGGGACGTGCTGGAGGAGGTCATCAGCGAGCACCCGGTGCTGCTGAACCGGGCTCCGACGCTGCACCGGCTGGGCATCCAGGCCTTCGAGCCGCAGCTGGTCGAAGGCAAGGCGATCCAGATCCACCCGCTCGTCTGCACCGCGTTCAACGCCGACTTCGACGGCGACCAGATGGCCGTCCATCTACCGCTGTCGGCCGAGGCGCAGGCTGAGGCGCGCGTGCTCATGCTGTCGACCAACAACATCCTCAAGCCCGCTGACGGGCGGCCGGTGACCATGCCGACCCAGGACATGATCCTGGGGCTGTATCACCTGACCGCGCTGCGGACGGAGCAGGAGGGCGCCGGCCGGGTGTTCTCGTCCGACGCCGAGGCGATCATGGCTCGCGACGGCAAGACGCTCGGGCTGCAGGCCCCGGCGAAGATCCGGCTGACCGGGGTCGGCTTCGTCGACAACGGTGTGAAGGCGGAGCCGTGGGTGGCGCCGGACGGATGGCAGCCGGGGGAGCCGCTCGTCGTCGAGACCACGCTCGGCCGCTGCCTGTTCAACGAGGCGCTGCCGTCCGACTACCGGTTCGTCAACTACGAGGTGACGAAGAAGGAACTCGGGCAGATCGTCAACGACCTGGCCGAGCGGTACCCGAAGGTAGAGGTCGCCTCGACGCTCGACGCGCTCAAGGCGGCCGGGTTCTACTGGGCGACCCGATCGGGCATCACGATCGCGATCGACGACGTCGTCACGCCGTCGAACAAGGCCGAGATCCTCGACCGGTACGAGAAGGACGCGGAGAAGATCGAGAAGCAGTACCTGCGTGGCGTGATCACCGAGGAGGAGCGCCGTCAGGAGCTGGTGGAGGTCTGGACCAAGGCGACCAGCGAGGTCGCCAAGGAGATGGAGAACAACTTCCCCAAGACCAACCCGGTCTACATCATGGTCAACTCGGGAGCCCGGGGGAACATGATGCAGATGCGCCAGATCGCCGGCATGCGCGGTCTGGTCGCCAACCCCAAGGGCGAGATCATCCCGCGGCCGATCAAGGCGAACTTCCGCGAGGGCCTGTCCGTGCTGGAGTACTTCATCGCGACGCACGGTGCCCGCAAGGGCCTCGCCGACACCGCGCTGCGGACGGCCGACTCGGGCTACCTGACCCGACGGCTCGTAGACGTCTCCCAGGACGTGATCATCCGAGAGGAGGACTGCGGAACCGATCGAGGTGTCGCGCTCGCGATCGCGCACGCGGCCGCCGACGGCACCCTGGTCAAGGACGCGCACGTCGAGACATCGGTGTACGCGCGGGTGCTCGCCGAGGACGTCGTGGTCGACGGCACCACGGTGGCCGCGGCCGGAGCGGATCTCGGCGACGTGCTGATCGACGACCTCATCGCCCGGGGCGTATCCGAGGTTCGGGTGCGGTCGGTGCTGACCTGCGAGTCCGCGTTGGGGACCTGCGCGATCTGCTACGGCCGGTCCCTGGCGACCGGCAAGCTGGTGGACGTCGGCGAGGCCGTCGGCATCATCGCGGCGCAGTCGATCGGCGAGCCCGGTACCCAGCTGACCATGCGGACGTTCCACACCGGCGGCATCGCCGGGGAGGACATCACGCACGGTCTGCCGCGCGTCGGCGAGCTGTTCGAGGCTCGGGTGCCCAAGGGTGTGGCCCCGATCAGCGAGGCGTCCGGCCGGGTCCGCGTCGAGGAGTCCGACGGCACGAAGGGCTCGACCCGCCGCATCGTCGTCACCCCGGACGACGGCGCGGAGGAGAAGGAGTACCCGATCTCCCGCCGAGCCCGCCTGCTGGTCAGCGACGGTGACTCGGTCGAGGTCGGTCAGCAGCTCGTCGCCGGTGCGGTCAATCCGCACGACGTGCTGCGGATCATGGGCCCGCGGGAGGTGCAGCTGCACCTCGTACGCGAGGTCCAGGAGGTCTACCGCAGCCAGGGTGTCGCGATCCACGACAAGCACATCGAGGTCATCGTCCGGCAGATGCTCAAGCGCATCACGGTGATCGACTCGGGCGCGACCGAGTTCCTGCCCGGCTCGCTCGTGGAGCGGTCGGCGTTCGAGTCGGAGAACCGGCGGGTGGTGGCCGACCGCCACGAGCCCGCGTCCGGCCGGCCGGTGCTCATGGGCATCACCAAGGCGTCGCTGGCCACCGAGTCGTGGCTCTCGGCCGCCTCCTTCCAGGAGACGACCCGGGTGCTCACCGACGCTGCGATCTCGGCGAAGAGCGACTCGCTCGTCGGGCTGAAGGAGAACGTGATCATCGGCAAGTTGATCCCGGCCGGCACCGGCATCGCCCGGTACCGCAATGTCGAGGTCAACCCGACCGAGGAAGCCCGGGCCGCGGCGTTCTCGATGGTCGGCTACGACGAGAGCGACTACTACGGGTTCGGCAACGCGAGCGCCACGCTCGGCCCGGCCGTCCCGTTGGACGAGTACGGCTACGACGACTACCGATAGCCGTCGTCCGCCGCCCTAGGAAATCGGGGACGGAATTGCCCGCCAGGCGAGCAATTCCGTCCCCGATTCCGTGCGTTAGCGGTCGCGCGACTGCTTGATCAGGGACTTGCCGAAGTCCCAGATCATGGCGCTGCCGGAATGGGCCTCGTCCATGACCGATACGAACGCGGTGAGGAAGCGATCCACTTCGGCTTCGCCGATGATCAGCGGCGGAATCAGCTTGATCACCTCCAGGTGGTCGCCGGAGACCTGAGTGAGGATGCCGTGCTTGTGATAGAGCGCGTGCACGATCAGCTGCGCGAACAGGCCTTTACGCGCGGCCTGCAGGGCCATCCACGACGCCCGTAACCGCCACGACGAGGGCCGGCCGAACTCGATGCCGATCATCAGGCCACGACCCCGGACATCGGCGAGCAGCTCGTACCGGTCGACGAGCTCGGTCAGCCGGGACAGCAGGAGATCGCCCATCTTCCGGGCATTGGCGACCACTGCCTCCTGCTCGAACACGTGCAGGGTGGCCAGACCGGCCGCCATGGCTTGGGCGTTGGAGCCGAAGGTCGAGTCGTGAACGAGTACCCGATCCATCGACGAGTAGACCTTCTGGAATATCCAGTCCCGGCCGAGCGTCGCCCCGACCGGCACATACCCGCCGGACAGGGCCTTGGCCACCGCCACCAAATCCGGCTGGACTGACTCGTGCTCGTAGGCGTAGAAGTCGCCCGTGCGTCCCAGCCCGCACTGCACCTCGTCGGCGATGAGCAGGGCCTTGTGGCTGGCCAGCAAGTCGGCCGCGGCGGGCAGGAATCCGGGCGGACTCACCGCCACCCCTTTGCCTTGGATGGGTTCGATCAGGAATCCGGCGACATCGCCCTTCGCGAGCTCGCGCCGCAGCCGCTCGAGATCACCGAACGGGATCATGGTGTCAGGGAGCAGGGGGTCGAAGCCGCGGCGGAACTCCTTGGCCCCGTTGACGGAAAGCGAACCGGCGGTCAAGCCGTGGAACGCGTGGTCGCAGTACACGACGCGTCGGCGACCGGTGGCGTAGCGGGCGAATTTCAGCGCGGCCTCGACGGCCTCGGTGCCACTGTTGCCGAAGTAGACCCGATCGAGGTGTGGTGTCGTGGCGAGCAGCCGCTCGGCCAGCACGCCCGCGAGTGGCGGCGCGTCGAACTGGGTCAGGTCGGCCAGATCGGCGTTGATGACGTCGTGAATGGCTTGCCGGACCACGGGCTGGTGTCGGCCCAGCGCGAACACTCCGAAGCCGGCGAGCATGTCGAGGTACTCGCGGCCGTCGGCGTCGTACAGGTAGGCCCCCGCCGCTCGGGTGTAGATCTGGTCGAATCCGATCGTGTGCAACATGCGCGACAGCTGAGGGTTGAGATATCGCTGCTGTAACGCGTAGCGTTCGCCGCCGCGCTGCCGCAACACTTCGGTCACATCGAACTGATCCACGATTCGTCCCCACTCGTCCGGCCACGGTCGTGCACCTACGATGGTGCGCGGCGCCCACGCCGCCGAAACCCAGGTGCGTCCGAAACATAAGCTTAGGGAGTAGCGACATTGGGTTGGACCGGAAGAGGGACGGACAGGACGACGCCGTGATCCGACGTGGCTCGCCGGCCGAGGCGTCGCCGGAGCAGCGGCGCGTACTCGACGATCTCGCCGTCCGCGCCGAAGCTCAGGCGACGAGCGAGAACTTCCCCGTGGCGTTGCGGATTCTGCCCAGGCGCGCCCGCGAAGACCTCATGCACACCTACCGGTACGCGCGCTTCGTCGACGACGTCGGCGACGCCGCGGTGGGCGATCGGCTCGCCTTGCTGGATGCGGTCGAAGCCGACGTCCGCGGGCTGTGGACGGGAGGCGCGCGGCTCGCGCCGGTGACCGGCCTCGCCGGCCTGGTGGCCACCGGCCTGTCGGCCCAACCGCTGCTCGACCTGATCCAGGCCAATCGCCTGGACCAGACGATCCACGGGTATTCCACATTCGAGGATCTGCTCGGCTACTGCCAGTATTCGGCGGCGCCCATCGGTCAGATCGTGCTCCACATCGCCGGTCGCGTGACCCGGCAGAACATCGCCGATTCGGACGTCGTGTGTAATGCCCTGCAGGTGCTCGAGCACTGCCAGGACGTCGGCGAAGACGCACGGGCTGGGCGGGTGTACCTGCCGGGGGAGGATTTACGGGAGCAGGGTGTCGGTGGTGCCGCGCTGCGCTCGACCGTAGCGAGCCCGGCCCTGCGCCGGGTGATCGCTCGCCAGGTTCGGCGGGCCCGGACGATGCTCGAGACCGGTGACGCACTCGTCGCCCGGCTGCGGGGCTGGTCGCGGGTCGCCGTAGCCGGCTACGTCGCGGGCGGTCGCGCGACGGCGGATGCGTTGTACGAGGCCGACTACGAGGTTCTCGCGGCCGCGGTTCGTCCGACGAAGCGGCGAACGCTGCGCCACGCGTTGCCGTTGTTGGTCGTCCGGTGACCGCCGCCGCAGCGTCGCCAGCCGATATCGCCGCCGCCTATCGAACGTGCGAGCAGATCACCAGCGAGCAGGCCCGCAACTTCGCCTGGGGCATCCGGCTGTTGCCGGCCGCCAAGAGACGCGCGTTGTCCGCCGTCTATGCGATGGCGCGGCGCATCGACGACATCGGCGACGGCGAGCTACCGGACGAATACAAGCTGGCCGAGCTCGCGGCCGCCCGGCGGGCGGCAACTGAGCCGGACGACCAGGACGACCCGGTGCAGGTTGCGCTCGCCCACGCGGCGACCGTTTTGCCCATTCCGCTCGAGGCCTTCGACGAGCTCGTCGACGGCTGCGAGATGGACGTGACGCGCCGCACCTATGACGATCTGACGGAACTGCTCGACTACTGCCGTTGCGTTGCCGGGTCGATCGGTCGGCTCTCGTTAGGGGTATTCGACCCGCCGCTGCGCGGCAACGACGACGCCGAGGCGAGCCGGCTGGCCGACACGCTGGGCGCCGCGTTGCAGCTCACGAACATCCTGCGAGACATCCGAGAGGACCTCGCCGCCGGGCGGATCTACCTGCCCAAGCGTGACCTCGACCTGTTCGGCGTCGAGTTGCGGACGACGGACGACGGCGCGCTCGACCCGCAGGACGGCCGGCTCGCGGAACTCGTCCGGTTCGAAGCGGCTCGGGCCGCCGGGCGTTACGACGAGGGGTTGCGGCTGCTGCCCATGCTGGACCGGCGCAGCGCCGCCTGCGCGGGCGCGATGGCCGGCATCTACCGGGAACTACTCAGCCGCATCGCGGCCGATCCCACCATCGTGATGCGCGGGCGAGCATCGCTGCCGACCCGGGACAAGCTCTGGGTGGCCACCCGGGCCATGGCGCGGAGAGCGTGAGCATGGGTACGAGCGCGATCGTCGTCGGAGGCGGGCTCGCCGGGATCGCTGCTGCGCTGCGCCTGGCCGATTCGGGCGCGACCGTGCAGCTCGTCGAAGGCCGTCCCCGGTTGGGCGGTGCCGCTTTCTCGTTCCGGCGGGGCGACCTGTCGGTCGACAACGGCCAGCATGTTTTCCTGCGCTGTTGCGAGGCATACCGGGGGCTGGTGCACCGGCTCGACGGCGAGAACAGCGTGGTGTTACAGCCCCGGTTGTCCATTCCCGTCCTGGCGCCGGGTGGACGGAGTACTCGGCTGTCGCGGCTCCCCGGCGTCCCGGCACCGCTACATCTCTCCGCGGCCCTGGCCGGATACCGTCTGCTGTCGATGGCCGACCGGGCGCGGGCGGTCGCGGGAGCACTCGCGCTGCGCCGGCTCGATCCGGCTGACCCGGCCCTCGACGCCCAGACCCTCGGTGGCTTCCTGCGCGCGCACGGGCAGACGGACGCGATCATCTCGTCCTTGTGGGGCGTCGTCGGCACGGCGACGCTGAACCTGGACCCGAACGAGGCGTCGCTGGCGCTTGCCGCCAAGGTGTTCCGCACCGGCCTGCTCGACCACGCGCCGGCCTCCGACGTCGGTTACGCGGCCACGCCGCTCGGCGCGCTGCATTCGGATGCCGCGGCTCGGGCCTTGGACGCGGCCGGCGTGGAGGTGCTGCTCGCCCACCGAGCGGAACGGGTCGAGCCGGCCGGCGCCGGCCTGGCTGTCTCCGCCCGCGGTCGCGACGGAATCCGCCGGCTGGTCGCCGATGCGGCCGTTCTCGCCGTGCCGCACTACGAGGCGTTTCCGGCCGCGCCGGTGTTGGGCGGGACGCAGGCCGCCGCGGCGGCCGACCTCGGCTCCAGCGCGATCGTCAACATCCACGTCGTCTATGACCGTCGGGTGACCGACCTGCCGTTCGCGGCCGCGGTGCGCTCGCCGGTGCAGTGGTTCTTCGACCGCACCGACCCGTCCGGGCTGAAGAAGGGTCAGTACCTGGCGGTAACGGTCTCCGCGGCCGATGGCATCGTCGACGAGCCAAGCCGGTCGTTGCAGACCCGATACGTCGCCGCGCTGGCCGACCTGCTGCCGGCGGCCGGCCGAGCGACGGTCGTCGACGCGTTCGTCACGCGCGAAAGGCGGGCGACCTTCCGCCAGGCGACCGGCAGCGCGTCCCGGCGCCCCTCGGCCAATACAGGTATCGACGGGCTGTGGCTGGCCGGCGCCTGGACCGATACCGGTTGGCCGGACACCATGGAAAGCGCGGTACGAAGTGGGCTGGCTGCCGCCGACGGCCTACTCGATTCCGCCGGTACTCGCGGATCGGAGCTCGCCGCGTGACCCGATCGATTCCCACGGCCATCGGGCGGGCCCGAGAAGTGGTCATTCCGGCGATGCGGGCCGCGGTCGCCCAGCTGGAGCCACGCATGGCGCTGGTGGCGGGCTACCAGCTCGACTGGAACGACGAGTTCGGTAACCCGATCGAGCACGGCGGCGGCAAGGCCCTACGGCCCACGCTTGCCGTCATCAGCGCCGAGGCCGCCGGCGGCACGATCGCCGACGGGGTGCCGCCCGCGGTTGCCGTCGAGCTTGTCCACAACTTCTCGCTGCTGCACGACGACGTCATGGACCGCGACCTCGAACGGCGTCATCGGCCCACCGGCTGGGTCATGTTCGGCGACGGCCAGGCGATCCTGGCCGGCAACGCGATGCTCACGCTCGCGTTCGATGTGTTGCTGGCCCACGGCGAGGCCGGCGTGCGCGCCTTGCCGTGCCTGACCGAGGCGGTTCACCAGTTGATCAGCGGGCAGTCCGACGATCTGGCGTTCGAGGGGTCGGCGACCGTCGATCTGGCCGAGTGCCTGCACATGGAGGCGGGCAAGACCGGGGCGCTCCTGGCCTGCTCGGCGGCGATCGGTGCGGCGGCGGTGCGCGGTCGAGATCAGCTCGTCCGGTCGTTGTGGTGCTACGGCGCCGAGCTGGGCATGGCCTTCCAGCTGGTCGACGACATTCTGGGCATCACCGGGGATCCGGTGATCACTGGTAAGTCATCGTCGTCCGACGTGCGGACCGGAAAGCGTAGCGCACCCGTAGTCGCCGCCCTGACGTCGGGAACGAACGCCGGGCGGCAGCTCTCGGCGTTGCTCGCAGACGGCCGGCCGGAATCCGAAGAGGAGGTGCGGCTCGCCACGGAACTCATCCTCGAAGCTGGGGGACTGGACTGGGCCGCCGGCGAGGCCGACCGGCGGCTAGGCGCGGCCCTGGCCGCACTGGAGGACGCGTCGTTACCTGATGCCGCGTTACAGGATCTCATCACATTGGCGCGATACGTTATTGAGCGCGATCATTAACAACCGGAAGCCGTAACCGTGACGATGCAGCTGGGGGCCGTTCTCGGCCACGACGACGTGGGCGAGGCGCTATCACGCGCGCGCGAACACCTGCGCCAAAGGCAAGATCCCGCGGGCTGGTGGAAAGGCGAGCTGCGCACCAACGTGACCATGGACGCGGAGGACCTGCTTCTCCGCCAGTTCTTGGGCATCCTGCGGGCGGACGAGCTCGAGTCGGCCGCGCGGTGGATTCGCTCGCAACAACGGTCCGACGGTACGTGGGCCAACTTCGAGGGCGGCCCGGCCGATCTGTCGACGACGGTCGAAGCGTATGTGGCGCTTCGTCTGGCTGGCGACGATCTCGATGCGCGGCACGTCGTCTCGGCTCGAGAGTGGATCCGCGAACACGGCGGCTTGGAAGCAACCCGAGTGTTCACCCGAATCTGGCTGGCCATGTTCGGTGAGTGGCCGTGGGACGAACTGCCGACCATGCCGCCCGAGATCGTGCTGTTGCCCCGCTGGCTGCCGCTCAATCTCTACGACTGGGGCTGCTGGGCCCGGCAGTCCGTCGTCCCGATCACCGTGGTCGCCACGCTGCGGCCGGTCCGGCCGCTGCCCTTCTCGGTGGCCGAGCTGCGTACCGGCGGCCGGCCGGCCGAGCAGCGCCGTGCGCCGACCCGCAGCGTGGCGCGGGCATTTCAGCTGCTCGACGTCGCCCTGCAGCGCTACGAGCGCGCCCGCTGGAAACCGGGGCGGTCGGCTGTACTGCATCGGGCGGCCGAGTGGATCATCGCCCGGCAGGAGGCCGACGGCGGATGGGGTGGCATCCAGCCGCCGTGGGTGTATTCGATCCTGGCCCTGCACCTGCTGGGTTACCCCCTCGACCATCCGGTCCTGGCGGCCGCCATCGAGGGACTCGAAGGATTTCTCGTGCACGAGAAGACGCCGGACGGCGTCGTGCGGCGACTGGAGGCCTGCCAGTCGCCGGTCTGGGACACCTGCCTCGCGGTGATCGCGCTGGCCGATGCTGGCGTCCCGGCCGACGACGCCGCCCTCCGGCGCGCGGCGGACTGGCTGCTCGGCGAGGAGATCCGGGTGCGTGGAGATTGGTCCGTGCGGCGACCGGATGTCGCGCCCGGCGGGTGGGCCTTCGAATTCGCCAACGACGGCTATCCCGACATCGACGACACGGCCGAGGTCGTTCTAGCGCTCGACCGGCTGGGCGACACTGTCCCGGCCGCGGACGCCATCGAGCGGGGCGTCGCGTGGGTCGTCGGCATGCAGTCGTCCGACGGTGGGTGGGCCGCATTCGACGCCGACAACACCCACCGGCTGATCGAGAAGCTGCCGTTCTGCGACTTCGGAGCGGTCATCGACCCGCCGTCGGCCGACGTCACCGCGCATGTCGTCGAGATGCTTGCCGCCCGCGGCCTGTCTCGAACCGACGCCGCGCAGGACGGCGTGCGCTGGCTCCTGGACGCCCAGGAGGCCGACGGCTCGTGGTTCGGCCGGTGGGGTGCGAATTACGTCTACGGCACCGGCGCCGCCGTTCCGGCCTTGGTCGCTGCTGGCATCGAGCCGAGCTCACTGCCCATTCGGCGGGCCGTCCGCTGGCTGCACGGCGTGCAGAACTTCGACGGTGGATGGGGTGAGGACCTGCGCTCCTACGACGACGTATCGTGGCGCGGCCGGGGCACGTCCACGGCCTCCCAGACGGCGTGGGCCCTGCTCGCCCTGCTCGCCGCCGGCGATGAGACCGAGGCAGTCGACCGCGGGATCAAGTGGCTGGTCGACACCCAACTGGAGGACGGTGGGTGGGACGAGCCGCTCTATACCGGCACCGGCTTCCCCGGCGCCTTCTACATCAACTATGAGTTGTACCGACACCTGTTTCCCGTCAGCGCTCTGGGGCGCTACGCTCGCCGGCTCGGGGTGATGACGGGGTGAACGAACTGCTGGTCGTGACCGCGCTGCGCACGGAGTACGCGGCGCTGGCCGGGCAGGTCCCCGGCGCGCGGGTCGAACGGTGTGGCATGGGCCTGAAGCGGGTGCAAGTGTGGTTGCCCCGGTTGGCCGAGCTCGAGCCGCACGCGGTCGTGGTGGCGGGCGTCGGCGGCGGGGTGAGCCCGGAGCTGCGGGCCGGCGACGTGGTGGTCGCCAGCGAGGTGCGCGACGACATCGGGCGCACCGTCCTTCGGGCGGCTGCCCCGCTGGTCGCCGCGCTGCGCGAGCAGGGTCTGCGCGTGCACACCGGGCCGATGGTCAGCACCGACCACATCGTCACCGGATCCGAGCGCGAGCGGCTGGCCCGCACCGGAGCGCTCGCGGTTGACATGGAGTCCTCCGCGGTCGTCCGGGCGCTGCCGACGCGGGATCTGCCGGTGGCGGTGGTGCGAGTGATCGTGGACACCGCGTACACGCCGCTGGGTCGGTTGCGCACCGTGGGCGCCGGGGCGAAGGCACTACGGGTGCTGCGCCGGATCGGCCCGTCGCTGCGGGTCTGGGCCGACCTGGCCGGGCCGCGGTCGGTGCTGCTGGCCGGCCCGCGGTCCTTCTGCGCCGGGGTGGACCGGGCGATCGACATCGTCGAGCAGGCATTGCGGCGCTATCCCCGCCCGGTGTACGTGCGGCGGCAGATCGTGCACAACGCGCACGTCGTGGCCGATCTGCAGCGGCAGGGCGCGGTGTTCGTCGATGAGCTGGACGAGGTGCCCGACAACACGGCCGTGGTGTTCTCCGCCCATGGCGTGGCCCCCGCGGTCCGGGCGGAAGCCAAGCGGCGCAACCTGACGGTCGTGGACGCGACGTGCCCGCTGGTCGCGAAGGTCCACACCGAGGCCCGGCGGTTTCTGGCTCGGGGCGACACAGTGCTGCTCGTCGGGCACGACGGCCATGACGAGACCGAGGGGACTCTCGGCGAGGGCGACATCCGGCTGGTGGGCAATGCCACCACTGCGGCGCGCGTCGAGGTGGACGACCCCGCGCGGGTGTCGTACCTGACGCAGACCACGCTTGCCGTCGACGAGGTGGCGCAGGTCGTCGACGTCCTGCGCGAGCGGTTCCCGCTCCTTTCAGGCCCGCCAACGGAGGACATCTGCTACGCCACCACCAACCGCCAGCAGGCGGTGCTTGCCATCGCTGAGGACTGCGACGTCGTGATCGTCGTCGGGTCGGCGAACTCGTCGAACTCGAAACGGCTGGTCGAGGTCTCCGAGCGCGCGGGCACACCTGCGTATCTGGTCGACGACGCGTCCAGCATCGCTCCCGAGTGGATCATGAATGCGCGCAAGATCGGCCTTACCGCGGGTGCCTCGGCACCGCCCCATCTCGTCGACGAGGTGATCGGTACGTTACGTGCGCTCGGTCCGATCGACGTGACCGAACGTGAGGTGACCCGCGAAGACATCCGGTTCACGCTGCCCAAGGAGGTTTCGGACTGATGGCGATTCCCGTGCGGCAAAGTGCGCGCATCGGTTGGTACCTGATCTCGAAGAAGATCCGGCGAGTCGAGAAGTTCCCGCTCATCGTGGAGCTGGAACCGCTATTTGCGTGCAATCTCAAGTGCCACGGGTGCGGCAAGATCCAGCAGCCGCACGATCTGCTCCGGCAGCGGATGCCGGTCGAACGCGCCGTCGCCGCCATCGAGGAGTCCGGGGCGCCCATGGTGTCGATCGCCGGCGGCGAGCCGATGATGCATCCGCAGATCGACGACATGGTCAACGAGCTCGTCAAACGGAAGAAGTACGTCTACCTGTGCACCAACGCGGAGCTGGTCCGCAAGCGCTGGGACAAGTTCGACTTCACTCCGTCGCCGTATTTCGCCTTCGCCATCCACGTCGACGGCCTGCGGGATCGGCACGACGAGTCCGTCGCCAAGGAAGGCGTATTCGACGAGGCCATCGCGGCCATCGGTTTCCTCAAGGAGAAGGGCTTCCGAGTCACCACCAACTCGACCTTCTTCAACACCGACACGCCGCAGACCGTGATCGACGTGCTGAACTTCCTGAACGACGAGGTCAAGGTCGACCAGATGATGATCTCGCCGGCCTACGCCTACGAGAAGGCGCCCGACCAAGATCATTTCTTGGGCGTCACCGAGACCCGCGAGCTGTTCACCAAGGCCTTCGCCGGCGGCAACCGCAAGCGCTGGCGGCTCAACCACTCCCCGCTGTTCCTCGACTTCCTCGAAGGCAAGGTCGACTTCGAGTGCACGGCGTGGGGCATCCCCTCGTACTCGCTGCTCGGCTGGCAGCGGCCGTGCTATCTGATGTCGGACGGCTACGTCTCGACGTACAAGGAGCTGGTGGAGACCACCGACTGGTCCAAGTACGGTCGCGGCCGTGACCCGCGCTGCAACAACTGCATGGCCCACTGCGGGTACGAGCCCACCGCGGTGCTCGCCACGATGGGTTCCCTCAAGCAGAGCCTGCGGGCCATGCGGGAGCAGGGCTAACGGCGTCGCGCCGCATGGCCGATCACGACCTACCGCGGCCCCCTACCCAGCCAAACTTCGGCCCGAGCCGGGTGCCGCGTCGTTGAGCCGAGGACGGCCCGGCGAGGCGTTCAGACTCGTTCTGCGGTGGATGGCTCGGGCGCTTCGAGGATGGCGGTGCCACAGTCGGCGAGCGACTTCGATCGGCCGATGAAGATGACGCCGACGATCATGGCCACGATGCAGGCAGCTTCGGCGGCCAGCCCGGGGATCGACACGGACACCGTGTCACCGAGTAGCACGATGCCGAGCGCGATCCCTGCGATCGGTTCGGCCGCCGCGATGGGCGGCAGGGAGAAGTCGAGCCGGGCCGCCTTGAACGCGCTCTGCGAGATCGCGATGCCGACGATTCCGGCCCCGATCACGACGTAGGCCCAGGCATGTAGGAATACCTGCCCTACGCCGAGCCGGTCGAACGTGAACGACGCGGCCCGGGTGCTCACGTCCTGGAGCCCATACAGCAGGCCAGCGCCCGTCGCGAACAGGATCGAGCGGGCGACCAGCCCTCGACGATTCCCGATCATCACCAGCACGGCGACCACGCCGGCGACGACCGCGATCGCGAGCACGACCACCGCCCGGTTGGCCTTTGGGTGGTCCGAGGAGAGCGGATTGCCGACGGCGAGAAACACGCCAAGCGCGGCGCTGACCAGGAGGGCGCCGAGGATTTCATGCCAGCGCACCCGTTGTTTGGATAGGAACGCGGCAATGAAGAACGCGAACAGCAGGCTCGAGGACAGCAGCGGCTCCACGAGCGCCACCGAGGCGAGGCTCAGGGCCAGGCCGCCCAGCAGCTGGCCGATGATCATGACACCGACGCCCGCCCACCAGGCCCGCTGGTGCATCAGCTCGAGCAGCAGCCGGAATGCACGTCCGGACGATTCCTGGGACCGCGCCGCCACCCGTTGCTGCAGCACGTAGCCCAGACCGAGGCAGATAGCCGCGGCGATTCCGACGAAGAAGACCATGCGCGTCCCCTACCGGCAGGCCGTGGCGAGTTGGCGGACGGCGCGCATGGTTAAACGGTACTGGGCCAACCGCCTCTGCGGGCTGTGGGTTCGCCCGGTCTCTGACCGATATGTAGGCATTTCCGTCCCTCCAGCGGGCACGAGCTACATACCCGATTGCGGGGACGGGATCACGTCAGACACGTTCGGTCTGCGGCTTTGACCGCTCCGGGCACGGCGAGTATCGTTGACGGCCGTGCCCGGAGCGATCCGGGCCTTGAACCGTGCCCGCCGACGGCCGGTCGGTCAGCGGTCCCGCCCGAGGACCGGGCCACTGGCGATGAGCAGGACCGGGGCATACCGTCCAGACCGGAATATTCCGGGCTGGCCTGCGGATCGGGTGCGACACACCCGACCTCGGGGACCGGTCAAGTAACAACCGCACCACCAGTACCACCAACAATGCCACCGCACGCTCGACGACCGCAGATGACAGAGGAGATTGCAGGCCGCATGCCTACGATCCAGCAGCTGGTCCGCAAGGGCCGGCAGGACAAGATCGGCAAGACGAAGACGCCGGCTCTGAAGGGTTCCCCCCAGCGCCGGGGTGTCTGCACGCGCGTCTACACGACGACGCCGAAGAAGCCGAACTCTGCGTTGCGCAAGGTCGCCCGGGTCCGCTTGACGAGCGGCATCGAGGTCACCGCCTACATACCGGGCGTCGGCCACAACCTGCAGGAGCACTCCATCGTGCTGGTGCGGGGCGGCCGGGTGAAGGACCTTCCTGGCGTCCGTTACAAGATCATCCGCGGTTCGCTCGATACCCAGGGCGTCCGCAACCGGAAGCAGGCCCGAAGCCGCTACGGCGCGAAGAAGGAGAAGAGCTGATGCCACGCAAAGGCCCGGCTCCGCGTCGTCCCCTTGTGATCGACCCGGTTTACAACTCAGTGCTCGTCAGTCAGCTGGTCAACAAGATCTTGCTCCGGGGCAAGCGCTCGGTGGCCGAGAAGATCGTCTACGGGGCGCTCGAAGGCGCCCGGGACAAGACCGGCACCGACCCAGTCGTGACGCTCAAGCGAGCCCTCGACAACGTCAAGCCGACGATCGAGGTGAAAAGCCGACGGGTCGGCGGCGCTACCTATCAGGTCCCGGTCGAGGTCAAGGCCGGTCGAAGCACGACGCTGGCCCTCCGCTGGCTGGTCGGCTATTCCCGCCAACGCCGGGAGAAGACGATGACCGAGCGTTTGATGAACGAGCTGCTCGACGCCAGCAATGGGCTCGGCGCGAGCGTCAAGCGCCGCGAGGACACCCACAAGATGGCCGAATCCAACAAAGCATTCGCCCACTACCGGTGGTGAGGCACCCCACGAAGTCTTCTCGCCGAGAACGTCCGAAAACCTCGCGGGGACCCCGCCCGCTAACTCAAGACCCGCTTTCAAGAAGGAACCATGGCTAGGAACGCCGAACTCGCCAAGACCCGCAACATCGGGATCATGGCGCATATCGACGCGGGCAAAACCACGACCACCGAGCGCATCCTCTTCTACACCGGAATCAACTACAAGATCGGCGAGGTGCACGACGGCGCCGCGACGATGGACTGGATGGAGCAGGAGCAGGAGCGCGGCATCACGATCACTTCCGCGGCCACCAAGTGCACGTGGAAGGGCCACACGATCAACATCATCGACACGCCCGGCCATGTCGACTTCACGGTCGAGGTCGAGCGGTCGCTGCGCGTCCTCGACGGTGCGGTTGCCGTCTACGACGGCGTCGCGGGCGTCGAGCCGCAGACCGAGACGGTGTGGCGCCAGGCCGATAAGTACAACGTTCCGCGCATGTGCTTCGTCAACAAGCTCGACCGGACCGGGGCCGATTTCTTCCGCTGCGTGCAGATGATGATCGACCGGTTGAACGCGACACCATTGGTGCTGCAGCTGCCAATCGGAGCCGAGAGTGAGTTCATCGGCGTCCTCGACCTGATCGAAATGCGGGCGCTGACCTGGCGCGGCGAGACGCAGAAGGGCGAGGACTATGCGATCGAGGAGATCCCGGCTGAGCTGGCTCAGCCCGCCGCGGAGTGGCGCGAGAACCTGCTTGAGACCCTGTCCGAGGCCGACGACTCCATCCTCGAGGCTTACCTGGGGGGCGAGGAGCTGCCCGTCCCGACCCTGAAGGCCGCCATCCGTCGGGCGACGATCGGCGGTGCGCTGAATCCGGTCCTGTGCGGATCGGCGTTCAAGAACAAGGGCGTCCAGCCGATGCTTGACGCGGTGATCGACTATCTGCCGTCACCGTTGGATATTCCGCATGTCGACGGCACGCTCATGGACGGTGAGACGGAGGCCAGCCGGAAGACGGACGAGACGGAGCCACTCTCCGCGTTGGCGTTCAAGATCGCCACCGATCCGCACCTCGGCAAGCTCACCTATCTGCGCATCTACTCCGGCGTGCTGGACAACGGCTCCCAAGTGCTCAACTCGACGAAGGACCGCAAGGAGCGCATAGGCAAGATCTACCAAATGCACGCGAACAAGCGCGAGGAGTTGCCCCGCGCGGGCGCGGGCGACATCATCGCGGTCGCTGGGCTCAAGCAGACCACGACTGGTGACACGCTGTCCGACCCGCAGAGTCCGATCGTGCTGGAATCCATGACGTTTCCCGCGCCGGTCATCTACGTGGCGATCGAGCCGAAGACCAAGAGCGACCAGGAAAAGCTCGGCACGGCTATCCAAAAGCTCGCCGAGGAGGATCCGACCTTCCAGGTCCGCACCGACGAGGACACCGGGCAGACGATCATCGCCGGCATGGGCGAGCTCCATCTGGAGATCCTCGTCGACCGCATGCGGCGCGAGTTCAAGGTCGAGGCGAACGTCGGCAAGCCGCAGGTCGCCTACCGCGAGACCATTCGCGGCACCGTCGACCGCGAGGAGTACACACACCGCAAGCAGACGGGTGGTTCCGGGCAGTACGCCAAGGTTCAGATCAGGCTCGAGCCGCTCGAGATGGCCTCGAACGGACCGAGCTACGAGTTCGTCAACGCGGTGACCGGTGGTCGCATCCCGAAGGAGTTCATCCCTTCGGTGGACGCCGGCGCGCAAGAGGCCATGCAATACGGTGTCCTCGCCGGCTATCCACTGGTGGGCATCCGGCTCACGCTGCTCGACGGTGGCTACCACGAGGTCGACTCGTCCGAGATGGCCTTCAAGATCGCCGGCTCCATGGTGCTCAAGGCGGCGGCCCGCAAGGCCCAGCCCGTGCTGCTCGAGCCGATGTTCGCCGTCGAGGTCACCACTCCCGAGCCGAACATGGGCGACGTCATCGGCGATCTGAACTCTCGTCGTGGGCATATCCAGGCGATGGAGGAGCGCGGCGGCCTGCGGGTCGTGAAGGCGCTCGTGCCCCTGTCGGAGATGTTCGGTTACGTGGGCGACCTGCGCAGCAAGACGCAAGGCCGCGCCAGCTACTCGATGCAGTTCGAGCGCTATTCGGAGGTACCGGGAAATGTGGCCAAGGAGATCATCGCGAAGGTGACTGGCGAGTAGTCGTCTCAGGTTTCATTCAAAGTCCAACCAGCCGGGAAGAAAGACCGGCACAGGCCCAGAGGGAAAGGGATCCACAGTGGCGAAGGCGAAGTTCCAGCGGACCAAGCCGCACGTCAACATCGGCACGATCGGTCACATCGACCACGGCAAGACGACACTGACGGCAGCGATCACCAAGGTGCTGCACGACAAGTTCCCGGCGGTCAATCCGTTCACGCCGTTTGACCAGATCGACAAGGCTCCGGAGGAGAAGCAGCGCGGCATCACGATCTCGATCGCGCATGTCGAGTACCAGACGGAGAAGCGGCACTACGCGCACGTCGACTGCCCTGGTCACGCCGACTACATCAAGAACATGATCACCGGCGCGGCCCAGATGGACGGCGCGATCCTGGTTGTCGCCGCCACGGACGGCCCGATGCCGCAGACCAAGGAGCACGTGCTGCTCGCCCGCCAGGTCGGCGTGCCCTACATCGTGGTGGCGCTGAACAAGGCGGACATGGTCGACGACGAGGAGATCTTGGAGCTCGTCGAGCTCGAGGTTCGGGAGCTGCTCACCCAGTACGAGTTCCCGGGTGACGACGCCCCGATCGTGCGCGTCTCGGCGCTCAAGGCGCTCGAGGGCGACGACGAGTGGGGCGCCAAGGTCATGGAGCTGATGGACGCGGTCGACGAGTCGATCCCGCAGCCGGTGCGTGAGGTCGACAAGCCGTTCCTCATGCCGGTCGAGGACGTGTTCACGATCACCGGTCGCGGCACGGTCGTCACCGGCCGGATCGAGCGCGGCGTGCTGAAGGTCAACGAGCCCGTCGACATCGTCGGCATCCACCCGCAGAAGCAGTCCACCACGGTCACCGGCATCGAGATGTTCCGCAAGCTGCTCGACGAGGGCCGCGCCGGGGAGAACGTGGGCCTGCTGCTGCGCGGCGTGAAGCGTGAGGAGGTGGAGCGCGGCCAGGTCGTGATCAAGCCGGGCACGGCGACGCCGCACACCAACTTCGAGGGCACCGTGTACATCCTGTCCAAGGACGAGGGTGGCCGGCACACGCCGTTCTTCAACAACTACCGGCCGCAGTTCTACTTCCGCACGACCGACGTGACTGGCGTGGTGACCCTTCCCGAGGGCACCGAGATGGTCATGCCCGGTGACACCACCGAGATGAAGGTCGAGCTGATCCAGCCGATCGCCATGGAGGACGGGCTGCGGTTCGCCATCCGCGAGGGCGGCCGGACCGTTGGTGCGGGTCGAGTCACCAAGATCGTCAAGTAGCGAACAACGATGCAACGGATCTTGATGGGCGAGACGGGCGCTCGCCGGTTGCGCCCATCAAGGTCCAACGCAGCCAGCCCGCTCCGGCGTGAGCCGCGAGCTCGAACCTGCTCGACACCGACCAGCACAGTGAAGGTGAGCTAGCACATGGCGGGACAGAAGATCCGCATCCGGCTCAAGGCCTACGACCACGAGGCTATCGACGCGAGCGCGCGCAAGATCGTCGAGACGGTTACCCGAACCGGCGCGCGGGTTGTCGGCCCCGTGCCGCTGCCGACCGAGAAGAACGTGTACTGCGTCATCCGGTCGCCGCACAAGTACAAGGACAGCCGCGAGCACTTCGAGATGCGCACCCACAAGCGGCTCATCGACATCCTCGACCCGACGCCGAAGACGGTCGACGCGCTCATGCGCATCGATCTGCCGGCCAGCGTCGACGTGAACATTCAGTAGGGCAGCGCGAGATGGCAAGCGATACGAAAGGCATTCTGGGCGAGAAGCTCGGCATGACCCAGGTCTTCGACGCGAACAACCGGATCGTGCCGGTTACCGTCGTCAAGGCCGGGCCATGCGTGGTCACCCA
This sequence comes from uncultured Actinomycetota bacterium, assembly GCA_963779485.1. Taxonomy (GTDB): domain Bacteria; phylum Actinomycetota; class Actinomycetes; order Mycobacteriales; family Jatrophihabitantaceae; genus CAVVJA01. Next base: position 201,764 of record CAVZYJ010000023.1, on the reverse strand, counting down.
GATCCGGACGCCGGAGAAGGACGGCTACGGCGCCGTCCAGCTCGCCTATGGTCAGATCGACCCTCGCAAGGTCAGCAAGCCGGTTGCCGGGCACTTCAAGGCTGCGAACGTCACGCCGCGCCGGCATCTGGTCGAGCTGCGCACCGATGCGCTGGACGGCTACGAGATCGGCCAGGAGCTCGGTCCGGACGTGTTCGACGCCGGCGCAATGGTCGACGTCACTGGTACGACGAAAGGCAAGGGCACGGCCGGGGTCATGAAGCGGCACGGCTTCCACGGCCTCGGCGCGGGCCACGGAACGCAGCGCAAGCACCGGGCTCCAGGCTCGATCGGTGCCTGCGCCACTCCGGCCCGCGTGTTCAAGGGCGTGCGAATGGCCGGCCGCATGGGCCATGAGCGTCAGACCACGCAAGGCCTCGTGGTGCACAAGGTCGACACCGAGCGCGGCTTGCTGCTGATCCGGGGTGCTGTTCCCGGTCCCAAGGGCGGCCTGGTCCTCGTCCGCACGGCGGCGAAGGGAGCCTGACCATGAGCCTGTCCGTAACCGTGCGAAATCCGCTCGACGCCAAGGCCGAAACATCGACGGTCGAGCTGCCGCCCGAGGTCTTCGACGTGCAGACCAACATCGCGCTCATCCACCAGGTCGTCGTCGGCCAGCTGGCTGCGGCCCGCCAGGGGACGCACGCGACGAAAACCCGTGGCGAGGTCGCCGGCGGCGGGCGGAAGCCCTATCGCCAGAAGGGGACCGGCCGGGCCCGCCAGGGCTCGAACCGAGCGCCCCAGTTCGCCGGTGGCGGGATCGTCCACGGACCCCGACCGCGAGCGTACGACCAGCGCACGCCGAAGAAGATGAAGGCGGCCGCGCTGCGCGGCGCGCTGTCCGACCGCGCGCGCAACGACCGCGTCCACGTGGTGTCGTCGATCGTCGACGGCGATACGCCGTCGACCCGGGCCGCGGCCCGCGCGTTGGCGGCCATCGTCGAATCCCCGCACATCCTCTTCGTCGCTGAGCGGGATGACGAGCTGACCTGGAAGAGCCTGCGCAACATACCGACCGTCCATCTGCTCGAACCCGGTCAGCTCAATACCTACGACGTGCTGATCAGTGACGAGGTCGTATTCACCGAGGCGGCGCTCACGACGTTCCTCGGCGTCTCACCCGTCAGCACACCGATACCGGCGGTGCCGGACACGGTCGCCGACGAGTTGACCTCGGCGTCGGATGAGGAAGAGTCGGATGAAGACACGGCCGAGGAAGAGGAGGACAGCTGATGTTCGACGATCCGCGCGACGTGCTGCTCGCTCCGATCATCTCGGAGAAGAGCTACGGCCTCCTCGACGAGAACAAGTACACGTTCGACGTGCACCCCCAGGCCAACAAGACGCAGATCAAGATTGCGGTGGAGCGCGTGTTCAACGTCAAGGTCACCGACGTGAACACCTTCAATCGCCCAGGCAAGCGCAAGCGCACCCGGTTGGGCTACGGCCGACGCCGGAACATCAAGCGCGCGATCGTCACGTTGCGGTCCGGCGACCGCATCGACGTGTTCGGGCAGTAGGGCGGAGCAGCGCAGTGGGAGTTGACAGGTAGATGGGTATCCGTAAGTACAAGCCGACGACCCCGGGCCGTCGTGGCGCGAGCGTGGCGGACTTCGTCGAGATCACGCGCGACGAGCCGGAGAAGTCGCTGGTCCGCCCGCTGCACAACCGGGGTGGCCGCAACAGCTCCGGCCGGATCACGACCCGGCACCAGGGCGGGGGTCACAAGCGCGCGTACCGGTTGATCGACTTTCGTCGGGACGACAAGGACGACGTGCCGGCCAAGGTCGCGCACATCGAGTACGACCCGAACCGAACCGCGCGCATTGCCCTGCTGCACTACGCCGACGGCGACAAGCGTTACATCCTCGCGCCGCGTCTGCTCAAGCAGGGCGACACCGTTGAAAGCGGCCCGCGGGCCGATATCAAGCCGGGTAACGCGCTGCCGCTGCGCAACATCCCGGTCGGCACGGTGGTGCACGCCATTGAGATGCGACCAGGCGGGGGCGCCAAGATCGCCCGATCGGCTGGTGCAAGCGTCCAGTTGGTGGCGAAGGAGGGCCCCTATGCGCAGCTGCGCATGCCGTCCGGGGAGATCCGCAACATCGACGTGCGGTGCCGGGCCACGGTCGGCGAGGTCGGCAACGCCGAGCAGTCGAACATCAACTGGGGCAAGGCCGGCCGCATGCGCTGGAAGGGAAAGCGTCCATCCGTTCGCGGCGTGGCGATGAACCCGGTCGACCACCCACACGGCGGCGGCGAGGGTAAGACGTCGGGTGGGCGCCATCCGGTCAACCCCGGAGGCAAGCCCGAGGGCCGTACCCGGCGCCGCAAGGCGAGCGATGCTCTGATCGTCCGCCGTCGACGCACGAACAAGAAGAGGTAGTAAACCGATGCCACGCTCGTTGAAGAAGGGTCCGTTCGTCGACGACCACCTGTTGAAGAAGGTGGATGCGCAGAACGACCGAAACTCCAAGGCGGTGATCAAGACGTGGTCCCGCCGCTCGACGATCATCCCGGACATGCTGGGGCAGACGATCGCCGTGCACGACGGTCGCAAGCACGTGCCGGTGTTCATCACCGAGGGCATGGTCGGGCACAAGCTCGGTGAGTTCGCGCCAACGCGCACTTTCCGCGGCCACGTGAGGGACGACCGTCGCGCTCGGCGCGCCTGAGCAGACGAAGAAGAGGACATCATGGCTGCCAACACCGACACGGACGACGTCCGCACCGCCTTTGCGCGGGCGACCTACGTCCGGGTCTCGCCGATGAAGGCGCGCCGCGTCGTCGAGCTCATTCGCAATCTGCCGGCACAGGAAGCACTGTCCGTGCTCAAGTTCGCTCCTCAGGCGGCGAGCGAGCCGGTGGCGAAGGTACTCGCGAGCGCGATCGCGAATGCGGAGCACAACTTCGAACTCGACCCGGACAGCCTGTTCGTATCGCAGGCATACGTGGACGAGGGGCCGATGCTCAAACGATTTCGACCGCGCGCGCAGGGGCGGGCCTACCGCATCCGCAAGCGCACCTCCCACATCACGGTGGAGGTCGAGAGCATCGAAGGTCCGGCACCGAAGGGACGCGGACGGTCATGAGCGAGCAACGTACTGCGAAATGCATGAGTGAGGCGGGAAAGTAATGGGTCAGAAGGTCAACCCGCACGGGTTCCGCCTCGGCATCACCACCGACTTCAAGAGCCGGTGGTTCGCCGACAAACAGTATGCCGACTACGTCAAAGAGGACGTGGCGATCCGGCGGCTGATGACCAAAGGCATGGAACGTGCTGGCATCGCCAAGGTCGAGATCGAGCGCACCCGGGACCGGGTCCGCGTCGACATCCACACGGCCCGGCCTGGCATCGTGATCGGCCGCCGCGGGGCAGAAGCCGATCGCATTCGCGGTGAGCTGGAGAAGCTGACCAACAAACAGGTCCAGCTGAACATCCTCGAGGTGAAGAACCCCGAAGGCGACGCCCAGCTGGTGGCGCAGGGTGTGGCCGAGCAGTTGTCGAACCGGGTCAGCTTCCGGAGGGCGATGCGCAAGAGTATGCAGTCGGCGCTGAAGAGTCCGGGAATCAAGGGCATTCGGGTGCAGTGCTCGGGTCGCCTTGGGGGCGCCGAGATGAGCCGATCGGAGTTCTACCGCGAGGGCCGTGTGCCGCTGCATACGCTGCGGGCGAACATCGACTACGGCTTCTACGAGGCGAGGACCACGTTCGGCCGCATCGGTGTGAAGGTATGGCTGTACAAGGGGGAGGTCCCGACTGGGTCTCGCGCCGAGCGGGAGGCGGCTGCGGCCGCCGAAGTCTTGCGGCAGCGCCGGGAACGGCCGGCGACGAGCCGTCCTCGCCGATCCGGCTCTCAGGGTACGACCGGTACCGGCACGGACGTCGGCCGATCAGCGGCGGAGCCAACCGTTGCCGCTGAGCGGGCCCACGTGATCGAGGACGCGGCCATCGTCGCCGACGAGGCAACCCGGATCGCCGCCGAGGAGGCAAAGGTCGAGGCTCGGCAGGGCAGCGACGCTGCGGCGACCCTGGTCGCGGAGACCGAGACGCCGACGAGTGGATCGGAGAGCTGAGCCATGCTCATCCCACGGCGGGTCAAACACCGCAAGCAACACCACCCCAGCCGTAGCGGCATGGCGAGCGGCGGTACTCGCGTCGCATTCGGTGAGTACGGCATCCAGGCGCTGGAGCCGGCCTACGTCACGAACCGGCAGATCGAGTCAGCGCGTATCGCGATCAACCGTCGAATTCGTCGGGGCGGGAAGGTATGGATCAACATCTACCCCGACCGTCCGCTCACGAAGAAGCCGGCGGAGACCCGAATGGGCTCGGGCAAGGGTTCGCCGGAGTGGTGGATCGCGAACGTAAAGCCGGGCCGCGTGCTGTTCGAATTGTCGTTCCCGAACGAGACCGTCGCTCGCGAGGCGCTGACTCGAGCGATCCACAAGTTGCCCATGAAGTGCCGCATCATCACGCGCGAATCAGGTGATTTCTGATGACGAGCCAACCCAGCGAGCTGCGTGAGCTACACGACGACGAGTTGGAGACCCGGCTGCGAGAGGCCAAGGAGGAACTGTTCAATCTGCGGTTCCAGATGGCGACCGGACAGCTCGACAACAACCGGCGGCTGCGCACCGTGCGGCATGACATCGCTCGGATCTACACGATCCTGCGCGAGCGGGAGCTGGGCCTGTCGGTGGCGCCGGACGAGCAAGAGGCTTCGGCATGAGCGAGCATCGCGGCGTTTTCGTGGGGTGCATGTGCGCTTGCGCGAAGAGCAGAGGAGCATAGGCATGAGCGAGGTAAGGACATCGCACCGCAAGACCCGCGAGGGCCGAGTGGTGGGCGACAAGATGGACAAGACCGTGGTGGTCGCCGTCGAAGACCGGGTCAAACACGCCCTGTACGGCAAGGTGATCCGGCGCACGAACAAGCTCAAAGCACATGACGAGTCCAACGCGGTGACGATCGGGGACCGGGTACTGATCATGGAGACCCGGCCGCTGTCGGCTACCAAGCGGTGGCGTGTCGTCGAGGTTCTCGAAAAGGCCAAGTAGTCGCGACCGCGCGGCTCGATCCAGAGGCATGGAGTAAGCAGTGATTCAGCAGGAGTCGCGACTGCGCGTCGCCGACAACACCGGAGCCAAGGAGATCTTGTGCATCCGGGTAATGGGCGGCTCCGGACGGCGCTATGCGGGCATCGGCGACATCATCGTGGCTACGGTCAAGGACGCGCTACCCGGTGCCGGTGTGAAGAAGGGCGACGTCGTCAAGGCGGTCATCGTGCGCACCGTCAAGGAGCGACGTCGGCCGGACGGCAGCTACATCCGCTTCGACGAGAACGCGGCTGTACTGATCCGGGCCGACGGCGAGCCGCGGGGCACGCGCATCTTCGGTCCGGTCGGCCGCGAGCTGCGTGACAAACGGTTCATGAAGATCATTTCGCTGGCCCCCGAGGTGCTGTGAGATGAGTGGTAACAGCGAGGTGAGGGCATGAAGGTCAAGAAGGGCGACGAGGTCGTCGTCATCGCCGGAAAGGACCGCGGCGTCAAGGGCAAGGTCATCGCCGCGGATCCGGTGCGCAACCGGGTCGTGGTCGAGGGCGTCAATCGGGTGACGAAGCACACCCGGGTGACGACGACGCAGCGCGGGGCCAAGGCGGGCGGCATCGAACACGTCGAAGCCGCCGTCGACGCCAGCAACGTCATGGTCATCGAGGGTGGAGTAGCGACCCGAATCGGCTACCGGCACGACGAGGAAACCGGGCGCAACGTACGCGTTGCCCGGCGCTCGGGGAAGGATCTCAAGTGACCGCTACGACCGAGATTCCGGTGCCACGGCTCAAGACCCGGTACCGGAACGACATCGTGCCGGAGTTGACCAAGTCGCACGGCTACGCCAACCCGATGCAAGTGCCGGCGCTGGTCAAGATCGTCGTCAACATGGGCGTGGGCCAGGCGGCGAAGGACGCCAAGTTGATGGACGGAGCGGTGCGCGATCTCGCGCTGATCACCGGGCAGAAACCGCTCGTGCAACGCGCTCGCCGGTCGATCGCGCAGTTCAAGCTCCGCGAGGGAATGCCCATTGGCGCCAAGGTGACTTTGCGCGGTGACCGGATGTGGGAGTTCCTGGACCGATTGCTGACGCTGGCCTTGCCCCGCATCCGGGACTTCCGGGGCCTGTCGCCCGCACAGTTCGACGGTCGGGGCAATTACACCTTCGGTCTCACCGAGCAGTCGATGTTCCACGAGATCGACCCGGACACCATCGATCGCCAGCGCGGCATGGACATCACGGTGGTCACCACGGCGAAGACGGACGACGAGGGACGAGCCCTGCTGCGCGCGCTCGGCTTTCCGTTCAAGGAGAACTGACGAATGGCGAAGAAAGCACTGGTCAACAAAGCGGCGTCGAAGCCGAGATTCGCGGTCCGCGGCTATACCCGCTGCCAGCGCTGTGGGCGCCCCCGCTCGGTCTATCGCAAATTCGGCCTCTGCCGAATCTGTCTGCGGGAGATGGCGCATGCCGGCGAATTGCCCGGCGTGACCAAGTCGAGCTGGTGACGTCCGACCAGTGAACGTCCGTTTCCACCGCTTCGTGGCAGGCCGCGCGCGGAACCGCTGCGAGAAAGAAGATCCGATCATGACCAAGCTCCACCCGGGCCGGAGAGTCGAGGCCGTCTCATGACGATGACCGACCCCATCGCGGACATGCTCACCCGGCTCCGCAATGCCAACTCGGCCTTTCACGACGAGGTCACCATGCCGGCGTCGAAACTGAAGAACAACATCGCCGGGATCCTCAAGCAAGAGGGGTACATCGCCGGATTCCACGTGGCCGACGCCCCGGAGGGCCAGGTCGGCCGGGTGCTCACGCTCGACCTGAAGTACGGACCGAACCGCGAGCGCAGCATCGCCGGCGTGCGGCGGGTATCCAAGCCGGGACTGCGCGTCTACGCCAAGTCGACGGGGCTGCCCCGGGTGCTCGGCGGCCTAGGCACCGCGATCATCTCGACGTCGTCCGGGCTGTTGACCGATCGGCAGGCCGCCAAGCGTGGAGTGGGCGGGGAAGTCCTCGCCTACATCTGGTGAGCGACGGATGAGCCTTTCTCGCAGCCGCGTCTGCGGCGCAGTATGGAGTTCACGATGAGTCGAATTGGCCGGCTCCCGATCGCCGTCCCGAGCGGGGTCGAGGTCACCATCGATGGCCAGGACGTCACGGTCACCGGTCCCAAGGGGACCCTGCGGCACGTCGTCGCGGTGCCCATCTCGGTGCGCCGCGGAGACGATGGGGCGCTCGAGGTCACCCGGCCGGACGACGAGCGGGAATCGAGAGCGCTCCACGGGCTGTCGCGCACGCTGATCGCCAACATGGTGACCGGCGTCACGGTCGGGTACACGAAGACGCTCGAGATCGTCGGCACCGGTTACCGGGTGCAGGCGCGCGGCAGCGACCTGGAGTTCGCGTTGGGCTACTCGCACCCGGTGTGGGTGCACGCACCCGACGGCATCACGTTCCGGGTCGAGGCTCCGACCCGCTTCGCGGTGGAGGGCATCGACAAGCAGAAGGTCGGCGAGGTGGCGGCGAACATTCGCAAGCTGCGCAAGCCCGACCCGTACAAGGGCAAGGGCGTGCGGTACCAGGGCGAGGTCGTCCGCCGCAAGGCCGGGAAGACAGGTAAGTAGTGGCCGCAGGAACGATCCTCAAGAAGGCTCGCCGGTCCGAAGGCGTGTCCGCGTCACGGCGGATCGCGCGGTCGCGGCGGCACTTCCGGTTGCGGAAGAAGGTCGTCGGCACGGCCGACCGTCCGCGGTTGGTCGTGACCCGATCCTCGCGGCACCTCTACGTGCAGCTCGTCGACGACGCCACCGCGACAACCCTTCTCTCGGCGTCGACGTACAAGCTGACCGACGGCGACAAGACCGCGAAGGCCAAGGCGGTCGGCACCTCGCTGGCCGATGCGGCGAAGGCGGCCGGCATCACGAAGGTCGTCTTCGACCGGGGTGGCCACACCTACATCGGGCGCGTGGCTGCCTTCGCCGATGCGGCCCGAGAGGCAGGGCTTGAGTTCTGATGATTGAGCGAACGATGGAAGGAAACAAATAATGCCTGCACCGCAGCGGGGACCCCGCACGGGTGGCAACGAGTCCGGCGGCCAGCGCGACCGACGCGAGCGTCGCGATGGCGGCCGGAGCGGCCGAGACGGCACCGCCCCCGAGAAGAGCCCGCACCTCGAACGGGTCGTGACGATCAACCGTGTCGCCAAGGTGGTCCAAGGTGGGCGCCGGTTCAGCTTCACCGCGCTGGTGGTCGTCGGCGACGGCGACGGAACGGTCGGGGTCGGCTACGGCAAGGCCAAGGAGGTCCCCGCGGCGATCGCGAAGGGCGTCGAAGAGGCGAAGAAGAACTTCTTCAAGGTCCCGCGGATCCAGCAGACCATTCCGCATCCGGTGCAAGGCGAGGCGGCCGCGGGAGTGGTCCTGCTGAAGCCGGCGAGCCCCGGTACCGGCGTCATCGCCGGTGGCCCGGTGCGAGCCGTGCTCGAGTGCGCCGGCATCCACGACGTGCTGTCCAAGTCTTTGGGCTCGGACAATCCGATCAATGTGGTGCACGCGACCGTGGCCGCGCTGAAGGGCCTAGTTCGGCCGGAGGAGGTCGCAGCGCGGCGGGGCCTGCCGCTGGAGGACATCGCCCCGGCCGGACTGCTTCGCGCACGGGCCGGACAGGTCGGATAAGAGGGCGGCATGACGCGGCTGAAGATCACCCAGATCCGATCCGGCATCGGTAAGAAGGAAAACCAGCGCCAGACCCTGCGTTCGCTGGGCCTGAAACGGGTTCACGACGTGGTCATCAAGGAAGACCGACCGGAGGTCCGCGGCATGGTCGCCACTGTGCCGCACCTCGTTTCGGTCGAGGAGGTCGACTGACATGGGCGCACCGCTCAGGGTCCACCACCTGCGTCCGGCCGCAGGTGCGCATACCAAGAAGACCCGCGTTGGGCGCGGAAACGCGTCCAAGGGCAAGACCGCGGGGCGCGGTACCAAGGGCAGCAAGGCTCGGGGCCGGATTCCGGCCACCTTCGAGGGCGGCCAGATGCCGATCCACATGCGGCTGCCCAAGCTCAAGGGATTCAAGAACGCTTTCCGGGCCGAGTATCAGGTCGTCAATGTCGCCGCGTTGGCCCAGCTGTTTCCGGACGGCGGATCGGTCGATGTCGACGCTCTCGTCGCCGCCGGGGCAGTGCGCAAGGGCGCGCCGGTCAAGGTCCTCGGCCACGGCGAGCTGGGCCCGATCAAGCTGGACATCACCGCCAACGCCTTCTCCGGGACCGCCCGGGACAAGATCGCGGCGGCCGGCGGGACCGTCACCGAGCTGTAAGCCCTGATCCCGACCGCTGTGGCTGTTAACCTGAAGGTCAGGGTCGACCTCCGCAGCCACATTAGCCGGGATCTGCGGGGAACATCGCTCGCGACGACCGTCCGGTCGGCCGCTTAACCCACACAGGAGGATGTGTGCTCAGCGCTTTTGCATCGGCGTTCCGGACGCCCGATCTGCGCAAAAAGCTGCTCTTCACGCTGAGCATCATCGTGCTCTATCGGCTCGGCGCTTCGGTACCGACACCGAATACGAACGTCAAGAACATCAACACCTGCATCCAGGCTGTCGGTAACGGAGCGTCGCGGGACGTTTACGCTCTGATCAACCTGTTCTCCGGCGGCGCTTTGCTGAAGCTGTCCGTCTTCGCGCTCGGCATCCTGCCCTACATCACTGCGAGCATCATCATCCAGCTGCTCGTCGTGGTTATCCCGCGCTTCGATCAGCTGAAGAAGGAAGGCCAGGCCGGCCAGCAGAAGCTGACCCAGTACAGCCGGTACCTGACCATCGGGTTGGCGATCCTGCAATCGACCGGGTTCATCGCCCTCGCTCGGTCTGGTCAGTTGTTCCAGGGCTGCAACGATCCGATTCTCTACAAAACGGACGTCTTTACGCTCTCGACCATGGTGATCTGCATGACCGCGGGCACCGGCATGGTCATGTGGCTAGGCGAGCTCATCACTGACCGCGGCGTCGGCAACGGGATGAGCGTGCTCATGTTCACCTCGATCGCCGCACGAATCCCCAACGAGGGGCAGACGATCCTGCAGAACGGCGGTGGCTTCGTCTTTGCCCTGATCCTCGCGCTGGGCCTCGCCATCATCGCCGCGGTCGTCTTCGTCGAGCAGGCCCAGCGGCGAATTCCGGTGCAGTACGCCAAGCGCATGATCGGGCGGCGGCAGTACGGAGGGACCTCGACCTATCTGCCGTTGAAGGTGAACCAGGCCGGCGTCATACCGGTCATCTTCGCCTCGTCGCTGCTGTACATCCCCCAGCTGATCAGCCAGCTGCAATCGAACAGCGGCGGCGGCTTCCAACGCTGGGTAAACAACTATCTGATCAACCAGCAGTCCTGGGTGCACATCACCACCTACTTCCTGCTGATCATCTTCTTCGCCTATTTCTACGTCGGCATCACCTTCAATCCGGAGGAACGGGCCGATGACATGAAGAAGTACGGCGGGTTCATTCCAGGTATCCGCCCGGGTCGCCCGACCGCGGAGTACTTGCAGTTCGTACTGTCCAGGATCACACTGCCGGGGTCGCTGTATCTCGGTATCGTCGCCATCCTGCCGAACTTCTTCTTCGCGATGACGGGCGGCAACAACCAGAACTTCCCGTTCGGCGGGACCGCAGTGCTGATCATGGTCGGGGTGGGGCTGGACACAGTGAAGCAGATCGAGAGCCAGCTGATGCAGCGCAACTACGAAGGGTTCTTGCGTTAGCGCGATCCGAACTTGACCGCAGCGAGATCAGGTCAAGAGCGAGGAGGAAGTCTCGTGCGAGTAGTCCTCGTCGGGCCGCCCGGAGCGGGCAAGGGCACCCAAGCCGAGTTCATCTCGGAGCGCTACGACATTCCGAAGATCTCCACTGGCGACATCTTCCGAGCCAACGTGTCCGGCGGCACCGAGCTCGGCGTCCTGGCCAAGAAGTTCATGGACGCCGGCGACCTGGTTCCGGACGAGCTGACGAACGCCATGGTTCGCGATCGGTTGGAATGGCCGGACACGGTGATTGGCTTCCTCCTCGACGGATTCCCCCGCAACGTGGCCCAGGCCTACGAGCTGGACAGCATGCTCGGAGACCTGGCGACCTCGCTCGACGTCGTGCTCGAACTGGAGGTCAAGGACGACGAGGTGGTGCGACGTCTGTCCGGCCGCCGGACCTGCAACAAGTGCGGCCACGTGTGGCATCTCGAATTTGACCCGCCGAAGGTCGAGAACGTCTGCGACCGGTGCGGCGGCCAGCTGTACCTGCGCGACGACGACCTGCCACAGACGGTGCGGCACCGGCTCGAGGTCTACGCCGAGCAGACCGCGCCGCTGGTCGCGTTCTACACCTCGCGCGGCCAGCTTCGGCAGATCGACGCCCTCGGCCCGGTCGAAGACGTCACCGAGCGCGCGATCGCTGCCCTCGCCGCATTCGCCGAGGCGCGGGCCGGGGCCGACCGGAGCGCGGCCGACGATATATGAGGCGGCGCCGTGGGCGTGATCCCTTCGAGCTGAAGACCGTCGCCCAGTTGGCAGTCATGCGGGAAGCTGGGTTGGTCGTCGCCCGGGCCTTGACCCGAATGCGCGAGGCCGTAGCACCCGGCGTATCGACCCTGGACCTCGATGGCATCGCCCGAGACGTGCTGCGGGAGGCGGGCGCGACGTCGAACTTCCTCGACTACGACATCGGGTCGGGGCCGTATCCGAGCGTGATCTGCGCCTCGGTAAACGACCGGATCGTCCACGGCATCCCGTCGGGCGACGAACGGCTCGGCGACGGCGACCTGGTCTCGCTCGACGTCGGGGCGATCGTCAGCGGCTGGCACGGGGACGCCGCGGTCACCGTCCCAGTTGGCGAGGTGACGGCCGAGGCTCAGGCGCTCTCCGACGCCTGCGAGCGCTCCCTGTGGGACGGCCTCGCCGCGGTGCGAGCCGGTGCCCGCCTCGGGGACGTGTCCCACGCGGTCGAGATGTCGGTGCGTGAATCAGGGTCGTACGGCATCGTCACCGGCTACGGCGGCCACGGCATCGGCTCGCGGATGCACATGGATCCGCACGTCCTCAACTACGGGCCGCCCGGACATGGGCCGCGGCTCGTGCCGGGTATGGTGCTCGCCATCGAGCCCATGATCACGCTGGGCAGTCCCAACTCCCGGGAGCTCGGCGACGGGTGGACGGTGGTCACCGCGGACGGCTCGCTCGCCGCGCACTGGGAGCACACCGTCGCCATCCTGGCTGACGGGCCCTGGGTGCTCACCGCCGAGGACGGTGGCCGGGCTGAGCTGGCGGCGCGGGGGGTAACCCTGTCCGATCTCGCCGCCTGACCGGTTCTCGACCCGCGTCCGGTCGCCTCCAAGATCACGCCTCCAAGGTCACGAGGCCCGCGCAGAGCAGCGATTCGTGGGGGGCGCCGCGCGCGTCAACGCGCGGATTAGCGATCCGGGCCGACCCTCGGTACAGTGGATGTGGCGCCAGCCGCCCTTTACCCATGCCCGCTGTGGCCGCGGGTTCGGTGAGGTGGGGACCCTCGGGACGACGCCGGTGAGCACTACCCGCCATCAGTAGCAGTACGACGTGTCACAGCCAGAAAAGCGGAGGATATGCCCAAAAAGGATGGGGCCATCGAGGTCGAAGGCCGCGTGGTGGAACCACTCCCTAATGCCATGTTCCGGGTGGAATTAAGCAACGGGCACAAGGTGTTGGCACATATCAGCGGGAAGATGCGCCAGCACTACATCCGCATCCTGCCTGAGGACCGCGTGGTCGTCGAACTCTCCCCCTATGACCTGACTCGCGGGCGGATCGTCTACCGCTACAAGTGAGCCCCGAACCACCACAGAGGAAGTCACGGCCGTGAAGGTCAAGCCAAGCGTCAAGCCCATCTGCGACAAGTGCAAGGTGATCCGTCGCCACAAGCGGGTCATGGTCATCTGCGAGAACCCCCGCCACAAGCAGCGGCAGGGCTGAGCAGACTACTGCCACCATCAACGCGCAGGCCTAGCCGCTGCAAGGCGGCGATTTCCCCCGGTCGGAGGCCGGGGCCGGCACTCGAGCGGCGCTCGGGACAAGCCCGGACGGCTGCGCCCCATACCTCCGACGAGCTCAAGGAGAGCTATACCGCATGGCACGTCTGGCCGGTGTGGATCTGCCCCGCGACAAGCGGATGGAGATCGCGCTCACCTACATCTACGGCATGGGAAAGACCCGAGCCCAGCAGACGCTCCAGGCGACGGGCGTGAGCCCGGACCTGCGGGCGCGCGACCTGTCCGACGAGGACCTGGTGCGGCTGCGCGACTACATCGACGCCAACTACCAGGTCGAGGGTGACCTGCGTCGCGAGGTCGCTGCCGACATCCGACGCAAGATCGAAATCGGCTGCTATCAGGGCATCCGGCACCGGCGCGGCCTGCCCGTTCACGGCCAGCGCACCAAGACGAATGCCCGCACCCGCAAGGGCCCGAAGAAGACCATTGCCGGCAAGAAGAAGGCAGGTAAGAAGTGAGCGCGCGCCGCAGCGAACAGTTCCCTCGTGACCGCAAGGCCGGGTGCGAGTAATGCCACCCAAGGCCCGCGCCGGCGCGGCGAAGAAGGTTCGCCGCAAGGAGAAGAAGAACGTCGCGCACGGTCACGCGCACATCAAGAGCACCTTCAACAACACGATCGTGTCGATCACCGACCCGCAGGGCAATGTGATCAGCTGGGCCTCGGCCGGCCACGTGGGGTTCAAGGGCTCCCGCAAGTCGACGCCGTTCGCGGCGCAGATGGCGGCGGAGAGCGCAGCCCGCAAAGCTCAGGAGCACGGTTTGCGCAAGGTGGACGTCTTCGTCAAGGGTCCCGGCTCAGGCCGGGAGACCGCGATCCGTTCGCTGCAGGCCACCGGTCTGGAAGTCGGCATGATCTCCGACGTCACGCCGCAGCCGCACAACGGCTGCCGCCCGCCCAAGCGCCGGAGGGTGTGAGCACATGGCCCGCTACACCGGACCCGCAACGCGCATCTCGCGCCGCCTGAACACCGACCTCGTCGGCGGCGACACCTCCTTCGAGCGCCGGCCCTACCCACCGGGCCAGCACGGCCGCTCGCGCATCAAGCAGAGCGAGTACCTGCTGCAGCTGCAGGAGAAGCAGAAGGCCAAGTACAGCTACGGCGTGCTGGAGAAGCAGTTCCGCCGGTACTACGAGGAGGCGGTGCGCCGGTCGGGCAAGACCGGCGACAACCTGCTGCAGATCCTCGAGTCGCGGCTGGACAACGTCGTCTACCGCTCCGGCTTGGCTCGCACGCGCCGGGCTGCCCGTCAGCTGGTCAGCCACGGCCACTTCCTCGTCAACGGCGAGAAGGTGAACATCCCGAGCTTCCGGGTGTCGCAGTACGACATCATCGACATCAAGCCGAAGTCGCTCGAGACGACGCCGTTCCTCATCGCGCGGGAGTCCCAGGGCGATCGGCCGATACCCGGCTGGCTCCAGGTCGTGCCGAACCGGCTCCGGGTGCTCGTGCACCAGCTACCCGAGCGAGGCCAGATCGACGTGCCGTTGCAGGAGCAACTCATCGTCGAGCTCTACTCGAAGTAACCGGCTGCCGTAGTTCCGGTGGCCGCCACAACTGAATAAGCCCATAGGTGGACGTCATATAGCGGGCGTCCCGGCGAAAGGATCCAACCAGTGCTGATCTCTCAGCGTCCGTCACTCACCGAGCAAGCCATCTCCGACACCCGCTCCCGGTTCGTCATCGAACCGCTCGAGCCCGGCTTCGGCTACACGCTCGGCAACTCGCTGCGCCGCACCCTGCTGTCCTCGATTCCCGGCGCGGCGGTCACCAGCCTCCGTATCGACGGCGTGCTCCACGAGTTCACCACCGTCGAGGGGGTGAAGGAGGACGTCACTGACATCATCCTGAACCTCAAAGAACTCGTGGTCAGTTCCGATAGCGACGAGCCCGTCGTCATGTACCTACGCAAGCAGGGACCGGGTGAGGTCACGGCCGCCGACATCGCGCCGCCCGCCGGCGTCGAGGTCCACAACCCGGACCTGAAGATTGCGACGATCAACAAGAAGGGCCGGCTGGAGATCGAGCTGATTGTCGAGCGGGGGCGGGGCTACGTCACCGCCGTGCAGAACAAGCAGGCCGGTCAGGAGATCGGCCGGATTCCGGTCGACTCGATCTACTCGCCGGTGCTGAAGGTGACGTATGGGGTCGAGGCCACCCGCGTCGAGCAGCGCACCGACTTCGATCGGCTCGTGGTCGATGTCGAGACCAAGGCGTCGATGACACCTCGCGATGCGGTCGCCAGCGCGGGACACACGCTGGTCGAGCTGTTCGGCCTGTTCCGTGAGCTGAACGACGACGCCGAGGGCATAGACGTCGGGCCCTCACCCGCTGAGGTGGCCGACATCGCCGCGTTCTCGATGCCGATCGAGGAGCTCGACCTCACGGTGCGGTCGTACAACTGCCTGAAGCGCGAGGGCATTCACACCGTGGGCGAGCTTGTCGGGCGCAGCGAGGCGGACTTGCTGGACATCCGCAACTTCGGCTCGAAGTCCATCGACGAGGTCAAGATCAAGCTGGCCAGCCTCGGCCTGTCCCTGAAGGACAGTCCGCCCGGATTCGAGCTCGCCACGGCCGTCGAGTCCTACGGCGACGACGACTTCGACGGCGGCGACTCGGACTTCGCCGAGACCGAACAGCTCTAAGCACCCGCCGACACTGCTCGGCTCGCGCACCACGATTCGCCGGGATCAGCTCGGCGGGGTACGGGCCGACACGCACTCAGGAGTAACAGATGCCTACGCCCACGAAGGGTCCGCGCCTCGGCGCCGGTCCTGCGCACGAGCGGCTGATGCTCGCGAATCTCGCGACATCGCTGTTCACCCACGACCGGATCACGACGACGGAAGCCAAGGCGAAGCGGCTGCGGCCGCTGGCCGAGCGTCTGATCACCTTTGCCAAGCGCGGCGATCTGCACGCGCGACGGCAGGTGATGAGCGTGATCCGCGACAAGGACGTGGTGCACAAGCTCTTCGCGGAGATCGGACCCAACTTCGCCGAGCGCGCCGGCGGCTATACCCGCATCGTCAAGATCGGTCCGCGCAAGGGCGACAACGCGCCGATGGCGCTTATCGAATTGGTCGAGGATCGCACGGCGGCCCAGCAGACGGTGCGTGAAGCCGAGCGGGCGCGCGGCACGAGATCCGTGCCCCGAAAGGCTCCGTCGAAGCGGACGGCGGAAATCGCCGAGGCGGCCCAGGCCGAGTCGCCAACCGCGGCCGCCGTCGCGGCCGGGCCAAGTGCGACGAGCGTCACGGTGCCGGTCGCGGACGAGGATGTGGTCGACACCGAAAGCTCGACGGAGCCCGAGGCCGTAACGGACTCCGGGACTGCGACCGTCGGCGATGTCGAGCCCGTCGCCGACATCATCGAGCCGGAGGGCGGCATCGAGGTTGCCGATGCTGACCCGGCCGGTGCCGTCGCGTCGGCACCCGACGTCCGGCCGAGCGACGAAGCCAGCGCGAGCGACGAGGCCAGCGCGAACGATGCCGACACCGCGAAGGATGCCGACAAATAGCGTGACAAGGCCGGACGAGCCCGCTGTCCCGATCCGGGATGGCGGGCTCGTCCGTATCCGGCTGGACCTGGGCTATGACGGCACGGCCTTCTCGGGCTGGGCCGTGCAAGCCGGACGAAGAACGGTTCAGGGCGTCGTGCAGTCGGCGCTCGAACGCATTGTCCGCATCGCTCCGATCGAGCTCACGGTCGCCGGTCGAACCGACGCCGGCGTCCACGCGACCGGACAGGTCGCGCACACCGATCTTCCCGCCGCGACGTGGTCGGATCTGGCGACGACCGCGCTACGCCGCCTGGCCGGGGTGCTGCCTCCCGATGTCCGCGTGTGGCGCATTTTGCCGGTGCCGCCCGAGTTCGACGCCCGGTTTTCCGCGCTGTGGCGGCGGTATGTCTACCGCGTCGACGATGCCGAGTGTGGGGTCGATGCGTTACGTCGCCACGTCGTCCTGGGCTGGCGCCGTCCGTTGGACGTCGATGCGATGGCGCGCAGCGCCGAACCCCTGCTCGGCGAGCACGACTTCGCCGCGTTCTGCCGTCGGCGGGACGGCGGCACGACGATCCGAACTGTGCAATCGCTGGCCGTGCGCCGTGCGGTCGACGGAGAGGTGAACTGCACGGTCGAAGCCGACGCGTTCTGCCATTCGATGGTGCGATCGCTCGTCGGCGCGTTGCTCGCGGTCGGCGACGGTCGGCGGCCGCCGGAGTGGATCCCCAGCCTGCTGGATCGCGCGACCCGAGCCGACGACATCGCGGTGGCCGCCGCCCACGGGCTGACGCTCGTGACCGTCGGCTACCCGCCGCCGGACCGGTTTGCGGCGCAGGCGGCTGTCACCCGCCGCCGCCGAACCGACGGGTAGCGAGCTCAGAGCAGAAAGGCGAGCTTGTCCCGGCCGCACCACTCCAGCACGGCGGGCCATGGCCCATATCCGGCCGCCAGGTTCAGATGGCCTCCACCGGGCACCACCGTGGTCGGCAGCTTGAGCGGGACTCCGTAGGCAACCGCCGCTCCTTCGGGGCAGTAGGGGTCGTCCGTGCCGCACACCAGCACGGTGCCGTCGGCCGCCCGCCGAACCTCGTCGACGACCAACGGCACGGGCAGGAAGGATGCCAGCGCCGGCACGGTCGTCTGGGGAGACGGTGGGGCGACGAGGACCACGCGCGCCGGTCGCGGATCCGCCGGAGTACTCGCGACATGGTGCAGCCAGAGCAGGCTGCCCAGCGAGTGGCAGACGATGTCGAACCCGCCGTCGGGAAGACCGTCGAGCGTGGTGCGGAGGACTTCGAGCCAGGCCGCCGGCTGGGGCTGGTCGGCGTCCGGTAGCTCGGGGTAGCGAACCTCGCGGCCGGCGGCCCGCAACTGGGCGGCCAGCCAGGTCTGCCAGTGCTGGGGTTCGTTGCCGTCCAGTCCGTGCACGATCACCGTGGGCGCTGTCCTGCTCACGCGTCGGGGCACGTCCGGCAGCGTAGATGACGCGCGGGCCGAGACCGCCCCGAAGGATGATCGTGACCGATCCGACCGAGTGGCGAGCCGGTGAAACGGCATGACAGCGGAGGATCACCGTTCGTGTACGGACTGCGAGAGCACGATGCGCTCGCGGCCTCGGCCCGTATTGAAGTTCGTGTAGGTCGGCGGTCACGAGTTCCGTCGCATCGCTACCGGGCCGCGGGTTGACCCCAGACCGGGCGAGTCATGACGCGTCGTAACCGGCTCGTCCATAGCTGGACGGACAACGAGCCCCGGGGCCGCATCTCGTTACCAGCGCTGGCCAGCGAGGAGATTTGGCTTTGGCTCGGCGGTGAAATATCGCACGGTAATGGCGTCGCCACCACTGGTGACGGCCGTCAGACGACACTACCGATCGAGGCCGTGCGACCAGGTCGACAGCCCTGCTCTCGTGAGTAGTGTTCCCCGGATATGCCGCGGTGAACGGCCATTGTCCCCATCCGTTCGCTAAGTGGCTTTGGAGGCGCCACATTCGATGACTGGCAGGCACACCGCTCAGATCGCCAGCCGCAGTCGCCTCCGGGCCCGTTCATCACCACATAGAGGTCGACGCATCGCTCTAGCCGCCGCCGTCGCTGTCGTGATTGCCGCCGCATCCGTGATCGTCGTCGTGCTGCGCACTGGCCACACCTCGGGAACACCGGCCGCCGCCGCGAGTTCAGCCACGTGCCAGAACGGGGTGCCGCTGAGCGTCATCACGGCGCCGGAGGTCCAAGCGGCGACCCAGGCCATCGCCGATGACTGGGTCGCCAGCCGGCCGACGGTCAACGGGACATGCATCACGGTCACGGTGGACGAGGAAAACCCGAGTGCCGCGGTGCAGTCGCTGAGCGTTTCGCCGGCGAACACGCTGTGGATACCCGACTCTCGCTTCTGGGCCGACCAGTTGCGGGCGGCGAGCCCGACGCTTCGGTCAGCGGTGACGGTCAACGGCTCAGTGGGCAGCTCACCGCTGGTGGTGGCTACAGCCCCGTCCCGCGCCGGATCGATCGCCGCTGTAGCGAAGTCGGGATGGGCGGCCGTGCTGACCGGGCCGGCCGTCGTTGCCGTGCCCGATCCGTTGAGCACGACCGAAGGTGCGTTGTCCGCTCTCGTCGTGCAGTCAGCGATCGGATCCGGGCCGAACGCCTCGGCCTCGCTGGTAGGGGCGTTCGGCCATCTGGCGACGGCCGCCATTGCCGACGCGGCGGCGGGCTTCAGCGCGCTGCAGAGCAGCCCGGCATCGGCGCCGCCGATCGTGACGAGCGAGCAAGGCGTTGTGCTGGCCAATCGAGGGAAGAAGACACCGGTGGCCTCGGCGGTCTATCCGCGCGGGCCGAGCCCGGTGCTCGACTTTCCGGTGGTCCGGGTCATCCTGCCGAATGCCGACCCCAACGTCGTCGCCGCACAGGCGCTGTTCGTCTCCCAGCTCGGCTCCACCGGTGCCCACGTTGCATACTCGCAGTCCGGGCTGCGCGCGGACCCGACCTTGCCGCTCGGAGCCGGAGAGAACAACATCGGAGTGGCCCAGCTTCCGGTCACGGCCGCGTCCTCGCCCGCTGCCACCCAGGTCGCGCTGGCGTCCCGGCTCTGGGTTGCCGCGGTTCGGCCGTCCAACCTGCTCGCCGCGATCGACGTGTCCGGGTCGATGGCGGATACCTCAGGCACAACGCTCAGCAAGATTGCGCTGGCCGCCGCGGCGGCGCACACGGCGATGACGATCGTGCCGGACAGCTGGACGATCGGCCTATGGGCGTTCTCGGCTAACGATCCGCCCGCAACGGACTGGACTGAGCTTGCACCGCTCGCCAACGTCGGCAGTTCCCGAGCGCAGCTGGCCGCAGCGGCCGCGACGTTACCGGGGCGCGTCGGCGGCAACACCGGGCTGTACGACACGGCGTGGGCCGCCTACCAGGACGTCACCCGTAACTACAACCCGGCCGACGTCAACATCGTGGCCCTGCTCACCGACGGTGCGAACGTCGATCCCGTCGGCATCGACCTGCCGACGCTCACGTCGAGGCTCAAGGCCGCCTACAACCCGGCTCGACCGGTGCGGTTGGTGACGATCGGGATCGGCTCCCAAGCCGACGCCGCGGCGCTGCAGGCAATATCCACGGCGACGCACGGTCAGACCTACATCGTCCGCAATCCGATCGACATCAAGACCGTGCTGCTGCAGGCGATTGTCGCGAACAACTGAACGCTGATTACAGAATCGCACCCGGATTCAGAATCCCCTGCGGGTCCAGGGCATTCTTGATTCGACGGCTGACTGCCATGACGTCCGGTCCGACATAATCGGGCAGCCACGCCTTCTTCAGTCGCCCCACGCCATGCTCACCGGTGATCGTGCCGCCGAGCGCTAGGGCCAGGTCCATGATCTCGCCGAACGCCACCTCGGCCCGCGCGGTCGCATCCGGATCGGCCGCGTCGTAGACGATGAGCGGGTGCGTGTTGCCGTCGCCGGCGTGGGCTACCACGGCGATGCGGGTGCCGCGCGCGGCCGCGATCCGCTCGACGCCGCGGACGAGTGCGGGCAGCGCGGGCAGCGGAACGCCGACGTCTTCGAGCAACAGGTCACCGAGCTTTTCCACGGCGGGGAACGCCGCCCGGCGGGCGGCGGCGAACATGTCGCCCTCGGCCGGATCGTCAGTGGTGAACAGCTCCGTCGGGGCGTGGCGCTCGCAAGCTTGCGCCATCAGGGCGATCTCGGCCGACGCGGCATCGCCGGGCGAGTCGGAGCGCGCGATGAGCAACGCGCCGGCCGTCCGGTCGAGTCCCATCGAGACGAAGTCCTCGACGGCGTTGATGGATGCGTTGTCCATCAGCTCCAGCATGGACGGCCGGAGCCGCGAAACGATCGCCAGGACCGCACCGGCCGCCGCCTCGATCGACGTGAACGACGCGACCAGCGTGCTCGCCGGCGGGGGAGCGGGGACCAACCGGAGCGTGAGCTCGGTCATGACGCCGAGCGTGCCCTCACTGCCCACGAACAGTTTGGTCAGCGACAGTCCGGCCACGTCCTTCAGCCGGGGACCGCCGAGGCGCAGGGCCGTGCCGTCGGCCAGGACCACCTGCATACCAAGCACGTAGTCGGTCGTGACGCCGTACTTCACGCAGCACAGGCCGCCCGCATTGGTGGCGGCATTTCCCCCGATCGAGCACATCTCGAACGAGGAGGGATCCGGCGGGTACCACAGTCCTTCGGCCGCCGCGGCCTGCTTCACCTCGACGTTGAGCGCACCGGGCTGGGCCACGGCCACTCGGCTGGGAACGTCGACGGTTACCTCGCGCATCCGCTCGAGGCTCAGCACTATGCAGCCGTCGACCGCCGTCGAGCCTCCGGACAGCCCGCTCCCCGCGCCTCGCGGCACGACGGGCACGGCGTATCGGGACGCCCAGACGAGCACCGACTGGACATCGGCGGTGCTGGTCGCCCGGACCACCGCCAGCGGCCGGCCGGCCTGGCGATCCCGGGCCCAGTCCTGGCGGTAGGCCTCGGTGATGGCGGCATCGGTGACGAGAGCACCCGCCGGGAGGGCGTCCTCGAGCTCGGTCAGCTCGACCGCGGTGGCCGTCATACCGGCGATTGTCCCCGATTATGAGGTGGCCAGATGGTGGCCGTGCGGGAAACTGGCAATCGTGGGGTTCATCGAAGTCGTCGGGGTGCGCCATACGCTTCCGGATGGCCGGGTGTTGCTCGACGACGTGAACTTCCGGGTCGGTGAGGGCAGCAAGGCCGCACTGGTCGGAGCCAACGGAGCCGGCAAGACGACCCTGCTGCGCGTCATATCCGGCGATCTCGCTCCGCAGGCCGGCAGCGTCGCCTCCTCGGGCGGACTCGGCGTGATGCGCCAGTTCATCGGTTCGGTGCGAGACGCGACGACGGTGCAGGACTTCCTGGTCGGGCTGGCCCCCGGCCTGGTCCGCGAGGCCTGGGCCGCGCTGCAGGCCGCGGAGCTTGCCCTCATGGACCGTGACGACGAGCGCCGTCAGCTGGACTACGCCCACGCCCTTACGCACTGGGGAGATGTCGGGGGCTACGACGCCGAGGTGCTGTGGGACACCGTGGTCGTCGCGGCGCTCGGAATGTCCTATGAGCGCGGCAAATACCGTGAGGTGGGGACGCTGTCCGGTGGCGAGCAGAAGCGGCTCGCGATCGAGACGTTGCTGCGTGGACCTGATGAGGTGCTGCTGCTGGACGAGCCCGACAACTATCTGGACGTCCCGAGCAAGAGGTGGCTCGAAGGACGGCTGCGCGAGACCGCCAAGACCGTGCTGTTCGTGAGTCACGATCGCGAGTTGCTCGCGCAGGTTGCGGACCGGATCGTCACGGTCGAGGGCGGCACGGTGTGGGTGCACGGCGGCGGGTTTGCGTCCTACCACGAGGCCCGGACGGCCAAGCACGAGCGGATGGCCGAGCTGCGACGGCGCTGGGACGAGGAACACGCTCGGCTGATCGAGTTGGTGCGCACGCTGCAGCAGCAGGCCAAGGTCAGCGAGGCCATGGCCCAGAAGTACCGGGTCATGGCCCGTCGGCTGGAGCGATTCGAGGCCGCCGGACCGCCGCCCGACAAGCCCACCGAACAGCGGGTCACGATGCGCCTGCGCGGCGGGCGCACCGGCGTGCGTGCCGTCATCTGCACCGACCTGGAGCTCACCGGCCTCATGCGGCCGTTCGACACGGAGATCTTCTACGGCGACCGGGTCGGCATTCTCGGCGCGAACGGAGCGGGCAAGTCGCACTTCCTCCGGCTGCTCGCCGGCGAGCCGGTCGCTGCGTCCGGGACATGGCGTCTCGGCGCGCGCGTGGTGCCCGGCCGGTTCGCCCAGACGCACGCCCACCCGACCTGGCTGGATCGGACGCTCGTCGATCTGCTCTGGCACGGCGAGCCCGGACGGGACGGGGTCGATCGAGGGCGGGCGATCGGGGCGCTTCGCCGGTACGGCCTGCAGCACCAGGCCGACCAGACGTTCGGTTCCCTGTCGGGTGGGCAGCAGGCCCGGTTCCAGATCCTCCTGCTCGAGCTGTCCGGTATCACGTTGCTCTTACTCGACGAGCCCACCGACAACCTCGACGTGATCAGCGCCGAAGCACTCGAGGAGGCACTGAAGGGATTCGAGGGCACGGTACTTGCGGTTACCCACGATCGGTGGTTCGCGCGATCCTGCGAGCGGTTTCTTGTATTCGGCGCGGACGGCGCGGTGTACGAGTCCGACCAGCCGATCTTCGACGAGGGACGGGTCGGTAGACCCGCGCCGTAGGCGCAAGCGTCAAGCGGCGTGGACGCTCAGCGGGGCCACTTGCCCGCGCCAATCGAGCCGGTAGGCCCCGACGAGCCGATGGAGCCGGCTGCTTCGGCCGAACCGATGGAGCCGGCGGCTCCGGCCGAACCGATCGAGCCGGCGGCTCCGGCCGAACCGATCGAGCCGGCGGACCCCGCCGAACCGATCGAGCCGGTAGATCCGGCCGAGCCGATGGAGCCGGACGAGCCAACCGAGCCGATCGACATGAACGGAACCGATCGATCCGAGAGATCCGATCGAGAGGATGGAGCCGGCCGATCCGATCGACAGGATGGAGTAGGCCGAGCCGATCGACAGGATCGAGCGACGGGATCCGATGCTCCAGCGAGATCGATGGTTGGGCATGAGCCAATCGTCGCATGAATCGGACGCCGCTCGGCGATCATCGAATGGTCGCTAATGCGTTGCCGGTAGAATTATGGCCAGATCGGCGGGTTCCCGCCGTCCCCGGGCGCTCGGAGAACCGATGACGAGCCACACCAATAGCGACGGACCCTATGGAAGCGGGCGCGACCGGATCAGCCAAGCCGCGTACGAGCTGTTCAGCCGCGAGGGCACGCAGACCGTGGGTATCGACGCGGTAATCGCCCACGCCGGCGCGGCGAAGATGACGCTGTATCGGAACTTCCGCTCCAAGGACGAGCTGATTCTCGACTTCCTGAGGCGGCGTGAGCGGTTGTGGACGCGTGACTGGTTACAGGCCGAGGCCCACAAGCGAGGGCGTACTCCGCAGGCTCGGCTCCTGGCGATATTCGACGTGTTCGGCGAATGGTTTGCCGACCCGAAATTCGACGGCTGCGCGTTCCTGACCACCATGATCGAGATCAAAGATGCGGACAGCCCGGTGCGGCAGGCAAGCATCGAACACCTGGCCAATATCCGGGAATTCATCAAATCTCTCGCCGCCGACGCCGGTATCTCGGACACCGACGCGTTCGCCCGGCAATGGCACATTCTCATGAAGGGCTCGATCATGGCCGCGCACGAGGGCGATTTCGCCGCGGCCGGTCGCGCTCGGCAAATCGGCGTGCTGCTATTGCGCAGTCACGGAATAGTGGTCGAGTAGGCGCTCACAGCAGACGGCGCCCGGGAACGAGCTCCGTCGGCCGCCGCAGCCCGGGGTGAGGCCAGCCACCGGGTCGTAGTCAGCGATTGTGCGTCCTCACTCGGAGTCGGTCGGGCCGGCCAAGCAGCCTGGTCAGGGGAGGGACGCCGGACCCGGGCTGCGTCGGCTTCGGCTAGATTTGGCCCGGGTCCGGATCGGCCGGTATCGTAAACGGTCGGTGCGTCGCACCCCGCGTTGTGCTGTGCGCGCCGAGCAGCCCTAGCGAGTACCTCCCGGCGTGGCGTGCCGGAAGGCCGGCTCGCGCACATACGTTCACGAAGAAGGCAGGACCGTGTCGCCCAGCACCAAAACGTACAGTCCCAAGCCCGGCGAGGTGACGCGCCGGTGGTACGTGATCGACGCCGACGATGCGGTGCTCGGTCGGCTGGCCTCGCAGGCCGCCACCCTGCTGCGCGGAAAGCACAAGCCGCAGTACGCGCCCCACGTGGACACCGGCGACTTCGTGGTGATCGTGAACGCGGAGAAGGTCGCGCTCTCCGGCGCCAAGCGGGACGAGTACCGGTACCGGCACTCGGGCTATCCGGGCGGCTTGTCCAAGCGGACGGTCGGGGAGCTGCTCGAGACCAAGCCGGAACGGGTGGTCGAGCTGGCCGTGAAGGGGATGCTCCCCAAGAACACCTTGGGTCGTAAGCAGTTGAAGAAGCTCAAGGTGTACGCCGGACCGCAGCACCCGCATCAGGCCCAGAAGCCCGAGCCGTTCCACATCACGCAGATCGCCCAGTAAAAGGACATTGATGACCAGCCTCCATCCCGCCCCGATCGTCGGTCGCCGTAAGGAAGCCATCGTCCGCGTTCGGCTGATGCCGGGCACTGGCCAGTTCACGCTCAACGGCCGCAGCATGGACAGCTACTTCCCGAACAAGGTGCACCAGCAGCTGATTCGAGAGCCGCTCGTCACGCTCGAACGGGATGGGCAGTACGACGTGATCGCGAGCCTGCGGGGCGGTGGAGTCACCGGCCAAGCCGGGGCGTTGCGGTTGGCCATCGCCCGGGCGCTGATCGACCTGCAGCCCGACGATCGCCCGGCCCTCAAGAAGGCAGGCTTCCTTACCCGCGATCCGCGGGTGAAGGAGCGGAAGAAGTACGGCCTGAAGAAGGCCCGCAAGGCCCCGCAGTACTCGAAGCGCTGACCGGGTCCGGGCGTGGGCCGCTACTTCGGAACGGACGGCGTTCGCGGTCTCGCGAACGGTGATCTCACCCCAGAGCTGGCCCTCGGCATCGCCGGGGCGGCCGCCCGGGTACTGATCGGGCACGATCCAGCGCACCGTCCCGTCGCCGTGGTCGGGCGAGATCCTCGCGCCAGCGGCGAGATGTTGGAAGCCGCCGTGGTGGCCGGCCTGACCGCCGCCGGTGCCGACGTGCTGCGCGTCGGCGTTTTGCCGACGCCGGCGGTGGCGTTCCTGACCGCCGACCTCAAGGCCGACCTCGGCGTCGTGCTGTCGGCCAGTCACAACCCGATGCCGGATAACGGCATCAAGCTCTTCGCGCGCGGTGGCCGAAAATTGCCGGACGAGCTGGAAGTGGAGATCGAGGAGGTCTTTGACGCCGGGGCGGCCGTCGAGCGCCCGGTCGGCGCGGCAGTGGGCCGGGTACGGGACGCCGCCGGCGGCGTGTATCGCTACCTCGATCACCTGCGGAACGCCATGCCTCTCTCACTCGCCGGGCTGCACGTCGTCGTCGACTGCGCGCACGGCGCTGCTTCCATGGTGGCTCCCGCGGCGTACCGGCGAGCGGGGGCGCGCGTCACCGCCCTGGCGGCCGAACCGGACGGACTGAACATCAACGACGGTGTCGGCTCCACCCACATCGAGGAGCTGACCAAGTACGTCACGGCCGAGGGCGCCGATTTGGGCATAGCCCACGACGGCGACGCCGACCGCTGCCTCGCGGTCGACGCCAACGGTGAGATCGTCGACGGCGACCAGATCCTGGCCATGTGCGCGCTCGCCTTGCGGTCCGCCGGACAGCTGCGGGAAAACACCGTCGTGGCCACGGTGATGAGCAACCTCGGATTCCACCTGGCCATGGAGCGAGCCGGTGTCCAGGTCGTGACAACGGCCGTGGGCGACCGCTACGTGCTGGACGCCCTGGTCGAGCGCGGATTGTCCATCGGCGGAGAGCAGAGCGGGCACATCGTCTTCACAGACGCGGCGACAACCGGGGACGGAGTGCTGACTGCGCTGCGGGTCATGGGCGGCATGGCGGTGGCCCGCCGACCTCTTGCCGAGCTCGCGGCAGTCGTGCAGCGACTCCCCCAGGTGTTGCTCAACGTCCCGGTCACGGACAAGGCCGCAGTGGCCGCGTCGGCCGAAGTCGCCGCCGCGGTCACAGCCGCCCGCACGGATCTCGGCGCCGAGGGGCGAATCCTGCTGCGGCCGTCCGGCACCGAGGAGCTCGTTCGGGTCATGGTCGAAGCGCGCACGCAATCGCAGGCCGCGCAGATCGCACGGCGCGTCGCGGACGTGGTCGAAGCCCAATGACCGACGGCCTGTGAAGCCGTTGAACCGGATTTCACAGTCGCGCGCTGATCCGAAATGCTGGCTTGGTCATGCCAACCACGACCAACGCCCAGAAAAGTCAGGATGATCTCACCAGCCCACCGCACCGCCTCGACCTCTCGGTCGCCCAGGTGGTGGCGAGCGCGTGCGCCGCGATTACCGCAACTGTGGGGGCCTCGTATCTCGGCGTAGCCGGCACAGTCATCGGCGCTGCCGTCGCAAGCGTGCTGACGGTCGTCGCCAATGCGATCTACCTGACCTCGCTGCGCCGGACGCGGGACCGGCTCGCCGGCTTCGTGCCCAACCCGATTGGCTCGCCCCCGCCACGGTGGCGGCCGGCCCGAGGACGACCCATTCCTTGGCGGACGATCGCGGTCGGCGCAGTGGCCGTGTTCGTGCTGCTCGGCGGACTCGTCACGATCGTCGAGGCCGCCACCGGACGCCCGCTCACCGACATCGTCCGCAACCAGCCCGGGCACGGCACCTCGTTCCTCGGCGGCGACTCTGCTGGCAGTGGCTCGAGCACCGCCGACGCACGCCCCTTCTGCCTCGGTGACCAGTTCACCGCAGGCTCCTGCCTCGACCTCGCCAACGGCGACACCGAGCGCGCCGAGGAGCGCGCCGAGTTCCAGGTCACCGGCCGCGAGCGTCTCTACGGTCCCTCCGTCAAGCGCGGCGCAAGGAACTGGCACGCCTACACCCTGAGAAGCTACGGCGTCGCGCCGTCTCGGGTGACGGCATCCTCGGGCGGGACAGAAATGGCTTCGGACTCGTCGCCAGGCAGCGCTTCAGCGAGCTCCGACGCCTTGGTTGGGGCACCGGCGATGAGGTCCATCGTACGGATTCGAAACCGGTCCATTCTGCCGTGCCACCGTGCCTCTCGGCGCACAGCCCGAGCCATGCGCTTCGGGCGCGCTTCATATCGCCAGCGCGACCAGACACTCCGCGGCCGGGCGAGCCGAATGGCCCCAACAAATACGAATAGCGGGATCATGATGCCCAACAGGGCAGTCCACATCTTGCCCTTGAGCAGCGTAATGACGACCAGGAACAACGTGATCGTCCAGGTGACGGCAAGCGTCCAGTGCGTGTCATCCGGAGTTCGGCCGCCAAGCGGGACCTCGCCTACCAACAGCAGCGCGATGAGTAACACCGACAGGAGCACGGCGTCGAGCGAGCGCCTGCCCTCCTCGGACCAATAGACATCCTCCAGATGGAGGATCAGCGCGAACTCGTCCAGCACCAGTCCGACGCCAATTCCGAACAGCAGCGCCAACAGCTCACGGAACGGCCGCCCCTCGCCGCGCAGCGCGAAGTTGCCGATGCCGCCGATGAGCAAGAACACGAGGCCGAAGACCACGTGATGTAGGTGCATGCCGCCAGGGGTCACGTTCCCGGGCCACCACTTCACCTGCGCGCGGATCATGCGGGTACTGAATCGGATGAACAGGAACGAACCCACCACGCCAACGAACACCCAGAACAGCAGTTCGCGGCCGGACCGAACGATGTGGTGTTGATAGGCGTCGAGCAGCCAGTGCACGGGCGTCCTCCTCTCGCCCTCCGGTCACCCCCGGTGACCGGTCTCCAGCTTGACACGTCCGGCGGAGATCCGCGCCCGCACGGGTGGCGGTCGGGCCGGCGATGTCGTTGGGAATCCGTTAACTGCCGTAGCCTCTGTTGGCATGTGCGGAATCGTCGGCTACGTCGGACCTCGCGACGCACTCGATGTCGTCCTTGACGGCCTGCGGTTACTCGAATACCGCGGCTACGACTCCGCCGGCGTGGCCGTCATCGATCGCGACGGCACGTTGCAGATCGCCAAGAAGGCCGGGCGGATCGAGAACTTGGAGAAGGAGCTCGCCGGCCGGACCGTGAGCGGGACGACCGGCATCGGGCACACCCGTTGGGCAACCCACGGCGCGCCCAACGACCGCAACGCCCATCCGCACACGGACGCGACCGGCCGGATCGCGGTCGTTCACAACGGCATCATCGAGAATCACCGCGAGCTGCGCGCCGCCCTGGAAGCCGAGGGCGTCGAGTTCGGCAGCGAGACGGACACCGAAGTCGTCGCCCATCTGGTCGCCCGGACCTTGCGGCAGTCGGACGGCTCGCTGGGCGAGGCCGTTCGGGCCGTGTGCCGCGAACTGTCCGGCGCCTTCACTCTGGTCGTCGCCGACAAGGAGCAGCCCGGCGTCGTCGTCGGGGCCCGGCGCAACTCGCCGTTGGTGCTCGGCGTCGGCGACGGAGAGATGTTCCTCGGCAGCGATGTAGCCGCCTTCATCGAGTTCACCCGACAAGCGGTCGAGCTCGGCCAGGACCAGGTCGTGGAGATCTGGCCCGATCGCCACGTGATCACGTCCTTCGAGGGTCAACCCGTCGAAGGCAGCCATTTTCACGTCGCCTGGGACCTGGCCGCCGCCGAGAAGGGCGGCTTCGACTACTTCATGCTCAAGGAGATCCAGGAGCAGCCGCGCGCCGTCGCCGACACCTTGCGCGGCCACCTGGACGGCGGTCAGATCGTCCTGGACGAGCAGCGGGTCGATCGTCAGGACTTTCGCGATATCGACAAGGTCTTCGTGGTGGCGTGCGGCACCGCGTACCACTCCGGGCTCATCGCCAAGCACGCGATCGAGCACTGGACCCGCGTACCGGTCGAGGTCGAGATGGCCTCCGAGTTTCGCTATCGCGATCCGGTCTTGGATCGGCAGACGCTCGTCGTCGCGATCAGCCAATCCGGCGAGACCGCGGACACGCTGGAGGCAGTGCGGCACGCCCGATCCCAACGGGCGAAGGTGCTCTCCATCTGCAACACGAACGGCGCGCAGATCCCACGGGAGTCCGACGCGGTGCTCTACACCCACGCGGGGCCGGAGATCGGGGTGGCCGCGACCAAGACGTTCACCGCGCAGATCGCCGCGGTCAGCCTCGTGGGGCTCGCACTCGCGCAGGCGCGGGGCACCAAGTACGGCGACGAGATCGGCCGCGAGTATGCGGCGCTCGCGGGCATGCCCGAGCTGATGGCCCAGACGCTGGAGGTCGTCGAACCGGTTCGCGAACTGGCGCGGGAGATCGCGCCGGCCAAAGCGGTGCTGTTCCTGGGTCGTGGGGTGGGCTATCCGGTCGCACTCGAGGGCGCGCTCAAGCTCAAGGAGCTGGCCTACATGCACGCCGAGGGCTTTCCCGCCGGCGAGCTGAAGCACGGTCCGATCGCCCTCATCGAGGAGGGGCTGCCGGTGGTCGTCGTGATGCCCTCCCCGACCGGCCGGCGCGAGCTACACCGGAAGATGCTCTCCAACATGGCCGAGGTTCGGGCTCGGGGAGCGCGCACGGTCGTCATCGCCGAGCAGGGCGACGAGGCCGCGCGTGGAGCACGCCGCCCACCTGATCGAGGTGCCGGCGGCGCCCAGCCTGTTCTCGCCCCTCGTCGCCACGATCCCGTTGCAGGTCCTCGCAGCCGAGATCGCTCAGGCCCGCGGCTACGACGTCGACAAGCCACGCAACCTGGCCAAGTCCGTGACCGTCGAGTAGTTCGAATACTTGTTGACGCGTGGTCGCCGGGCCCGGATCGTATCCGCATGGCCACGTTGATGACTCAGCAGGTAATGCGCGGATTCGGACAACTCCGCTTTCAGCCGACGGCCAAGCGCATCCGGGTCCTCGCCGACGGCGAGACGGTGGCCGACACCACGCGGGCCGTCCTGGTGTGGGAGCCGAAGCGGGTGACCCCGCAGTATGCGGTTCCGTTAGCGGACTTCGGCGCGGAGCTCACCGACGCGGCAGGCGACGAGGACGCCCGCGAGATCAGCGTGCAGGTATCGGCGGGCGGGCCGCCCGTGGTCGACCCGCGAACGTCGTTCGGATTCCACACCGCCGACGGTCAGCAGCTGACCGTCCGCACGGCCGGCGGTGATCGAGTCGGCGCCGGCTTCCGGCCGGCCGACTCGGACCTCTCCGGCCTGGTCGTGCTCGACTTCGACGCCTTCGACTGGCTGGAGGAGGAGGAGCCGCTCGTCGCCCATCCGCGCGACCCGTTCCACCGCATCGATGTGCGCCGGAGCTCCCGCCGCGTTCGCGTCGAGTTGGCCGGTGCGGTACTGGCCGAGTCCGAGCGCCCCCGGATCCTCTTCGAGACGCTGCTGCCCGAGCGGTTCTACCTCCCGGCCGAGGACGTCCGATTCGACCTGCTCACGCCGACCGACACCGCGACCTCTTGCGCGTACAAGGGGACCGCGCGCTACTGGTCCTATCCGCCCGCCGGCGACGAGGGCGTCGACATCTGCTGGCAGTACCCCGATCCGCTCGACGACGCGGACAAGATCCGCGGCATGGTGGCCTTCTTCAACGAGCGGGTCGACCTGACCGTGGACGGCGTGCCCCGGGAGCGGCCGACCTCTCCCTGGTCGCGACGGTCCGCCGGCGTCTGACTGCCCGCCCGTCTCTTGAGCGTCGCCTCCCGCGCATGGGCGTGACTGGTGTTGCCCCTGAGGCGGTCCGAAACGGACTCACGTACCACCAGCGCGCAGGAAGCGACGGTGTGGCAGGACGGTAGGGGAGCGAGCTGGACGCGCGAGAGCGCCGTCCGGCGGTTGGGTGGGCGCTGACCGCTAGCATCGCGAGGGTGAGCGACCGCCCGAACGAGTCCGTCGACATGCTGATCGTCGGCGCCGGCCCGGTAGGTCTGTTCGGCGCGTACTACGCGGGGGTGCGCACCCTGTCGGTCGCGGTGCTCGACAGCCTGGAGGAGCCGGGCGGGCAGATTACCGCGATGTACCCGGAGAAGGCGATCTTCGACGTCGCTGGGTTCCCGGCCATCCGGGGCCGGGAGCTCGTCGACCAGCTGGTGCAGCAGGCCGCGCCGTTCTCCCCGAGCTACTGGCTCGGCCATCAAGCCGTCGGCCTCGAGCGCGGCGACGGGAAGTTCGCGGTCACGACCTCGGTCGGCGAGCGGATCGAGTGCCGGGCGATCGTGATCACGGGCGGGATCGGCACCTTCACGCCGCGCCCGCTGCCGGTTGGCCAGGAGTACCTCGGCCGCGGCTTGGTCCACTTCGTTCCCGACCCGGCGGCCTATGAGGGGCAGCACGTCGTCGTCGTGGGCGGCGGCGACTCGGCGGTCGACTGGGCGTTGATGCTCGAGCCCATCGCCAAGGCGGTCACCCTCGTGCACCGCCGGGCCCAGTTCCGCGCCCACCCGCACTCCGTCGAGCTGCTGCGCGGTTCCACCATCGAGCTGCTGACCGACGCTCAGATCGCCGACGTGCTCGGCGACCCGGATGTCATCGAGGTCGACGTCAGTGTCGCCGGCGATCTTCGACGGGTGCCCTGCGACAAGTTGGTCGCGGCACTGGGTTTCACCGCCAATCTGGGGCCTTTGCTGGAATGGGGCATCGAGATCGCCGGCCGGCGGCATATCGCGGTCGACACCAAGGGCGCGACGTCCGTGCCCGGCGTATACGCGGCCGGGGACATCGTCGACTACGACGGCAAGGTGCGGCTGATCGCCACCGGCTTCGGAGAGGTGGCCACGGCGGTCAACAACGCCGCGGCATACCTCAATCCGTCGGTGTCGGCCTTCCCGGGGCATCTGTCCGACTACGCGCCGCCGGGCGCTACGTCGTCACCGACCGCGTGATCGTCGGCGTCGGCATCGACGTGGTTCCGGTCGAGCGGTTCGCCGGCGCCCTCGCCCGCACGCCGACGCTTGCCGAGCGGCTTTTCACCCCGAAGGAGCGCAGGACCGACTCGGGCGGTGCGCGGTCGGCTGAGTCGCTCGCGGCGCGGTTCGCAGCGAAGGAGGCGCTCGCCAAGGCGCTAGGCGCCCCTGGTGGGATGCGCTGGACGGACGCGGAGATCGCGGCCGACGACGCCGGCCGTCCGTACCTGATCGTCACGGGCACCGTCGCGGCCCGCGCTGATGCTCTCGGAGTGCGGCACTGGCACGTGTCGCTGTCGCACGACGGCGGCATCGCGTCGGCCACCGTGATCGCCGAAGGAGGGTGACGTGCGCGGCGTCTGGACCGTCGAGCAGGTGCGTGCCGCCGAGTCTGCCCTGATGGCCACCTTGCCGGAGGGCGCGCTGATGCAGCGGGCCGCCCACGCGGTAGCCCGCCAGTGCGGTGACCTGCTCGGCTCCCTGTACGGCGCCTCCGTCGCCCTGCTCGTGGGCAGCGGATCCAACGGCGGCGATGCCCTCCACGCCGGCGCCAAGCTGGCTCAGCGAGGCGCTCAGGTCACCGCGATCCTGCTGCAACCGGATCGCGCCCACGCCGGCGGCGTGGCCGCATTGGGGTACGCCGGCGGGCGATTCCACGGCGCGGCGGACGCGGAATCGACGATCGCGCGGGCCGACCTGGTCGTCGACGGCATCCTTGGCATCGGCGGCAAGGGCGAGCTGCGGGGCGCGGCGGCGACCCTCGCTGCGGCGGCGGCCGATCGGCCGACCGTGGCCGTCGACCTGCCCTCCGGGGTCGACGCCGACACCGGCTGGGTGGGTGAGCACGCCATCCGGGCGGACACCACGGTGACGTTCGGGGCGCTCAAGCCGGGACTGGTGAGCGGCGCGGGCGCGGAGCGCGCCGGTCAGGTGCGATTCGTCGATATCGGCCTGGCCGCCACCCTGCCCGAGACGACGATGCACGTGCTGGAAGAGAGCGACGTCGCCGACCGACTTCCGCAACCGACGGCGGCCGACGACAAGTACACGCGAGGCGTCGCCGGCATCATCGCCGGATCGCCGCAGTACCCGGGCGCGGGCGTCCTGTGCAGCGGATCGGCGCTGCATGGCGGGGCCGGAATGGTGCGCTACCTCGGGCTCGCCCAGGACGAGGTGCGCGCTCGCTATCCGGAGATCGTCGCCCACCCTGGGGCATGGCCGCACGAGGTCCGGGTCCAGTCGTGGGCCGTCGGCTCCGGCCTGGGTACCGACGACACCGCGTTCGCCCTGCTCTCCGACGCGTTGCGCACCGATGTTCCCGCCGTTGTCGATGCCGACGCCATCACGCTCGTCGCGCGGTCGCCCGAGTTGGTGCGCAACCGGACGGCCGCGACCGTGCTCACGCCGCATGACCGCGAGTTCGCCCGGCTCGCTGGAGAGGTGACCGCGGACCGCATCGGGTCGG
Source organism: uncultured Actinomycetota bacterium (assembly GCA_963779485.1). Taxonomy (GTDB): domain Bacteria; phylum Actinomycetota; class Actinomycetes; order Mycobacteriales; family Jatrophihabitantaceae; genus CAVVJA01. The sequence goes on along the minus strand of CAVZYJ010000023.1, from coordinate 167,536 downwards.
CGCGGCGGGCGGCCGCCGACCTCGGGGCGACCGTGCTGCTCAAGGGCAACGCGACGGTGGTCGCCGACCCCGACGGTCGGGTATTCGTGAACCCGACCGGGACGCCGTGGCTCGCCACCGCCGGCAGCGGTGACGTACTCAGCGGGCTCATCGCGTCACTGCTCGCCGCCGGCCTGGAGCCGGGTCCGGCCGCTGCGGTCGGTGCGTACGTCCACGGCGTGGCCGGGCAGCTGGCCGGGGCGAGCGGGCCACCGACCGCCGCCGACGTCCTGCTCGCTCTGCGGCCGGCGCTGCACCGGATCGGGCGACATTCCGCAGGCTGAACGCGGACAGCGTCGCGTCATCAGCAAGACTGGATGGCGTGTCGCGCAGTGAAGCGGTCATCGACCTGGACGCCGTCCGGGGCAACGTGGCCACCCTGAAGCGGGCCACCCCGGCCGATGTCATGGCGGTCGTGAAGGCCGACGGCTACGGGCATGGCCTACTGCCAGTCGCCCGCGCGGCGCTGGCCGGAGGTGCGACCTGGCTGGGTACGGCGATCATCGATGAGGCGCTGCTGCTGCGCGCCGCGGGCATCGAGGTCCCGCTGCTGGCCTGGCTGTGGAGCCCGAGCGAGACCGCGGCTGTCGCCGAGGCGATCCGCGCCGATATCGACCTGAGCGTGAGCAGCACCTGGGCGCTGGACGTGGTGGTGGCGGCCGCGCGCGATGCCGGGCGACGGGCGAGCGTGCATCTGAAGATCGACACCGGCCTCTCCCGCAACGGCGCCTACGTCGACGATTGGCCCGATCTGGTCGCCGCCGCGGTCAAGGCGGAGAGCGGCGGCGAGATTGCCGCGGTGGGCGTCTGGAGCCACTTCGCCTACGCCGACGATCCGGGGCACCCGACGGTTGCTCGGCAGCTGGACCGCTTCCGCGAGGGCATCGCCCTGGCCGAGCGGAGCGGTCTCCGCCCGCAGGTGCGCCATCTCGCGAACTCGGCCGCGACCCTCACCAATCCGGATGCGCACTTCGATCTGGTGCGACCCGGCATCGCCGTCTACGGCTTGTCTCCGGTGCCGACCCGCGGAAACTTCGATCTGGTTCCGGCCATGTCGCTTCGGGCCGAGGCGGCGCTGGTCAAGCGGGTTCAGAGCGGCGAGGGCGTCTCGTACGGTCACATCTACCACACGACCGCAGCGACGACCCTCGTGCTCGTCCCCCTCGGCTACGCCGACGGCATCCCCCGGCATGCCGGAAACCGGGCGCCCGTGCAGGTCGCGGGAGCCCGGTTTCGGATTAGCGGCCGAGTCTGCATGGACCAGTTCGTGGTCGACGTCGGCAATCAGGCGGTAGCCGCCGGCGATCCGGTCGTGCTGTTCGGGTCCGGTCACGACGGCGAGCCGACCGCGCAGGACTGGGCGGAGGCCGCCGAGACGATCCACTACGAGATCGTGACCCGGGTCGGACCTCGGGTGCCGCGCCGCTACGTCGGAGCCGCCGGATGAAGCTGCGGACCGGTCTCATCGGCGGCGCGCTCGGGCTGGTGGCAACGACAGCTGCGGTCGCCGTCGCCGTCGATCGCGCGGCTGCGGCCCGCCGCCGCGTCGTGGCCAGCGGCGGCGCCGAGAAATTCGCGGATCAGCCGGTCGATCGGAACGGGGTGATCGCCGCCGAAGACGGCACCGGGCTGTATTACGAAGAGGTCGGACCGCTCGCCGCGCCGTTGACGGTGGTGTTCATCCACGGGTTCGCGCTCAACCTGCGAAGTTTCTTCTTCCAGCGGCGCGCGATCGCCGCCGAGCTCGGTGATCGGGTTCGGATGGTGTTCTTCGACCAGCGGGCCCACGGTCGATCGGACCAGAGTTCGCCCGAGCGAGCCTCGATCGACCAGCTCGGCCGCGATCTCGCCACTGTGCTATCCACCGTCGCTCCCTACGGCCCGATCGTCCTCGTCGGCCATTCGATGGGCGGCATGACGATCCTGGCGCTGGCCGATCAGCACCCAGAGCTGTTCATGCGTCGCGTCCGCGGGGTCGCGCTCATGTCGACGTCGACCGGCAAGCTCGCCGCGGTAACGCTGGGACTCCCGGCGCTGCTCGCCCGCGTGAAGGGCCCCCTGCTGCCGCTGGTACTCCGCAACGCGCGAAGTCACCCAGGCCTGGTCGAACGTGGTCGAGCGCTCGGCGGCGACGTGGCCTGGGCCATCACCCGCAAGCTCAGCTTCGCGACCGAGGACATCGACCCGGCCATCGTCAACTTCGTGACGTCGATGATCGCCGCGACCCGTATCGAGGTGATCGCGGACTACTACCCGGCGCTCATGCAGCACGACAAGCTCGCCGCGTTGGACGCTCTCGCCGGTACTCGGGTGCTGATTGCCTGCGGTGACCACGACCTGCTGACGCCTCCAGCCCATAGCCGGGAGATGGCGGAACGGTTGCCCGACGCCGAGCTGGTAATCGTGGCCGACGCCGGCCATGTCGCGCTGATCGAGCAACCGAAGCCCACCAACGACGCGGTCATCAGGCTCATCGAGGACGCGCTGGCCGAGATCGGCGTACCCCGGGGGCGGCGCCGCCGGTGACCAACGCCTCCATCGCTCGCCGGCTCCCGACGGCGAACGACACGCGCGGCCTCGGGCGCGAGCTCGGCGGCCTGCTCCGCGCGGGCGACCTGGTGGTTCTTACCGGGGCGCTCGGTGCGGGCAAGACTGTCTTCGTCCAAGGTCTCGGTGCGGGTCTCGGCGGGCGCGGGCCGGTGCTGTCCCCGACGTTTGTCATCGCTCGCGTGCATCGCGACGGCCGGGTGCCGCTCGTGCATGTGGACGCCTACCGGCTGACCTCCCTGGCCGAGGTCGACGACCTCGACCTGGACGTCGATCTCGCGGACAGCGTGCTCGCCGTCGAATGGGGGGCCGGCCTGGTGGAGCAGCTCACCGACAGCCGGGTGGAGGTGCAGCTGACGCGCGCCGTCGACAGCGACGAGCGCTGCGTCGTCCTCGTGCCGCACGGCACCGATTGGGCCGCTCGGCTACGGAAATTAGGCTGACGGGCTGTGCACGTCCTGGCCATCGACACCTCCAGCGCGGCCGTGACGGCCGCCGTCGCAGACGTGTCGGAAGACGGCGTCGAGATGCTGGCCCAGCGCGTGACTATCGACGGCAGAGCGCACGCCGAGGTGCTGACACCGTCCATCGAGGCGTGCTTGGGCCAGTCCGGCCTGACCGTCGGGGATCTCGGGGCCATTGTGGCCGGCGTCGGACCCGGCCCGTTCACCGGTCTGCGGGTCGGGCTGGTGACGGCCGCGGTGCTCGGCGACACGCTGGGCCTCCCGACATACGGCGCCGGCTCCTTGGATGCGATCGCGCTGCATCTCACTCCGGACCCGCTGCTGGTGGCCGGCGATGCCCGCCGGCACGAGGTCTACTGGGCCCGCTACGTCGACCCCGCTCGCGAGGCGGGACCGGACGTGAGCCGGCCCGAGGCGGTCGACACCAGGGGACTCGCGGTCATGGCCGGGGCGGGCGCGCGCCGGTACGCCGACGTGCTTCGCCTGCCCCTGCTCGATCGGGACTACCCGGTGGCGAGTGGTCTGGTCGCCCTGGCCGCGGATCGGATCCGACTCGGCGCCGCCTCGGAGGCGCTCACGCCGCTCTACCTGCGCCGACCCGACGCTGTCGAGCCGGCGGCGCGGAAGGCGGTACTTCGATGACCGAGCCTGCAGCGCCGACGGTTGCGGTGGTGCCCATGACTCGAGCGCACGTAGACCGGCTGATGCGCTACGAGAACGAGATGTTCGGGACCGAGGCGTGGAGCGGCGATGCCTACCGCGAGGAGATCGCCGATGTCCGCTCCCGGCACTACCTCGCTGCGGTCGATGGCGAGGGTGAGTTGCTGGCGTGGGCCGGTGTGCGGGTCGTCGGAGACAGCGCCGAGGTGCTGACCGTCGGCGTGATCCCCGCCGCTCGGCGCCGCGGGATCGGCCGCCGGCTGCTGCGCGCGCTGCTCACCGAAGCCTCGGCGCGCGGCGCCCGCGAAGCCTTCCTTGAGGTCCGGGTGGACAACCTGGCCGCGCGCCGGCTCTACGCCGCCGACGGGTTCGCCCAGGTCGGCCGGCGGCGCGGCTACTACGACGCCGGCCGCGTGGACGCCGTGGTCATGCGCAAGGAGCTGCCGGCGACCACGAGCCAGCGAAAGCAGGCGTGATGGGGTCGACGGCCGCCGAGGCGCTCGTCCTGGGCATCGAAACGTCCTGCGACGAGACGGGCGTCGGCCTGGTGCGCGGCCGGACCCTGCTGGCCGATGCGGTGGCGAGCAGCGTCGACGAGCACGCCCGCTTCGGTGGAGTCGTGCCCGAGGTCGCGAGCCGCGCGCACCTGCAGGCGCTGGTCCCGACCGCTCATCGCGCATTCGCCAGCGCCGGAGTGGCGCCCAGCGACATCGACGCGGTGGCGGTCACGGCCGGACCGGGGCTCTCCGGGGCTCTGCTGGTGGGAGTGGCGGCCGCCAAGGCGTACGCGCTCGCCCTCGACAAACCGCTCTATGCGGTCAACCACCTCTCGGCGCACGTCGCAGTGGACCTGCTGGGCAACGGGCCGCTCGACGAACCCTGCGTAGCCTTGCTCGTCTCAGGCGGTCACTCGTCTCTGCTCCTGGTGCCGCGCGTCGGGGGCGAAGACCTGGTCGAGCTCGGCGCGACCGTCGACGATGCGGCCGGCGAGGCCTACGACAAGGTGGCTCGGTTGCTGGGTCTGCCGTTTCCGGGCGGCCCGCCGATCGACCGGCTGGCTGCGTCCGGCGATCCGGAGGCGATCGCCTTCCCGCGGGGTATGACCGGCCCGCGCGATGCCCCGTTCGCGTTCTCCTTCTCGGGCTTGAAGACGGCCGTCGCTCGGTGGGTGGAGGCGCGCCAGCGGGCCGGCGAGCCGGTGCCGGTCGCGGACGTGGCGGCGTCGTTCCAGGAGGCCGTGGTCGACGTGCTCACCGCGAAGGCCGTGCGGGCCGCCCGCGAGAGCGGGGTCGACTACCTCGTCATCGGCGGGGGAGTTGCCGCCAACTCACGGTTGCGCGCGCTGGCCCGGGAGCGGTGCGAGGCGGCCGGACTGGCGCTGCGCGTCCCACCGCCTCGGCTGTGCACCGACAACGGGGCCATGGTGGCCGCGCTGGGCGCCCAGCTGGTACAGCACGCGGCGGTGCCGTCCGAGCTGACCGTGGCCGCCGACCCCTCGCTGCCCATCACCCAGGTCCTCGTCTCCGGAGCGGTGGCATCCCGGACATGAGCGTGCTCATGTGGGAGGTTCGGGCCGCCGCCGGCCGGCTGGACGAGCTGCTGCGCCACGTGCTCGGCCACGCCGATCCGGCCGCCCACGTGTACCGGAGCAGCGCAGGGCCGCCCCGCGTGGTCGTCATCGACCCCACCGGTCGCGGTGTCCCGGAGCTTCCGGCCGGGCTGGCCGCGCGGCCACCGCAGGTCTGGGCATTCGAGCCGGTCGCCCGCGACACCCCACGTTGAATCGTTGGCACTCGGAGGGTTAGAGTGCCAGTTGGGCCCGGGTTGACCCCCGCGACGGCAGCCGGCGGCCCGCATCCACCTGACTGGATAGACCCGAGAAGGGGAGATCGACTCATGACCGCCACGAAGGTCAGCATCAAGCCGCTCGAGGACCGCCTCGTCGTCCAGGCCAACGAGGCCGAGACCACGACCGCCTCGGGCATTGTCATTCCGGATACCGCGAAGGAGAAGCCGCAGGAGGGCACGGTCATCTCCGTCGGTCCGGGCCGCTTCGACGACAACGGCAAGCGCATTCCGCTGGACGTGCAGGTCGGCGACGTCGTCCTCTACAGCAAGTACGGCGGCACCGAGGTCAAGTACGCCGGCGAGGAGTACCTGGTCCTGTCGGCCCGCGACGTGCTCGCGATCATCGAGAAGTAATCGCGCCGAACCACCTGGCCGCCCCGGACGCGCGCATCGACGTGCGGACCGGGGCGTTCTCGGTTGCCTGATAGCGCCCACCCGAACGTCCAGAAAGGAATTCGATGGCGAAGATCCTCAGCTTCGACGAGGACGCCCGCCGCGCCCTCGAGCGCGGAGTCGACCAGCTGGCCAACGCGGTCAAGATCACCCTCGGTCCCCGCGGCCGAAACGTGGTGCTCGACAAGTCGTTCGGGCCGCCGGTCATCACGAATGACGGCGTGACGATTGCCCGCGAGGTCGAGCTCGCCGACCCCTACGAGAACCTGGGCGCCCAGCTGGCCAAGTCCGTCGCCACCAAGACCAACGACGTGGCCGGGGACGGCACGACCACGGCCACGGTGCTCGCCCAGGCGCTCGTCAACGCCGGCCTGCGCAACGTCGCGGCCGGAGCGAATCCGATCGCGCTCAAGCGCGGTATCGACGCGGGCGTCCAGGCGGTCACGGCCGCGCTCGACGAGGTAGCCACTCCGGTGAGCGGCGAGAAGGAAATCGCCTATGTAGCAACGGTTTCCGGACAGGACCCACGCATCGGCGCGCTCATCGGCGAAGCATTCACCAAGGTGGGCAAGGACGGGGTGATCACCGTCGAGGAGTCCAACACCCTGACCACTGAACTCGAGTTCACCGAGGGAATGCAGTTCGACAAGGGTTACATCTCGCCGTACTTCGTGACGGATCTCGACGCTCTCGAGACCGTGTTCGAGGATCCGTACATCCTCATCACGACCCAGAAGATCTCCGCGATTGCCGACCTGTTGCCGTTGCTGGAAAAGGTCGTCGAGCAGGGCAGGCCGCTCCTCGTCGTCGCCGAGGACGTCGACGGCGAGGCCCTGTCGACATTGGTCGTCAACGCCATCCGCAAGACCTTCCCGGCCGTCGCGGTCAAGGCACCGTTCTTCGGTGACCGGCGGAAGGCGTTCCTGCAGGACCTGGCGATTGTCACCAATGCCCAGGTGGTCGCCCCGGAGGTCGGCCTCAAGCTCGACCAGATCGGGCTGGACATCCTGGGCCAGGCCGGCCGGGTCGTCGTCAGCAAGGACACGACGACCATCACCCACGGCGCCGCGGCGCAGTCGGCGATCGACGAGCGGATGGCCCAGATCCGCCGCGAGATCGACGAAACCGACTCCGACTGGGATCGCGAGAAGCTGCAGGAGCGGCTGGCCAAGCTCGCCGGCGGGGTCGGAGTCATCAAGGTCGGGGCGGCAACCGAGGTCGAGCTCAAGGAGCGCAAGCACCGCATCGAGGACGCCATCTCCGCGACCCGCGCGGCCATCGAGGAAGGCATCATCGCGGGCGGCGGCGCGGCGTTGCTGCACGTCGGCAGCACGGCGCTCGACGGGGTTACCCTCGCGGGCGACGAGGCCACCGGCGTCGACGTGCTGCGGCGTGCGCTTTCCGAGCCGCTGCGCTGGATCGCGGCCAACGCCGGGTTGGAGGGCGCGGTCGTCGTCCAGAAAGTGCGCGGCCTGGACACCAACCGCGGGCTCAACGCCGAGACCGGAGACTACGAGGACTTGCTGGCCGCCGGCGTTGTCGACCCGGTCAAGGTGACCAAGGCCGCGTTGCTCAACGCGGCCAGCATCGCCGGCACGATCCTCTCGACGCAGGGGGCCATCGTGGACAAGCCCAAGGAGCCGGAGCACGAGCACGGGATGAACGGCCACGGGCACAGTCATGGTCCCGGAGGTCACGTCCACTAGGCACTATGCCGACGGGGACAAGCGCCGTCGCGGTCCGTTCGACGCCCCCCGGCATCGAACGGACCGCCTCAGGCCAGGCGCCGCCCCGAGTGCAGCGCCTGCCGCTCTTCGACGGACAGACCGCCCCAGACGCCGTACGGCTCGCGGGTATCCAGCGCCCACTGCAGGCACGGTGCGACGACCGGGCAGCTGTGGCAGATCCGCTTGGCCTCCCGCTCGCGGCGGTGCCGGGTCGGTCCGCGTTCGTTCTCGGGGTGATAGAAGATCGCCGTGTCCACACCACGACAGGCGGCCAGGGATTGCCAGTCCCAGTCGTGTCGCGCCGCGAGGTGCGCTACGGTCCCTCCGCCCATGGGGTACCGCCTCCTCCGGTTCCGTCATCCGCGGAGGGATTCGTGCCGTCTGGGCCGATCGGTTCCGTTCAGCCGAGAATTTTCTGAGCGCAGGTTGGTCGCGAACTGGGCCAGACCTGAGCTAGGTCGCGGCCGTTGCGCTACGCAGGCCGGCAAGCGGCGGTCTCGGAAGCGATGGGATGCGGTCGGACGCCGGTCAGCGGCGGTGGGCAGCACCGTCGGAGGCGTCGGTGAAGCCGCGGGCGTAGTCCCAGCTGACGTAGGCGTCCGGGTGGGGTTCGAACGCCGGCTCGTGGACGCTGGTACGGCCCTGACCGATCAATGCCTGCAGGTTGGCCGCCATGAGCGCCCAGCCGAAGTAGTGCTGCTCGCCGCAGTCGGCACACTCGACTGAGATGCCGCGGATGCCTCGCGGCTCGAGAGCGGCCCGGAATTCCGCGAGCTCCTCGAGGTCGGCGAGCACCTCGGCCCGCTCCTCCTCGCTCAACGGCTCCACGGGATCGACCTCGTCGAGCACCGCTGTCGGATCGGCCGGATCGTCCAAGAAAGGGTCGAGCGGGCCTTCGTCGAACGTCACAGCACCACGGTAAATGGAAAGGACCCGTTCTGGCCAACTTCTCACCGATCCGGGCGGACTGCCCGAGCGCGTCGGATGGGACGGGTGGCCCCTGCCGTCACCGTAGGATGAACTACCGGCACACCCAAGGAGTCCCGTTTGAGCAGCGACACTGGTTTGCCCGCCCGATTCGGCCCGCTCGGCCTCACCTTTGACGACGTCCTGCTGCTGCCCGGAGCCTCGGATATCCTGCCCAGCCACGCCGACACCACCTCGCGGGTCACGCGCAGCATCGCAGTGCGCGTCCCGCTCCTGTCCTCGGCCATGGACACCGTGACCGAGGCCCGCATGGCGGTGGCCATGGCCCGTCAGGGCGGCGTCGGCGTGCTGCACCGCAACCTGTCGGCCGAGGATCAGGCGGTCCAGGTGGACCTCGTCAAGCGGTCTGAGGCCGGCATGATCTCCAATCCAGTAACCTGCGGCCCGGACTCCACGCTGGCCGATGTCGAGGCGCTCTGCGCGCGGTACCGGATCTCGGGGGCGCCGGTAGTCGACGCAGAGGGCATCTTGCTCGGCATCGTCACCAACCGCGACATGCGCTTCGAGACCAACCTGTCTCGGCCGGTTCGTGAGGTCATGACGCCGATGCCGCTCGTCACGGCCGAGCCGAGCGTCGCCAAGGATCAGGCCCTGACCCTGCTCGCGCGGCACAAGGTCGAGAAGCTGCCGCTCGTCGACGACTCCGGGCGACTGCGCGGACTGATCACGGTCAAGGATTTCGCCAAGAGCGAGGCGTTCCCGTACGCCACCAAGGACGCGCACGGCCGGCTCGTCGTTGGGGCGGCGGTCGGCGTCGGCGAGGACGCCTACAAGCGGGCGCTCGGTCTCGTCGAGGCTGGCGTCGACTTCCTTGTGGTCGATACCGCCCACGGCCACTCCCAGGCCGTCGTGGAGATGGTCGGGCGACTGAAGAAGGACACGCGCGTCGATGTCGTCGGTGGCAACGTCGCCACCCGAGCGGGTGCGCAAGCGTTGGTCGACGCCGGGGCGGACGGAGTCAAGGTCGGCGTCGGTCCGGGCTCGATCTGCACGACGCGGGTTGTCGCCGGTGTGGGCGTGCCGCAGGTCACCGCGATCTACGAGGCATCGCTGGCCTGCCGACCGGCCGGCGTGCCGGTCATCGGGGACGGCGGCCTGCAGTACTCGGGCGACATCCCCAAGGCGATCGTCGCCGGCGCGGACACGGTCATGCTCGGATCGTTGCTGGCCGGCTGCGAGGAGTCGCCGGGTGAGCTGATCTTCATCAACGGCAAGCAGTTCAAGTCCTACCGCGGTATGGGCTCGCTCGGCGCGATGCAGTCCCGCGGCGGCCAGGCCTCGTTCTCCAAGGACCGCTACGGGCTGCAAGGCGTTGCCGACGACACCGATCTCGTCCCCCAGGGCATCGAGGGCCAGGTGCCCTACCGGGGCCCGCTCGCTGCGGTTGCCCGCCAGCTCGTCGGCGGCCTGCAGGCGGGAATGGGCTACGCCGGTGCCGCGACGATCCCCGAGCTGCAGCAGAACGGGCAGCTCATCCGGATCACGGCGGCCGGCCTGACCGAGTCACACCCGCACGACATCCAGATGACGGTCGAGGCGCCCAACTACTCCGGCCGCTGACGCCGACCGGTCAGCTTCCGCACCGAGCAGACGCCAGCCGCGCCGGTCGGGCAGACTAGGGCGCTGTGCCGGACACCGTAGAGATCGGACTGGGGCGCAGCGCGCGTCGCGGTTACCGCCTCGACGAGGTCGCTCTGGTGCCCACCCGGCGCACCCGGGGCGCCTCGGTGGTGTCCACCGCGTGGCAGATCGACGCCAACTCCTTCGACCTGCCGCTGGTCGCGGCTCCGTCGGACGCGGTGGTCTCGCCCGAAACCGCGGAGCTCATCGGTCGCCTCGGCGGCTTGGCCGTCCTGGACGGCGAGGGGCTGTGGACCCGGCACGAGGACGCCGCGGATCGCATCGCCGAGCTTGGTCGAGGTGACCTCGACACCAGGGCGCTGCAGGCCGCGTACGCCACGCCGGTGTCGCCCGATCTGCTGGCGCGCCGCATCGTCGAGCTGCGGGCGGCCGGCGACGTCGTCGCCGTTCGGCTCTCACCTCAGCACACCGTGGAACTGGCGCCCCATGCCCTGGCGGCGGGCGTCGATCTGCTGGTCGTGCAGGGCACCGTCATCTCGGCCGAGCACGTCGGACGTGCCCCGAACGAAAAGGGTGACACAGCCCTCAACCTCAAGACGTTCACCGCCGACGTCGACGTGCCGATCATCGTCGGCGGATGCACCAACTACCAGACGGCGCTGCACCTCATGCGGACCGGGGCCGCCGGCGTGATCATCGGCTACGGCGCGCACGTGGGTTCGACCACGCACTCGGCACTCGGTATCGACGTGCCGATGGCCACCGCGATCATCGACGCGGCCGCGGCGCGGCGGGACTACCTCGACGAGACCGGCGGCCGGTACGTGCACCTCATCGCCTACGGCGACCTGGTGACCGGTGGCGACATCGCCAAGGCGCTGGGCTGCGGCGCCGATGCCGTGATGCTCGGGGATGCGCTCGCGACCGCGGCCGAGGCCCCCGGCGCCGGGTGGTACTGGGATGCCACGGCCGCGCACCCGAGAGTGCCGCGCTCGGCCGTGGTGAGGCTGCCGCGCGGTGAGACGGCCGCCCCGAGTCTGGAGGAGGTCGTCATCGGCCCGACCAGTGACCCCAGCGGGCAACGCAATCTCTTCGGTGCGCTGCGGCGGGTCATGGGCAAGTGCGGCTATTCGTCGGTGAAGGAGTTCCAGAAAGCCGAGCTGATATTGACGGGGCGCACCTGATCCTGGCCATCTCCGACCGGGTGCTACGGCGGCAGTGAAGATGGTCACGTGATCGACCGCACCGGTGCGACGCGTATCTCACACCTCGACGCGTAGGTTTCGCCGCATGGCGTGGACCGCGGCGCAGCTGCCGCGGCTCGGGGAGCGGGTCGCGGTCGTCACTGGCGGCAACTCCGGAATCGGCCGAGCGACTGCCCACGAGCTGGCCCGGCACGGGGCGCGCGTCATGATCGCCTGCCGGGATGTCGAGCGCGGCAAGCAGGCCGCGGACGACATCCGCAGCCGGGTAACTCACGCTGATGTCGAGGTGCGACACATCGACCTCGCCGACATGATGTCGGTCCGCGAGTTCGGCGAGGGCTTCGACGGGCCGCTGCACCTGCTCGTGAACAACGCCGGAGTCATGGCCCCGCCCCGTCGGGCGGTCACCGCGAACGACTTCGAACTCCAGTTCGGGACCAACCACCTCGGGCATTTCGTGCTCACCGGTTTGCTACTGCCCGCTCTGCTCGCGGCCGACGAGCCCCGCGTGGTCACGGTGTCGTCGCTCGCGCATCACGGCGGCCGGGAGGACGTCCTCGACGGAAACGCGGTAGGCCCGTACCGGTCGCAGCGGGCCTATGCCAACTCGAAGCTCGCCAACCTGATGTTCGCCTTCGAGTTGCAACGGCGGGCCAGCGCCCATGGCTTGCGGCTCACCTCGACCGCCGCGCACCCCGGCTACTCCGCGACGGGCCTGGTCGCCGACCCCGAGGGGGCCGGAGCGAACCGGCTGGTGCGGACCGTCCTTCCCCCGTTGGTCTCGGCGTTCACCCAGTCGGCCGCGAACGGAGCGCGGGCCATCCTGTACGCCGCGTCGGAAGCCGAACCGGGGAGCTTCACCGGACCCCAACGGCTGCACGAGACGCGAGGCCCGATCGGCGCTGCGGAGGCGTCGCCGCTCGCTCGGGACAAGACGCTCGCTCGGCAGCTATGGCAAGTCAGCGAGGAGCTGACCGGATTCCGCTACCGCTGGTCCGGCGAGCGCCGCTGATCTTGGAGGCTCACAACCCTAAACTGGCGCGATGAGGCCGGATCTCGTCCTGGTTGTGGACTATGGCGCCCAGTACGCGCAGCTGATCGCGCGCCGTATTCGCGAGGCCCACGTCTACTCCGAGATCGTCCCGCATACCGCGTCGGTGGCCGACGTGCTGGCTCGGGAGCCCAAGGCGATCGTACTGTCCGGCGGCCCGGCCAGCGTGTACGCCGAGGATGCGCCGCAAGCCGATCCGGCATTGTTTGCGGCGGGCGTACCCGTGCTCGGCATCTGCTACGGCTTCCAGGCGATGGTGCAAGCGCTCGGCGGCACAGTGGCGGCGACGGGTGGCAGCGAATTCGGGCGGACCACGCTCCAGGTGCTCGAGCCTGGCGTGCTGCTGCGCGGGTTGCCGCCACAACAGCAAGTGTGGATGAGCCACGGCGACGAGGTGACCCGAGCTCCGAACGGCTTCGTGGTGACGGGCCGCTCGGCCGGCGCACCGGTGGCCTCGTTCGAGAACGTCGGGCGCGGGCTCGCCGGGGTGCAATTCCATCCCGAGGTACTGCACACCCAACACGGCCAGCAGATCCTGCAGCGCTTCCTGTTCGACATTGCCGGGATCCGCCCACAGTGGACCGAGGCCAACATCATCGACGAACACGTGTCCCGGATTCGCGCTCAGGTCGGCGGGAAACGGGTGATCTGCGGCCTCTCCGGTGGCGTCGACTCGGCGGTGGCCGCGGCGTTGGTCCAGCGGGCGGTCGGCGATCAGCTCACCTGCGTCTTCGTCGACCACGGGCTGCTTCGGGCCGGGGAGGCCGAGCAGGTCGAGCGAGACTACGTTGCCGCCACCGGCGTGCGGCTGAAGGTGGTCGAGGCGGCGGACCGGTTCGTGCACGCGCTCGCCGGAGTGGTCGATCCCGAGGACAAGCGCAAGATCATCGGGCGGGAGTTCATTCGCGTATTCGAGGCGGCCGCCCGCGAGGTCGTCGAAGAGGCCGGCGAGACCGGGGCCACCGTCGATTTTCTGGTGCAGGGGACGCTGTACCCGGACGTGGTCGAGTCTGGCGGTGGCACCGGCGCCGCGAACATCAAGAGCCACCACAACGTCGGTGGATTGCCGGACGACCTGCAATTCGCTCTCGTCGAGCCGCTGCGCGACCTGTTCAAGGACGAGGTGCGCCGGGTCGGCGAGCAGCTGGGCCTGCCGCCCGAGATCGTCTGGCGGCAGCCGTTCCCCGGTCCCGGCCTGGGCATCCGCATCGTCGGAGAGGTCACCGCTCCGCGGCTCGCGGTGCTGCGCCGAGCGGATGCCATCGCGCGCGCCGAGCTCTCGGCCGCCGGACTGGATCGGGACATCTGGCAATGCCCGGTGGTGCTGCTGGCCACGGTGCGGTCGGTGGGTGTGCAGGGCGATGGGCGCACCTACGGGCATCCGGTCGTGCTGCGTCCGGTGTCGTCCGAGGACGCGATGACCGCGGACTGGACCCGTGTGCCCTACGACGTGCTCGAGCGGATCTCCACCCGCATCACGAACGAGGTGCGCGAGATCAACCGGATCGTCCTGGACCTGACGTCCAAGCCCCCAGGCACGATCGAGTGGGAGTAGTGGGTATCAGAAGAGGGCGGCAATCAGCGCACCCGCGGTGAACGAGGCGGCAGCAATCCAGATCCATGTCGGCAACCGCTTCACGATCATCGGGTCATCCCTTCACGACTGAGTTGTCGACGATGTGGATCTGCACGGGTGGCAAGGGCGAGCTGGCCGGGCCGTTGCGCACCGCACCGGTACTCGCGTCGAATTCGCTGCCGTGGCACGGGCAGGTGATCACACCATTCCGCACACTGTTGACGAGGCAGGCCTGATGGGTGCACACGGCTGAGAAAGCGGCGATCTGGCTGCCGGTTCGGGTCAGCACGATCTTGGACTTGGTGAGCACCACGCCACCGCCGTCCGGGATGTCGGCTACTGGGGCGAGGACAAGCCCGTTGGAGCTGCTCGGCGGCGCGTACGGAGCTCCTTGCCCGCCCGGGCCGTACACCGTGTAGCCGACCGCGCCGAGGACGCCGGCGCCCACCGCGATACCGGCGCCCTGCAGGAGGTTCCGGCGCGACACGTCGCGCGCGCTCGCATCGTGCTCGGTCACGTGAGCGGCCCTCCGGATTGGGTGAAGTACCAGAAGGACGCGCTGAACCACAGCACGACGAGCAGGACGGCAAGCAGCCCACCGAGGACCGGCAGCGTCCAGCCCGGTAGGCCGCGCAGGCGCAGCGAGAGCATCTTGGCGGCGAACACGCCGTAGAACAGGCAGCCGGCTATCGAATGGATCAGGGTGCGCGGCGTGTCGGTCGCGAATCCGAGTGACCACACGCAGTGGAAGACCACGGGCAACGTGATCACGAAAGCCAGGGTGCCCGACCAACGGTGAACCGGAGCGGCCCAGGCCGGCGTCCGGCGGCCGAGACGGCCCCACATCGAGGCCGCGGTGAGCACCTGGACGATAACCAAAGCGGTGGCCGCGCTGGTCAGCCAGGCCTTCATCGGCAGCAGGGCCGAGAATCCGAACGTGGTGATGGTCGCGCCGTTGCCCGGACTCGCGTGCGCGTAACCGGCCAGGGCTGCCGCGACCGCGATCCCGAGCGCACCGACGGCCGCCAGGCCCCATTGCTGCTGAGATCGCGCAGTGGGCGCATCGCCCGTCGCGGTCATCGGCCCCCCAAGTCCGTTCCCGACAGTATGGGCGAGGTGATCACCATGGCACCAGAGTCAGGCGGCCCCGGCCTACCCCAAGCCGGGACCGCCCTGATCAATTGACGACGCGCTAACCCACTCGCGTGATACTCACCTGCCCGTCCGACAGGTCGACGTTCACCGTGAGCCGGTCGGCGTTGCTGGGACCGAACACGACGTCGCGGTCGAAATTGAAGCCGGACTGCACCTCGATGCGGTCGACCTCGACCGAGCCGGCCCAGATGTGGTTTCGCACCGTCACATCCATGGTCCGCGCAACGATGATCCGGACCTGGCCGGCCGCCTGCCGCACCTGCACGGTCCGCGTTCCGTCGAGCTGACCGACCTGGGTCAGATCCAGCGTGGCGCGGCCAAAGGCCTGGTGGTAGCTGGACTTCAACTCGCCTGCCGACGTGGGCGCGTACGTCTGGTCACCCGAGCCGTCGTGCAGGCTCGCCGACGTCCCGCCCAGCGCGAAGATCAGCAGGAACGCAGGAATGAGCACGGGCGAGAAGCCCCACACCGGACGGCGGGTCGCGGCGCCGACGACGAGCCCCACGATCACGATGCTCGCGATGACCCACAAGTAGGTCGATATGGCGATCCCGGCTACGGCGTCCGCGATACCGAGACCGAGCAAAGCCAGCGCAAGTGCGCTCCACACGGCCACGCGGACCGGCCGGTTCGCGATGCGGCGCCGGCGGCGCGCGGCGCGCGACTCGGAGATCCACGCCCCGAACTCGGTTTGCGAGCCGCTAGCTGACCCGGGCGGGTAGGGAAGTGTCGGGCTCGTCTGCCCCGCGCTGACCGTCGAGTAGTCGGCCAGCGAGCTGCCCGTCGGGGAAACGTTCGGCGAGGTGATGTCCGGCGCCCCGACCGGCGGCACGGGGCCCGATCCGTGGGGGGCGAGACGTCGGCTTCGGTTGCGCTCGAGCACGGCCACCAGCACGATCGCGACGATCAGCAGCGGGAAGAACGGCCAGGGTCGCCACCAGCTGAACAGGGCTACCCAGGCCACGATGGCGGCGGCCGCGACCGCGACGCCGAAGGGAACCCGATGCCGGCGCAGCCATCGGGCTACCCCGTCGAGCGGGGCGGATGGGGCGCCGCGCTCGGGGATGACGGCCCACGCGATCAGATAGGCGATGATGCCGACGCCGCCGAAGAACGCCGAGGTCGCGAACAGCACCCTGAACAGCACCGGGTCGACGCCGAAGTACTCGCCGAGGCCACCGGAGACGCCGGCGACTACCCGGTTGGTGTCACTGCGTCGCAGCGGCGGGCGGGGGGGTGGCTCGGCCGATCCGACGGGGCCGGACGGCCCAGCGGCCGGCGGCAGCGGCGGTGGGGGAGGTGGGCCGTCCCCGGGCGGCGGTGAGCCGGGGGGAGGCGGGGTACCGGGCGGCGTCGAGCCGGGCGGTGTGGCGGGGGAATCGGTCATCGAGGTCATGGATCCCACGATGGCGCGGCGCAGACCGTCCAGGCATCGGGCACGTCCCTGATCTCACCCTGAATACGCTGGCGAAGCGAGATCGGGGCGATACCTGATGCCGCCCGGACGGCCGACCGGCGATCATTGTGGGGTGACGACGGCTGATCACGCCGCACCCGAAGCCCCGGTGGCACCGCCCCCGCGGCTGTATCGGCGCACCCAGCGTCGCATCCTCGGCGGCGTGGCGGGTGGCATTGCCGACCACATCGGGGTGTCCGCGCTGTCGGTGCGGATTGCCTTCGTCCTCCTCGCCCTCGTCGGCGGCATCGGCGTCGTGCTCTATGGCGTGTTCTGGATCGTGCTGTCACCACCACCTGGCCAAGCCGAGCGGATTCGGACCACATGGGTGCAGTGGGTTCTCGGCGGAATCCTGGCCGTCGTATCGATCGGCGTGGTCGCCGAGACGCTGCCGCTGGGCTCGCTGTTCGTGCCGTCCGTTCTTGCGATCTTCGGAGCCGCGTTCATCTGGCGGCAGGCTTCGGAGACACAGCGCGCGCGCTGGTGGCGGCTGTCGCGGTCGTCGCTATCAGCCGAGTCCGACCAACGAATGGGCCTGCTTCGAATCCTGATCGGCATCGCGCTGGTCGCGCTTGCCGCCGTGGCGGTCGTCATCCGCAGCGACCTGTCTGCCGCGCCCGAGGCATTCGTTGCGGTCCTCGTGGTCGTGGTCGGGCTCGCGCTCATCACCGGTCCCTGGTGGATCCGTCTGGCCTCGGAGCTGAGCGAGGAGCGGGCCGAGCGGATCCGTTCGCAGGAGCGGGCTGAGCTCGCCGCCCACCTGCACGACTCCGTCCTGCAAACGCTCGCGCTCATCCAGCGCAATTCGGAATCGCCGCGCGAGGTGGCCCGGCTAGCGCGCGGGCAAGAGCGCGAGCTGCGCACGCTCTTGTACGGCACCCGAACGTCCAGCGGGCAGCTGGCCACCGCCGTGCGCGCCGCCGCCGGTGAGATCGAAGACGACTACGCGATCCAGGTCGACGTCGTCGTGGTCGGCGACGCGGCACTCGACGACAAGCTCGCCGCCGTTGTCGCGGCGAGCCGTGAGGCGCTGGTCAACGCGGCCAAGCACGCCGGCGTCGCGACGGTGTCGCTCTACGTCGAGACGGATGAGCAGGCCACCACCGCGTTCGTCCGCGATCGGGGAGCCGGATTCGATCTCGAGGCCGTGGGCAAGGATCGGCAGGGTCTCCGTAGCTCGATCATCGGGCGCATCGAGCGCCACGGAGGGAAGGTGGACGTGCGCAGCACGCCCGGCAGAGGAACCGAGGTCGAGATCAGGATGCCGCGATGACGGGTTGGGTCAGAGCCTCGCCGAGGGCGAGCCAATGAGCGCGGAGCCGCGGGTGTTCCTCGTCGACGATCACGCGATGTTCCGCGCCGGCGTGCGGGCCGAACTGGGCGCGCGGGTCGATCTCGTCGGCGAGGCGGGCACGGTGGCCGAGGCGGTCGCGGGGATCACGCGGACCCAGCCCGACGTCGTCCTGCTGGACGTCCATATGCCCGACGGCGGCGGATTGGCGGTCATCGCCGGCGTGGGCCAGACCCGAGCGCGATATCTCGCGCTGTCCGTATCGGACGCCGCCGAGGACGTGATCGCCATCATCCGCGCCGGCGCCCGCGGCTACGTCACCAAGACGATCTCCGCCCCGGAGTTGGCGGACGCTGTGCGGCGAGTGGCGGCCGATGACGTTGTGTTCAGCTCGCGGCTGGCCGGGTTCGTGCTCGACGCCTTCCGTGACGCCCCGGTCATGCCGTCGGTCGACCCCGAGTTGGACCAGCTCACGCCGCGCGAACTGGAGGTCCTGCGCCTGCTGGCCCGGGGCTACGCCTACAAAGAGATCGCCGCCGAGTTGTTCATTTCGATCAAGACGGTGGAGACGCATGCGTCGAACGTGCTGCGCAAGCTGCAGCTGTCCAATCGGCACCAGCTGACCCGCTGGGCGGCCGACCGACGCATGCTGTGATTCGACCGAAGCCGGCTCAGCGCACGCCGCGAGATACCCGCAGCACCGCTTCGCCGAGAACGGGACCGTCGGGACCCAGGGCGGCGCGGTAACGGTCGAGGATGACCCGCTCGCGTCCGAGCTGCACCCGGGTGCCGCCCGAATTCAGGCGCACCGTCTGGATGCGTCGAGAAAGCCGCACCCGCTCGGCGACGAGCTGCGCGATTGCCGTATCGATGGCGTCGATCTGGTCCCGCAGGATCGGGATCGTCTCGGCCGACTCCGGGTCGGTCGGCGGGTCCTGGGTCACTGCCATGTCGTCGGCCTCGGTCGTGGTCACGGTGTGCATGGTTCGTCCTCTAACTGGTCGGCCGGTCCCCAGCACCCGGGCACGAAAAACGCCCCGCGGCGTGAGGCCCGGGGCGTCGTCGGTTGTCGTCAGGCGCAATCGACGGGCACCGGAGTCCGGTACCCGTAGAAAAACCTAGCGGCGGAGCTTGACACGTTGCACATGGTGACATGCGACGCGGCGCCCGGCAAGTTCGGTGGCGTCGTAGCGCCCTCCTAAGCTGAACGAGAGATGAGCCAGGTCAACCCGTGAGCATAGATGTCGACAGCCTCTCCGCCGGCCCGGCGGACGAGCGCGGCGACGCGCTCCCTTCTCGAGATCGGATAGCTGCGGATCCCGCTCGCCTCCTGGACGGCCTGAATCCCCAGCAGCGAGCGGCCGTCGTGCACGCTGGCAGCCCGCTGCTCATCGTGGCCGGTGCCGGTTCCGGCAAGACGCGGGTCCTGACCCACCGGGTGGCCTATCTGCTCGCCGAGCACGGCGTGGCGCCGAGCGAGATCTTGGCGATCACCTTCACCAACAAGGCTGCCGGCGAGATGAAGGAACGGGTCGCCGGGCTGGTCGGCCCCCGGGCCCGGTCGATGTGGGTCGGCACGTTCCACTCGATGTGCGTGCGCATGCTCCGGGCGGACGGAAGGTCGCTGGGCCTTCGGTCGTCGTTCTCCATTTACGACGCGGACGACTCGAAGCGGCTGATCACGCTCGTCGGTCGGGAGCTCGACCTCGACCCGCGGCGCTATCCGGCCCGACGCCTTGCCGCCCAGGTCAGCAACCTGAAGAACGAGCTCGTCACGCCGGCCGCGTGGGCCGACCAAGCGACGATGGCTCACGAGAAGGTGCTAGCCGAGGTCTACGCCCGGTACCAGCTGCGCCTGGCCGAGGCGCACGCGCTCGACTTCGATGACCTGATCATGTCCGCGGTGCGGCTGCTGCAGGAGTATCCGGGCGTCGCGGAGCACTACCGGCGCCGGTTCCGCTACGTCTTGGTCGACGAGTATCAAGACACCAACCACGCGCAGTACGTGCTCGTGCGCGAGCTGACCCGACCGTCCGCGGGCGTGCCGGCCGGCGAGCTTGCGGTCGTCGGCGACGCCGACCAGGCCATCTATGCCTTCCGCGGCGCCTCCATTCGCAACATTCTCGAATTCGAACGTGACTACCCGGACGCGACGGTAATTCTGTTGGAGCAGAATTACCGGTCAACGCAGACGATTCTTACCGCGGCGAACGCGGTTATCGCCCGCAACCCGGATCGCAAACCGAAGAACCTGTGGTCCGAGGCCGGCGCGGGCGAGCGGATCGCCGGATACGTCGCCGAGAACGAGCACGACGAGGCGGCCTGGGTGACCCAGCAGATCCAGGAGCTGTCTGACGCGGGCATCGCCCAGCCGTCGGATGTCGCGGTCTTCTATCGCACGAATGCGCAGTCCCGAGTGTTCGAGGAGGTATTCATCCGGGTCGGCCTGCCGTACAAGGTGGTTGGCGCAGTGCGCTTCTACGAGCGGCGGGAGATCCGCGATGCGCTGGCCTATCTTCGGGTGGTCGCAAACCCCGACGACCTGATCAGCCTGCGGCGCATCCTCAACACCCCCCGGCGCGGCATCGGCGACCGGGCCGAGGCGGTGGTGGCCGCCTTCGCCGCGCAGGAGGGCATCTCCTTCGGCGCCGCGCTCGACCGGGCCGACGTCGCACCCGGCATGAACCCACGGTCGTTGCACGCGATCCAGGACTTCCTGATCACGATGACCGAGATTCGCGCGGTCGGCGTCGCAGGAACGCCGAGTGAGATCCTCGAGGCCGTTCTCGACAAGACCGGATATGTGCGTGAACTCGAGGCCAGCCGCGATCCGCAGGACGAGGGGCGCGTCGACAACCTCCGAGAGCTGATCAACGTCGCCCGGGAGTTCGAGCAGGCCCGGGAGGGTACCGCCGAAGCCGGTGACCTGAACGCGTTCCTCGAGCAGGTCTCGCTGGTTGCCGACGCGGACACCGTGCCGGACGCGTCGGGCGGTGTGGTCACGCTGATGACCCTGCACACCGCGAAGGGTCTGGAGTTTCCGGTGGTGTTCCTGACCGGCATGGAAGAGGGGATCTTCCCGCATGCGCGAACGCTCGGCGAGCCGGACGAGCTGGCCGAGGAACGCCGGCTCGCCTACGTCGGCATCACGCGAGCGCAGGCCCGGCTGTATCTGTCGCGCGCGCTGTCGCGTACCGCCTGGGGCGCCCCGCAGTGGAACCCACCGTCGCGGTTTCTGGACGAGATGCCAGCTGAGCTCGTCACGTGGACCGGCGAGGTGCATCGCGCGCCGTTCGTGCCGTCCTACGGTGACGACGCCCCGTCCCGCTACTCCGATCACGGTTATCGAGCCGGAAGTCGCGGCTCAGCCCAGGAGCAGCTGGCCGCATCTCGGTTGGGCGGCGCTGGGCGTGGGCTGCGCGGCGGCGTCGGCAACCGGCCGATCCTGGACCTGCAGGCGGGCGACCGTGTCACGCACGACTCCTGGGGCCTCGGCACGGTCGTGGGGCTTCGGGGCGCCGGCGAGAAGGCGCAGGCCCAGATCGACTTCGGCAGCGCCGGCCTGAAGTGGCTCGTGCTGCGCTACGCGGCCCTGCAGAAGCTCTGAGGCGCTGTCCGCTGCTACCGGTCGTGATCTTGGACTTAGTGTCGCTAATTGGCATTAACTCCAAGATCACGATTGTGAGTGAGCCACGGTCGCGGTGGCTGTCCTCGCGGGGACGCCTGTGGCTCACGCTGGCCCGGTGCCGAGCGGGCCGCAGCGACCAGAAGGCCCGTGATAGTTCGGCGACTGCAGCAGAACCACCTGGTCCTGGCGGTAGATCTCGCGATACCCGGCGGCCTCGGCGATTGCGAGTGCCGCGGCCGGCTTCGGACCGAAGTTGCCAACGTCCTTCTGGGTCAGATCGATCGCCACGAAGTCGGCGGCGTCATGCTGCATGCCGAACAGTGTCACGTAGTCGCGGTCGGTGAGGTGGCCGGCCAGCCGATCGTCCGCCTCGATGCACACGTTGCGCGGAATGCGGTCGACGATCGCCTGCTGCGCGCGCATGTGCGTGGTCGTCCCGAACAGCTTGCCGTTCAGCATCGAGTGCAGTGCCGCAACTTTCCGCCCGGAGAACGGGGGATTCACGACGATCAAGGCGACCGGAATGACGGTGATCAGAGTGAGAACGGTGACCATGAGCCGCGGTCGGGACCAGACGCCCAGCCGCGCGGCCCCGTCGATCATCGCGAGCACGAAGATGACCCAGGGCAGGGCGTTGTAGTGGAAGCTGGGGTACCAGAGGTTGTCGCGCACCGCGGGTTCGAAGAACCGCTGGGCTAGCAAGGGCAGCGCGAGGATGGAGTATCGCGACCGTAGCGCCAGGAAGAGCACCGGCACCAAGAACAGCAGAAGCGTCTGAGTCTTGATCATCGGCGAGAAGAACAGCCGCGCGGTGTCGAGCGGATGCAGCACGACGTGGCCGAGCGCGCTGCCCAGGTTGGGGCCGAGGGTCGGACCGTACTGCCAGTACGCGAAATGCTGATCCGGCGAGAAGTGGGGCAGGATCACCGCCGTCGCCAGCTCGTAGCCGATGGCACCCACCGCCACCAAGACCAGGCCGAGCCAGCGGCGCCGCCGGGTGAACAGCCGCAGAATCCCCAGCAGCACGACGAGAATCCCCATGTCCTCCCGGACGAGCAAGAGCAGTCCAGCGAAGATCAGTAACTGCCGATCGTCAGCCCGATCGAGGGCGTCGATCGCCAGGGCGAGGATCGGAATGCCCCAGGCCACCTCGTGGACCTGGAAGTCGACGAGCGTCTGAAAGGCCCAGCTCGATGCGTAGGCGAAGCAGATGATGAGTGACGCCCGCGAGGTGGTCCGACGGCGCGCGAACCGGTAGACGACCGGGACCGAGGCAGCGATCAGCGCGGCCTGCAGAACCAGCAACGTCTCCGCGTGATCCCAGATCCAATACAGCGGGGCGGCCGTGGCGATGATCGGGTGGAAGTGGTCGCCCCAGATGTTGTAGGACATGCCCTTCAACGGGACGATCGGCGCTTGGAAATGTGCGTAGCGGCGCACCGCCTGATCGAAGATCCCCAGGTCGTATCCGGCCGTGTTGAACTGGCGATGCCGTTCCAGGGCGAAGAGCGTGTAGACGCCGAACGTGGCTACCGTCAATAGCCAGATGGGCCACGCGCGGAGCGGGTGCCTACGCGCGGCGGCGGCCGCAACCGACGTCGGGTGGCCCGACGCGGTCGCGGTCATCCGCTGCCGACGCGGTCCGGGGTGGGCGGTCGCCGGGCCAGCACCCAGACGCGTTTGCAGGCTTGCCCGGCGAAGACCACCAGCAGGACGTTGCGGGCCTCGAGCACGAGCGTGCCGATCTGAACCGGGAAATTGCCGTTCACCAGCCACGGATACAGCAGCGGGTAGTTCACCTGGGTCAGCACCGCGATGACGAGCAGCAATCGCATCGCGACGCGTACGTGGTGATCACCCATCTTCCGCACGGCCAGCGCCGCGAGCGGTCCGCCCAGCCAGAGGATGTACTGCGGGCTCAGCACCTTGTTGGTCACGGTGATCACGGCGGCGGTCGCCACCAGGAGCCAACCGACGATCTCCACCGTGACGGTCGGAGCGAGCCGAGCCCGGTTCCACAACAGGACGAGCAGGGCGATGCCCGCGATCGTCAGCACCGTGCTCGCGGTCAGGAACGCCGACACGCCCGGCCCGGTCAGCTCGCGCGCCTTGTACAGGGACAGCGGGGCCTCCCACGGGCCTTTCGGGTCGAACATGCGGGCCAGCATGAGCGGTCCGGCGGCGAGCGACTCGATCTGCAGCCCGCGATTGGCCTGCCACCGCAGGGGTGACATCAACCGCTCGACGCCGCCGGCGAGCAGGCTGGCGAGGGCGAGTGCCCCTCCGGTCGCGAGGAAGCCGGCCAGGACGCGGCGTCGATTCGTCCGGCCCAGCAAGAAGATGGGAAGCATGATGGCCGGCCACAGCTTGAGGGCCGCCCCGATGGCTGTGAGCGTGCCGCACAGCGCCGGTCGTCGCATCAACGCGAGCACGGCGCCGCCGGCCAGCACGGCCGGCACGAGATCGAACCGGAAGTACGCGGTCGGACCGACGAGCGGGACGAACCACAGCCAGAACGCGACCGCTTCGCTCCGTCGGCGCCCGCTGGTTCGCCAGAGCAGCCAGCTGAACGCGCCGTCCGCGGCGAGCATCGACAGCGCGAACAACGTGGTGAACGCCACCGGGTTCGCCAGGCCGAGGAGGAACTGCGGCAGCAGGACGCCGAAGACCGGCAGCGGATACTCCTGGAAGGTCTCCCGGATGCCTGCTCCGTTGAAGAACAGCGCCCGCAGACTGCGCGAGTAGTAGCTCACGTCGCCGACGACCGACGGTTCGACCGACACCATGAGGGTGAGCGTCAACGCCCGCGTCACCAGCCAGGTCAGGACCGTCGACCGGGCGTCGTCGCCGGAGAGCTCGACCGGCAATGCGAACCGTCGGGAAGCGGTACCCCGCGCCCGCAGCGACGTGGGGGCGTCCCTCGGAGCGGGCGCAAGTCCGGTGGTCGGCATAATCTCCTCGGTGCTGGCCGCGACGTCCGGCACTCCTGACGCAACTGCCCGCGGCGCCGTCGCGACTCTCGATTCTGTCAGACCAGGCTGGATGCGACGTCCACGAGCGATCTGCGCAGCCGTCTGCCGGTCGACGATATGCACATTCCGCGGCTGCAGCCACGGACCTTGCATATCGTCGCGGCTAGGCGTGGAGTGTGGGCATGGCAGAACGCATCCGGGTCGTCGTGGCGAAGCCAGGGCTCGACGGCCATGACCGAGGGGCCAAGGTGGTGGCCCGGGCGTTGCGCGACGCTGGCATGGAGGTCATCTACACCGGCCTGCATCAGACCCCGGAACAGATCGTGCAGACAGTGATCGAGGAGGACGCCGACGCCGTCGGCCTCTCCGTGCTGTCGGGAGCTCACATGACGCTGTTCGCGCGACTCATGCAGCTGATGCAGGAGCGCGGGGTCGCCGACGTGGTCGTTTTCGGCGGGGGCATCATCCCCGACGCTGACATCCCGGAACTGGAAGCGATGGGCGTGGCCAAGGTCTTCACGCCCGGGGCGTCGATGGACGACATCGTCCAGTGGGTGCGCTCCACCCTGGCCGCACCGGCGGCCGGGTGAGTCCGGTCTCAGCGTCAGCGCCCTGACGGCCGGCTAGGCATAGGCTGCCCGGGCGACAAGACGAACCCAGCAGAACGGCGGCAGCACGTGGACCTGTTCGAGTTCCAGGCGAAGGAGCTCTTCCGGCAGTACGACGTTCCGGTCGGGCTCGGCCACGTGGCGAGCACGCCCGAGGACGCGGAGCGGGTGGCCCGCGAGCTGGGCGGCGTGACGGTCGTGAAGGCTCAGGTCAAGACCGGGGGCCGGGGCAAGGCCGGCGGGGTCAAGGTGGCCCGCACTCCGGAGGAGGCCGGACAGCTGGCCGGCCAGATCCTGGGCATGGACATCAAGGAGCACACGGTGCACCGCGTGCTGGTCGATCCCGCGGCGCAGATCGAGGAGGAGTACTACGTCTCCTTCCTGCTCGACCGGGCGAATCGCAGCTATCTGGCGATGGCGTCCTACGAGGGCGGAATGGAGATCGAGCAGCTCGCGGTCGAGCGGCCCGAGGCGCTGGCCCAGGTGCCCGTGGACGCGCTTTCCGGCGTCGACGCGGCGAAGGCGGAGGAGATCGTCGCGGCCGCGCACTTCCCGGCCGAGGTGGCCGACCAGGTCGCCGACATCGTCGTCCGGCTGTGGTCGGCGTTCGTGGGATCGGACGCCACCCTGGTCGAGGTCAACCCGCTGGCGAAGCTCGCCGACGGCAGCATCAAAGCGCTCGACGGCAAGGTGACGCTGGACGACAACGCCGACTACCGGCACGCCATCAACGCCGACTTCGTGGACAACGACGCCGCCGATCCGCTCGAACGGCGGGCCAAGGAGAAGAACCTCAACTACGTCAAGCTCGACGGCGAGGTCGGCATCATCGGCAACGGCGCCGGTCTGGTCATGTCGACCCTGGACGTCGTGGCCTACGCCGGCGAGCGGTATTCCCTAGGGGGTGGACGCAGCGTGAAGCCGGCGAACTTCCTCGATATCGGCGGCGGCGCATCGGCCGAAGTGATGGCGAACGGGCTCGGCATCGTCCTCTCCGACCCGTCCGTGCGCAGCGTGTTCGTCAACGTCTTCGGCGGCATTACCGCCTGCGACGCCGTCGCGAGCGGCATCGTGACCGCATTGGGCATGCTGGGCCCGAGCGCCACGAAACCGCTCGTGGTTCGGCTGGACGGGAACAATGTCGTCGAGGGGCGGCGCATCCTCGACGATGCCGCCCATCCGCTGGTCACGCTGGTGGACACGATGGACGACGCGGCCGACAAGGCCGCCGAACTCGCTGGGGCGGTGAGCTAGATGGCGATCTTCCTGGACGAGACCTCGCGGATCATCGTGCAAGGCATGACCGGTTCCGAGGGGACGAAGCACACCCGGCGGATGCTCGCCTCCGGCGCCTCGGTCGTCGGCGGCGTGAACGCGCGCAAGGCCGGGACGAAGGTCGACTTCGACGGGACCGTGCTGCCCGTCTTCGGCACGGTCGCCGAGGCGATGAGCGAGACCGGTGCCGATGTCACCGTGTTGTTCGTGCCGCCACCGTTCGCGAAGGACGCGGTGCTGGAGGCGATCGACGCGGCGATCCCGCTGGCCGTGGTGATCACTGAGGGCATCCCGGTGCAGGACTCGGCCTACTTCTGGGCCTATGGCCGCGACCGGTCGACGCGGATCGTGGGCCCGAACTGCCCCGGTCTGATCAGCCCCGGCAAGTCCAACGCCGGCATCGTTCCCGCGGACATCACCGGCCCCGGCCCGATCGGGCTCGTATCGAAGTCCGGCACGCTCACCTACCAGATGATGTACGAGCTGCGCGATATCGGCTTCTCCACCGCGATCGGCATCGGCGGCGACCCAGTGATCGGCACGACCCACATCGACGCCCTCGCCGCGTTCCAGGCCGACCCCGAGACCGAGGCGGTGGTGATGATCGGCGAGATCGGCGGCGACGCCGAGGAGCGCGCAGCCGCGTTCATCCAGCAGAGCGTGACGAAGCCGGTCGTGGGCTACGTCGCCGGCTTCACCGCCCCCGAGGGCAAGACAATGGGACATGCCGGTGCGATCGTGTCCGGATCGTCCGGTACCGCGCAGGCGAAGAAGGAGGCGCTCGAAGCGGCCGGGGTGCAGGTCGGCAAGACGCCGAGCGAGACCGCCCGGTTAATGCACCAGATCCTGGCCGGCTAATCAGGTTCTGGCCGGCTAACCAGGTTTCGGGCCGGCTCGCCATCTCCTGATGATCTAGGAGATACGGTCACCTGGTAGCAGCAAGTCCAAGATCACGATCTTGGTGGGCGAAACCAGGCCAGCTGATCCGGCGAAACCTCCCTCAGATGATGTTGCTCGAGGTCACGGACCGCTAGTTTGGCGGCAATAGCCCACTCGTCGAGGACGACGGAGGAGCCCCCGGATGACAGACGAGCCGCCCCAGGACGATCCGCGCAGAGCGACGTCACCACCGCCGCCGTCGGGCCCGACGCCGGGTGGACCTCCGCCGGGCGCTCCGCAGCCCGGGCCGCCGAGTCCGGGCCAGTACGGTCCGCCGCCGGGTTACGGACCCCCGCCCCAGTCGGGTCCGCCCCAGTCGGGTCCGCCGCCGGGCTACGGCGCCCCTCGCCCGTACGGTCCGCCGTCCGGTTACGGCACGCCACCGCCCGCCGGGCCGCCGCCCGGCTACGGAGCTCCGCCGCCCGCGGGTTACGGGCAACCGCCGGCGTACGGTCAGCCGCCGCCTTATGGTCCCCCTGGTTACGGGCAGCCGACCGGCTATGGGGGACCGCCGCCAGCCGGCTATGGCGTACCGGGGCAGCCAGCCGATCCCCGGTGGGGCGGTGCGGGCGCACGTTACCCTTCCCCCGGCCCGGGCATCGACTTCAAGGCCATCAACCCGTTCGACTGGGGGATCATGGGTGCCGGCCTGCTCGCACTCATCTTCTCGTTCTTCAGCTACTACACGGCGAGCGTGCGGGTCGGCGGCGTCTCGATCAGCGACAGCGAGAGCGCCTGGCACGGTTTCTTCGGTTGGTTCGCCGCAATCGTGGCCTTCCTCGCGGCGGCCAT
The DNA here is from genome assembly GCA_963779485.1 of uncultured Actinomycetota bacterium. Classification (GTDB taxonomy): domain Bacteria; phylum Actinomycetota; class Actinomycetes; order Mycobacteriales; family Jatrophihabitantaceae; genus CAVVJA01. Next base: position 139,342 of record CAVZYJ010000023.1, on the reverse strand, counting down.
CCTCGCTATTGCCCTGCTCGTCCCGCACGCGAACCTGCCGTTCCCGCACCGCCTAGTGACCGTGGCCGGTTTCGCCGTCGCCACGGTATCGGTGCTGTTGGCGCTGCTGATATTCCCGCACAGCGTCCCGTCCGGCAGCGGCATCTCCACCGGCCGCGGCGTCGGCTACTGGCTCAGCCTGATAGTCATCCTCGTGGGCCTCGTACTCTCGATCATTCGGATGCGAGACGCGGGGCACAGTCCGGGCCGATCCAGTGGCGGTCCGCGATTCGGGTCGTCAACCGCCGGTCCAGGAGGGACACCGTCCGCCGGGGGACCGCCCACCGGGCCGCCGCCGGGCTCGCCGTACCCCAGCTCGCCGCCCGCTCCGCCGTCGAGCCCGCCACGCCGCGCCACGCCGAACCCGCCGCCCGGCTGATCCTCGGCCCGGGCTTCGGGCGGGCAGCGCGCCCGCTCGCCATCGGCCGATCCGATACGGTGTCGCGGTCTGCCCAGTGTCTCCGTCCACGGTGCACTGGCCCCGCAGCAAGCGACAACGAAGGAGGGCGTGATGTCGGGCTACCCGCCGCCTGCCCAATCCAGCACCCGAGCACGAGGCGGCGCGCGGGCGGCTGAGACGCCCACCTCAGTGCTGCTGGAGCGGGTGGGAGCCGGGCTGGGCGTGCTCATGTTCGTCTGGGGCTTCCTGCCCTGGTACGGGCTGTCCGCGACGACGGTTCACGGCTTCGGCTTCGGCAGCCCGGCGCCGGTCGTCATCGGGATGTCGCTTCTCGCGTCGGGCGTCGCCGCGGCGCGCGCGGTCGACCAGAAATCGGCGTCGTCACTCGTGCCGTTGGCGGCCGCCGCGGCGGCCCTGCTAGTCGCCTTCGGGCTCATCGTCGACCGCGGCGACAACGTCGCCCTCAACGTCGGCTTGATCCTCGCCCTCGTGACCAGCCTGCTCCAGACCGCTGCGTTCGTGCTCGGGTGGCTGTACGAGATCGGCCGGCTGCGGGTCACGAACCGACCGGCCCACTGGGCCAGCACGCCCCACAGCTATCGGACGGCGTCCGAGGTCGGCTACGGCGCCGGCTCGTCGGCCTACTCGGCGCCGACGTACGGCGATCAGTCGGGCTACGCCCAGGCCGGATACAGCGCGCCGCCCGGTTACGGCCAGGTCCCGGCGTCTCCGCAGGGGACGACCACCCCCTACGCCTACCCGCCGGCCGGAACCGCGTCGACCTACCCGCCCTCCGCCTCCGGCTATACGCAGCGGCATGGGCAGCCGGGCGCGGGCCCGCCGTATCCGGCCGCGACGGCCGCCCAGCCACCGGCCCCGACTGCGCCCACCGCGCCCACGTCGTTCGGCCAGCACAGCCTCCGCGAGCCCGACGAGGTCGACGGGACAAAAGGGCCGACCGCTCGCGGGCGGTAGATCAGCGAGCGAGTGGGCGCGTCTGATCGTTGACCGGCGTGCCTGACCGCGACAGCCGGGCGGGTTTGCAAGCCTGAGCGCGTGACTGTGCGCCGCGACGATCCGCGCCGCTCCGGCCGCCCGTCCCACGACGGGAAGGCTCGGCGGCCGTCGCCGCGGCGCGCGCGCTCGTCGGCCGCAGATCTCGACCCGTTCCGCGGCATCCCGGAATCCGTCCGCCAGTCGCCCCGACGGACCGCGGCCTGGACCGGAGCCGGGGCGGCCATCGTCGGCGCGGCCGTAGGCATCGCGGTAGCGGTCGCCTGCTGGCTGCCCAATGCGGGGGCGGCGGGGCCACCGATGTCCGCCGTGCGAGCGGGCACCCTGGCGTTTCTCGCCGCGCAGCACGGCGGTGTCGATCTCGACGGCACCCGGGTCGTGTTCGTCCCCCTCGGGATGACGGCTGTCGTCGCGGTCGTGGTGTGGCGGGCGACCAGCCTGCTCGCCGACGTCCTCGAGCGGCTCGGAATCACGTCCCGGCGAGAACTGGCGGCGGCCGGCGCCGTCCAGGCCGCCAGCTACGCCGCAACCTGTGCCGCGCTCGCGGTCATGGCGCCGCTGGGCACCACCTCGGCCGCGCCGATCCCGGTGGCGGTCGGGGCAGTCGTGCTCTGCGGCCTGGTCACCGCGGTGTCGTTGGGCTGGACGGCGAATCGGCGGGGCTGGTCCACCCTGTCCGCGCCGGAGTACGTGTGGCCCGGCCTGCGCGCAGCGACCGGCGCGCTGTGTGTCTACCTCGGCGCCGGCGCACTGCTGGTCGCCGGTTCGCTGGTCGCGCATGCCGGTCAGGTCAGCCAGCTCTCCCGAATGGTGGGAGGAGGCCTATCCGGCATCCCGCTCCTCCTGCTGGGTGGGCTGTGCGCTCCGAATGCGGCGATCGCCGCAGCCGGCTACCTCGCCGGACCCGGCTTCGCGGTCGGCACGGGCACCACGGTGACGGCGTTCTCCGCGAGCCACGGGGTGCTGCCCGCGTTCCCGATCCTCGGCGCGATCCCGAGCGGTCGCGGATCCTCGATTTTCGCGCTCGTCCTGCTCGGCCTCACCCTGCTGGCGGCGGGCTGGGTGACCGCTCGTCTGGTCCGCGGTTCCGGCGCGGTCGATGCCGGCTCGCTGCTGTGCCGCGTCGCGGTGGCCGCGGCGAGCGCGGGCGCGGCGATGGCGGCGCTCGGCTGGCTCTCCGGTGGCGCCATCGGACCGAGTCGGCTGCGCGCGGTCGGGCCATCGCCGTGGCAGCTCGGCGTTGCCGTCGCGGGCGAGATCGCGGTCACGGCGCTGGTGCTGATCGGTGGTTCGGCCCTGTGGGGCTGGCTGTCGGTTCGGGTCGTCGTCCTGGCCAGTGCGGTCCGGCAGCGAGCCGTTGCCGAGGACGACGACGAACGCGACGAGGACGAGGACCAGGACGAGGCGGCGCTGGCCGGCTAGGTCCCGCGAGGACCTAGTCCACTCGGTAAGGTGCGTGAACGTGTCGCAGCCCGTTCGCCTCGTCGTGTTGGCGTCGGGCACCGGCACCACGCTGCAGGCGCTCATCGACGCGTCCGACCTCGGCGGGGAGATCGTCGCCGTGGGAGCCGACCGGCCTGGTATCACCGCCCTGGAGCGGGCGGCCGCCGCGGAGATAGCGACGTTCGTCGTGCCGTTCGACGGCTATCCGGATCGGGCCGACTGGAACCGTGCCTTCCAGGCCGCGCTGGCCGCGCACAGCCCCGACCTGGTCGTGCTAGCCGGCTTCCTGCGCATCTTCGATCCGCAGCTGGTCGGCGCCTTCCGTATCGTCAACACCCATCCCTCGCTGTTGCCGTCATTCCCCGGCGTCGGTGTGCGCGCGGTCCGGGCTGCGCTGGCCCACGGGGTGAAACTGTCCGGGGCGACGGTGCATTGGGTCAACGAGGAGGTCGATTCCGGGCCGATTCTGGCTCAGGTGGCGGTGCCGGTATGTGACGATGATGACGAGCACAGCCTGTTCGCGCGTATTCAGGCCGCGGAGAAACCGCTCTACGTCGACACGATTCGCCGACTGTGCAAGGAGATTTCCGCGGAATGAGCGAGCGAGCATCGCAGGCGCGTAGGTGCATATGCGCCTGCGCGAAGAGGTTGTGAGATGAGCAAGATCGCCATCCGGCGGGCGCTGATCAGCGTCTACGACAAGTCCGGGCTGGACGAGCTGGCGCGCGGCCTGTCCGAGGCCGGCGTCGAGATCGTGTCGACCGGGTCCACCGCGGCGCGGATCCGGGAGCTGGGCATTCCGGTCCGGTCGGTCGAGGACGTGACGGGCTTCGCCGAGATCCTCGGCGGGCGGGTGAAGACCCTGCATCCGCATGTGCACGCCGGGCTGCTGGCCGACCAGAACGATCCGGAGCACATAGCGACGATCGAGCGGCTCGGCATTGCCCCGTTTCAGCTGCTGGTATCGAACCTGTATCCGTTCGTGGAGACGGTCCGGTCGGGGGCCACCCCGGCCGAGATAGTCGAGCAGATCGACGTCGGCGGCCCGGCCATGGTCCGGGCGAGCGCGAAGAACCACGGTTCGATCGCCGTTGTCGTTGACCCGCGGTTCTACCCCGACGTGCTGCAGGCGGTCCGCGACGGGGGCTTCGACCTGGCGGCGCGCCAGCGGCTGTCTGTCGCGGCGTTCCGGCACACCGCCGAGTACGACATCGCCGTGGCCTCCTACCTGGGCAACGTCGTGGCCCCGGACGACGCCGGCAGCGGCTTTCCGGGCTGGGTGGCGCAGGCCTGGGAGCGGGCGGCGGCCCTGCGCTACGGGGAGAATCCTCATCAGCGCGCCGCCCTCTACGTCGCCCACGGCGGCGCCCCCGGTCTCGCGCAGGCCGAGCAGCTCTCCGGCAAGGAGATGAGCTACAACAACTACGTCGACGCCGACGCCGCCCGCCGGGCGGCATTCGACTTCGCCGAGCCGTGCGTCGCGATCGTCAAGCACGCCAACCCCTGCGGCATCGCCGTCGGAACCGACATCGCCGACGCCCACCGCAAGGCTCTCGCCTGCGATCCGGTCAGCGCGTACGGCGGCGTCATCGCGGCCAACACCGCCGTATCCGCCGACATGGCCCGCCAGGTGGCCGAGGTCTTCACCGAGGTGATCCTGGCGCCGGCGTACGACGAAGATGCGCTCGACCTGCTCGCCACCAAGAAGAACCTGCGGGTGCTCGTCGCCGAACCACCGCCCAGTCACCCCACAGCGGAGATGCGGCCCGTTTCCGGCGGCCTGCTGATCCAGACGTCCGACCGGCTCGATGCGCCCGGCGACAATCCGGGTAACTGGAACCTGGCGGCCGGCACGGCGGCCGATGACGCAACGCTCGGCGATCTCGCCTTCGCCTGGCGGGCGGTCCGGGCGGTGAAGTCGAACGCCATCTTGCTGGCCCGGGACGGTGCGACTGTGGGTGTTGGCATGGGTCAGGTGAATCGGGTGGATGCGGCCCGACTGGCCGTTGCACGGGCGGGCGACCGCGCGCGCGGGGCCGTCGCGTCCTCGGATGCGTACTTTCCGTTTCCCGACGGGCTCGAGGTGCTACTCGACGCCGGCGTCCGCGCCGTGGTTCAACCGGGGGGATCCGTTCGTGACCCGGACTGCATCGCGGTGGCCGAAGCCGCCGGCGTGACGTTGTATCTCACCGGCACCCGCCACTTCTCGCACTGAGCCGGGCCGCCTTCGATGACCGCCACTGTGCTCTCCGGCACGGCCACCCTGGCCGCCATCAAGCAGGAACTGGCGGGGCGGGTTCGGGAGCTGGCCGCCCGCGGGGTGCTGCCAGGGCTCGGCACCGTCCTGGTCGGCGACGACCCGGCCAGCCGCTGGTACGTCGGCGCGAAGCACAAGGACTGCGCGGAGATCGGGATCGCCAGCATTCGCCGCGACCTTCCGGCGACAGCGTCGCAGGCTGAGGTCGAAGCGGTGATCGACGAGCTGAATGCCGACCCGGCCTGCACCGCGTTCCTGGTTCAGCAACCCACTGGGCTGGACGAGTTTGCCCTCCTGTCGCGGGTGAATCCGGACAAGGACGTCGATGGTCTCCACCCGGTGAACTTGGGCTGGCTGGTCCTCGGTAAGCCGGCTCCGTTGCCGTGCACACCCAGCGGCGTGCTGGAGCTGCTCCGCCGCTACGAGGTGCCCATCGCCGGCGCGCACGCCGTGGTGATCGGGCGGGGTATCACCGTGGGGCGGCCACTGGGGCTGCTGCTCAGCCGCCGCACCGAGAACGCGACGGTCACGTTGTGCCATACCGGCACGCGCGACCTCGCCTCGCTCACGCGCCAGGCCGACATCCTCGTGGCGGCGGCCGGCTCGCCGAACCTGATCACGCCGGACATGATCAAGCCGGGCGCCGCGGTGCTGGATGTCGGCGTCAGCCGTGTCGACGGCAAAGTGGCGGGCGACGTGCACCCCGACGTCGCAGAGGTGGCGGGATGGGTCAGTCCCAACCCGGGCGGGGTCGGGCCGATGACCCGAGCCATGTTGTTGCGCAATGTCGTCGACGCCGCCGCCCGGACCGCGACCTGGTGACCTCGATTCCGGTGACCGTGCGCCAGACGCTCTCGAGCAATCTGCCGTTCGTCGTCGTGCTGAGCATCGTCGCCGCTGGCATCCTGTACGCCACGGTGGTGCCCGAGCACTGGTTGCGCGGCGTCGTCGTCACTGCGATCGGTGTGCTGGTCGCGGGAACGTGCCGGCTCGCTCTGTCCGACCGCCGCGCGGGTCTGCTGCGAGTTCGGAATCGGATCTTCGACGCGGTGTGCTATTTCACCCTCGGCGGCGCACTGATCCTGTTCGGGTCGTTGCTGCCGCGCTGAGGTGGCAGGACTAGCCTCGCCCCATACCCGGCGATCACCGAGACACCGAGGAGCGTTCCGGCATGTCCGCATCCGTTACCCGTGACCGCGGCGGCAAGATCACCGTCGTCGGGGCCGGGTTCTACGGTTCCACCACCGCGCAGCGACTCGCCGAGTACGACATCTTGGACACCGTCGTGCTCACCGACATCATCGAAGGCCGTCCGGAGGGATTGGCCCTCGACCTCAACCAATCTCGCCCGATCGAAGGGTTCGAGACCGAGCTCATCGGCGTCACCACGACGCCGGACGGCGACGGCTACGACGCGACGGCCGGGTCCGATGTCGTGATCATCACGGCCGGGTTGCCCCGCAAGCCGGGAATGAGCCGCATGGACCTGCTCGAGGTCAACGCCAAGATCGTGCGCGGGGTGGCCGAACGGATCGCGCGGTACTCGCCCGACGCCGTGCTGATCGTGGTATCGAACCCGCTCGACGAGATGACCGCTCTCGCCCAGCTCGCGTCCGGCTTCCCGAGGCGGCGGGTGTTCGGCCAGGCTGGCGTCCTCGACACGGCGCGGTTCACGAACAACGTCGCGACCGCGCTCGACGTCCCGGTCAGCTCGGTCACCACGCTGACGCTCGGCTCGCATGGCGACACGATGGTGCCGGTACCGTCCGCCTGCTTCGTCGACGGCAAACCACTGCTCGACGTGCTGCCGGCGAGCACCGTCGAGGAGTTGGTCACCCGCACCCGCAACGGCGGCGCCGAAGTGGTGGCGCTCCTGAAGACCGGCTCCGCGTTCTACGCCCCGTCGGCGGCCGTGGCTCGGATGGCCCGCGCCGTCATCGAGGACACGGCCGAGACGATCCCGGTGTGCGCCTGGGTCGACGGCGAGTACGGCATCAGCGGCGTCTACCTCGGCGTCGAGGCCGAGATCGGTGCCGGCGGCGTGGAACGGATCGTCGAGCGCTCACTTACCGACTCCGAACACGAGGCGCTGCGCGAGGCGGCCGAGGCCGTGCGGGCGAAGCAGGCCGACGTCGCCAACCTGTGACCCTGGCCCCGGCGTCCGGGCGCTCAGTGCGGTCGGTCGCTGTGCTGTCGGACGTCCATGGCGTGCTGCCAGCGCTCGACGCGGTACTGGCCGAGCCGGCGGTTCAGGCGGCTGACCGGGTGATCGTGACCGGCGATCTCGCGGCCGGCCCGATGCCCGCGCAGACGCTCGATCGGCTCGTCGGGCTCGGAGACCGGGTGATCCTCGTGCGCGGGAATGCCGACCGCGAGCTCGTGAGCCTGGCCCGCGGCGAGGTCGTCGATGTCGGCGACCCGATCGCGCCGTGGGCGGCCGCGCAACTTCGGCCCGATCAACTGGACCGACTCGACGCGTTGCCGTATCCGGTGACGCTCCCCGTCGACGGCTTCGGGCCGGTGCTGTTCTGCCACGCGGTGCCCGACGACGACGAGCAGGTGGTGCTCGTGGACACCCGGCTGTCCCGCTGGGCCGAGGTGCTTGCCGCCCTGCCCGACGACGTGGCGACAGTGGTCTGCGGCCACACCCACATGCCGTTCGTGCGGCTCGCGCATCGGCGGCTGATCGTCAACCCGGGCAGCGTGGGCATGCCCTACGGCCGGCCCGGCGCGCACTGGGCGTTGCTCGCTGACGGCGCGGTCACCCTGCGGCGCTCGCTGTTCGACGTCGCCGCCGCCCGGACCGAGATCCTCGCGGCCGGCTCGCCGCACGCGCTGACGTGGGTCGCGGACTACCTCGATATCACCGCCAGTGACGCTGAGGCGATCGAGGCATTCGGGCCCCGGGACGGGCGATTCCTTTCGTGATCTTGGACTTACTGCCTCCTGGCGCGCATATCTCCAAGATCACCAACTGACCGGTGGGCTGGCTAGCCGGCCGTCACCGATGGCCACGGGTTGGCCCGGCAGCCCTGTAGCGAGATCGTCTGCTGTTGCATGACCGGTGCCGCCTTGCCCGGGCCGGGGCAGTACCGATGGGCGTGGCCCAGGCCATGCCCGACCTCGTGGTTGACGAGCTCGTGCCGGTAGTCGGCGAGGTCCGAGCCGTAGCTGGCCGACCCGACGAACCAGCGGTCGGAGTTGATGACCGCGCGGCCCTGGTTCCAGCAGCTCAGCCACCCGCCCGTATCCAAGGGGGCACAGAGCTGATCGGTGGTTCGAGGAGTCGCCAGGGTCACGATGATCGTGGCGTTCGCGGGCGAGCTGGCGGCCGCGAATGCGATGTGGTCGACGCCCTGCCAGCCGCGCGGGTCGGTGAGCGTTGCGTGCACCTGGGTCGCGAAGTCGCGGCCGTCGATGGGAATACCGTGCTCGATCTGCACCGCGTAGGCAACCGGCCGGCCGGTCGCTGTTGCCGGGAAGGCCAGCGGCACGGTGGCGAACTGGCCGTCGCCGACCAAGCCGGCGAGGCGGGGGTCGGCCACGACGACCGCCGGGGAGCTAGGCGCGGGGCGCCGCACGCCACTCGACGGCCGGGTCATGGACTCCGTCGAGCGGCTGGGGGAGAGGGCCCGAGCGGTCGACGTCGTGGCCGCGGCCGAACCCTCGTGGCGCGAGGACGCGGAACCGGTGCATCCGCCCAGTAAGAGCGGGAGCGCGAGCACCGCGGCTAAGGCGCCGCGGCGGCCGGGGCCGGCCCGCGCCACCTAGGCCGCCACGATCGAGCGCCGAGCCCGGCGGTCAGCCGGCGTACTCGCCGAGAACCGCCGAGCGGAGCACGTCCAGGCCGACGCTGCCGATGTCCAGGGCGCGCCGGTGGAACGTCTTCAGATCGAAGTCGTCGCCGCCCTTGGCCCGCGCGTCGTCACGCAGCTGAAGCCATAGCCGTTCGCCGATCTTGTACGACGGAGCCTGCCCGGGCCAGCCCAGGTAGCGGTCGAGCTCGAAGCGCAGGAACTCCGGCGCCATCGAGGCGTGCGCAATCAGGTATTGCCAGGCCGACTCGTAGGACCACGGTCCGCCGCCCACCTCGGCCGGCGCGGGGAAGCCGCAGTGCACGCCGATATCGATAACGACCCGTGCGGCCCGCATGGACTGGCCGTCGAGCATGCCCAGGTAGTCGCCCGGGTCATCGAGGTAACCGAGATCGGCCATCAGGCGTTCGGCGTAGAGAGCCCAGCCCTCGCCGTGCCCTGAGGTCCACGAGGCGAGGCGGCGCCACCGATTGAGCAGCTCGCGTCGGTACACGGTCTGGGCGACCTGCAGGTGATGGCCGGGAACGCCCTCGTGGTAGACGGTCGTCAGCTCTCGCCAGGTCGAGAATTCCTCGATGCCGGCTGGCACCGCCCACCACATCCGGCCGGGACGGGAGAAGTCCTCGCTCGGACCGGTGTAGTAGATGCCCCCGGTCGGCGTCGGCGCGATTCGGCACTCCAGCACCCGGATCGGTTCCGGAATGTCGAAATGCGTGTCGGCGAGCGCGCTGATTGCGGCGTCGGACTTGTCCTGCATCCAGCGCCGCAGCGCGTCGGTGCCCTGCAGCTTGCGGGCCGGGTCGGTACCGAGGTGGGCCATCGCCTCCCGGGAAGTGGACCCGGGCGCGATGCGATCGGCGACGACGCGCATCTCCTCCTCGATCCGGGCCAGTTCCGCCTGCCCCCACTCGTACGTCTCGTCGAGATCTACTTGCGCCCCGAGGAAATGCCGCGAGAACAAGGCGTACCGCTCCGGGCCGACCGGGTCGTCCAGCGGAGCGAGCGCGAGAAGCTCGTCGGCCAGATAGGTAGCAAGCCGGTCGTAGGCGCGGGCCGCGTTCGCCGCTCCGCGATCGAGGTCCTGCCGGATCGCGCTCGGCAGTTCGCCATCAGCGGTGGCGGCCCCGGCCGCGAAGGTCGCGAAGAAGCCGTTCGGGCTGGCGCTCTCCCGGCTCTGGGCGACGCCGGCTGCCACCTGTCGACGAGGGACGACGTCGCCGCGCGCGGCCGCGGTCGTGAGCGAGGCAAGGTAACCGTCGATCGCATCGGGCAGCCGGCTGAGGCGCCGCGCGATGACCGCCCAGTCCTCGTCGGTGGCTGTTGGCATCAGATCGAAGACCTGACGGAGCATCTGAATCGGACTTTCGATGTTGTTCAGATGGGCCTCTTCGGCTCCGGTGGCCCGGATCTCTTCGGCGATGCCCAGCTGCTCCGCGGCCGCGGCGACGGTGATCCGGTCGGTTTCGTCGACGGCGGTCGCAGCGTCGAGCTCGGCGAGCGCGCGGCGCCGGAGGACCGACACCTCAGCCAATCCGTCCGGGGAGAGGTCCGGGAGCTCGTCGTCGTGACCGGGCACGCCGAGATAGGTCGCGGTCACCGGGTCGAGGGCCACGTAGTCGTCGAGGTAGCGGTCCACGATGTGGTCGACCATCGTCGCGGGTCGTCCGGTGGGTTGCGTCATAGGCCGAGGGTAGGGGCAGCCCGAGCGCCGACACCCCACCGGCATATCTTGATACCAAGAAGTCGTCGTCGGAGAGGCATTCGCAGATGTCGAAGATCACCGTGAAGGGAACGGTCGTCGAACTCGACGGCGACGAGATGACCCGCATCATCTGGCAGTTCATCAAGGATCAGCTGATCATTCCCTACCTCGACATCAACCTCGACTACTACGACCTCGGCATATCGCACCGCGACGCGACCGACGACCAGGTCACGATCGACGCCGCCAACGCAATCAAACGGCACGGCGTCGGCGTGAAGTGCGCGACGATAACGCCCGACGAAGCGCGGGTGGCGGAGTTCGGGCTGAAGAAGATGTGGCGGTCCCCCAACGGAACGATCCGCAACATCCTGGGCGGCGTGATCTTCCGTGAGCCGATCATCATGCAGAACGTCCCGCGGTTGGTTCCCGGGTGGACCAAGCCGATCGTCGTCGGCCGTCATGCGTTCGGTGACCAGTACCGCGCGACCGACACGGTGATTCCCGGCGAGGGATCCTTGACGCTGACGTTCACGCCGAAGGACGGCAGCGACCCGATAGAGCTGTCCGTCTACGACTTTCCCTCGAGTGGCGTCGCCCTTGCGATGTACAACCTCGACGACTCGATCCGCGACTTCGCCCGCGCGTCGATGCGGTACGGGCTGGCCCGCCATTACCCGGTATACCTGTCGACGAAGAACACCATCCTCAAGGCCTACGACGGGCGGTTCAAGGACCTGTTCGCCGAGGTGTTCGAGACCGAGTTCGCCTCGGACTTCGCCGCCGCGGGTCTCACCTACGAACACCGGCTGATCGACGACATGGTGGCCGCGGCGCTGAAGTGGGAAGGCGGATACGTCTGGGCCTGCAAGAACTACGACGGCGATGTCCAGTCCGACACGGTCGCGCAAGGGTTCGGCTCGCTCGGGTTGATGACCTCGGTGCTCATGACGCCGGACGGCAAGACGGTCGAGGCCGAGGCGGCGCACGGCACCGTGACGCGGCACTATCGGCAGCACCAGGCCGGCCGGCCGACCTCGACCAATCCGATCGCCTCGATCTTCGCCTGGACGCGTGCCCTGGCGCATCGCGGCGAGCTGGACGCCACCCCCGACGTGACCCGCTTCGCCGAAACGCTCGAACGGGTGTGCATCGACACCGTCGAGGCGGGCCAGATGACCAAGGATCTGGCCCTGCTCGTCGGCCCGGACACCGCATGGCTGTCGACCGAGGACTTCCTGGCGACGATCGACGCCAACTTGAGCCGCGCCATCGGCTGACCGAGGACCGCCGCGAATCGCGTATCTGTGATTCGCCGACGACCGTAAACTGTGCGAGGTGTTGGCACAGCGGACTACGGCCCGCCGCAGCCCCCGCCGTCCGGGGAGTAGTCACAGGCTCCGATGAACTCGACTCTGATCAACATAGCGATCGTGCTGGCGCTGATCGTGCTCGAAGGGCTGTTCGTCGCGTCCGAGATCTCGTTGATCTCGTTGCGCGAGGGCCAGGTGCGGGCCATGGCCGAGAGGGGCCGGCGGGGTCAGGCGGTGGCCCGGCTGATCAAGGATCCGAACCGCTTCCTGGCGACCGTCCAGATCGGCGTCACGCTCACCGCGCTGCTGTCGAGCGCGTTCGGCGCTGTCACGTTGAGTGATCAGGCGAAGGACGGCTTGGTGCACCTCGGCATGGCCGCCGGCCCCGCGGGCGTCATTGGATTCATCGGCGTTACCTTGATCATCTCATTCGTCACGCTCGTCGTCGGTGAGCTCGTGCCCAAGCGGCTGGGGCTGCAACGTCCCGAGGCTACGGCCAGGCTGTTCAGCCCGACCCTGAACCGAGTCGCCACCATTTGCCGGCCCATCATCTGGCTGCTGTCGCGCAGCACCAACTTGCTCGTGCGGGTGCTCGGCGGCGACCCGGCCATCGGCCGAGAGGCGATCAGCGAGGAGGAGTTGCGCGGACTGGTGGCGGCTCACGAATCGCTAACGACCGACGAGCGCCGGCTCATCGACGAGGTCTTCGCGGCGAGTGAACGCACGGTCAGCGAAGTCATGGTTTCCCGCACCGAGGTCACCTTCCTCGACGTCTCGACGACGGTGAATCGGGCCAGCCGGCTCGCGATGCAGGCGCCCCATTCGCGTTATCCGGTAGTCGACCGTAGTCAGGACGAGGTCCGCGGCTTCGTCCACATTCGGGACCTGCTCTTCGGCGACGCGCCTGGCGACCGAGGCCGGACGGTCGGTGACCTGGTGCGCGAAGTCAAGCAGGTGCCCGGTTCGAAGAACGTGCTGGTGGCCCTGTCCGAGATGCGCCGAGAAGGCCAGCATCTCGCCATCGTCGTCGACGAGTACGGCGGGACGGATGGCATCGTGACCCTCGAAGACCTGATCGAGGAGGTCATCGGTGACATCCACGACGAGTACGACGCTGACGTCGCGGGACCGCGGCGGCTGATCGACGGCGCGGTCGAGGTCGACGGCCGGCTCAACCTCGACGAGTTCGCGGAGTCGACCGGATTGGAGCTGCCCGAGGGACCGTACGAGACCGCAGGGGGGTTTGTGATGGCGGCGCTGGGCCGGCTGCCCGCGGTAGGAGACGAAGTGAGCTACGACGGTTTCCAGCTGGCCGTCACCGCCGTAGACGGGCACCGCGCCGCCGCTGTCCGCGTCACCCCGCCCGGTGTCGACGGTCAGGATGGCCCGGCCGAGGGCGCTGCCGGCCTGGCGGACGTACTGTGAGCCCTCTTGACGGGCGCCCGGGTGCACGGGCCTCAACCGGGCTGTCAGAATCGAGTCCTATGTCGGGTGTGGCTGCGCGGACGCCGCGGGTGCTGTCGGGTATCCAGCCGACTTCCACCTCGTTCCACTTCGGTAACTACCTCGGCGCGCTCCGCCAATGGGTGGCCCTGCAAGACAGCTACGAGGCGTTCTACTGCATCGTCGACCTGCACGCGATCACCCTCAATCCGCCGACGCCGGACGAGTTGCGCGAGCGCAGCCGAGCGTCTGCGGCGCAGCTGCTCGCCGCCGGACTCGATCCGGGCCGATGCGTGTTGTTCATCCAGAGCCACGTTCCGGAGCACACGCAGCTCTCCTGGGTGTTCGAGTGTCTGACCGGATTCGGCGAGGCGAGCCGGATGACGCAGTTCAAGGACAAGTCAGCCCGCGAAGGCGCGGCGAGTGTCTCCGTGGGCCTGTTCACCTATCCGGTCCTGCAGGCGGCTGACATCCTCGTCTATCACGCCGACGCGGTGCCGGTCGGTGAAGATCAGCGACAGCACGTAGAACTCACCCGGAATCTGGCCCAGCGGTTCAACCGGCGCTACGGCAGCACGTTCACCCTGCCGGAGCCGTACATACCGAAGGAGACGGCGAAGATTCTCGACCTGCAAGATCCGTCGGCGAAGATGAGCAAGTCGTTGCCCGACGCGGGAACGCTGAATCTCCTGGATTCGCCGGACGTCCTGGTCCGCAAGATCCGGCGGGCCGTGACTGACACTCAGACGGACATTCGCTATGACCCCGAGACCAAGCCCGGCATCTCCAACCTGCTGGGCATTCTGTCGGCGGTGACCGGTCGCGATGTCGACGCGCTGGTCGAAGAGCTGGCCGGCCAGGGCTACGGGGCCCTGAAGGCCGCGGTCGCCGACGCGGTCGTCGCGTTCACCGAACCGCTGGCCGCCCGGACGGCCGAGTATCTGGCTGACCCGGTCGAGCTGGACAAGATCCTCGCCGATGGAGCGATGCGCGCACGCGAGGTCGCCGCCGCGACGGTCATGGATGTCTTCGACAAGGTCGGCTTCCTGCCCAGCGCGGCAGGACAGGGCGAGGCCCGCGGGTGACTGCCGACCAAGCAACAGTGGGCGTAGCAATTGCCATACCGGAACCGCACGCGACGGTGCTCACCGGGTGGCGCCGGCGGGTCGGCGACTCGCAGGCGGACCTGATCTGGCCGCACGTCACGCTGCTGCCCCCCACGCCGATCGCTCGGGGCGACCTGCCCAAGATCGAGCAGCATCTCAGCGAAGCCGCGTCGTTCGCCATGCCGTTCGTCATGCACCTGCTCGGCACCGGCACGTTCCGGCCGACGTCGCCCGTCGTGTTCATCCAGGTCGCGCGCGGCGTCGCCAACTGCGAGCAGTTGGAGCGGGTCGTTCGCAGTGGCCCGTTGTTGCGGGAGCTCGACTTCCCGTATCACCCGCACGTGACGATTGCTCATGACGTGCCCGATCACGCCCTGGACCTCGCCTACGACGGGCTCGCCGATTTCGTGGCCCGCTTCGTCGTCGAGGCGTGCACGCTGTTCGAGCGGAGCGAGGACGGCGAGTGGCACCGTAGACGTGATTTCCCGCTCGGTCTGCCGTGAGTGAGCGGGAGCGAGATGAGCAAGCCCGGCCGGCTCGCCCAGCTCAAGGAGCGGGCTAGCGCCTGGTGGCGTGGCGCCCAGGGCCGCCAGGCCTGGCTGGCTCACGTCGTTCGCGCGTGGGGCCGGTTCACAGCGAACAACGGCAACCAGTACGCCGGAGCGATCACGTTCTTCAGCTTCCTCGCGCTGTTTCCGCTGATCCTGCTGGCCGTGTCGATCACCGGCTTTGTGTTGCACGCCAATCCCGAGCTACAGCGTGAGCTGCTGGACAAGGTTGCCGAGAACCTGCCTGGCGGTTTCGGCGACACCTTGCAGACCGCGATCGACTCGGCCATCGCCAACCGGGCGGCGGTCGGTGTGGTTGGCCTCGTCGGCCTGCTGCTCGCCGGGTTGGGATGGATCGCCAACCTGCGGATGGCCATCAACTCGGTGTGGGGCGGCACCCGCCAGAAGCGGCCGTTGCTCAAGGCGAAGATCTCCGACCTGATCGTCCTGGCCGGACTCGGCCTGGGTGCGCTCATCTCGCTGGCGTTCACCGCCTCGGCTACGTCGGTCACGGATCAGCTGTTGCGCTGGATCGGTCTGGACCATGTCCCCGGGGCCGGAGTCGTCACGAAGATCTTGGGGCTTGCTATCGCGGTCCTCGGCGACATGGTCATCTTCGGCTGGCTGATCATCCGGCTGCCCCGCGCCAGCGTGCCGCGCGGTGTCGCCTTCCGGGCGGCCTTGCTCGCCGCAGTGGGCTTCGAGGTGCTGAAGATCATCGGCAGCTACACGATCGCGGCGACGTCGCATAGTCCGACGGCGGGACCGTTCGCCGCGATCGTCGCGATCTTGGTGTGGATGCAGCTCGTCGCCCGCTGGTTGCTGTTCTGCGCCGCGTGGACGGCGACCTGGATCACCCCGGCCGGCGAGGTCGAGCTCGGCGCCATCAGCGTGCTGGTGCCGCCGCCCGCCGCCGAGGAGTCAGACGGTTCGTCACAGGTTTCTCCGGCGGCCGTGGCCGCGTCCCTGGTCGGTGCCGGGGCCGCGGTCGGCGGCGGGACGGTGGCCTGGATCGCCGCCCGCCGGGCTCGGGCCCGCCGCAACGGGGAGCGGTCGGGGCGGCGTCAGACCCGGCGGTAGAGCAGGGCGCGCTTGACTTCCTGGATCGCCTTGGTGACCTCGATGCCACGCGGGCAGGCGTCCGTGCAGTTGAACGTCGTGCGGCACCGCCAAACGCCCTCGCGGTCGTTCAGGATCTCCAGGCGTTCGTCGGCGCCCTCGTCGCGGCTGTCGAAGATGAACCGATGCGCGTTCACGATCGCCGCCGGACCGACGTACTGAGCCGTCGGTCCAGTAGACCGGGCATGAGGTGGTGCAGGCAGCGCACAGGATGCACTTGGTCGTGTCGTCGTAGCGATCCCGGTCCTGCGGGGACTGGAGGCGCTCGCGCGTCGGCTGGATTCCCGTAGGTGATCAGGAACGGCATGCACCGCGCGGTAGGCCTCGAAGAACGGCTCCATGTCGACGACGAGATCCTTCAGCAAGGGCAGGCCCTTGATCGGCTCGATGGTGATCTTCGTCCGGGCAGATCTCGCACCAGAACCTTGCAGGCCAGGCGATTCACGCCGTTGATGCGCATCGCGTCCGAGCCGCAGACTCCGTGGCGCGCACGACCGGCGAAACGTCAGCGAGCCGTCGAGCTCCCACTTGATGGTGTGCAGCAGGTCGAGGACGAGCTCGGTCGGCTGGGCGGCGACGTCGTAGGACTGCCAGTGCGGCGCCGCGTCCTGCTCGGGGTCGTAGCGCCGGATCCGGACGGTGATCGTTCGCGGCGGCGGCGCGCGCCGCGAATACCTCGTCAGCCGCCACGTCAGTACTTCCGAGCCGTCGGCTCGGTACCGCGTCTGGACCACCGGCTGGTAGTCCAGCCGCACGGCAGCCGCCCGGGCCCGAGATAGGCCATGGTGTGGTGCATGAAGTTGGCGTCGTCCCGGTCCGGGTAGTCCTCGCGGAAGTGGCCACCGCGCGACTCGGTCGCGCGCGCGAGCACTGACGACCAGGACCTCAGCCAGATCCAGCAGGAAGCCCAGTTCGATCGCCTCGAGCAGGTCGGTGTTGAAGCGCTTTCCCTTGTCGGTGACGGCGACGTTCGCGATAGCGCTCCTTGAGAGACGCGATGTCCGCCGCGGCTTGCTCGAGCGACTCTTCGGTCCGGTACACCTGAGCGTTGCGGTCCATGCGTGTGCTGCAGCTCGCGACGGATCGTGGCGACCCGTTCGGAGCCGGCTCGACGTCAGCAGCGCCTGCACCAGCTCGGTGACGAACGATTCGGACCCGGTCGGCAGCTCGGGCTGTGGGACCGCAGCCGCGTGCTGCGCCGCCGCCAGGCCGGCTCGGCGACCGAAGACGTTGATGTCCAGCAGCGAGTTGGTGCCGAGCCGGTTGGAGCCGTGCACCGACACGCAGGCGCACCTCGCCGGCCGCGTACAGGCCGGGGACGGTCGTCGGTGTTGTCGCGCAGCACCTCGGCGCGAACCGTGGTGGGCATGCCGCCCATCGCGTAGTGCGCCGTCGGGATAGACGGGCACCGGCTCGGTCATAGGGCTCGACCCCGAGGTAGGTGCGGGCGAACTCGGTGATGTCCGGGCAGCTTGGCGTCGATCTGCTCCGGCGGCAGGTGGGTCAGGTCGAGCAGCACGTAGTCCTTGTTCGGACCGGCGCCGCGGCCCTCGCGCACCTCGCTGCGCCATCGAGCGGGCGACGATGTCGCGCGGGGCGAGGTCCTTGATAGTGGGTGCGTAGCGCTCCATGAACCGCTCGCCGTCGGCGTTGCGCAGGATGGCGCCCTCGCCGCGCGCGGCCTCGGAGAGCAGGATGCCGAGGCCGGCCAGTCCGGTCGGGTGGAACTGGAAGAACTCCATGTCCTCCAGCGGCAAGCCCTTGCGCCACACGATGCCATGCCGTCGCCGGTGAGAGTGTGCGCGTTCGAGGTCGTCTTGTAGACCCTTGCCGAAGCCGCCGGTCGCGACAACGACGGCCTTGGCCGCGAAGACGTGGATCTCGCCGGTGGCCAGCTCGTAGGCGACGACGCCGGCCGCCCGCTGGTGCTCCGGTTCGTCGTCGGTCAGCAGCAGATCGAGCACGTAGAACTCGTTGAAGAACTCGACCCCCTGCTTGACGCAGTTCTGGTAGAGCGTCTGCAGGATCATGTGCCCGGTGCGGTCGGCCGCGTAGCAGGAGCGGCGCACGGCCGCCTCGCCGTGGTTGCGGGTGTGACCGCCGAAGCGGCGCTGGTCGATCCGGCCGTCGGGGGTGCGATTGAACGGCAGCCCCATCTTCTCGAGGTCGAGGACCGCGTCGATGGCTTCCCGGCACATGATCTCGGCGGCGTCCTGGTCGACGAGGTAGTCGCCGCCCTTGACGGTGTCGAAGGTGTGCCACTCCCAGTTGTCCTCCTCGACGTTGGCCAGCGCGGCGCACATGCCGCCCTGCGCGGCACCGGTGTGCGAGCGGGTCGGGATACAGCTTGGTCAGCACGCCGGTGCGGACCCGCGGTACTCGCCTCGAGCGCGGCCCGCATGCCTGCCCCGCCCGCGCCGACGATCACCACGTCGTATCTGTGCTGCTGCATCGGTGCCTCTCGCTACCCCGCGCTACAGGGTCGGGTCGAAGGTGAAGATCACGAGCGTGCCCAACGCGATCACGACAGTGGTGGCGACGTACAGCAACGCCTTGAGCCAGACCCGGGTCGCATCACGGCGGGTGTAGTCATTGATGATCATGCGCATGCCGTTCGTCCCGTGCAGCAGTGCCAGCCAGAGCATGATCAGGTCCCACACCTGCCAGAACGGCGACGCCCAGCGGCCAGCCACGAAGGCCCAGTTGATCCGCTGTACGCCGCCGTCGAGGATGTTCATGATGAACAGGTGCCCGAGCACGAGCACGACGAGCACGACGCCGGAGACCCGCATGAACAGCCAGGCGTAGAGCTCCGTATTGGGGCGCCCTCGTGACGATCGCCGGTACGGCGAGCGCGGCGGCTCGATCACCGGCGGGATCGACGAATCCATCGAGCTCATTCGTAGGCCTCGGGCACCATGTCACTTGTTCCCGAAGAGGACCTCGAACGCGTGCTTCAGCATGAAGTACGCGGCGGGAACCATCACGATTACCCACACCACGACGATCGTCCACAGCATCTGGCGTTGATACCGCGGGCCTTTCGACCAGAAGTCGACGGCCATGATCCGCAGGCCGTTCAGCCCGTGGAAGAGCACGGCGCCGACCAGCCCGACCTCCATCAGGTTGACGAACGGGTTCTTGTACGTGTCGATGACGACGTCGTAGGACTCCGGCGAAACCCGCACCAAGGCGGTGTCCAGAATGTGGACGAACAGGAAGAAGAACGTCAACACACCGGTGATGCGGTGCGCCACCCACGACCACATGCCTTCCCGGCCGCGGTAGAGCGTCCCCGCCGGGCGCGCGGGCCGTCTCGGCGGCGGCGTGGTGGCGCTCGCTCGAGTCCCGGTCGGCACCCCGCGATCCTAATCAGCTTTCTTTCGTGATCTTGGACCTATCGACATCCCCGGGGCGCTAAGTCCAAGATCACGAAACGGTAACCTCGCTTCACGTGCGACAACCCAGCGGGGCGCCTTGTGGCGCTTGCACGCACGGCGATCAGCTGCTCACCCAGGGATGATGGACCGCGCCGGGCCGGGCCGGCGGCCGACGCTTCGCAATGTCAGGTGTTGCCAGTCTCGCTGGGTGCGCGCAGTGTCCGCGGGGCGGCTGCAACGATCCGGTGACGACGCCGCGAGAGTTGGCTACGGCATGCCGCCGGACGGCTAACGTGTCGGGCAAACCGTAGCCGGTGGGGCTGCGCGTGCGGTCATATCTGGAGGATTGATGGCGTTGCGTCGTACGCAAGCGATGGCCATGACGGCCGGTGTATCGGCGATCGCGCTCGTGCTGACGGCCTGCGGCAGCAAGGCGTCCACGTCGAGCGCCGGCGGGGGCACGTCGAGTGCCGCCTCGGGTTCGGGAAGTGCCGGCGGTGCGACATTCACTGCGTGCATGGTGACGGACACGGGCGGTATCGACGACAAGTCGTTCAACGCCTCCGCGTGGGCCGGCATGCAGCAGGCCCAGACCGACGGCAAGGCGAAGGTCCAGTACGTGGTCTCCAAGACCGAGGCTGACTACAAGCCGAACATCGCCAAGCTGGAAGGGCAGAACTGCAAGCTCATCGTGACGGTCGGCGGCCTGATGGGCGACGCCACCAGGCCGCCGCTAAGGCGAAGCCGAGCCAGAACTACGCCGAGGTCGATGCCGGCGGTAACGGCACGAACCTGCAGGGCCTGCAGTTCAACACCGCCCAGGGTGCCTTCCTCGGCGGCTATCTCGCCGCGGCCTACTCGAAGACCGGCGTCGTGGCGACCTACGGCGGCTTGAAGATCGCGCCGGTGACCATTTACATGGACGGCTTCGTGCAGGGCGTGCAGTACTACAACCAGCAGAAGGGGAAGAGCGTCAAGGTCCTGGGCTGGGACCCGGCCAAGAAGCAGGGCGTCTTCGCCGGCAAGTTCAACGACCCCTCGGGCGAGGGCGTCAAGATCGCCAACAACTTCATCGCCCAGAACGCCGACGTGATCTTCCCGGTCGCGGGCCTGACCGGCACTGGATCGTCGGGTGTGGCCAAGTCGACGGGCAAGGCCGTGGTGATCTGGGTCGACACGGACGGCTTTGTCTCCGACCCGCAGAACAAGTCGGTGTACCTGACCACGGTGTTCAAGGGCATCCAGGGCGCGGTGACCAAGTCGGTCGAGGACGCCGCCGGCGGCAACTTCTCGGCCAAGGACTACGTCGGTGACCTGTCCAACCAGGGCACCGGGCTCAGCCCGTTCCACGACTTCGACTCGAAGGTGGATGCCGGCCTGAAGACTGAGCTGACCCAGCTGCAGCAGGACATCATGTCCGGCAAGATCACGATCACCTCACCGTCCCAGCCGAAGGCGAGCTGACCGGCACTCGCCCTGTTCAAAGGAAGCGCTGCGCTGGTTGACTGACCAGCGCAGCGTTCCCATTCCGGCTGGGAGAGGTGCTCGCGATGAGGCTCGAACTGCGAGGGATCACCAAGCGCTTCGGCACGCTGACCGCGAACGACGCCATCGATCTGACGGTCGAGCCGGGGGAGATCCATGCGCTGCTGGGCGAGAACGGGGCCGGCAAGTCGACGTTGATGAACGTTCTCTACGGCTTGTACCAACCGGACGAGGGCGAGATCGTCGTGGACGGGACGACTCGGACTTTCCGCAACCCGGGGGACGCGATCGAGGCCGGCATCGGCATGGTGCATCAGCACTTCATGCTCGTGCCCGTCTTCACGGTGGCCGAGAACGTGATGCTCGGTCGGGAATGGACCCAAGGCCCGTTCGGGCAGCTCTCCCGCCGCACCGCCTCGACCAAGGTCCGCGAGCTCTCCGATCGCTACGGGCTCGCGGTCGACCCCGACACGCTGGTCGAGGATCTGCCCGTCGGCGTGCAGCAACGCGTCGAGATCTTGAAGGCCCTGCTGCGCGATGCGGGCGTACTTATCCTCGACGAGCCGACAGCGGTGCTCACCCCGCAGGAGATCGATGACCTGATCCGCGTCATGGGCGAGCTGCGCGACGCCGGCACGTCGATCGTCTTCATCACGCACAAGCTTCGGGAAGTCAAGGCGGTTGCCGACCGGATCACCGTGATCCGGCGGGGCTCGGTCGTTGGCGAGGCCGCGCCGGATACCTCGGAAGGGGAGCTGGCGAGCATGATGGTCGGCCGAGCCGTCCAGCTCGTCGTGGACAAGGAAACGCGGGAGCCCGGTCCGCCGGCGTTGGAGGTCGCCAACGTCGTGGTCCGCGACGACCGCGGACACGTCACGGTCAACGACGTCAGCCTCGAGGTCCGAGCCGGCGAGATCGTGGCCATCGCCGGGGTCCAGGGCAACGGCCAGGAGGAACTGGCCGAGGCCCTGCTCGGGCTGCGCAGCGTCGACCGCGGGACGATCACGCTGCACGGCAACTCGCTGGTCGGCCGGGAGCCGCACGGCATTCTGCGCGATGGCGTCGGTTTCGTTCCCGAGGACCGCCAGCACAACGGGCTGGTCGGCCAACTGTCCGTCGCCGAGAACCTCGTGCTCGACCTCTACGACCGGGACGAGTTCTCCCAGGGGCTGCGCTTGCGGCTCGGAGCCATCCGGGCCAACGCCGAACGCCGCATCGACGAGTTCGACGTGCGGACGCCCTCGGCCAGCGTGCCCGCGGGGGCGCTATCGGGCGGCAATCAGCAGAAAGTCGTGCTGGCTCGCGAGATGTCGCGGCCACTCACCCTGCTGGTCGCCTCGCAGCCGACCCGCGGGGTTGACGTCGGCGCCCAGGAGTTCATCCACAGCCGCATCGTTGCTGAACGGGATCGCGGCACGCCCGTGATCATCATCTCTACCGAGCTGGACGAGGTGTTGGCGCTGGCGGATCGCATCGTGGTGATCTACCGGGGCCATATCATCGGGGTCCTTCCCGGGGATGCCTCTCGGGACGAGGTCGGGCTCATGATGGCCGGCGTGCCCGCCGAGGAGGCCCATACCGAGGCCGAGGAGCATCCGAGCCTGCTGACGGTCAGCGAGCTGGACGAGCAGTCGGACGGAGAAGCGTCGTGACCACGGCCGTCGAGACGAAGCCGGCCCCGCCGACCGAGCCGGAGCACGAGCGGCCCCGGCGCAACGACACCTGGCTCGTCACCCTGCTGGCCATCGTGGTCGCGCTGGTCATCGGCGGCCTCATGATGATCTTTTCCGACGACACGGTGCGCGCCGACCTCGGGTATTTCTTCCAGCACCCGTCGGACTTCTTCCGCGACGCGTGGTACACGGTGCGGGACGCCTACAAGGCGATGTTCGAAGGGGCAATCTACGACCCCAACAACGACGGCACGGTCAGTGGCATCCTCGCGCCGATCACCAGCTCGATCTTCACCGCGACACCGCTGATCCTCGCCGGCCTCGGCGTCTCCCTCGCGTTCCGCGCCGGGTTGTTCAACATCGGCGGCGAGGGTCAAGTCATCGCCGGCGCGACCGCGGCCGGCTATGTCGGGTTCGCCTGGTCGCTGCCGCCGTTCGTGCACCTCGTGGTCGCGATGCTCGCCGGTCTCCTCGGCGGCGCGGTGTGGGGCTTCATCGCCGGATTCCTCAAGGCGCGCACCGGCGCCCACGAGGTCATCACCACGATCATGCTGAACTACATCGCGGCGTTCGGCCTGCTCTACCTGCTCTCGCTCGACGGTTTCCATGCGCCGGACAATCCGCAGGCCAGCAAGCCCATCGAGGGCACCGCTCGGCTGCCCCACATCTTCGGCTCCGGCATCCAGTGCGACCTCGGCATCGTGGTCGCGGTGGGCGCCGCCGCGCTCGTCTGGTGGATCCTCACCCGGAGCACGATCGGATTCCGGCTCCGTTCCGTGGGCGCCAACCCCGCGGCGTCGCGAACCGCCGGCATGAGCGTCGGCGCGACCACGACGCTGGCCATGACGGTCGCGGGCGCCCTGGCCGGACTGGGCGGCATGACGCTCGCTCTCGGCGGGGCCACCTCCTACGCGGTCACGCCGAACATCTCGTCCAACGTCGGCTTCGACGCGATTACCGTCGCGCTGCTCGGTCGAACGAGCCCATGGGGCACCGTCTTCGCCGGCCTGCTGTTCGGTGCGTTGCGCCAAGGCGGGGCCCAGATGCAAGCGGCCGTCGGCATTCCGGTCGACATCGTCACGGTCATCCAGGCGCTGATCGTCATCTTCATCGCCGCACCGCGCCTGGTGCGTGAGGTGTTCCACCTGCCCACCCCGCCGCAGCTCAACCTGCCCGGCGCGTACAGCAGCCTGGTAGTGGCCGTGTCGGCGGCGCGGCCGACACGCATCCCGCGCTACATCACGGCCGGTGCTCTGGAGATCATCCTCGGCCTCGTGGGTTTGGTCGTCTTTGCGTTCGGGTCGCGCTCGACCGAGCAAGCGTCCTTCCAGTTCTCGCTGCCCGGAGCGACCTTCGACGTGGGCACGCTGACGTTCACGGCTCGCCCGGTGTGCATCGTCCTCTGCGGGCTCGCAATCCTCGGGGGAGTGCTGCGGCTGACCCGAGGGCTAGCCGCTCGGTGGTGCGCCACGCTCACCGTTGTCGGCCTCGTGCTGTCGTTCATCATCTGGTCGGTTGCGGGTACCGCCACCGGGTTGAACGTCGTGTCCCTGCTGCAGGGTTCGATCTTCCCGGCCGCCATCCCGCTGATTCTCGGCGCGCTCGCAGGTGTCATCGGCGAGCGATCCGGGGTCGTCAACGTCGCCATCGAAGGCCAGCTGCTGTTCGGTGCGTTCGTCGCCGCCGTGGTCGCCTCGGTCGCCGGCAGCATCTGGTTCGGACTGGTCGGCGGCATCTTGGCTGGCATGCTGGTCGGTGCCCTGCTCGCGGTCCTCGCCATCCGATATCTGGTCGACCAGGTGATCATTGGTGTCGTCCTCAACCTGCTCATCCTCGGCGTCACGAGCTTCCTGTTCAACAAGTTGCTCTCACCGCACGCAGACACCTACAACCAGCCCGGGTACTTCAAGATTCTCAAGATCCCAGGGCTCTCCGACATCCCGCTCATCGGACCAGTGCTCTTCTCCGGCACGATCTTCCTCTATGCGACGTACGTTCTGGTTTTCGTCGTGCACGTAGGGTTGTTCCACACTCGGTGGGGCTTGCGAGTTCGTTCCGTCGGGGAACACCCGCGGGCCGCGGACACGGTCGGCATAGACGTGCGCCGCACCCGGTATCGGGCGGTGTGGATCGCCGGCGCGATCGCCGGCCTCGGCGGCACGTTCCTCGTTCTCGGCTCGGGCGCGTCCGGGACGTTCCAGCTGAACATGTCGGCGGGCAAGGGCTTCATCGCGCTCGCATGCGTCATCTTCGGGCGCTGGACGCCAATTGGGGCGGTCTTCGCTGCCTTGCTGTTCGGGTTCGCCGATCAGCTGCAGAGCCTGCTGTCCCAGGCCGGCGCCCCGATCGACTCCAACCTGCTCCTGATGCTTCCCTATGTCGCTACATTGTTCGCGGTGGCCGGCTTCGTCGGCCGCGTCCGACCCCCCGCGGCGGACGGACAGCCGTACACGGTGGGATAGGGGGCGCCATGAGAGACGACGAAATCGACTGGGCCGCATTGCGCCGGGCGGCTCTCGAGGCGATGGGCAACGCGTACGCGCCGTACTCGCAGTTTCCGGTCGGTGCGGCCGCTCTGGTCGACGACGGTCGAGTGGTCGTCGGGTGCAACGTCGAGAACGCCTCATACGGGCTCGGCCTGTGCGCCGAGTGCGGGCTGGTGTCGGCCCTGCATGCGTCGGGCGGCGGGCGGCTGGTGGCGCTCGCGTGCGTCGACTTCCATGGCGGGGTGCTCATGCCGTGCGGCCGGTGCCGGCAGCTGCTGTGGGAGCACGGGGGGCCCGACCTGGTCGTCGATACCGCCGAGGGGGCCCGGCCGATGATCGATGTCCTCCCGCTGGCCTTCGGCCGCGAAGACCTCAGCTGAGCGGGAAGCGACAGCACTGACGGAATGAGTACCAGCGAGCCGTTCGCGGCGGTCGACGTGATCGCCACCAAACGCGACGGTGGCCGCATCCCCGACGAGCAGCTGGACTGGGTGATCGACGCCTATACCCGCGGGGTGGTCGCCGAGGAGCAGATGGCCGCGCTGGCCATGGCGATCCTGCTGAACGGCATGGTGCCCGACGAGCTGGCCCGTTGGACGGCGGCGATGATCGCTTCGGGGGAGCGGCTCGATCTGTCCGGCGTGTCCCGCCCGACGACCGACAAGCACTCCACCGGCGGCGTCGGCGACAAGATCACGTTGCCGCTGGCGCCGCTGGTCGCCGCGTGCGGCGCCGCCGTGCCGCAACTGTCCGGGCGAGGACTCGGCCACACTGGCGGCACCCTGGACAAGCTGGAATCGATCCCAGGCTGGCGGGCCCAGCTGTCCAATGCCGAATTCCTCACCCAGCTGCGTGACGTCGGGGCGGTGGTATGCGCCGCCGGGGCCGAGCTCGCACCGGCCGACCGCAAGCTGTACGCACTGCGCGACGTCACCGCCACCGTCGAGTCGATCCCGCTCATCGCGAGTTCGATCATGAGCAAGAAGATCGCCGAGGGAGCCGCGGCGCTGGTGCTGGACGTGAAGGTCGGCTCGGGCGCGTTCATGAAGACCGTCGAGGACGCGCGCACGCTGGCCCGCACGATGGTCGAGCTGGGCACCGCGCACGGCACTCGGACCGTCGCCCTGCTCACGGACATGTCGACGCCCCTGGGCCGGACGGCGGGCAACGCGCTGGAGGTGGCCGAGTCGCTCGAAGTGCTCGCCGGCGGCGGCCCATCGGACGTCGTGGAGCTCACCCTGGCCCTCGCCCGGGAGATGCTCGCCGGCGCCGGCCTCGCGGACGTAGACCCGGCCGACGCGCTACGCAACGGCACGGCGATGGACGTGTGGCGGCGCATGATCCGGGCCCAAGGCGGCGATCCGGACGCGGCGCTTCCGATCGCTCGAGAGCAGCACATTGTGCCGGCGCCGACCGACGGGGTGCTGGTCCGGCTGGACGCCCTCGCCGTGGGCGTGGCCGCGTGGCGGCTCGGGGCCGGCCGGGCCCGCAAGGAGGATCCCGTTTCGGCGGCGGCCGGCGTGATCATGCACGCGAAGCCCGGCGCGGCCGTTCGCGCCGGAGAACCCCTATTGGAGCTGCACGCCGACGATGCCGGCCGCTTCGAGCCGGCGCTGACCGCGCTCGACGGTGCCTACGAGATCGGCACAGTGTTCACGGCGCAACCGTTGATCATGCAACGGATAACCGCGGCCTGAGCCGAGGTCATTTCGCCGAGCCGAAGCCGGACGACGACCTGTGGAAGCATCGGCGTCGTGAGTGCAGCGATCGAGATCAGCCAGCTGCGCAAGTCCTATGACGGCGTGACCGTCATCGACGGCCTGGATCTTGCCGTCGAGCGCGGTGAGATCTTCGCGCTGTTGGGACCGAACGGCGCCGGCAAGACGACGACCGTCGAGATCTGCGAGGGCTTCCGGCGCGCGGACGGTGGGCGGGTCGCCGTACTCGACACCGATCCGCGGCGGGCGTCGGCGCACTGGCGCAGCCGGATCGGGATTGTCGCTCAGCAGACGACGGACTTCGAGGACGTCACCGTGGCCGAGGCGGTGGACATCGTTGCCGGACTATTTCTGCGGCCGCGCCCCCCGGCGGCAGTGATCGACGCGGTCGGGCTCACCGAGTACCGCAACGTCCGCGGGAGCAAGCTCTCGGGTGGCCTACGACGACGGCTCGACGTCGCCCTCGGCATCGTCGGCGATCCGGAGCTGCTGTTCCTGGACGAGCCGACGACCGGCTTCGATCCCGAGTCGCGCCGGCAGTTCTGGGAACTCATCCGTGGGCTCAACGAGTCCGGCACGACGATCCTGCTGACCACCCACTATCTCGACGAGGCCGAGCATCTGGCCCGCCGGGTGGGTGTGATCGCGGCCGGGCGGGTGCTGGAAATCGGCTCCCCCGCGGTCATCGGCGGTCGGGACGAGGCCGAGGCGATGGTGCGGTGGGTTGCCGAGGACAGCCTGCACGAGGAGCGAACGGCGACTCCGACCGCCCTGATCGCCAGCCTGCAGGTGCACTTCGGCGGTGAGATCCCTGGGCTGGTCGTGGAGCGGCCGACGCTCGAGGACGTCTACGTGCGGATGATCGAGCGAGCCAACCAGTCGCAGGCCGCCGCGCGCGAGGCCCGCTCATGACGGCCTCGGAGGCGGTGCCCGCGTCGCCGGAGATCCCCAGGCTGGGCATCGTCAGCTGGCGGCGCTTTCGAGCCGAGATGCTGCAGTTCCGCCGCACTCGCGAGGCCGTGTTCTTCACCGTGCTGTTCCCGGCCGTCATGCTCATGCTGTTCGGCACGATCTTTCACAGCCAGACGATCAGCGGGCCCGCCGTCGAGGTGTCGTTCGCCCAGTACTTCGTCGCCGGCATGATCGGCGCCGGTATCTGGGGCAGTTGCTTTCAGAACCTCGCCATCATGGTGCCCCTCGAACGCGACACCGGCGCGCTGAAGCGGCTCGCGGGAACGCCCATGCCGAGAACCGCCTATTTCATCGGCAAGATCGCGCTCGTGCTTTTGCTTACCGTCATCGAGTGCGTGCTCCTGATCGCACTGGGTGCGGCCTTCTACGGCTTGAAGCTTCCGCCGGCCGGACAATGGCTGACCTTCGGGTGGGTGGTCGTCCTCGGTGTCGCCTCGTGCACGCTGATGGGACTCGCGGTGGCCGGGGTGATCCGCCACGGTCGGTCCGCGTCCGCGGTCGTCACGCCGTTCGCCATCGTCATGCAGTTCCTCTCCGGCGTGTACTTCGTCTACGGAGATCTGCCCGGCTGGCTGCAGGCCGTGGGTGCGGTCTTCCCGCTCAAGTGGATCACGCAGGGCATGCGGTCGGTGTTCCTCCCGGCGAGCTTCCGCGTCGTCGAGCCCCAGCACAGCTGGCAACACGCCCAGGGCGCGCTGGTGCTCGGGGCGTGGTGCGTCGTGGGGCTGTTCGTCGCTGTGCGCACGTTCCGGTGGACACCGACCCGAGGGGGATGAGCCTCCCTATACGGTCTTCGCATGCCCGTCGCGCTATCGCCTGATTCGCTTCGTCGCGCGCCCAAGGTGCTCCTGCACGACCATCTCGACGGTGGGGTCCGACCGAGCACGGTGGTCGAGCTCGCCGACCGCGTCGGCTACCGGCACCTGCCGTCGTCGGATCCCGAGAAGCTGGCCCGGTGGTTCCGGGATGCTTCCGGTTCGGGTTCGCTCGAGCGCTACTTGGAGACGTTCGTGCACACCGTTGCGGTCATGCAGACCGCCGAGGGAATAGCCCGAGTAGCCCAAGAATGCGCCGAGGACCTCGCCGATGACGGCGTCGTCTACGCCGAGGTGCGCTGGGCGCCGGAACAGCACACCGACCGCGGGCTCACGCTCGAGCAGGTCGTCGACGCCGCCCTGCTGGGTTTCCGGCGGGGCGAGGCCAACGCGGCCGAGCGAGGTCACCGGATCCGGATCGGCGCGCTCGTCACGGCGATGCGACACGCCGCCCGGTCTCGCGAGATCGCCGCGCTTGCCGTCGAGTATCGCGACCGCGGGGTCGTCGGCTTCGACATTGCCGGCGCCGAGGCCGGCTTTCCGCCGACCCGGCATCTCGACGCATTCGAGTACCTGCGACGGGAGAACTTCCACTTCACGATTCATGCCGGCGAGGCGTTCGGTCTGCCGTCCATCTGGGAGGCGATCCAGTGGTGCGGTACCGATCGCCTCGGCCACGGCGTGCGCATCGTGGACGACATCCAGGCCACCGACGACGGCATCCCCACCCTCGGCCGGCTCGCGCAATACGTGCGGGACCGGCGTATTCCGCTGGAGATGTGCCCGTCCTCCAACGTCCAGACCGGAGCCGCGGCCTCGATCCGGGAGCATCCGATCGGGCTGCTGCGGCGGCTGTACTTCCGGGTCACCGTCAACACCGACAACCGGCTCATGAGCGACACCACCATGAGTCGGGAGTTCGGCCTGCTGGCCGACGCGTTCGGCTACGGCTGGGCCGATCTGCAGTGGTTCACCGTAAACGCGATGAAGAGTGCGTTCATCCCCTTCGACCAGCGGCTCACCCTGATCAACGAGGTCATCAAACCTCGGTACGCCGAGCTGCTTGAGCGCTGACCGGGCGGCGGGGAGGCTCTCGGACCGGATCGCCGCGTGCCAGAGTATGGGCATGGACTATCGATTGCTTGGTCGAAGCGGTGCGGCGGTATCCACTTTCGCGCTCGGCACGATGACCTTCGGCTCGGAGACCGACGAGGCCGGCTCGCACGCTCAGCTGGACCGGTTCCTGGACGCGGGTGGCACCTTGGTCGACACCGCCGACGTGTATTCCGGCGGGGACAGCGAGCAGATCATCGGCTCGTGGCTCGGCAGCCGGTCCGGCTCGAGAGACCGGGTCGTGCTGGCCACCAAAGGCCGGTTCCCCACGGGCGCGGGGCTGAACGACGTGGGGCTGTCCCGGCGCCATCTCCGGGGCGCCCTCGATGCCTCGCTCCGCCGGCTCGATGTCGATCTCATCGACTTGTACCAGCTACACGCCTTCGATCCGCTCACCCCGCCGGAGGAGACCTTCCGCTTCCTGGACGAGGCGGTACGGGCCGGCAAGATCCACTATGTCGGGCTGTCCAACTTCACCGGCTGGCAGCTGCAGCGAGTCGTCGACATCGCCGAGTTTCGCGGGTTCACCGCGCCGGTCACGTTGCAACCGCAGTACAACCTGCTCGTCCGCGGCATCGAATGGGAGATCGTCCCGGCCTGCGCGGCGGCCGGTATGGGGCTGCTGCCCTGGTCGCCCCTCGGCGGGGGATGGCTGACCGGGAAGTACGGGCGGGAGACGCCGCCGACCGGGGCCACCCGGCTGGGCGAGAATCCCAACCGGGGCATGGAAGCCTACGGCCGCCGCAGCGGCGTCGAGCGGATCTGGGACATCATCGACACGGTGCGCGAGCTGGCCAAGGAGCGCGGGGCTTCGATGGCGCAGATTGCCCTGGCCTGGCTCGTCGACCGGCCGGCAGTGACGTCAGTGATCCTGGGCGCTCGCAGCCTCGAGCAGCTCGAGGACAACCTCGGAGCGGCTGGCCTGCACCTGTCGGCGGAGGAGACGGCGCGACTCGAATCGGTGAGCGCGCCAGAGATCGATGACTACCCCTACGGCGAGATGGGTGTCGAGCAGCGCGGTCGCGCGCTGTCCTCGCGGGACGCTACAAACTAGGAGGGGGTCGCGCTCGGCGCTTGCGGCGCGGCCGAGGTCGGTGGGGCGAGCGGCGCGTCAGCCGGCAGCGAACTGGCGGCCGGAGGTCGCGCGGGGGCCTGGGTCGGGATCGGTGGTGCGGTGGGCGCCTCGGCGGGTGGCGGAGCCGGCGCGGTCCGGGGCGGCCAGACCGGCCCGGCAGCGGGCAGCAGTGGTGGTGCGCTCGCACCCGTCCAGGCCGGTGCCCTCGCCGGCAGCGGCAGCGGTGGACCGGCAGCAGGCAGCGGCACGGATGGCTCGGACGGTGGAGTCGCGGCGGCGACCTTCCGGGCGCGGTACCGGATGAGCAGGGCGTTGACCTCGGCGCCGAGCAGGATGGCGATGCTCGAGAAGTAGATGAACACCGCGGTGCCGATCGATGCCCCGACCGCCCGGCCGATCAGTACCACTTGCGGGTCATTCGACCGCACACCCGTCGGAGCGCCGGAGCCCAGAACCAGGTAGGCCCGGAAGATGGCGGCCGCCGCCGCCCACAGCACCACCCCGACAACCGCGCCGGGCAGACTGTCTCGCCAGCGGTGGCGGACGTTGGGACTGTAGCGGTAGAGGCCGAGGAGCAAGGCGACGAGGATCAGGACGAGAATCGGCCACCGCACGACATTCCAGATGTCGGCCGCCACCGGAACGCTCGCGAGCCACTTGTCGATGCCGTGCTTGTCGCCGCGCCAGCCCACCACCATGAGCGTGAGCGTGGCGACGATGGCCACCAGGCCGGCGGCCGAGGAGGCCAGCGCGATCAGCCGGCTATGCAGGCTGGAGCGCCGGTCTGACACCCCGTAGGCATTGTCCAGGGCGTGCTGGGTCGCGGTGAACAGCCGCCCGAACAACCACCAGGCGATGATCAGTCCGCCGACGGCGACGCTGGAGTCCTGCTGGGTGAGTTGCGCCCGGACGAACGGCCCGACCACCGAGTCGGAGAGGGTAGGGCCGATGAGCAGCCGGATCGTGTCCAGCGCGCCCTGGCGACCCTGCTCGGCAATGTCCGGGCCCATGATCTGGGATACCAGCTTGAGGGCGGCCCCGATCGTCACGGTCACCGGAATCAGGCTGAGCAGGGCGAAGAGGGAGATTTCGGCGGCGTGCCCGTTGAGTCGGTGCCGGATCGCAGAGCGCGCGATAGCGGAGACCGCGTCCCACGCGGTACGCACGTGCGTCGGTACCTGCATCGCGACCTGCCGCATCCGATCGCCGACGGGCTGTTGCCTCACGAGGGTATCGCCGAAAGCGATGCCGGCGCGGGTCCAGTCGTTACCGCGGCCCGCGGCTGCCGCGCGTCAGCGGATCAGCCCCAGCCGTTGCTTGGCGAGCAGCACCCGGAGCGCGGAGGCGTCCACTCGGGCCCGGAAGCGCGCGTCAGCCTGCGCGCGGGAGAGCACGGCCCCGACCATGGTGGCGGTCTGGCTGGGGTCGACGGTGAGCACCAGGTCGCCGCCGGCGGCGAGGAAACGCAGCGCGCGATCAGCCACCGGGACGGACGCGACCTGGCGGGCGGCGCCGAGATCGTCGCTGATGATGACGCCGCGAAAGCCGAGGTCGTCGCGCAGCATGCCCTGCACGATGGTCGGCGAGAACGCGGCCGGATTGCCCGGGTCGATGCGGGCGTAGATCGCCGTCGACATCATCACGAACGGGGTCCCCGCGTGGATCGCGGCGGCGAAGGGGACGAGGTAGGCGTCCTGCCGGGTCGTGACCGGGTCGACGACTCCGCTCGACGTGTCGGTGTTGGCCGTCACCCGGCCCAGACCCGGGAAGTGTTTTGCGCTCGCCGCCACCTCGCTCGTTGCCAGTCCCTGCGCGACGGCGACGCCGTGCGCCGCCACCGTCGCCGGGTCGTAGCCGAATTCACGGTCGAAGCCGCCGATCGGCGGGTTGCGCCCTGCGGCCGCGGCGGGCACGGTGTCGAAGACCGGCGCCAGGTCGAGGTTGACCCCGGCGGCGGCGAGCTCACGGCCCCACTCGGTGGCCTGGGCCCGGAGCGCGACGGGCGCCATCGTGCCCTGGACGAGGGCGGTCGGTATCGCCGAGAAGCCGGGGCCGGTGAACCGCTGGACCTCGCCGCCCTCCTGGTCGGCCGCCATGAACAGCGGCGCTCCGGTGCCCGCCTGTCGCTGCAGCGCGGCGGTGATGGCCGCCGTCTGCTGCACGGACAGGTTGGTCGGGCCGCCCAGGTACAACGACCCCACGTGATAGTCGGTTACCGCGGTCACGGCGCTAGGGTCGACGGTCGCCGCGCTCGCATAGACCATGAACAGCTGGCCGACCCGCTCGGCGAGCGACATTCGGGCCAAGATCCGGTGGGCGGCATCGAGGGTCACCGGGGCGCTCGGTGGAGGCATCGGTGCGGTGCTGGGCGACGGGATCGGTTTCGCAGGCCCCGGGGAGGAGCTCGGCGACGGCCCGCTCGGCGGGCCGGGCGAGCCGGGCGAGCGCTGGCCAGAGCCGCCCTGCACCGCTCCGCAGGCCGTCAGCAGCATGAGCAGGGCCCCGGCGGCACCCTGGCGCACACCCCGCATCGGCACCGCGCCACTATGCCAAGCGCAGATGAGAACGCACCGGCGCCCGCGCACTTTCCGGTCGTGATCTTGGACTTAGCGTCGCTATGGGGCAGCAAGTCCAAGATCACGAAATACAGAAGCGGATTGTGCGGCGACGGATCTGGGCGACGACGTCAATCCTGCCGCTCCAGGCAAGTCTCCAGCTCGGCCACCACGCGGTCCCACTGGGCCGGGTCGATCGGATCCTCCAGGTCGGACTCCTCGGCGTCGAGCTCGCAGAAGTCGACGAGCTCGCGCAACAGCTCGGCTCCGCGGGGTGTCACCGCCCGCAGGTCGTAGCTGGCGTCGAGCGCAGGGGTGAAGACCTCGTCGTCCGGTTCGTCGGCGAGTTCGGACCACCACTCCAGACGGGTCAGCTCGTGCTCCTCGGCCGTGCGGCAGTAGCGGGCGAGGCCGGCGACGGTGGCGAACACCGCGATCGTGCCTTCGGAGCCCAGGAAGAGCACCTCCGGCGCGTCCCGATTGTCGCTGTCGGTCTCGGCTTCGGCGCGCACCGTGAGATAGGTGCCGGCCGGCAACACCAGCTGGATCGGCTCCGCGCCGATCCGGTCCCAGACCGTCTCGGCCTCGAGGTCGGTGGCGGAGAAGTCGCCGCGCCACTCGAGCCAGCGATCCACGCGGGTCATCGCGCGCTCCCACGTGTCGGCGATGACGTCGCCGAGCGCGTTCCATTCCCGCCGGCCGTCCTTGCCGTGGTAGCTGGCGTCCTCGCTGACGAGGAGCTCGTACTCCGGGGTGCTGCCCACCAAGCGGCGCAGCGCCCCGTCGTCGCAGCAGTCGGCGATCCGAGTCACCAGGTCGACCGAGTTGGCCAGCGCCGACACGTGCACCGGATCCGGCTCGCCACCGGCCCACTCGTACACCGCGTCGAGGTCGTAAGAATCGTCCGGTCCGGGCCGCAGCTGGTCGGGCGTGAGCTTCTGCACCCGGCCCCAGGCCGGATGGTCGGAGAGGTCGTTCTCATCGCCGGAGGCGATGAACTTCGCCAGCTCGGTCGGATTGGGGAACAGCACGATCTTCGCGCCGTCGCCGAGGAACCCCTGCCATTCCTCCCCGTCCTCGTCCTCCCAGGGGGGTGCGTACAACGTCAGCCCCATGCGTCCGTTTACGGTCAGCGTTATGGGGACTATGGACGCGTCGACGGCGCTGGTCATATCGGAAACTTACCGGCAGTCGCCGCCGAGCTCGTTGGACGACCGCACCGGCCGGAGGACTCGCTGGCGATTGGTGTCGGCGAGCACCCTGATGCTGTTCCTCGAGCTGGCCCTCATCCGGTGGTTGGGCGCCGAGGTGTTGCACCTGTCCTACTTCTCGAACTTCGTCTTGCTCGGCTCGTTCCTCGGCGTGGGCCTGGGATTCCTGCGTGCCGCCGGGCCTAACCACTCGGACCGGCCGCTACCCCTGTACTCGCCGGTGGTCCTGCTCGGGTTGGTCGGGTTCGTCAGCGCCTATCCGGTGACGGTTGACCGCTCGGGCGCGAACCTGATCTTCTTCACCAGCTTGGGCACGAATGGGCCGCCGATCTGGCTTACCCTTCCGGCGGTATTCCTCGCGGTCGCCGCGGTGCTGGCCGGTCCGGGCGAGCTCGTCGGCGCCTGCTTCCGGCAGCTGCCGCGGCTCGAGGCCTATCGGCTGGACCTGATCGGCAGCCTCATCGGCATCGCCGCGTTCACCGGGCTGGCCTTCCTGGACGCTCCGCCGCTCGTCTGGTTCACGATCGTTGCCCTGCTGTTCATCCTGCTGCTCGGGCGCCCGGCGCTGTCGGTCACGCTCACCCTGCTCGTCGCGATGACGTTGCTGTTCGGCTATCCGCTGCGCCATGACACGGGGGAGTTCTGGTCGCCGTACTACCGGGTCGACACGAAGCCGATCAACGACGCGATCAACGGTCACGCCTGGGATGTCGAGGTCAACGGAGTGCCGCACCAGCTGCTGGTGTCGGGGGCCGTCCGGGAGGCGCAGGGTTCCTACTACCTGGAGCCGTACGCGCGCGTTCCGCAGACTCCGCGCAACGTCCTGATCGTCGGAGCGGGCACCGGCACCGACGTGGCGATCGCCCTCCGGCAGGGCGTGCAGCACGTCGACGCGGTGGAGATCGATCCGACCCTGCTGCGGTTCGGGCGGCAGCACAGCCCGGACCGGGCCTACGCGGACCCGCGGGTCACCGCCCATGTCGACGACGGACGGGCGTTCCTGGAACGGACGAACACCCGGTACGACCTGATCTTGTTCGCGCTGCCGGACTCACTCACCCTGGTCTCCGGGGCGAGCTCCCTGCGCCTGGAGAGCTACCTGTTCACCGAGGAAGCCGTGCGCGTGGCCCGAGATCACCTGGCTCCCGGCGGTGCGTTCGCCATGTACAACTACTACCGGGAACACTGGTTGGTCGACCGCCTGGCCGGCACGCTGGACGACGTCTTCGGCCACGCGCCGTGTATCTACGACACGCCCAAGGCGCCCAACTTCGCCGTGCTGGTCGTAGGTCACGCGCCCGCGGACCAGCGATGCCAGGTGACCTGGCAACGTCCGGCCAGCGTGGTGTCGCCGTCGACGGACGATAAGCCGTTCCTGTATCTGGAGGGCAGCTCCATCCCGTCGCTGTACACGTCGACCCTCGCGCTCGTGCTGCTCGTCAGCGGGCTCTCGGTCCTGGCCGTGCTGTTCGGCAATGCCCTATCCGCCGGAGCGGGGAGAATGCGCCGGCTCACCGGTGACGTCCGCGCGATGTGGTCCTACCGCGACTTGTTCCTGCTCGGCGCGGCGTTCCTGCTCCTGGAGACGAAGAGTGTCACGGGTTTCGCCCTGTTGTTCGGAACCACGTGGATCGTGAATTCCCTGGTATTCGCCGGCATTCTCCTGGCCGTGCTAGGTGCCGTAGAGCTCACGAGGCGGGGCTGGGCACCTCCACTCGTTCCGGCCTACGGTGTCTTGTTCGCCTCGCTGGCCCTGAACTGGCTGGTACCGACTTCGTGGTTGCTGTCCTTGCCGGTGCCGCTACGCGCGCTGGCCGCGATCGTCATCGCGTTCCTGCCGATCATGGCCGCCAACGTGATCTTCGCCCGCCGGTTCCGCGCGACGGCCGACGCGCCGCTCGCGTTCGGCACGAATCTCCTCGGGGCGATGTTGGGCGGCACCTTGGAGTACCTGTCCCTGGTGTACGGCTACCACGCCCTGCTCGTGATCGCCGCGGTGCTCTACCTGGGTGCGTATCTGATCATGCCGGGGGCGGCCCGGCGGACGGCTTGACTCTCAGATGCCGACCGGGTGCCACACCGTCTTCGTCTCGACGAAGGCGGTCAGCCGAGCGGTTCCCGGGTCGGCCCGCCAGTCCTCGGTCGCTGGCGCGTAGACCCGCTTGACGTTGTCCGCGGCCGCTTGCTGCAGCGCGACCCGACCGTCCGGGTCGACGCCGGTGAGGTCGATCGCGTTGACGTCGCGGTGGCTGGCGAGCCACGGGGCCAGCTCGGCCGGGTACCCGGTCAGCAGGTTGACCACTCCGCCCGGGAGGTCGGACGTGGCGAGGACCTCGGTGAGCGACACCGCCGGCAGCGGTCGCTCCCGCGAGGCCACCACGACGGCCGTGTTGCCGGTCGTGACGATCGGGGCGAGCACCGACACCAGACCGAGCAGACTGGACTCCTGCGGCGCGAGAGCGCCGACCACGCCGGTCGGCTCGGGAAGCGAGAAGTTGAAGTACGGCCCGGCGACCGGGTTGGCACTCCCGGCGACCTGGGCGTACTTGTCGGCCCAACCCGCGTACCACACCCATCGGTCGATGGCCTGCTCCACGGTGGCGACGGCGGCCGCCGCGCTACCGCCTTCGGCGGCCCGCACTTCGGCGGCGAACTGCTCGCGCCGCCCGTCCAGCAGCTCCGCGATCCGGTACAGCACCTGGCCCCGGTTGTACGCGGTCGCCCCGGACCAGCCGGGAAAGGCCTTGCGCCCGGCCACGACCGCGTCCCGGACGTCCTTGCGGGAGGCTTGCGCCGCGTGGGCCAGCAGTTCGCCGGCCGGGCTCGTCACCGGATAGGACCGGCCCGACTCCGAGCGCGGGAACGCCCCGCCGATATACAGCTTGTATGTCTTGCGCACTCGCAGCCGCTCCGGGGCGGCGCCCCTAGGCAAGGTACGGACCCAACCCGTGCCGGCCGCCTTCACGGCCGAAGCCCGACTCCTGGTAGCCGCCGAACGGCGATCCCGGGTCGAAGCGGTTGAACGTGTTCGCCCAGACGACTCCGGCGCGGAGTTTCCCGGCGATGGACAGGATGCGCGATCCCTTCTCGGTCCAGATACCGGCCGAGAGCCCGTACGGCGTGTTGTTGGCCTTCTCGACCGCTTCGGCCGGAGTCCGGAACGTCAGCACGGACAGCACCGGTCCGAAGATCTCTTCGCGCGCGATGCGGTGCGCCTGACTGACGTTCGTGAACACCGTCGGCGCGAACCAGAATCCGCGATCGGGCAAGTCGCAGGGGGGCGACCATCGGGTGGCGCCTTCCTCCTCACCGGCGTCGGTCAGCTCCCGAATGCGGGCGAGCTGGGCGGCCGAGTTGATCGCGCCGATGTCGGTGTTCTTGTCCAGCGGGTCACCGAGCCGCAGTGTGGTCAGCCGGCGGTGCAGCGCGGCGATCACCTCGTCGACCACGGATTCCTGGACCAGCAGTCGAGAGCCGGCGCAGCACACGTGGCCCTGGTTGAAGAAGATCCCGTTGACGATGCCCTCGACGGCCTGGTCGAGCGGTGCGTCCTCGAACACGATGTTCGCCGCCTTGCCGCCCAGTTCGAGCGACAGCCGCTTGCCGGTGCCGGCCACCGCTCGTTGGATCGCCTTCCCGACCTCGGTCGAGCCGGTGAAGGCGATCTTGTCGATGCCCTTGTGGTCGACGAGAGCCTGCCCGATCGACGGACCGCCGGCCAGGATATTGACGGTGCCTGCCGGCAGGTCGGCCTCGGCGATGATCTCCGCGAGCGTCAGCGCGGTCAGCGGCGTGGTCTCCGCCGGCTTCAGCACGACCGTGTTGCCGGCGGCGAGCGCCGGTGCGATCTTCCAGGCCGCCATGAGCAGCGGGAAGTTCCAGGGGATCACCTGCCCGGCGACGCCGATCGGACGGGGCCGGGGCCCGAAGCCCGCGTGCTCCAGCTTGTCGGCCCATCCGGCGTAGTAGAAGAAATGGGCCGCTACCAGCGGGATGTCAACGTCCCGCGACTCCCGGATGGGCTTCCCGTTGTCCAGCGATTCCAGCACGGCCAGCTCGCGGGCCCGCTCCTGGACGGCCCGCGCGATCCGGAACAGGTACTTGGCGCGCTCCCGACCGGGCATCCGACCCCACGCGCCGTCGAAGGCCGCCCGGGCGGCTCGAACGGCGTCGTCCACGTCGGCCGGCCCGGCCTCGGCGACCTCGGCGAGCGGCTCCTCGTTGGCCGGGTTGACCGTCTTGACTGCGTCGCCGGCACCGGCCCGGAACCGGCCGTCGACGAAGATGCCGTAGGAGGGTCGGAGCCGCGCGATATCGCGGGATTCCGGTGCGGGAGCGTAGTCAAAAGTGGGCATGTCCGTCAGTCCAAGGTCACGTAGTCGGCGCCGTCGTAGGCACCGGTCCGGAGCTTGTGCCGCTGCAGCAACAAGTCGTTCAGCAGGCTCGACGCTCCGAATCGGAAGAGCGACGGGTCGAGCCATTGCTCGCCGGCGATCTCGTTGACCATCACCAGGTAGCGCAGCGCTTCCTTGCTGGTTCGGATACCCCCGGCGAGCTTGACGCCGCGCTGCTCGTAGGTGGTCTGCGCGAAGTCCCGCACGGCCTCGAGCATCACGAGCGCAACGGGAGGAGTCGCGGCCGGCGAGATCTTGCCGGTGGAGGTCTTGATGAAGTCGCCACCGGCGAGCAACGCCAGCCACGACGCGCGTCGCACGTTGTCGAGAGTCGCCAGCTCGCCGGTCTCCAGGATGACCTTGAGGTGAGCCGTGCCGCAGGCCTCGCGGGTGGCGACGATCTCCTCGTATACCTGTAGGTAGCGGCCGGCCAGGAATGCCCCGCGGTCGATGACCATGTCGATCTCGGTCGCTCCCGCAGCGACGGCGTCGCGCACGTCGGCCAGCTTCGTCGGAAGCGGGGCCCGTCCGGACGGGAAGGCCGTGCCCACGCTCGCCACCTGTACCGAGGTGCCACGGAGGGCGTCGACCACGGTCTCCACCAGATCGGGGTAGATGCAGACCGCGGCCACGGACGGAGTCGTCGGATCGCCGGGATCCGGACGCACGGCCTTCGCGCACAGCGACCGCACCTTGCCCGGGGTGTCGGCGCCCTCGAGGGTCGTCAGATCGATCATGGAGATCGCCGCGTCGATCGCCCACGCCTTGGCTGTCGTCTTGATGCTGCGGGTGGCCAGGCCCGCCGCGCGAGCTTCTGCGCCGACCTGGTCGACGCCGGGCAAACCG
Organism: uncultured Actinomycetota bacterium; assembly: GCA_963779485.1. Lineage (GTDB taxonomy): Bacteria > Actinomycetota > Actinomycetes > Mycobacteriales > Jatrophihabitantaceae > CAVVJA01. The sequence goes on along the minus strand of CAVZYJ010000023.1, from coordinate 99,420 downwards.
GACAGGAACCGTCGCAACGCAGCGTCGTCGCGGGTAACGTCGCGCAGATCGAGGCCGCTGAGAGTGGCGCTCATCAACTCAGCCTAGAACGCCTGGCGTAGATAGGGTGTGGCCTCGTGGAGACCGTCGTCGTCGATCACCCCATCGTTCGGTCGCGGCTCACGGTCATGCGCGACGAGCGATCCAGTAATGCAGAGTTCCGCGCAGCGCTCCGGGAGCTGGCGACCTTGCTCGTCTATGAGGCGACCCGGAACCTGGCCGCGACGGACATTCCGGTGACGACCCCGATCGGACCCGCTTCCGGGAGCACGCTGGCCGACCCTCCGCTGCTCGTGCCGGTATTGCGAGCCGGGCTAGGCATGGCCGAGGCCGCGTTCAACCTGCTCCCGGAGTCGCAGATGGGATTCGTCGGGCTGGCCCGAGATGAGACGACCCATGAGCCGACTCCTTATATGGCGTCGCTGCCCGAATCTCTCGTGGACCGATCGGTGCTCGTCCTCGACCCGATGCTCGCTACCGGCGGCTCGTTGCTGCACTGCCTGGAGCTGTTGGCGGCGCGCGGCGCGCGCGACATCACCGTGGTGTGTGCCCTAGCTGCCCCGGAGGGCGTCGCCCGGATCCGGGCCAGCGGTCTCGCCGAACGACTGTTTACGGCCAGCGTGGACGAGGGCCTCGACGCCAACGCCTTCATCGTGCCGGGTCTTGGGGACGCCGGCGATCGGCAGTTCGGGCCTCGCTGACGTCATCGACAGGCAACCTAGCGCCGGGTCGCGCGTCCTTGGAGCATGAGCGCAATAACGGCCGCAAGCCGCACTCGGCTTGGCGTTGGGGGTACCGGGGTGATGCGCGGGACCGCGGGGCTCGACGAGAACGAGGTGTCGATGCTGTATGCGAGGCATCGGCTTGCTCTCGTCCGGCTGGCGGTGCTGCTCGTGGACGACCAGGCGAGCGCCGAGGACGTCGTGCAGGATGCCTTCGTCGGCTTGCACCGCCATCGAGGACAGCTGCGTGACCCGGAGGCCGCGGTCGGCTATCTGCGAACCTCGGTAGTCAACGGTGCACGGTCGGCCCTGCGCCGGCGGGGCACTCAGCGGCGCTTTCTGCAGCGCAGGATTGTTCCGGAGTATCCCGAGGAGGCCGACTCCGCGGTGCTGCTCGCTGACGAGCACCGTGCGGTTCTGCGCGCCGTCCGTAACTTGCCACAGCGCCAGCAAGAGGTTCTGGCGCTGCGGTACTGGTCGAACCTGACCGAGGCCGAGATTGCGCAAACCCTTGGCATATCCCGTGGCGCGGTCAAGTCCCAGGCCAGCCGCGCCATCGACAAACTCGAAACGATCATGAAGGGTGGCGCGCGATGAGCCGCGACATCGAGGATCGGCTGCGCGCGGCATACGCCGCTCGGACCGATACCGTCACCGAATCCTCGCTCCGCGTGGCTGAGCCGCCGACCGACGAGATCCAGCCCATTGGCGACGTGATCGACATCTCCAGTGCGCGGCGCCGCTGGATTACGCCGGCGCTCGCGGCGGCCGCGGTGGCGGCACTCGCGATCGGCACGTCGATCGCGCTGACCGTTACGTCGGACCACCACCGCCACGCCCAGCCGGCCACTCCGAGCACAAACGCAACGCTCCCGTCGCCAAGCCTGCCGCATCAGTCGCCGACCACCGGCGCGCCGACGTCACCTGGGCCAACGGCTTCGACAACGGCCCCTCCCGCGACAACAGTTCCTCCCTCAGCGACACCGGCACCCGGCCCGGCGTACGTGTTCGGCTATCAGCCGTTGTGGCCGTTTGCCGACCTCGCGTCCGCGAAGGCCTGGCAGGCAGCACATCGCAGCGGCGGACAGCAGCCGTGGCACCTCGATCCGGGACAGACCGCTCTGTCGTTCACCCAGGGATATCTCGGCTTCACCGAACTCAACGTGGTGACGTCGACGCGCGCGACGGCGGACGGCACCTTTGTCGGCGTCGGCTACCGCAACCCGAGTGGTCAGGTCCAAACAGCGGCCGTGCTGTTCCTGGTTCGGTTCGGCTCGGACCCGGATTCGCCGTGGGAGGTCGTCGGCAGCGACGACACGACGTTCTCCCTCGAGCAGCCGGCCTACGGCTCCCAGGTGCAGTCGCCGATGCTGGTCGGCGGTCACATCACCGGCAGCGACGAGAACATTCGGGTCACGGTGCGCAGCCTCGCCAGCACCTCCCCGGTCGGTGGATCGTGCTGCCAGCCCGCCGGAGGGAACGGCACCGCGTGGGCGATGTCGGTTCCGTTCTCCGCACCCGCCGGGCAGGTGCTCACGATCGTGGCCACGACCGGCGGCCACCTGCAAACCGTGGAGCGGTTCGCGATTCAGGGCGTGCACACCTGACCGGCCCGTCCCCGCACCACCTCCCGATGATCTTGGACTTAATGCCGCACAGCGACATTAAGTCCAAGATCACGTCTGCGGGTTAGCGTGGCGTCGGCAGGACGGCTTCGATGGCCTCGCGGACGCGGACTGCGTTGGGCACGGTCTTGTGGTGGAAGCGCGCCGTGACTCGCCCATCGGGCGCGACGACGAACTTCTCGAAGTTCCACCGGATGTCGCCGGAGTAGCCGTTCTCGTCGGTGACGTCGACCATGGCCTGATAGACCGGATCCCGCTCCGGGCCGTTGACCTCGATCTTGCTCGACAGCGGAAACGTCACCCCGTAGGTCGTCGAGCAGAACTCGGCGATCTCCTCGGCGGTTCCGGGCTCCTGGCCCCCGAACTGGTTGCACGGGAAGCCCACCACCGTGAAGCCCCGGTCGGCGAACTCCTCGTGCAGCGCCTCCAGCTGCGAATACTGCGGAGTCAACCCGCACCGACTCGCGACGTTCACGACCAGCGCCGCGCGGTCACCGACCACGCCGCCGAACGTCGTCGTGACGCCGTCCAAGGTCGTCACCGGCAGCTCGCGAAGTTGGCTCATGGTGACACTGAACACCCGCTGCGGCCTCCGCAGTCCGGGCGGTGAGGCTGGTCACTCGTCCGGCCGACCGACCCGAGCCGACACCTCAGATCGCAGCTGGGCCATCCGCTCCTCGGCGCGGGCCCGCGAGCCATCGGGGACGACCACCTCCAGATAGGCCTTCAGCTTGGGCTCGGTCCCGGACGGCCGCACCACGACCCGGCCGCCAGGCAGCGTCCACCGGAGGGCGTCGGTATCCGGAAGGAGATCCGCGACCTCGATCGGGTGACCGAGCAGCCGGGTGGGCGGATTCGCCCGCAGCCGGGCCATGATCCGGTCGATCACGGCGATCTCGTCGACCCGCACCGACACCTGGTCGGTCCCGTACCGCCCGTACTCGGCCGCGAGCTCGTCCAGCCGCCCCACGAGCGACGAACCGACCGACTTGAGCGCAGCCGCCCGCTCCGCGACGAGCAGCGCGGCGCTGATGCCGTCCTTGTCCCGCACGAGGTGCGGTGCGACCGCATAGCCGAGCGCTTCCTCGTAGCCGTAGACCAGGTCGGGCGCGGCTCGGACGATCCACTTGAAACCGGTCAGCGTTTCGGCGTAGCCGACGCCCTGCCGGGCGCACAGCGCACGCAGCATGGTCGACGACACGATCGTCGTCGCATAGGTTCCTCGGATCCCTCGGGTGAGCATGGCGTCGGCCAGCAGCACGCCGACCTCGTCGCCGCGGAGCATTCGCCACTCGGCGCCGTCCGGCACCGCGACCGCGCACCGGTCGGCATCGGGGTCGTTGGCGATGACGAGATCGGCGTCCTGATCGCGGGCGAGGGCAAGAGCGAGGTCCAGGGCGCCCGGCTCCTCCGGATTCGGGAACGCGACGGTCGGGAACCGCGGGTCGGGCTCGGCCTGACCGCCGACCGACACCGGTCGCTCGAAGCCGGCGGCGGCGAAGGCCCGGATGAGGATCTCGGTGCCGACGCCGTGCATCGCCGTGTGGACGATTCGTAGTCCGGCCCGCGGGGGGTCGACCAGGCCGGCCACCGCGCCCAGATACGCGTCGACCACCGAGTCGTCCAGCACGGCATAGCCGGTCGACGTGGCTATGGCCTGCGTCGGCCCGATCTCCCGGATCGCCGCCTCGATCTGCGCATCGGTTGGCGGGGCAAGCTGGGCTCCGTCGCCCAGGTAGACCTTGTAGCCGTTGTCCTCGGGCGGGTTGTGTGACGCGGTGACCATGACGCCGGCCACGGCCGCGAAGTGCTGCACCGCGAATGCCAGCACCGGGGTCGGCAGGTGCCGGGGGAGCACCCGCGTATCGAAGCCAGCCGCCGCGAACACCGCGGCCGAGTCGTGCGCGAACTCGGCCGAGCGGAACCGGGCGTCATATCCGACGACGACCACGCCGCCGCCCTGGCCCGCGCTCGCCAGCCAGGTTGCGATGCCAGACGCCGCCCGCCGCACGACGGTGGCGTTCATCCCGTTTGGGCCGGCTCGAAGCGGGCCGCGCAAGCCCGCGGTCCCGAAGACCAGCGGGCCTCGAAACCGATCGGCCAACTCGGCCCACGCTCCAGCGTCGACCAGGGTCTGCAACTCGGCCGCGTCGCCCGGATCGATGTCGTCGGCGATCCAGGCCGCGACATCCGCGGCTAGCGGGCGAGCCATGGGCGGCGAGACCGGGTCATAGCCGGCCGATGAGCGCAGCCAGCAACGCGCCCATTCGCGATGCTGCGGCCTTGCCGGCCGCGAGCACCTCCTCGTGGTCGAGTGGCTCACCGAGGCCGGCGGCCAGGTTCGTCACGAGCGAGAGCCCGAGCACCTCGCATCCGGCCGCCCGGGCGGCGATCGCCTCGAACACGGTGGACATCCCGACCAGGTCGGCGCCGAGGATGCCGGCCATGCGCACTTCCGCCGGGGTCTCGTACTGGGGACCGTGGAACATGGCATAGACGCCTTCGGAGATCGCCGGATCGATCTCGCGGACCAAGGCGCGCAGCCGGGCCGAGTACACGTCGGTGAGGTCGACGAACTGGGGGCCGACGAGCGGCGTCCGCCAGGTCAGGTTGAGGTGGTCCCGGATCAGCACCGGATCGCCCACCTGCAAGCCGGACCGCAATGCGCCGCACGCGTTGGTCAGGATCACCGTGCGGCAGCCGGCGGCGGCCGCGACCCGGACCCCGTGGACGACCGCCTCGACGCCAGCACCCTCGTACAAGTGCGTGCGACCCAGAAAGGCGAGCACCCGCCGCCCGGAGACGGTGACCGCCCGCAGCCGCCCGGCATGGCCCTCGACCGCGGGCGCCCGGAATCCGGGCAGCTCGGTCGTCGCAATGTCGGCGTCGGCCGGACCGAGGGCGTCGACGGCCGGCACCCAGCCGGAGCCGAGGACGATGGCCACGTCGTAGCCGCTGACACCGGTTCGCGCCGCGAGCGTCTGCGCGGCGCGCCGGGCCGACTCGATCGGATCCGTCACGTGCAGGGAGCCTAGCGGTCCGACTGGCTCACAGCGGGTTCTCCGTAGTGCCCGACGATGGCACGCTGAACGGGTGACCCGCGAGTCGGAATCCGGATTCGAGATCGCCCCCGTGTACGCCGCGGATGATGTCGCGCCCGGACTGGATGACCGGCTGGGCCAACCCGGCGCCTACCCGTTCACCCGGGGCATCTACCCGACCATGTACACCGAGCGGCCCTGGACCATGCGCCAGTACGCCGGATTCGGAACCGCCGCCGAGTCCAATGCCCGCTACCACCAGCTGCTCACGGCGGGCACCGCCGGGCTGTCCGTCGCGTTCGACCTGCCGACCCAGATGGGTCTGGACTCCGATGCCCCGCTGGCGCACGGTGAGGTCGGCAAGGTCGGCGTGGCGATCGACTCGATCGAGGACATGCGGCTGCTGTTCGACGGCATCCCGCTGGACGAGGTGTCGACGTCGATGACGATCAACGCGCCGGCCGCGGTGTTGCTGCTGCTCTATCAGCTCGTCGCCGAAGAGCAGGGCGTTCCGGGCGGGAAGCTGACCGGCACGATCCAGAACGACGTGCTGAAGGAGTACATCGCGCGCGGCACGTATATCTACCCGCCCGAGCCGTCCTTGCGGCTCATCGCGGACACGTTCGCCTACTGCCGAGACGAGATCCCGCGGTGGAACACCATCTCGATCTCCGGCTACCACATGGCCGAGGCCGGCGCGACGCCCGCGCAGGAGGTGGCCTTCACCCTCGCCGACGGCATCGCCTACGTGGAGGTGGCGCTGCAGGCGGGGCTGCCGGTGGACGACTTCGCCCCACGGCTGTCGTTCTTCTTCGTCGCGCGCACCACCCTCCTCGAAGAGGTGGCGAAGTTCCGCGCCGCCCGCCGGATCTGGGCCCGGGTCATGCGGGATCGATTCGGCGCGACGAGCCCGAGATCGCAGATGCTGCGCTTCCACACCCAGACGGCCGGCGTCCAGCTCACGGCCCAGCAACCCGAGGTCAACCTGGTGCGGGTGTCGGTGCAGGCTCTGGCCGCCGTCTTGGGCGGCACCCAGTCGCTGCACACCAACTCGTTCGACGAGGCGATCGCCCTGCCGACCGCGAAAGCCGCCCGCTTGGCTTTGCGCACCCAACAGGTGCTGGCCAACGAGACCGACGTCACGGCGACCGTCGACCCGCTCGCCGGCTCCTTCCTGGTCGAATCGATGACCGACGACATCGAAGCCGCCGTCGACGAGCTGATGAACCAGGTCGACGAGATGGGCGGGGCGGTCGCGGCCATCGAGCAGGGCTTTCAGAAGCGGGAGATCGAACGGTCGGCGTACGCCGTGGCCCAGCAGATCGACGCCGGACAGCGCGTTGTCGTCGGGGTGAACCGGTACGTTCTCGACACCGAAGACGACTACGAGCCCCTGCGGGTCGATCCCGCCATAGAGGCGGCCCAGTGCGACCGGCTGGCTCGGCTGCGGGCCGAGCGCGATGCGACCGTGGTCGACAAGGCGCTCGGCGAGCTGGTCGCGGCCGCTTCCGGGACCGCGAACGTCCTCTATCCGATGAAGGACGCGCTGCGCGGCCGGGCCACCGTGGGTGAGGTCTGCGACGCGCTGCGCGACGTCTGGGGTACCTATCGGCCGCCCGACACCTTCTGACCGGCGCTGGAGCCATTAGGCTTCGCGGCGTGCATATTGATTTCTCCTCCTCGCAGCGCACCAGTTTGGGGGTGGAGTGGGAGCTCGAGCTGGTCGATCTCGACACGAGGCAGCTCACGGCCGGTTCCGACGAGATCCTGACCGCCATCTCACCCAACGGCGACGGCGTGCATCCCAAGGCGAAGCACGAGCTGTTGCAGTCCTGCGTCGAGGTCATCACCGGGATCTGCCAGACGGTGGCCGAAGCCCGGGCCGATCTGGCCGAGACGGTCGCCGAGGTGGTCAAGGCGGCCGAGCCTCGCAACCTCGGTGTGATGTGCTCGGGCACGCACCCGATGACCGACTGGGCGACCCAGCGGATCACCGCTGATCAGCGCTACGCCACCCTGGTGGAACGCAACCAGTGGATGGCCCGCCAGCTGCAGATCTTCGGCATCCACGTGCATTGCGGCATCCGTTCGCCCGAGAAGGCGATCCCGATCCTGAACGGGCTGCTCGCGTACGTGCCCCACTTCCTTGCGCTGTCGGCGTCCAGCCCGTACTGGATCGGTTCGGACACCGGCCTTGCGTCCTACCGCAGCAAGGTTTTCGAAGCGCTCCCGACCGCCGGGCTGCCCTTCCAGCTGTCCGGATGGGACGCATTCGAGAAGTACATGGAGGCCTTGATCTCCTCGCAGGCAATCCAGTCGGTCCGCGAGGTGTGGTGGGACATCCGCCCGCACCCGGGATTCGGCACGGTCGAGCTACGCATCTGCGACGGGCTGCCCACGCTCGACGAGATCACCTGTGTCGCGGCGCTGTCGCAGTGCCTGGTGGAGCGATTCGATCGTCAGCTCGACCACGGCTACACGTTGCCCGAGCCGCGACCGTGGCTGGTGCGGGAGAACAAGTGGCGGGCCGCGCGGTACGGCCTGGACGCGGAGATCGTCGTCGACAACACCGGGCGGGTACAGCCCCTTACCGTCGCGGTCACGGATCTTGTCGAGGACCTGCTTCCGATCGCTCGACGGCTCGAGTGCTCAGCGGAGCTGGAAGCCATCCCTCGGCTCATTGCGCGGGGCGCGAGCTACCAGCGGCAGCGAGCTGCCGCGGCCGCGAACAACGGTGACCTCACCGCCGTCGTCGATCTGTTGCTCGCCGAGATGCGTGACGGCCTGGATCTATGACTGCTGATTCGCACTCCGGGGCGAGCCGGGCCGGGCTGCCCGACGTGCTCGACAAGTGGCTCGCCGGACACGAGTCCGACCTCATCGACACCCGACATGACCTGCACCGCCATCCCGAGGTCGCGCACGAGGAGCACCGCACCACCGATCTGATCGTGCGGCGCCTCAAGGACGCGGGCCTGTCCGGCGCCGTGCTCGCCAGCGGCACGGGAGTGATCTGTGACATCGGCTCGGGGGGCCGGGTCGTCGCGCTGCGCTCCGACATCGACGCGCTCCCGCTGCCCGATCTCAAGGAGGTCCCGTACCGATCCGAGGTCCCCGGCGTTTGCCACGCCTGCGGCCACGACGCGCACACCGCCATCTTGCTGGCCACGGCGGAGGTCCTGGCCGAGCTGGCCGCGGACGGAGGCTTGCCCGGGACCGTCCGGCTGCTGTTCCAGCCGGCCGAGGAGGACCTGCCGGGAGGGTCGCTCGACGTCATCGCCGGTTTCGGGATGCGCGACGTCGAACAGATCTACGCGCTGCACTGCGATCCGCGGATCGATGTCGGTCAGATCGGGCTGCGGCCGGGGCCGATCACTGCCGCGTCCGACAGCGTCGAGGTGCGCCTGTCCGGTGCCGGTGGGCACACGGGACGACCCCACCTGACTTCGGAGCTCGTGTACGCCCTGGGCCGGGTCATCACCGACCTGCCCGGTCTGCTCAGCCGGCGCATCGATCCGCGGGCCGGGCTGTCCATGGTCTGGGGCTCGGTGCAGGCGGGCCAGGCTGGCAACGCGATTCCGTCGTCCGGCGTGGCGCGGGGCACCATCCGGCTGCTGGATCGCAACGCGTGGGACGGCACGGAGAGCGTCGTGCGGACCCTCGTGGAGCAGATCGTCGTGCCGACCGGCGCCCATGCCGAGGTCGTCTACCTTCGCGGCGTGCCGCCCGTCGTCAACGACGCGGCGGCGGTGGACGTGCAGCGCGCGGCCGTCATCGGGGCGCTGGGCAAGAACGCCGTCACCGGGACCGAACAGAGCATGGGCGGGGAGGATTTCGCCTGGTACCTCGATCATGCTCCGGGCGCCCTCGCTCGGCTGGGTGTGTACACACCGGGAGCGCAGCGGGTCGACTTGCACCAGTCGGCCTTCGACATCGACGAGCGCGCGCTGGCGATCGGCGTGCGGTTCATGACCTATCTCGCCGTGACCGCCTTGCAGCGCTCGCTGCGCTGATCCGTCCCGTCACTGACTACAGCAGGCGCAGCTCCACGTCGTCGTAGGCCGCCAGCACCGGGTTCCGCGTTGCGCCGAACGTCCATGCTCTGGAACGCCAACTTCGCGAAAGGGTCCCGCCCGTACGCCACAATCAGGTCAGCAACGCAGCCTGATGGGCACCGGCGCCACACCAGGTTCCACGGAACTCAAGACTTGCTCGACCATCGCCGTGACGGGCCGAGCCATCGCGGCGCAACCGCTGTCATCGCCGAGACCGGGAGGATGGGCGTGGGCCCAGCCGGTGCCGATCCGACGGCGGGCAGGCGTGCCTGGCCGCTCCTCGTGGGGCGCGACCAAGAGCTGGAGCAGCTCTTCGGAATGATCGATCAGATCGCGGCCGGTGGAGGTGCCCTCGTCATCCGGGGCGAGGCCGGAATCGGGAAGTCGGCGTTGCTCGCGGCGGCCCAGCAGAGGGCGCGCGAGCGCGGCACGGCGGTCGTGACGACGACCGGCACGCCGTCGGAAGGCCGGATGGCCTTCGGCGGGCTTCATCAGTTGCTAGCTCCCTTTCTCGACCGGGTGGATCACCGTCCCGATCCGCAGCGCAAGGCGCTCGACGTGGCGTTCGGCGTGACTGAGGGCGATGCACCCGATCTCTTCCTGGTCGGCTTGGCCAGCCTCGGCGTCGTCACTGACCGGGAGGCGCAGACACCGTTGCTGCTCGCGGTGGACGATGCGCATTGGCTCGATCGTTCGTCGGCCGAGGTGCTGGCATTCGTGGCCCGGCGGCTTGAGATGGAGCCGGTGATCCTGCTCTTCGCCGTTCGCGACAGTGTGCCCAGCGTCCTCGACGAGGCCGGCCTCCCCGACCTCACGCTCGCCGGTCTGGACGACGGTGCCGCGCGCATGCTCCTCGACGTGAACGAAGCCGGCCTGTCTGAGGACCTGATGGCGCGGATCCTCGCGGCGGCGGCCGGCAATCCGCTGGCGCTGATTGAGCTCCCGGCCGCAGCGGTCGATCTTGACGTGGCCAGGACCTGGGAGCCGCTGCCGCTAACGGCCAGACTCGAGGCGACATTCACGACGAGGCTCATCCCGCTGGACGCCAACCTGCGAACGGTGGCTCTCCTTGCGGCACTCGATGATGGCACGCTCGCCGAGCTGAATCGCGCGGCCGAAGAGCTCCTCGGAGCACGCTTCGATGCCGAGCACTGGACGACGGCCGCGGCGACGGCGACCTCGACCTGGTTCGCGGTCTGTTCCGCGAGTGGCAGGACACCGCGGTTGCCACGGGCGCCCCGCACCTCGACGTTCAGGTGGCCTACGCGGCGGCGCTGCTGGCCGACGGCGAAAACGCCGAGCAGCGCTACCAGGCCGCCCTGGAGGCCAGCGCCGGGGAGTGGCCCTTCTACTCAGCCCGTACGCAGCTCGCGTACGGAGGTTGGCTGCGTCGGCATCGGCGGGGCGCGGAGTCGCGCAGCCTGTTGCGCGAGGCCGCCCGGGTCTTCGACGCGCACGGCCTGCTGCGCTTCGCCGACCGCGCGCGCCGCGAGCTGCGCGCTTCCGGCGAGCGCGCACGCCGGCGTGTTCCGGAAGCGTGGACGGAGTTGAGTCCGCAGGAGCTTCAGATCGCACAGTTGGCGGCCGAGGGCCTGTCGAACCGTGACATCGGCGAGCGGCTGTATCTCTCCCATCGCACGGTGAGTACGCATCTGCATCGACTCTTCCCGAAGCTCGGCATCACATCACGCACGCAACTCCGGGATGCTCTCCAGCCGCCGAACGGTTCGTAACGCGCGACCGTCATGTGACGTACGCGAGCGTGCGGACGGATGACTAGGTTCGGGGCCCTGCCCGTGTTCGGGAGGGAGGTCCCGTGCTGTACCGCTCGATAGTCAAGAAGAGAATCCGCCTGGCCTTCGACCACGTCAACAACCGTCGCTGGGATGAGCTGATGCGCTCGATCAGCCCGGGTGTCCATCACCGCTTCGGCGGCGACCACGCGATCGGCGGTGAACGCCACGACAGGGAGACCTTGCGACGGTGGTTCGAGCGCGTGGCCCGCATCCTGCCCAACCTCCATCTGAAGATCAACAACATCTGGGTGCAAGGCTGGCCGTGGCACACCATGGTGTTCGTACAGTGGGACGGCACCGCGACGCTGCTGAACGGTGAAGGCTACTTCCAACACGCCATTCATGTGATCACCTTGCGGTGGGGCAAGATCGCTGCCCTCGATGTGTTCGAGGATTCGCAAGCCGTCGACCGTGCGCTTGTCGCCCAGGCGGCCGCCGGCCTCGACGAGGCGGCCGCCGAACCCATCTTGAGCTAATGCCTCGAACTGCGGATGGCGTTATTTCGGCGCGGGCCCCGCCCAGGCCCGGATCGAAGGGAGCGAGCCGTGCCCGCTGACCCAGTCAGCTCCGCCACCGACCTGGGTCGGCCGCTGGAACTCATCGCCCGGGAGGGACCGCCCGAAACGGTCGCCGGCTGGAAGGCGTTGACCGAAGGTCTCCTCACCAGCCAGTGCTGCGCGTTCCACCGCAACGTGGAGATTTCTTCACGCTATGCCTGGCTCTACACGCTCCTGCCCGCCTGCCTGAAGTGGGCCGGGATGGCTGCGATCGCCTCGCACCACGTCCGGCTCGCCCTCTTTCCGCTACGGCTGGACGCCGATCGCACCGGCTATGTGGACATCCCGCACAGCGTGCGGCGCCAAAGGCGGCTGCTGATGCAGGACGTCAACACGATCCGGGCGACGAACAACGCCATCTTCAACGACATCTTTTGGGTTCATCTCGCGTACGTCACTGCCGACGACGGGATAGCACGTCTGCGCACCCTGCTGCGGTCGGAGCTCCACTATGGACCCGTCCTCGCGGGCTTCGAGGCCATTGACCACGGACGCCGCGTCTCGGAGAACGGAGCCGCGCCCGCGGACGTCCAACTGACGGCCGAGGGTCTCATCTGGCGGGGCAACCTTCAGCTCCTTGAACACGAGCAGCGCAGCTTGGTGCAACCCAACTTCGATGGCCTTTCGTGCGCGTTCGCCCGGCTGATTTCGATCGGCTCAGCGACGAGCTTCGAGGTGCATGGACTGCGGCGCGAGGCCGCGTACTTCACGTCCTTCTATCTCTACTCGGCCGCTCGTGGGCTCTCACACAATCTCCGGGCCCAACCGTGGCCGAGGATCACCCGCTACGATGACCGCTGGGGCTGGCTGGTGACGAGCGTTGTCCCCCGCTTCCGCCGGTTAGACGCTAATACGTTCCTGATCGACGCGAGCATGCGACGCATCCTCGACGATGCGCGCACCTTCGCGTTGGCCCCGTGCGTGCTACCGCGTCTTCCGCAGACGGAGAGGCCGCGCCGAACGGTGCGTTCCCCGCGGCGGCTTCGTGGCTAGCGTCCGGAGTCGCCAATAGTCGCGCACGCTCACGTGCACGGTCGCACCGAAAGCGTTAGTAGCTGCAGGTGGTCGATTCCCCGGTCGTCTCCCCGATGAGGAATACCAGTTTATTGCTGTGGATTCTCGAATGATCCTTGCGGCTCACCTGCTATACTAGAACACATGTTCGAGCGTGAGACGGTGCGAGCTCAGCTGACCGCAGCCGGGTCGGGGCTGCAGGCGGTTGATCCCTCCGTGCTGTCGCGTGATCAACTGCTAGAGCTGCTGGACGCGCTGGAGACCGACACGCGGCGGCGGGCCGCGATCGGTTATGCGCTGGTTGCGGAGCTGGAGGCGCGGGGTGTCGCGGCCGAGTTGGGTTCCCCGTCCACGGCGGTGCTGCTGTCCGAGCGGTTGCGGATCGGGCGGCGGGAGGCCGCCGGGCGGGTGCGGCTGGCTGGAGCGGTGGGTCCGCGGCCGGCCCTGTCCGGCGAGCGTCTCCCGGCTCGGTTCCCGCTGGTCGCGGCCGCGATGGCCGACGGGACGATCTCCGTCCGGCACGCCGCAGTGATCACCGCCACCGTGGACCGGCTGCCCGAGCGTGTGGTCGCAGACCAGCCTGAGCTGGTCGCCCAGGTGGAGCCGATCTTGCTCGAGCATGCCCGCATGCTTGACCCGGACCGACTGGCGGTGGTAGCCCACGCCGTGACCGCCTGCCTGGATCCGGACGGCACTCTTGCGTCGGAACGCGACCACGAACGGCGCCGGGAGGCCACGCTGGTGCGGTTGCCCGACGGGTCGGGTCGGCTGACCGCCACCCTCACCGGGGAGGCGACCGGGGTGTGGACGACGGTGCTCGACACGCTCAGCCGCCCGGTGCCGGCCGAGGATGCCGAACCTGATCGGCGCACATCGGGGCAGCGGCGGCACGACGCGCTGCTGGATGCCGGGCGGCGGCTACTCCGCAGCGGCATCCTGCCAGATGCTGGTGGCACCCCGGCCACCGTGCTGCTCACCATGACCCTCGACCAACTGGAGACCCGGAGCGGCGTCGTGACCACCGCGCACGGCGGCCGGATCAGCGTCCGGCAGGCGTTGCGTATCGCCGCCGAAGCGAACCTTGTGCCGGTGGTGCTGGACGGTCGCGGGGCGGTGCTGCATCTCGGCCGCACGCGCCGGACCGCCAGCCCCGCTCAACGGCTGGCTCTGGCCGCCCGGGATGGTGGCTGTTCGTTCCCGGGCTGTGACCGGCCCCCGGACTGGTGCGAAACCCATCATGCGATCCCGTGGGCCGATGGAGGTACCACGGATCTGGAGAATCTCACCCTCGCGTGCGGATTCCACCACCGCGAGCACACCAAACGCGGCTGGTCTGTTCGGATGACCAACGGGATCCCGGAATGGATCCCGCCCCGATGGCTGGATCCCCAGCAAAGTCGCCGCCGTAACACCACGCATCACGTCCCCCTGCGGTTCGGCCCGCCCGGGACCACTGCCGCGCCGACGGCGGTCAGGTATCCGGGCTGCGTGGCATGACTGGCCGAGATCTCACCGATACCGGCGCGCGACCGACTGGCCGACATTGGCCGTGGTGGTCGGGGTGGCCGTCGGATACGGTCGGGATTCGCCGTCAGTCGCCGAGTGAGCGGCAGGGCCGAGCCCGCAGCTCGGCGATGTACTCGTCCGGTGCGCCAGCTTTCTCGGCGGCCTCGGCGATCAGCCCGAGATAGCGCGCTGACGGCAGGCCACCCTCGTAAGCGTCGAGCACGTAGACCATCGCCAGCACATCGCTGTCCAGCGTCGACACCCGAACGTGGATCTGGTTGTAGACGCCGGTGTCCGCTGACTCCCAGTGATCGAGCAGTTCGTGGTCGTACGGAGACAGGTCGTAGAGGGCGACGAATACGGCGCTCGCGGGTGCGTCCGTGGGCACGATCGTCGCGAGAGCGCCCTCCCAGCCCAGGTCCTCGCCGCCGAACGTCAGCCGCCAGCCGGTCAGCCACCCGGTGCCCGCGAACGGCGAATGCGGGCAGCGCTCGAGCATCTGCTCCGGGTCCATGTTGGACCCGTACGCGGCATACAGCGTGCTAGAGGGCGCCACGACCGCGCAGCGTACCCACCTCACTAGCCCCGTCTGCCGCGAGACGGACAATGGCGTGGTGACACGCATCGTGATCGTTGGCGGCGGCCCGGCAGGATACGAGTCCGCCCTGGTCGCCGCCCAGCTCGGCGCCGAGGTCACGGTCGTCGATCGGGACGGCGTGGGCGGCGCCTGCGTGCTCACCGACTGCGTTCCGAGCAAGACGCTGATCGCCACGAGCGCCAACGTCACCGCGTTTCGGGATGCTCCGCGCCTGGGCCTCTACACCGGTGACGGCGACGTGGTGGTCGACGTCGTCGCCGTGAACGACCGGATCAAGAAGCTGGCCCAGCAGCAGTCCGACGACATCCGGGCCCGACTGCTGCGCGAGGGCGTCACGCTCGTCGCGGGATCGGCGCGCTTCAGCCCGAACCAGCCCGGTCGCGCCCATCGGCTCGAGGTCGTGCAGTCCAGTTCGCGGGCACCCGACGTCCTCGAGGCGGACGTGGTGCTGCTGAGCACCGGCGGCACGCCCCGGATACTGCCCACGGCGCAACCCGACGGGGAGCGGATCCTGTCCTGGCGCGACGTCTACGACCTGACCGCCCTGCCCGAGCGGTTGGTGGTCGTCGGCTCGGGCGTCACCGGAGCGGAATTCGCCAGCGGCTACTCCGAACTCGGGGTGGACGTGACGCTGGTATCGAGCCGGGACCGGGTACTGCCCGGCGAAGATCCGGACGCGGCTGCCGTCCTCGAGCAGGTGTTCACCTCGCGCGGTGGCACCCTCGTCAAGCAGGCGCGGGCGAGCGCGGTTCGTCGCGACGGTGAGGGCGTCGTCGTCGAGCTGCAGGACGGGCGCACCGTGACCGGATCGCACGCGCTCATGTGTGTCGGATCGGTGCCCAACACCGCCGATCTCGGCCTGGAGCACGTCGGGATCGAGCGTGACGACCGGGGCTACATCCGGGTGGACCGGGTGTCCCGGACCACGATTCCGACGATCTACGCCGCGGGGGACTGCACCGGCGTGTTGCTGCTCGCCTCGGTGGCCGGCATGCAGGGCCGGATCGCGATGTGGCACGCCCTGGGTGAGGCGGTGAGCCCGCTGCGCTTGAAGACGGTCGCCGCCACCGTGTTCACCCATCCCGAGATCGCCACAGTGGGCCTCGGTCATGCCGCGATCGCCTCCGGCGAGGTCGCCGCGCGTACGGTGACGCTCCCGTTGCGCACCAACGCTCGGGCGAAGATGCAGGGCACCGACACGGGGTTCGTCAAGCTGTACGCGCGCAAGGTAACCGGCCTCGTCGCTGGCGCGGTCGTGGTCGCACCGACCGCGTCCGAGCTCATCTTCCCGTTGACGCTCGCGATTCACCGGGGCCTCACCGTGACCGACGTCGCCGCGACGATCGGGGTATACCCGTCGTTGTCGGGCTCGGTTGCCGAAGCCGCCCGCCGGCTGATGCACCACGACGACCTGGACTGAGAGGACCTACCGATGCCAGATCTGTCACATGAGGCCAAGGAGCGGGCGCGGCGCACGATCATGGTCGCGGCGGTCTTCGGAGAGCACGCGGAGGAGATCGTGGCCGCGGTCGGCGGCGTTCCTCCGGGCGAGGTTCTCGTCGCCGTCGTGGACGATCGGCACCAGTTCGTGGGGCTCCATCGGGTCGAGACAGGCGACCTGATCGAACGCGTCGCGGCGCTTGAAGGACCCGGGTGGGCGATGGTGTTCTCGCCCGGAGCCGACGCGGCCTCGGTCCGGCGGCGCACGGCCGACATGGCGGACATCGCGGCCCAACGGATCGCCGCCATCGAGCGGATCACCGCTCGCCGCGCGCGCGGCTGACCGCACACCCCAACGATTGCCCGATCACGACGACGTGCGTCGCCGCCCGGCCCGTCACGTCGGCCGGCGCGGGAACTCCGGGTCCGGTCCCGAGGGTGGCAGCAGCCCGTGCTGGCGCAGCCGGTAGGCCCGCAGCTCGTCGGCGTACGCGGCCCCGACGAACAGCGGCCCGAAGACGAGGAACGACGCGGTCATCAGGCGCAGGCCGATGCCGGCCGGCAGGAACATGATCCCGACGATCGGTGGCACGGCCACGAGCATGACCCGGGCCACTTCCCGGACCGCCCAGCCCCGCGAGTTCAGATCCTGGAAAACCCACTCGTCGTAGCGCTCGGGCAGTCGGAATCCGACGGCGTACAGCAGCCATCGGCCGAACGGCGGACGCTGCGCCACTCCTTCATCGTGCCCCCGTACGGATGTGGCGCAACCAGCACCGCCAGCACGGTCAGTCCTTGATGTCGCAGATTGTCGCGCCCGAGGTCACGACCGCACCCACCTGCGCGGCCATCCCGGTGATCGTGCCGCCCTTGTGGGCATTCAGCGGCTGCTCCATCTTCATGGCCTCGAGGACGACGACGAGGTCGCCGGCCGCCACCACGTCGCCGTCGCTCACTGCGACCTTGACGATCGTGCCCTGCATGGGCGCGATCAACGAGTCACCGGAGGCCGCAGCGCTCGACTTCTTGCCGGCCGACCGCTTGGGCGCCGCCTTCCGAGGTCCGGCGGCGCCCCCGCCGCTGCCAAAGCCCCCGGGCAGCGACACTTCGAGGCGCTTGCCGCCGACCTCGACCACCACGATTTCTCGCGGTTCGGCCGCCTCGACCGCTTCGGCGGCGCCGGCGAACGGCGGGATCTGGTTGTCGAACTCCGTCTCCATCCAGCGGGTGTGCACGGTGAACGGGTGAGAGGTGAAGGCCGGATCGCGGACCACGGCCCGGTGAAATGGAAGGGCGGTTGCCATGCCGTCGACGACCATCTCGTCGAGGGCGCGGCGGCTGCGGGCCAGTGCCTCGTCGCGGGATTCGCCCCAGACGATCAGCTTGGCGAGCAGCGAGTCGAATGCACCACCGATGACCGAGTTCGGCTCGATTCCGGAATCCACCCGCACTCCGGGTCCGCCCGGCTCAACGTAGGTCGTCACCGTGCCGGGTGCGGGAAGGAATCCCCGGCCGGGGTCCTCGCCGTTGATCCGAAACTCGAAGGCATGGCCGACCGCCGGCGGATCCTCGGTGAATCGCAACGTCTCGCCTTCGGCGACGCGGAACTGCTCGCGGACGAGATCGATGCCGGTCGTCTCCTCGGTCACCGGGTGCTCGACCTGCAGGCGGGTGTTCACCTCGAGGAACGAGATGGTCCCGTCCAGCCCGACGAGGTACTCGACCGTGCCGGCACCCCAATAACCCGCTTCCCGGCAGATCGCCTTCGCGCTGCTGTGGATCTGCGCGCGCTGGGCGTCGCTCAGGAACGGGGCCGGGGCCTCCTCGACCAGCTTCTGGTGGCGCCGCTGGAGGGAACAATCCCGGGTTCCAGCCACGATGACGTTGCCGTGCTGGTCGGCCAGCACCTGGGCCTCGACGTGCCGGGGCTTGTCCAGGTACCGCTCGACGAAGCACTCGCCTCGGCCGAAGGCGGCCTGCGCCTCCCGCACGGCGCTCGCGAACAGCTCGGGGATCTCCTCCATCGTGTGGGCGACCTTCAGCCCGCGGCCGCCGCCGCCGAACGCGGCCTTGATCGCCACGGGCAAGCCGTGCTCGGCCGCGAAGGCCATGACGTCGTCGGGCCCGCTCACCGGATCCGGCGTGCCGGGCACCAGCGGCGCGCCGGCGCGCGTGGCGATGTGCCGCGCCGTCACCTTGTCGCCGAGATCCCGGATGGCTTGCGGGCTCGGTCCGATCCAGGTGAGCCCAGCGGCGATCACCGCCTCGGCGAAATCCGCGTTCTCCGACAGGAAGCCGTAACCCGGGTGCACGGCGTCGGCTCCGGACCGCTCGGCGGCGCCGATGACCTTGGCGATGTCGAGGTAGGACTCGCCGGGCGTGTTGCCGCCGAGCGCATACGCCTCGTCGGCCATCCGGACGTGGCGGGCGTCGCGGTCGGGTTCGGCGTAGACCGCGACCGACGCGTAGCCGGCGTCGCGGCAGGCTCGAACGACGCGGACGGCGATCTCGCCCCGGTTGGCGATGAGCACCTTCTGCACGATCGGCCTCCTGTCGCGGCGGCATCCTCGCAGCCCGCCTGGAGGTTACCGCGTGGGGTGTCGCTCAGCCGTCGAGCTCGGTGAGGCGGACCCGGCACCGCGCCGCAACGTCCGCGACCTCGTCGAGCGTGCGCTGCAGGTCGGATTGGCGGGCCCGCAGGTCGACCGCGATGTCGTCCAGGCGGGCGAGCAGCATCGCCAGCTGGCGACGTTCGGAGGAGGCGGCCCCGTCGTACATGTCGACGATCTCGCGGATCTCGGCGAGTGACATGCCGAACCGCTTGCCACGCAAGATCAACCGCAGCCGGGCCCGGTCGCGTGGGCTGTAGATCCGGCTCGTGCCGACCCGTCGCGGACTGAGCAAGCCCTCGGCCTCGTAGAACCGCAGGGTGCGGGTCGTGACGCCGAGGTCCTCGGCGAGCTCACCGACCGTCCAGGTGCGGTCGGGTTTCGCTTCCGCTGACGTGGTCACGGTGCTAATCTTGCTTAACGTTAACGTAAACGTCAAGCACGCGTCTAGGCGGAACCGGGCCACCGGGGAGGACGAGTCATGTTCGAGCTGTCCGAGGATCATGAGCTGTTCCGGAAGGTGGTGCGGGACTTCGCCGAGGCCGAGATCGCGCCGCACGTAGCGGAGTGGGATCGCGCCCACCGCTTCCCGGTCGAGCTGATCGGCAAGATGGGCGAGCTCGGGCTGTTCGGCCTCATCGCGCCCGAGCAGTACGGCGGCTCCGGTGGCGACTTCACCTCGCTGTGCGTCGCGATCGAGGAGCTGGGTCGCGTCGACCAGTCGATCGGCATCACGCTCGAGGCGGGCGTCGGCCTGGGCATCAATCCGATCCTGACCTTCGGGACCGAGGCCCAGAAGGAGCGCTTCCTGCCCGATCTCGTCGCCGGCCGGGCGATTGCCGCGTTCGGGCTGACCGAACCCGAATCGGGATCGGACGCCGGCGCCACCCGCACCCGGGCCCAGCTGGTCAACGGCGAGTGGGTGATCAACGGGGCGAAGGCGTTCATCACCAACTCCGGAACGGCCATGACGTCCGTCGTCTCCGTCACCGCGCGGACCGGTCCGGACGAGATCTCGACGCTGCTGGTGCCATCCGGCACGCCGGGGTTCACCGTTGCCCCGGCCTACGACAAGCTCGGCTGGCACAGCTCGGACACCCACGGCCTGAGCTTCGACGACTGCCGGGTGCCCGAGGCCAATCTGCTGGGCTCGCGCGGCCGCGGGTTCCAGCAGTTCCTGGCGATCTTGGACGACGGCCGGATCGCGATCTCCGCGCTCGCGGTCGGATTGGCCCAGGCCTGTCTGGACGAGTCCCTGAGCTACGCCACCACGAGGCACACGTTCGGCGCGCCGATCGGCTCCCGCCAGGCAGTGGCGTTCGCGATCAGCGACCTCGCCGTGGCCCTCGATGCGGCGCGGTTGCTGACCTACAAGGCCGCCTGGCTGAAGGATGCCGGGCGGCCGGGCGCCGAGGTGAAGCAGGCCGCGGCGAAGGCCAAGCTGTTCTCGTCCGAGGCGGCGGTTGCGGCGACCCGGACCGCCACCCAGGTCTTCGGCGGCTACGGGTTCATGGAGGAGTATCCGGTGGCGCGCTTCTACCGGGACGCCAAGGTCCTGGAGATCGGTGAGGGCACCTCGGAGGTCCAACGCATGCTGATCGCTCGCGGTCTGGGCCTGCCGGTGTCGTGACCGCCATCCCTCCCTCCGGATCGGGGACCGAAATGCGTGCCGGAGGCACATTTTCGTCCCGGATCGAGGCGGCGCGTGCGGCCACGCTCCGGCCCTCGCCGCGCGCGGCCGAGAAACTTGCCGGCCAGGGCAAGCTCTACGTCCGCGACCGCATCGCGTTGCTGCTCGACGCTGGGACGTTCGTGGAGGACGGGCAGCTTGCCAATGCCCAGGCCGCGGGGCTGCCCGCGGATGGTGTGGTCACCGGCCAGGGCCTCGTCGACGGTCGACCCGTGCTCGTGGTCGCGAACGACCCCACGGTCAAGGCCGGCTCCTGGGGCGCCCGGACGGTGGAGAAGATCATCCGGGTTACCGAGCGGGCACTTGTGGACGAACTGCCGGTCTTCTGGCTGATCGACTCCGCGGGCGCCCGGATCACCGACCAGGTCGCGTTGTTCCCGGGGCGCCGCGGGGCTGGCCGGATCTTCCACAACCAGGTGATGCTGTCGGGCAAGGTGCCGCAGATCTGCTGCCTGTTCGGCCCGTCGGCGGCTGGCGGTGCCTATATCCCGAGCTTCTGCGACGTCGTGATCATGGTCGAGGGCAACGCGTCGATGTATCTCGGCTCACCCCGGATGGCCGAGATGGTTGTCGGAGAGACCGTGAGCCTCGAGGAGATGGGCGGAGCCCGGATGCACGCCACGGTGTCCGGCTGCGGCGACAACCTGGCCGTCGACGACGAGGACGCCATCGAGCAGGCCAGGCTCTTCTTCTCCTACCTGCCGACGTGCTGGCGGGAGCAGCCGCCGGAGAGCGCGGCCGAGCCGGTCGCCGTCGAGCTGGCCGACGATGCGGTGCCGCCGGACGAGTCCGTGCCGTTCGACGTGCACGCGATCATCGACGGGCTGGTCGACGCGGAGTCGTTCTTCGAGGTCAAGCCGCTCTTCGCCGCGGAGCTTGTCACCGGGTTCGCGCGGATCGACGGGCGCCCGGTCGGGATCCTCGCCAACAACAGCGCGGTCCGCGGTGGGGTGCTGTTCGTGGACTCCGCCGACAAGGCGGCCCGGTTCATCTGGCTGTGCGACGCGTTCAACCTGCCGCTGCTCTACCTGGCGGACGTTCCCGGGTTCATGATCGGCAGCGCCGTGGAGCGGCAGGGAATAATCCGGCACGGCGCCAAGATGATCACCGCGGTAGCCGAGGCGACCGTGCCGCAGCTCTCGGTCATCCTGCGCAAGGCCTACGGCGCCGGGCTCTACGCGATGGCCGGCCCCGGCTTCCTGCCCGACGCCTGCATCGCGCTGCCCACGGCCAAGATCGCCGTCATGGGTCCGCAGGCCGCGGTCAACGCCGTCTATGCGGGAAAGATCGCCGAGATCGCCGATCCGGACGAGCGCGACGCGTTCGTCGTCGACCGACGCGTCGAGTACGAGCAGGACGTGGACTTGATGCGCCTGGCCGCCGATCTCGTTATCGACGCGGTGATCTCTCCGAGTGAGCTCCGGGCCGAGATCGTGCAGCGATTTCGGGTCCTGGTCGGCAAGACCCGCGACCGCGTTCCGAAGCGGCACGGGATTCCGCCGACGTGACCGCACCAGCGAGCGCCGATGGCCTGGTCGTCGTGCGCGGGCAGGCCACGGCCGAGGAGGTGGCGGCCCTGCTCGCGTCACTCCGCCGGGCCGACTCGCGGCCCTCGCTCGACGGCTATGAGCGATGGCGGGCCAGCCGGTTGGCGGCTGTCAACCGCCCGGTGTCTCGCCCGGTGCGCTGACTCCGATCTCGTGGATGAACGTGGCCACGACGTCGGCGAAGCGCTGGGCGTGCCGACGATGCGGCTCGTGGCTGGACCCGGGGAGCAGGGCGAGAGTGCTGCCGGGCAACTGATGATGGGCCGCGTACGCGTGGCTGACCGGGATGATCGGGTCCTGCTCCGACCACACGATGAGCGTCGGAACCTCCGGCGTGAGAAAGCCCATGTCCAGCATCGATCCGCGTTGGCCGAACGGATACATGACTGATCTGGCCGCGGTGAAGAACGCTGACCGGCCGTCGGGGTAGAGCAGCGCGCGGCCCATCCGGGTCAGATTGACGACGGCCTCGGGCCGCAGCCGCAGCGAGCGATGCAGGCGCGGGGCTCGGTAGACGGGAGCGGTCCGCTCGTTGATCATCGCTCGAACGACGTGCCGCGCACCGGGGACGGTTGCCACGCGCAGGATCAGGTGCACCTCCCGGCCGAGGCCGCCGCTCGACACCAGGACCAGCCCGCGGAGCTGGGGCCGATGGTAGCGGCCGAAGTAGACCGCGATCGCGCCACCGAGCGAATGACCGGCCACCGTGGCCGCCGAGATCCCCAGCGCGGTCAGCAGCTCGCTCACGCTGGCGGCGAAGAAGTCCAACGAGTAACGCACCTGAGGCTTGTCCGATTGCCCGTGGCCGAGCAGGTCGGGCGCGATGACCCGCAGGCCATGGGCGGCGAGTGGACCGATCGCCGGTTCCCAGGTCGAACTGTCGGACATCAGGCCGTGCAGCAGCACGATCGGCTCACCGTCGATCGGACCGGCGTCGACGAAGCAGATGCGGTGACCGGACTGCAGCACGCTGCCCCGACGCACCTCGCTCATCCCGGGGACGCTACGGCACCATTGTCGCGTTCCACCGGGGCAAGTCGGCGACGGTGAAGCCCAGGTCGGCCAGCAGCCGGCGGAGCAGCGGCAACGACAGCCCGACCACGTTGTGATGGTCGCCTTCTACTGTCCGGACGTACCAGCCGCCTCGGCCGTCGATGGTGAATCCGCCGGCCACGTTGAGCGGCTCGCCGGTCGCGACGTAGGCCGCGATCTCGTCATCGGTCAGATCGGCGAACTCGACGGTCGTCACGCCGACATCGGCAATGTCGCCGACCACCTGGCCCGCCGCAACCTGGACCAGCGCGTGGCCGGTGTGCAGCGCCCCGCGCTGACCCCGTAGCCGGCGCCATCCGGCGACTGCTCGCTCGGTGGTGAGCGGCTTGCCGTATCCGACGCCATCGAATTCCAGCAACGAGTCGCAGCCGAGCACCAGCGCGTCGCCCTCGACGCCCCCCGCGACGTCCCGCGCCTTGTGCTCGGCGAGGCACCGGACCTGGGCGCTCACCTGAAGCTCGTCGTACGCGGATTCGTCGATCGAGCTGACGATTACCTCGGGCTCCACGCCCGCCGCCCGCAGCGTTCCCAGCCGGGCCGGGGAAGCGGAGGCCAGCACGAAACGGATTGGTCGAGGTTCCCGCTGGCCCCGGTTCACAGGCCCAATGACTTGCCGATGACGTCCTTCATGATCTCTGTGGTCCCGCCGTAGATGCGGGTCACGCGAGCGTCGGTGAACGCGCGGGCAATGGGGTATTCGAGCATGTAGCCGTAGCCGCCGTGCAGCTGCACGCATCGGTCGACGACGCGGCCCTGCAGTTCGGTCGCCCACCACTTGGCCTTGGCCGCGTCCTCCGGCGAGAGGTCGCCGGCGTTGAGGTCGTCGACGCACCGGTCGATGAAGGTCTGGGCCACGTCGATCTCGGTCGCGATCTCAGCCAGGACGAATCGAGAGTTCTGGAACGATCCGACGGCTTGACCGAACGCGCGACGCTCCTGGACATAGCGCAACGTGTTCTCGAACGAGGCGCGAGCCTCGGCCACCCCGGCGACCGCGATCGACATCCGCTCCTGAGGCAGCTTGGCGACGAGCTGGAAGAAACCGCGGTTCTCCTCGCCCAGCAGGTTGGCGAGCGGGACGCGCACGTCGCTGAACGACAGCTCGGCGGTGTCTTGCGAGTGCATGCCGACCTTCTGCAGATTGCGGCCCCGCTCGAAGCCGGGCATGCCGCGTTCGAGAATCACCAACGACAACCCGCGGTGCGGATCCGGGCCAGTACGCACGGCGGTGATCACGAGGTCGGCGTTGACGCCGTTCGTGATGAAGGTCTTGGCGCCGTTTACGACATACTCGCCGCCGTCGCGCACTGCGCTGGTACGAATCCCGGACAGGTCGGAGCCGGCGCCGGGTTCGGTCATGGCGACGGCAGTGATCAGTTCGCCGGACGCGATTCCGGGCAGCCATCGCCGGCGTTGCTGGTCCGTGGCGTAGCCGAGGAAATAGGGCAGGCACGTGTCGTTGTGCAGCGTGATGCCGAGGCCGGCGCCGGTCACCCCGGCGAGCGCCATCTGCTCGTTCAATGCCTGGTTGAACCGGAAGTCGGTGACGCCGCCGCCGCCGTACTTCTCAGGAACCGCCATGCCGAGAAAGCCATTCCGGCCGGCGATTTGGAAGAGCTCGCGCGGGACCAACCCGTGCTGCTCCCACTCGAGGAAGTTCGGCACCATCTCCTTGTCGATGAACGCCCGGACCGCCTCGGCGAACGTGAGGTGCTCAGGCTCGTAGTGCTTGCGGTGCATGCGACCCATCTTGCCAGGCTCAGCATCGGCCCCCGGGTGACAAACTGTCGCGATGGAGGCATCTTCGGCGGTTTACGGGTCGGTCGACGACATGCTGAGCTTGGTAACAGAGCGGACCCCGATGAGCGACGCCGCGGGCAAGTCGGGCGCCCAGCTCGAGCGTCTGACCATCGACGGGCGCCCGTACGTGCTCAAACGGTGCCGGCTCGCCGAAGACTGGACGATGCGCGCGTCAGGCGTCATCGGTGGACCGCCGTTAGCGATGTGGCGCCGGGGGCTGCTCCAGCGGCTCCCGGCGTGCATCAACCAGTCGGTGACGGCGATGGCCGTGGACGACGACGGGCGCGGCGCGGCCCTGCTCATGCCGGATGTCACTGCCTACCTGGTCCCGGTCGACGACAGTCCGGTGCCGCTCCACCAGCACAAGACGTTCCTGACCCACATGGCGGCGCTGCACGCTTGTTTCTGGGACGGCGGCCCGGAGCTCGAGATCGTGCCGACCATGCACCGGTATCTCGAGCTCTCGCCCTGGACGGCTCAGGCCGAGTCCGCGATCGGAGGCCAGGCGCGGGTGCCGCGATTGATCGCGGTGGGTTGGCCCCGGCTGGCTGAGGTGGCCCCGCGGGCGGCGGCTGTCGTCATGCCGCTGGCGCTCGATCCGGGGCCGCTCGTTCAAGCGCTCGAGACGACGCCGCAGACCCTGGTCATGGGCAACTGGAAGCTCGACAACCTGGGTACCGACCCCGAGGGCCGCACGATCCTGCTGGATTGGGAGATGCCCGGCCGTGGGCCGGCACTCACCGATCTGGCCTGGTATCTCGCGATCAACTGCCGGCGGCTGCCGCAGGCCAAGGAGGAGGCGATCGCAACCTACCGGCGCGCGCTAGAGGAGAGCGGCATTGCCACCGAGGAATGGTGGGACCGCCAACTAGCCCTGTCTCTGCTCGGTGGCTTGGTGCAGTTCGGGTGGGAGAAGGCGCTCGGGGGCTACGACGAGGAATTGGCCTGGTGGGAGGACCGAGCCCTCGCCGCAGCCCCGATGTTGGCTAGCGAGTAAGCCCGTCGAGGACGTGCTTGGCGGTGACCGTCGAGCCGCTCTTCACGCCGCTGACGAGCACGTTGTCGCCGGCTTTGACGTTGCTGATCGTGCCCGCCTTCCCGACCTTCTTGCCGGTACTTGACGTGTCGCGCACCCGCACCTTGGTGTCCGCATTCACGGTGAAGGTCAGGCTGTAGCCGTCCGAGGCCTTGACCGAGATCGAGGTGGCGCTGACCGAGCTGACGGTGCCGCGGACCGCATCGTGCGTCACGTTCGCCGTGCCGTCCTTGCTCACCCACTCCGCGTGCTCGAAGCGACCCAGCAGGCCGCCGAGGCGGGCTCCGCGCTCATGCCGTCCCGCCTTCGCCGGCGTGCTGGCCGATGCAGCTCGGGCTCGCGCTCGGGCTGGCGGACGTTCCGCTGCCCGATGTATCAGCGGCGGCGACGGCGGCCGCGCCGCCGCCAATGAGGACGGCACCGGCGCCCGCGGCGATTGCGATCTTGTTCCACATGGGGCTCGACTGCTCCTTTGCCGGTCGGTGGTTGGCATCGCCAACAGTCCGCCAGAGATGTCAACGCCCGGCGCGCGCAACGTCAAGGTTTGATCAGGAGACGAGAGAACCGGAGCGAGGGTCGGGGGGTCCCGCGCTCCGGTCCACCCTCCATCATGAACTCATTGAGGGCGTGCCGGCAACCCACCATGCCGTAAGCGGTTCGCTAGAGACGCTAGCGTCATCCGAGTGCGCAACGACGCCATGCCGACGGCCGAGGTCGGCGTCATCGGGGGGTCCGGCTTCTACTCGCTGCTCGACGAGGCGAGCTCGGTCGGCGTCGACACCCCGTTCGGACCGCCGAGCGGCGACCTGACGGTCGGAAGGCTGGGCCGCCGCCGGGTGGCGTTCGTGCCGCGGCACGGCGTCGGGCATCGCTTCGCCCCGCAGCTCGTGCCGTATCGCGCCAACCTGTGGGCGCTGCGCTCGGCCGGCGTCCGCCAGATCGTGGCCCTATCGGCAGTGGGCTCGCTGCGGTCCGACCTGCCGCCCGGTTCCCTGGTGATCCCCGACCAGATCCTGGACCGGACGTGGGGGCGCGCGCAGACCTACATGGACGGCGAGATCGGCGTTTCCCACGTCGCGTTCGCCGATCCCTACTGCCCGGTCGGCCGAGCCTGCGCGCTCGCCGCCGCCGGCGCGACCGGTCTGCCGGCCGCCGCAGATGGCACCCTCGTCGTGGTGAACGGCCCGCGGTTCTCGACGCGGGCCGAGTCGCAGGAGTTTCAACAGGTCGGGGGCTCGATCATCGGCATGACCGGGATGCCGGAGGCCGGACTCGCCCGGGAGCTGGCGCTGTGCTACACGACGCTGACCCTGGTGACGGATCTCGATGCCGGCGTGGAGGCCGGTTCGGGCGTCACCCACGCGCAGGTGCTGGAGCAGTTCGCGGCGAATCTGCCCCGTCTGCGGACCTTGCTCGAGGCGACGATCGAGCAGCTACCGCCGGATCAGACCGAACTGTGTGAATGCGGCCACGTCTACGACGACGTGCCGCCGCCCTTCGAGCTGCCGTAAGCGCTCGCCCCGCTGATCTGGGACGGAAAGAAGCGCCGAGCGGCCAAGTGTTCCCCGATTGCGGTGGCGCCTCAGCCGCGCCGCCGCCGAAGGATGACGATCACAACAAGCAGCCCGAGCAGGAGCGCTGCCGGCGCCAGGCGCTTGAGCACCGCCGGCCCCGCGGAGGCCATCAGGTCGATGGGCTCGACCTCCTCGGCCGAAGCAGCTGATTCGCCCGCGGTGCTGACCGCGGCGCCGGCGTCCGGTGGCTCGGCGGAATCCGGCGCCGCCGCGACCGGCTCGGCCGCCGGCTTGTCGACCCCGGCCAACTTCCCGGCCAGACAATCGGCGAACTGGCCGATGAGCTTGTTACCGACGTCCGCCATGACCCCGCGGCCGAACTGGGCCGGCTTGCCGGTGATCGCCAGTTCGGTGCTCACTTCGACGAGCGTGCCGGCGCCTTGCGGGTGCAGCGTCGCGGTGACCTTGGCCGCCGCGGTGCCGTTGCCGCGGGCGTCCTTGCCCTGGGCGTCGATGACGGCGCGATGCGCGGCCTCGTCTTTCTCGACGAAGCTCGCCTTGCCCTTGTAGGTCAGGCCGATCGGGCCGAGCCGGACCTTGACCGAGCCGGTGAACTGATCGCCGTCGACGGTGTCGAGTGCCGCCCCGGGCATACACGGCGCGACGCGCTCGATGTCGAGCAGCACGGCCCAGGCCTGGTCGACGCCGACCGGAACGGAAAACGAGTGCTGCAGCTCCACGTGGCCTCAGATCCCGGAGGCCGCGGTGACCGCCCGGCGGGTCAGCACGCGCGCGAGGTGCACCCGGTAGTCGGCCTGCCCGGACAGATCACTCGGTGGCCTCGTGCCGTCCGCGGCCCGCTCACTCGCGGCGCGCACGCTGTCGGCGGTGGCCGCGCTACCGGCCAGCGCCTGCTCGACTCCGGCAGCTCGCAGCGGGGTGCTGCCCATGTTGGCCAGTCCGACCCGAGCCTCGGCGATCGTCCCGTTCGAGCGCTTGACGGCGGCCGCGACTGCGACCACGGACCAGGCCTGGGCGACCCGGTTGAACTTCTCGTAGTGCACCCCCCAACCCTCGCCGAGCTTGGGGATCCGAATCGCGGTGAGAATGTCGCCCGGTGCCAGGGCCGTCGTCAGGTAGTCCTGGAAGAACTCGGCCGCCGGCACCCGGCGCACGCCGGACGGCCCGTGGACGACCATCTCGGCGTCGAGGGTCAACGCGACCGACGGCAGGTCGCCGGCCGGATCGGCGTGGGCGACGGATCCCCCGAACGTCCCGAGATGCCGCACCTGACGATCGCCGACGGTGGCCGTTGCCTGTGCCAGCAACGGCGCGTGCGTATTGACCAGCGGATTCTTGATCACCTCGTCGTGCGTGGTCATGGCGCCCACGACGATCGCGTCGCCGTCATCGCGAACACCGCGCAGTTCCTCGATGCCACCGAGGTCGACCAGCAATTCCGGAGAGGACAGCCGCAACCGCAGGATCGGGATCAGCGACTGCCCGCCGGCGAGCACCTTGCCGTCGTCGCCGGCCGCACCGAGCGCGGATACCGCGTCTTCCACCGAAGAAGGTCGCACGTAGTCGAAGGCTGACGGGATCATCCCTGCTCTCCCTCGCTGCCGTCCGAGCTGCTCGTGCTCGCGCCGCCGTACGCGATCGTGCCCGCGGCCGCTCGGTCGGATTTCTCCTGGCCCTGGCTGACCGCCCGCCAGATCCGTTCCGGCGTGCACGGCATCTGGATGTCGCCGACGCCGAACGGGCGCAGGGCGTCGACGACGGCGTTCACCACCGCCGGCGTGGACGCGATGGTCCCCGTCTCACCTACCCCCTTGACCCCGAGCGGATTCGTGGTCGAGGGACTCACCGTCCGATCGGTGACGAAGGCCGGGAGATCGGCCGCCGAGGGCAGCAGGTAGTCGACGAACGAGCCGGTGGTCAGGTTGCCGTCGGCGTCGTAGACCGCCTCCTCGAACAACGCCTGGGAGATGCCCTGCGCCAGCCCGCCGTGGATCTGACCCTCCACGATCATCGGGTTGATCACCTCGCCGACGTCGTCGACGCAGACGTACTTGCGAATCGTCACCCGGCCGGTCTCGGTGTCGACCTCGACCGCGCACAGGTGCGTGCCGTGCGGGAACGACAGGGCGACCGGGTCGAACGTTGCGTCGGCGTCGAGGTTGGGCTCGACGCCATCGGGCATGTCGTGCGCCGCGAACGCCGCGAAGGCGAGGTCCTGGATGGTCTTGCCGGTGCCAGGGGCGCCCTTGACGCTGAACGTGCCGTTGGCGAACTCGACGTCGTCCTCGCTCGCTTCGAGCATGTGCGCGGCGAGCCGCTTGGCCTTGTCGACCACTCGCAGGGCCGCGTTCGACACCGCAACGGCCCCTACAGCCACCGACCGGGAGCCGTAGGTGTCCCAGCCGCGGGGCGAGGTTCGTGTGTCGCCGTGCAGGATCTCGATGTCCTCGAACGGCACGCCGAGCCGGTCGGCGACGATCTGGCTCCACGCCGTCTCATGCCCCTGACCGTGCGGGCTGGTTCCGGTGACGACCTCGACCTTGCCGGTCGGCAGGACTCGGACCGAGGCGTGGTCCCACCCGCCCCCGGCGTACGCCAGCACGCCGAGCAGTCGGGACGGCGCCCAGCCGCACAACTCGGTATAGGTCGAGATGCCCAGGCCGAGCCGGACCGGGTCTCCTCGTGCGATTCGATCGGCCTGCTCGCGGCGCAGGTCGTCCCACCCCATGAGCTCGAGCGCTTTGTCCGTCGCTTCCTCGTAGTTGCCGCTGTCGTAGGTGATGCCGGTGATCGTCGTAAACGGGAAGTCGTCGTGGTTGATCCAGTTCTTGCGGCGCAGCTCCATGGGGTCCATGCCCAGCTCGACCGCCATCTCGTCGACGATGCGCTCGATGGCGAAGGTCGCCTCGGGCCGGCCCGCTCCGCGGTAGGCGTCGGTCGGCGTCTTGGTCGTGAATACGCCGTCGCACACGAACCGGTAGGCGTCGAACTTGTAACTGCCGTTGAACATGAACGCGCCGAGAAGCGGGATGCCCGGCGTGATCAGCCGCAGGTAGGCCCCCATGTTGGAGAGGATGTGCACGTCCAGGCCGGTGAATGTGCCGTCCCGACGGGCGGTCAGCGTGATGTCTTGGATCTGGTCCCGGCCGTGGTGGCCGCTCATGAGCGACTCGGATCGCGACTCGGTGTACTTCACCGGCTTGCCCAGCTTGCGGGCGACCAAAGTGCAGATGAACTCCTCCGGCGTGATCTGCAGCTTGCCGCCGAACCCGCCGCCGACATCCGGCGCGATGACCCGCATCTTCTGCTCGGGGATGCCCAGCGACAGGGCGCCCAACGTCCGCAGGACGTGCGGTACCTGCGTCGATGACCACAGCGTGATGCCGTCGCCATCCGGCTGGGCGACGGTCGAACGCGGCTCCATGAAGGCGGGGATGAGCCGCTGCTGGATGAACCGGCGCTTAACCGTGACCTCGGCAGCCTGCAGCACGTCGTCGATCGGCTGGCCGGTGCCGGCCGCTCCTGACTCGAAGGCCCAGGTGAAGGAGCGATTCGACTCCGTGTTCGGGTGGACCAGCGGGGCCCCGTCGGCCAGCGCCGCCTCCATGTCGAGGACGACCGGCAGCGGCTCGTAGTCGACCTCGATGGCTTCGAGCGCGTCCTCCGCCGCGTACTTGTCGCGGGCCACGACGATGGCCACGGCCTCCCCGACGTGGTTCACCTGGTCGACGGCGATGCTCGGGTGGCCGGGATTGACGATGTCGGCCGTCACCGGCCAGGCGCACGGAATGCTGCCCTGGGTTTCGGCGAAGTCCCGGCCGGTGAAGACCGCGAGGACTCCAGGACGTTGCCGGGCCGCCGCCGGATCGATCGAGGTGATCTTCGCGTGCGCCATGGGGCTGCGGAGGATGGCGAGGTGCAGCAGGCCGGGCAAGGTGATGTTGTCGGTCCAGACCGTCCGGCCGGTGATGAAGTGCGCGTCCTCCTTGCGGCGGCGCGGCTGGCCGATCTCGGTGATCGCGGGACGTTCCTCGAGGGTGGTCATCCGGCCACCGCCGCGGCGCGCTCTGACGTGTCAGCTGTTTGCTCGGCGACGGCCTGCACGGCCGCAACGATGTTCTGGTACCCGGTACACCGACAGAGATTCCCCTCGATTCCCTCGCGAATCTCCGCTTCGGACGGGTGGGGGTTCTCGCTGAGCAGATCGCAGGCGGCCATGATCATGCCGGGCGTGCAAAATCCACATTGCAGCGCGTGGTGTTCGTGAAACGCCCGTTGGACCGGGTGCAGCTCGCCGTTCTCGCCGGCGAGGCCTTCGATGGTCGTCACCGTGCGTCCATCGGCCTGGACGGCCAGCATCGAACAGCTCTTCACGCTGCGACCGTCCAGCAGGACCGTGCACGCGCCGCAGTTGCTGGTATCGCAGCCAACGACGGTGCCCACCTTGCCCAACCGTTCGCGCAGGTAGTGGATCAGTAGCAGCCGAGGCTCGACGTCGTCCTCGTAGACGACTTCGTCGACGGTCACGCGCAGCTGGGTCATCGAGCCTCCTGACCGATAGTTGTGTCCTGCACTACAGACAAGTCCCTGGTTCGTCTGAGCGCAAGAGGAACCGAACCGGTCGGCGAGGCAGCGGTCCAAGATCACGACCGTGGACGTCACCTCTGGTCAGAGGGGTGCAGGAACCTCCGCGACGCGGTCGCGGTGAATCGGTCCGTCGGCGAGGCGCAGCGCGCGGCCGGTGCCGCCCCACCGCTGCCCGATCAGCTCAGCGGCAATGGACACGGCCGTTTCCTCGGGGGTTCGCGCGCCGAGATCGAGCCCGATCGGGGCGTGCAGCCGGGCCAGCTCCTGCATCGGTCAGTCCGAGCTCGCGCAGCTTGCGCAGCCGATCGTCGTTCGTGCGTCGGGAGCCCATCGCACCGACGTAGGCGACCGGCAATCGGAGTGCGACCTCGAGCAGCGGCACGTCGAACTTCGGATCGTGGGTAAGCACGGTGATGACCGTCCGCTCGTCGACCGTCGGTCAGCGGCGAGGTAGCGGTGCGGCCACTCGACCACCACCTCGTCGGCGTCCGGGAAGCGGCGCGCCGTCGCGAACGTCGGCCGGGCGTCGCACACCGTGACCCGGTAGCCGAGGAACGACCCGACGCGAGCGACCGCAGCTGCGAAGTCGATCGCGCCAAAGACGATCATTCGCGGGCGGGGCGCATAGGAGGAGACGAACACGCTGATGTCGTCGAGTCGACGTTCGCCGTCGGCCCCGTAGTGCACGACCGCGGTGCGACCCTGCTCGAGCAGTCCGCGGGCGTCGTCCCGGACGGCGGCGTCGAGCCGGGACGAGCCCAGGTGGCCCGACACGGAGTCCGGCCGGACCACCAGGTGGCCCCCGAGGCGATCGGCTCCGGCGACCACGGTCGCGACGGCAACCGGCCGGCCGGCGCGAATGTCGTCCGCGATCTCGTCCAGATCCGGGAACGTGCTGCGGTTGATCGGCTCGACGAACACGTCGATGATGCCGCCGCAGGTCAGCCCGACGGCGAACGCGTCGTCGTCGCTGACGCCGTAGCGCTGCAGGACCGGCTGGGCGCCCGCTCGCACCGCGGTAGCCAGCTCGAAGACCGCGCCTTCGACGCAACCGCCGGACACGCTGCCGACGGCCGTTCCGTCCGGGCCGACGAGCATGGCCGCTCCCGGCTGGCGGGGTGCGGACTTCCACGTCTCGACGACCGTCCCCATGCCCACGGTGCCGCCGGCGGCCCACCAGGGCAGGAGCTCGTCGATCACGTCACGCATGGGCGATCACCTCGGCCAGCTCCTGCAGGGCGGCGAAGCTATGTCCGGCGACGAGCCGGGAGATGTGGGGCAGCGCGGCGCGCATACCTCCGGTCGCCGGTGTGAAGCCGTCCTTGCCCATGTGCGGGTTCACCCAGACCACGGTATGCGACAGCCGGGACAGCCGCCCGAGTCTGTTCGCCCAGCAGGGCTGGATCGCCTCGCTCCCAGCCGTCGGAGCACACCACGACGACCGCCCCGCGGGCGACGCCGCGCTGGCCCCAGCGGTCCAGGAAGGCCTGCAGCCCGTCCCCGAGCCGGGTACCGCCGCTCCAGTCCGGGATCGCCCGGCCGGCGCCGGCCAGCGCGCGGTCGGGGTCGCGCACGCCGCAATTCCCGGGTGACCCGGGTCAGCCGGGTGCCGAGCGTGTAGACCTCGGTGTTGAACGGCGCCACCCGCACTGCCGCGTGGGCGAAGCGCAGCAGCGCGTCGGCGTAGGGCGCCATGGACCCGCTGACGTCGATGAGCAGGACCAGCCGCCGTGGCTTGCTGCGCCGGTGCCGTCCGGGCCAGCCGGCTCGGCTCACCGCCCTGCGCCAGCATGCGGCGCACGGTGCGCTCCAGATCGACGACGCCGCGCGTGGCCGCGACGTATCGCCGGGTGACTCGCGGCGCGACGCGGGGGGTGAGCAGGGCGAAGAACCGGGCCAGCTCGTCCCGCTCGGCCGGGGTCAGCTCGGCCACGTCACGGTGCCGCAGCACCTCCTGCCGGCTGGCGTGCACGGCGTACGGTGGCCCGTCCGCGTCGTCGCCGGCGTCCTCGGCGCCGTCCGGGGACTGCGGGTCCAGCGACGCCACGAGGACCTGCTGCACTGCCGCAGCTCGCGGAACCGACCGGGGCAGTTGGCCGCCGAAATACGCCGCGAAGGCCGCGTCGTACCGGTCGAGGTCGGCCGGGTCGGCGCACAGCGTGAGCCGCCCGGCCCAGAACACCTGCGACGGGTCGAGCACGTCGAGGTGCCCGAGGGCGGCCACCATGGCCTGCACCCGGTCCGGCGAGGCGGGCACGCCGGCGTGCCGCAGCGTGCGGGCAAAGCCGAGCACGATCTCGGCCACGTCCCGCCGCCGCTCGGTCATCTGAGCAATTCGGCCAGCACGGTGTTGCGCGCCCGCACCGCGTCTTCCTGGTACTTGAGCACGGCACCGAGCGTGGCCGCGGCCCGTTCCGGGTCGAGCGCACGTGCGCCCAGCAGATGGAGGGCCTCGGCCCAGTCGATGGACTCGGCGACGCCGGGCGGTTTCAGGAGATCGGCCTCCCGGAGTCGTTTGGTCGCCGCGGCGACGTCGCGAGCCAGCCGCTCGGTGATGTCGGGGAGCCGCCGGCGGAGGATGGCCACCTCACGGTCGAAGCCCGGATGCGGCACCCAGTGGTAGAGGCAGCGCCGCTTGAGCGCGTCGTGCACTTCCCGGGTGCGGTTCGAGGTGAGCACGACCAGCGGCGGCGTCGCCGCGCGGATCGTGCCCAGTTCGGGGATCGTCACCGCGTTGTCGGCCAAGACCTCGAGCAGGAAGGCCTCGAACTCGTCGTCGGCCCGGTCGATCTCGTCGACGAGCAGGACGGACGGGGCGTGCTCGATCGCCCGAAGGATCGGGCGGGCGACGAGGTACCTGCGGTCGTAGAGCGACCGCTCCAGCTCGGCCTGATCGAGGGCGCTCCCGCCGGCCGCCTCGGCGGCGCGCAGGTGCAGAACCTGCCGAGGGAAGTCCCAGTCATAGAGGGCCTGCGTGGCGTCGATTCCCTCGTAGCACTGCAGTCGAACCAGCTCGGCCTGCAGCACCTGCGCGAGAGCGAGGGCGAGGCTCGGTCTTACCGACGCCGGCGTCCCCTTCGAGGAAGAGCGGGCGATGCATGCGCAGCGCGAGGTAGGCCGCGGTCGACAGCCCTTCGTCGGGCAGGTAGCCAGCCGCCTCGAGCGCGGCACCCAGTTCACCGGGATCGGCCGGGTAGCTCACCCGTCCAGCATGCCGCACCGAGCGAGCGGCGACGGCGCACACCACCTAGGCTGAACTGGTGACTGCCCTCCCGCTCGCGTCGCGCGTTCTTGCCGACGCCTACGGGCGGGTGGCCACCGACCTGCGCGTCTCGTTGACCGACCGGTGCAACCTGCGCTGCGCCTACTGCATGCCGCCCGAGGGCCTGGACTGGCTGCCCACGGCCGATGTGCTCCGCGACGACGAGATCGTGCGACTGATCTCGATCGGAGTGGAGCAGCTCGGCATCCGGGAGGTGCGGTTCACCGGCGGCGAGCCGCTGCTCCGCCCCGGGCTCGCCGGCATCATCGCGGCCACCGCCGCGCTTCGGCCGCGGCCGGACATCTCGCTGACCACGAACGCGATCGGGCTGGCCCGTCGCGCCAATGACCTGGTGGCGGCCGGACTCGATCGCATCAACGTGTCGCTCGACACCCTCGACCCGGCGCGATTCAAGCGAATCACCCATCGCGACCGGCACGCCGACGTGCTCGCGGGCCTGGCTGCGGCCGCGCGCGCCGGGCTCACCCCGGTGAAGGTGAACACCGTCTTGCTGCGGGAAGTGAACGACGACGAGGCCGTGCCGCTGCTGCGATTCTGCCTGCAGCACGGCTACCACCTCCGGTTCATCGAGCAGATGCCGTTGGATGCCGGGCATATCTGGGACCGGACGCGCATGGTGACCGCGGAGGAGATACTCGCCCGCCTGGGCACGGCGTTCCGCTTGCAACCCGACGGCGGCGAACGCGGCTCAGCTCCGGCCGAGCGGTGGTTCGTCAACGAGGGCTCCTCGACGGTCGGCGTGATCGGCTCGGTGACCCGGCCGTTCTGCGGCGCTTGCGATCGCACCCGGCTGACGGCCGACGGGCAGATCCGCAACTGCCTGTTCGCTCGGACCGAGACCGATCTGCGCGCGCTGCTTCGCGGGGGCGGCTCGGACGGCGCGATTGCCGAGCGGTGGCAGGCCGCGATGGCGGCCAAGCTGCCCGGGCATGGCATCGACCGGCCCGATTTCCTGCAGCCGGCGCGACCGATGTCCGCGATCGGCGGCTAGATCCGCGGATCCTTCGGGCCGAGCAAGATCGGCGCGCCGCCCCGTTCCGGCATCCGGCCGAGGCGACAATGTGCCGATGCCGGCGGCGCACGCCAACGCTCGGCCCGCCGACCGTGGGTGGGCGGCTGCGCCGTCCCCCGCAGCGCAGGATCCCCGATCGCCGCAGGTCTGGCACGGTAGCGGATCAGGTGACTGGAGCACCCCGAGCTATCACGGGCGCCCCGCCCGCGACGACCCGCGACATGGGGAGTCCAGGCCGCCGCAAGCCGATAACCAGGTTCCGACCCGCGGCCGCACCCTGCGCTACGCCGCGGGTCTCGACGGGCTGCGGGCCTTGGCGGTCACCGCCGTGCTCGTCTACCACCTCAACGCCGGGTGGCTCCCGGGCGGATTCCTCGGCGTGGACGTGTTCTTCGTGCTGTCCGGGTTCCTGATCACCTCGATCCTGGCGACCGAGTGGTCGACCAGCGGCCGGGTGCGCATCGGACGCTTCTACGTACGACGGGCCCGGCGGCTGCTCCCGGCCCTCATCACGATGCTGGCCACGGTCGTTCTCGTCACCGCCGCGGTGGCGCCGGACGAGTTGCGACGGCTGCGGGGCGATGTTGCCGCCGCGCTGACCTACAGCACGAACTGGACGCAGATCATCTGGCAGCGGTCGTACTTCGAGCAGCTGGGCCGACCGTCGCTACTGCAGCATCTGTGGTCGCTCGCCGTCGAGGAGCAGTTCTATCTGCTCTGGCCTCTCGTCCTCGTCGTGTGCCTCAGGACCGGCGGCCGGCGCCGAGCGTTGCGGATCACGCTTGTCGGCATCGTCGCCTCGGCCGCGCTGATGGCCTGGTTGTTCGCGTCTTACGCCGATCCGGGCCGGGCCTACTACGGCAGCGACACGCACGCCAGTGGATTGCTGGTAGGGGCGGCGCTCGCTCTCGCGACCGTCCTGCGGCGACCGGCCCGCCGCGACCGCCGGCCGGCACCGCTCGGGCTGACCGTCAACAGCCCGAGCTGGCCGCTCGATGTGGCCGCGTTGCTCGGCGCCGTGATCGTGGGGTACTTCGTCACGCGCACCAATTACTTCGCGATGGAGCTCTACCGAGGCGGATTCCTGCTCGTTGCCCTGGGATCGGCCGCGATCGTGCTGGCGGCCGGCCGGCGCGGCACTCTGACCGCGCGGCTGCTCGGAATGCCGCTGCTGTGCTGGATCGGCGTCCGCTCGTATGCCATCTATCTCTGGCACTGGCCGGTATTCATGCTCAGCCGGCCGCGACTGGACTACCCCTCGGACGGCCTACCGCTCATGGTGCTGCGCGTCGGGTTGACGGTCGCGCTCGCCGACCTGTCCTACCGGTTCATCGAGCAGCCGATCCGGACGCAGGGTTTCGTCGCCTACGTCCGGTCCGGGCTGCGCCGAGTTCGCCGAGGCCGCTTGGGCCGCCCGGCCTTCCTGATGGCCTCGCTCGCCGCGCTGGGGCTGATCGTCGGCCAGGTCGTGGCGTTACCGCGCCCGACCGCCGGTACCGCGTCGGGCATCCCAACCGATCTGAGCGTTCGGCCAACCCTGGCGGTGACCCCGGGTCCGCCTGCTAGCCCGTCGGCCCATTCTCCGTCGCCGGGTGCGCCGGTTACGCGGTCGGCGGCGCCGTTTGCCCGTCCGATACGAGTAACCGTCTTCGGCGACTCGCAAGGGATGACCCTGCTGCTCAACAAGCCCGCCGGCCTCGACGGATCATTGACGCTCACCGACGGGACCGTCGAAGGATGTGGCTTCCTGCTCGGCAAGATCACGTCGCGGCGCGGCCCGAGCTGGGACCTCGGCGCGTCCTGCGGCACGTGGGCGGACCAATGGCGAACGAATGAGGCGCGCAGCCATCCGCAGATCGCCCTCGTCGAGGTCGGGGCCTGGGACGTGTTCGACCTGAAGGTCGGGGACGGCGCGACGATGGCGTTCGGATCGCCGGCGTGGGATGCGTACTACACCCAGCAGCTCAACCAGGCGGTGAGCCTGCTCATCGGGGGCGGCGCCCAGGTCGCGCTGCTCGGCCTTCCCTGCTACCGGCCGATCGACGGGGGCGGCCTGATTGCGCTGCCGGAACGGGGCGACGATCAGCGCACCCAGCACCTGAACGTGCTACTCCGCGCTGCCGCCGCGAAGAACCCAGAGCGAGTGTTCATGGTCAATCCACCGGCCCAGTTCTGCACCGATCCCGCCATCGCGAGCAACACCGCCTACCGCTGGGATGGCGTCCACTACTACAAGCCGGGCGCCGCGTTGATGTTCCAGGTGATCACCCCGCAGCTGCTGGCGATTCCGCAGCCGGCGAGATGATCCAGCAAGTGCCGATGACAACGACCCGCCGGGGGGGCGAACGCACCTCGCAAGACTGATGCGTGAACCGGCCCCGGGGGTGGTCCGGACGGAGCGTCGAGAGAGATAATCGCGGATGTGACGAGCGAGCAGGAGCGAGCCCGGTCATCCCGCCGTGCCTTCATCCGGTCGTATCACCCCGATAGGGGCGGAGATCCGGCGACGTTCGCCGCCGGACTCCACGCGTGGGACGACATCGTGCACGAGCCTCTACCCCGCGTCGTCGCGGTACCCGCGAAGCCCTGGCCGCGCGGGCTGCTGGCCACGCTGGCTCGGTCCGTGCAGAGGTGGCGCCGCCGCACCCCGCGCGTCCGCTGAGTAGCGGCCGTAATAGTTGGCGGCGAGTTCCCGCTTGGGAAGATGTGTGACAAGGTGCATGCGAGTAGCGTCCAGATCGTCGCGCATATACCACTCCCGTCCGAATCGCTCGAGGAGCAACCATGACCCAACCCAGCGTCACCGCGTCTCGCGAGACGTCGCCGAGCACGCCGAATCTCGAGGAGAAATCTCTCGCCGCAACGCGCACGACGGAAACCCGCCTCAGCACCCAAGAGGGCAAGATCAGCGTGGCCCAGGGAGTCGTACAGAAGATCGCCGGCATGGCCTGCCGCGAGATCGCTGGGGTCCATTCAATGGGCACTGGCTCCACCCGGGCCTTCGGTGCGATTCGGGAGCGGATTCCAGGTAGCTCCGGCCCCAACGTCGCGCAGGGCGTAGGCGTAGAGGTAGGCGAGACTCAGGCAGCCATCGACCTGGACATCGTGATCGAGTATGGCGCCAGCATCGCCGATCTCGGACGGAGCATTCAACGAAATGTCAAGCAGTCGGTGGAGCGAATGACCGGTCTGGAGGTCGTCGAGGTCAATGTAGCGGTAGATGACGTGCATCTACCCGCCGCCGAGAGTGAGGAACAGCCGTCGCGCGTGACATGACGACGGCTCAGGGAGCAGACGACCCAGATATTGCGACTGTTGACGGTATCGATGTCGATGCTCTCGCCACAGCAGTGCGGGCGTGCCCTGGCGTATCCGACCTGGCTGGTGGGCGGTTCGGCGACGCCACGTCGTATCTGCCCGGTCGGCGCGTGACCGGTGTAGCGGTGAGAGATGACACGGTACGGATTTCGGTGCGAGCCAAGTGGGGCGTGTCAGCCAGCGATCTGCTGGAGCAAATCACATCGGCCCTCGCGCCAGCCCTGCGTAACCGACGAATCGAGGCCGTGATCGCCGAGATCGACGATCCGCCTTCGCTGACAGCACAACAGCCAGTTGCCGTGCCGGCAGGGACCGACGCCTCGGTACTAGCCGGCTCGGACGTCCCCGCGCCGGAGGGGCACGACGCCACCAGCTCGAATGATCCACCCACTGCTTCACGTGCACCCGCGCAGCTGCCCCCACTTCTTGAGCCCGATATGGGGATGTGAGTTCTCATGAACCGTGTATCGCTAGCCACCATCACCGGTTTGATTCTTGGATTGGCATTAGTCTTCGGAAACTTCGGTGACATGTTGATCGTCGGCCTGTTCGGCGCAATCGGCTACGTCATCGCCAAACTGCTCGACGGTGATCTAGACCTATCCATGTTGCGCGGCCGAGCCGAGAGCGAGCGATGACTGATACTGCTCCGGCAGACGTCCTTCCACGTGGATCGATGGTGTCCGGGCCGGTGGAGTCGCGAGGCCGCTCCTTGCCGTCAGTGGGTCGGAATGAACTGGGCACGATCGTCGTTCGCGATGACGTCGTAGCGAAGATCGCGGCCTGCGCGGCGGTAGAGATACCTGACGCCGGTGCGGCAGCGACGAGGGTAATGGGCCGCGCCATACCGGGCGGCGGCCGTCTGGGGCTGCGCGCGACCGATCTAGAGGCGCTGCCGAAGACAAAAGCCGAGATCGACGGCAATTCGGCGTTTCTTTCCGTCGAATTGAGCATTCGTTGGCCAGCGTCCGTTCCAGACACCACGGCGCAAGTCCGTCAGCACGTTCGAGAACGCGTTCAGGAATTGGCTGGCTTGACCGTCGCCGAGCTGGATATCACCGTCGCTGACCTGGCCACAACTATCGCGCCCCCGCCCCGCGTCAGATAGCAGGACGATATGCGAATCCTGAACCGGTTCCTTGCGTTCATCCTGGCCCTTGCGGTTCTTGCGGTATGCATTGTCGTCATCGTTGAGGTCATTGCCTACGCGATCAACGGCGAAAGCCTCATCGTGGATTGGATGAGCTGGCAACAGTGGGCCGAGCGAACGCATTTCGATAGTACCGTAATCAAGGTTCTGTCGATCACATTCATTGTCGTTGGGTTGATACTGCTGCTGGCGGAACTCAAACCGCGTCGCATCACCCGTGTCAGCTTGCAGTCTGACGATGCAGCTACGGACGCGGCCATTACAACGAAGGGCATAGCCGTCGTCGCCAAGGCGGTCACCACCGATGTCGACGGCATCAGCGACGCCTCGGCGTCGGCATCGCCGCGTCGAGTCACCGTCACCGCCACCGCCGTCGAGCGGGATAGGGCCCACGCGCAAGCTTTAGCCGCTCCCGTGACAACGGCCGTCCAGACTCGCCTGGATTCTTTGCGCATGCAACGGCATCCCCGCCTGTCGGTGCGCGTCAAACCTCGGAGCCGTTGATGCATGCCGACCGAACCAACCGAGTCGTGTTGGCTATCTTTGGCCTGCTGGTGCTCGCCGTCGGAGTTGCCGGCTTGATCGCTAGCCTCGGGGGCTTCGGCACGGAGTTCCAGCAGAAGGCCCTGTTCACGAATCGAGTGTCTCGCTACATAGGGGAACATGGCAGTTGGCTATGGCCGGTCATCGCGGTCGCCTGCGCCCTTATCGCGGTGCTTATGCTGCGCTGGATCTACGTCTTGATAGCGAGCACTGACCGCGCCGATGACATCGTGATCAGAGGAGATCACGATGCCGGCCGCACGGTGCTGCGACCAGCGGCGTTGGCCGCGGCAGTACGCGACGAGATCACCACCTACCACGGCGTGTCCTCCGCGAAAGCCCGAGTGCTCGGTGATCCCGGCGACACGCGACTCATCGTGACGGTCGCGGTCCTCACGACGGCCGACATTCCTGCGCTGCGGCAGCGCATCGAAACGCAAGCGTTAGCCCATGCTCGCCAGGCCGTAGGCAAGACTGACCTGCCCATCCGGATGTTCCTGGATGTCAGCAAGGCTGAATCGTCGCGGGTTACCTAGTGTAGAGCTGCGTTCACGACGCCGTGCATTCTCGGCCTCAGCGGGCGGTGCGCCAGCCGTCGGGACCCACCGGCCAGTAGCGGCGGTGCCCGTATCGGGGGTCGTTCCATCGGCCCCACGCCCTCTCGGGCCGCGCACCCTCGGGCCACGACGTGGCGACGGCCTCGGCGTGCGGCTCGCCGGCGGCGCCGACGATGGCGGTCAAGGCGGCCAGCTCCTCCGGCGTGGGTTCGCCCCGGACGATCCGCAGCGCGAGCGGCGGCGGAGTGGGGGAGTCGTCGCTCGTCACAGCGGGATGTTCCCGTGCTTCTTCGGCGGCATGGTCTCGCGCTTGTTGCGCAGCATCCGCAGTGAACGGATCACGTAGGAGCGAGTACGTGACGGCGGGATGACCGAATCCACGTAGCCACGTTCGGCGGCGTGTAGGGGTTGACGAGGGTGTCCTCATACTGGGTGACCAGCTCGTGCCGGCGCTGCTCCGGAGACTCGGCCTTGGCCAGCTCCTTGCGGTACAGGATGTTCACCGCGCCCTGGGCCCCCATGACCGCGATCTGGGCGGTCGGCCAGGCGACGTTCACGTCAGCGCCGAGGTGCTTGGAGCCCATGACGTCATACGCGCCCCCGAACGCCTTGCGAATCACGATCGTGATCTTGGGGACGGTGGCCTCAGCGTAGGCGTAGATGAGCTTGGCCCCGCGCCGGATGATGCCGTTCCATTCCTGGTCGGTGCCGGGCAGGAAGCCGGGCACGTCGACGAGCGTGATGACCGGGACGTTGAACGCGTCGCAGGTCCGGACGAAGCGCGCCGCCTTCTCGGAGGCGTTGATGTCGAGGCAGCCGGCGAACTGGGTTGGCTGGTTGGCGACCATGCCAACCGCGAAGCCCTCTATTCGCCCGAAGCCCACGACGATGTTCGGAGCGAATAGTGCCTGTATTTCCAGGAATTCTCCGTCGTCGAGCAGATGCTCGATGATCTGGTGCATGTCGTAGGGCTGGTTGGCGGAGTCCGGGATGAAGCTGTCGAGGAACGCATCGTCCTCGTGCACGTCGTCGGCCACGTCCGTGTCGTAGATCGGCGCCGGGTCCAGGTTGTTGCTCGGCAGGTAGGAGAGCAACGCCTTGACAAAGTTGATCGCGTCGTCCTCGTCGCTCGCCGAGGTAATGCGCGTTCCCGCTGGTCGTGTTGTGGGTACGAGCCCCGCCTAGCTCCTCGAGGGTCACGTCCTCGCCGGTGACGGTCTTGACCACGTCCGGCCCGGTGATGAACATCTGCGACGTCTTGTCGACCATCACGATGAAGTCGGTG
The DNA here is from genome assembly GCA_963779485.1 of uncultured Actinomycetota bacterium. Lineage (GTDB taxonomy): Bacteria > Actinomycetota > Actinomycetes > Mycobacteriales > Jatrophihabitantaceae > CAVVJA01. The sequence goes on along the minus strand of CAVZYJ010000023.1, from coordinate 56,022 downwards.
AGCGCCGGCGAATAGACGTGCCCGCCGGCGGCAGCCCCCATGATCAGCGAGATCTGCGGGATGACGCCGGAGGCCTGGACGTTCCGGTAGAAGATCTCGCCGTACAGCCCCAGACTGACCACGCCTTCCTGGATACGCGCGCCGCCCCCTTCGTTGATCCCGATCACCGGGCAGCCGTTGCGCAGGGCGAAGTCGAGCACCTTGACGATCTTCTCGCCGTACACCTCGCCCAGGCTGCCGCCGAAGACCGTGACGTCCTGGCTGAACACGCAGACCGGGCGACCGTCGACCGTTCCGTAGCCGGACACCACGCCATCGCCGAATGGGCGATTGCGCTGCATGCCGAACGTCGACGAGCGATGGCGCGCGAACTCGTCCAGCTCGATGAAGCTGCCCTCGTCCAGCAGCTCGGCGATCCGCTCCCGAGCGGTCTTCTTGCCCCTCGCGTGCTGCTTCTCCACCGCCCGGGCCGAGCCCGCGTGCACGGCCTCGTCGTAACGGCGCCCCAACTCCGCGAGCTTGCCGGCCGTGGAATGCGGGTCGATACCGGGCGGATCTGGTTCGGGCGCGGCCATGGCCGGAGCCTAATGCCTAGGGCGTGCCCGATACCGTGCCGTCGTGGCAATCACCCCGTCCGGCGCTGGATCCGGACATCGTCGCCTCCGAGGTGCGGGATCCGTGGAGCCGGCTCACGATCGTCGACTCCACCGACTCCACCAACGACGACCTGCTACGCGCGGAATCCAGCCTGCCGGCCGGGGCGGTGCTCGCGGCCGAGTATCAATCGGCCGGCCGGGGCCGACAGAACCGGACCTGGACCTCTCCGCCTCGCGCCGGCCTGACGTTCTCGGTCCTGCTCCGCCCGGACGTGCCGCCGAGCCGACGGGGGTGGTTGCCGTTGCTAGCGGGAGTCGCGGTCTGCGACGCCGTGCGCGAGGTCACCTCGGTCGACTCCGCGCTCAAGTGGCCCAACGACCTGCTCGTCGGGGACGAGCCGGCCAAGGCCGGCGGCGTCCTCGTACAGGCGTCCCCGAATGCGGTCGTCGTCGGCATCGGGGTCAACGTCTCGACGACCCGGTCCGAGCTTCCGGTGCCGGAGGCGACGTCTCTCGAACTGGCCGGTGGTGCGCCGGTCGATCGGTCCCGATTGCTCGCGGCCATCCTCGGCCACCTCGGTGAGCGCTACGCGGACTGGTTGTCGGCCGGCGGCGATGCCGAGGAGAGCTTCCTGCGGGCCGACTACCGGGCCCGGTGCGCGACACTCGGCCAGCCGGTGGTCGTCACCCCCGTGGTCGGTTCGCCGTACCGGGGACGGGCCACCGACATCGACCGGCAGGGCCGTCTGGTGGTGCTCCGCGACAGCGGACTCGAGGTGATCGCCGCGGCGGATGTTCGCCATGTTCGCCAACCGAACGGACTAACGTGATCGTCACAGCGCGATGAGCGTGTGCCGCTCGCGGGAGGTAGAGACCGGTCATGAATTACCCGGAGAAACTCCTTGCCGATGACGAGCAGGTGGTCGAGCACCTGCACCCGCACTGGATCACGCTGGTCCCGGCGACGCTGTGGTTCATCCTCATCTGCGCCCTCGTCGGCGTGGGCATCCCGTTCCTGCCGACGGGCAGTGCCCAGCAGCCGCTGTTGATTGCGATCCTCGCGATCGCCGTAATCCTCGTCAGCTGGCTCACGATCAAACCCTGGTTCGCCTGGCGCACCACGCACTACGTGTTCACCACCCATCGGGTGATGATCCGGCGCGGCATCCTGCACCACACGGGACGAGACATCAGCCTCCAGCGAATCAGCGATGTCGGATTCCGGCAGTCATTGTGGGATCGCATCGTGCGGGCGGGGACGCTCACCATCGAGTCGGCCGGGGAGCAAGGCCAGGAGACGTTGCACGACATCCCGCGCTCCGACCAGATGCAGCAGACGCTCAACCGGCTCATCGAGCAAGATCACGATCGGCGGGCCCGGGTGGCGAACACCCCGCCGCCCGGATACGTCCCACCGCACTATGGCCAGCCCGGCTACGGCCCCTACGGCCACGATCCTGGCTACGGTCAGCAGCCGGGGAGCTACTACCATCCGCAGCCGGGCTATGAGCAACCCGGGTACCCGCAGTCCGGCTATGGCCGCGGCGGCTACCCGCCGTCCGGGGATGCGCCGACCCGAACCTGACACCACGCCGGCGGACCCGCCTCGCCCGCGAACGGTCGCCGGCGGGAATGTGCGGGCTCAGCCGTGAATGATGTAGCCCTCCAGCTGCACGCGATCCTGCTCGAGTTGCCGTATCCGGCCGGCAACCACATCGCCGATCGTGACGATGCCGGCGAGCTGGCCACCGGCCAGCACCGGCATGTGCCGAACGCGCAGCTCGGTCATCGCCGCGCCGATGCTGTCGACCGAGTCATCGGGCGAGCAGCTCACAACCGAGCTCGTCATCACCTCGTTGACCGTCCAGGAGAGCACGCCGGCGCCGTCGCTGTTGAGCCTTCGAACCACGTCCCGCTCGGAGACGATGCCGACCACGGCGTCGCGATCGACGACGACCAGGGCGCCGATGTTGTGTTCCGCCAGACGCGCGAGCAGCTCCGTCACCGGTTCTCCGGGGCCGATGGTCACGACAGCGGGGCCCTTGTGCCGGAGAATGTCCGAGATCTTCACAGTCGCACCTCGATACGGTCGCCGATAACCGCGCCCACGGTCTCGTTGACTCACGGTAGCCAGCCTTCGGGGTCACCGGAAGGGCTTACTTCGGCAACGACGGAGCGTAGCCACTGTGAGTAGTGCCGCGGCGCGTAGGCGCCGTCACGATAGCGGCGCAGGTAGTCCCTGTACAGGTCCGAATCGAATCCGGACAGCCACTGAAGGAAGTGCTCCCGCGTTCCGGGGCGCAGGTGCAGGGCCGAGACGCCGACGACGTAGCCCCCGGTGTCACGTATGGCCCGCGCGAGCTCGCGCAGCTGGGCCGGGCGGTCGCTCAATCCCGGGAGTACCGGAGCGACGAGCGCGCCAGTGCGGATTCCGGCTTCGGCCAGGGCGTGCATGGCGCGCAGGCGGCGACGCGGATGGGGCGTCCCGGGTTCGGTGGACCGCCAGACCCGCTCGTCCAGGGTGCCGATCGAGAGATTGACCTGGACGGACGTTCGGGCGGCGGCGTCCGTGAGCACGTCCAGATCCCGCAGCACGAGCGGCGACTTGGTCAGGATGGAGACCGGATTGTTGCGCTCGGCCAGAGCCTGGAGGACGCCGCGAGTGAGCCGATACTTACCCTCGGCGCGCTGGTACGGGTCAGTGTTCGTGCCCATTGCGATCGGGTCGCCGGGCCATCGGGGATCGGCTAGCTCGGCCCGGGCCCGCTCCACGGCGTTGATCTTGACGATGATCTTCCGGTCGAAGTCCTCGCCGATGTTGAGGCCGAGGTAGCTGTGCGTCGGGCGGGCGAAGCAGTACGTGCAGGCATGGCTGCAGCCCCGATAGACGTTGATCGTCCAGCGGAACGGCACAGGTGACGGGCCGGGGACCTCGTTGATGATCCGCTTGGCGACGACGGGGAGGAACTCGATGCCCGAGAGTCGACCGCTGCTGCGGCTCGGTCCGGTGAGCCCGTCGACGTCGAACAGCGCGATCTGACCGTCGCGTTCCTGGTCGGCGAGCCGCCAGCGCAGCTCGCTCGGCGCCCCACTGGCCGCGGCAACCGGCTGGCTCATCGGAAGTTCCGGGATTTCGTGTGCAGCCCGAGCGAGAGTTTCTCGATGCGTTCGGCCACGATGTTGGTCACACCGTCGGCGCGTTCCAGCATGCCGCGGATCAGCAGCCCACCGGAGTCGCGGGCCACTCGGCGGTGGCGCAGCCACACCACCGGATCACAGATCACGTTCACCATTCCGGTTTCGTCCTCCAGGTTGATGAACGTGACTCCGCGTGCGGTCGCTGGGCGTTGTCGATGGGTCACGACGCCGCCGACAGTGACCCGGGTGTGGTCCTCGATCGAGCGCAGGGCCCTCGCCGACACAATGCCCAAGGCCTCCAGGCGCGGGCGGATGAGCGCAGTCGGATAGGCGTCCCGGGTAATGCCCGTGGCCCACAGGTCGGCCACCAGCTGCTCGGCCTCATTCATGATCGGCAACGACGGAGTGCTCGATTCGTCGTAGGCGGCCACGTTCAGCTGACCCGGGCGGTCGGCGGCGACTGCGCCGGCGGCCCAGAGCGCAGTGCGCCGGGACAGGCCGAAGCAGTCGAACGCTCCGGCGGTGGCCAGGGCCTCGACCTGGTCGACGGTGAGACCCACGCGCCGGGTCAGGTCGGCCATCGAGGAATATGCCCCGTCGCGATTCCGCTCGGCGACGATCTGCTCGGCCAGCTCGCTGCTGATGGTGCGCACGCTGGACAACCCCAGCCGCACCGCTGGTTGGGGTGGCCCCGGACCGGTGTAGGGCGGGTCGATCGGGTAGCCGTCCGGCACCGCCTCGAGCCCGGCGGCTGCGGGCGAGACGTTCACGTGCGGGCCGAGCACCACCACACCGTGCCGTTTGGCGTCGTGCACGAGCGTCTGCGGCGAGTAGAACCCCATCGGCTGCGCGTTGAGCAATGCCGCGCAGAACGCTGCCGGGTGATAGAGCTTCAGCCAGCTGGAGGCGTAGACCAGGAAGGCGAAACTGATCGAGTGGCTCTCGGCGAAGCCGAACGAGGCGAATGACCTGATCTTGAGGTAGATGTCGTCAGCGGCCGCTCCGACGATGCCGTTGCGGGCCATGCCGTCGTAGAGCCGGTGCCGCAGAGCTTCCATTCGCTCGTGCGAACGTTTGGACCCCATGGCCCGCCGCACCTGATCGGCTTCCGACGGCGAACAGCCGGCAGCGTCGATGGCCAGCTGCATCAACTGTTCCTGGAACAGAGGCACCCCGAGCGTTTTCTCCAGGTGCTTCTTCAGCTTGGGATGCGGATATGTGACCTCTTCCAACTTGTGCTTGCGGCGGATGTAGGGGTGCACGGATTCGCCTTGGATCGGGCCGGGCCGGATCAAGGCGATCTCGATCACCAGGTCGTAGAACTTCTCCGGCCGTAGGCGAGGCAGAGTGGCCATCTGGGCCCTGGACTCGATCTGGAAAACCCCGACGGTGTCCGCCTGTTGCAGCATCTCGTAGACGAGAGGATCTTCCGGCGGCACGTCGTGCAGGCCGTAATGCACCCCGAACCATTGCTCGACGAACTCGAAGCAGTAGTGCAACGCCGAGAGCATGCCCAGCCCGAGCAGGTCGAACTTGACCAATCCGATGGCGGCACAGTCGTCCTTGTCCCACTGCAGCACCGTGCGACCCGGCATCCGGCCCCATTCCACCGGGCAGACCTCGACTACCGGACGATCGCAGATCACCATGCCACCGGAATGAATCCCCATGTGTCGTGGGGCATTCTGCAGTTCGGCGGCGAGATCCACCACGCGTCGCGGTACATCTGACTGCGCGACCGCCGGCGAGTCCGCCTCAGGGGTGAATAGATCCGGTGTCCAGTAATAACTCTGCTCGATCTCCTTGCTCCACGCGTCCTGCTGGCCCGGGGAGAAACCGAGCGCCTTGGCGATGTCACGAATAGCCGACTTGGGCCGGTAGGTGATGACGTTGGCCACCTGGGCGGCATGGTCGCGGTCGTAGTGGTCGTAGACGTGCTGGATGGCCTCCTCGCGCCGGTCGGACTCAATGTCGACGTCGATGTCAGGCGGGCCGTCCCGGTCGGGGGAGAGGAACCGCTCGAAGAGCAGTTCGTAGCGCACCGCGTCGACGGCGGTGATCTCGAGGGCGTAGCAGACTGCTGAGTTGGCGGCGGACCCCCTGCCCTGGCAGAGGATTCCCCGCGAGTGACAGAACTGCACGATGTCCCAGACGACGAGGAAGTAGCCCGGGAACCCGAGCTCGTCGATGATGGCCAGTTCGTGTTCGATCTGGGCGAAGGCCCGCTCGCGTTCTTCCGGCTTGCGGTCGCCGTACCGCTTCGACGGCCCCGTCCCGGGCCAGCTGGGCGAGGTAGGTCATCTCGGTGTGCTCGGGCGGGACGGGGAAGGGTGGCAGCTGCGGGGCGATGAGCCGTAGCGGGAACGCCAGGTGGTCGCCCAGGGCCGCCGCTTGCTCGACCACTCCCGGCCAGCGGGCAAATCGGGCCGCCATTTCCGCGCCGGACCGCAAGTGCTGGTCGGCGAATGCGGGTAGCCAGCCGTCCATCTCGTCCAGGTTGCTGCGGGCCCGCACCGCGGCCACGGCCGTGGCCAAGGGTCGTCGCGGTGGACCGTGGTAGTGCGCGGCCGTGGTGGCGACGACGGGCAGTCCGGCCTCGTCGGCCAGCAGGGTCAGCGCGTCGTAGCGCTCGTCGGCGAGCGGGTCGAGAGCGTAGGTCAGTTCGACGACGACGTTGTCCCGCCCGAACCGGTCGATCAGGTCGGCGAGGGCACGCCGTGCCGGGTCGAGCCCACTCGCCAACGCGGTACGTACCGATCCCTTGCGGCATCCGCTGAGCACCAGCCAATGCCCGTCGGCCAGCTCGGCCAATTCAGCGTCGTCGTACACCGGGCGACCCTTGACGCCGCCCCGTTGCTGGGCGGTGCTGATCGCTCGCGCCAGGCTGGCATAGCCGGTCGGATCGCGAGCCAGCACGAGCAGGTGGTGCCCGGTCGGGTCGGGCTCACCAACCCGGGCGGCAACCATCCGCTCGGCCTGAGTGGTCGGCACCGGGATATCCACCGAAAGCTCGGCCCCGATCACCGTCGGCAACCCGAGCGCGTCGGCGGCCTCGGCGAAGCGCACGATTCCGTAGAAGCCGTCGTGGTCGGTCAGGGTGAGGGCCGAGAGACCGAGCCGGACCGCCTCCTCGGCCATCTCCTCCGGCGAGCTGGCCCCGTCGAGGAAGCTGAACGACGAGTGCGCATGCAGTTCCGCGTACCGCACCGGAGCCACGTCCCCGTCAAACGGACGGGCGTCCGTGGCTGGGATGTACGGGCCACGTTTGCGCGACCAGGCCGGCGAATCGCCACCGTCGCCCGCGAACTCGTCGCGGTCGTTGGGCTCGGCCCGGCCGGACAGGCGGCGTTCCAGCTCCACCCACGGGATCGGAGGGTTCTGCCAGCCCATCCTCTCAGTATTCGAACAAACGTTCGATTAGTCAACCTTCTAGCTTCCTGCCATGGTCCGAGGGGCGCGTCGCATGCCTGGCGGCAAGGAGACTCGCGCTGGGCGGCGCGGCATTCGCACACGGGAGACTTTCCTATGGCCCGTTTCACGCTCGATGTGTTGGCCCATCCGATCGTGCAGGCACCGATGGCAGGTGGACCGTCAACGCCCACCCTGGCGGCGGCCGTCTCGAGCGCCGGCGCGCTTGGCTTCCTCGCCGCAGGCTATATGGCTCACGCGGCGGTGCGCGCCGACGTCGAGGAGTTGCGATCGATGTTGCCCGAGGGGGCGCCGTTCGGAGTCAATCTTTTCGCACCGCCCGGGCACGGGTCCGGCGGCGACCGAGTCGCCGCATACGCCGAATCGCTGTCGAGCGAGGTAGCACGCACTGGGGTCGCGCTCGGTGCGGCTCGCTGGGACGACGACGACTACGCCGACAAGCTCGACCTGATCAGCGCGGAGCGAGTTCCGGTGGTCACCTTCACCTTCGGTTGCCCTTCGCGGGAGGATGTCGAGCGTCTGCACCGGGGCGACGTGGCCGTCTGGGTGACGGTGACGACGTCCGACGAAGCAGCCGCAGCGAGCGCCGCCGGGGCTGATGCTTTGGTCGTGCAAGGGGTGGAAGCCGGCGGGCACCGCGGCGGCTTCGATGACGCGACGCCTGGGGACGTTGGGCTACTCGCGTTACTGCAACTCGTGCGCGCGAGAGTCCGCGACCTTCCCCTTGTCGCGACGGGCGGCGTAGCGACTGGCCGTGCCGTCGCCGCCGTTCTCGCGGCAGGCGCCGCGGCCGCCCAGCTGGGCACCGCCTTCATGCTCTGCCCCGAAGCCGCCACCGCCCCCGCTCATCGCGACGCGCTCGCCCGCGGCGAAGCCCCCACCGCGCTGACGCGCGCCTTCACAGGCCGCACCGCACGCGGTGTCGTCAACCGCTTCCTGCGTGAGCACTCCGCCGACGCCCCGAGCGCCTATCCGGAGGTCCATCACCTCACGGCCCCCATTCGTGCCGCGGCGCGGGAGGTCGGCGACGCCGACGGCTTTCACCTCTGGGCCGGCCAAGCCTACGAACTCGCCGAAGCAGTGCCCGCAGCCGAGCTCGTCGACCGACTGGCCGGGGAAGCCCGAGCCGCTCTCGCCGCCGCCACCGAGCGCCTCAGTAAGCGGCCTGCTTAGCGGCCCCAGAACGGTCCGGATAGTCCGACACCACGCAGGTACTCGGCGGCATGGGCGGGGTCGCGGCGGACGTAGCCACGCTCGAGTCGACCGTCGTACCAGTGCGCGGCTAGCCGCCACAGTGTGTCCAGGCCCATGACGTAACCAGATGGGTTGCCGGTGCCGTGCAGCCAGCGGTCTACGCAGCCCGGTGAGCAGAAGATCCGCTGGTGGGCGCAGGTGCGCACGACGTCGTCCCACATCCGCGCGGCCGGGGTGAGAAAGTGAGCGACCTGCTCGCCCTGCGGTGGAAAGCGCCGGTCCACGGTCCAGGCGTGGGCTCGGCCGCAGCCCGGGCAGCGTGTGGACACGAGCACCGCCTGCTCGTCGAGCAGGAGCCCGGGCACCGACTCACCCACAATGTGAGGCAGGGCGAAGGAGTCCCAGGCGCAGCCGCCCCACCACAGCGTCTCGGCCCCCATCACCGCGAACCCCAGCGGGACCGCGCTGAACGGGTGCGCCATGACGACCTCACCGGAGTCGTCCAGGACGAGATGGTGCGCGTCGGCCAGCTGCCGCAGTGCAGCGCGCACCTCGTCCGGCTTGGTACGTAGCTGCTCAGCCAGCGCCATCGGATCCGGGGCCCGCCCGGTGCAAGCGAAACCCCGGTATACCGCCAGCCGCACGTCCTCGGCGTCCATCACATCATCCTCGGCAACTGAGCTCTCATCACAGTGAGTCGAGGGTGAAGTGGACCTGGCGAAACTGGCTCCGCCAGGCGGTGACGTCGGCGCTGATTGCCTCGGGATCGCCGCTGAACGCGCGTTGGATGAAGCCGGCGAGGGTCCGCATGTCGGTAGCGGTCATGCCGAGCCGCGCGACCTCGGGCGTGCCGAGTCGCAGGCCGTTGACATCGCCGGGCACCTCGGCGATCGGAAGCCCTATCCCGCAGGTGAGCAGGTTGGCCCGACGTAGCCGACGGGCCGCCGCCTGGCCGCCGCCGAATCGCCCGGCTTCGATCGCAAGCTGGTGGGACGTAGTCGCGATCTGGTTGCGGCGGAACACCGGCAGGCCGCCCGCAGTGAGGTTTTCGGCGAGAGCGCGGGCGGTGTCGATCATGGCTGCGGCGTAGTCCGAGCCGGTGACGGTCCAGTCCAGCAAGGTCTGGGCGAGTGCGGCCGTCTTGCCGGCGTCGAAGTTGGCCGTGAGCCCGGGGTAGGCGATCGCTTCGACGCGTTGCGCGATCGTGGCGTCGTTGGTGACGAGCAGGCCGCCGGGTGGGCCGCCGAGGCTCTTGTAGGTACTCATCGTCATGACGTGTGCGCCCTGGTCGAGGGGGTTGGGCCACGCGTGGCCGGCAATCAGCCCGGACAGGTGGGCGGCGTCGAAGAGCACTGTGGCGCCGACGCCGTCCGCGATCTCCCGAATAGCGGCTACCGGATGCGGGACGAGATTGAGGCTGCCACCGATGGTGATCAGCTTCGGCCGCACGACGCGGGCGAGCTCGGCCAGCGCGTCGACGTCGACGGTGTAGGCGTGCGCGGCTACCGGCGCCGAGACGATTCGCAGCCGGTACAGCCCGGCCGCGCCGGCCGAGTGATGCGTCGCGTGTCCGGCGATGGCGGGCGGCGGCACGATAATCGGATCGCCGGGCTCGCAGGTGGCCAGGAACGCGTACAGGTTGGCGAGCGCGCCCGAACCGACCCGGACCTCGGCGTAGCGGGCGTGGAACACCCGCGCGGCCAGCTCGGCGGCGATCACCTCGATCGACTCGATGGCCTCGAGTCCCATTTCGTACTTGTCGCCGGGGTAGCCGAGGGACGGCCGCGAACCCAACCCGGCCGAGAGCATCGCCTCCGCGCGAGGGTTCATGACGTTGCTCGCCGGGTTCAGGTTCAGGCAGGTCTGCTCGTGAATCACCCGGTTGCTGGACGATCAGCTCATCCAGCCACCGGGCAACCTCGACCGCGGTACGGGCGCCGACCCCTGGCGGACGGAATCGACCCGGTCGGCGACCGGGCCGAGGCAACCAGGCCCGGTCTTCGAGCGCTGCGGTCACAGCTCCTCCATGGGCTAGACGCGGCCCGATTCGCCATTGTGCGGCCTGAGGGGGCCGCTACGCTCGAGGAGCGGGCTCTGCGAGGTACAGGGCGGAGGGGAGTCGGTCACCGTGTCAACGGCAGAGCCGGTCATCGGCGCGGCCCGCATCGCGGAGATCGGTGAAGGCATTTCCGAGGACGAGTTGCAGCTCGCGAGCCGCAACCATGGCCTGCCGCTCGAAGCCCTGCGCTATGACGTCACGCCCGTCGGGCTGCATTACTTGCTGATTCACTACGACATTCCCGATGTCGATCCGACGACGTGGCGACTGCAGGTACGGGGCGACGTCGAGGCCCCGTTCTCCGTGGACCTGGACACCATTCGAGCGATGCCGCGCACGACTCGGCGGGTGACGATGGAGTGTGCCGGCAATGGTCGAGCGCGTCTCGTGCCGCGGCCGATCAGCCAGCCCTGGCTGATCGAGGCGGTGGGGAACGCCGAATGGACGGGCACCCCCCTCGCACCCTTGCTGCGCCGAGCGATGCCCACCGGGGCGGCCCGCGAAGTCGTCTTTACCGGCAGCGACCACGGCGTCGAGCGCGGCGTCGAGCAGACCTATCAGCGCAGCCTGTCGTTGGCCGACGCGCGGAGCGACGACACCCTATTGGTATACGAGATGAACGGCGCGCCGCTGCCGCCGCAGCACGGCGCCCCGCTGCGCTTGCTCGTGCCGGGTTGGTACGGCATGGCGCAGGTGAAATGGCTTCGTGACATCACGGTCATCGACACCGAGTTCTCCGGATTCCAGCAAGATGTCGCCTACCGGCTGCGCAACGATCCGCACGAGCCCGGGATCCCGGTCAGCCGGATCGAGCCGCGCGCCCTGCTCATTCCGCCGGGCTGGCCCGACTTCATGACCCGCACGCGCTTCCTGCCGCCCGGGTCGGTCACCATTCGCGGGCGCGCCTGGTCCGGCTACGCACCGATCAGCCTGGTCGAGGTCAGCTGCGACGGCGGAGACAGCTGGCATGAAGCCACGGTCGAGAGCAGCGTCGAACGGTGGGATTGGCACAGTTGGACGTACGTCTGGGACGCCCGGCCCGGTCGGCACACGCTGAGTGCGCGGGCCACCGATGCGTCTGGGCGCAGTCAACCCGTCGAACAGCCGTGGAACCGGGGCGGGTTCGCCAACAACGCGATCCAGCAGGTTCCCGTCATGGTCCGCGACGAATAGCTAGCTGTCAGTCCGACCAGAACTCGTCCCACGCGGCGACGTCCTCCATGCAACCGTGAATGTCCCGCGCCTGGCCGTTCTCGAGAGTGAAGATCAGCGACGCACCGGTGTCCAGGCGACGATCGCCGCGCTCGCCGGTCGCCTGGTGGCAGGCGACGACGTGACCTTGTCCATCGGCGTAGACGTGCTGCACGTCCACTCGTAAGGTGCCACCGCTCTCGCTGGCCAGCTGCCCATAGAAGTTCAAGATCGCCTGCCGGCCCGTGAAGGTGCCGGTCAGCCGCCCTGAGCCGGGCTGATACTGGGTGGCGTCGTCCGCGATTACCTCCGTCAACGTTGCTATATCTCCGGTGGAGAACGCCTCGTATCCCCGACGAACGAGATCGATGTCCTCACGTTCAGCCATTGCCGCCCCCTCGTGTTTGCCGATGCGCTGACGCTACAGCGGGACTAGTGGTCCCGCGAGTCGATCAGACCTGAGCGGCGACCGAGGTAGGGCGAGACACCGACCCCTCGTCATTCGATGGCGCTCGGAGCGTCGACGTCGTTGCGCATCATGGCGATGCCGCGTCGCAGGGTCAGCATGGTCACGCTGGCCTGCACCTCAGCGCGCGTCGCCCTCCGGCGGATCGCCAGTGGCAGCCGTCCCCACACCGCGTCGACGATCTCCACCGCCGTCACATTGGCCACGACCTCATCGCGCTCGCGAACGTCCCGGTCATGACGCGCGAGCGCGTCCTCGATCCACGTGCGCAGCTCTGCCCGATCCACGGCATCAGTCTGCGCCTGTGATGCCCCCGAAGGCAGCTCCGAACCAAACGTTGACATATCGATCGCAGATCGTGCATGTGCGTGGTCGACGGTGGCGCGGTGACCCAGCCGACCGAACCCATCCCGTTCGTGCCACCGCCCCCACCGCAGCCGACGCCGCGCACGTCCTGGTTTCGACGGCACGCGGCGTCGACGGCCGCGATAGCGGTCGCCGTCGTCATCACTGCGATCGCGGTCGGTTTCGGTGTGACGGCAGCGCGATCGGATGACTCGAACTGGACGGCCGTGAGTTCAGCGCCGACGGACACCGCGCCGGCCGAGCCGAGCGCGGACACCACGCCGACCTCGGCGCCGAGCGGCGACGCGAGTCGGGCGATTGTCCGCGCAGTCCTGCTGAGCCAGTCGGGCTCGACCTGGAGCGTCCGCACCCGGGCGGGCGCGCTCGTCACGGTGATCACCACGCCGCAGACCCGGTTCGGTCTCGGCAGTGCGCCGACGGCGTCGAACCGATTCCGTTCGGGCGATGACGTCGTGATCGTCGGCGCGGTTGCCAACCGAACCATGACCGCGGATTGGATCTTCGCTGCCCGAGCGGCCCGGTCCGACACGTCGGCAGCGCGGTAGTCCACGGCGACATCCGGTCCTTTGAGCGCGGTTAGCGGCCCGATAGATTCGTGCTCTCTGCCGCCACCCGACCCCGGAGCGTGCCATGACCACGGCTCGGATTCCCGTCCTGTTCATCCACGGCCTCTGGCTGCATGCTGACTCGTGGACATCCTGGGTGGACCGCTTCACCGAGGCCGGGTACGACGCGAGCGCACCCGGCTGGCCGGGCGACTCGTCCACGGTCGAGGAATCGCGGCAACATCCCGAACGGATCGCGGGGCACAGCATCGAGGACGTCGTCGAGCACTACGCGCGACTCATTGCTGGGTTTTCCGCGTCGCCGGTCGTCGTGGGGCACTCGTTCGGAGGCCTCATCGCCCAACGCCTGCTCGGACAGCAGCTCGCGCGCGCCGCGGTCGCCGTAGATGCGGCGCCGATCAAGGGCGTGATCTACCTGCCGCCGTCCGCCCTGCGGGTGGCCTCGGTGGCCTTGCGTGACCCGCGCAACATCAAGCGGGCGGTGTCGTTGACGCCGGACCAGTTCCGGTACGGATTCGGCAACGCCCTCAGCGTTCAGGAATCGCAGGAACTCTACGACCGCTGGACGATCCCGTCTCCGGGGAAGCCGCTGTTCGAGGCCGCGACGGCCAACTTCGTACCGCGGTCATCGGCGAAGGTGATCACCGACGGCGTCGGACGCGGGCCGCTGCTGCTCACGGCCGGCGGACGTGATCACACCGTTCCCGCGTCGATCACCCGCAGTACCCGCAAGCTGTACAAGTCGGGGGTCGTCGACTATCACGAGTTTCCGGATCGGGGTCACTCGCTCGGGATCGATCACGGCTGGCGCGAGGTGGCGGATGTCGCCGTCGACTGGTTGGGCCGCCAGTCGCTCTGAGGCAGCGCCGCGGCGCTCGTCGGGCCGTGATCTTGGACTTGCTGCCTCCTGACGACGATATCTCCAAGATCACGCCCGGGGAGACCGTTCCACTGGAGAAAAGATCATCAGTTGGGTGGCGGAGGGAGTGACGGCATGAGGGGGGCGTCCTGAGTTCCTCGGACCGGCGGGTCCTGCTCGTCGTGCATCACACGACCTCGCCGTCGCTGCAGGCGATGCTCGAGGCCGTGCTCGACGGAGCGCAGACCGATGAGATCGAAGGCGTCGACGTGCGGGTTCAGCCGGCGCTGGCGGCAACGGCGGTCGATGTCCTGGCCGCCGATGCGTTCCTGCTCGGCACCTCGGCGAACATCGGTTACATGTCCGGGGCGTTGAAGCACTTCTTCGACCAGATCTACTACCCGTGCCTGACCGCCAAGGTCGGTGCCGGCTACGGCGTCTACATCCACGGCAACTCGGACACCGAGGGGGCGTTGCGGGCCGTCCGGTCGATCGTGCAGGGCCTGGGCTGGGTTGCGGTGCACGAGCCGGTGACGGTGCTGGGTACGCCCGGCCGCACGGATCTCGAGGCCTGCTGGGATCTCGGCGCCACCACAGCGGCAACGCTGATGCCGTCGTGACGAACGGTCAGTCGTAGCAGGCTTCCAGCTGCCACTGTGGCCCGGTACCGGCGCCGATCTCGCAGCTCACCAGGTAGGCGCGGCCCTGCACGTCGACGAGCTGGAAGCGGGCCACCTGCCGAGCTGATGTCGGGTCCCACCAGCGTTCGTCCACCGGCCACGGACCGGCCCAGGACGTGATCGCGGTGGTGGGACCGGCGTCATCGAACCCCAACCGGGCGGGTGGCGTCGGCACCGCGCCGCGATTGGTCACGCGCACCAGCCGCCCGTCGTCGTCGAGCACCCGGACCGGGCGCGGTGGATCGATCAGCACCGTAGGGACGGGCGCCGGTATCCGGCCCGGCCACGGCTGTTCCGGCGACCGGACGGGCTCAGGGTCGTCGCCCCAGGGCGTGAACCGGGTGCGCTGCCCGGGTCCACGCCCACCCTGCACCGTGGGCACGAGCACGGAGCCGTGCCCGAGCAGAGTCTGCACCCGGGCCAGGGCCCGGTGAGCCCGCTCGTCCTCCGCGCCCGAACCACCCCACAGCGCCTGCTGGTGGGCGCCGGTGGGCACGGTCTCGATCGGAACCAGCCGCAGCCGGGCCACGCCGCCGGTGGGGCGCGCCGCACCTGCGAGCCACCCTTCGAGCTGCCACCGAATCCGGTCGAGCACGTCCACCGGGCCCAATACGCCGGCGTGCCGCCAGCGCCGTATCGTCTCCTCGCCGTTCTCGCTCTGCGCTTGCAGCTCCAGGCAGGTGCAGGCCAGGCCGTGCCCGGCCAGGTCGCCGATGAAGCGCTCGGCGAGGCTTCGGGCGCTGAATGCCACCGTGTCCACCCGGTCGACCGGCGGTTCGAGGTCGAGCGTGGCGGTGAACTCCACCGGCGGGCGCCGCGCCGCTACCGGGCGATCGTCCCGTCCGCCGGCCTGCCGATGCGCCCACGCGCCCTCGGGCCCGAACCGGGCGAGCACGTCGCGGGCGGGCACCTCCGCGAACGCGCCCAGGGTGCGCAGTCCGAGCCGACGCAACAGGCCGATCAATGGCGAGTTGCCCGACGGGTCCAGCGTGCTCACCGGCAGCTCGGCCAGGAACTGCGGCGATCCACCGTGCGGTACCACCAGACCCCGGCGGGCGGCCTGCTCGGCGGCGAAAGCACCATCCGCGATGCCGAGCAACACGTCGGTGGTGCTCTCGGCGAGGTCAGCCTACCGCTCGGGACAGTGCGTGCAGCACCCCGGTCTCTCCGCCGAAGTAGCGCGTGGGACCGCGGACCCCGATCGCGGCCAGGCCGGGCCGGGTGACCTCGACGGCTGGCGCAATGGACTCCAGAGCGAGCACCACCGGCTCGAAGGTGCGCGCTTCGGCCAGCTCGTCGCGGGGGAACACGGCCAGGTTGGGGCAGCGGGCCTGAGCCTCCCGGCGCCGTAGTCCGCGGCGCACCCCGGCGGTGCGGGCCGCATGCGAGCAGGCGATCACCCGGTTGGCGGTGACCACTGCGGTGGGTGCCTCGGGATCGGTAGGCAGGTCGGCGGACAACCGGGCGGCGGTAACCGGCCAGTCCGGGCACCAGACGGCCACCGTCCGAGGAGGGGCAGCCGGGTGCTCGGGGGAGGGCACGGCTGGTTACCCGGTCCGAGCGGTCAGGTCGAGCACGGGGGCCACCGGCTCGTACTCGCCGACCCCTCCTCCCGCAATCGGCAGCCAGAGGGGGCTCGACCGGGAGCGAGTCGCCGACCCGCGACCTTCGGCCGTGACGGTGAGCCGACGCTGCTGCAGCCGCCCGTACCCCGCGCCGATGCCCGACCACTGCCCGGCCTGGGCCGACAGCCGGACGTCGGCGGCCGGCCAGGTGTCGCCGGTCGTCGCAGTGCCGGGCTGGAAAGGCACCAGCACGGCGTCTCGATTCCGCGCTCGAGCGGCCAACCGGCGCACCTCACCAGGCACCGGCCGGGCGGGCGGACGCAGCGCCACGATGTCGACCGCGTCGAGCAGGGCGCCGACTGCCGAAGTCCAGCTCGAGCCCGGTTGGGGCACGATGGCCAGCCGATGCAGGTCGAGGCCGTACTCCACGGCGGCCTCCGCGCTGATGGTCGGCAGGCCGACCAGTGCGCACCACGCTCCCTCGGCGGACGCGGCGGAGATCAGCGCCAGCAGCAGCGATACCGAGCCACCCACGCTGATCGTGCTGCCTCGGCGGAGACCGTCGGGGAGCAGGGGGGACAGCGCCGAATGGACCGGCAATGCCGGGGCGACGCGATGGCTCAGATCGACGGCTATGGAGCCGTCCAGCCTGCGCACCGCCACGTCGAGCACTCTTGTATTTTCGAACGTATGTTCGACTCAGTCAAGCGCCTGGCATCCTTTCTGAAAAGCACCGCTGAACCGAGGAGCCGCATGATCTTCATCACCGCGAAGTTCCGGGTCCGACCGGAGTACGCCGACAGCTGGCCAGAAATTGCCGGACCGTTCACCCGAGCGACGCGCAGTGAGCCCGGCTGCCTCTGGTTTGACTGGTCCCGCAGCGTCGACGATCCGACCGAGTACGTCCTCGTCGAGGCGTTCCGCGACGGCGCGGCCGGGGCGGCACACGTGCAGTCCGACCACTTCAAGGCCGCGCAACAAACCTTGCCGCAGCACCTGGTCGCGACGCCACGCATCGTCAACATGACCATCCCGCAGGACGATTGGTCCGAGCTCGGCGAGCTCGCCGTTCCCGAGTAACCGGCCTCGCCAAGCTGCCCGGACGGCCGGACTGCCCGACTGCGGCTCGTGCGCACCCAGGTGACGGGAGTGGCCGATTGAGCTTCTCACCAGTCACTCCTGTCCCAGGAACGCGCACGACGGTTCAGTCGGGGCGCCACCTGCGGTCGGCGTAGACCCGGTGCACACCCCCGCCCGCGGGATTGTCCCAAGCGCCGTAGTCGGCGAACCCGAGGCGCTCCACCACCCGGCGCGACGCCGCGTTGTGGGGCAGGATCCACGCAATGACCGGCACATCCGGATCGCACTCGTGGGCGGCGTCGACGCCGGCTCGGGCAATCTCCGTGGCATAGCCGTGCCCGAGCTGGGACGGACCCAATCGGTAGTACACGTTCCAGGTGCCGGTGACGTGGCGCTGCACACCACCGACCCCGACGACCTCTCCCGTCGCGCCGAGCCGCGCGGTCCAATAGCTCAGTCCGTCGGTCTGCCACCGGACCGCTGCTCGCTCGATCCACGACCGGGTGACCTCCGGGGTGGCGTGCCGCCCGGACGGATCGTGATCCCAGGAACGTGGGTCGGCGTTGATCTCGTGCAGCGGGCCGAGGTCATCGAGGCAGCAGGGGAGCAGGCAGAGGCGCTCGGTGACGGTGACCGCCGGGGGCGACGCAGTCATGACCACTGACCTCGCGAGCCCCAACGCAGGCAGAGATTGTTGTGTCCGAGTTCGACGCCGACCTGTCCCGGCGACGTGATGACCGCGGCTCTCACCGGAGGGCTGCCAGTCGGGTCAGGCCAGATCCTCCGCCAGTTCGACCTTGCGGTCGGAAACCTTGTCCGGGTGGAGGAAGACGAACCGCTTGTAGGCCCAGAACCGGAAGATCGTCCCGCAGACGATCGTGCCGAAGTTCACCACGTTCATGACGAGGTGGTCGTACTTGAATCCGAGCGGATAGGCGAACAGGGCGAGGACGAGTTCCGAGAGGACCAGCACGACGACGTTGATGGCAAAGAAGTACGACGTCTCCCGCGCGAGTCCAGTACGCGCGCGGTGCGAGAACGACAGGTGCCGGTTGCCCAGATAGGCGACGCTCGTGGCGACGACGGTAGAGATGCATTTCGCCGTGAGCACGCCGATGTCCTGATGGAGCAGCAGGTTGAACAGGCCCAGGTCGAGCACCAGGCAGAACGCGCCGACGACGCCGAACGCAGTTATCTCCTTGAGCAGGATGCGCCACGAACCGCGGAGGCGATCCAGAAGCGGCGCTGTCGGCGTTGACATCGGCATGGGCATTCAGTCTAGCGGTCGGGACGAGGCGGGTTGGACACCGCACACTCAGGCTGCGCTCAGTGACACTAATCTCCTCGCCGTGGACCCCCGAACCGGACTACCCATCGTCGGTATGGTCGGCGCCGGCCAGCTCGCCCGCATGACTCATCAGGCTGCGATCTCGCTGGGCCAGTCATTGCGGGTGCTCGCCGAGTCCGCGGACGACTCCGCGGCCTTGATCGCGGGTTCGGTCGTCGTAGGTGACTATCGATCGCTCGCGGATCTTCGGGCGTTCGCTGCCGGCTGCGACGTGGTCACCCTCGACCACGAGCATGTTCCGAACGACTACCTCGAGGTGCTCGGGAAGGACGTCGCGGTGCACCCGTCGGCGGATGCCGTGCGGTACGCGCAGGACAAGGTGCTGATGCGCGCCCGCCTCGGGGAGCTGGGGGTTCCGGTCCCACGCTGGATCGAGCTGACCGGGTCGCCGGATCCCGCCGGCGCATTGGCCGCGTTCGGGGCGGAGGTTGGCTGGCCGGTCGTGCTGAAGACCGCGTCCGGCGGTTACGACGGCAAAGGCGTATGGCTGCTCGACGCGCCCGAAGCCGCGGCGCGCCTGCTCGCCACCGGCGCTCGGCTGCTCGCCGAGGCCCGGGTGCCGATTGCCCGGGAGCTGGCGGCGGTCGTGGCCCGATCACCGTACGGGCAGGGCGGCACCTGGCCGGTCGTCGAAACCGTCCAGCGCGACGGCATCTGCGTCGAGGTGATCGCGCCGGCCCCGGGCCTCACCACGGCCATCGCCGATGAGGCCCAGCGCATCGCTCTGCGGATTGCCGCGGAGCTGGGCGTCACCGGGGTCCTCGCCGTCGAGCTGTTCGAGACGACGGACGGCGCGCTCGTCGTCAACGAGCTGGCCATGCGGCCGCACAACTCGGCTCACTGGACAATCGAAGGCGCGCGGACATCGCAGTTCGAGCAGCACCTGCGCGCCATCCTGGACTATCCGCTCGGCTTTACCACCATGACCGCTCCGGTCGTAGTCATGGCCAACCTGCTCGCCGGGCCGGCGGACGTCCGACCGGCGAGCATCGACGAGCGGGTACATCACTGCCTGGCCGCATGGCCGGACGTCAAGATTCACCTGTACGGCAAGCAGTTCCGCCCTGGCCGCAAGGTCGGCCATGTCACGGTGCTGGGCAACGAGCTCGACGCGGTGCGGGCCCGGGCCCGATCGGCCGCGAACTACCTGATGAACGGCGGCGAGCCACAATGAGTGCGGCCGCAGCTGTCGTCGGCGTCATCATGGGCAGCGACTCCGACTGGTCGACGATGAGCGCGGCCGCCGAGGCACTCGCCGAGTTCGACGTCCCCCACGAGGTGCGGGTGGTCTCCGCGCACCGCACGCCGATGGACATGGCCGCCTACGCCCAACGGGCCGCCGACCGAGGGTTGCGGGTGATCATCGCCGGAGCGGGCGGCGCCGCGCATCTCCCGGGCATGGTGGCCTCGATGACGACGCTGCCCGTGATCGGCGTGCCGGTTGCGCTGCACCACCTCTCCGGGCTCGACTCGTTGCTGTCGATCGTGCAGATGCCGGCCGGTGTGCCGGTGGCGACCGTGTCGATCGGGGGCGCCCGCAACGCCGGCCTGCTCGCCGTGCGCATCCTGGCCGCGTCCGACCGACAGCTTGGCGCCCGGATGGCGGCCTTCCAGGCCGCGCTTGCTGAGACCGCCCACAGCAAGGACGCCGCTCTCACCGAACGGATTCGTAAGCTTCCGGAATGAAACTGCCCCGGCTGCGGCGCCCGCGTCGCCGCAGAACGGTGGTAGCTCTCATCGTGGCCGCCGCGCTGGTGCTGGCGCTGGCCGTCCTCCTCGTCGTCACTCGACCGCCGGGCGTGCCCACCGTGTCGCGGTTCGTGGCCGGCACGCCGGAGGTCGACGGCCGCCCGGTCCAGCTGGATACGACGCTGTACCTGCCGCCCAGCACCCCGGCCCCGGCGATCCTGCTCGCGCACGGTTTCGGGGGCGACAAGACCGATCTCACCACCCAGGCCCGCGATCTCGCCCGAGCCGGATACGTCGTGCTCACCTACAGCGCCCGAGGGTTCGGCAAGTCCGGTGGGCTGGTGCATCTGGACGCGCCGGCGTTCGAGGTCGCCGACGCGTCGAAACTCATCGACTACCTCGCCACCCAGGCATCCGTGCGCAAGGACGCCCCGGGCGACCCGAGAGTCGGAGTGGCCGGCTCGTCCTACGGCGGCGGGCTGGCGCTGCTGCTCGCCGGAACCGACCACCGGATCGACGCGGTAGGCGCAGACATCACCTGGAACAGCCTTGAGCACGCGCTGTTCCCGAACGGGGCGGCAACCGGACCGGGCGTGTTCAAGAAGCTCTGGGCCGGCTACCTGTTCCAGGCCGCGCACGGCACCGGACCCACCGATCCGAGCTGCGGGCGGTTCGCGCCGGATATCTGCGCGGCCTACCAACGCGCCGCCCAGACCGGAACTCCCGATGCCGCGATGAGCGCGCTGCTGCGGGCGTCGAGCCCTGCGAGCGTCCTCGACTCGATCACCGTGCCGACCCTGCTCATCCAGGGCGAGCAGGATTCGCTGTTTCCGCTGACCGAGGCCGACGCCAATGCTCGGGGTATCGCCGCGCACGGCACTCCGGTCAAGGTCATCTGGCGGTCCGGCGGCCACGACGGAGGCGGCCAGTCCGACACGGTCCGGCAGGCCTTCCAGAGCTGGTTCGACGCCCGGCTGCGGGGCAACGGCGCCTTGAGCACGCCGTTCCAGTTCGCGGTGCGGGGCGCCGGCCTCTCGGCCGCGAGCGGCCGCACGATCAGCCAGACCCGTCAGGTCGACGCCGGCTATCCCGGCATCGATGGCAATCCGACGCTGACCGAGTCCGTCACGATCCAGGGGCGCCCGCAGCAGATCAGCGCACCGGCGGGCGGGAATCCGGCGTCGGTCAGCGTGCTGCCGCAACTCGGCAACGCGCTGGACGCGGCCCAGGCCGCAGGGGCCAGCAACCCGCTGCAGTCGGTGGCCAGCATCCCGGGCCAGGTGGCACGGTTCGCCTCCGACCCCTTACCGAACCGCCTGCTGGTAGCCGGCGCGTCGACCGTGCGCCTCCTGGTCACCGCGCAGACCACCACGGACGCGATCCTGTTCGTCGGCCTGCACGATGCCAGCTCGGACGGCTCGGACGTGTTGCCGTCCGGTCTGGTCGGTCCGGTGCGATTGACCGGGCTGGCGCCGGGCACGGCTCGGGAGGTCACGCTGACCTTGCCGTCGGTGGTGCGGGCGATCGCCACCGGCCACCGGTTGGTGCTCACCGTGGCCACGACCGACCTTGGCTACCAGCTGCCCACCGATCCGCGCACCTACACGATCGCCCTCGCCGGCCCGACGGCTCCTCTGACGGTCGCCACGGTGGACGCGCACACGGTGCGCCCCGGACGCCCTCTCGCCTGGCTCGTCACCGGGGTCGTCGCCGTGCTCCTCGTGATGGCGGGCGTCGCCTGGTGGGCGCGGCGGCGACAGCGGGCCAGTCGGCCGGACCCCGACCTCGCCGCCGTGCCGATCGCGATCCATGACCTGGTGAAGGACTACGGCGACGGTTACCGCGCCGTCGACGGGGTGACGTTCCGGGTCGAGCGGGGCCAGGTCGTCGGACTGCTCGGACCCAACGGGGCGGGCAAGACGACGACGCTGCGCATGCTGGTCGGCCTGATCACGCCGACGCGCGGGGACATCCACGTGTTCGGTCAGCCGATCCGGCCCGGTGCGGCGGTGCTGTCCCGGATCGGGGCGTTCATCGAAGGTCCGGGCTTCCTGCCCCATCTGTCGGGGCGGGAGAACCTGCGGCTGTTCTGGGCGGCATCGGGCCGGCCCCAAGACGATGCCGACCTCGAGACCGCGCTGCAAATCGCGGGACTGGGCGCGTCGATCGACCGCAAGGTGAAGACCTACAGCCATGGCATGAAGCAGCGGCTGGCGATCGCCCAGGCCATGCTCGGATTGCCGGAGCTGCTCGTCCTCGACGAACCTACGAACGGCCTCGATCCGCCGCAGATCGCCGAGATGCGTGAGGTTCTGCAGCGGTACGCCTTGACCGGTCGCACCGTGGTGATCTCCAGCCACCTGCTCGCCGAAGTCGAGCAGACCTGCACCCACGTCGTCGTCATGCACAAGGGCGCGCTGATCGCGGCCGGATCCGTCCACGACATCGCCGGCAACGGACGCATGCAGCTCGCGGTGCCCGATCCCGCTCGGGCGGCCGAGGTGCTCGCCGGGGCCGGGATCGCGGTGGAAACCGTGCCGGCCCGTCGGGCGCTCGAAGACGTGTTTCTCGATCTGGTGGCGGGTGAGTGATGGCCGTGAGCGACAACCACCGCACCGAGGCGCCCACCCGGCGCGGCGTGCACGAGCGACTGGCCGCGTTGCCCGCGGCGAGCGAGCCGGCTCCATTCGATCCGAGACGGACGTTGCCGCTGCGGATCGAGTTCATCCGCCAGCTCAAGCGGCGACGCACCCAGCTCGTCGCGCTGGTTCTGTTCGTGCTGCCGATCCTCGTGGCGATCGCGTTCAAGGTCGGTGGGCAGCAGACGTCCGGCGGCGCCGCGCTGGTCGACATCGCCACGACCGGCGCCACCAACTTCGCCTTGTTCACCGAGTTCGCCGCCATTGGTTTCCTGCTGGTCGTGATCGTCGCGCTGTTCTGCGGCGACACGGTGGCGAGCGAAGCCAGCTGGTCGTCGCTGCGTTACCTGCTCGCCCTGCCGGTGCCGCGCGCTCGCCTGTTGCGGCAGAAGCTCGTGGTATCCCTGACGCTCAGCTTCGGCGCCAACCTGCTGCTGCCGGTGTGGGGCTACATCGTCGGTGGGCTGTTCTTCGGCTGGGCGCCGGCTCGTTCGCCGCTCGGCGGCACCTTCACCACGACGGAGGCCGTCACCCGGCTCGCCATCGTCGTCGGTTATGCCTGCATCCAGTCGCTCGTCGTCGCTGGCTTGGCGTTCCTGCTCGGCGTGATCACCGACGCCCCGCTCGGCGCGGTCGGCGGCGCGGTGCTGCTCGTCGTGGTGTCGAACATCCTCGACTCGATCTCGGCGTTGGATCCGTACCGGCAATACCTCCCCACGCACTACCAGTACTCGTGGCTCGACGCGTTGGGCCCGACCGTCGTCTGGGACGACATGCTGCGGGGCATCGGGCTGTCGCTGGTCTACGCGGCGGTCTTCTTCGGTGCGGCCTGGGTGCGCTTCCAACGCAAGGACATCACGAGCTGACGAGTGTCCTGCGCAGGACGCTAGGGCCGGCCGAGAGCTCGATAGTGCCAGCCGGCTGCGCGCCAGACGCCCGGGTCGAGCACGTTGCGGCCGTCGACGATATTGCGCTGCCGGACGATGCGGCCGATCTCGACCGGATCCATGGCTCGGAACTCGGCCCACTCGGTGAGCAGCAGCACGAGATCCGCGCCATCCACCGCGGAGTCGAGCGAGACGGCGTAGTCCAGCTCCGGATGCAAGCGACGGGCGTTGTCCATCGCGTGTGGGTCGTACACGACGACGTCGGCGCCGTGGCGGCCGATCGCAGCGGCAACGTCGAGGGCCGGCGAGTCGCGGATGTCGTCGCTGTCGGGCTTGAAGGCGGCACCCAGCACCGTCACCCGGATCCCTCGGTAACTGCCCTCGACGAGATCGAGGCCGATCTCGACGGTGCGGGCACGGCGACGCAGGTTGATCTCGTCGACCTCGCGCAGAAACGACACCGCCTGGTCCACGCCGAGCTCGCCGGCCCGCGCGATGAACGCCCGGATGTCCTTCGGCAGGCAGCCGCCGCCGAAACCCAGTCCAGGAGCCAGGAAGCGGCGGCCGATCCGCGGGTCGTAGCCGATCGCGGTGGCGAGCTGGGTGACGTCCGCCCCAGTGGCCTCGCAGACCTCGGCCATGGCGTTGATGAAGGAGATCTTCGTGGCCAGGAAGGAGTTCGCGGCCACCTTGACCAGCTCGGCGGTAGCGAAGTCGGTCACGACGACAGGCGTGCCCTGATCGATCACCGGCGCGTACGCCGCCCGTAGTCGGGCCTCGGCCCACTCGGAGTCGACTCCGAATACCAGACGGTCTGGTCGTAGCGTGTCGGCCACGGCGAAGCCCTCGCGCAGGAACTCCGGATTCCACGCCACCTCGGCATCCGGCGACGGAGCGTGGTCTCGCACCAGCTGCGCCATCCGCACCGCCGTACCGGCGGGCACGGTCGATTTCCCGACGACCAGCGACTGTCGGGTGAGATGCGGTGCCAGCGAGGCGAACGCGGACTCGACATACCGGAGGTCGGCCGCGTACTGGCCCGGCATCTGGGGTGTCCCGACGCAGACGAAGTGGATGTCGGCGAACTGCGCGATCTCGGCGTAGTCCGTGGTGAACCGCAGCGCGTGCCCGCTGTGCTTCTCCAGCAGATCCGGCAGATCTGGTTCGTAGAACGGCACAACACCCTTGCGAAGCAGGGCGATCTTGTCGGCGTCGACGTCCAGGCCGATGACCTCGTAGCCGAGTTCAGCCATGCAGACGGCATGCGTAACGCCCAGGTACCCAGTGCCCACGACCGAGAGCCGTGGCCGTTGCGTCATCGTTCCCCCAGCAGTCTTCGTCGGGTCTGGCTTAACGCCGGACCAACGCTGAAGGGTAACCGGACGATGAGTCGTAGCTCAATCTCGCCGATTCGGGAGGGTCGGTAGCGCTCCTGACATAGAGGGTGCTGAGATACCCCCATGGCCGAACCCACGGAGACCCCGCTACGCGCTCGTCCCGCCTGGGCTGAACTGACCAAGCACCACGCCGAGATCGCCGACACCCACCTTCGGCAGCTATTTGCCGACGATCCCGGCCGCGGCGAGCGCCTCGCCCTGCTGGCCGAGGGCATCTACCTCGACTACTCCAAGAACCGGATCACGGACGAGACGATGCGCCTGCTCGTCGACCTCGCCGACCAGTCCGGTCTCCGTCAGCGGATCGACGCCATGTTCGCGGCTGAGCGGATCAACATCACCGAGGACCGGGCGGTGCTCCACGTGGCGCTGCGGGCCCCCAAAGGCCAGCAGATTCGCCTCGACGGCATCGATGTGGTGTCGGGCGTGCACGAGGTACTGGGTCGGATGGCCGAGTTCGCGGACCGAGTTCGGTCGGGCCAGTGGACGGGACACACCGGCAAGCGAATCTTGAACATCGTCAACATCGGCATCGGTGGGTCCGACCTGGGTCCGGTGATGGCCTACGAGGCGCTCAAGCACTACAGCGAACGCAACCTGACCTTCCGGTTCGTGTCGAACGTCGACGGGACCGACTTCGCGGAGGCCACGCAGGACCTCGACCCGGCCCAGACGCTGTTCATCATCTCGTCGAAGACGTTCACCACGCTCGAGACGATGACCAATGCCCATACTGCGCGGCAGTGGGCGCTTGCGGCGTTGCGCGACGAGGCGGCCGTGGCCAAGCATTTCGTGGCCGTCTCGACCAATGCCGACGAGGTGGCCACGTTCGGCATCGACGTCATGAACATGTTCGGGTTCTGGGACTGGGTCGGCGGCCGATACTCCATGGATTCCGCCATAGGGCTTTCCACCATGCTCGCGATCGGCCCGGACGCGTTCGGCGACATGCTCGCCGGATTCCACGCCATGGACGAGCACTTCCGAACCGCGCCGTTCGAGGCCAACCTGCCGGTGATCCTCGGTCTGCTCACGGTCTGGTACTGCGACTTCTTCGGGGCCCAGACCCAGGCGGTGCTGCCCTACGACCAGTATTTGAAGCGGTTCCCGGCTTACCTCCAGCAGTTGACGATGGAATCCAACGGCAAGTCTGTGACGTTGGCCGGCACGCGGGTCGACTACGACACCTCTCCGGTTTTCTGGGGCGAGCCCGGGACGAACGGGCAGCACAGCTTCTATCAGCTGATCCATCAGGGCACGCGGCTCATCCCGGCCGACTTCATCGGCTTCCTGCACAGCCTCAACCCGCTGGGCAACCATCACGACCTGCTGACGGCCAATGTGTTCGCGCAGACCGAGGCCCTGGCGTTCGGCAAGACGCCCGAACAGGTGGCCGCCGAGGGAACGCCGGCCTGGCTGGTGCCGCACCGGGTGTTCGAAGGCAACCGGCCCTCCAACACGCTCCTACTCGACTCGCTCACCCCGGCCACCCTGGGCAAGCTCGTGGCGTTGTACGAGCACAGCGTCTTCGTGCAGGGGACGGTCTGGAGCATCAACTCCTTCGACCAGTGGGGGGTCGAGCTCGGCAAGGTGCTGGCCAAGAAGGTGGCCGACGAGCTCTCGGCGCCGGCGGAACGGGATCTCGCGCACGACAGCTCCACCAATGCACTCATCCGCCGCTATCGCGCGGCCCGTCAGTAGGGAGCAGCCATGCAGCTGGGAATGATCGGCCTGGGCCGGATGGGTGCCAACATCGTTCGGCGACTGATGCGCGACGGCCACACCTGCGTGGTGTGGGACGTCAGCCCGGACTCGGTCGCCGAACTCGAGAAGGAAGGGGCCATCGGCGCGGCCACGATGGAGGAGTTCGTCGCCAAGCTGGACAAGCCCCGCGCCGCCTGGGTCATGATCCCGGCGGGAATCACCGGCAAGACCGTCGAGGAACTCGGCAACCTCCTGGAGGCCGGCGACATCATCATCGATGGCGGCAACTCCAACTATCACGACGACGTCGACCGAGCCGCCGCGCTGCGCGAGAAGGGCATCCACTACGTCGACATCGGGACCAGCGGTGGGGTATGGGGCCTGGAGCGCGGCTACTGCCTGATGATCGGCGGCAGCGACGAGGCGGTCGCGAGGCTCGATCCCGTGCTGAAGACCATCGCGCCGGGGCTCGGCGACATCTCCCGCACCCCGGGTCGAGAGGGCGAACCGGCGCCGGAGGAGCAGGGCTACCTGCACTGCGGGCCGTCGGGTGCGGGCCACTTCGTGAAGATGGTCCACAACGGCATCGAGTACGGCATCATGGCCGCCTACGCCGAGGGGCTGAACATCCTCAACAACGCCGACGCCGGCATCCGGGCCGCGGAGCATTCGGCCGAGGTCGCCCCGCTCGGCGAGCCCGAGTACTACCAGTTCGACATCGACACGCCCAAGGTCGCCGAGGTGTGGCGGCGGGGGAGCGTCATCGCCTCCTGGCTGCTCGACCTGACGGCGGCGGCCCTCCGAGCCAACCCCAACCTGGCCGGGCTCGCCGGCCGGGTGTCGGACTCCGGCGAGGGCCGGTGGACGGTGAAGGCGGCCATCGACATCGGCGTCCCCGCGCCGGTGCTCTCGGCTGCGCTGTACGAGCGGTTCGCGTCCCGGGGTGAGGACCATTTCGCCAACCAGGTGCTGTCGGCCATGCGGCAGCAGTTCGGCGGTCACAACGAGCTGCCCTCCGGCGACTCGCTCGAGGCCGGCACCGGGGACTCCACGAGCTGATCTCCGCCCGATCAGCCGCTCGACGGCTCGCAACGGCGGCTCGCAAGAACGCCGCCGGAAGGTGTCGTGATCTTGGACTTATCGCTCCATAGCGACGTTAAGTCCAAGATCATCGAGGGTTTCGGCCCAGGGGAACGGAGCGGCCACCGGCGCGGTACAACGAGCTGGGCAGCTCGTGGCCGACCGCCGCCTCGGTGGCCGCCGCGGCGGCGAGGACGGCGTCGAGGTCCACGCCGGTCTGGACGCCCATCTCCTCGAGGAGATACACCGCCTCCTCGGTCGCGATGTTGCCGCTCGCCCCGGGCGCGAACGGGCAGCCGCCGAGGCCGCCCACCGACGCGTCGAGCTGCACGACTCCGGTCTGCACCGCCGCGAGCAGGTTCGCGATCCCCGCGCCGCGCGTGTTGTGGAAGTGCACGCCCACGTCCAGGCCCGGGCACGCGGCGCGCACGGCCTCGACGAGCTCCACGACACGCGTCGGCGTGGTCGTCCCGATCGTGTCGCCCAGGCACAGCTGGTCCGCGCCCTGCTCGGCCGCGCGGCGAGCCACCTCGACGGTCCGGGCGACCGGCGTCCGGCCGTCGAAGGGACAGTCCCACGCCACCGCGATGATCACCTCGCATCGCCCACCGCCCGCGTGCACGATTCCGGCGACCTCGCCGACGAGGGCCACCGCGGCGTCGCTCGTCATGCGGGCGTTCGCCAGGCTGTGCCCGTCAACGGCGGACACGACGTACTCCACGTCGCGAAGACCGGCCTCGATGGCCAGGTGGGCGCCCTTCGGGTTCGGCACCAGCGCCGACCAGGCGATGTGCGGCCATCGGAAGAGCTCGGCGGCCACCAGGGCGGCGTCGGCCATCGCTGGCACCGCCCGGGGCGAGACGAACGCCGTCGCCTCGATCCGGCGGACTCCCGTCTTCGCGAGCGCATCGAGCATGGCCAGCTTGGCGTCGAACGGGACCGGCCGTTCGAGCTGCAGTCCGTCCCGTGGACCCACCTCGCGGATGTCGACGGACGTTGGCAGGGTCAGGCCGGCGGGAAGCACGGTCATCAGCCGAGGTCGAGGCCCGGGTAGAGCGGGTGGACGTCGAGCAGTTCGCTGGCCGCGGCGTGCGTGCGTTTGGCCACGTCGTCGGACAGCTCGTAGCGCGCCTTCGACGGTGAGCCATCTCGCGCCGCGGCAGCCTCGGTCGCGGTCAGCACGTCGACGATCAGCTCGGCTACGCGGTGCAGGTCGTCGACGCCGAAGCCGCGCGAGGTGAGCGCCGGGGTGCCGAGCCGAATGCCCGAGGTGTACCACGCCCCGTTCGGATCACGGGGTATCGCATTCCGGTTGGTGACGATGCCGGAGTCGACCAGAGCGGACTCGGCCTGGCGACCGGTCAATCCGAACGACCGGACGTCTAGCAGCACGATGTGGTTCTCGGTGCCGCCGGTGACGAGCGTGGCGCCCCGGCGCAGCAAGCCCTCGGCGAGGGAAACCGCGTTGTCCGCGACGGCGCGCGCGTAGTCGGCGAACGCCGGTTGGCGGGCCTCGGCGAAGGCCACGGCTTTCGCGGCCATGACGTGCGCCAGCGGGCCGCCCAGCACCAGCGGGCAGCCGCGGTCGACGGAGTCCGCGAACTCGGGCTGGCACAGCACCATGCCACCGCGCGGGCCGCGCAGCGACTTGTGCGTCGTCGTCGTCGTGACGTGGGCGTGTGGAACCGGATCGAAGTCACCCGTGAACACCTTGCCGGCGACGAGGCCGGCGAAGTGGGCCATATCGACGAGCAGGGTGGCGTCGACCTCGTCGGCGATCTCGCGCATGGTGGCAAAGTTGATCTTGCGTGGATAAGCGGAGTAACCGGCCATCAGGATCAGCGGGCGGAACTCCCGCGCCAGCCGGCGAACCTCGTCGTAGTCGAGCAGCCCGGTCTCGGGATCGGTTCCGTAGGACACCTGATCGAACATCTTGCCCGAAATGTTCGGCCGGAAGCCGTGCGTCAGGTGGCCGCCGGCATCCAGCGACATGCCGATCATCCGCTGGTCACCGAACGCCCGCCGCACCCGCGACCAGTCCTCGGCCGAGAGCTCGTTGACGTGCCGAACCCCGGCGGTCGCGAGCGCGGGCGCCTCGATGCGCTGCGCCAACACGGCCCAGAACGCGACCAGGTTGGCGTCAATACCCGAGTGCGGCTGCACGTAGGCGTGCGGTGCGTCGAACAGCGCCCGGGCGTGATCCGCGGCCAGCTGCTCGACCGTGTCGACGTTCCGGCAGCCCGCGTAGAACCGATGCCCGATCGTCCCCTCCGCGTACTTGTCGCTCAACCAGGAGCCCATGGCGAGCAGCACGGCCGGTGAGGCGTAGTTCTCGCTGGCGATCAGTTTCAGCGACTCGCGCTGGTCGGTGAGCTCTTGCCGCATCGCCGACGCGACGTCGGGTTCGACCGCGGCAATCACGTCCAGCGCGTTCCGATAGGCGGCCGACGCCGCGGCGGCGTCGA
The DNA here is from genome assembly GCA_963779485.1 of uncultured Actinomycetota bacterium. Lineage (GTDB taxonomy): Bacteria > Actinomycetota > Actinomycetes > Mycobacteriales > Jatrophihabitantaceae > CAVVJA01. The sequence goes on along the minus strand of CAVZYJ010000023.1, from coordinate 25,624 downwards.
ACGTGGTGGTGATCTGGGTCATGGCGCCTCTCGTCTCGTAACCGGTGACGGCACCCAGGCGCGCGGCGATGGTTCGGAGCCGCTCCCCGGTGGTGGACCACCTTATGAATGCGCCAGTCACGGCTCGAAAGGAGTCTACCCAGGCCGCATGATCAAGTGGTCGGTCGTCCTACCATCGGGTCATGGTGCTGGGCAATCCCGAGTTCGACGTGTACCGACTCCCCGACGAGCACCGCCTGCTCCGCGAGTCCGTGCGCGCTCTCGCCGACGACAAGATCGCTCCGCGAGCCGCCGAGATCGACGAGACCGGTGAGTTTCCTTACGATGTGCTCGACGCGCTCGTGCGAGCCGGCTTCCACGCCGTCCACATTCCCGAGGAGTACGGCGGCGCAGGAGCCGACGCAGTCGCCACGGCGATCGTGATCGAAGAGGTCGCCCGTGCGTGCGCGTCCTCAGCGCTGATCCCGGCCGTCAACAAGCTCGGCACCATGCCGCTGCTCCTGTCCGCGTCCGAGGAGCTGAAGAAACAGGTACTACCGGCGGTGGCCGCGGGTGACGCGCTGTTCAGCTACGCGCTGTCCGAACGGGAGGCCGGATCCGACGCGGCCGCGATGCGCACCCGGGCGATCCGGGACGGCGATCACTGGGTGCTCAACGGCACCAAAAGCTGGATCACCAATGCCGGCGTGTCCACGTACTACACCGTGATGGCCGTTACCGATCCCACGGCCGGGAGCCGGGGTATCTCGGCATTCGTCGTGCACAAGGACGATCCCGGTTTCTCCGTCGGACCGAAGGAACGCAAGCTCGGCATTCGGGGATCACCGACCTGCGAGATCTACTTCGAGGACTGCACGATTCCGGCCGATCGGATGATCGGTGAGCCGGGTACGGGCTTCAAGACGGCCTTGCGCACCCTCGACCACACCCGACTGACCATCGGCGCGCAGGCGCTGGGCATCGCCCAGGGTGCCGTTGACGCGGCCGCGACCTACGTGACCCAGCGAAAGCAGTTCGGCCAGCCGATCGGCGAGTTCCAAGGCGTGCAGTTCATGCTGGCCGACATGGCGATGCGCACCGAGGCCGCCCGCCAGTTGATCTACGCGGCGGCGGCCAAGGCCGAGCGGGGTGAGCCCGACCTCACGTGGGCGTCGGCCGCGGCGAAGGTCTTCGCCTCGGACACGGCCATGGCCGTCACGATCGATGCCGTGCAGCTTTTCGGCGGCTACGGGTACACGCGGGACTTCCCGGTCGAACGCATGATGCGGGACGCCAAGATCACCCAGATCTACGAGGGCACCAACCAGATCAACCGGATCGTGATGGCCAAGCAGATGCTAGCCGCGCGGCGACACTAGGAGTCGTCGAGCTCAAATCCAGCCGTGGCGGACGGCATACGCGACGGCATGGGTGCGGTTACGCACGTTCAGTCGAATCGTCAGGTCCTGCAAGACATTCTTGATGGTGCGCTCCGAGTAACACATCTGCCGGGCGACCTCACGCGTCGACAACCCGTCGGCGAACAGCTGGAGCACGCACCGTTCGCGCTCCGCCAGCGTCGTAGTCATCAGGTTCCCGTCCCCCCATCGCTAGCCGGCCGTCGATAACTAGGAGCCCGGGCGACCGGCGGTGATACCTCAGACACCGGCCCTGACGTCCATCAGCCGCAGGTCCCGAGCTTCGATCAGCGGTGGCTCGGTGACGCCGCGGACGTGACCCACGCTGACGTCCGGCGCGAGCTCGCGCAACATCAGGCCATCCTCGGTGACGTCGATGACGGCCAGATCGGTGATGATCCGCTGCACGCACGCCTTCCCGGTCAGCGGAAGCGAGCATCGATCGACGATCTTGGGGGCGCCATCCTTGGCTGCGTGCTCCATCATCACGATGACCCGTTTGGCCCCGTGGACGATGTCCATGGCGCCGCCCATGCCCTTGATCACCTTGCCGGGGATGGTCCAGTTGGCCAGGTCGCCATTGGTCGAGACCTGCATCGCGCCGAGGACGGCGACATCGAGGTGACCGCCGCGAATCATCCCGAACGAGGTCGCCGAGTCGAAGTAGGACGCGCCCGGCAGGACGGTGACGGTCTCCTTGCCGGCGTTGATCAGATCCGGGTCGACGTCCTCGTCGTACGGATACGGGCCCACACCCAGAATCCCGTTCTCCGACTGCAGGATGACGTGGACGCCTTCGGCGATGTAGTTCGACACCAGCGTGGGCATGCCGATCCCGAGATTGACGTACTCACCGTCGCTGAGTTCGGCCGCCACCCGAGCGGCCAACTGCGGTCTCGTCAACGACATGTCAGCTCTCCCGATCGGGATGGGGCCGCGTGGTTCGGCGTTCGACCTGCTTGCCCTCATCGCCGACCTCGACCACCCGCTGCACGAACACCCCAGGGGTGTGGACGTGCTCGGGATCCAACTCACCCGGCTCGACCAGGATTTCCACCTCGGCGATCGTGATCCGGCCGGCCATGGCGGCCAGCGGGTTGAAGTTGCGGGCCGACGCGTCGTAGACGAGATTGCCGTGCCGATCACCCAGCGCGGCCCGGACCAGCGCGAAGTCGGTGACGATGCCCCGCTCGAGTACGTAGTTCTGCCCGTCGAAGTCGCGGACTTCCTTGGCCGGCGAGGCGATGGTGACCGACCCGTCCGGCGCGTACCGCCAGGGCAGGCCGCCGTCGGCGACCCAGGTACCTACGCCCGCCGGCGTGTAGAACGCCGGGATCCCGGAACCCCCCGCTCGCAGTCGCTCGGCCAAGGTGCCCTGCGGGGTGAGCTCGACCTCCAACTCGCCGCCCAGGTACTGCCGGGCGAACTCCCGATTCTCTCCAACATAGGAACTCACCGTGCGCCGCAGCCGATGAGCGGCCAGCAGAACCCCGAGCCCGATGCCGTCGACGCCGCAGTTATTGCTCACCGTCTCCAGATCGCGGCAGCCCAGGGCCAGCACCGCGTCGATGAGCCGGATGGGGACCCCGCACAGGCCGAAACCGCCGACCGCCAGGGATGAACCATCACCGATGTCATACACAGCGTCCGCCGGCGTGGCGAACGTCTTGTCCATGCCGAGAATCCTCTCCCCTGCGTTCTGGTCACGATAGCGAAGCAGCCCGGCTACAGTTCTGTCACGGGCGGCGGCCCGCGCCACGACCTCGAACCACAACCTCGGACCGATTCGAAAGCAGGAGCCGGCATGGTGACAGCGGCGTCCGCCGCCGCAGCTCGCGCGACCGCGCTGCCGCCTACGCCCGAGCGTCAGCGCTCGGGTGGGTGGGCGACCTGGTTCTGGTCGCTGCCCGAGCTGCTGCCGGTCGCCGTCGCCGGGTTCGCGACGCCGGCGATCGTCATGTTGCTGGCCAATCAATTCATTCCCGCGCTGGCCGTGGTGTTGGGCGTCGTCAGCGCCGCGCTGGCGGTGTCGTTGGTCCGGGTCGAGGCGGTTGAGATCGCCCGGCGCGAGGTCGTACTGGCCGGCGTCGCCGTAGGCCTGGTGATTGTCTGGACGGTGCTGAACCTGCGGTTCTCAGCCGAGAACCTGTTCGCGCAACGGGATTCCGCGACGTATGAGCTGACCGCCCGCTGGCTGATGGACCATCGGTCGCTGCCGATCCACACGCAGGCCGATCTGTTCGGCTCGCCACTCGGATCGGACGGCACGTCGGCCGGGTTCCAGCGCCAGACCGACACGACCGTCTTCGCCCAAGGCAATCACTTGCTGCCCGTGCTGCTCGCCACGGTCGGCTCCCTGTTCGGGACGACCGCGATGCTGAAGGCCAACGTGGTGCTCGCCGGGATCGCGCTGCTGGCCTTCTTCGCGATTGCCCGGCGGGTCGTCGGGGCCGGGTTCGCCCTCGTGGGGTTGGTGGCCTTCGCGGTGTCGATGCCGATGATCTACGTCAGTCGCGACACGTTCACCGAGCCACTCGCGTTGCTGTTCCTCATGGGCGGTCTCGCGCTGCTCTATCGAGCCGTCGAGAGCGGACGGGTTATCGACTTCGCCGCGGCCGGCTTCGTGACCAGCGTGGCCGCGGTCGTTCGGATCGACGCGTACGCCGCGCTGCTGTCGCTGCTCGTGGTGGCGACGATCCTGCTCGCGGTCGCGCCACCACATCGGCGGCGGCCCGCGGCGTGGCGCAGCGCGGCGCTGATCGGATCGGCCGGGCCGATGGTCGTTCTCGGATACCTGGACGTCAGCTGGCTATCGCCCGGCTACTACCACAACCAGCGCGGGCAGATCATTTCGCTCGCCATCGCCGGCCTGGCGCTCGCCGGGCTCGGAGCGGTGGTCGTCGTCATCGCCTGGTCGTGGCGCGGGCCGATCTCCGCGCGGATCGGGACGCCTGCCGGCCGGCTGGTGCTAGGCCGGCTGGCCGGGGCCACGGTGGTTGTCGCGTTCCTGGTCTTGCTGAGCCGGCCCTGGTGGATGACCGCCCGCGGGGAGCTGGACAACCTGATCCTGCGGACAGCCCAACAGGCCCAGGGCCTGCCCGTCGACGGCACTCGCCTGTACACCGAGTACACGGTGGACTGGCAGGCGATGTATTTCGGCTGGCCGACCGTCATCCTGGCCGTTCTCGGGTACGTCCTGCTGTTGAACCGACTCATCCGCCGTGGGGACTACCGGCTGCTCGGCCTGCTCGTCATGAGCCTGTCGCTGTCGGCGCTGTATCTCTGGACGCCACAGATCACGCCCGACCAGGTCTGGGCGATGCGCCGCTATGTCCCGGTGGTGACACCCGGACTGCTCATCGCCGCCCTGGCGACCCTCTCGACGGCGTGGATGTGGATCACCTCGGGTGCCGGACGGGCCGTGGTCCGCAGTGGCGTCGTCGCGGCGTGCGTCGCCATCATGGCGATCCCCTGGCTGGTCACCCGGCCGGTGGGCGACCTGCGCGAGCAGGCCCCGCAGGCGGCCCAGATCGACGCGATGTGCGCCGCTGTGCCGTCGGACGGCGCCGTGCTCGTCGTCGACGAGAGCCTGCGCTGGGGATATCTGCAGACGATCCGGGCGTACTGCGAGGTGCCGACCCTGGCTCTGGTCGGCGCCTCGGCCGGTCAGGTAGCCGACGCGGAACGGGCCGTGAGCGCGCACGGGCGCACGCTGTACGTCGTCGCGTCGGACCCGTCGCAGCTGACCTTCGACGGCCCGGTACCGCAGACGTTCTTCACGGCCGTGCTCACCCGGTGGCCGAGCACGCTGGAGATGGCCCCGACCGAGCCAGTCGAGCAGACGATTCGGGTTTACCTGGGCCGGGCCGAGGCCGACGGCCGGGTCGTTCCGACCCAACGGTAACCACGGGGCGGAGATCGCGAACAGCCGCGTGAGTCACGACGGGAGCTGAGCCGGCTCAGACCACCACCGTGGCGCGTTCTTGGACGCGGCGGCGCTCCAGGTCAGCGCCGTCGCGCACGAGGACGATGGACCCGCCGACCACGAGCGGCGCGAGCAACAGGTCGACCCAGTCGCGTGGTCCGTGCCAGTCTCGGCCGGTGAGCAGCCGGGCGCCCGGGCTCAACCCCAGGTCCCGGGCCCGGGCGGCCGCGGCCGCGACGAGCTCGGCCCGGGTCTCGCCGTCCAGCGCCGGGTCGGCGTCGGTGGCCGGGGCGCGCACGGTTGCCCACGCGTCGGCCTGCGGTCGGACCGCGGCCACGTAGTCGGCCATGCCGGGTGGTACCTGCCCCGGCTCGAGTCCCACGGCGGCGGATCCGGGGGCGATGACGAACACGTCGGGAATCTCGACCGCGCGCAGCGCCCGGTCGGGGTCGACGAACCCGACATCGGCGCGGCTGGCATCGGTGACGACCTCCAGACCGGCAGTCCAGCAACCGAGCAGCGGCGGCACGGACACCCAGTGCGCCGGCAGGTCGACGAAGGCGGCGCGGCCGGGGCCGAGGCCCAGCTCGTCGATCAGCAAGAAGTGCGTCTTGGCGACCCAATTGGCGAGGGACCGAACCGAGAGCTCGGCCCGATCATGGTTGGCGTCGTCGTAGTAGGTCACGAACGGGCGAGTGGGGGCCGTCGCGAGAAGCGCGTCGAACAGACCCTCGGGTGAGGCCACCTCAGTAGATGCAGCCGGCCTGGGCCGCGGTCCGCGTCGTCGCCGAACTCGTCGGCGCTGATTGCGCTGGCGCGCTCGCGGCGACGCCGGACGCCTGCACGCCGTCCGATCCGAGCAGCAGCGTGACCACGGTGACCGAACCCTGAGAGGTGGCGGCACCAGGAACGTGCGCTGCGACCGCGGCGGCTTGCGACTGCATCCCGGACGGGTACTCGATGACCGTCTTGGCGGCGGCCGCGGGTGCGGTGTCCACGGTCGCGATCTTGAATCCGACCTTCTGCAGCGCGCTGGCGTTCCGGGCGGCGACGCCGTCCTGACCCGTCCCGTTGAGGACGTCGACCGTCACTGACGACGGTGCGACCGGGGTGGCGGCCGATGCGCTGCTCTGCGGGGCGCTCACGGTTGCGGCGACGAGCTGGTGAACCCGCGCTTTGACCTCCGTCGGATTGACGACCACCGTGCTGCCCACGCCCGGAACGTTGGCGAATCCATCGGTGGGGATGGTCGAGAAGGTGAGGTTGCCGGCGGTGAGCGCCTGCATCTGCTCGGCCAGTTTCAGCGGGTCCAGGGAGGTGTCCATGTACAGCGACTGGGACACCGCCTTGAGCAGGTCCTGCAGCTTGAACGGGTTGAGCAAGACGCCCGCGCTCGACAACTTCCGGAAGGCTGCCGAGAGGAAGTACTGCTGGCGCCGGATCCGATCGAGATCGCCGAGCCCGTCGGGGAACCCGTAGCGCTGCCGGACGAAGGCCAGGGCCTGAGTGCCCTTGATGACCGAGACGCCGGCCGGCAGGTTGATGCCCGAGTTGGCCTCCTTGGCCGGCGCGCACAGGTTCACCGGCACGCCGCCGATCGCGTTGCTGATCCGATAGAAGCCGAGCAGGTCGACCTGGACGAAGTGGTCGATGGTGAGGCCGGTCAGGTTCGAGACCGTCTGTACCGCCAGTCGCGCGCCGGCGGACGTGCTGCCGTTCGCGCTCGTCACGCCGGTCGGATAGGCCGAGTTGATCTTGTTCATGGCGTGCCCGGGAATCGCGACGTAGGAGTCCCGGGGGATAGAGATGACGGTGGCCTTGCGCCCGTCCGCCGGCACGTGCAACACCATCATCGTGTCGGTGTTCAGGCTGCCGCCGTCCCGGGTCGTGCCCAGCTTGGCCAGCTCCGCGTCGCTCGCCGACGTCCGGTCGTCGTTGCCGACGATGAGGATGTTCTGGTCCTTGCCGTCGATGTCCTTCTTGGGTTGGCTCACGCCACCGATCGCGTCGACCCGGCGGATGTCCTGCTTGAATCCGCGCCAGGTCCACCAGGCCCACCCGCTGGTGACCACCACGGCCGTCGCCAGCAGGGCCGCGAGGATCGAGGTGCCCAGCACGAACCCCCGTCGCAGGTCCGAATGGCCGGACTTGGCCCGCTGGCGGTGTCGAGCCTCGGCGGCCCGGCGCTCGGATCGGGTGGGTCGCCCTCCGCGCGGGTCCAGGTCGAACGGCAACGGCGCCGACGAGTCACCTGGACGTGAGTCGCCACCCGGCGGCCCCGTCCCGCCGTCGTAGGAGGACACGCTCCGAGGTTACCGGCGCTTTTTCAGATGGCCACCGACGTCTCAGCGTTGTCTGGGCGAGCCGGAACTCCCGACAAAGCACCCAAACTACTAGTTAATGCAGCCAGCGGGAGCCTGAGCGGGCGGTGGTGTCGCGGCGCCGGAATTCGCCGGGGCGGGCGATGTCGAGCGCGGGCTGGACGCCGGCGCGGCCGACGGCGCAAGGCCCCGAGCCTGGTGGCCGTCGGTCCCCAGCACGAGGGTGACGCGCTGCACCGAACTGGTCTGGACGAGGCTCGCGCCGGGCACCGCGGCGGCGACGGCCTTGGCCGCGCCTTCGTGCCCGGCTGGGTACTCCACCGTGGTCGCCGTCGCCGCCTCGGTGGAGTCGACGGCGACCACGGTGAACCCGGCGTGGCGCAACGCATCGGCGTTGCGACCGGCGACCCCGGCAGTGGGCGTGCCGTTCAGCACGTCCAGGCTGACCGACGCCGGTGCCGCGGCTCGTACGCGGGCGAGGCCCGGATCGGCCGACTGGCCCATGACTCGCCGAACGAAGTCCGGGATGGCGGCAGTGTCGACCTGCACGACCGAGGTCGCGACGCCGTCCGGATAGATGAGCTGGGGCCCGCTGTTCGGCAGGGTGGCGAAGTTGATCTGTCCGGACGACAGGTTCTCGAACTGGCTGGCCAGCGAGACAAGGTCCAGGTTGGGGTCGGTCATCAGGGACGAGCTGACCGCGTTCAGCAGGTCGTGCAGCTTGAACGGGTTGAGCAGCACCCCGGCGCTCGCGACCTTGTGGAAGGCCGCGGACAGGAAGTACTGCTGGCGCTTGATCCGATCGAGGTCGCCGTTCGGGAGCCCATGGCGCTGCCGCACGAAAGCCAGCGCCTGGGTGCCCCTGATCGTCGATACGCCGGCCGGCAAGTTGATCCCCGAGTATCCCTTGCCGTCCGCGTCGCTGTCCGTGTTCGGATTCTGCGCTGCGTTCAGGCAGACCGGCACGCCACCGATCGCGTTGCTGATCCGGTAGAAGCCGAGCAGGTTGACCTGCGCGTAATGGTCGATGTGGAGCCCGGTGAGCTGATTGATCGTCTGGATGAGCAGCACGACGCCGGCACTCTCGCTGGCCAACTCGCTCGCACCGTGACCGTGGGCCGCGCTGTAGCCGATCCCGTAAGCCGAATTGATCTTGCCTTTGCCGTTGTCGGGGATGTCCACCCAGGAGTCGCGCGGGAACGACACGACCGTTGCCGTCCGGCCGGTGGCCGGGACATGCAGCAGCATCATGGTGTCGGTGTTCACACTGCCGCCGTCATCCTGGGTACCGAGCGCTTTCAACTCCTCGGGGCTCGCCCCGGCCCGGCTGTCGTTGCCGAGCAGCAGGATGTTCTGGTCGGAGCCATCGAGGTCGTGCTGGCCGGCGCGGAGCTTCGGGACCTCCGCCCCGTGCGGGACCTGCGCGGTGAAGTTCTGATAGGTCGCCCAGGCGAGCCCGCTCCCCACGAGCGTCACGAACGACAGCGCGGCGACGACCAACCGGCCTCCGAGCTGCACGCCGCGCCGGACGTCGTGCCCGGCTGGCTCGCGCGGGCCGGGTTCGTCAGCCACGGTTGGAGGCTAACCGGGATAAGGCCCCGGGCCCGGTAGGCGGCGGCTGTGGCGCGGCGGCTCTGCGATACTGCCAGCTGCCGAATGTCGTGTCCTGCACCCAAGCTCGGAAGAGGTTGCCCTGATCATGCGTGTGTTCGTCACCGGTGGAGCCGGCTTCATCGGTTCTCACTACGTCCGGGAGCTGCTGTCGGACGCCTATCCGGCGTTTGCCGGCGCCGAGGTCACGGTGTTCGACAAGCTGACCTACGCCGGCAACCTGGCCAACCTGGCGCCGGTCGCGGACAGTCCGCGCTACCGCTTCGTGCAGGGCGACATCTGCTCGGCGGCCGACCTCGACGCCGCGATAGCCGGGCACGACGTCCTGGTCAACTTCGCGGCCGAGTCGCACGTCGACCGGTCGATCATCGGCGCCACCGACTTCGTCCAGACGAACGTCCTCGGGGCCCAGCAGGTGTTCGAGGCGGCGCTCCGACACGCTGTCTCGCGGGTCGTGCACATCTCGACCGACGAGGTCTACGGCTCGATCCCGGTCGGCTCCTGGACCGAGGATCACGTGCTCGAGCCCAACTCGCCGTACTCGGCGGCCAAGGCCGGCGGCGACCTCATGGCCCGGGCCTACGCCAAGACGTACGGCCTGAACATTTCGATCACGCGCTGCAGCAACAACTACGGGCCGTACCACTTCCCCGAGAAGGTCATCCCGCTGTTCGTGACGAACCTGCTCGACGGCAAGAAGGTGCCGCTCTACGGCGAGGGACTCAACGTCCGCGACTGGCTGTTCGTCGACGACCACTGCCGCGGGATCCAGCTGGTGGTCGAGCAGGGTCGACCGGGTGAGTTCTACAACATCGGCGGCGGCCGCGAGCTGTCCAACAAGGAGCTGACCCAGCTGCTGCTCGACGCCACCGGGCGCGACTGGGACTACGTGCAGCACATCGTGGATCCTCGCGGCGGCGGCCACGACCTGCGCTACTCGGTCGACTACCGCAAGATCGCCGAGCTGGGCTACGCCCCGCAGATGTCGTTCGAGGACGGCCTTGCGCTGACCGTCGACTGGTACCGGACGACCGCGACTGGTGGGAACCGCTGAAGGCGCGGGCGGAAATGGCCAAGGACCGGTTGGTCAACTGATGGACCGCCGGGCATGAGGTGGCTTATTACCGGCGCGGGCGGACAGCTAGGCAGTGACCTGCGACGCACGCTGAGCGGCCCCGACGGCGCCGACGAGGTGCAGGCGGTGACCCGAGCCGAGCTGGATGTGACGGATGCGGCGGCGGTCGACAAGGTCGTGGCGGAGTACGCCCCGGACGTCATCGTCAACGCCGCGGCGTACACGGCGGTCGACGCCGCCGAGTCGGACGAGCCGGCCGCCTACCTGGTCGAACGCGCGCGCACCGGCGGTCCTCGCCGGAACGCTGGCCCGGCGCGGAGGTCGGCTCGTGCACGTGTCGACGGACTATGTGTTCGCCGGAGACGCCGAGCGCCCCTATGAAGTCGACGACCCGACCGAGCCTCGGTCCGCGTACGGCCGGACCAAGTTGGCCGGGGAGCAGGCCGTCCGGCAGCTGCTGCCGGAGTCCGCCTACGTCGTGCGCACCGCGTGGGTCTACGGGGCGGCGGGCCGGAACTTCGTCAAGACGATGGTGGCGATGGAACGGACGCGGCCCACGATCCAGGTCGTCGACGACCAGCGGGGCGCCCCGACCTGGTCCGCGGACCTGGCCCGCGGCCTGGTCGAGTTGGCCCGATCGGACGCCCCCGCCGGCGTCTACCACTGCACCGGATCGGGGGACACGACCTGGTTCGGACTGACCCAGGCCATCTTCGCCGAGGTCGACGCCGACCCGGCCCGGGTCGAGCCCACAACGACCGATGCGTTTCCGCGGCCGGCGCCTCGCCCGGTCTACTCGGTGCTCTCCCACGCCTCATGGGGCGCGGCCGGGCTCACCCCGATGCCGCACTGGCGCGACGCCCTGCACGCCGCATTCACGACCGACGGAACCGCCCTGCGTGCCGGCTAACCCACCCTCCCGGCGCCGGATCGCGGTCATCACCGCCGACGTGCTCGGCCCGCGCATGGCCGGACCCGCGATTCGCGCGCTGCACATCGCCGAGGCGCTCGCGGCCGAGCATGATGTTGTGCTCGTCTCGACCGCCGAATGTACGATCACGCGCGAGGCGTTCTCGTGTCGCCACGTGCCCTGGGCCGGCCTCCGGGAAGTCGTCGGCGACGCCGAGGTCGTCGTCTTCCAGGGCTTCGTCTCCTACCACGCACCATGGTTGATACGGGGTGATCAGATCCTGGTGATCGACCTGTACGACCCGGTGCACCTCGAGCAGCTCGAGCAGCTCGCCGACCGTCCGGCGATGGAGCGCCACGCCACGCTCGACCTGACCGTGCGGGTGCTCAACGAGCAGCTGCTGCGGGGAGATTTCTTCCTGTGCGCCAGCGAGGAGCAGCGCCACCTGTGGCTCGGCCAGCTGAGCGCGTTCGGTCGGCTGAACCCGGAGAACTACGATCGCGACCCGTCGTTGCGACGGTTGATCGCGGTCTGCCCGTTCGGCTTGTCGAGCGAGCCCCCGATCGCCGACCGGCCAGCGATCAAGGGCGTCGTGGACGGAATCGGCCCGGACGACAAGGTCGTGCTGTGGGCCGGCGGCGTCTACAACTGGTTCGATCCGCTCACCGCGATCGTCGCCGTGGACCGGCTGCGCCGCACCCACGACGACGTGCGGCTGTTCTTCCTGGGCATGGCCCATCCCAATCCCGACGTGCCGATGATGCGGATGGCCGTCCGCGCCCGCGAGCTGGCCCGCGAGCTCGGCCTCACCGACCGGTACGTCTTCTTCAACGAAGGCTGGGTCGACTACGCCGATCGCCAGCGCTATCTCCTGGACGCCGACGTCGGGATCAGCACCCATCTGCAGCACGTGGAGACGACGTTCTCCTTCCGGACCCGCATCCTCGACTATCTGTGGGCGGGTCTGCCGATCGTCGCGACCGGCGGCGACATGTTCGGCGAGCTGGTGCACACCGAGCACCTCGGCGTCCGCGTTGACGAGCAGGACATCGCCGGGGTGACCGAGGCGCTACGCCGCACCCTTTACGACGGCGAGTTCGCCGCGGCGGCCGCGGCGAATGTCGCGCGCGTCCGGGATCGGTTCCGCTGGGATCGAGCCCTCGCTCCGCTCGTGGCGTTCTGCGCCGCCGCGGTCCGCGCCGCCGATGTGGGTACGGACACTCGCCGGTTCGCCCGCCGCCCGATGTTGCCGGCCTCGCGGCTCGGCCGGGATGCGACCCGGGCGTGGACGCTCTGGCGGGAAGGCGGGCCGGCCCTGGTCACGACCCAGATGTCGGCTCGGCTGCGTCGTCTCCGACGGGAGCGCAAGACGCTGTCGTGACGCGGCGTCAGCGGGCCTCGGTGCCGAGCCACCGGCGCGCGAACGCGCCCGCCGAGACCGTCGCGCCCCGGTTCGTCGACCGCCGGGCCCGTAGCGCGGCGGGAGCGCCCGCGGCCACGGCCCGCAGGACGCGCAGCCGGTGCCGCGGCTGCATCTGGTACGGGCGCCCGTTCGCCGTCGGCGGCACGGCGCGAACGACGGTCACGCCCAGGTAGCGGCCCAGCGCTCGGGCGATCGTCGACCAGGGCGCGTTGCGGAGCAGCATGAGCAGCTGGTTGCGCTGGTTGTAGAAGGCGAACGCCGCCGAGGCCTGATCGCTCGTCGCCGAGTGCCGGTGCCGCACGACTGCCTCCGGCACATACCGGATGCGCCCGCCGGCTCGTCCCAGCCGCCACGACAGGTCGGTGTCCTCGTAGTAAAGGAAGAACTCGGCCGGGAAGCCTCCGACCCGTCGGGCCTCGGCGGTCCGGACCGCCGCCGCGGCGCCGCAAAACGCGGCCACGTCGACCGAGCGGGCGTACTGCTCATCGTCGGGTTGGCCATAGCCGCGGTCGTACCCGGACCCCCACGCGGTCAGTGCGCCGCCGGCGTTGTTGATGCGCCCGTCACCAGCCAGCACGACCTTGCTCGTGACGGCCACGACGTCCGGTGCGGTGTCGAGGATCTTCTCGAGCGCGGACAGCCAGCCCGGGTCCGCTTCCGCGTCGTTGTTCAGGAACGCGGTGTATTCGGTCGTGGCCGCGTCCAGCCCGGCCTGCGCGCCACCGGCGAACCCGGTGTTGGTCGGCAGGCGCACGACGTCGACCTGGGGATAGCGGGCCAGCAACTCGGCGGTGCCATCGATCGAGGCGTTGTCCACGACGAGCACCCGATGGGCCACGGTCTGCGATCGCAATGATGTCAGGCAGGCATCGAGGAGGTGGGCGCCGTTCCAGGTGACGACAACGACCGTCATGCGGGATTGCGCGTGACTTGTGCTGATCCGGAACTCCTCGTCGCATCGTTTCGGCGTCCTCAGTGCGCTTCGAGGGGCGACGCGGACTGGGCTGAGTACCTATAGTGACGAACCTAGTGGTCGGCTACGCGGGGGAGGAGCGTCATCCGACACAGGGGAGACCTGAAGGAGCGACGCGGATGGGATTGTCGAAATACGACATCGAAATCGACCTCGAGAACCGGCAGGGCACCAGTCACGCGTTTCTGGTCGAGATGGTTGGCGCCAACAAGCGAGTACTGGACGTCGGCTGCGACACCGGATATCTCGGCGAGGCGCTGAATGCCCTCGGCAATGAGACTGTCGGGTTCGAAGCCAATCCCACCACCGCCGAAGTCGCGCGCACCAAGATCTCCCGGGTCGAGGTAGGCGACGTCGAGACGACGGACCTCGTCGCCTTGTTCGGACGGGGCGCATTCGACGTGGTCGTCTTCGGCGATCTGCTCGAACATCTGCGAGATCCCCGGCCGGTGCTGCGCCAGGCCCGCCCGCTACTCGCGCCAGGGGGCAGCGTGTTGATCTCGACGCCCAACATCGCCCACGGGGATGTCCGGCTGGCCCTGCTGGCCGGTCGGTTCCACTACACCAAGGTGGGCATCCTCGACGACACCCATACGCGCTTCTTCACCCGCGACTCCTTGGTGGAGTTCCTGCACGACGCGGGCTTCGTCCTGGCCGAGCTACGACGCACCCGCGCGGATCTGTTCAGCACGGAGGTCGGCGTCGTCGAGAGCGACTACGACCCGGAACTGGTCGCCCGGCTGCGCGCGGACGACGAGGCCACGACCTACCAGTTCGTCGTGCGGGCGGTACCGGACGACGCGGCGACGATCGAGTCCGAGCAGACCCTGCGCCTCGACGAGGCGTATCGCGACCTTGCCGCTGAGCGGCGCCGGACGGCCGAGCTCACCGCGACCCGAGATCGGTTGACCGAGGAGGTCACGGCGCTGCAGGCGCGGGTCGCCGAGGTGCAGACCGCACACGACGCCGCCGTGCACCAGCGGGATGTTGCGCTCGGGACTGTCCAGGCCAAGAGCCAGAAGCTCGACGAGGTCGAGGCCCAGCTCAGCACGCCACGTTCGGCCTGGCCGCGCCGGTTGATCGAACGTTTTCGCCGCGGCTAGTGGTCCACGGATCGGCGCGGGAACCGAGGAACGGCCGGACCGAACGGCGCTCCGGTCCGGCCAGCGGCTTTCCTCGTGATCGGATCTTCGGAACCCGGCCGGTACACTGACCGGTCGTGGGACGCAGTCGCTTCCGCCCGGTACTCGCCCCCAGGTGGGTGTTCGCCGGGTGAGCGTGCTGACCGATTTGCGCTCTTCCCGCGACCTGCTGATCAACCTCACCCAGCGCGAGATCAAGGGCAAGTACAAGCGGACCATCCTGGGCCAGGCCTGGTCGTTGCTCAATCCGATCGCCCAGATGATCACCTACTCGGTCGTCTTCTCCCTCCTGTTGAAGGCCAAGCCCGACAAGGGAGAGCCATCGGGTCTCGACGTCTTCGCGTTGTGGTTGTCGTGCGGCCTGCTGCCGTGGCTGTTCTTCAACAATGTCGTCACGACGGGTATGGCGTCGCTCGTCGGTCAACAGCAACCTGATCAAGAAGGTTTACTTCCCGCGCGAGTCGCTCGTTATCGCGAACGCCTTCTCCTGGCTATTCACGTTCTGCATCGAGATGGCAGTGCTCGTCGCCGCCGTCCTGCTGTTCGGCGGCAGCCCGCTGCTCTACCTCCCGGCGACCGCGTTCTTCATGCTCATGCTGTGCGCCTTCGGGCTGGGTATATCGCTCATGCTGTCGGTCGCGAATGTCTACTTCCGTGATACGCAACACTTCGTCGCCATCCTGATGCAGGTCTGGCTCTACGCCACGCCGATCATGTATCCGATCAGCATCATCGCGGCCGAGAAGCCCGGACTCATCGGCCTGTACCGATGCAACCCGATGGAGCGATTCACCGAGGTGTTCCGCAATACGATCTACGACGGCCGCTGGCCCACCATCGGCGACACCCTGTTCGTCGTGGTCGTGTCGCTGGTCGTTCTCGTTCTCGGTTACGGGATCTTCAAGCGCTACGAAGGTCGGCTGGCGGAGGAGCTGTGACCCGTGCTGACTCCGCCGTCGTCATCGACGGCGTCTCCAAGCGATTCCGGCTCTACCGCGAGCGCAACCAGTCGCTCAAGGCGGCGTTGATGCGGGGCAAGCGGGCCGCGTACGACGAGTTCTGGGCGTTGCGCGACGTATCCTTCGAGATCCCGACCGGGTCCACGTTCGGCTTGATCGGCGAGAACGGGTCCGGGAAATCCACCCTGCTGAAGTGCATCGCGCGCATCCTGCGACCCGAGGTTGGTTCGATCCGCACCGTCGGCAGCGTGGCCGCGTTGCTCGAGCTGGGTTCGGGCTTTCACCCGGAGCTGTCCGGGCGCGAGAACGTGTACCTCAACGGCTCGATCCTCGGCATGAAGAAAGCCGAGATCGACCGTAAGTTCGACGACATCGTCGACTTCTCGGGCATCGAGCCCTTCATCGACCAGCCGGTCAAGAACTATTCGTCGGGCATGTACGTCCGGCTCGGATTCTCGGTGGCCATAAACGTCGATCCGGACATCCTGCTGGTCGACGAGGTCCTGGCCGTCGGCGACGCCAGCTTCCAGGAAAAGTGCATGGCGAAGTTCACGGAGTTCAAGCGGGCTGGGAAGACGGTGGTGCTGGTCAGCCACGCCGCGAGCTCGGTTCGGGCGATGTGCGACCGCGCCGTGTGGCTGCGCCACGGCCAGGTCGCGGAGGTCGGCGACGCGTCGGATGTCGTCGTCGACTACCTCGACGAGTCCCACGACGACCACGTCGAGCTGCCGACGGGCGGCAATCGTTGGGGAAGCGGCGACGCCCGCCTGGAGGCGGTCCAGGTGGTCAACGCTCGGGGTGAGATCGCCGGTCGGATGCGCAGCGGCGAGCCGTTGACCGTGCGGCTGTCCTACCGCGCCTACCGCCCCATTCCCCGTCCAGTATTCGGTCTGGCGATCGAGACGACGGACGGCCAAACGCTGTGGGGCACCAATAGTCGGGAGAGCGGCGTGGAGCTGGAGACACTCGACGGGGTGGGCACGATCGACTTCCGCATCCCGAGCATCAACATCCAGGGCGAGCGGTTGGACCTGGTGGCCGCGCTCACCGACTACTCGACGACGCACGTCTACGACTTCCTCCGCAACTGCGTGGCCTTCGATGTGGCCAGCGCCCGGCCCGTCGAGTCCGGTGGGCCGGTCAGCCTGAGCGGGGAATGGGGAGCGCTGAAGGTGGGCGACCAGCTCGAGCCGCGGCCGTTCGCCGTCGACCTAGAAACCAGCGAAACGAGACAGGACAGCGATGGTTGAGCCGCTTCTCGCCCGAGCTAAGCGAGCCGCGCTACGCACGGCCGAGTCGGTGGAACGTAAGCTCGTCACCGATGAGGACCGCAAGCGCCGTTTGGTGAGCGACTTCCGAGCGCTTCCCGTCGAGGCTCGGCGCGGCGAGATCATCGACCAGTTCCATCAGCTCTACTATGACGAGGGCCGCGAGGGCGGTACGTGGCATCGGACCGCGTGGTTCGACACCACCGTGTGGAAGTGCCCGCTCGACCTGTGGCTGTATCAAGAACTCATCTACCGCCTACGACCGGAGCTCATCATCGAGACGGGGACGGCGTTCGGCGGTAGTGCTTTGTACATGGCTGGGGTGTGCGAACTGCTCGGCACCGGATCGGTCATCTCGATCGACATCGCTCCGCAGCCCGGTGTGCCGGCGCATCCCCGGATCCGGTACGTGATCGGGTCGTCGGTGGACGACGCGACCGTTCGCGAGGTGGCGGACGCGGCGGCCGGCCTCGACTCGGTCATGGTGGTCCTCGACAGCGACCACAGCCAGGCCCACGTCGCGCGCGAGCTCGAGACGTACGCCCCGCTCGTGACCGTGGGCAGCTACCTGATAGTCGAGGATACGAATGTCAACGGCCACCCCGCGTTTGCGTCTCATGGCGCAGGTCCCATGGAGGCGACGGAGGAATTCCTGGCCCGGTGCCCGGAATTCGTTCGTGATCCGGACGGGGAGAAGTTCCTGTTGACGTTCAACCCCGGTGGCTTGTTGCGCCGTGTTCGATAGGAAGAGAGAGTTCTGATGTCGTCACCCAGCACCGAAGCCGGAGTCGTTTCGGTCGTCATCGTGAACTACCGGGGTGCCGACGACACGATCGAGTGCCTCGCCTCGTTGCGATCCCTCGACTGGCCGGCCGATCGGCTGCACATCGTCGTCGTCGACAACGCATCGGGCGATGACAGCGTCGAGCGGATCGCGGCCGCGGCGCCGGACGTGACCCTGGTCGCCTCGGAGGAGAACACCGGCTTCGCCGGCGGTTGCAACCTCGGTGTCGCTCACGCCCGCGGTGAGTACGTGGCGTTCATCAACAGCGATGCCCGGCCGCACCCGGCGTGGCTCACCGAGGCGGTGAACGCGCTGCAGTCCGAGCCGACCGTCGGATGTGTCGCCAGCAAGGTCCTGGACTGGGACGGCCAGCGGATCGACTACGTCGGCGGAAACATCAACTTCGTCGGGCAGGGCTACAAGCTCGAGGCCGGAGATACGGACGA
The DNA here is from genome assembly GCA_963779485.1 of uncultured Actinomycetota bacterium. Taxonomy (GTDB): domain Bacteria; phylum Actinomycetota; class Actinomycetes; order Mycobacteriales; family Jatrophihabitantaceae; genus CAVVJA01. Next base: position 7,390 of record CAVZYJ010000023.1, on the reverse strand, counting down.
CGGGCGGTACGACACCCCGCGCCGCGTGCTGTTCCCGACCGGATCGGCGATGATCACCCGCACCGAGCTCTACCGCCGCCTGGACGGTTTCGACGAGCAGTACTTCATGTTCTTCGAGGACGTCGACTTCGGGTGGCGGATGAACCTGCTCGGCTACGACGTGCGCTACGTCCCTTCGTCCCTCGTCTACCACCGGCACCACGCGGCGATCAAGAAGTTCGGGTCCTACCGCGAGCACTATCTGCTGGCCCGAAACTCCCTGCTCTCCGTTTACAAGAACTTCGGCAACGAGACGCTGGGCAAGGTGCTCGCGCCGGCGTTGCTGCTCGCCGTGCACAACGGCGTCCTTCTCGGTGAGGACGACCCGACCGCGCTGGACCTCCAGCATTCGCCCGGTGGAGACCAAGAGGGCTCGCTGACGCTGAACAAGCTGACGATGACAGGTGCCTACGCGGTCGACTACCTCGCCCGCGAGCTGCCCGGACTCACCAAGCAGCGTGAACAGATCCAGCGCTTGCGCGTGCGATCCGATGAAGCCCTCGCTGGCCTGTTCGGCGACCTGTTGCAGGGCACCAGCCCGGCGAACGGATATCACGCCGCGTGGATCAACACCATCAAGGCATTCGGACTGGCCGAGGGTGTGCTGCGGCGTCGCCGGATCGCCGTGATCACCGCGGACACGCTCTCCAACCAGATGGCCGGTCCGGCGATCCGGGCGTACCACATTGCCGAGACGCTGAGCGACGAGCACGACGTCAAGCTGGTGTCGACCACGACCTGCACGCTCAAGACGCGGAAGTTCGAAAGCCAGATGGCCACCGCGAACCAACTGCGCGACATCGTCGCCTGGTCGGACATCGTGGTCTTCCAGGGGTTCGTCATGCATCAGGCCCCCTGGCTCGTGTCGAGCGACAGGATCATTGTCGTCGACATCTACGACCCCATGCACCTCGAGCAGCTGGAGCAAAGCCGCTCGGACGAGCCCCTCGCCCGGTCGGCGAACATCGCCGCCACCACGGCGGTACTGAACGAGCAGCTCGGTCGCGGCGACTTCTTCCTGTGCGCCAGCGAAGAGCAACGCCATTTCTGGCTAGGCCAGTTGGCTGGAGTCGGGCGCCTGAACCCCAGCAACTACGACCGCGACTCCTCGTTGCGCTCGCTGCTGGCCGTCTCGCCCTTCGGCCTGCCGACCACCAAGCCGGAGCGCACGCGGCCCGCGATCAAGGACGTTGTTCCGGGCATATCCAGCTCGGACAAGGTCATCCTGTGGGGCGGCGGTGTCTACAACTGGTTCGACCCGCTGTCGCTGATTCGCGCCGTCGACGTCGTGCATCGAGACCACGACGACGTCCGGCTGTTCTTCCTCGGCATGAAGCACCCGAACCCGAACGTCCCCGAGATGCGCATGGCCTGGGACGCCCGCCAGCTGGCCGACGACCTGGGTCTCACCGACAAGGTCGTCTTCTTCAACGAAGAGTGGGTCGACTACGACGACCGGCAGAACTACTTGCTGGACGCCGACGTCGGGGTGAGCACGCATTTCCTGCACGTCGAGACCACGTTCTCCTTCCGGACCCGGATGCTCGACTACCTGTGGGCCGGGCTGCCGATCGTGGCGACTGAAGGTGACGCGTTTGGCCGGCTGATCGCCTCCGAGGAGCTGGGCGTCACCGTTCCCGAGCGCAACGTCGACGCCTTGGCGCACGCGCTGTCCCGCGTCCTCTACGACGAGGAGTTCCTCGCCAGCTGCCGGGCTAACGTGGCGATCGTCCGGGACCGGTTCACCTGGCATCAGACGTTGGAGCCGCTGAAGGACTTCTGCCGGCACGCCAGCCGCGCCGCGGACGCCGACTCGGTCGGGTCCCGGCTGGTGGCGCCGGCCGAGCGCGTGCCTCGCGGGATCGTGTCCCGCAACGTCAACTACGCGATGGTCCGCTACCGCGAGGGCGGGGTGTCCCTTGTCGCGCACCGGGGCATGGGCAAGCTGAAGCGCCTGCTGCACGAGCGGCGCGGCGCCGACCGATCGTGATCGTGGACTTAGGACGGGCGTGATCGTGGACTTGATGCCCTACAGCGACGACTAGACCAAGATCATTAGCGGGCCTCAACCGTACGGCGGCATCAGGGCCGTACGGTTGAGTTATCACCCTCCGCAATCAGCAGTCGGATACCGAAGAGCACGAGCTGACTTTGGTAGCCTCGTCCGGTGCAGACTGCGGGCGCCGAGAATTCTCCGGAGTCCCGCCGGGCGCTCGGCGATCCGGCTGCTCCAACACCCGGTCCCGCTTTGTCGACCACTGGATTCGCCGATCACGCCGGCCCATCGGATGTCATTCCGATCAGTCGTGCGGTGGCCATGCGCCCGCGCGACCCCGAGGTCACGCTGCTCGTCCCGGAGGTCGACGTCGCCGACCCGGAAGTCACGATTCTCATCCCGGCAGTCAACGAGGAACTCACGATCGAGGACTTCGTCGCGTGGTGCCAGGAGGGTCTGCGCGATGCCGGTGCGGTCGGCGAGATCCTGATCGTCGACAGCTCCACTGATCGCACCGCCGAGCTGGCCCTGGCGGGTGGAGCCCGGGTCCTCAGCACGCCCAAACGCGGCCTGGGTCGGGCCTACATCGACGCCTTGCCGTACATCCGAGGCAAGTACGTGATCATGGGCGACGCCGATTGCACCTACGACTTCCGGCGGCTGGCCCCGTTCGTCGAGGCCATGCGAACCGGCACCGAGTACGCCATGGGCTCCCGTTGGAAGGGGTCGATCGAACGCGGCGCGATGCCGGCCCTGCACCAGTACTTCGGCACCCCGCTGACGACCTGGATTCTCAACCGGCTGTACGGCAGCAAGTTCAGTGACATCCACTGCGGCATGCGCGGCATCACCCGCGAGGCTCTGTTCCGGATGGGCCTGGTGTCGCAGTCCTGGGAGTACGCATCCGAGATGGTGCTCAAGTCGGTCCGGATGAACCTGCGCACCACCGAGGTTCCGGTCACGTTCTACAAGGATCGGGACGGCCGCCTGTCGCATCACAAGCGCGCCGGCTGGTTCTCCCCCTTCCATGCCGCCTGGATCAACCTCCGGGCAATGTTCATTCACGGCGCCGAGTTCTTCTTGTTCAAGCCCGGGATCGTCATGTTCGTCCTGGGCCTGGTGTTTACCCTGCCGCTGTCATTCGGGTCGCTCACCTTCGGGCGAGTGACGTTCAGCCTCTACTGGATGCTGATCGGGCTGACCTTGTGCGTCCTCGGTCTGCAAAGTATCTACTTCGGGTGTCTGGCCCACATCTTCCTCGACTACACCGGCCGGGCCCGAGAACGCTGGCGGCGGGTGTTTCGCTATACCAGCACGGTTATCGCCAGTGGGTTGCTCTTCCTGGCTGGGATCGGCCTGAGCTCCGCCGTCGTCATCTACTACTTCACCCATGACTTCTCGCTGCCGGATCCGTCCTCCACGATCGACCACCTGGCCATCGTCGGGCTACTGTTCATGATCATCGGATTCTCGACGTTCTGCTTCACCCTTCTCCTGCACGCCACCGAGGTGCGGTACGGAAGGCCGGAAGATGCCGAAGGCTGACGTGGATCGAGACACCTCGTTCGGTCAGCACGGCCGCACCACCATCGTCGACAAGGCGGGCGTGTGGCTTTCCGGCCATCAGATCCGGCGGACCGTCGGCGACGTGACCGGCAAGGACGTCGGCGACTTCGGCTGCGGGTTCGAGGCGACGTACATCCGGTCCGTGCTGCCCCGGCTGCGCTCGGCCACGCTGGTCGATCTGGCGCTCGCGGACGACCTCAAATCGCACGACAAGGTGACCGCGATCGAGGGGGCCCTGCCGGCTGCTCTCGCTGCGCTGCCGGATCGATCGCTGGACGTCGTGCTGTGCATGTCCGTCATCGAGCATCTGTGGGAACCCGAGCTGACGCTCGCCGAGTTTCGCCGGCTGCTGCGCCCGGGGGGAGCGTGCGCGATCAACGTCCCGTCGTGGCGGGGCAAGGGTCCGCTGGAGTTCTCCGCGTTCCGGCTGGGGCTCTCGCCCCGCGAGGAGATGGACGACCACAAGACCTACTACGACCCGCGGGATCTGTGGCCGCTCCTGGTGCGGGCCGGCTTCGTCCCGCACAACATCCGCTGCTTCCGGCACAAGTTCGCGCTCAATACCTTCGCCATCTGCCGAACCGAACCGGACCCGGAGACCTCCGCATGAATTTCGCCAAGGACTTTCTCGAGGAGTCCGTGACCGTGATCTCTTCACTCGACGCGGACAGCGTGGAGCAGGTCGCCGAGGGCCTCGCCAACGTCCGCAATCGAGGCGGCCGGCTGTTCATCCTGGGCGTCGGCGGGTCGGCCGGTCACGCCGGCGCACGCCGTCAACGACTTCCGCAAGATCTGCGGCTTCGAGGCCTACGCGCCGACCGACAACGTCTCCGAGCTGACCGCGCGCGTCAACGACGAAGGCTGGGACACCTGCTTCTCGGAGTGGCTCGAGGGCTCGCGGCTCGGCGCCACGTGACGGCGCTGCTGGTCTTCTCCGTCGGCGGCGGCAACGCCGAGAAGAACGTGTCGGTGAACATCGTCGCCGCTCTGCAGCTGGCCGAGGAGCGCGGCGCCTCGATCTTCGGCATCGTCGGACGCGACGGCGGGATCACCGCGCCAGCTGGCCGATGCGTGCGTCGTGATCCCGCCGCTGTATCCCGACCGCATCACGCCGCACACCGAGGGGCTTGTGCGCCGTGCTCTGGCACCTGCTGGTCAGCCACCCGGCGCTTGCGCGGGCGGCGACCAAGTGGGAATCGCTGACGTGATCGAGGCGGCATCGAGCGCTCCTACCCGGATCTTCATCGTCGGCGGCGCCGGCTTCATCGGCAGCCATTTCACGGACCGCCTGCTGGCCGTCCGGCCACCGAGCGCGTCACGCTGTACGACAACTTCTCCTCCGGCCGCGAATGGCACTACGCGCACCACGCCGGCGACCCCCGCCTGCGCGGTCGTCGAGGCGACGTCCGAGACCTGCGAGCGAGCTGGTGCGATGGCCGGGCACGACGCGGTCATCCACCTGGCCTCGAACCCGGACATCGCGCGCGCCGTCACCGAGCCCGACATCGACTTCGACAGGGCACCGTGCTGACGCAGCACGTCGTCGAAGCGGCCATGCGCGGACCGACGTGGCTCGAGCTGCTGTACGCCTCCGGCAGCGGCGTCTACGGCGATCTCGGCGAGCTCGAGGCGACCGAGGATTACGGGCCGCTGGTGCCGGTCTCGACCTACGGCGCGAGCAAGCTCGCCGGCGAAGCGCTGATTGTCCGCCTATGCGCGCATGTTCGACCTCAGCCGCCTGCGCCTTCCGCTTCGGCAACGTGGTCGGTCGGCGCCAGACGCACGGCGTGGGCTTCGACTTCGTGCGGCGGCTGCTGCGACGATCCGACCCGGCTGCGCATCCTGGGCGACGGCAGCAGAGCAAGTCCTACATCCACGTCGACGACGTCGTGGACGCCGTGCTGCTCGCGCGCACCAGCGGCCGGACGGCCTTCGAGGTGTTCAACGTCGCCACCGGCGACTACACACGGTGACCGAGATCGCCGACCTGGCCGGCGAGGGCCTGGGCCTCGACGCCGGGTCGCACCCGCTTCGAGTACACCGGCGGCGACCGCGGCTGGAAGGGCGACGTGCCGGTGGTCCGGCTGAACACCGACCGGATCCGGGCGCTGGGCTGGCGCCAACGCGCACCTGCCGGAGGCCCTCCGCGACGCGATGGCCTCGATGGCAGCTGATGCCCGGGAAGGGCGGTTCGACGCTTGACCGCTCCGCGGGGCCGCCGCCCGGCGGTCTTCCTCGACCGGGACGGTGTGCTGAACGAGGCCGTCGTCGTCGGACGGTCGACCAACGCCACCCAGCACCCTGGCCGATTTCCGGGGCTGCGCCGCCCCCGGCGTGGAGTCGACGCCTGCGCCGAGGATTAGCACGATGCCGGGTACGAGCCCTCGTGGTCGTCACCAACCAGCCGGACATCGGCGGCGGTACCCAGACTCACCGCCGAGGTGAGCCGGATGCATGCCCGGCTGCGCGACGGTGCTCCCCCTCGACGACATCGTCATGTGTGCCCGGACGACGACGAAGGACGGATGGCCGCTGCCGGAACCAACCGGGGATGTTTCTCGACGCCGCTCGCCGGCTCGACCTCGATTTGTCGGGCCAGCGTGGGCGTGGGCGACCGGTGGCGGGACCCAGCCGGCTCGGCGCGCCGGGGTTCGCGCGATCTTCGTCGAATGTCATTATGACGAGCCGGCGGCAGTGGGCGCCGACCTCGTCGTCGGGGAAGCCTGCTCGAGGCCGTGCCGTGGATTCGCGGCCTCGAGCGCCACCATGGGAGAGGTACACGAACGCCGGACCGGACTGCGGCGAGTGAAGATCTTCGCCGACGGTGCGGACCTCGCGGGCATGCTGGAAGCTACCGCCGTCCCATATCCGCGGCTTCACGACGAATCCGACGCTGATGCGCAAGGCCGGAGTCAGCGACTACCGCGCGTTCGCCCGGAAGATGCTCGGCGCGATTCCCGATCGGCCGATCTCGTTCGAGGTGTTCGCCGGACGACTTCGACGAGATGGAACGACAGGCGCGGAGATCGCGACCTGGGGCGCGAACGTCTACGTCAAGATCCCGGTGACGAACACCCAGCGGAGTCGGCGCGTCCGATTGATCCGCCGCTCGCGGCCACGCAGGGCGTCAGCTCAACGTCACCGCGGTGCTCACACGTGCGCAGGTCGAGAGCGCATCCCGGCGCCCTGCCGCGGCCCAGGACGCCGGCCTATGTCTCCGTGTTCGCCGGCCGGATCGCCGACACCGGCCGCGATCCGGTGCCGATATGGCGGCGGCCCTCGACGCTGGTTCCCCGTTCCCGACGCCGAGCTGATTTGGGCGAGCCCGCGCGAGCTCCTCAACGTGTTCCAGGCCGATGAGATCGGCTGCCACATCATCACGGTCACGCACGACATGCTGAAGAAGCTGTCGAGCCGCGGCTGCGATCCGACGAGTTCTCTTTGGACACCGTGCGGATGTTCTACGATGACGCCCGAGCGGCCGGCTTCCTGCTGTGATCGCGAGGACCACGTCGGCCCGCCCGAGGGCGCCCAGATCGACGACTGGGATCACCACTGGGACTCCTACGGCGAAGCGGCCGAAGGCAATCCGGCCAACGACTATCGGCGATCCCTCGTCCGCAAGCTGCTGGGCCGGCCACCCGCGGGCTCGGTGGTGCTCGACATCGGCAGCGGCCAGGGCGTGCTCGCCATCCACGTGCGGGAAGCCTCACCCGACGTCGCGGTGCGCGGCGTCGAATACAGCGCCTCCGGTGTCCGCCGAAGCCGCGCAGCCGCGGCCGCACGGGG
>CAVZYJ010000022.1:0-16364 GCA_963779485.1 uncultured Actinomycetota bacterium | reverse complement strand
CTCGAGGTCGGACAGCGCCAGCTTCCCGGAACGGGCGTCGGTCGCGAGCCGCTTCGTCTCGGCGGCGATGCCGGACAGTGGCAGCCGGTCGGCGTTCTTCACGACTGGCACGATCAGACCGTCGTCGAGCGCGACCGCCAACCCGACGTTGATATCGGGCTGGACGATGATGTTCTGCTCCTGCACGGATGCGTTGAGCCGCGGATGGTCGACCAGGGCCACTGCGGCCGCCCGCACGATGAGGTCGGTGATGGTGGGCACCGGGATACCCGCTGCCGACCATTGCTCTTTGAGCCGAGCCCGCAGCTCGACGGCGGCGTCCATCGCCGCGTCGGTCCCGAGCGTCAGCTGGGCCATCTCCTGCAGACTCGCGTGCATCCGCGACGCGATGACCCCGCGCATGCCCGTCAGGGGGATCACCTGCGGCTCGCCGGGCTCAGGTGCACCCTGCCGCGCGGCCGCGGCGATGATGTCGGCCCGACGGACCTTGCCGCCCGGGCCGCTGGCCGGCACCGAGCCGAGATCGACACCGGCGGCGACGGCGTCGCGGCGCACGAGCGGTGAGACGACGCTGGAGCGCCCCGCTCCCGGCGCGGCCGCGGCCGGTTCCGGAGCCTCGAGGACGTCCGCGGTGATAACGCGCCCACCCGGGCCCGTGCCCCGCAGCTGGGTCACCTCGACACCGCGTTCGCGTGCCACCCGCCGGGCGTTGGGCGACACGAACTGGCGACCGGTACGAGCCGGTGGTGTGAGGGCCCCCGGCTCCGCGGCGACCACGGTCTCGGCCTCCGGAGCCGCTTGCGGTGAGGCGGTCGGCGCCGCAGCCGATGCGGCCGGCACCTCCTCCCCCGCCGCGAGCAGCCATCCGACCAACGCTCCCGGCGGGCAGCTCGGCGCCCTGCTCGACCGCCGGATGGAAGAGGCCTTCGGCCTCGGCTTCCACGTCGACTTCAACTTTGTCGGTGGACAGCCGCATCAACGGCTCGCCCGGCTTGACCAGCGTGCCGGCGCTCACGAGCCACTCTTCGATGAGCCCGCTCTCCATCGTCAGCCCGAGCTTCGGCAGCAGCACCTCGATCGCCACGTCACGTCCCCGAGCGCTCGAGCAGGCGATGAACTCCGTTCGCGATCCGGTTGCTGTCGGGGATGTACGCCCGCTCCAGGACCGGGCTGAACGGGACCGGCGAGAACGGGGCACCGATGCGCAGCACCGGCGCGTCGAGGTAGTCGAACGCCTCTTCCTGGATCTGGGCGGAGATTTCCGCCCCGATCCCGCCGAAGGTGACCGCCTCGTGGACCACCACTGCCCGGTTGGTCCGCCGTACCGAGTCGAGGATCGCCGCGCTGTCGAGCGGCTGGACGGTCCGCACATCGATGACTTCGACCTCGACGCCGGCCTCGGCGAGCCTGGTCGCGGCGGCCATCGCCTCTACGGCCATGCGGCCGACCGCAATGATCGTCACGTCCGTGCCGGCGCGCATCACGTTCGCCTGCCCGAACGGGATCTCGTAGATTTCCTCCGGGACGGGGCCTTTCGTGCCGAGCATGCGCTTGTTCAAGATAACCACGGTCGGGTTGTCGTCTCGGACCGCCGCGACCATGAGGCCCTTGACGTCGTACGGCGACGACGGCAGCGCGACCTTGAGGCCGGGCACGTGCGCCAGCCAGGCCTCGAGGCTCTGGCTGTGTTGCGGCCCGGCCGACAATCCCGCACCGCCAGCCGTGGTGAGCGTCAGCGGAACCGAGACATCGCCGCCGAACATGTACTTCAGCTTCGCCGCCTGGTTGTACAGCTGGTCCAGGCAGACGCCGATGAAGTCGAAGAACATCAGATCACAGACCGGCCGCAGCCCACGGGCGGCGGCCCCGACGCCCATTCCGATGAACCCCATCTCGGAGATGGGCGTGTCGATGACCCGCCGCTCCCCGTAGGTTTTCCATAGGCCGTCAAAGGCGTGGAAGACGCCGCCATAGTGCGCGACGTCCTCGCCGATCACGACGACGTCGTCGTCCTCGGCCATCAGCTGCATCAGCGATTCGGTGAACGCCTTGACGTAGGAGATCTCGCGCATGACGTCCTCAGACCGTGTAGACGTTGTCGAGTAGGTCCGCCGGATCCGGATCTGGACTGCTCTCGGCGTAGGTGATCGCGGCCGCGATCTCGTCACGTGTGTCCGTCCAGACCTGATCCAGCTCGCCCTTGGGTACGACGTCGAACTCGACCAGGCGCTGCTCCAACGCAGTGATGGCGTCCCGCTCGAGCCAGGTGTCGATCTCCTCCTGCGTCCGGTACGGGATGCGCAGACCCTTCACGCCCTGATGGTCGTAGAACCGGTAGGTCTTCGCCTCCAGGAAGGCCGGCCCCTCGCCGGCCCGAGCCCGCTCGACCAGGCGACCGGCGGCCTGATAAACAGCGACGACGTCCATCCCGTCGACGATCTCGCTGGGCATCCCGTAAGCCGCGGCCCGGTCCGCGACGTCCTTCAGCAACATGTGCCGCTCCTGCGGCGTGAACTCGGCATAACCGTTGTTCTCGCACACGAATACGACCGGCAATCGCATCACCGCCGCCAGATTGGCCGATTCATGGAACGCGCCGATGTTCGTCGCGCCATCCCCGAAGAACGGCACGGCAACGGAGTCGCGGCCCTTGTAGACCGACGCGAACGCGGCCCCGACGGCGTGCGGGATGCCGCCGCCGACGATGCCGTTGGCGCCGAGCATGCCGATGCTCAGATCGTTGATGTGCATGCTCCCGCCGCGGCCCTTGCAGTAGCCCGTCGCCTTGCCGAACAGCTCGGCGTACATGTAGCGAAGGTCGGCGCCCTTCGCCACGGCATGCCCGTGCCCGCGGTGGGTCGAAGTGATCACATCGTCGGCGCGCAGCGTCGCCATGACCCCGGCCGCGACTGCCTCTTGTCCGACGTACAAGTGAAGAAAGCCGGGCATCCGGCCGCCCTCCATGAGCTTGCCGGCTTCTTCTTCGAACAGCCGGATCCGCACCATTCGCCGGTGCAGGTCGCGCAGCACCTCCGGCGGCAAGGCGGTCACCGGATCATCCTTGACGGGCGTCTTCGTCATCACTGCTCCGCATCCGCAGGCGTGGAGTTCCGCGTCAGATACCGTACTTGCCCATGGGAGGCTAAGACTAGGCTGCCTCCACAAACTCCCGAAGCCTCCAGAGACCATCACCAGAGTCGACATCGCTCGAGGAAGGTGCATGAAGCGCACGGCGGTCATGATCGAGACGGCGCCGGAGGGGCGTGTGGCGATCTTCGCATCTTCAGTGACGCGCGACGGCTGCGTCCGTGGCGCGTGATGGACGATCGGCCGCTCCGACTACTCGCCGTGACCGGCGGGCACCGGGTCGACCTCGATGCGTTCACCGGCATGCTGGCCGCGATCTGCGCCGAGCGGTCCTGGGCATTCGCGCATGCCGTGCAGCCCGCCGCGCAACAGTGGTTCGGGCCCGAGCATCGGGGAGGGTTCGACGCGATCTTGTGCCATGACCTGCCCGGCCTCGCTTTGCAGCGCGGCAGTGCGCCCCGTCCGGTCGGGCCCGATCCGGTCGTGGCCAGCCGGCTGCATGACCTGCTCGCGGCCGGGCAGGGCATCGTGTTCCTGCACCACGCCCTTGCCGGCTGGCCGGCCTGGCCCGCGTGGGCTGAGGTGCTCGGCGGCCGATATCACTACGCCCCGGCCGAGCTGCGGGGCACCAGCTGGCCGGACTCCGGATTCCGATACACCGAATACACCGCTCGCGTCGTCGATGCCGACCATCCGGTATGCGCCGGCGTCGACGAGTTCGCCCTCGCCGATGAGTTGTACTGCTGTCCGGTCTTCGAGGCGGACGTCGTCCCGCTCCTACGAGCCGACGCACCTCCCGGCCCGTTTCGCGAAACCTTGCCCGAGGTGCTCGGAACCCCGCGGGCCGGCGCCTCCTGGACGCATCCCCCGGCCAGTGATCTGATCGCCTGGGCGACATCCGCCGGCCGTAGTCCGACCGTCTACCTGCAACCCGGTGACGGCGCGCCGACGTTTGCCGACCCGACCTTCCGTCGGCTCCTGGGCAACGCCCTCGCGTGGGTGAGCAGCGAAGAGGCTCGCGCATGGGCAACTGACCGGGCGGCGCCAGCCCCGAACCCGTAACCCCGAGAGAGGAAGCACGAATGGATCTGCAACTGACCGGCCGCAAGGCCCTGGTGACCGGCGCCAGCCGCGGAATCGGACGCGCCATCGCCGAGCAACTCGCGGCCGAGGGATGCGACCTCGCGTTGTGCGCGCGCGGCGTCGAGTCGCTGCAAGCCTTTGCGGACGACCTTCGCGCGCGTGGACTCAAGGTCGTCACCGCTGGAGTGGACGTGTCCGACGAGAAGGCGGTCGCTGAGTTCGTCGAGACGGCGGCGCGCGAACTCGCCGGGCTCGACGTGGTGATCTCCAACGTCTCGGCCGGCGCGCTGAAGGGGCCGGATCAGTGGCAGACGAGCTTCCAGGCCGACCTGCTGGCGTTCGTACGGCTCGTCGAGGCCGCGGTGCCCTACCTCGAACAGTCCGACGCGGGCGCGATCGTCGCGCTTGGCACCACGTCGGCCTTCGACAAGTTGCCACCCACGTCGCCCAATTCCTATGCCGCGTTCAAGGCCGCGGTTCTGCAGCACGCGTCCGGCCTCGGGCATGTGCTCGCGCCCAAGGGCATCCGCGTCAATACCGTCTCGCCGGGGCCGATCGACTTCCCGGACGGCGCGTGGGACAAGCTTCATCAGGCCCGTCCCGAGTACTACGAGGCCATCCGGGCGCGCATCCCGGTCGGTCGCCTCGGTCGTCCGGAAGAGGTTGCTCGCGCGGTGGTATTCCTGGCCAGTCCGGCGGCGAGCTTCTGCAACGCGGTCAACCTCGTCGTCGACGGCGGTTTCGTCAGCCGGGTGCAGTACTAGTGCTTAGGGGGAACTAGGTGGCCGGGCCCGCCGGTCGGCTGGATGCCGTTCTGGTGTGCGGCGGGCAGTGGCACGACTTCGATTACGCCCGGCTCCAACTGCTCGACGCACTTGCGCAATGGGAACAGGTGCGCACCCGAGTCTTCGAGAATTACGCAGCTCTCGATGCTCTAGAGCGCGCCGACCTGCTCATCACCTACACGAACAACGTCCGCCCGGTCGCGACGCAACAGGACGCGCTGGTGAACTTTGTCGAGCGCGGCGGTCGCTGGCTTGCCCTGCATGGCACCAACGGGGCGATTGATCCGCCGGACGCGTCCTCACCGTTCTACCGGACGCCTCGAGCCTTCGATCGCGTCGCGACTGTCCTCGGCAGCCAGTTCCTGGCCCACCCACCGATCGCGCCGTATACCGTCGAGATCACCGCGCCCGATCATCCGCTCGTGGCCGGGATCGAACCGTTCGAGACGCGGGACGAGTTGTACGTCTGCGAGCTGCACCCGCCGTTGGAAGTGCTGCTGCACACGCGGTTCACTGGCGAGTCGCGTGGTTTCGCCGAGGGCTCGATGACCGCCGACGACGAGCGCCGGCCAGTGCTCTACTTGCGACGATCTGGCGCCGGCACCGTCTGCTACTTCACCCTCGGCCATTGCCGCGGGCGCTTCGACGTCCAGGATCTCGGCCGCGAGGATCTCGGTCGCCGCGACTTCGGCAGCTGGGAGGTTCCCGAGTACCGCACGGTACTTACGCGATGCCTGCACTGGGCGGTCACCGGGGACTTCCCGCAGCCAAGTAACTAGTGGAGGCGTTCACTTACTGCTTCCGTCCAAGAAGCGCGACAGTATAGGGTCGGGCGAGGTCTCCAGGAGGTACGCGTGCCGGTCGAGCCGATCCCGTCCACCACCCGGATCGTGACGCTCGCCGCGCGCGCGAGTGGCCGACCGACGCCGGCAAACTTCCGGCTTGAGGAGCAACCGCTCGCCGAGCCCCAGCCCGGGCAGGTGCTCGTCCGCAACGTCTACATGAGCGTCGACCCGGCCATGCGTGGACGCATGGAGCCGACGGAGAAGCACTACACCACCAACTTCACGGTGGGTGGTCCGCTGGACGGGTCCGCGGTCGGCCGGGTCGTGGCCAGCCGGGCCGACGGCATCGGGCCTGGTGACTACGTCCGGCACCGGCTCGGCTGGCGCGACTGGGCAATCGTCGACGCGACGGCCGCGACGATCGTCGACCCGAGCCTCGCGCCGTTATCGACCTGGCTCGGCGTGCTCGGCCAGACCGGCTTCACCGCCTACGCCGGGCTGCGCCGGGCCGGTGAGCTTCGTGACGGCGACGTCGTGTTCGTCTCCGCGGCGGCCGGCGCGGTCGGCAGCGCGGCCGGGCAGTTCGCCCGCCTGCTCGGCGCCTCGCGGGTCATCGGCAGCGCCGGTGGCCCGGACAAAGCTCAGCTGCTGGTCGAGGAATTGGGCTTCGACGAGGGCATCGACTACCGCGCCGATCTGGTCGCCGGTCTGGCCGCCGCCGCGCCGGATGGGATCGACCTGTACTTCGACAATGTCGGCGGTGATCATCTGGTTGCCGCGCTGTACGCGTTGAACGTGCGGGGCCGGGTGGCGCTGTGCGGGATGATCTCGACGATGGAAGACCCGTCGACGGCTCCGGGCGTGAACCACCTCATCCAGGCTGTGCTGAAGCGGCTCACGCTGCGTGGCTTCATTGTGCGAGATCACGAGGATTTGCGGCCCGAGTTCGAGAAGCAGGTCGCGAATTGGCTGCGGACAGGCGAGCTCGTCTCCACGCAAACCGTGGTGGATGACCTCGAGCACGCCGTCGACGCATTCCTCGGCCTGCTGTCGGGCACGAACGTCGGCAAGATGCTCGTCCGCCTCGCCGACGACGACCCCCAGAACGACTGAACGAGGAGCGCCGCATGGACAACACCGTGCCTCCGGAGGTCGAGGAGCTGGCCGCCCGCACGACCGCGTTCGTCCGCGACGTCGTGATCCCGGTGGAGCTACAGGTGGCCGGCGTCATGCACGATGCGCCGGATGATCTGCGCCGATCGCTGCAGAAGCAGGCTCGCGACGCGGGGCTGCTCGCGCCGCACGTGCCGAAGGAGTGGGGCGGCTGCGGGCTCGACGTTCGCGGGCAGTCGGTCGTCTTCGAGGAGGCCGGTTACTCGCTGCTCGGCCCGCTGGCCCTGAATTGTTCCGCTCCGGACGAAGGCAACATGCACCTGCTCGAGGTGGTCGCCAACGAGGAGCAGAAACAGCAGTACCTTCGCCCCCTCGCGGCGGGCGAGATCCGGTCCTGCTTCGCGATGACCGAACCGGCGCCGGGCGCCGGCTCCGACCCGGCCATGTTGTCCACGGCCGCGACCAAGGATGGCGACGGCTGGCGCATCGACGGCCGGAAGTGGTTCATCAGCGGCGCGCACGGCGCCGGGTTCACGATCTGCATGGCCCGCACCAGCGGCGCTCCAGGCGATCGGGGCGGCGCGACGATGTTTCTCGTCGACGCCGACAACCCCGGCATGCGTGTGGAGCGCGACATCGGGACGCTCGACCAGGGCCTGTACGCCGGGCACAGCGAGGTGGTATTCGACGGCTGCCGGATCGGCCCGGAGGCCGTCCTCGGTGAGGTCGACCGCGGCTTCGAGTACGCCCAGGTCCGCCTAGCTCCGGCCCGGCTGACGCACTGCATGCGATGGCTCGGATTGTCTCGGCGCGCCCACGACATCGCGATCGACTGGGCCGCCACCCGCAAATCCTTCGGCGGTCTACTCGGCGACCTCGGCATGGTCCAGCAGATGGTGGCGGACTCGGAGATCGACATCGCGGCGAGCCGGGCATTGATCCGGCACACCGCGGCGGTGCTGGACAGTGGCGCCCGCGGTGGAACCGAATCATCCATCGCCAAGACGTTCGTCGCCGAGGCCGTCAACCGGGTCGTCGACCGAGCCGTGCAGATCTGCGGCGCACTCGGCATCTCCGACGACGTCCTCCTGGCGCGCTACCTGCGCGAAGTACGCCCGTTCCGCATCTACGACGGCCCGTCGGAAGTGCATCGGTGGGCGATCGCGCGGCGAGCCATCGGCCGGCGCCGGCGCGAGATCGAAGCTGGCGATCAGCCCCGGTTCGCGCCACCGAGGAAGACCGAGAGATGACAACCAGCGTGGACAGCACGCTGTTCGCCTCTCTCGATCCGCCCCGTCTGGCCGGAGCGAGATGCGCGACGTGCGGGACCGTGACCTTTCCCGCCCAGGCCAGCTGCGCGAAGTGCACCGGGTCGGACATGGCGCGGGTCGAGCTGCCCGATCGCGGCACGCTGTGGACCTGGACCGTGCAGGCCTTCGAACCGAAGCCGCCCTACCGCGCTCCCGAATCCGGATTCACGCCCTACGGTGTCGGCTACGTCGATCTCGGCGAGGTGATCGTCGAATCTCGCGTTACCGGTGACCCGAGCCGGCTCGAGATCGGCCGACCGATGCGCCTCGTACTGCTTCCGGTCTGGCCGGACAGCGACGGCGGCGACGTCGTTACCTATGCCTTCGAGCCGGAGGACGGTGAAACATGACCGGTGTCAGCATCGTCGGCGTGGGCATGTACCCGTTCGGCCGGCACGACCCGGACCTGACCGGCATGACCATGGGCGTGAACGCGATCCGGCTGGCCCTGGCCGACGCGGGCGTCGGCTGGGCAGACATCGGCTATGCGGTCGGCGGTAGCAACGTGTCCGGCAAGCCGGACACCATGGTCAGCGTCCTCGGCCTGACCGGCATCCCGTTCGTCAACGTGCGCAACGGATGCGCGACCGGTGGCGTCGCGCTCGCGACTGCCGCCAACGCGATCCGAGCCGGCGAAACAGATCTCGCGCTGGCGGTCGGGTTCGACAAGCACGCGCGGGGCGCGTTCGCGGCGAAGCCCGCTGACTACGGCCACGCGAACTGGTACGCCGAGACGGGGTTGATGATCACGACTCAGTTCTTCGCGATGAAGGACCGCCGCTACTTGCATACGCATGGCCTGAAGGACCGGCTGCTCGCCCAGGTGGCGGCCAAGGCCTTCCGCTGCGGCGAACTCAACCCGACGGCGTGGCGGCGCACCGCGCTGACCGAGGACGAGATCCTCTCGGCCCGAGTGATCAACCCGCCGCTGACCCAGTACATGCTCTGCTCTCCGGCTGAGGGCGCGGCCGCGATCGTGCTCGCGCGTAGCGATCGGGCCGCGGACCTGTGCGAGCGCCCGGTCAACCTCGCGGCGGTGGCCAAGCGCACGCGCCAGTTCGGCTCGTTCGAGGTGTTCGCTCCGTGGCTGCCGCCGGACGCAGGCAAGAGCCCGAGCGTGGACGCCGCGCGGGCCGTCTTCTCCGCATCCGGCGTCTCTCCCACAGACGTGCAGGTCGCGCAGCTGCAGGACACCGATTCCGGCGCGGAGATCTACCACATGGCCGAGACCGGCCTGTGCGAGCACGGCGCGCAGCAGCAACTGCTCGACCTCGGCGAAACCGCGCCCACCGGCCGGTTGCCCATCAACACCGACGGCGGCTGCCTGGCCAACGGCGAGCCGGTCGGCGCGTCCGGACTGCGGCAGGTGCACGAGGTCGTGCTACAGCTGCAGGGCCGCGCCGGCGCCCGGCAGGTCTCGGGACAACCTCGGGTCGGCTTCACCCACGTGTACGGCGCGCCAGGTATCAGCGCGTGCACGGTACTCACGGTCTAGGGCATTGGAGGCGGCGATGACCGAGCCGGACATCGAGCAGTGGCGCACCGAGGTGCGCGACTGGCTGGCCTCGGTCGCCCCGAAGCGGTCGGACCGCGGCGACGCGGCACCCGACTACGCGGTCTTCGCGAATATCTCCGAAGAGGCCGAGCACGCGATGCTGGACCGGGTGCGCGCCTACCGACGGGCGCGTTTCGACGCGGGCTACGGAGCGATCGCACTATCGGTCGAGCTGGGTGGCGCCGGCCTGTCGCCGCGGTATGTCGTCGCGTTCACCGCCGAAGAGCAGGCCTTCGAGACGCCGACCTCGACCGAACTGATCAGCGTCACGACCGGGCTCGTCGGTCCGACGATCGCGACCTTCGGCACGGACGCGCAGCGCGAGAAGTACGGCCGGGCGTTCCTGCGCTCGGACCTGCTGTGCTGCCAGCTGTTCAGCGAACCCGGCGCCGGTTCCGACCTGGCCGCGGTGGCGACCACCGCCGTCCAGGAGGACAACGGGTGGCGCATCGACGGCCAGAAGGTGTGGTCGTCCGGCGCGCGCTTCGCGGACTATGGCCTGCTCCTGGCCCGGACCGATCCGGATGTCCCCAAGCAGGCCGGGTTGACGATGTTCCTGGTCCCGATGGACGCGCCTGGGGTCGAAGTCCGCCCGATCCGGCAGATGAGCGGAGCCTCGTCGTTCAACGAGGTTTTCCTGTCCGACGTCCGAGTCGGCGACGACATGCGCGTGGGGCCGGTCGGCGACGGCTGGAAGGTAGCGAACGCGACGCTGGGCTTCGAGCGCACCGCCAGTGGCCAGGGTCAGCGTCGCAAGGGCGGCACCTTCGAGGACCTGCTCGGTCTGGCTCGCCGGCTGGGCAAGACCAGCGATCCCGTGGTGCGGCAGCAGCTGGCCGACGTCTACGTGCGAACCCAACTGCGGACCGCCACCACCGATCGGGTCGCCCGCGCGACCGCGGCCGGCACGCCGCCCGGGCCGGCCGCGTCGATCGGCAAGATCGTCGCCTCGCAGAACCTCACCCGGATCGGCGATATCGCGGCCTCGCTGCTCGGGGCCCGGATCGCGGCCGATACCGGCGAGCCGGATGCATTCGCCTGGACCGAACACGTCCTCGGCGCGCCCGGCTACCGGCTGGCCGGCGGCACCGACGAGATCCAGCGCACCATCATCGGCGAGCGGGTGCTCGGCTTGCCCCGGGAGCCGCGCGTCGACCGGGGCGTGCCGTACTCGAAACTGCCTCGCAGCACCTGAGTCTAGGCACCGACCAGCGGTCACCAGCCGAGCAGCGTGGCCAGCCGCTCGCGGTGCACCGACGCATCGCCGAACAGCACCTCGTCCGCCCGCGAACGGCGGAAGTAGAGGTGGGCGTCGTGTTCCCAGGTGAAGCCCGTGCCACCGTTGACGTGGACGTTCTCGGCCGCGACCTGGACGAACGCGTCGCTGCACCAGACCTGGGCCACGGCCGCCGCCTCGGCCAGCTGATTCGCATCCTGCTCGGCCAACACCGCACGATCGAGCGCAGAGCGTCCCATCTCGACCTGCAGCAGCAGGTCGGCCAGCTTGTGCTTGATCGCCTGGAAGCTGCCGATGGGCCGGCTGAACTGCTGGCGGATCTTGGCGTAGTCGACCGCCATGTCGAGGCTGGCCGCGGCGCCCCCCACCTGTTCGGCGGCGAGAACCACGAGCACCACGTCGAGAGCCGCGCTCGACCACCTCTGCGCCAGAGCCGGCGCTGGTCAGCGCGGTCGCACTAACTCCGTCGAAGCTGACCTCGGCCTGTCCGCGCGTCGGATCCAACGTCTCCAGCGCGCGGCGCCGCACGTTCGAATCGTCGCCGGCAACGAGGAACAGGTCGCACCCATCCGGCGTGCTCGCCGCGACGACCAGCTGGTGCGCGGTCGTCCCGTCGAGGACGAACTCGGCCCGGCCGGACAACCGCCACGATCCCGCGCCGTTCTCGGCCCGCGCGGGCAGGCGGTCGGGACGCCAGCAGCCGTCAGCGTCCACGCCGGCGAAGGCGGCCCACACGTCCCCGCCGGCCAGCTGACCCAGCAGGTCCGGCGGCTCCGGGCAGCGGGCGAGGATCTGTCCGGCGAGCACGGTCGAGGAGAGGAACGGAACGGGGAGCAGGGCGCGGCCGAGCTCCTCGGCCACCACGGTCAACTCGGCCAGGCCGCCGCCCGCGCCGCCCATGTTCTCCGGAACGCCGAGGCCGGCCAGGCCCATCTCCCGGCCGAGCAGCCGCCAGGCCGGCTCGTCGTACCCGGTGCCGGAGTCGAGTTGGCGACGCGCCGGCGCGAGGCCGCCGCAACCTTCGACGAGATCACGGACCGCCTCGCGGAGCGCCCGGAGTTCGGCATCGCGCTCAGCGCTCTCCTGCGCCGTGGTCATCTCAGCTGCCCGCTCGCTCCCGGACGAGACGCTCCTCGCGGGCCTCGTCCTCCGCGCGGGTGAGACCCAGCATCAAGATCAGTTCCTGGTGCATGTGCATCCACACCGTGTGGTAGGAGTCCATGAGCGGCGAGGCCAGCCACGACGCTTCTCCGTCGTCGAACTTGTCGAGCGCCGCCTGAAGGCGGGGACGGTAGCCGGTCAGCCGGGGGGCAGCGGCGCCCAGGCGGCGCAGGATCGGGCCGATCGAGGAGTGCACCTCGTCCAGCCGCTCCCGGATACCGTCGTCGTAGGCGGCGTCGCTGTGGTCGTTGGGCGTGCCGTCGGGGCGCGTCTGCCAGGCCGAGCACACGTCGCGCAGCCGGCGGTTGATCGGCAGGAAGCCGTCGAAGAGCTTGTCGATCTCCTGCTCCTGCTCGCTCCCCGGCGGGACGCGCAGGAGCTTGCCCGCCTCCTGCGTACCCTGCGGCGTCGGCATGGTGATCGGACCCTTGGTCAGGGCGAGGCCCTGCTCCACGAGTTGCTTGGTTGCGTCGTCCGGCGCACCGCGAACCATGCCGCGGACGACCAGGGTGACGAGCGCGTCTTGCGATGTGTCCAGCTGTCCAGTCGAGTCAGAAGCCTCGGTCACCGCACTGCACCTCCGGTTCGATCGGCCAGGTAGTCCGGCCATCCTCGAACGAACTGTGGTCGACGTCAAGAAACTGCGGTCTGGACTCATGGTCGGGCCGAGCCGGACGGTACGCTGCTCACCCGCCAGCCTGGCGTCGGTCGTCGAAGGAGACGCGATGGCAACCTACGAGACGCTGCTCGTCGATCGGCCGCGAGCCGGCATCACGGTGGCCACGCTCAATCGACCGGATCGGCTCAACGCGTTGAGCTTTGGGATGTTCGACGAACTGTTCCAGCTCAGCCAGGAGATCGCGGCCGACGACGAGACTCGGGTCCTGGTGCTGACGGGGGCCGGTCGGGGTTTCTGCGCCGGGTTGGACCTCGCGGACGCGAGCACGCTGCCCGACATGAGCGGCCCGGAGTTTCTCCGGGCCCAGGAATCCTGGGCCGAGGCGATCACGTCCTTTCGGCGACTGGCCAAGCCGGTCATTGCCGCCGTCAACGGAGCGGCCGCCGGCGCGGGCTTCTCCCTGGCCCTGGCCGCCGATATCCGGATCGCCGCCCCGGCCGCACGGTTCAACGCCGCCTTCATCAAAGTCGGGCTCACCGGCGGCGACTGCGGCAGCTCGTGGATGTTGCCGCGCGTCGTCGGCCTCGGTCTGGCCTACGAGATCCTCCTGACCGGCCGGTTCGTCGACTCCGACGAGGCCGCACGCATCGGGCTGGTGAACCGGGTCGTCCCCGAGGACGACCTGCTGCACGAGGCGCTCGACCTGGCCGAGACGATCACCCAGAACAGTCCGGTGGGCGTCTCGCTGACCAAGCGCGTGGTGCAGCTCAACGTCGATGCGCCGTCGCTGGAGGCCGCCGTCGAACTCGAGAACCGCGGCCAGACTCTGGCCGCGGGCACGCAGGACATGTCCGAGGCATTGCGGGCGTTCCGCGAGAAACGGCCACCCGCATTCACCGGTCGGTGACCGTCCGGTGGCGTCCCGGCCTGGCCGGCACGCTCGACTTTACGCCTGCTAACGGCGATCTGCCCGAGATCATCGGCACATTCGACCGGCCCCGGCCGAGTGCGTCCTCTAAACTAGAGTGACACTAACTAAACTCTTCCCGCCAAGGAGGCGGCCGTGACGTCTAGCGAGGAAGCTGGGTCTGCGCGGGCCGGGGGCGGCCACGGCGAGCGAGGTCGTCACGTCGTGCCGCAGCGCGGCTGACCGAGGCGCCCGCTCCCCCCGAGCCGGAGAATCCCACCACCGCCGTCGCGGCCGATGCGGTGGCGGGAACCGAGCCGGTGGGTATGCCGGTGCTCGGGGAAGCGGTGAGCGATCTCGGCGAAGCGTTCGCCCAGATGGGCACCGTGAGCGGAAAGGGCCGCACGCTGACCCGACAGCTCGTGCGCATCCTGGCCGGGTCATCGGATGTCACGCCCGATCCGAAGGACTGGCGGTTCCAGGACCCGGCCTGGTCGGAGCATCCGGTCTACCGCCGGCTCGGGCAGAGCTACCTGGTCGGTTGCGAGTTCGCCGACGAGGTGCTCGACGACCTGGGCCGCAACGGCCGCCAGACGACCGCGGCGCGGTTCGTGCTCAACGTGCTCGAGAGCGCTGCGGCCCCGACCAACGTCCTGCTGGGCAACCCGGCCGCGGTCAAGCGCGCATTCGAGACCGGTGGCATGAGCCTGGTGCGCGGCACGAGGAACATGCTCGGCGACGTGCTGCACAACGGCGGCATGCCGTCGACCGTCGACCGCACCGCCTACCAGGTCGGCCGCGACCTGGCGATCACGCCCGGTGCGGTGATCGACCGCGACGTGTACGCCGAGGTGATCCAGTACCACGCCGACCACCGAGACGGTGCAGGCGCGCCCGGTGCTCATCATCCCGCCGCCGATCGGCCGCTACTACTTCCTCGACCTGCGGCCCGGGCGCAGCTTCGTCGAGTACGCGGTCAGCCGCGGCTTGCAGACCTTCATGCTCAGCTGGCGCAACCCGACGAAGGACCAAGGCGACTGGAACCTCGACACCTACGCCGGGCGCGTGCTGTCGGCCATCGACGCCGTCCGTGAGGTCACCGGCTCCCCGGACGTCGACGTCATCGGCTTCTGCGCCGGCGGCATCCTGCAGACGCTGGCGCTCAACCACCTGGCCGCGCTCGGCGACGACCGCGTCCACACCGCGAGCTACGCGGTCACCCTGCTCGACTTCGGCCAGGCCGCGCCGATCCGCGCGTTCTCCTCGCCGAAGCTGCTCGCGCTCGCCCGGTGGAACTCCGCCGCGCCGGCGTCATCAGCGCCCGGAACATGGGCACCGTGTTCACCTGGATGCGGCCCAACGAACTGGTCTGGAACTACTGGGTCAACAACTACCTGATGGGCAACAAGCCGCCCGCGTTCGACATCCTGGCCTGGAACGCCGACGGCACGAACCTGCCGGCCGCGCTTGCACGCGCAGTTCCTCGACATCTTCGAACACAACCCGCTGTGCACCCCGGGCGCGATGACCGTGCTCGGCACGCCGGTGGACCTGAGCCACGATCACCGTGCCGACCTACGTCACCGGCGGCACGACCGACCACCTCACGCCGTGGACCGGCTGCTACCGCACCACCCAGCTGCTCGAGCGGGCCGAGCACCTTCGTGCTCAGCAACGCCGGGCACATCCAGAGCCTGGTCAACCCGCCCGGCAACCCGAAGGCCAGCTACTTCACCGGCGCCGAGCCCGGTCACGACCCGCAGGCGTGGCTCGCCGCGGCGGAGCAAGCACTCCGGCACCTGGTGGACCCACTGGGCGGACTGGGTCATCGAACGCTCGGACGGCACGATCCCGGCACCGACCACCTCGGCAGCCCGACCACCCGGCCCGCGAGGACGCACCCGGGCTCTACGTCCGCGACCTCGTGCCGGCTGGGCGCTGACCCGGTGCGGCCGCTGATCCTGGTCACCAACGACGACGGCCTGCACTCGCCCGGCCTGCTCGCCGCCGCCGAGGCGGTGGCGGATCTCGGCGACCTGCTCATCGCGGCGCCGGCGACGCAGCAGACCTCGATGAGCCGCGCGTTCGTGACCGGAGCCGAGGTCGGCGCGATCACCCGCCACGAGCTCTACGTCGCCGGGCGGAGCGTTCCCGGGCTACGCCGTCGTCGGGTCGCCGGTCATCGCGGTGACCCACGCCCTGCTGGAACTGGCCGAGCGGACACCGGATCTGTGCGTCAGCGGCATCAACTACGGCGAGAACATCGGCGGCGCGCTCGGCGTCAGCGGCACGGTCGCCGCCGCGCTCGAGGCCGAGGTCCACGGGATCCCCGGCATCGCCGCGTCGGTCCAGGTCGACATCGCCTCCTGGCGCACGTTCGGCGACCTGGACTGGACCGCCGCCCGGCACTTCACCCGGCTGCTGGCCGGGCAGGTGCTGACCGACGGCCTGCCGCCGGATGTCGCCGTCCTCAACCTCAACGTGCCGCGGGCGGCCACGACGACAACCGAGCTGCGCCGGACCGTCCAGAGCCGCCAGCCCTACTACGTCCACAGCCTGCCCGACGGCACCCGGGTGCCGACCGATCCGCTGGCGCTGCGCATCGCCGCCGTCGTCGACACGCCGACTCGAGGCCGACAGCGACATTCGAGCCGTCGTCTACGACCGAGTCGTCTCGGTGACGCCGCTGAGTTGGTCGATGACGGCGCACACGGACTGGCAG
>CAVZYJ010000021.1:0-252587 GCA_963779485.1 uncultured Actinomycetota bacterium | reverse complement strand
CCGTGATGCCGTGCGCCTGGTGCTGCAGGAGCTGATCGAGTTGGAAGCGAGCGAGCGGATCGGCGCGGCCCGGTACGAGCGGGCCGAGTCGCGGGTGACCGACCGCAACGGCGCCCGGCCGCGGCTGCTGTCGACGCAGGCCGGCGATGTCGAGCTGCGGATCCCGAAGCTGCGTAAGGGCTCGTTCTTCCCGGCCATCCTCGAGCCGCGCCGGCGCATCGACCAGGCGCTGTATGCGGTGGTGATGGAGGCCTACGTGCACGGCATCTCCACCCGCGGCGTCGATGACCTGGTCGAGGCGATGGGTGTCGATGCCGGCATCTCCAAGTCCGAGGTGTCGCGGATCTGCGCCGGGCTGGATGAGATCGTCGGCGCGTTCCGCACCCGCACCCTCGGGCACGTCGAGTTCCCCTATGTCTATCTCGACGCGACCTACCTGCATGTGCGCAACGGCACCGGCCAGGTGGTGTCGATGGCGGTCATCGTGGCCACCGGCATCGCCGCCGACGGCTCCCGGGAGATCCTCGGCCTCGACGTCGGCGATAGCGAGGATGAGACGTTCTGGCGCGGCTTTCTCACGTCACTCAAGCAGCGCGGCCTGTCCGGGGTGAAGCTGGTGATCAGCGATCAGCACGCCGGGTTGGTCAAGGCGCTCAAGCGCTGCTTCCAGGGTGCCGGGCACCAGCGCTGCCGGGTGCACTTCGCAAGGAACCTGCTCGCCCACGTCGGCAAGGACAAGGCCGACATGGTCGCCAGCATGCTGCGCACCGTGTTCGTCCAGCCCGGCCCGAAAGCCGTGCACGCCGCCTGGGACGAACTGCGTGACCGCCTGGCGGAGTCATTCCCGAAGATCGGCCCGCTGATGGACGACGCGAAAACCGAAGTGCTCGCCTTCACCACCTTCCCGAAAGCGCACTGGCAAAAGCTGTGGTCGACCAATCCGCTGGAGCGGATCAACAAGGAGATCAAACGCCGCTCCCGCGTCGTCGGCATCTTCCCCAACGCCGCCGCGGTCATCCGCCTCGTCGGCGCCGTGCTGGCCGACATGCACGACGAATGGCAAGCCGGCGAGCGCCGCTACCTCTCCGACAGCTCCATGGCGCTGCTCTATCCCGAGCGCGATAATGAACTCGCCGCTATCGAAAACGGCAGGTAGGCACCGAGGAACTCAACCTCAAAGCCGACCACTCCGCGGGGCACTGCCGACCACATCGACAAGTTGCTGGCCCACCCGGACGTGGAGGAACGCCACCTCTTCCTCGTGATCCATGAGTCGGCCCTGACCTTCGAGCTCAGCGATGCGTTGGCGACAGGGAGAACCATGCCTCTGGAGCCGCCACCGCTTCCCCACGGGGTGACGCACCTGTGGTTAGCGCACCATTTCAGTCGGCGTGTGCTTCTCGGTGCCGCCGGCGGGTGGAGCGAGCACTACCCGTACGACGGCTAAGTGCGATGAGGGCTCGGTCCTGCAGTTTGACCACCTTCTGGACCACCATGGGAGGCATCCGGGGCGGTTCGCCACCGTTCTCCGTCATGAGGTATGGCGGCTGAACAGCGCGGATGAAACTTCGCGGGTTGGCCGCGGACTTGCGGCCGACGTCTGAGGGGCAAGGGCGGCGGCGCTCGGTGTTGCTGGAGGACCTGGCCCCAGGTCCATTCGGTGACAAGTGTGCGCGCTGTATTGGCCGTCATCCGGCGAGAGGACGCAGCGGCGCGAGGGGTACACGCCGCCTTGTGACGCTGTGGGAGGTTGCGGCAAACGGCGCCGGAGCCTTTGCGGCGTCAGATGCGGCCGGTCTCGTGGGCCCACATGGCGACCTCGACGCGGTTTCGGGCGCCGAGCTTTCGCATGAGGCTCGCGAGGTGGGCTTTCACGGTGCTTGGGGTGATGTAGAGCTCGCTGGCGATCTCATTGTTGGTGCGGCCTTGGGCTACCGGCACGAGGAGTTCCTCCTCGCGGGCGGTGAGCGGTTCTATCGGCTGCCTCGGTGGTGAGGTCTGTGCGTGGGCGAACGCGGCGAGCAGTCGGACGGTGACGCTGGGAGCGATCAGTGCGTCTCCGTCGGCGGCGGCGTGGATGGCCTGGGTCAGCAGGGCGGGTCCGGCGTCCTTGAGCAGGAACCCGCGGGCGCCGGCTTTAAGCGCCCCGTGGACGTACTCGTCGAGGTCGAAGGTGGTGATGACGACGATCGGCAGGGGGTCGGTGACGTCCGGGCCGGCGAGGCGTCGGGTGGCTTCGATGCCGTCCATCAGGGGCATCCGGATGTCGAACAGGCCGACGTCAGGTCGCAGTTGGAGCGCCAGGCGGACTGCCTCGCGCCCGTCGGCGGCCGCGCCGACCACGTCGATGTCGGGTTGGGCGTCGAGCAGCATCGTCAGCCCGGTGCGCACGATGGGCTGGTCGTCGGCGATGAGGACCCTGATGCTCATCGTTGCGTTCCGGTTCGGGGCAGGACGGCCTCGACCCGCCAGCCCCGCTCGGCGGCGGGGCCTGCGTGGAAGGTGCCGCCGAGCAGTGAGGCGCGTTCCCGCATGCCCACCAGGCCGTAGCCCGCGGGGGCGCGGCCGCCGGCGGCGTAGCCGTCGTCGTCGATGGTCAGCCGTACCTGGTCGGCGTCGCCTGTGACTGCGACGGTGACCTGGGTCGCGTGGCGGGCGTGCCGACGAGCGTTGGTGATGGACTCCTGGGCCAGGCGGTAGATCGCGGCTCCGACCGCCGGGCTGAGGTCGTCGAACTCGCCGGAGAGCGTCACCTCGACGCAGGGACGCGTCTGGCCATCGGTGGCGAGCTGCTCGACCTCGGCCACGCCGGGCTGCGGCGCGAACTCCGTGTCCTGCGAGGCGCGGAGCACGCCGACGATGGCGCGCAGCTCGGTGAGGGTGCGGGTCGCTGCGTCCTCGATGACGGCCAGGGCCTCGACGGCACGCTCCGGGTGGGAGGCTGCGATGGCACGTCCTGCCTGGGCCTGGATGGCGATGCCCGAGACGTGGTGGGCGACGGTGTCGTGGAGTTCGCGCGCGAGCTGTTCGCGTTCGCGGGCCTTGGCCTGGTCGATGTCACGGAAGCGGATGTTGGCGCGATAGCGGACCGCGGCGCCGAGCGCGGCGGCGGACAGGAAGAACGCGTACCCCCCGACCTTGCCCGCCAAGCCCATGGGGTCGGCGACGGTGGTGATGGGCTGCCAGAGCAGGATGACGCCGAGGCCGATTGCGGCTTCCCGACCGGAGCCCCACCGGAACAGGGCGTAGGTCAGGATGAGCGCCGCGGACGTGCTGTTCAGCGGGGCGCCGTGCGACCCGGTGAGGATTCTGACGAGGTCGACGATCATCAACGTGCCGAAGGAGACCGCAACCGCGACGAGCGGGTGCGTGCGTCGCCACGGCAGGGGGCCGATGACCGCCAGCGCGTAGAGCAGCAGCACCGGGCCTGGTGCCAGGTCCCGGCGAAGCACCACTTCCACCAGGGACCAGCCGACCAGTGCTGCGACCAGGGCCCAGTCCCGCGGCCCCGGGTCCGTGGCATTCGTGGCTCGAGGCTCGGCCCACAGCGAGCGGAGTGCGCTGGTGGCCATCCGATCAGCCTAGGCAGCCCGCGTGCTCGGGGTATCCGCCGAAAGTACAAGAGCTCGGCCGTGCCAACGGCCAGGTCGGATCAGGCTCCGGGGCTGATGTGCCCGCCCCCGGCATCCGTGAAGGTGGCAGCACCCACCCGATCAAGCCAAGGAGCACTGTGATGAGAACGCCTCAATCGCACACCCCACGAGAGAAGGTTCTAGCGGAAATCAGACAGCGACCGGATGCGGGAACCCGCCCGGCGCCGGAGACGAGTGCAGCCGGGGCCGCGACGATGCGGGTTGTCGGCGCGGCGGCGATCGCGCTCGCAGCGTCGCTCGCGTCGACCAAGACGGATGGGTCATCGCCGACGTGCCCGGGCGCACGAGCATCGCTGGCGTTTGGGCCGCTGGCAACGTCGTCGATCCGCGCGCCCAGGTGATCACCGCGGCCGGCGCCGGCTCGGCGGCGGCCATCGCCATCAACACCGACCTTGTCGAGGACGACGTCCGCAATGCCGTCCACGACTTCCAGCACGGCCTCGTGTCGTGACCAAACCCGAATCCCGAGGAGCCGCAATGAACACTCCGAAGCCGCCGAACAAGCACCAGCTCGCGCTGATGATCTGGCTGGCCGTCTTCCCGACCCTCACCGTCTTGAACATGGCACTCGGCGGTTGGCTGCGCACCCTTCACCCGGTCTTTCGCACCTTCGTGCTCGCCACCATCGCGGTGCCGATCGTCATCTACGGCCTGATGCCGCAGCTGCACCGCATCCGCGTCCATCTCCTCACCAAGCAGCAAATCGAGGCTTGACCGCCATGACCACCACGCGCCGATCGGAGAAGACCATGCTGACCCGTCTCGCACATCTGATAGTTCGACACCGCTGGACGGTGATCGGTCTGTGGATCGTGCTCACCGCCTTCGGCGCCGTCGCTGCCGGACAGGTGTCCTCCCGCTGGTACCAAAGCACCTCCATCCCCGGCCAGCCCGCATACGAAGCGAGCCAACGCAGCTTGCACGCATTCGACATCGGCGACCGCTCGCCCAGCGTCGTCGTGTTCCACACACACGGTGACGCGACAAAGACCACAGCCATCAAAGACGCGATGGCCCGCGTCGCAGCCTCGATGCCAGGAGCCTTCACCAGCTCCTACTTCACCACCGGCGACCTCATGTACCTTTCCAAGGACCGGCACACCGCCTTCCAGGAGCTGTACCCGAACGGCCCAGCGCGCCTCGATCTCACCACCGGGGCCAACGAGATCCGCGCGACCGCTGCCGCTGGGCTGCCCACTGGCATCACCGTCAACGTGACCGGTCGCGACGCCCTCGATGAGGCGAGCAAGGACAGTTCCGGCAAGGGCGCGAACGTGCTGGTCGAGGCCGTCATCGGAGGCATCGGCGCGCTCCTCATTCTGTTGTTCGTCTTCGGCACGCTGCCGGCCGTGCTGGCGCCGATCGGCATCGCCGTCGCCGCCGTCCTCAACACCTTCACCCTCGTCTGGGGCCTGACGTACCTCACCGACGTGTCGATCATCGTGCAGTTCCTCATCGCACTCGTGGGCCTCGGGCTCGGAATCGACTACGCCCTGCTGATGATTTTCCGGTTCCGTGACGAACTACGCGAAGGCAACGACGTCCAGACCGCGATCACCGAGATGATGACCCGCGCAGGACGCTCCGTGATCGTGTCAGGCTCCACCGTCGCCATCGGCTTGCTGTCCATGGCCGCCCTGCCGTTGCCGCTGATCCGGTCCATGGGCATCGGCGGCATGCTCATCCCAGCGGTGTCCGTGCTCGCCTCCCTCACGTTGCTCCCCGCGCTGCTCGCAGTACTGGGCGAGCGGATCAACCGAGTGCGGGTCATGCCGCGCCGGCTGCTCGACCGTGGCCACGCCGAGGACGGCGCCTGGGGCCGCTGGGCACGAGTCGTCCTCCGCCGCCCGGTCGCCGTCGCCGCGATCGGACTGATCACGGTCGGCACCCTCGGGATCATCGGCACCCAGCTGAACGCCCGAGAGACTGAGCTGGAAAACTACCCGGGGACCGGCACCGCGATCGCCGGCCGACAGATGCTCACCGACGCAGGCATCAGCCCAGGGGTGATGAAACCGCTGGACGTCCTCGTCGAACACGGCGGTGACCCGCATGCCATCGCCGCGAAGCTGCGCGACCTGCCCGGGATCGTCGGCGCCACAACACCCACCGACTGGCACCGCGGCGACACCTCATTGGTCGAGGCATTCCCGACAATCGACGGAGCGGCACCGGGCATCCACACGATCGTCGATCGCGTCAATGCAGCACTCGACCGCACCCCCGGCACCCTCACCGGCGTCGCCGCCGTCGACCAGGACTTCTTGCACGCCCTCTTCGGCAGCTTCCCCTACGTCCTCGCGATCGTCCTGCTGCTCACCTTCGTACTGCTCACCCGAGCATTCCGCTCCGTCGTGCTCGCGATCAAGGCAGTGCTGCTAAACCTGATGTCACTCGCGGCAGCCTTCGGCATCGTCGTGCTGGTCTTCCAGCAGGGCCACGGCTCGCAACTATGGGATGTCGGGGCCACCGGTGCCATCACCGCCTACGTCCCACTAATGATCTTCGCGTTCCTCTACGGCCTTTCCATGGACTACGAAGTCTTCATGCTCTCCCGCATGCGTGAGGCGTACGACGAAACCGGGTCCACCGACCGGGCCATCGAACTCGGCCTAGCCCGTACCGGCAAGCTCGTCACCAGCGGCGCCCTGATCCTGATGTTCGCCTTCCTCACGCTCTCCACCACACCCGGCTTCGAGATCAAGTCGCTGGCAGTCGGCGTCGCCGCCGGAATCATCTTCGACGCAACCGTCATCCGCGCGTTCCTCGTCCCCGCCCTGATGCGGCTCATGGGGGCAGCGAACTGGTGGATGCCCAATTGGACGCGAGCCGCTCTCCGCATCCCCGCACCCCCGGCGCCCGCCACACGCCTCACACCCGTATCCGTTGAGGTCTGATCAACAAGCCTGGCTGCCAGGGGGCCGTTTGTACTCTTGGCAGCCAGGCGCGGCCGCGCCCGAATTACGCTAGAACTCGATCTGGTGCGCACGCTGGAGGATCCCGGCGTCCTGCATCTGCGCTACGCGGTGCGCAAGTAATCTTCGTTCTGGCTGGCGGGGCGATGCCCGGGCCGGCCGGGGTGGCAGTCGTCTGTCACGCCGCCGCCTTCTTGCAGTGGGTGATGGACCCGGTGTCGGCCGATGACGCACTCGTCGAGTTTGACCGGTGCCCGGTTCTTCAGCCAATCACCCGGTGACCGGCCCGGCGCAGCAACTCAGAGGCCTCGTTCACCTGATCAACCGGGATCAGCACGATGTCGCCGTCGAAGCTGGCAGCGACCCAGACAGGCACATTGCCGGCCGCGAGCGGCGTCACGATCGCAGCCAACATGCCGGTCGCGTTTGGCGGGTGCGCCTCGTCGCCATTCCACAGCGCCGCCCAAGCGTCGTCGGCCGCATCCTGGCGTCGCCTGCAGGCTCCGCCGTCAGGGCCGCGCACGACCGCGAGCATCTCGCCATCACGGGCGACCTCGACGTCCGATACGACGCGCTCCAGTACGTATCGACCCTCCAGCACCCGCAGCGTCTGATGATCAGCGACCGACACCAGTGCACTCTCGCACACCGATCGCGTCTGATGGTCCAGCGTTGTGATCGAGAACGCGGTGGTGTTGGCGGGAGCGCCAAGCTACGGGGCCCCGATCAAGGAGGTGCTCGCCTACCACGCGGAACACCGGGGCTCGGTCGCGATCGCGGTCGGCTTGCAGGCGCTGTACCTGCCGCTGCTGCTCGGCTTCCTGACCGGTCTCCACGGGCTCGTCGGGCGCCGCGGGGGTGCGGGCGTGGACTGGTCGCGCCTCGCGGTGGCCGCAGGCGCGACTTTCTCGGCCGTCTTCGCGGTCTACGCCGTTCTGTGGGACGGAGTCGTGCTGTCCGCCGGCAATCTCGCCAAGCCGAGCTCGGAGTTCGGGCTCGCCTGGCACATGCATGCAGCAGCGTTCGCGCTGGCGCTGCCGGCACTCGGCACCACCTTCATCGGCGCCGCGCTGGCGACGCATGCGACCAGGCTGACGCCGCGGTGGCAGCTGCTGCTCGGCGTGGCCGGGGGAGGCCTGCTCCTCGCTGCCGGTGCGGCCAACCTCGCGATCGCGGACGGCTCGACGCTCCTGTTGTTCGTGGGGGTGCCCGGCTACTTCGCCTGGATGGCGTGGCTGCTTGCGACCGGCGTACGGCTGGTGCGCGCTCGAACAGCCGACCGTCCTGACAACGCCTAGTCAGCTTGGGGGCCGAGCAGCGGGAGGTGTCGGCGCGCCCGCGGCCGTCGACGTGGCCGAGCCCTGGCAGCCGTCTCGACAGCGAGCCACTCCACACGCCGCAGCAGGCGTGACTGCCCGCCCCCGCCGACCATCCTTCGCTCGCGCCACCAGCGGGCACGGTCACCTGCCTCAACGTCGCTGCTGAGAACTCCGTCCACCCCAATCCCCCAGAACGGTCCCCCGTGTGACCTGCGGGCCTGCTCCAGCGAACCGATAGGAAAGGGACATCGTGATGACCAGCACCCCACTAGCGCCGCTTCCAGCGATGGCCCCACCGGACCCCGCCCGTCCGCGACCGCCGTACCGATTCATCGGCACGCTGGCGTTGTTCGGCGCCGCGCTGCTGACCGGGGGAACTGTGCTCCATCCCGCGCACGCCGATCCCGGCTCGCCGACGGCGGCCTTCGCCGAGTACGCCGACGCCGGCCGGGGGACGTGGTCGACCAGTCCGCTCGAGCGGATCAACAAGGAGATCAAACGCCGCTCCCGCGTCGTCGGCATCTTCCCCAACACCGCCGCGGTCATCCGCCTCGTCGGCGCCGTGCTGGCCGACATGCACGACGAATGGCAAGCCGGCGAGCGCCGCTACCTCTCCGACAGCTCCATGGCGCTGCTCTATCCCGAGCGCGATAATGAACTCGCCGCTATCGAAAACGGCAGGTAGGCACCGAGGAACTCAACCTCAAAGCCCACCACTCCGCGGGGCACTGCCGCGATTGCGATCGCCTGCGCGGTGGTCGACAACGTCGCCGCACCTTTCCGGTTCATCAATCAGCTCGGTGCAAGCTCCACCCAGTACGGCCTGTACTTGACCATTTGGGCCGCGGGCGCGCTGATCGGCGTGCAGATACTGCCTCGACTCCCTCAGCACTCCACGCAGGCAGCCCTTGCCATGGGAAACCTGTTGATCGGCGTCGGCACCGCTGGCATCGGCCTCGCGCCGAACGTGCCACTCGCGTTCAGCGCGTCCGCCCTGGGCGGGATCGGGAACGGCTTGGGCAACGTCGCGCAGAGCGCGCTAGTCGCCCGCCATAGCCCCTCGGAGTACCGAGGCCGCACCTTCGCCGCCTCTATGGCGATTATTCAGACAGCGATCGGCGTAGGAACCGCGGCTGGAGCTCCTCTGGTGACGTTCCTAGGCGCGAACGGTGCCATGATCCTGGGCGGCTGCTTGGCCACTTCCGCGGCGGCCGGAGCACTAGTTATCGCCATCACGCGCCGAACCGCTGGTCCGGCTCCGACCGAAGATGCCAAAGCGAGTACTGAAGCGTCCTCCTGAGCTATGCGGTCTCGCCCGCGTTAACGTTCGAGGTGCTCGGGCAGAAGTATTAGCTGGGGATGGTCGGCTCGCCAAGGTCTTCGGCACACGGCTACCCCGACCCCCTCGGGGGCCGGGGCCGCTGACGGCATGTGCATCCAACGCAATATGGCTCAGTTTCAGCTGCAGCCGCTGGTGCTGCCGCAGCCTTCGCAGACGAAGCAGCTACCGGCCGGGCGCATCTTGGTTCCGCAGTTCATGCACAGCGGGGCATCGGCGGATGTGCCGATGATCGACTCGACCAGCTCGGTCGAGCTGTGCGCGGTCGGCGGAGCCTCGTGCGCGGTGCCGACGACCACCTCGTCGTGTACCTCTTCGGCCAGCGCTGACCGGGCCTGGTTCACCGGCGCAGACTGGGCCAACGACTCCAGATCCTCCTCGTCCGGCTGGGCCTCGTAGCTGCCGGTGTCCAGCGCCCGGGTGCGCTCCGCGGCGGTGTAGATGCCGAGCGACGAGCGCGTGTCGAACGGCAGATAGTCCAGGGCCAGCCGGCGGAAGATGTAGTCGAGCACGGACTGGGCCATCCGGATGTCCGGGTCGTCGGTGAGGCCCGCCGGCTCGAACCGCATATTGGTGAACTTCTGCACATACGTCTCGAGCGGCACGCCGTACTGCAGCGCGATCGAGATGGCGATGGAAAACGCGTCCATGACCCCGGCCAGCGTCGAGCCCTGCTTGCCGAGCTTCAGGAACACCTCGCCCAGCCCGTCGTCCGGATAGGAGCCAGCGGTCATGTAGCCCTCGGCACCCCCGACGGTGAACGACGTGGTGCGGGACGGGCGCGACTTCGGCAGCCGGGTTCGGGTCGGCCGGTACTCGACGACCTTCTCCACGACCGGTTCGGCCGCCGCGCTCGCCGTGCTCGACGCCGATGTGCCCGCGGACAGGGGCTGGCCGACCTTGCAGTTGTCGCGATAGACGGCGAGTGCCTTCAGACCGAGCTTCCAGCCCTGAAAGTAGACGTCCTCGATGTCGGCGATCGTCGCGGTCTCGGGCAGGTTCACCGTCTTGGAGATCGCCCCGGACAGGAACGGCTGCGCCGCCGCCATCATCCGCACGTGGCCCATCGGCTTGATCGCCCGGGCGCCCATCGCGCAGTCGAACACGTCGTAGTGCTCAAGACGGAGGCCGGGGGCGTCGACCACATGCCCGTGCTCGGCGATGTACTCGACGATCGCCTCGACCTGTTCTTCCTGATATCCGAGCACCCGCAGGGCATGCGGCACGGTCTGGTTGACGATCTGCATCGAGCCGCCGCCGACCAGCTTCTTGAACTTCACCAGGGCCAGGTCCGGCTCGATGCCGGTCGTGTCGCAGTCCATCATCAGTCCGATGGTTCCGGTCGGCGCCAGCACCGACGCCTGGGCGTTTCGCCAGCCCTGGGCCACGCCCAGCCGGTTGCCGGTAGCCCACTCCTCTGCGGCGAGGGCATACAGGTTGCGGTCGATGTCATGCAGTGGTCGGGCGGCGTCGTTGGCCGCGGCGTGCTTGCGCATCACCCGGGCGTGTGCCGCGGCGTTACGGGCATAGCCCTCGTAGGGACCGACGACAGCGGCCAACTCAGCCGACCGGCGATAGGACACCCCGGTCATCACCGAGGTGATCGCCCCGGCCAGCGCCCGACCACCGTCGGAGTCATAGGCCAAGCCCGACGCCATGAGCAGGGCGCCCAAGTTGGCGTAGCCGATGCCGAGCTGCCGGTACGCCCGGGTGTTGACGGCGATCGCCTCGGTCGGGAAGTCGGCGAAGCAGATCGAGATGTCCATGGCCGTGATGATCAGCTCGATGGCCTTCACGAACCGCGTGCGCGTCGAAGGTGTTGTCCTCGCGCAGGAACTTCAACAGGTTGAGCGAGGCCAGGTTGCACGAGGTGTTGTCCAAGCTCATGTACTCCGAGCACGGATTCGACGCGGTGATCCGGCCTGTCTCGGGGTTGGTGTGCCAGTCGTTGATCGTGTCGTCGTACTGGATGCCAGGGTCGGCGCACTCCCACGCCGCCTTGGCCACCTGGTGGAACAACGCCTTGGCGTCGACGGTCTCGACGACCTCGTTCGTCTTGCGAGCGCGCAACCCGAACGGAGCGCCCTCCTCGACGGCCCGCATGAACGCGTCGGAGACCCGAACCGAGTTGTTGGCGTTCTGGTACTGCACGGAGGTGATGTCGCTACCGCCGAGATCCATGTCGAATCCGGCGTCGCGCAGCACGCGGATCTTGTTTTCTTCCCGGGCCTTGGTCTCGATGAACTCGACGACGTCCGGATGGTCGATGTCCAGCACGACCATCTTGGCTGCCCGGCGGGTGGCTCCGCCCGACTTGATGGTGCCGGCGGACGCATCCGCGCCGCGCATGAAGCTGACCGGCCCGGACGCCGTACCGCCGGAGGAGAGCAGCTCCTTGGAGGAGCGGATCCGTGACAGGTTCAGCCCGGCCCCGGAACCACCCTTGAAGATCAGGCCTTCCTCGCGGTACCAGTTCAGGATCGAGTCCATGGTGTCCTCGACCGCCAGGATGAAACACGCCGACACCTGCTGGGGCGAATTCGTGCCCACGTTGAACCACACTGGCGAGTTGAAGCTGAACACCTGGTGCAGCAGCATCCAGGCCAGTTCGTGCTCGAATACTTCGGCGTCGGCGGGCGAGGCGAAATAGCCGTGCATCTCGCCGGCCCAGCGGTACTTGTGCACCACCCGGTCGATGAGCTGCCGCAACGACCACTCGCGGGCATCGGTGCCGACGGCTCCTCGGAAGTACTTGGTGGTCACGATGTTCGCCGCGTTCACCGACCAGAAGTCCGGGAACTCCACGCCGCGCTGTTCGAAGTTGACCGAGCCGTCCCGCCAGTTGGTCATCACCACATCGCGGCGTTCCCAGCTCACCTCGTCGTACGGGTGCACACCCTCCGCCGTGTACATCCGCTCGATCGTGAGGCCGTTGCGCGGAAACCGCGGGGTGGCCCGGTCGGACTCGCGACCATTCGCCGGTGATTCGCCGGAGATGCCGTTTCCTCCGGTGCGCTGGAAAGCTTCGGTCATGGCCGCAGGGTTCCTCTCCTCGGATGTGCTGGTCGGTGATGACGCCGGACGGTGCGGGTCGGTCACGCTCGGCCCGGCGGTGACGGGTTGCCGTCGCCAGCACGAAGGTCGGCGATGGCCTTTTCGAAGTCGTCGATCGAACTGAACGCCTGGTAGACGCTCGCGAACCGGAGGTAGGCCACCTCATCGAGCTGCCGCAGCGGGCCCAGGATGGCGAGGCCGACCTCGTCACTGGGCACCTCGGCGGCGCCCGTCGCGCGGACCGCGTCCTCCACGTACTGGCTGAGCTGGGCCAGCTGATCCTCGTCAACCGGGCGGCCTTGACAGGCCCGCCGGACACCGTTGACGACCTTGGTGCGACTGAACGGCTCGGTGACCCCGCTGCGCTTGATGACGGCGAGCGTGGCCTCCTCGACCGTCGTGAACCGGCGCCCGCATTCCAGACAGCCGCGGCGGCGACGGATGACTTGGCCCTCGTCCTGCTCGCGGGAATCGACGACACGCGAGTCGGGGTGCCGACAGTACGGACAGCGCACCGGTCTCCCTCCGCCCTATCAGCCGTTGTCGATCGGCCCTGCCTGCTGCCCTGCCGCCGAGGGAAAATGCGACGGCGGTGGGGACAAGATGTGGATCACAGTGTGGATGCCGCGACCCATACTGTGGACAGTCTACCCCAACCTGTGGACGACTTACACGCCTGTAACTACTAGATGTAGGGGTAAAGGTAGAACGCCGGCCGCTCCCACGCAAGCGTTTCGGCACCTCGATCGGTGCGTGTCGAGCGGCGATCAGCGAGCGCGGAGCACCTGACCGGCGTACACGGTCGGGCCGGCCAGGTTGTTGCGGCGTTCGAGCTCGGACACGACGACGCGCGGGTCTTGATCGGGTGCGATGCGCGTCGCGACCGACCACAACGTGTCGTCGGGACCGACGATGACCGTCGCCGGCGGCGAACGGTGCGGCGCGGAGGACTCGGCCGCGCTGGAATGGGCGAGCCACAGGGCACCGGCGAGCGTGGTCAGGACGGTGAGTACCGCGGCCGCCCGGCCGCGTCGGGTCAGTCGAATCTCCGGACGGGTCTCGCCAACCGGAACGGCCGCCGCGACGGGCCGGGCCGGCGTCTCGGCGACCGATGTTCGTTGCTCCCGAGCGGACGGAAACGCCAGGACGAGTGCCGATGTTGGTCTCGACCGCGTCCGCTCGGGAACGCGGATACGGGGAACCAGCTCAGTAGCGGTAGACATCGAAGCTCCTCGATAACTGTCGGCGGGGCCGGCTCGGCCCGAACCTGGGTCGAACATGCTTTCGATCGAACGTACGAACGAGATTTACCACCGGGGTCCGACAGAAAACAGCGGGGCCGCGGCGTGTCGTTCGAACAAATGTTTGAGATTGGTGGCGGATCGGGTTAGCGTCGAGGCGCCCGAGAGAGCAGGAGGATGTCGTGCCCAAGAAGGCCGCTCCGCATCCGCAGCCCGCCGTCGTTTCCACGCTGCCCGACCGTGATGACGGGGACCGACTCACCGCCCGGCAACGGGCGATCCTGGAAGCCATCCGGGACTCCGTGGAGCGGCGCGGCTATCCACCGAGCATTCGCGAG
The DNA here is from genome assembly GCA_963779485.1 of uncultured Actinomycetota bacterium. Lineage (GTDB taxonomy): Bacteria > Actinomycetota > Actinomycetes > Mycobacteriales > Jatrophihabitantaceae > CAVVJA01. The sequence continues at coordinate 238,728 of CAVZYJ010000021.1, read as the reverse complement.
ATCTGCGAGGCCGCCGGCCTGTCCTCCACCTCGAGCGTGGCCCATCAGCTTCGCGCGTTGGAGCGCAAGGGCTACCTCCGGCGAGACCCCAACCGGCCCCGCGCCGTCGACGTCCGCCAGGCCGAGTCCGCGAGGGAGAGCGACCTGGTGAGCGCCACTGGCGACGCCGTGCCGAGCCCGGTTCTCGTCCCGGTCGTCGGGCGCATCGCTGCCGGCGGCCCCATCCTGGCCGAGCAACTGATCGAGGACGTGTTCCCGCTGCCACGGGCACTCGTCGGCGAGGGGACGCTGTTCCTGCTTCGCGTCGCGGGTGACTCGATGATCGACGCGGCGATCTCAGACGGTGACTGGGTCGTCGTTCGTCAGCAGCCCACCGCCGAGAACGGTGAGATCGTGGCAGCCATGATCGACGGTGAGGCGACGGTCAAGACCTGGCGCCGGCGGGACGGGCACGCCTGGCTGCTTCCGCACAATCCGGCCTACTCCCCGATTCTGGCCGACGACGCGACGGTCCTCGGCCGGGTGGTCACGGTGCTGCGCAAGGTGTGATTGGGCCGACCGGACCTCGAACGACTCGACGACCGCGGGCCGATGATCTTGGACTTATCGTCGCTCCGAGGCAGCAAGTCCAAGATCACGATGCAATTTTGTTGCGCGAGCGGTCACTGCCTCGGGGTCGTAACGAGCGGGGGATCCGACACCGGCTGATGACCCGGCCAGCGCCGGTCTAGTCGAGTCGCGAGCGTTGCCCACCAGGGGGCGAGGGTCAGCGGCAGCAGCACGAGGCCGATGCACAAACCGGCCAGGAAATCGCTCCACCAGTGGTAGTCCAGCAGGGTCATGCCCACGATCACCGCGATCGGACCCATCACCGCCAGCAGGCGGAGCGTGCGAGGCAACCAGCGGGCGACCTCGGCGCGCCCCGCACACCACGCGAGCGTCCCCCAGATGACCACCGCGTTCACGACGTGACCCGAGGGGTAGGAGTCCGCCGGACCGGGCCGGCCGGCCACGGCTGACGGCGCCTCGCGGGCCACGGCCGCCTTGAACGCGTACACCACCACGGCCACCGAGGCCAGGGCGACCAACCATCTCAGCAACGTCTCGACGCTGCGGGTTCGCCACCAGAGATAGCCGACGACGAGCCCACTGACGATGAGCACGACTCCGCGCTGCCCCGGCCAGGTCAGGAGGTAGATGAGCGGCTTCCCCCAGCTGTGCCGCAGATCCCAGTCCTTCATCCGGTCGGAAACCGCGTCGTCAAGATGGATCAGGACGCGATGCCGAACGACCGCGATCGTCGTGAGAACCAACGCGATGGACGCAAGCCCGACGATCCACCATCGGGGCGCACCGGGCAGTCCGGTTAGGGGCCGCCGTCGAAGCTCGCTGGGCTCACTCGGCACGCGGCGGCTGGTTATCGGGCGCCGAAGGCTGTCCCCCCGATGCCGGCTGGGTCGGCGGAGCCGCCGCCGGCGGGACCGCGGCCTGCGGGCTCGGCGGCAACGTGGGCGCGGAGGGCATGACGGGTGGCGCCGAGCCAACGGCCGGCGGCGCGACCGGAGCCGTCGATTGCGGGGGCGCTTGCTCCGTCGCGTGCGCCTCCCGGGCCTTGTCGTCGTCGGCCAGGCCCTTCATCTCGGTCTTGAAGATGCGCAGCGACTTCCCCGCCGAACGAGCCATGTCCGGCAGTTGCTTCCAACCGAAGAACAAGATCGCAGCCACGATAAGCACGATGATCCAGTGGGTCGGCGACAGCGAACCCATGTGAGCCTCCTCGCGGCGGTCCTGGTCGTGCGAGCGTCTACGAGGTTACGCCCACCGCCTGAGTGAACGGCCTGAGTACGGCCGCCAACTCGCGCGTCACGCGGGCGTTCAGCAGGGTCCCCCCGCCGGTATGGCGGGTGGAGAGCACCTCGCCGGTACGGTGCACCCGATCCACCAGGTCCCCGCGGGCGTAGGGCAGCAGCACTGTCACCTCGACCGCCGGCCGGGGCAGCCGGTCCTCCAGGACAGCCTGCAGCTTGTCCACGCCCTCGCCGGTGCGGGCGGAGACGAAGACCGCATCCGGCGCGAGCCGTCGCAGCCGCTGGACCATGTCCGGGTCGGCGACGTCGATCTTGTTGAAGACGATCTGCTCGGGCACGCCGAGCGCGTCGATATCGCCGAAGACCTCCCGCACGGCCCGGATCTGAGCTTCGGGATCCGCGTCGGCAGCGTCGACGACATGCAGGATCAGATCGGCCTCGCCGACCTCCTCGAGCGTCGAGCGGAATGCCTCCACCAGCTGGGTCGGCAGGTGCCGCACGAAGCCGACGGTGTCCGCGAGCGTGTAGGGCCGGCCGTCGGACGCCTGGCAGCGCCGCACCGTCGGATCGAGAGTGGCGAACAGCGCATTCTCGACGAGCACGCCGGCGCCGGCGAGCCGATTGAGCAGGGAGGACTTGCCGGCGTTCGTGTAACCGGCCAGCACCACGCTCGGTACCTCGCGGGCGCGGCGCCGGGCGCGCTTGACATCGCGCGCCGTTTGCATGTGCGCGATCTGCTTGCGCAGCTTCGCCATGCGGGCGTTGATGCGGCGGCGGTCGATCTCGATCTTCGTCTCACCGGGGCCCCGGCCGCCGATGCCAGCACCACCCGCCGCGCGGCCACCCACCTGGCGAGACAGCGACTCGCCCCAGCCTCGCAGGCGTGGCAGCAGGTACTGCATCTGGGCGAGCTCGACCTGCGCTTTGCCCTCCTTGGAGCGCGCGTGCTGCGCGAATATGTCGAGGATGAGCGCGGTGCGGTCGACGACCTTCACCTTGACGATCTGCTCGAGCTGGCGGAGCTGACCCGGAGTCAGCTCGCCGTCGCAGATCACCGTGTCGGCGCCGGCCCCGTGCACGATGTCGCGAAGCTCCTTCGCCTTGCCCGAGCCGATGTAGGTCGCCGGGTCGGGCCGGTCACGCCGTTGGATCAGCCCGTCGAGGACCTGGGAACCTGCGGTCTCGGCGAGCCGAGCGAGCTCGGTCAGTGAGTTCTCCGCCTCCACGATCGTGCCGGCCGTCCATACCCCGACGAGCACGACGCGTTCGAGACGCAGTTGCCGGTACTCGACCTCGGTGATGTCCGCGAGCTCGGTGGACAGCCCGGCCACCCGCCGCAGCGCCTGGCGATCGGCGAGGTCATGGCCGCCGGTGGTCTCCGGCGACTCGTTTGATTCGGGACCAAATGTGTTCGTCATCGTCATGTCATCGTGACATGGCGGGTGGTGCCCACACGACCGAATTGCGGAGTGGATCCGGAGGTGCGCCCGGGCCGGAGCCAGCCGTCGTCGAGTTCGATGTCGGCGACGATCACCGCCGGACCGCGCAGCAGAACGGTCCCGCCGACCTGCCAGGTCACGCCGCACACGCCGCCCGGAACGTCGACCCGCCAGGTACCTCCATCGCCGGCGGTCGCGCCGTCCGCCCGGGCCACGGCCACGACCGCGGCGCAGATGCCGGTACCGCAGGAGCGGGTCTCACCGACACCTCGCTCGTGCACCCGCATCGACACGTGACGATCACCCCGGCGGACGACGAACTCCACGTTCTGCCCGTCGGCCCGGGGCGGATCGACGAATGGAGGGTGCCCGAGGTCCAGCGCCTGCAGGTCCGCCAAGGCGGCCACCGGGACGACCACATGCGGGTTGGGGATATCCACGGCGGTGCCGCGCGCGCCCCGCACCGGGCCCGACGTCACCCGCGGCTGCAGCTCGGGAAAGCTGGGAGCGCCCATGTCGACGGTGATGTCACCCGATCCGTCGAGCCAGACCCGGCGCGGACCGCCCCGGGTGCCGACAACCGTCTCGTCGCCGATGAGCCGCTCGCGTTGCAGGTACCGCGCGAAGACCCGAACCCCGTTGCCGCACATCGCCGCGATCGATCCGTCGGCGTTGCGGTAGTCCATGAAGAACGGAGCGTCCTCCGCCATCGACCGTCCGGTGTCGTCGTTCTCGCTGCGTACTACGCGCAGCACGCCGTCGGCTCCGATGCCCGTACGTCGCTCGCACAGCTGCCGGGTGAGCTCCGCCGTCAGCTCGAGAACGCCGTCGAGATCGGGCAGCAGGACGAAGTCGTTCTCGGTCCCGTGTCCCTTGACGGCGCGCACACCACTAGAGAGTATTCGTCACCCGATCGGCCAGGTCAGGCGCGGCGGCGTCAAACCAGGCAATCCGGGGGTCCCGGCGAAACCACGACCGCTGACGGCGTACGAACCGCCTGGTGGCCCGAATGGTCGCGTCGACGGCCGGGACCAGGTCGCCGCGCACCGAGCCGTCGTCGTCGAGGCAGCCCAGCAGCTGCGCGTACCCCAGTGCCTTGCCGGCCGTGGGGCTCGCCCGTAGCCCCAGCGGGAGAAGCGTCCGAACCTCATCGAGCAGGCCCAGCGCCATCATCCGGTGCACTCGGGCCGCGATTCGGTCATCGAGGTCGTCCCGGTCCAGGCCGATCGACACGGTGTCGTAGATCGACTCGAAGCCTGGCATCCGGGCGAGGAATGGGCCGCCGGTGAGCTCGATCACCTCGAGCGCCCGGACGATCCGGCGGCCGTTCGAGGGCAGGATCGCCGCGGCGGCTTCCGCATCCACTGCCGCCAGCCGGACGTGCAGGCTGCGCGCTCCGTGCTCACCGAGCTCGCGTTCCAACCGGGCCCGAACCGGCGGCGACTCCCCCGGAAACTCCAATCGGTCCAATGCCCCCCGAACGTAGAGCCCCGACCCGCCGACCAGAATCGGCAGCCGGCCCCGCCCGTGAATGCCGGCGATCACCGTCCGGGCCATGGTCTGGTACTCGGCCACCGCCGCCGACTTGGTGATCGGCCAGACATCGAGCAGATGGTGCGGGATGCCCCGGCGGGCCGCCGCCGTCACCTTGGCCGTTCCGATGTCCATGCCGAGGTAGAGCTGCATCGAGTCGGCGTTGACTACCTCGCCGTCGAGGCGGACGGCCAGCTCGATGGCCAGGTCCGACTTGCCCGTCGCCGTCGGGCCGAGGACGGCGAGGACCCGGTCAGCCACGGGCAATCCAGCTCGCCACGATGTACTGCACCCCGAACGGCACGTCGGCGTAGAGCACGTCGGCATCCACCCGGGCTCCCGACAGCAGGGCGCCAGCGGCCGCCCAGGCTGGCGCCCCGGCACAGAGCAGCTGGGCGGCGAGCGCCAGATCCACCCTGGCGAGCGCCGCGGCGTCTCCAGCGGCCAGGGCGGAGACGACCGAGGCGTCGAAACCCTCGGCCCGCCCGTCCCAGTAGCCGGGGGCGGCCGCGGGATCGCCGAGCGGTGCCGTCACCCATCACGACGAGCCCGACCCGCCCGCCGGCCGCCCCGTCGAGCAGCACAGCCGCCGGGCTCGCCGAGCCGTCCGGCCCGACCGTGACGGCGATTGCGCCACTGCGCGGGCCGAGCACGCGCGCGATCAGCCAGGACCCCACGGTCAGCGAGAGCGGTAGCCGGTCGGCGCCGTCCCCTCCGGGCGCCAGCTGGACCTCGACCGGAACGCCGAATCCGGCGAGACTGCCCCCAGCTGATCCGGCGTGCACCTGTGACCGCGGGCCCGATCCCAGCAGAAGCCAGCGGTCCGGTGCCGTCGTCGCAAGACGGATGATCGCCTGTTCACAATATGTGAGCAAAGCCTCCAGCTCGGCCGCCGCACCCTGAGCTACGGCCGGTACCAGAGCCGGCGGATGCGGACAGAACGCCACGCCGGTTATCACAGTTTGCAGGCTAATCGTTACGTCGTCCACGGGTTTCCTGAGGCACAGATCGTGTCTAATGCTTTGTCATGAGTTCGCAGTGGGGGCGGATCGACGAGGACGGCACCGTCTTCGTTCGCACCCCGAGCGGCGAGCGCGTGATCGGCTCCTGGCAGGCTGGGGACGCCGAAGCGGGGCTCGCTTACTACACCCGCCGCTACGACGACCTGGCGACCGAGGTCACCCTGCTGGAGCAACGCCTGATGTCGGGAGCCGCCGATCCGGCAACCACCCGTGGGCACGCGATCGAGCTGACCGAGACGCTGCCTACGGCCGCGGCGATCGGCGACCTCGACGGCCTGGCCGACCGGTTGTCCGCGCTACTCGTCGCAGCGCAGGAGAAGGCCGCCGAGAAAGTGGCCGAACGCCAGCTGGCCCGGGCGAGCGCGATCGAGGCCAAGGAGTCCCTCATCGCCGAGGCCGAGCAACTGGCTGCAGCGTCAACTTCCTGGAAGGTCTCCGGCGATCGGCTGCGGGCCATCGTCGAGGAGTGGAAGACGATTCGCGGCATCGACCGTCGCACGGACGACGCGCTGTGGAAGCGATTCGCCGCCGCGCGCGATGCCTTCAGCAAACGCCGCGGTCAGCACTTCGCCCAACTGGACGCCGAGCGCAGCACGGCCCGCGCCGTCAAGGAGAAGCTGGTCGTGCGCGCCGAGGAACTGTCGACGTCGTCTGACTGGAAGGAAACCGCGGCGGCCATGCGCGACCTGATGGCCGAGTGGAAGGCAGCGGGCCGGGCGAGTCGGGACGTCGAAGACGCGCTCTGGCAGAAGTTCCGCGGGGCGCAGGACAGCTTCTTCGCCCGCCGCTCGGGCGCCCTCGCGGAGCGCGAGGCCGAGCAGGTGACCAACCAACGGCGCAAGGAAGTGATCATCCGCGAAGCCGAGCGGGTCGACGTGTCCGATCCCAAGGCGGCACAGGCAACGATGCGCGAGCTGCAGGCCCGCTACGACGACATCGGTCGCGTCCCGCGACAGGTTATGCGGACGACGGACGACCGGATGCGCGCCGCCGAGCAGCGGGTACGGGACGCCGCGGAGGCGCAGTGGCGCCGGGGCACGGTCGAGTCCAACCCGTTCCTGGCCGAGTTGCGGGCCCGGCTGGTCGAGGCCGAAGCCAAGCTGGAACGGGCGCGGGCCGCTGGTGACGCCGCCCGTATCGCCCGGGCAGAGGCCGACGTCGCGGCTCGGCGGGCGCTGATTCCGAACTGATTCGCCGCCGTCTGACGTAGGCGGTTAGCGGATGCCGGTGAGCGGAAGGAGCGAACGGCCAGCCGGCGGCTGCGGATGTCGGGCGATCGCGCGACCGCGCCACGGTCGGTGCTCGACGATCCCACCATCCGCCACGAGATGGTGCGGAGCGGCGTACGTCACGGCGGTCCGCACCACGTCGCCGGGCCGGACGTCCACATCACCGACCGTCACGTGGACCAGTCGGCCGTCCCTGGCCCGACCCGATACGCGGCCCGTGACATCGTCCTTGCGTCCCTCCCCCACGCTCACCAGGACCTCGACATCGGTGCCCACGAGCGCCTGAGCGCCCGTCAACGCCGTCTCTTCGACGACAGCGATCAGCCGCCGGTAGCGGTCCGCAACCACGTCCTGGTCGATCTGATCCGTCAGATCGGCGGCCGGCGTGCCGGGCCGGGGCGAGAACTGGAACGTGAAGGCACTGGCGAACCGAGCAGCTCGCACGACGCCCAGCGTGTCCTGGAAGTCCGCTTCGGTCTCCCCCGGGAACCCCACGATGATGTCCGTCGTGATGGCGGCCGCCGGGATCGCGGCCCTGACCCGGGTGATGATGTCGAGGTAGCGCTCCCGCCGGTAGGACCGCCGCATGGCTCGCAGCATCGCGTCCGACCCGGATTGCAGCGGCATGTGCAGCGCTGGGCAGACATTCGCCGTCTCGGCCATCGCCGCGATCACGTCATCGGTGAAGTCCCGCGGATGCGGGCTGGTGAACCGCACCCGCTCGAGGCCGTCGACCTTTCCGCAGGAGCGCAACAGCCGGCCGAACGCGAACCGGTCGCCGAAAGACCGGCCATAGGAGTTCACGTTCTGGCCCAGCAGGGTGATCTCCACGACGTCGGCCTCGACCAGGGCCCGGACCTCAGCCAGGACGTCGCCCGGACGCCGGTCCTGCTCGGTGCCGCGCAGGCTCGGCACGATGCAGAAGGTGCACCGGTTGTCGCAGCCGACCGAGATGGACACCCACGCGGAGTATGGCGACTCCCGCCGGGTCGGCAGATCCGACGGAAAGGTCTGCAGAGTTTCCACGATCTCGACTTGTGCTTCGCGGTTGTGCCGGGCGCGCTCGAGCAGTACGGGCAGGCTGGCCAGATTGTGAGTACCGAACACCACATCGACCCACGGCGCGCGCTCGACGATCCGGGCTCGGTCCTTCTGGGCGAGACAGCCCCCGACCGCGATTTGCATGTCCGGCCGCCGTTGTTTGACCGGATACAGCTGCCCAAGGTTTCCGTAGAGCCGGTTGTCAGCGTTCTCTCGCACTGCGCAGGTGTTGAAGACGACGACGTCCGCGCCCTCGGCCGTACCTCCGGCCCGCTCGTATCCGGCCTGCTCGAGTAGACCGGCGAGCCGCTCCGAGTCGTGGACGTTCATCTGGCACCCGTAGGTGCGAATCGCGTAGGTGCGCGTCATGGCGCTGTTGAGAATACGGCTCGCCTCGACCGTTCCCGTGCCGCTGGTCGCGGCACGGCCGGCACGGCTGCCGGTCAGGAGTGATGTTCGGGGCCGTGCAGGTGCGAGTGCGGGTGCTGGTGGTCGAAGTGGTCAGGATCCTCGGGATGGTTGTGTTCGTGCTCGTGGTGCGCCGCGTTGCCCGAGACGCCATGATGGCCGGCACCGTGGGGGTGGCTGTGCGGGTGCTGATGACCGACGTGATCCGGATCGTCGGGATGGCCGTGCTCGTGATCGGCGTGCTTCGTCTCCGTCATGCTGTGTCAATATACACGTATGTACGTGGATAACGATTCCGAGGTTTCAACCGACGACAACGTCGAGCTCGCGGTCGAGATCTTCCGGATCCTCGCCGATGCCACCCGCGTGCGATTGCTGCGGGCGCTGGATGTCGCCGGCCCGGCGGGCGAGCTGTCGGTCACGGAGCTCTCGGAAGCCGTCGGGAAGCGCGCCGGGGCGGTCTCACAGCACCTCGCGAAGCTGCGCATGGCCCGGTTGGTGACCACGCGCCGCAACGGCACGCAGATCCTGTATCGCGTCGCGAACGAGCATGTGACCCAACTTGTCGCCGACGCGCTCAGGCACACCGAACACCTCGGTCCCGGCGTGCCGGCTCATCACCGCGAGCAGCGTGGATGACGCCGGTCGTGCCGAGTCCGAAGTTGCGGTGTCAGCTCACCGCAACGAGTTGGAACGCCGGACAGAGCTCGCCCCGGCGAGCCCGGCAGGTAGCAGCAGCGGTAGATACCCGCACATTCCGGACGGCTATCTGTCTCTGGCGACGTGCGCGGTCGGCTTTGCGGTCGCAGTACCGATCTGGGCGGTCGGGGCCCGGCGGGTCAACAGGACGGTGAAGACCCGGCAGGTGCCAACCCTAGCGCTGCTATCCGCGATGTGTTTCTTGATCATGACGTTCAACGTGCCGATTCCGGACGGCACCACGGCCCACGCGGTCGGTGGAGCGCTGGTCGCGGTGTTGCTGGAACCGTGGACGGCACTGATCGCGGTCAGCGTCGCCCTAGCGTTCCAGGAGCGACTGCCGAGCCGCCAGGTTTGCGCAGGTCGGTGCGACCTGATGTGCCGGCACTGAGAGAGCCTGCCGCTCCCTCAGTGCGCGACCTCGGTGGCCCGCAGCTCGCGAACCACGGTGACCCGGATCTGGCCGGGATAGGTCAGCTCGTCTTCGATCTGCTTGGCGATCTCCCGAGCGATCACCTGGGCCGCGAGATCGTCCACCTCGGAGGGCTGCACCATGACCCGCACTTCGCGCCCGGACTGCATGGCGAACACCTTCTCGACGCCGCTTCTGGCGCCGGCGATTTCTTCGATGCGGGCAAGCCGCTTCACGTACGCCTCGATCGACTCGCGACGTGCGCCAGGGCGGGCCGCCGAACACGAGTCGGACGCCTGCGTGAGGACGGCCTCGATCGTGCGCGGGGTCACCTCGTTGTGGTGTGCCTCGACGGCGTGGGCGACTGCCTCGCTCTCGCCGTGTCGGCGTAGCAATTCGGCTCCGATGATCGCGTGGCTGCCTTCGACCTCGTGGGTCAGCGCCTTGCCGATGTCGTGCAAGAACGCACACCGCTTGATGAGCGTGGGCTCGAGGCCGAGCTCGGCGGCCATGACTCCGGCAATGTGCGCGGTTTCGACGAGGTGGCCGAGAACGTTCTGCCCGTAGCTGGTCCGGTACTTCAGCCGGCCCAGCGTGGGTAACAGGCGCTCGTCGATGTCGCCGACCCCCACGTCCGCCAGGGCGTCACGCGCCGCCCGCAAGCACAGCTGTTCTACCTCGGTGCGGCTGGTCTCGTAGACCTCCTCGATCCGATGCGGGTGGATGCGCCCGTCAAGAATGAGCTTGTCCAGGGTGAGCCGGCCGACCTCGCGGCGCACCGGGTCGAAGCAGGACAGCAGCACCGCCTCCGGGGTGTCGTCGATGATGACGTTGACTCCGGTCACCGATTCGAAGGTCCGGATGTTTCGACCCTCCCGGCCGATGATGCGGCCCTTCATCTCGTCGCTCGGCAGGTGCAGCACGCTGACAACCGTTTCTGCGGTCTGCTCACTCGCGACGCGCTGCACGGCCTCGACCACGATCGTTCGGGCCCGGTCAGAGCCCTCGGCGCGGGCCTCAGCCTCGATGGATCGCACGAGCATCGCGGCATCCCGCCGCGCGGTCACCTCGACGGCTGCCAGCAGCTCGGCCTTGGCCTCATCGGCCGTCAGACCGGCAATGCGCTCTCGTTCCCGCTCATGCTCAGCCGTCCGCTTTTCCAGCTCGGTCACGCGGTGGTCCAGAGCGGACTCGCGGACGTCCTGCTCGCGTTCCCGGTCAACCAGCTGCTGGAGCGCGCGATCCAGCTCCGCATTCTCCTCGCGCAGCCGAGCGGCGTGCGCCTCGAGCGCTACTTGCGAATCGGCGAGCCGTTCAGCCTGCGTGACCAGGTCGCGCTCGGTCTGGCGCACTTCCTCGGTCAGCCGGGCCGCGTCGCTCTCGGCCGCGACCCGGGCGTCGACGAGCAGTGTTGCCGCCTCGGCCTTGGCATTCGCGTGCGCCCGTTCAGCGACCTCCTTCGCGGTGGCCGCATCGGCAGCGGCGGCTCGACGCAGCGCCTCGACCTCGGCGTCGACCGCCCGACGCTGCGCATCGGCTTCGGTCTGCGCCAATGCCCGGATAGACGCCGCCTCGGCCTCGGCGACTCGGCGGGTTGACTGCGCGTAACTATCCGCATCCTGTTCGTCCTCCCCACCGGTCGAGGCGGTCGGGGACGGTGCCCGGGCGCCTCGGCGGCGGTAAGAGTCGATGAAGTAGACGCCCAGGAGAAACGCGGCAATCACCGCCGCGTAGAGCACCCCTTGCATCGCCGCCTCCTTCGCCTCACGTCGTGCCGGCATCAGGAGAACGAAGTGCGCGTCCGAATCGGTCTCGCATCGACCTGCTGAGCAGGCGATGGACGGACCATCAGCGAAATACGCTGATCGAGTGCGATTTGCCCTTTCTGTGTGATGGGCGGACGGGGATCTATGTCGTGCGGGCTTGGCCTGGATCGAGACTCGATGTGCCAGTCTCAACCCGTCTGCTAGTCCGGCGTGCTCCTGATACCCCGAGGCTAAGAAGGCAACCCGCACAGGTCAAGCATGGGGACCTTTATTCAGATATGCCCGAGTCAAGAGATATTACCAATAGGTACTAGTCATGTAAATCAGGAGGATCGTGAGGTGTATACGGCACCACGGCACCGATGACGGCAGTCGCCACCGACGCCGAATATCCGCGTCGAGCGAGCAGACCGAAGAGTCTCCGGGCCTGCACGCTGGGCTCCAGTCGACGCAGCGAGGGCAGTTTGCGCGCCACGAGCGCCGACGCGGCTGCCTGCTCGCTGGAGGCGTCGATAGGCGCCAATGCTGTCCGGATCGTGTCCTCGTCGACGCCGCGCCGCCGCAGCTTGCCGGCCACCGCCCGCGCGGCCAGCCCGCGTTGATGGTGCTGCGCCTGCGCATAGTTCTCCGCGGTCACGACATCGTCGATCAGGCCTACATCGACGAACCGGTCCAGAACCTCATCGACTGCTTGGTCCGGCACGCCTTTGCGGCGCAACGCGGTCGCCAGTTCGGCCCGGGTCCGCGCTCGCTGGGTGAGCAGTCGCAGGCAAATGGTGCGAGCGACCGATGCCGGATCATCCGGCAGATCCGGTGGCTCCCGGGCCTCCGGCGGAGGCCGGCCCTCGCCCGGCGTCATGAGCGATGCGGCCATGATGATCAGAAGTCGACCGGTGCCGGCAGCGGCTGGATCGGAGCCCCGGCTTCATCCAACTGGGCGCCGATGCCCAGCTTCTCCTTGATCTTCTTCTCGATCTCGTCGGCCAGGTCGGGGTTGTCGCGCAGGAAGCTCCGCACGTTCTCCTTGCCCTGACCGAGCTGATCGCTGTCATAGGTGTACCAGGCGCCGGACTTCTTGATCAGGCCCTGCTCCACGCCCACGTCGATCAAAGAACCTTCGCGACTGATGCCGTGCCCATAGACGATGTCGAATTCGGCCTGCTTGAACGGTGGGGCGACCTTGTTCTTGACTACCTTGACCCGAGTCCGGTTACCTACCGCGTCAGAGCCGTCCTTGAGCGTCTCGATCCGCCGCACGTCCAGGCGTATCGAGGCGTAGAACTTCAGCGCCTTACCACCGGTCGTCGTCTCCGGTGAGCCGAACATGACCCCGATCTTCTCCCGCAGCTGGTTGATGAAGATCGCAGTGGTACCGGAGTTGCTGAGGGCTCCGGTGATCTTGCGCAAAGCCTGGCTCATCAGCCGAGCCTGCAAGCCCACGTGGCTGTCACCCATCTCTCCCTCGATCTCCGCCCGCGGCACCAAGGCAGCCACCGAGTCGATGACGATGACATCCAGCGCTCCTGAGCGCACCAGCATGTCGGCGATTTCGAGGGCCTGTTCGCCGGTGTCGGGCTGGCTGACAAGCAACGCGTCGGTGTCGACGCCCAGCGACCGGGCGTACTCCGGATCGAGCGCGTGCTCGGCATCGATGAAGGCGGCGACCCCGCCTGCGGCCTGGGCATTGGCCACGGCGTGCAGCGCCACCGTGGTCTTGCCGGAGCTTTCCGGACCGTAGATCTCGACCACTCGTCCCCTGGGCAAACCGCCGATGCCCAGCGCCACGTCGAGCGCGATGGATCCGGTCGGGATCACTTCGATCGGTGTCGCTGCGCGCTCACCGAGCCGCATCACGGAGCCTTTCCCGAACTGCTTCTCGATCTGCGAGACAGCGATATCGAGCGCCTTCTCGCGGTCGAAACCTGGTGCCATCAGGCCACCTCTTCGTCTAGTGGTTGGGTGCGGCGGGATGTGCTGTCTGCGACGCTAGGGCTGGGCACCGACATATCCGGCCCACGAAATGAGATCTGTGGACCAGGAACCCATTGTCCACACAGTAGACGAACACCTGTTCGAGACCGAGGATGTGTGTTAACGACACGCCGGCCGATTCAGCGCCACTAGGACCGCCGTTGCCGACCGATCTGTCGCCGTAGCCGACCGACCTAGGAGCCGAGGCCTGGCATCGGCTCGGCACGATCGCGATTGGCGCGCATGATCTTGGACTTGCAGCCTTGGAGCGACGTTAAGTCCAAGATCACGACTGGAAAGATCAGCGCAGTTGACCCGGCATGTCGAACTCGGCGCAGACGGCCTGCCATACCTGTTTCATTTCGACGCCCCGCGCGATCGCCTCGTCCACCGTCGATCCCAGCAACGGCAGCCGGTAGTCCGCGGCCACGCTGCGCGCGTACGTCTTGCCGAACCGGGCTTCCATTCGACGCCAGAAGTCCGTCAATCGCACGCTTCCAGCCTAACGGCGCCGCTTTGCGAGGATCGACGTCGTGTCCGATCTGTGGTTCGCGCTCCCGATCCTCGAAGGCCAGCTGATCCGGCTCGAGCCGCTCGAGCTGCATCACGCCGAGGGCTACCTGAGCGCCGCCGGTACCGGTGCTCGCGCGGCCGAGGTGTTCCGCTGGCTGAACCCGCCCGGTGGAGGCCTGGCCGAACCGGTCACGAACGAGGACGCCGAGCGACATATTCTGGCCGCGCTTGCGGCCCGCGCCCGCGGCGAACGCTTTCCGTACGCGCAGATCGACGTGCACACCGGCGCGTTCGCGGGCACGACGTCGTACTACGACGTGAACCCGGCGGCGCGGGCCCTCGCGATCGGACATACCTGGCTCGGCACGAGGTGGTGGCGCACCGGGCACAACACCGAGTCCAAGCTGCTCATGCTCGGCCACGCCTTCGACACCCTCGGGGCGGTCCGCGTGGTCTGGCACACCGACATCCTCAACACCCGCTCCCAGGCCGCCATCGAACGCCTCGGCGCGACTCGCGAGGGTGTGCTGCGCAAGCACCGGCTGCGGTTCGATGGGAGCTGGCGGGACACCGTGCAGTACGCGATGACCGATGAGGACTGGCCGGCCGCCCGCGACCGCCTCGTCGCCCGGTTGACCGCCGCCAACCGGCCAAGCGACTGAGCCGGTAGCACCGCCCATTCTGTCGGTACCCCCAGGCACACTGGGATCCGTGCCCCGCTTCTCCGCTGCCACCCAGGCCTGGTTCGACGGCGCCTTCGCCGCGGCCACGGCCGCTCAGGAGGGCGCCTGGGACGCGATCGCCGACGGCGCCCACGCCCTCGTCGTCGCGCCCACCGGATCGGGCAAGACGCTGGCCGCGTTTCTTTCCGCGCTCGATCGGCTCGCCGCGCTACCGATGCCGGAGGACCCGATGCGCCGCTGCCGGGTGCTCTACGTCAGCCCGCTGAAAGCTCTCGCGGTCGACGTGGAACGCAACCTGCGCGCGCCGCTCGCCGGCATCCGGCAGGCCTCGATCCGGTTGGGTCTTCCGCAACCAGACATCACGGTGGCCATGCGATCCGGTGATACGTCAACGGACGAACGGCGCCAGTTCGCCCGCCACCCCACCGACATTCTGATCACGACGCCGGAGTCGCTGTTCTTGCTGCTGACGTCGTCCGCGCGGGAAGCGCTGCGCGGCATCGACACCGTGATCGTGGACGAGGTGCACTCGGTGTGCGCCACCAAGCGCGGCGCGCATCTGGCCCTCTCGCTCGAGCGCCTCGATGCCATTCTCGACCAGCCGGCCCAGCGCATCGGGCTCTCGGCGACCGTGCGGCCGCTCGACGAGGTCGCGACGTTCCTCGCCGGCGGCCGTCCCGTCACCGTGGTGGCGCCACCCGTGGACAAGACCTTCGACCTGACCGTCGTCGTGCCCATCGAGGACATGTCGTCCCTCGGCGAGCTCACCGGGGATCTCTCCGGCGCGGCAGCCGGAGCCGAGCGTCGCGCATCGATCTGGCCGCATGTCGAGGAGCGGGTCCTGGACCTGATCGAGGCACACCGCACGACGATCGTGTTCGCGAATTCTCGACGGCTCGCCGAACGCCTCACCGCCCGGCTCAACGAGCTCGAGGACGAGCGCCGCGACAATGTGTCCGGACGATGCCGGGGTTCGGCCGCCGCCCGCGCAGCTCATGGGCCAATCGGGCGCCGGGCGCCCGGCCGTCGGCCCGCAGGTCGTGGCGCGATCGCACCACGGATCGGTGTCTCGCGAGCAGCGGCAACTCGTCGAAGAGGAGCTGAAAGCGGGCCAGATCCCCGCTGTCGTGGCGACCTCCTCTCTCGAGCTGGGCATCGACATGGGCGCAGTCGACCTGGTGATCCAGGTGGAGGCTCCCCCGTCGGTCGCCTCCGGACTGCAGCGCGTCGGCCGGGCCGGCCACCAGGTCGGCGCCGTGTCCCGTGGAGTGATCTTCCCCAAGTACCGGGGCGATCTCGTCGAGTGTGCGGTGGTCGCCGAGCGGATGCGCGCGGGCGCCATCGAGTCGATGCGCTACCCCCGCAACCCGCTGGACGTGCTCGCCCAGCACATCGTCGCCATGGTCGCCATGGACCGGCTGACGGTGGCCGAGGTCGCCGAGATCGTCCGCCAGGCCGCTCCGTTCAGCGGGCTGCCGGATTCGGCGCTGGACGCGGTGCTGGACATGCTGGCCGGGCGCTACCCGTCCGATGCGTTCGCTGAACTTCGCCCGCGGCTGATCTGGGATCGAGTGACCGGCGAGCTCACGGCCCGCCGGGGAGCCCAGCGGCTCGCCGTGACGAGCGGTGGGACCATCCCCGACCGCGGCCTGTTCGGAGTCTTCCTCGCGAGCGGTGACGGCCCGGGCCGGCGCGTCGGCGAGCTCGACGAGGAGATGGTTTACGAGTCGCGGGTCGGTGACGTGTTTCTCCTGGGTTCGTCGTCCTGGCGAATCGAGGACATCACGCACGACCGGGTGCTGGTGACGCCCGCCCCGGGCGAGGTCGGGCGGATGCCGTTCTGGAAGGGCGACTCCCCCGGCCGGCCGGTCGAGCTGGGTCGGGCGTTGGGTGCGTTCCAGCGCGAGGTGGCAACCAGTGAGCCGGAAGTCGCCCAAGCACGGGCCCGGGCCGCCGGACTCGACGAGTGGGGCACGGCCAACCTGTTGACCTACCTGGCCGACCAGCGCGCCGCCACGGGACACCTTCCGGACGACCGCACAATCCTCGTCGAGCGATTCCGCGACGAGCTGGGTGATTGGCGACTGGTGGTGCACTCGCCGTTCGGGGCGCCGGTCAATGCGCCCTGGGCGCTGGCGGTCGGCGCGCGGCTGCGTGAGAGGTACGGGCTCGAGGCCCAGTCCATGCATTCGGACGACGGCATCGTGGTACGTCTCCCGGACTCCGACGCCCAGCCTCCCGGCGCCGATCTCGTGGTCTTCGATGCCGACGAGATCGAGGCGATGGTGACGGCCGAGGTGGGTGGATCAGCGCTGTTCGCGTCTCGATTCCGGGAATGCGCGGCCCGGGCCCTGCTGCTTCCGCGGCGGGATCCGCGGCGGCGGACGCCCCTGTGGCAGCAGCGGCAGCGCGCCAACCAGCTGCTGTCCGTGGCGAGCGAGTTCGGCGAGTTCCCGATCGTCTTGGAGGCGATGCGAGAGTGCCTGCAGGACGTGTTCGACGTGCCCGGTCTCACCGATCTGATGCGGCAACTGGCGGCCCGGCAGGTGCGCGTCGTGGAGGTCGAGACGCCGGTTGCGTCGCCCTTCGCGCGGTCGCTGCTGTTCGGCTACGTCGGCATGTTTCTGTACGAGGGCGACGCACCACTCGCGGAGCGGCGCGCCCAGGCACTGTCTCTGGATTCCACCTTGCTCGCCGAACTGCTCGGCTCGACCGATCTGCGGGAGCTTCTCGACCCGGCGGCGATCACGACCACCGAGGCCGAGCTGCAACGGTTGGCCGCGGACTGGCGAGTGTCCGGAGTCGACGCCGTGCACGATCTGCTCCGGGTCGTCGGTGACCTGCTATCCGACGAGGCGATGGCCCGGGGTGCGACACCGCAGGAGCTCGCCCAACTCGAAGAGACGCGCCGGGCGATCCGGGTGCGGATCGCCGGCGAAGAACGCTGGTTGGCCATCGAGGATGCCGGCCGAGTCCGGGACGCGTTGGGCGTCGCTTTGCCGGTGGGAATTCCGGAGACCTTCACCGAATCGGTCCGAGATCCGCTCGGGGATCTGGTCGCACGCTACGCCCGCACCCACGCTCCGTTCCTGGCCGAGGACGTTGCCGCCCGGTTCGGCCTCGGCACCGCGGTGACGAGAAGCGTTCTCGAGCGGATGCGGGCGACCGGGCGGATCGTGCTCGGTGATTTCCGGGTCGATCGAGCGCCGACGTCCGGGCCGGGACACGGCGGGCGGGAGTGGTGCGACGCCGAAGTGCTCCGAACCATCCGGCGCCGGTCGCTCGCGGCGCTGCGGCGGGAGATCGAGCCGGTACCACCGGCGGAGCTGGCGCGGTTCCTGCCCGCTTGGCAAGGGCTCGGGCGGTCGTCGACGCGAGGCGTCGACGGGCTGCTGCGGACGGTCGAGCAATTGGCCGGCGTCCCGCTGCCGGCGAGCGCCCTCGAGACACTCGTCCTGCCCAGTCGGGTCGTCGACTACACGCCGGGATGGCTGGACGAGCTCACCTTGGCCGGCGAGGTCGTCTGGGCCGGTGCGGGCTCGTTGACCAACCACGACGGGTGGGTGGTCCTGGCGCCGGCAGAGGTCGCCGACCTGCTACTGCCGGTACCGGACTCGGACACGCTGGAACCCTTACATCGCGCGCTGCTCGACGCGCTCGACGGCGAGCAAGCGCTGTTCTTCCGGGCGCTCGCCGACCGCGCCGCCGCCACCGGCGTAGACGGGGTTGACGACAGCACGATCGCCGCCGCCATCTGGGATCTGGTCTGGGCGGGCTGGCTGACCAACGACACGCTAGGCCCCCTCCGTTCCTTCCTTGGCGCGTCGCGCAGCACGGCGCACTCCCGAAGACCGCGCTCGCCGCGAGGTCGCTATGCGCGGTACGCGCGGCTGGCCGCCGGACCGGGATCGGCCGCCGGCCGGGCGGCGGCCGCCCGGATGGCCCCGCCGGCCATGGCCGGTCGGTGGTCGCGGCTGCCTCAGGCCGTTACCGACTCGACCCGCCGCGCGGTGGCGCTCGCCGATGTGCTCCTCGACCGCTACGGCATCGTCACTCGCGGCGCGGTGATCGCCGAAGGCGTGAGCGGCGGATTCTCCGCCGTGTACCCGGTCCTGAAGGCGGCCGAGGAGTCCGGTCGGGTCCGCCGGGGGTACTTCGTCGAGGGCCTGGGCGCCGCGCAGTTCGCCGTGCCCGGCGCGATCGACCGGTTGCGGTCGCGACCCGACGGCAGTCGCGAGGACACGCCACCGGCGGCGATCGTCCTCGCTGCCACCGATCCGGCGAATCCGTACGGCGCAGCGCTGCCGTGGCCGGATCGGCCGGCGTCCATCGAGGCGGAGCTCTCGGCCGGAGGCGCCGATGCGGCGCGGTCGGCCGGGACTCCAGGCCGTCGAGGCCACCAGCCGGCCCGGAAGGCCGGCGCGCTGGTCGTTCTCGTCGACGGAGCCTGCGCGATCTACGTCGAGCGGGGCGGCCGCACGCTGCTGTCGTTCACCGACGAGCCGGGCGTGCTGCAGCCGGCCGCGGATGCGCTGGCGTTGGCGGTTCGGGACGGCGCGCTCGGGCGGCTTTCGGTCGAGCGCGCCGACGGTGCGGCTGTCGTCGCCTCCCCGCTGGGCGACGCGCTCGAGGCGGCGGGTTTCCGTCCCACACCGCGGGGCTTGCGACTTCGCGGCTGACGCAAGATAGATCGATGCCCGAGGGTGACACGGTCTGGCTCACCGCCCATCGGCTCCACCAGGCGCTCGCCGGGCGAGAGCTGACCGATGTGCGACCTGCGCGTGCCTGCGCACGCGACGGCGGACCTGCGGGGCCGGACGGTGCGTGAGGTGGTGGCGCGCGGCAAACACATCCTGATTCGAACCAGCCCGGACCTCACCCTGCACACGCACCTGCGCATGGACGGATCGTGGCGCATCGGGCCGGCGGGCCGGCGGCCACCGGGGCTCCCGGAGCACATGATGCGCGTGCTGCTGGGCAACGCCGAGTGGTGGGCGGCCGGCTACCGCGTGCACGACGTCGTGCTGGTGCGCAGCGCCGACGAAGGTCAGCTGGTGGGACATCTCGGCCCGGACCTGCTCGGCCCGGACTGGGACACCGCCGAGGCCATCCGGCGGCTGCGGCAGGATCCCGACCGGGAGATCGGGCTGGCCCTGCTGGATCAGCGCAACCTGGCTGGAATCGGCAACATGTACAAAGCCGAGGCCCTGTTCGTCGAGCGCGTCAATCCGTGGACGCCGGTCGCCGACGTGGACGATCTGGACCAGCTTGGTCGGCACCGCGTCCCGGCTGTTGCGCATGAACCGGAACCATCCGGAGCAATCGACGACCGGGCTCGTGGGTCGCGGGCGGGAGCACTGGGTCTACGAGCGCGCGGGCCAGCCGTGTCGCCGGTGCCGGACGCCGATCAGCCGAGCGGACCAGGGCGCGCCGCCGCACCAGCGCGGCACGTACTGGTGCGTGAGCTGCCAACCCGCCTGACGGCGGTCCGCCCGAGCGGCGACCGAGAGGCGGCAATCCTCGCTAGCTCGCGGTATCCGGCGCCTTGGTCGTATCCGGCGACGGGACGCCGGACGTGGCGGCGGACCCGCTGGCGTTGGCCTCGATGGCCGGCGCGGCCGGGGCCGAGTCGACCGCGCTGGTCCCGGCCTTCTCCGCGGCGAGCGAGGCACGGATCTCCTCCAGCCGCGCCGAACCCTGCAGGTTCACCGTCGCCCGCTTGACCTCCAGCATCCGGCCGGCGACCGAGTTGCGGGCCAGGTCCGCCTGACCGAGCGCGGTCGCGTATCGCGTCTCGATCTTGTCTCGCACCTCCTCGAGGGAGGGCACGTTCGACGGGGCCGCCATCTCGCTCATCCGCTGCAACGACGCCGACACGGTCTCCTGCATCTTCGCCTGGTCCAGCTGGGTGAGCAGCTTCGTGCGCTCGGCCAGCTGCTGCTGGAGCATGCTGGCGTTGGCGTCGACCGCCTCCCGAGCCTGCGCCGCGGCCTGCATCGACTGGTCGTGCAGCGTCTTGAGATCCGCCACGGCCTGCTCGGCCGTCACCAGCTGATTGGCCAGCGCCTGCGCGGTCTCCTCGAACTCGCGCGCCTTGGCCTCGTCACCCTCCGCTCGGGCCTTGTCGGCCAGCACGAGCGCCTGCCTGGCCTGCAACTGCAGCGTCTCGACCTGGTTGAGCTGACGATCGAGCTTCATCTCGAGCTGTCGCTGGTTGCCGATGACGGTCGCGGCCTGCCGGGTCAACTGGGCGTGCTGGTTCTGAGCCTCCTGGATGGCCTGCTGGATCTGGATCTTCGGATCCGCCTTTTCGTCCACTTTTGCGCCGAACCAGGACATGAAGTACTTCCATGCCTTGACGAACGGATTCGGTTTGGCCATCTGAACGCCTCCACGTGTCCACATCATCGAGCGGGCGCCGCGGGCGCCTCCCTCATCTATCGTGTCACGTCAGCCGGGCTGGCCGCAGGTCGACCGTCGCCAGCGAGCGCGGCTACCGCGATCAGCAGCGCGAAGAAGGGGTCGACGGGCGCCTGCACGGATGGCAGCCCGGCCATCAGCACGGCCACGTCTGCGGCGATGCTCGCGTCGCTTCCCGGGGTCACCATCAGCGACGCCAACCAGCGCAACACGGTGTCCACGCCGCCGCGGTTGGCTGCGCTGAGCAGCTGCTCGACCGCGTGCCGAACTCGGTGCCAGTTCAGTCCCTCGCTGTCGAATCGGGCCAGCCGGATGACCGTGGCCGGCTCCCGCCGAGCCAGCGCCAGGAGCACCGGGTGCTGCGACAGCGCGCGGCCAGTCAGGCCGAGCGCCTCGTCCAGCGGATGGCCGGTGGCGTGCCGCAGCAGCTCGTCCACCTCGTGGTCGAGGAGTGCGGACAGCACCGCGTCCCGCGTTCGGAAGTGGTTGTACAGCGTGGCCTTGGCCACGCCCGCGGCCGTCGCGACCTGAGACATCGAGATCTTCGTGCCGCTGACCTCGACCGCTCGCAGACCTCCGGCCAGTAACGCGGCGCGGCTGCGGTTCATGGCGTTGCCGGCACGCGTGCGGGTCCCGCCCGCTCGAACCGGGGGCGCAGAAGCGATTTCCGCGGGCTGCACGGTGGGGCGGAATAAGACGTCCCGCAGCAGGTCGGCGCTCATCGCACTGCGCCGTACGGCGACGGCTGATGCATGGCCCGGACGCTATCGCGAGCGAGCAGGCGAATCGCGACGGCGCGCGGGCGCTCGGTGCGAAGTTGACGGCTAGGCGGCGACCGTCGGCAATGCCCGCATCGCAGGCGCGTCGTTCGACTCGGGGTCGGACCCGGCCGGAACGCGACGGTTTGCTCCAGCGACGCTGCCGGCGAGCTTCTCCTCACGGCGCAGCGTGTCCGTGACTTCCCGGAACAGCTCTGACAGCTCGACGTCGAGGGCCGCGCAGATCGCGGCGAGCAACTCCGACGACGGCTCCTTCTGTCCGCGCTCCACCTCGGACAGATAACCCAGGCTCACCCGCGCGGTCGACGACACCTCCCGCAGCGTCCTGCGCTGCCGGAGCCGCAGCCCGCGCAGCGTCTCGCCGACCACCTTGCGTAGCACGGTCATGATGCGAAACCCCCCTCACGGGCTTGTCCTGACGCGAGCGCGCCCGGAGATTGCTCCACGGTACGCGAGCGTCGATACCGGATTACCGGCTCGCCGAGACGTTTGCTCACAGCGAACGTAACGCTGTAATCGCTTCCCGGCATTCCCGCCTCAGCAAGTCCACGGCGTCAGCGACGGCTGCGGCGCGGATCGCCTCCCGATCACCCGGAAATTCGCGTTGCGCGACGGTCTCCCCGGCCGGCCCGACGACGGCGAGGAATACCGTGCCAATCGGTCGTTCGCCCTGCCGGTCAGGACCGGCCACTCCGGTCACGCCGATTCCGTACGTTGCGTCCAGCCGAGCGCGGACGCCGTGTCCGAGTGCGAGAGCGACCTCCCGGTCGACCGGGCCGCGCGCGGCAATGAGCTCGGCGGGCACGCCGGCCAGGGCCGTCTTCAGATCCGTCGCGTAGACCACGATCCCGCCACGCACCGTGCTGCTGGCGCCGGGGGTTCGAGTCAGCTCGGCACACAGCAAGCCACCGGTCAGTGATTCGGCAACGGCGACCGTGGCGCCCAGCTCCCGCAGGTCAGCGTGGAGCTGGGCGAGCTCCGGCTCAGCGGCGGGCACGACGCAGCTTGAGAGCGCGGCCGACGTAGTCGATGCCGGTGATCAACGCGAGCGCCACCGCGGCAAACATGACGATCTCGGCGACGACGTGCAGCCAGCCGGACAGCGGCAGCAGGTAGAGGCCGATCGCCACCGTCTGCAGCATGGTCTTCACCTTGCCGCCGCGGCTGGCGGGCATGACGCCGTGCCGGATCACCCAGAACCGCAGCAGGGTGACGCCGACCTCGCGGCCGAGCATGACCAGGGTGATCCACCACGGCAACTCGCCGAGGACCGACAGTCCGATCAACGCGGCTCCGACGAGCGCCTTGTCCGCGATTGGGTCGGCCAGCTTGCCGAACTCGGTGACGATGCCCCGCCGGCGGGCGATCTCGCCGTCGAACCGGTCGGTGATGGACGCGACCGCGAAGACGACCGTCGCGAGGATGCGCCATCCCGGCTGATGGCCGTCGCCGTGGAACAACACGACCACGAACACCGGAATCAACAGAATGCGCAGGGTGGTGAGGCCGTTGGCCATGTTCCAGGTCGACACGCGATGCGGCAGATCGGTCAGCCGCTCGGCCGCGGTCGGACGCACGGTCACGGCTCGTCCTCGGCCGAGGCGCGGGCCACCAGATCGGCCCCTTCGCTCGCGATGACCTGGGCGACCACGCTGTCGCCGCGGCGCAGGCCGCGGGCGGTGCCGACGACCCGCGTGGTTCCGTCGACGTCCGGCGCCTGGTGTGCCGCGGTGCCGATCAGGTCCCCGGAGGGCGCCACCGAATCGACGAGAACCCGAATCGGCTCACCAATCCGGTCCTCGGCCCGTTGAGCAACTAGCTCGTCGGCCAGGTCCTGGAGCCGGGTCACCCGTTTGCTGATCGTCTGCTCGTCGAGCTTGCCCGGCATGCTCGCGGCCTCGGTGCCCTCCTCGTCGGAGTAGCCGAAGACGCCGATCACATCGAGTCGGGCCGCGACGAGGAACCGCTCGAGTTCCTCGACGTCCGCGTCGGTCTCGCCCGGAAAACCGACGATCACGTTGCTGCGGGCGCCCGCCTGCGGCGCGAGCTGGCGGATCCGGGCGAGGAGCTCGAGGAAGTCACCAGCCGAGCCAAACCGTCGCATCCGGCGCAGCAGCGGCCGGCTAGCGTGCTGGAAGGACAGATCGAAGTACGCGCGCTACGCCCGGCGTGGTCGCGATGGTCTCGACGAGACTCGGGCGGAGCTCGGCCGGCTGCAGATAGGTCACCCGGACTCGATCGATGCCGTCGACTGAGGCCAGCCGCGGGAGCAGAGCTTCAAGGGAACGCGGATCGCCGAGGTCCTTGCCGTACGACGTCGAGTTCTCGCTGACCAGGACCAGCTCGCGGGCGCCCGTGGAGGCGAGCCACCGGGCCTCGGCGAGCACGTCGTCGGGCGGCCGCGACACGAATGAGCCGCGGAAGGACGGAATGGCGCAGAAGGCACAGCGTCGATCGCAGCCGGAGGCGAGCTTGAGGTAGGCGACGGGCGATTCGTCGAGCCGATGCCGTGCGCGGGGCACCCAGCCGTGACCGCGGAGCGTCGTCGCGGGGGGCGGTTGCCGGCGGGCTGGGGTGACCGGCAGGAGCCGGCGCCGATCAACCGGCAGGTGAGAAGCGACGGATCGGCCCGCCGACCACGTCACCCAGCCGGCCGGCGATGTCGGGATAGGCATCGAAGCCGAGCACGGCGGCTACTTCGGGGAGCGACTCGGCGAGCGTGTGGCCATACCGCTCGGCCAGGCATCCGACGGCCACCACCGGGCGCCCCAGCTCGGTCGCGGCGAGCAGCGCATCGATCGAGTCTTTCTTGGCCGAAGCGACGAAGCCGCACGTGTTCACCAGCACGACATCGGCGTCAGCCTCGGCGTCGGTGACCCGCCACCCATCAGCCCGAAGGCGGCCGGCGAGCTCCTCCGAGTCGACCTCGTTGCGCGCGCAGCCCAGCGTCACGAGCGCAGCGGCGGGCGGCGCGCCGGCGGTTGGTGACACGATCGCAGGGTACCCGTGGTAACCGTCCGCACGGATCCGTCGCGAGCCGATAGCGTCCCCGCCGTGAGTCCCGACGACACCGTGACGGTGCGCCGTGCGCGCACGCCCGACGTTCCGGCGATCAAGGCCCTGGTCGACATCTACGCCGGCTCCGGACGCAAGCTGCTGGCCAAGGAGCTCGTCGCCCTGTACGAGGACGTGCCGGACTTCCGGGTGGCCGAGCTCGGCGGGGCGGTGATCGGCTGCGGCGCGTTGCACGTGTTGTGGGCCGATTTGGGCGAGATTCGCACCCTGGCCGTGCATCCGGACCACCGGCGTCATCGGTTCGGCGGCCAGCTGATGGACGAGCTGACCGCCACCGCTCGCGATCTCGGACTGACCCGCCTGTTCGCGCTGACGTTTCATACCGCGTTCTTCGCCCGGCACGGCTTCACCGAGATCGAGGGAACACCGGTGGACCCGGAGACCTACGACGCGCTGCGCCGCTCCTACGATCCGGGCGTTGCCGAGTTCCTGGCCCTCGAGTACGTCAAACCCAACACCCTGGGCAACACCCGGATGATTCGCTACTTGTGATCGACGGCCGCAACCGCACGGCGCACGGCCGCGACAGAGGTCGCGACATCCTCGTCGTCGGTGGACCAGTTGCTGACCGAGATTCGCAGGACCGCGCCATCCCGCCATCGCGAGCCGGACATCCAGACGTCGCCGTCCGCGATCAGCTGGCGAGTCACGGCGTCGGTCCGGGAGTCGTCACCGAACGACACGCAGACTTGGGTATAGACGACGTCGTTGAGCACCTTGGCCCCGTCGATCTGGCTGATCCCAGAGGCTAGCGCCTGGGCGTTGGCGACGAGTCCATCGACCAGCCCGGCGACCCCGGACCGGCCCAGCGAGCGCAGCGCGGCCCACACGGGGACACCCCGCGCCCGACGCGACATCTCCGGCACCACATCGAACGGGTCCGGCTCCGTGCCGTGATGCATCAAGTAGGCCCCGCGCACACCCATCGCGGCGCGCACCGCGGCCGGCTGCGCCACCACCGAGACGCCACAGTCGTAGGGCACGTTGAGCGTCTTGTGCGCGTCGGTCGCCCACGAGTCGGCGGTCTCGAGGCCGGGCACGAGTGACCGCATTCGCGGTGACGCCGCCGCCCAGAGCCCGAACGCCCCGTCGACGTGCACCCAGGCCCCGTGCTCGTGGGCGATCGCGGCGATCTCGGCGATGTCGTCGAACGAGCCGGAATGCAGATTGCCGGCTTGCAGGCAGACGATGGTCGGACCGGCGTCCTGCGCGAGCCGCGTCCGCATCTCGTCGACCCGAACCCGGCCTTGGTCATCCACGGGGACCAGGGTGGGAACGCCCAGCCCGAGATAGCGCAGCGCGATCACGAGCGACTCGTGCCGCTCGGCGCCGGCCAGCACCCGGATCCGCGGCGCGCCGATGAGGCCGCGATCCCGGTCATCCCAGCCCACCCGATCCAGGACGTGGTGCCGCCCCGCGGCGAGCCCGGTGAAATTGGCCATCGTCGCGCCAGTCGTGAAGCCGACGTCGCTGTCTGCGGGCAGGCCAAGAAGGTCGAGCAGCCAGTCGCCGGCCAGCTCCTCGACGGCGGCGGTCCCAGGGGTGGCCAGGCGCATCCCGGTGTTCTGATCCCAGGCGCTGGTCAACCAGTCGGCGGCGACCGCCGCAGGCAGGGTGCCGCCGATGACCCAGCCGTAGAAGCGCCCGGACGGGCTAGCCAACAGCCCGGGCTCGACGGCCGCCGCCAGCTCGTCGACGACATCCGCCGGGTCGGCCGGACCATCCGGCAGCGACTCCCCCAAACGGGCACGTATCGCGTCGGCGTCGACCCGGAACGGCACCGGCCGATCGGGCAAGGTGGCAAGCCACGAGCGAGCATGCAACGACGCCCGATCGAGGGCGCTGGTGTAGTCACCGGGGTTGAGAGGCACGGGATCACTGTCCTCTCTTTCGTCTCGTCACCCAACAGCAATCAGCGGTCCCGCGCGCCTCATCGATCACATCCACCACACCCGTTACCGTTCGCCCGGACTGGAGGTGAGCACGATGAGCGCAGCGAGCGAGGCCCGCACTTCCGGCCGGGTCCTCGGGTGGTACGGCTCCGCTTCAAGGCGTGCCGGCCGATACATCGGACGGCACCGGCACGAACTGCGCGCACCGCTGATCTGGCACCGCGCGTGGTACACCCCGCGACACTGCCGCCGCTGAGGGCTATGCCGGCTCGACCCGCTCGATCTCGTCGTCGTTCGCGGCGACGAGATCGTCTGCGGATCCCCCGCTGCGCAACGCATACATCAGTCCAGCCAGCTCGTCCGGCTTGACCAGCACGTCTCGGGCCTTCGATCCTTCCGACGGTCCGACGATGCCGCGTGACTCCATCAAGTCCATCAACCGACCGGCTTTGGCGAATCCGACCCGCAGCTTGCGCTGCAGCATCGACGTCGAGCCGAACTGGGTCGACACGACGAGCTCCACCGCCGCGAGCAACAGCTCGAGATCGGCGCCAATGTCTTCGTCGATCTCCTTCTTGGTCGTGTGCGCGGCGGTCACGTCCTCGCGATAGCTGGGCTCAAGCTGCTGCTTGCAGTGCTCGACGATCGCGTGGATCTCCGGGTCGGTCACGAACGCACCCTGGATCCGGGCCGGCTTCGACGCGCCCATCGGCAAGAACAGCGCGTCGCCCTTGCCGAGCAACTTCTCCGCCCCCGGCTGGTCGAGGATCACCCGAGAGTCGGCCAGCGATGAGGTCTTGAAACCTAGCCGGGACGGCACGTTGGCCTTGATCAGGCCGGTGACGACATCGACCGAGGGTCGCTGGGTGGCGATGACCAGGTGGATTCCGGCCGCCCGGGCGAGCTGGGTGATCCGGACGACCGCATCCTCGACGTCCCGCGGGGCGATCATCATGAGATCGGCCAGCTCGTCGACGATGACCAGCAGGTACGGATAGGTCGTGTACACCCGCTCGGAGCCGGGCGGCGTCGCCAGCTCGCCGGCCCGCACCTTGCGGTTGAAGTCGTCGATGTGCCGGACGCCCGAGGCCTCCATGTCCTCGTAGCGCAATTCCATCTCGCGGACGACCCAGCCCAATGCGTCGGCCGCCTTCTTCGGACTGGTGATCACCGGGGTGACGAGGTGCGGGATGCCCTGGTAGGCCGCGAACTCCACCCGCTTGGGATCGATGAGCACCATGCGCACCTGGTCCGGGGTGGCCCGGCTGAGCACCGACATGATCAGCGAGTTGATGCAGCTCGACTTGCCGGCACCCGTCGCACCGGCCACCAGCAGGTGCGGCATCCGGGTCAGATTCGCCACGACGAAGCCACCCTCGACGTCCTTGCCCAGCGCAACCAGCATCGGGTGCTGATCACGCTGCGCGACCGGCGCGCGGAGCACGTCGCCGAGCATGACGACCTCGGGATCGGCGTTGGGAATCTCGACTCCGACCGCGCTCTTGCCCGGGATCGGGCTGATGATGCGGACGTCCGGACTCTTCACGGCGTAGGCGATGTTCCGGATCAGTTGAGTGATGCGCTCCACCTTGACCCCGGCGCCCAACGTCACCTCGTACCGCGTCACCGTCGGGCCGCGACTGAACCCGGTGACTGCGCAGTCGACCGCGAACTCGGCGAACACCTGCTGCACCGCCGCGATGACCTCGTCGTTCGCCTGGGTGTGCTGCAGGTGGGGCTGGCCGCTGCGCAGCTCCTTGAGGGACGGCAAGGTGTACATGCCTGCGCCGCCGCTGAGCTCCAGCTGGATCGGCTGGCTGATCGGCGGCTGATCGGGCTCGGTCGCCGGCCGGGACGCGCGGGTGCGGCGGGGACGAACGCTGGGACTCGG
This sequence comes from uncultured Actinomycetota bacterium, assembly GCA_963779485.1. Classification (GTDB taxonomy): domain Bacteria; phylum Actinomycetota; class Actinomycetes; order Mycobacteriales; family Jatrophihabitantaceae; genus CAVVJA01. The sequence goes on along the minus strand of CAVZYJ010000021.1, from coordinate 210,147 downwards.
GTCCGCCTCCGCCCGGTCTTCGGAGTCGCCGGGCTCGGCCGGGAGAACGGGTATCGGGCCGGTGCCCGTGTCGTCCACGCCGAGCACCGAACCCCGATTGGCCAACTCGGCGGCGGCTCGCCCCCTCGCCGCCAGGGGATCAGCGACCGAACTTGCCGGCACAGCTGGGCGAGCGGTGTGGCCGTGAGAACCAGGATGCCGAAGCCGCCCAGGAGGAACAGCAAGGGCACAGCGACCACCGCCGAGAGGCCATGCTCGAGCGGGGTCGCGACGCCCGCTCCGATCAAGCCGCCGGCAGCCGACCGGCCCGACGAGGACGATGGGGAGTCAGACCACAGGTGAAGCAGGCCGAGCAGGGCGGCGCCCAGGGTGATCGTGCCGATGAGAAAGCGACCTTTCTGGCCGGGGATCGGCACCTGACGCAGCATGTGCACGCCCAGCAGGAGCAGCGCGAACGGCAACGCGAGCGCGCCCATGCCCACCAGCAGTCGCAGCAGCTCGGTCAGCCCGACTCCGACCGGCCCGGCCGCCTGAAACCAGAGCGCGAGCGAGCTCACCAGGCCGAGCGCGAGAACGCCGAGCGCGGCGCCGTCCCGACGGTGCGCGGGATCGAGCTCGCGGGCCGATGCGGCGTTGCGGCCAATCGCGCGAGCCGCCGCGCCGACCCCGCGGGCGACCGTGCGCCAGAGCAGCAGGGTGCCGCCGACCACCACGGAGCGGGGCGGTCCGGCGGGTGCCGACGATCGTCGGCGAGACGCATCGCTCCGGCGGGCGGACGAGCGGGATCGAGTTCCGGACGCTGCCACCGGACAACCCTAACGCTGAACTGGACGGTGACGAGGGAGCTTGCGGCGGTGTCGGAGCGCTCCGCCGGCGCAATCCGGATTCAGAGCCCGGCGGCGGCGAGATCCTCGCCCAGTTGGGCGATCTCACGCTCCGTCGCGTCCACGAGGGGCGGCCGGACCGGCCCGACCGGTCGCCCGCGCAGGCCCAGCCCGGCCTTGACCAGGATGACGCCCTGAGTGCGGAAGATCCCGGTGTAGATGGGCAGCAGGGCTCGGTGCAGTCGCCGGGCCTCGGCCACGTCGCCGCGTTCGTAGGCCTCGATCATCGCCTTCGTTCCCGCACCACTGAAGTGGGTCGAGGTGCCGATCACGCCCGCCGCGCCGATGCTCAGCAGTGGGAGCGTGATCGCGTCGTCGCCCGAGTAGAACGCGAGATCGGTCTCGGCCATCACGCGGCCACTCGCGGTCAGGTCCCCTTTCGCGTCCTTGACCGCAACCACCCGCTCGTGCGCGGCCAACGCGATCATGGTCTCGGGCTGGATCGCGGTGCCGGTGCGGCCCGGAATGTCGTACAGCACAACGGGTAACTCGCTCGCGTCGGCTACCGCCCGGAAGTGGGTCAACAACCCGGACTGGGGCGGCTTCGAGTAGTACGGCGTCACCACGAGCAGGGCGTCGGCGCCGGCCTTGGCGGCCTGATCGGCGAGCTGGATGGTATGCGTCGTCTCGAAGGTGCCGACTCCGGCGACCACGAGGGCCCGGCCATCGACCGCATCGACCACGGCCCGGACAAGATCTGCCTTCTCGGCGTCTGACGTCGTGGGCGCCTCGCCGGTCGTGCCGTTGATCACCAAGCCGTCGTTGGCCTGCTCGGTCACCAGGTAGTCGGCCAGCTCGGCCGCGGCGGCGAGGTCGAGAGCGCCGTTGACGTCGAACGGCGTGACCATCGCGGTGAGCAGCCGACCCAACGGGCGATGCGGGTCCGCGCCCGCTCGGGACACCATGGTCCGAAGCTACCGCAGAGCAACCTCACGGCTGCGACATCGCGGCTACCCGATCAACGGTCGCCCCGCGTAGATGATCTTGGACTTACAGCCTCAGGGAGACGATAGGTCCACGATCACGAAAGGGCGAGCACGACCGGCCAGACCGGTCACCGAGCTGAGCTAGCCTTCGCTGACCAGGGGTGAGGACGCCACCTCGGTGCCGTCGGGAAGCGTCGTGATCTCGAAGTCGGCAAATGCGTTCGGAGCCACCCGGTGCAGCTCGCGCAGGCAGGCGATCGCGAGGGCACGAATCTCGACGTCGGCATGTTCGGATGCCCGCATGGCGATGAAGTGGCGCCACGCCCGGTAATTGCCGGTCACCACGATGCGGGTCTCGGTGGCATTGGGCAGCACGGCCCGGGCCGCCTGCCGGGCCTGCTTGCGACGCAACGTGCCCTGCTCGACATCGGCGAACCGCTTCTCCAAACCCTCCAGCAGCTCGGTGTAGGCGTGCACCGCCGAATCGGTGGCCGCGACGAACTTCGCGTGCAACTCCGGATCCTCAGCGATCACGTCCGGCTCCACCATCGCGGCGTCGCGTTCCGGCACGTAGCGCTGGGACAGCTGCGAGTAGGAGAAGTGCCGGTGCCGGATCAGCTCGTGGGTGAGCGACCGGGACACGCCGGTGAGGTAGAAGGTCACGCTGCCGTGCTCCAGCACGGACAGGTGGCCGACCTCGAGGATGTGCCGGAGGTATCCGGCGTTCGTCGCCGTGGACGGATTGGGTTTCTTCCAGGACTGGTAACAGGCCCGGCCGGCAAACTCGGCCAGCGCCTCGCCTCCGGTGGCATCGGTGTCCCACGGAATCTCGGCCGGTGGCTCGAAGTGGGTCCAGGCGATCACCGCAACCTGGGGGGCGACGAGGTCGGGCACGCGGCGACTCCTGGGTTCGGTATGGACACGAGGGCAGAGGTAAGCCCGGGCGTCGGTGCGCCGCCAGCCTATCCGGCACCGCCGAAAGGACGAGCGTTCGGCGCGCCCGGCCGCGGCGGCGTCATCGCACTGTCGGTCAGGCCTTGCGATGATGTCAACATGATGTCATAGTGGCGTCATGCAGCTTCCGGAGTACACCCAGCACGTCCACGAACAGCTCCACGCCGCCGCCGCATTGGGCGACGAACGCACCCAGCAGATCGCGCACGGTCTAGCCAGCGCGGCCGACGCTGCCGTCCGCCTGGCGCTCGTGTCGGCCGTCTCGGCCGCAGCCGACGAGATCACCGCCGCGCTCGCCGAGGCCGAGATTCCCGGCTCCCCCTCCGTCCGGGTCACCCTGGACGGCGACGACCTACGGGTGTCGGTGGCCACGCTGCCGACCGCGCAGGAACCCGCCGGCCGGGCCGACGACGGCGACGCCACCGCCCGGATCTCGCTGCGCTTGTCCGAATCGCTCAAGGCCGAGATCGAACAGGCGGCCGCGGACAGCACCGTGTCGGTCAACACCTGGCTGGTCCGGGCCGCGAAGGCGGCACTCGCCGGCCCCGCGAGCCGGCATCCGTGGGGCGACCCGTTGCCACCCGCCCGAGGATCCCGCCGCATCACGGGCTGGGTCACCGGCTGACCGTCACATCCGACTCGAGGAGATTCGATGAACACACCTTTCGGCACCATCCACCGCGCATTCCCGCTCAGTGGCCCGATCCAGCTCGATGTCAAGGTCGGCGTCGGCTCGGTCACGGTCCATGCGCGTGACGACCTGACCGAGGCGGTCGTCACGGTGACCCCGCAGCAACCCCAGTCCGACCTCGCGGAACGCACGAAGATCGACATGCACGGATCCACGCTGGTCGTCCATGCCGCCAAGCTCGGCGGGGTGCTCGACCTGATCGGCCGCGCGATGAGCCGGGCGGCCGTGGACGTCGACGTCGTCGTCCCCTCCGGCACGTCGACGAAGATCGTCAGCTACGGGGCTGATGTCGTCGTCGAGGGACGCACGGGCAATACCGACATCGCCGCTGGATCGAGTCGCACCGAGCTCGACCACGTCGACGGCGACCTCCGGTTGCGATACGGCAGCGGGCCGGCCCGGGTGGGCCGGGTATCCGGCACCGCCGAGATCAAGTCCGGCTCCGGCACCGTTCGTCTTGGCGATCTGGGCCATCGGCTCGTGATGGCCTGCGGCAGCGGTCGGCTCGAGGTCGATGTCGCCCATGGTCCGGTGTCCTTGCGAGCCGGTTCGGGTCAGGCCGACATCGGCATCGCCGAGGCAGACGTCGATCTGGTCACCGGATCGGGCGGCCTGACCGTCGGGCTCCGTCCGGGACAGGTCGCCCGGCTCGACGTCACCACCGGCAGCGGCCAGTTGCTCTCCGACCTGCCGGTAGAGAACAGCGCGCCGGCATCAGGGCGGCCCATCACGATTCGCGCGCGCACCGGCAGCGGTGACGTGCGCATCAACCGCGCCGCGAGCTGACAGCGCGCACCGAGCGGCGAAGCGCGGCCGCCAGATCGCCGCGCTCGCCGACGACGACGTCGTCCAACTCGAGCCAGGTAGCAATGCGACGGAGCTCGGCGGCGAGCGGACCGGCGACCGCGTCCGGATCGAGCCCGGGTTCGACGAATGCGCCCGGCACCTGAAGCACGCCGGCCTGGCGGTCGGACTTCAGGTCGACCCGGGCCACCAGCGCCTCGTCCAGCAGGAACGGCAGGACGTAGTAGCCGTGCACTCGGGCGGCCGCCGGCGTGTAGATCTCGATGCGGTACCGAAACCCGAACAGCCGCAGCGTTCGCTCCCGAAACCAGATGAGCGAGTCGAACGGGCTCAGCAGCGCCCGGGCCCGCACCGACCGCGGACGTCGGGTCTCCGGCCACAGGTAGCCCGGAGCGCGCCAGCCGTCGACCGCCACCGGCACGAGCTCACCTGCTTCGACCAGCTCGGCCACGCGCAGCTTCGACTCGGCCCGAGGCAGCCGGAAGTAGTCGCCGAGATCGGGCTCGGTCGCCACGCCCAGCGCCTGTGCCGCGACCCGCACGAGCTGGCGCTGCGCCTCCTCGACGGGCGGCGTCGGGGTCTCCAGGACCCCGGCCGGAAGCACCCGCTCGGTGAGATCGTAGAGCCGCTCGAAGTTGACTCGCCGGGCCGCCGTGACCCGGCCGGCCCAGAACAGGTACTCGAGCGCCACCTTGCCGTGGTGCCAGTTCCACATCTGCCCGGGTGTGCGTGCCGGGCGCTCGACGCCTGTCTGCGCGGCTCGGATCGGGCCCTGTTCGGCGACGAGCTGGTACACCCGCTCCACCAGGTCCGGGAAATCCCGCGCGATACGGACCATGCCGCCCCACGCGTCGGTGCTGGCGCGGGCCATCCGCCAGCGCAGATAGGGCTGCAGATCGAGCGGGATGAGCGAGGCCTCGTGGCCCCAGTACTCGAACAGCTCGCGGCGAGTCGGGCCGGCGGTGTGCGCCGCAAACCGATCCAGCACCTCCCGGGGATACGGGCCCAGCCGAGCGAAAACGGGCAGGTAGTGCGACCGGCTGAACACGTTCACCGAGTCGAGCTGGAGCAGCCCGAGCTGTTCGATCACCCGCCGCACATGCCGCGAGTCGATCCGGCCGGTCGGCCGTCGCTCCGCGAAACCCTGGGCGGCGAGCGCGATCCGCCGCGCCGCCACTGCCGTCAGGCGCTCCTCGACCGGCGCGGCGGCGCTCGGCGAATCGGCGAGACGGGCCACGTCGCGGACTCTACGGCCGACGTCGGACAAGAATCTGGGTAGCCAGACGTGGCACGATGACGTGATGTTGGAGCAGGTCATCACCCGCATCGGGAATGCGGTGGGTGACTGGCTCTACGTCATCGCCGGTGGCTTGGCGTTTGCCGAGGCCGCGATCCTCATTGGCATGGTGCTGCCCGGAGAAACGGCCCTGCTCGTCGCGGGCGTGTTCTGCCAGCGCGGCGTCCTCAACCTGTGGATCATGATCGTCGTGGCCGTCGTCTGCGCGATCGTCGGCGACAGCGTGGGGTTCGAGTTCGGACGCAAGTTCGGTCCGTCCCTTCGGGCGTCCCGGCTAGGCCGACGGGTCGGTGAGGGACGGTGGTCGACCGTCGACCAGTTCCTGCACCGCCATGGCGGCAAGGCCATCTTCCTTGGCCGGCTCACCGCCGTTCTGCGGGCACTCGTGCCGTCTATGGCCGGCATGAGCGGCATGCACTATCCGACATTCTTTCGCTGGAACGCGGCCGGCGGAATCTTGTGGGCCACCGGCTGCGTCCTGCTCGGATACGCCTTCTCCTCAGCGCTGGCGACCGTGAGCCGCTACCTCACCTGGGCGCCGCTCGCCGTGCTCGCGCTCGTCATCGCCGGCTACGTCGCCCTGCACCTTCGCCGACGCCGCAAGGAGGCCGTCGCGGAAAGGGCCGTCGAACAGGTGCGATAACCGCCGACCGAGGGAGGCGTTCCTCCCGGACGCTCCGCGTGTCCCGTTAGGGTGGCGATGTGGACTCCGCTGGCCTGCTGCTGGAGGCGTTCGGACGCATCCGCGCGCTCGTTCCCCGCATCGTCGACGGTTTGGACTCGGAGCAGCTCGCCTGGCGACCGCAGGATCAGGGCAACTCGATCGGCTGGCTGGTGTGGCACCAAAGTCGCCTGCAGGACGATCACCTAGCCGACGTCGCGGGACTCGAACAGGTGTGGACCAGCAACGGCTGGTACCAGCGGTTCGGCCTCGATCTCCCCCAGCGGGATATCGGCTATGGCCACCGTCCGGACTCGGTCGTCAAGGTCCGCGTGACCGCGAACAGACTCATCGGCTATGACACCGACGTCGCGGCCCAGACCGAGCGCTACGTGACCCCGCTCCAACCCAAGGATTTGGACCGGGTGGTGGACGAGAGCTGGACACCGGCGGTAACGCTCGGTGTTCGCCTAGTGAGCGTGACTTCGGACTGCCTGCAGCACCTCGGTCAGGCGGCGTATTTGCGCGGGCTGCTATGACGCCGTCCGATGTGAACCGCTGAGCCTTCGATCCAAGGTTGCCGGCGCGGAGGCCGTCGAACGTGGCACCGGGTGGGACCGGATCATCCGGCCCCACCCGGTCTCCTTCAGCTGGCAGCGATGGTTGTCCTCGACTAGAGGAAGAGCTGCTGTTGTGCGAGCGCTGTCGCGGCCGAGCCGTAGCTGGCCGCGTTGATCGCCAGCGCGATGTTCACCCCGATGACATTGACGACGTTGATGGTGAAGAGCGTCTCCCGTCGCGGGAGCAACTCGATCGTCTGACCGTCGAGATCGGCGTCGCACAGGGCAATTCGTTGATCCACGACGGATCACCTCCTGGGTGGACGCGGGCCCAAGCACGATGGACTTGGACCCGCGCGGGACGACGACTCGACATCAGCCGATGATCTGGTACGCGGCACTCTGCGCGGTCGCATACGGGCTGGCGACGTTGAGCGCCAGCGACGAGTTCGTCGCCCAGATGTTCGTGTAGTAGCTCGGGCAGCAGTAGGAGTAGCTGTGGTAGGTCAGCGTCTCCCGTGCCGGCAGCAACTCCACACACTGGTCGTCCAACTCGTGCAGTGACAGTTCCTTCGTCATGATGGTCACCTCCTCCCAGGGCAGCAGTCCCTATCGGTGAACACGTACAGTGAGCCACGGCCGCCGTTACTGGACAGTTATCCGACTGCCCGCCGGCAAACCGACGGTTGGGCAGAATTGCTCCGCATACCTGGCCAAACCGGTAGTCGGACGGCGGCAAGGTCGTCGAAACAATCAACGGAACCTAGGGCCGCCAGTACTACTAACGGAGGCTCTGGGCCAACGGCCCGACTACGCCGAAGCGACGCGGCCGACGGCGGCCGGTACGCGCCGGTGCCGCGGCACCAGCAAGGGATGGATCAGCGATTCGAGCTGTTCGGACGGAGTGACGTCCATTTCCGCCGCGAGTCTCGTGCGGAAGGATCGATACTCGCGGATGGCGTCCAGATGATTTCCATCGGCGATGTGGACGCGGATGAGCGCGCGCTGGGCACTCTCCCGCAGCGGCTCGATCGCGACCGCAGCCAACGCCGCTTCCAGGGCACCTTTGGTGTCGTCAAGGGCGATCAATCGCTCGGCAAGTGATTCCAGCGCACGAAGCCGGAGCTGGGCCAGACGCGTACGTTCGTAGAGCACCCAGTCGTCGTACCAGCCGGGTAGCAAATCTCCTCGCTGCAATATGGCGAGCGCATGCTCGAGTTCTCGTTTGTCGTTTCCTTCGTCTGGTCCGACCACACGACGCACGCACAGCAGGAATTCCTGCACGTCCATGCAAACGTCGGTCGCGAGGGCGAGCCGGGTTCGGTCGCGAAGGAGAATGCCGGGGATCGTATGCTCGACCCGCCATACGGCGGCTCGAAGATTGCCAACGGCGTGCGCGTCCGTACTGTCTGGCCAGAGGACTCCGGCAACGTGACGCCGGGATCGGGCGCCGTACAGGGCGAGAACAGCGAGCATGCGTTGCTCTCGGAGACCGACCGTTATCTCCTGGCCTCCGTCACGCAGCATCCAGCGGTCGAAAAGTCGCAGTTGCCAAAACCCCGAAAATGACTCAGCGGATTGCGCGAACCGATTCGAGACATCGTGGGGTTTATCCTGTCGCCGGGTCGCCATCGCTTCCCCCTACCACACGGCGCCGTTCGACTACCGCCCGGCTACCGACTTTGGCCGAGCCGGCAAAGCTTGGCCACTCACGGTTCTCTGGACGTCCTTCCGTGTCAAGAGCAACGACGGGACGCGGCTGATACATATCGGTTACCTATCGACGAGCTAGCCCGTGGTTGCATCTGGTCATCTGCCCATTGCGGCGAGCCAGTTTTGTACCAAATCCAGGACCTCGGCCGCATCGCTGGCAATGACAAAGTTCGTCTCCGCAATGGAATCGTCGCCGGTGCCGAAGATGACCCGAGCCCGGAATCCGTCGCCAGCACCGGCCTCGTGCCACACCCGAATCACGAGAACGCCGTCCGTGCCGGTCCCACTCAGACTCACCAGCCGAGCTCCATTTCCATCTGTTCTTCGCGCCCGCAGGTAACGCCGCGAGGCGAAGTGTGCAGCAGCCGGCCCGCCGCAGCCGAGCAGATGATGATCCAGTAACGCACCAATAACGCTGGGCTGGCTTACTGATTGGGCACGGCGACGATCGAATTGCGCGGGGGGGTGACCTACATGCGCACACAGCCGCAAAAGCGAATGCAGTCGCAACCATCGCACTTGTGCGACGGCAGCGACCGGCCACTGACGCATACGGGCGCCCGGCGTGAGACTCGGCGTGCCGGTCCGGCTCAGGGACGGTCGAAGGATGAGCACCGAGGCACCGCCTAGGCCTCCGGCGCGCTGGCGCCGAGTCGAGGGTCTGGACGTGCTCGGCCAGGCTCAAGGGTCTGGCCTGCGCGAGCCAAGCTATCTGGTCAAGCGCGCTGACGGTCAGGTCGTGCAGCTGTCGGAGCTCCTGCACGTGGTCGTGCGAGAGGTATCCGCCGACCGAGACGCTGTGCGGGTCGCCGAAGCAGTGAGCGCGGCGTACGGCCGGACGCTCACAGTCGAAGGGCTGACCCGGCTCGCCCAGAAGCTGGAGCCGCTCGGACTGATCGAGGACGTTTCCGCACCTCGCCCCCAGGTTCCCGCCCGGCCGCCGCGAGCGAACCCACTGCTTTCATTGCGCATGCGGGGCACGCTTCTCCCGGAGGGAGCCACCCGCGTCGCCGCTCGGGTGATGGCACCGGTGTTCTATCCCCCCGTTGTCGTCCTCGCACTCGCCGGTCTGGTCAGCCTGGACGTGCTGCTCGTCCGCCGAGCCAACTTGACCGACGCGGTTAGCCAAGTGCTGTCAACGCCCGTGTTGTTGCTGGCGTTGCTGGCAATTCTCACTACTGGCTCGCTCGTGCACGAACTGGGTCACGCTGCGTCCTGCCACTACGGTGGGGCCAAGCCGGGTGTTATCGGTTTCGGCGTCTACTTGGTGTTCCCGGCGTTCTTCACCAACGTCACGGACTCGTATCGGCTCGGGCGATCCGGCCGGCTCCGCACCGACCTGGGCGGACTTTATTTCAACGTCTGGTGCCTGCTGGTCCTGGGGAGCTGGTACCTGATCACGGGCAGCGGGCTGGCCGTGCTCGGCATCATCTTCATGCAGGTCGAGATGGTTCAGCAGCTCATACCCACAGTGCGGTTCGATGGCTATTACGTCTTGGCTGATCTCGCCGGTGTGCCCGACCTGTTCGCGCGCGTTCGGCCGGTGCTGCTGAGCCTGATTCCCGGTCGGCCGACGGATCCGCGGGTACAGGAACTACGGCCCGCCGCCCGCCGAATCGTCACCGGCTGGGTGTTCGTTGTCGTACCCACACTGGCCCTCGGTTTCGGGTGGCTTCTCTACAAGCTGCCCTACCTCGTGCAGCAGACCGGGACTGCGATCGCCACCCAGGCCGAAACCGTTGTCCAGTCCTGGGAGGCGCATCAGTACGCCACCGCGATTCTTGCCGTCGTCTCGATATTTCTGCTCGTGCTTCCGGCGGTCGGGCTGCTGCTACTGGCTCGAAGCGTCGCGATGCTCGTCCTTGCCATTGCTCGCCGCCCAGTTGCCAGGCGGCGCGCGCGTCCGAAGAATGCGAGTGATGGCGCGGCCGCACCGAATCACAGGTCGGCCGCCACGCCAACAGGAGCCGATATGACATCGAACATCCAGCACGATGAACCTACGACCACGCCCGAGACGAGGCCCGCGGCCGAACCACCGTTCGAGCCGGCTCGACCGCCGGATTCCTTGACGGCCGCCGCGTTCACCGACGAGGCGATGCTCGGACCCAAGCATGGTCCGCCGCCAGAGAAAGGTTGGCGACGCGCGGTCTTCAGCGCAACCTCGGGCGCGATAAATCCCGGCGCCAGCTCGGCGGAACGCAGCCGGGCCGCAATATTGGAACGCGTCACCGCACCGATCGTCGGCTCGCGACGCGTCGTGGTCATGAGTCGTAAAGGTGGCGTCGGCAAGACGACGATCACGCTGGCACTAGGCAGCACTTTCGCCATGTTGCGTGGCGACCGAGTCGTCGCACTGGACGCCAACCCCGACGCCGGAAACCTGGCCCGCCGAGTCGCTCGACCCTGTCCCCGGACGATCACGGACGTCCTCAACGAGATGGAGCTCATCTCCAGTTATTCCGATCTGCGGCGATTCACTGCCCAGGCTCCGGAATCGCGCCTCGAGGTCTTGGCCTCGGACGACGACCCACGCATCGGTTTGGCGTTGAATCGACAGGCCTATCACCGAGTTATCGAGCTGCTCGATCACTATTACAACCTCATCGTCATCGACACGGGCACCGGAATTTTGGACAGCGCAAACCAGGGACTGCTGGCCGAGGCGGATCAACTCGTTCTGGTCCTCAAACCCGCGCTAGATGGTGCGCGGGCCGCGGCCCTGACGTTGGATTGGCTCGCCGAGCACGGCTATGGCGAGCTGGTGGCTCGCGCCGTCGTGGTTATCAATGGCACTCGTAAAGGATCCGGCGTACCCCTCGACCGGTTCGCCGACCATTTCTCCCGACGCTGCGCGAAAGTGGTAACCGTGCCGGCCGACCGCGCGCTGGAAAACGGCGCGCAGGCATCGATATCGGCATTGCAGCCCGCGACCCGCAATGCGCTGGTCGAGCTGGCGGCCGGCGTGGCCGACCATTTCGCGACACACGATGTAATGAGAGCCGTGGATTCCACGAGAACTGAGCGATGATCGGCTAGCATCGCGCCGTGCGACGGATAGCAGGCATAGCTCTGGCGGCTGTCGCCGCCGTGGTGACGATCAGTAGCAGCAGCGCTGCCGACGCTTTCGACGGTCCCGCGCGAGCAGATATCGAGAGCGCCTCCGCGGCGATTCCGGTCAAGCCCGGTGCCACGGCCCAGGACGAGTCGACTCGGTATCGCCGCGTCAACGCGCGCAACGTACGCGCGGACTCGGTCGCGACCGCGACGTCGAACTGCGACGGCTGCAGCGCCTCGTCGGCCACGCTGCAGATCGTGTATGCGCGCTACGCCCGGACGCTGACGGCCGACAACGTCGCCACCGCCTGGTCGACCTGCAAGAACTGCAGCTCGTCGGCGGTGTCGCTGCAGGTCGTGGTCGTTCGTCCGGGTGGAACGATCACCGCGGCCAACCGCTCGACCGCCGTCAACGTTGCCTGCGTGGGTTGTAAGACCAACGCGGCGGCCATCCAGATCGTCATCCTCGCCCCGTCCCGACACGATCCGTCTCAGTCAGCGCTGGTTCGCTGCCAGGGACTGCGGGACGAGCTCCTCGCCGAGCTGCACGCCGCCCAGCCCCAATCGCGGGCCCGCTCGGCCGTGCCGGCCAGCCCCGGCGGGCAAGCTGCGCCCGCCACGGCCCCAGTCCCGCCGGCCATGGTCAGCACGACCCAGCAGATCCAATCGATACTGGCGAGTGATCTCGGGGCGACGTCGGCCCGACACGACATCCAGCTGCGCACCCAGTAGCACCGACGGGGCTGGGGCCAAGCCCATGCATCCGCGAGCGCAGGTCACTCGGCCGGGGAACGGCGGCCGACCTCGGGCAGTCCGCTCCGCCGCCGTCGCCAGCGCCATCGAGTGCTGACCGGACCTCGGCTCGCGCCACGACCTCCGGGCCGCGAGTCCCGTATGCCACGCCCGGTTCCGGCGGTGCCAAGAGGACGGACCGGCCGGTGCGGCTGCGCATCTCGACGATCGGGGTGATCGCCCCGGTCGTACCAGTGGGCGTCGATGCGGCCGGGGCAATCGTGATCCCGGAACAGATGACGACGCTCGGCTGGTACCAATACAGCTCACCGCCGGGCGCGAGCGCGGGATCGATGGTGATCGCCGGACACATCGACTCGGCCCGGCAGGGCCTGGGCGTGCTCTTCCGGCTGCGTGACGTGCCCATCGGTGCTCGCATCGAGCTCACCGGAACGAGCGGAAAGATCTGGGACTACCGAGTCATCGCCCGTGAGGAGTTCGCCAAGACGACGGTGCCGCTGAGGGCCCCGTTCTCGCACTACGGCCAACCCCGGCTCTCGCTCATCACGTGCGGTGGTGCTTTCGACGCGAAGGCCCATTCCTACGAGGACAATATCGTCGTCACGGCCGTTCCGACCTGATCGCGTTACAAGGACGGCGGCTGCCGCGAAGCTTCTGCATTTCGTGATCTTCGGCTAGGCCCGGGGTCCGGGGTGCGGTGGTGGCCGCGGCCGGCGTCCGCCGTCTGGCATAAGGTCGTCGGGTGGCCGACGTAAGCGTGCGGCCCGCCCGTCGGGACGACGCGGCGGAGATCGCGCGCATCCAGGTCGACACTTGGCGCATCGGATACCGAGATCTGCTTCCGGCCCCGATCATCGAATCGTTGTCAGCCGAGGCCGTCGAGCCGGCCTGGACGGAGGCGGTCGAAGCACCTCCGACCGACCAGCATCACGTTCTCGTCGCCGAGGAGCAACAGTGGCTGGTCGGGTTCGCGGCGCTCGCGCCGGTCGACACCGCAGAGGAAGGCATTGCCGACGTGAGCCACACCGCGCAGATCGCGCCGCTGCTCGTCGAGCCGCGCTGGGGCCGACGTGGGCATGGCTCCCGGCTGCTCGCGGCCGCGGTCGACCATGCCCGGGCCGACGGATTCACCCGGCTCATCACCTGGGTGCCGGCCGGGGACGGCGCGTCCCTGTCGTTCTACCGGTCCGCCGGCTGGGACACCGACGGCTTCGCCCGGGTGCTGGATACCGGCGCCGGCGAGATGCGCGAGATACGCCTGCACGTTGCCCTAGAGCCAGCCGCATGACCTTCACCGGAATCCCCGTGGCCGCCCTGGATTTCTACGAGGACCTCGAGGCGGACAACAGCAAGTCATTCTGGACCACCCACAAGCAGATCTACGACGACGCCGTGCGGGCACCGATGGAGGCGCTCGCTGCGGAACTCGAGCCCGAGTTCGGTGCGCCCAAGCTCTTTCGGCCCTACCGGGACGTCCGTTTCGCCAAGGACAAGACGCCCTACAAGACCACGCAGGGCGTGTGGTTCGCCGATTCAGCCCGCTACGTCGCCATCTCGGCCGCCGGGCTGTTCGTCGCCGGCGGCTACTGGGGAACCGAAAGTGATCAGGTGCAGCGACTGCGGCGAGCCGTCGGAGACGACGTTGCCGGCGCGCAGCTCGAGAAGATCATCGACCGGACGCGGCGAGCGGGATTCGAGATCGGTGGTGAGCAGATCACTCGCGTACCGGCGGGCTTCCCGACGGATCATCCTCGAGCTGGCCTGCTCCGGTACAAGTCGCTGACGGCCCACCGGCAGTTCGGTTGCCCGCCATGGCTGCGTACTCGCCAAGCTCGAACCGAGATCGTGAAGTCCCTTCGGAAACTGGGACCGCTGACGGACTGGCTGGCGGTTCACGTCGGGGCAACGGACGAGCATCGCTCACGGTGATTCCCGGGCGATGGCCGTCCGCATAGCCGCGCGGGCCCGTCGCCGGTCGCCGGCGACGTCGTAGGCGACGGCGAGCCGGTACCACCGCCGCCAGTCAGCCGGCTCGTCCTCCACCTCGTGGCGACACTGATCGAACAGGGCGTCGGCCGCCTGCCGGTCGACTCGACCCGACGGGCGGCGAGGCAGCTCAGGCTCGGGGGGCACACCCTCGGCATCGAGTCGTCGGGCCAACCGCTGGGTCGCGAGCCCGAACCGGATCTCGGCCGCAACCACCCACACACCGACCACTGGCAGCACCAACACCGCCGCGCCAAGAGCCTTGAGAATGATCGACGACTCGTCGAGCAGGAACACGCCGCGATAACCAACGAGCACGACGTAGGTGGCCAGCGCGACGACGAGCAGGGCGACGGCCCGCCGAGCGGTCATTGCGGTCAGAGGTTCAGCAGCGGCTCGATGCCGATCGTGAGTCCGGGTCGCGAGCTGACGCCGCGCACGGCCATCATCACACCGGGAAGGAACGACGTGCGCTCGAACGAGTCGTGCCGGAGGGTGAGCGTCTCGCCCGGATTGCCGAACAGGACCTCCTCGTGCGCAACCAAGCCGCGCATCCGAACCGCATGAACGTGCACGCCCGATACCACTGCCCCGCGCGCGCCCTCTACGCCTTGGCTGGTGGCGTCGGGCGGGGGTGGCCGCCCGGCCCGCTCCCGTTCCTCGCCGACGATCGTCGCCGTCCGCATCGCGGTGCCGCTCGGCGCGTCGACCTTGTCCGGGTGATGGAGCTCGACGATCTCGACCGATTCGTAGAACCGGGCCGCAGTCGCCGCGAACCTCATGAGCAGGGCCGCTCCGATGGCGAAGTTCGGCGCCACGATGACACCGAGTCCCGGGGCATCCTCAAGCCAGGTCCGCACGGTGTCGAAGCGCTCCTGGGTGAAGCCCGTGGTGCCGACCACGGCGTTGATCCCTTGGTCGACCGCAAATCGGATGTTGTCCATGACGACGTCCGGATGGGTGAAATCCACAAGCACCTGCGCTCCGCCGTCAGCAACGCTGAACAGCCAATCGCCGGCGTCGACCGCCGCCACCAGATCGAGGTCGTCTGCGTCGACAACCGCGTTGCACACCTGCTGACCCATCCGGCCCCTCGCGCCCAGCACGCCGACGCGCAGTGGCTCGCTCATGCATCCTTCCCTTCGTGCGTTCCGCCCTCGGTCTCGGCGTTACACGACCCCGTCGAAGTCGTGCGGACCGAATGGTCCCACGACGGACAGCACCCGCGGACGGCCCAGCAGATCAGCGGCCAGATCTGCGACGTCCACCGTCGTGACCGCGTCGATCCGGGCGATCAGCTCATCGACCCCAAGGACGTCGCCGTAGACGAGTTCGCTCTTGCCGATCCGGGACATCCGAGCGCCGGAGTCCTCCAGACCGAGCACCACGCCTCCGCACATCTGGCCCTTGCCGCGCTGCACTTCGGCTTCGGTGAGACCGCCGTCCGCGACAGCGGCCAATTCGCCGATCATCAGCGAGATCACTTCGTCGGCTTTGCCGGGCTGGCAGCCGGCGTACACGCCGAACTGACCCGTGTCGGTGTAGCTGCTGCTGAACGTGTAGATGGAATACGCGAGGCCGCGTTCCTCACGGATGCGTTGGAACAGGCGGGAGCTCATGCCACCGCCGAGCGCCGCGGACAGCACGCCAGCCGTGAAGCGCCGATCGTCGAAGCGCGAGATGCCCCGCGCACCAAGGACAATGTTCGCTTGCTCGGTGTCCTCAGCGACGACCGCAGCCCGCGCCTCGAGGCTTGATTCGCCGCTCTGAAGGCGCGCCATCGGGTAGCCGCCTCGACCGTCGGCGTGGTCGAAGGCGCGCGCGAACCCGTCGCACGACGGCCGCATGGTCGACATTGCCCGCGACGGCGACGACCATGTCGTGCGGGCGGTAGCGGCGGTGATAGTAGCTGGCGACCTGAGCCCGGCGAAGCGCGGTGATCGACGTAACCGTGCCGAGGATGGGCCGGCCGAGTGGCGTGTCGCCGAACAGCGTGGAGGCGAACACGTCGTGCACCAGGTCGGCGGGATCGTCGTCGCGCATCGCGATCTCTTCCAGCACGACACTCCGCTCGACGTCGACGTCGTGGGCCGTGACGGTCGCGCGTGACACGACGTCGGTGACGATGTCGACCGCAAGCGGCAGATCCCGATCGAGCACGGTCGCGTAGTAGCAGGTGTGCTCCTTCTCGGTGAACGCGTTCAGCTCGCCGCCAACCGCATCCATCGCCGTCGCGATGTCCAATGCGCTTCGTGACGTCGTGCCTTTGAACAACAGGTGCTCGAGGAAGTGGCTGGCACCGGCAACCGCTGGCGTCTCGTGACGTGACCCAACCGGAACCCAGATTCCGATGCTTGCGCTGCGGACGCTTGGCATCGCCTCGCTGATTATCCGCAGCCCGGACGGCAGCGTCGTGCGGGTGATCGCCCCACCTCCGGTCGCATCGACGCGAGTCGTTCGAGCACGCGTCTGCAGCGGGGGCCGGGACATCAGTCGATCCTACGGGCGCCCCGGCTGACCTGCGGCCCGGACGGGGTCAGCCTTCCTGGACGATGCGTTCGGCCAGCCGAAACGTCTCGGGATCCCACAGCACGAGCCGCGCGGGAACCTGAGAGGCTCGCAGGACCGTTATCGCTTGTCGCACCGCATCGTCGATCGGCCAGCCAAATGCTCCGGAAGAGATGAGGGGAAAGGCGATGGACGTGGCCCCGACCTCAGCCGCGACGGCGAGCGACGATCGGTAGCAGGAGCGCAGCACGTCGCCCTGGGCGGTCGAGCGCCGATAGACCGGACCGACCGTGTGGATCACCCAACGGGCCGGGAGAGTGCCCCCTGTGGTCGCGACCGCGTGCCCGGCGGGCAAGCCTTCGCGATACGGGCCGTCCCGCAGCTCGCGACAGGCGGCGAGAATCGCCGGACCACCCCGGCGGTGGATGGCGCCGTCCACACCGCCGCCTCCCAGCAGCCCGGAGTTGGCCGCGTTGACGATCGCATCCACGCGCTGTTCGGTGATATCGCCCTGCACCAGCTCGACGCCCATCCTCCGATCATGCCGGTCGGCAGCGACCCCGGATCAGCGGGGAAGCCAGGCGTCGGGCGCTCCGATCATTCGCCGAACATGCGACGGCAGCCGACCGGTGAGGACCTGCTGCAAGGTCGTCTCGTCCAGAACATGACGCAGCGCCGCTCGGACGGCCACCCAGACTTCGGGCAGGTGGGCCGCGACGCCGGTGTAGGTCGTCTCATGCGGGCGAAGACCTCGGACCTCGGCCAAGGGGCCGTCGACGGCGCGGATGACCGCGCCGAGGGTGATTTCGCTCGCGGGGAGCGCAAGGGCGTAGCCGCCATCGGCGCCCCGTTGGCTGCGGACCAATCCGGCCCGCCGCAGTTCGCCCAGAATGGCCTCGACGAACTTCCGGGGCAGTTGCTGCTCGCCGATGATCGCGTCGACCTTGACCAGGCTCGGCTCCCGAGCCGCAAGTTCCAGCAACGCCCGCACCGCGTAGTCGGTCTTGGCGGAGATGTCCACCGTGGAATCTTCGCAAATCCTAGCGAGATTGAGGAGATCCGCCGACGGGCGTCACGACGCCGCGAGGGTCGACGCGTCCCGGGCCGGCCGGAGCCACACCGTGTCGCCCGGACGTAGCGCCAGAGAATCGGCTTGGCCCCGCGTCAGCTGAACCCACGGCTCGGTGTCGTGAGCGCGCAGCTCGGCTCGAACCTCGAACCCGAGGCGCTGCAGGCGGAGCACCACCGCCTCGACCGCGTTCGCCGTCGCCGCGGGAAACACGTCGATGTCGTGCGGACGAACCAGGCGCGGGCCCAGCCGGGTGACTGGACCGAGGAAGCCCATCACGAAGTCGTTGGCCGGATGGTCATACAACGTAGCGGGAGAGCCGACCTGCTCCACCCGCCCGTTGTTGATCACGACGAGTTCGTCTGCGACCTCCAGCGCCTCGTCTTGGTCATGCGTGACAAAGATCGTCGTGACGTGCACCTCGTCGTGCAGCCGCCGCAACCACTGTCGCAGTTCCTTGCGCACCTTGGTGTCGAGCGCGCCGAACGGCTCGTCGAGCAGGAGCACGGACGGCTCGACGGCCAGTGCGCGGGCCAGGGCCATCCGCTGGCGCTGGCCGCCCGAGAGCTGGGATGGCATCCGGTCGGCGAACTTCTCCAAGTGCACCAGCTCGAGCAGCTCGGTCACCCGCTCCCTGATCTCCGCCTTGCGCCGCTTGCGGATCTCGAGCCCGAACGCGATGTTCCGGTAAACCGAGAGGTGCTTGAACGCCGCGTAGTGTTGGAACACGAAGCCGACATTCCTCCGCTGCGCCGGGACTCCTGTCGCATCGACGCCGTCGATGAGCACCGAGCCGGAGTCCGGCTCGTCGAGACCGCCGACGATGCGCAGCAGGGTGGACTTGCCGCCACCACTCGGTCCGAGCAGGGCGGTGAGGCGGCCGCTGCCGACCTCGACCGTGACGTCGTCGAGCGCGACGACGCCGCCAAAGAGCTTGCTGATGTGCCGAGCGGTTATGCCCATGGTGTTGCTCTCCTCGTCAGGCTCGGCTTTCCCGCGGCTGGATGAGCGATATGCCCACGATGCAGATGACAGTGACGGCGATGAGCAGGATCGACGCCTGGTAGGCGCCCGGCTCGAATTGCTCGGCCCGCTCGTCGACGAGCAGGGTCACCGTCTGGGTCTGACCGATGACGTTGCCGGACACGACCTTGACCGCGCCGAACTCCCCGATCGCGCGAGCGAGGCTGAGGACGACGCCGTAGGCCAGCGCCCACTTGACGGTGGGCAGCGTGATCCGCCGAAAGCGCTGCAGTGCGTTGGCGCCGAGCGACCGCGCCGCCAGTTCCTGGTCGAGTCCCTCTTCCTCGAGCACCGGTACCAGCTCGCGCACGATGAGCGGGAGCGATACGAACACCGTGGCGAGCACCATTCCGGGAATCGAATAGATGATCTGCACACCGAGATCGCTCAGCCAGCCGCCTTCCTGACCGTAGACCAGGATCAGCGCGAGGCCGACAACGATCGGTGATACCGCGAGCGGCAGATCGATCAGGATGTTGAGCAGCCCTCGTCCGGGGAAGCGGTATCGCGCGAGCAGCAAGGCCGTCCCCACGCCGAACACCACGTTGATGGCCACCGCAATCCCGGCGATGATCGCCGTCAGCACGATCGCGTGAACCACGGTTGGATCGCTGATCGTTTGCCAGAATGTGTCCAGTCCCTGCTGCAGCGTCCGCCAGACGATGACGCCGAGAGGCACGAGTACCAGCACTCCGACGTAGCCGATGGCGATCGCTCGTAGCAGGTAGGTACCCGCACGAGGCCTCAGGCGGCGCCGCGGCTTGGGTGCTGGAGTTCTAACGCTCGCGCTGGACGACTCAGCCAGGGAAGACGGGAGAGTCTGGCTAGCCACGACGCGCCGCCCAGCGCTGCAGGGCGTTCAGCAGCCCGATGACCACGACGCTCACGGCCAGCAACGCAGTCGCGGTCGCAGCTGCCGTGGGAAGGGCGTCGTTCTCGATCTGGCTGTAGACGTACATCGATGCGATCTCAGTCTTGAACTGCAAGCCACCCGATATCAATACGACTGAGCCGTACTCCCCCATCGCCCGGGCGAACGCGAGCGTGGCGCCGCCCGCGATCGCCGGCAAGATCGCGGGCAGCACGATACGGCGGAAGACGGTGAAAGGTCGCGCCCCGAGGCTGGCGGCCGCCTCCTCGACCTCGCGATCGAGGCCGATCAGGACCGGCTCCACCGTGCGCACGACGAAGGGAAGCGTGACGAACAGCAGCGCCAGCACGATGCCTCGGCTGGTGGCG
This sequence comes from uncultured Actinomycetota bacterium, assembly GCA_963779485.1. Taxonomy (GTDB): domain Bacteria; phylum Actinomycetota; class Actinomycetes; order Mycobacteriales; family Jatrophihabitantaceae; genus CAVVJA01. The sequence continues at coordinate 190,022 of CAVZYJ010000021.1, read as the reverse complement.
TACCAGTTGACGCCGACCGGGCTGTGCGGCCCATACAGCGTCAGGAGCACCAAACCCGCCACGATCGTCGGCAATGCGAACGGGATGTCGATGACGACTTCGACGATTCGCTTGCCCCAGAAAGCGTCGCGCACCAGCACCCAGGCAACGAGCGTCCCCAGGACGGCGTTGAGGGCCGCGACGGACAAGGCGCAGAACACGGTCAGCCGGATCGCAGACACCGCCTCGCGATTGGTCAGCGCGTCCCAGAAACCGCTCCATCCGCCGCCGGCCGCCTTGCCGATGACCGCAGCCAACGGCAGCAACACCAGCAGGCTCAACCACAACACCGCTGCACCTAGACCGATGCTAGAGACCGCACCGAGGCGGACCCGACCGTTCGATTCGGCGGCCCGGCCACCGCGCGCTGCGGCGACACGCGGAGTGTCCGGCTGCGCCGACACTGTCACCCGGAACTGCCCTCGATCTTGGGCACGATGCCGGTCTGCTTGTCGAAGTACTTCTTGTTGACCGCGCTCCAGCCACCCAGCTCAGCGATCGTCGTCAGGTGCGGCACGGCCGGGAACGGACTGGCCGGGTCGTTGGCACCCTCGACCGTGCCAACCTGGATACCCGTGACCACTGGGCGGAACCCCTTGCTGGCGAAGATCTTCTGACCGGCGTCGCTTTCGACGTAGGCGAGGAAGTCTCTGGCGGCTTGCGGCGCGGAAATGGTGACCGCGGCGGGATTCTCGATCAGGACGGACTCGGCGGGCACGATGTAGTCGAGCGATTGGCCCTTCTGACGGGCAGCGATTGCCTCGTTCTCGTACGAGATGAGAACGTCACCGGTGCCATTGAGAAAGGTCTGGGTCGCCTTGGCTCCGCTCTCCGGCTTGCTGACGACGTTGGCGAAGAACTTCTTGAGATAGGTCTCGGCGTCCGCGTCAGTACCACCACGCGCCAGCACGTGGGCGTATGCGGCCAGAATGTTCCACTTGGCCGAACCGGACGAGCCAGGATCCGGCGTGACGATCTTCACGCCAGGCTTCGCGAGGTCATCCCAGCCGGAGATCTTCTTCGGGTTGCCCTTGCGTACCGCGATGACGACGACCGAGTCGGACACCAGGCCCTTTGTCGGCCCGGAATTCCAATCAGCGGCCACGAACTTCGGCACCAGGCGAGTCAGATCCGGGGCAAGGGAGAAGGCAACGTAGTCGGCCTTCTGCCCGTTTTGCACGGCGCGACTCTGATCACCGCTCGCCCCGTAGGACGATCGCCAGGTGACGCCGGAGCCTTCGCTAGTGCTCGTGAAACCCTTCTGCAGCGCGTCGTAAGCAGGCTTTGGAACCGAGTATGCGACGAGCGAGAGAGACCGGCCGCTGTGCGCGGCGTTCGTCCCGCTGCCGGAGCCCGTCGTTGCGCTCGACGACGTGCACGCCACCAACCCGATCGCGGCAAGCAGGGCGACGGTCAGCGCGGAGAACGAACGACGCACGTGCCGGCGCCGGAGGTCCCCCTCGGGGATCTGCTCCATGAGATGGGCATCCTTCGGTCAGCGGCATTCCTGTACCTCTATGTTCCATGTAGAGATTATCGACTCAGTGGAGAAGATGGAAATCGGGCTTGGCCTGGGGTTGGTCTTGGGAGGTGATCGGCCGGGAATCCGGGGTTCTCGTGATCGTGATCTTGGACTTGTGGTCGCCCTGACGCAGCAAGTCCAAGATCACGAGGCCGAGCAGGGGCAGGTGACCGCGGCCCGCGGCTGCCCGAGCTAACCGCTCAGCTGTCCGAGCTAACGGGGGCCTCGGCAGCAGCGGGCTCCGCGGCCGTGGGCGCGGCGGGAGCGTCGTCCTTGACCGGCACCAGGCTGATCTTGCCGCGGCCGTCGATGTCGACGATCTCGACCTGCAGCTTGTCGCCGACCTTGACGACATCCTCGACCTTGTTGATCCGCTTGCCCTGGCCGAGCTTGCTGATGTGGACGAGGCCATCCTTGCCCGGCACCAGGGAGACGAACGCGCCGAACGCGGCGGTCTTCACCACCGTGCCCAGGAACCGCTCCCCCACCTTGGGCAGCTGCGGGTTGGCGATCGCGTTGATCCGATCGACCGCCGCCTGGGCGGACAGACCGTCCGCAGCGCCGACGTAGATCGTGCCGTCGTCCTCGATGGTGATCTCGGCGCCGGTTTCGTCCTGGATACCGTTGATCATCTGGCCCTTGGGCCCGATGACCGCGCCGATCTTGTCGACCGGGATCTTCACGACCGTGACGCGCGGCGCGTACGGGCTCATCTCGTCCGGGCCGTCGATCGCCTCGCGCATGACGTCGAGGATGTGCAACCGCGCGTCACGGGCCTGGGTGAGGGCAGCGGCCAGCACCTCGGACGGGATGCCGTCGAGCTTCGTGTCGAGCTGCAGCGCGGTGACGAAGTCCTTCGTGCCGGCGACCTTGAAGTCCATGTCGCCGAAGGCATCCTCGGCGCCGAGGATGTCGGTCAACGCGACGTACTCCGTCTGCCCGTCGACGGTGTCGGACACCAGACCCATCGCGATGCCCGCGACCGGCATCTTCAGCGGCACGCCGGCATTGAGCAGCGAGAGGGTCGACGCGCACACCGAGCCCATCGAGGTCGAGCCGTTGGAGCCCAGCGCCTCGGACACCTGCCGGATCGCGTACGGGAACTCGTCCCGGCCTGGCAGCACCGGCACGAGCGCCCGCTCGGCAAGCGCCCCATGGCCGATCTCACGGCGCTTCGGCGAGCCGACGCGGCCGGTCTCGCCGGTCGAGTACGGCGGAAAGTTGTAGTTGTGCATGTAGCGCTTCGTTCGATTGGGGCTCAACGTGTCGAGCCTCTGCTCCAGCCCCAGCATGTTCAGCGTGGTGACGCCCAGGATCTGCGTCTCGCCCCGCTCGAACAGCGCCGAGCCGTGTACCCGAGGGACGACGTCGACCTCGGCCGAGAGCGTGCGAATGTCGGTGACCCCGCGGCCGTCGATGCGGACCTTGTCGCGCAGGATGCGCTGGCGGACGAGCTTCTTCGTCAGCGCCCGGAACGCCGGGCCGATCTCGGCCGTGCGCTCCGTGAACTGGGGCGCCACTCGCTCCCGGGTGAGCTCCTTGATCCGGTCCAGCTCGGTTTCCCGAGCCTGCTTGTCGGCGATGGTCAACGCCTGCGTGAGCGGCTCGGCCACCTCAGCACTCACCGCCGCGAACACGTCATCCTCGTAGTCGAGGAAGACCGGGAACTCCACGGTCGGCTTCGCCGCGACCTTGGCCAGCTCGGCCTGGGCGCGGCACAGCTCGGCGATGAACGGCTTGGCCGCCTCCAGCCCGGCCGCGACGACTTCCTCGGTCGGCCGGGTGGCCCCGCCGTCGATGAGCTCGATGCTGTTCTCGGTTGCCTCGGCTTCGACCATCATGATCGCGACTTCGCCCGACTCGAGCGACTCGGCCGGCAACGACCATGTCGAACGTGGCCCGCGCGAGTTCGGAGTAGGTCGGGAAGGCCACCCACTGGCCCTCGATGAGCGCGACCCGAGTGCCGCCGATCGGTCCGCTGAACGGCAGGCCGGACAGCTGCGTGGACGCGGACGCGGCGTTGATGGCCAGCACGTCGTAGGCGTTGTCGGGATCGAGGGCCAAGACGGTGATGACGACCTGGACCTCGTTGCGCAGCCCCTTCACGAATGACGGGCGCAGTGGTCGGTCGATCAGCCGGCAGGTGAGGATGGCGTCCTCGCTCGGACGACCTTCGCGGCGAAAGAACGAGCCGGGAATGCGGCCCGCGGCATACATTCGCTCCTCGACGTCGACTGTCAAGGGGAAGAAGTCGAGGCCTTCCCGCGGGGATTTGCCGGCCGTGGTGGCCGACAGCACCATCGTGTTGTCGTCGAGGTAGGCGACGACGGATCCGGCCGCTTGCCGGGCCAGCCGCCCGGTCTCGAAGCGCACGGTGCGAGTGCCGAACGAGCCGTTGTCGAGGGTGACGATGGCTTCGTGTACGGAGTTGGCGGACTCTGACGAGTCAGTCATGAGTTTCCTTTCGTCGGCAGCCGAGGTGGCCGCCGGGCTAGCGCCGAAGCGAGGCCGGGAAAGGAAACGTCACCTATGCGGGAGCCGGTCTTCGATCGAAGCGACTGCGGACCGGAATCGGTCGGAGCCGCCACTACCGAGGACCGGCAGTCCGTTCGGCATCGGTGTCGCTCGGGCATCCCGTGACGTCCGGCGGATGGCGATTGATGCAATTGTGCGTCGGGGCGAGCGCTCAGCGGCGCAGACCCAGCCGCTCGATGACCGAGCGATAGCGGCTGATGTCCGTCTTGGCGAGATAGTTCAGCAGCCGGCGCCGCTGACCGACGAGGAGCAGCAGACCGCGGCGGCTGTGGTGATCGTGCTTGTGAGTCTTGAGGTGCTCGGTGAGGTCACGAATGCGCTGAGACAGCAGCGCGACCTGGACCTCGGCTGACCCGGTATCACCGTCGGTCGAGCCGTACTCGGCGATGATCCGCTTCTTGACGTCGCTGGCCAGGGCCACAGACGACTCCCCTTCGGTGTCGGTGCAGGCGAGCCCCACCGGTCTCGGTCACGGTGGGAGTGGACACGCACTGCGGGCATGCGCGTGCGCAACGCCAGATTCCAGCTTATCAGCGCCCGGACCAGGCCGCCCACCCGGCTCGCGTCACCCCAGCAGGGCTCGAGTCTGCTTGACGTCGTCGCGCATCTGGGCGACGAGCGCGTCCACGCCGTCGAACCGTTCCATGCCGCGCAGCCGGTGCGCGAACTCCACGCCCAGCCCGTCCCCGTACAGGTCGCCGTCGAAGTCCAGGATGTAGGCCTCCACGCGGCGCTGGCGAACGTCAAATGTCGGATTCGTCCCCACCGAAATGGCGGCACTGCCGAGCGGATCGGCGGGCGACGTCCGGCCCCATTCGTCGAGCCGGACGACCCGACCGGCGTAGACGCCATCGGCCGGCACGCAGCCCCACGGATCTGGCCGGAGGTTCGCGGTCGGGAACCCGAGATCGCGACCGCGTTCGTCACCGCGTTCGACGAGACCGTCCAGGCGGTGCGGCCGACCGAGCGCCTCGGCGGCGGCCGCAACGTCGCCGGACTGCACGCAGGAGCGGACGTAGGTGGCGCTGATCGGTCCCTCGGTGCCGCGCAGCAACGACACGCCGTTGGCCCGGAAGCCGAACGTGGCCCCCAGCTCGGTCAGCGTGCCGATGTCACCGCTCGCCTTGTGCCCGAACCGGAAGTTCTCGCCCACGACGACGCAGGCAGCGTGCAGGTCGGCGACCAGGATCTCGTGCACGAACCCGGCCGGCGGCAGCTTGGAGAATTCGAGGGTGAACGGCAGCGCACAGAAGACGTCGACGCCGAGCTGCTCGATCAACTCGGCTCGCCTGACCATCGTCGTCAGCACCGGCGGGTGCGATCCGGGACGCACCACCTCGGAGGGGTGCGGGGTGAACGTGAGTACCACGCTGGGCACACCGAGCTTGGCCGCCTCGCGCACGGCCTGCCCGATGATCTCGGCATGCCCCCGGTGCACCCCGTCGAAGACCCCTATGGTGATCACGCACCGGCCCCAGCTCGAGGGGACGGACGACAGACCATGCCAGCGCTGCACCCGACCAAGCCTAACTGGACGGCACGAAGACGAGCACCGGGCGGGCCTCGGCCGCCGTCTCCTGCAGCAGCGCGACAACGGCACCGTCCGGAGTAAAGGCGGCGTAGGTGCCGCCGAGGCCGACCGGCGGTACCGGTCGGCCGTAGGACAGTTCTCGGCCCTCCTCGAGCGTGATGTGGCGCACCGGCAGGCAGGCCCGAACTGCAGCCGGAAGGGGATACATCACCGGGTCGGCCCGGGCGGCGAGCTCGTCCAGGGTGGCGGCCTGCTCGAGCCGGAACGGCCCGACGTGCGTGCGGCGCAGCACAGTGAGGTGACCGCCCACGCCGAGCCGGGCCCCCAGGTCGCGGGCCAGCGCTCGAACGTAGGTGCCCGAGGAGCACTCGACGAGCACGTCGACGTCCAATAGCTCGCCCACGATCGGGCGGGTAGCGATCGGCTCGAAACGCGCCACCCGGACCGGTCGGGCGGCGAGAACGACATCCTCGCCGGCTCGAACCCGGGCGTACGACCGCTTTCCCATGATCTTGATCGCCGACACCGCCGAGGGCACTTGCTCCAGCTCGCCGGTGAGATCAGCCATCGCAGCCGCGAGTTGCTCCGCCGTCACGGCCGACGCCGGCGTGCTCGCGATCAGCTCGCCCTCCGCATCGTCGGTTGTCGTCGCCTGGCCGAGGCGGATGGTCGCCGCGTAGCCCTTCTCGGCGAGGGTGAGGTAACGCAGCAGCCGGGTGGCCTTCTCCACTCCGACGACAAGAACGCCAGTCGCCATCGGATCCAGCGTGCCGGCGTGGCCGACTCGTCGGGTGTGCGCAAGCCGCCGTAGCCGGGCCACGACATCGTGCGACGTCCACCCCGCGGGCTTGTCGACGACGATCAGACCGGAGGTTGTCATCGTTGCTCGCCCACCACTAGCCAGCGACCGCCGTGAGTCCGCAGCACCATGCCGATGAGCCGCACCACGATGAACGCGGTCAGCCCGGCCCAGACGCCGCTGATGCCCCACCCCCAGTGCAGAGCGGCGAGATTCAGCGGGGCAAACGCGCCGACGGCGGCGATCACGGTGATCGTGCGCAGAAACGCCACGTCACCCGCGCCGATGAGCACCCCGTCCAAGGCGAACACCACTCCGGCGACCGGCTGCATACCGACGAACCACGGCCAGAGTAAATGCGCCTGCTCCCGAACGGCCCGCGAGGAGGTGAACACGGCCGGAATGGCGACCCAACCGGCGGCGAGAATGGCGGCGAAACCCATCCCGGCCCAGAAGCCGTACCGGGCTACCCGCCACGACGTGCTGCGAGCCAGGTTCGGATCGGCCCCGCCGAGCGCCGCGCCGACGAGTGACTGCGCCGCGATAGCGAACGAGTCGAGCAGCAGCGCGGTGAACTCCCACAGCTGCATGGCGATCTGGTGAGCGGCGATCTGTGCGGTCCCCATGCGGGCAGCGACGCCCGCGGCGGTGAGGAATGCGACCTGGAACGCGGCCGAGCGCACCAGCAGGTCGCGGCCGACCACGAGCTGGCCGCGGATGATCGGCCAATCGGGCCGACTGACCGCCCGGCGGTGCCGGAGGGCCCGGAGGAACAGCGCGCCACCGACCAGTTGGGCCACCACATTGGCGATGGCCGAGCCCTCCAGCCCGAGGCCGAGCGGATACACCAGAATTGGCGACGCCGCCGCCGATAGGGCGTTCGCGGCGAGCACGATTCGCATCGGCGAGCGGGTCTCCTGAACGCCCCGCATCCAACCGTTGCCGGCCAGGACGAGCAGCACGAAGGGCATGCCCAGCACCGCGATCCGAAACCAGGATTCGGCGGCGTGCTGGACCAGACCCGTCCCGCCACTCAGTAGTGCCGTCAGCGGGCGGGCGAAGACCTCGCCGCAGACGATCATGAGCAGACCGATGGCAATAGCGAGCCACGACGCCTGCATGCCTTCCGCGAGCGCAGCATCCGTCCGGCCCGCGCCGTACCACCGCGCGGCCCGACCGGTCGTGCCGTACTCCAGGAAGCCGCCGACGACGAGCAGGAGTGCCATGAGCGCCGAGGCAACACCCAGTCCGGCGAGCGGCACGGAGCCGAGGTGGCCGACGACCGCCGTATCGACGAGCAGGTATAGCGGTTCCGCGGCGAGCACCACGAATGCCGACGCGGCGAGGCTCAGTAGTCGCCGGGTCGACACCTTCTCCAGCGCAGTCACGGAATCGGGGTCACCTCGCGGTACATGATCAGCAGGTCGACCAGGCCGGCGCTGGGGTGGCGAAAGCCACGCGGGATCACGCCGACCGTCCCGAATCCGAGCTCCTCATACAGCTTGATCGCGGGACGGTTCGTGGCCGCCACGGCGTTGAATTGCAGGCCCAGGTAGCCGAGCTCCGCCGCGCGCTGCAGGGAGTGTTCGACCATCGCTCGGCCGACGCCACGGCCGCGAGCCGCCGGCGCCACCATGTACGACGCGTTCGCAATGTGCGCGCCCGGTCCCGAATGGTTCGGGCCGAAATGATAGGTGCCGAGCAGGTCATCCTCGTCCGACGCCGCCACCCAGGTCTCCTCAGGCAGCGGCCCGAACCACATGCGTTTGCCCTGGTCGAAGCTGGTGTCCGGGTCGTACGCGTAGGTGTCGCCAGCGGCAATGATCTCGTGCCACACCGGCCAGATCAGCGACCAGTCGCCGGAACCGGCGCGGCGGATGCGGGGCTCAGCCATCGACCTCGTCGACATCGCGGGGCTTGCGATAGGGGTCAGGATCTCCGGCCGGCCGCGCCCCAGCTCGCGCCCGCTCCACACGAGCATCGTGCTGAGCCGCGACCGCAAGGAGTTCGTTGATGTGCTGCGCGTCCTCGGGCAGCGAATCGAGCACGAAGGTCAGAGTTGGCGTGAACCGCACACCGGTCTGCCGCCCGACCTCACTGCGCAGCACTCCCTTCGCCGACTCCAGTGCCGCCGCGGTGGCCAACCGGTCGTCATCGCTGCCGAAGACGGTGTAGAAAATGGTCGCGTCGTGCAGGTCACCGGTTATGCGGACGTCGGTGATCGTCACCATGCCGAGTCGAGGGTCCTTGACCTGCATCTCCAGCATCGAGGCCACGATGTGCTTGATCCGCTCGGACAGTTTGCGGGCCCGCCCCGTGTTGGCCATCGCCGGTTCTCCTGTTCTCTCACTCGAGGTCGTCGTCGTCGAATACCCGCCGGCGCGCAACCAACACCTCCACCTCGGGTCGGCCGGCGACGAGACGCTCGCACTGCTCGAGCACGTCGACCACGTGCTGATGGGTTGATGCCACCGCCGCGACACCGATCTCGGTCCGTCGGTGCAGGTCGGCGTGCCCGGTCTCGGCCGCCGCGACGGAGAAGCGCCGGCGCAGGTCGGCGACGATGGGCCGGACGACGGACCGCTTCTCCTTCAGCGAGTGCACGTCGCCAAGCCGTAGGTCGACCACGAGGGTCCCGACCACCACGCGTCACGCCTCCTCGCCGGTCCGGCCCTATGGCCGGCTCGGGTCGACGTCCACTACCCGTCAGGTACGCGGCTTCTCGCGCAGCTCGAATGTCTCGATCGTGTCTCCGATCTTGATGTCGTTGTAGGCGCCCAACCCGATACCGCATTCGAAGCCTTCCCGCACCTCGGTTGCGTCGTCCTTGAATCGCCTCAGCGAGTCCACGGCCAGGTTGTCGGCAACCACGACCCCGTCGCGGATGAGCCGCGCCTTGCTGTGCCGGCGGATGGTTCCGGACCGGACGATTGCGCCCGCGACGTTGCCGACGCGCGGCACCCGGAACACCTCGCGGACCTCGGCGGTGCCGAGCTGGACCTCCTCGAACTCCGGCTTGAGCATGCCCTTCAGCGCGGCCTCGATCTCATCGATGGCCTGGTAGATCACGGTGTAGTACCGGATGTCGACACCCTCGCGTACCGCGGCCTCGCCCGCCTTTCCGGCCGGCCGGACGTTGTAGCCGATGATCACAGCGTTCGACGCGATAGCGAGGTTGATGTCGTTCTCGTTGATTGCGCCAACCCCACGACCGATCACCCGCAACGAGACCTGATCGCTGTTCTCGCCGATGTCGATCTTCACGAGCGCGTCCTCGAGCGCCTCGACCGAGCCAGAGACGTCGCCCTTGATGATCAGGTTGAGCTGCTGCACCTCCCCGGCAGCGAAGGCCCGGTCGAGATCGTCGAGCGAAATCCGGCGTCGGGTGGCCGCCAACTGAGCATTGCGCTCGCGGGCTTGCCGACGGTCGGCGATCTGTCGCGCGACCCGGTCCTCGTCGACAACCAGGAACGAGTCGCCGGCGCCGGGCACCGAGGTCAGGCCGAGGGCCTGCACCGGCCGCGACGGACCTGCGGTATCGACCGGCTCGCCGTTCTCGTCCAGCATGGCGCGCACCCGCCCGAAGGCGTCGCCCGCGACCACCGAGTCGCCGATGTGCAGCGTGCCGCGTTGCACCAGCAGGGACGCCACCGGCCCGCGGCCGCGGTCCAACCGAGCCTCGATGATGATGCCCTGGGCGTCCTGGTCCGGATTCGCCCGCAGATCCAACGAGGCGTCCGCCGTCAGCAGGATGCCTTCGAGCAGCCCGTCGATGTTGAGGTTGGCACGCGCCGAGACGTCGATGAACATCGTGTCGCCGCCGTACTCCTCGGCAACCAACCCGTACTCGGTGAGCTGCTGGCGCACCTTGGCCGGGTTGGCGTCCTCCTTGTCGATCTTGTTGACCGCCACCACGACCGGGACGTCAGCCGCCTGAGCGTGGTTGAGCGCCTCGATGGTCTGCGGCATCACGCCGTCGTCGGCGGCCACGACCAGCACGACGATGTCGGTCGTCGAAGCGCCGCGGGCCCGCATGGCCGTGAACGCCTCGTGGCCCGGGGTGTCGATGAAGGTGATGGCACGCGAATTGCCTTCGAGCTCCACCCGAACCTGGTAGGCACCGATGTGCTGAGTGATACCGCCGGCCTCGGCGGCGACCACGTTCGTCTTGCGGATGGCGTCCAGCAGCCGAGTCTTTCCGTGGTCGACGTGGCCCATGACCGTGACCACAGGCGGCCGGGCGACCAGGTTTTCCTCGTCACCCTCGTCCGAACCGAAGGTCAGATCGAACGACTCGAGCAGCTCGCGGTCCTCGTCCTCCGGACTGACGACCTGGACGGTGTAGTTCAGCTCCGCCCCGAGCAGTTGCAGGGTGTCTTCGTTGACCGACTGGGTGGCGGTCACCATCTCGCCCAGGTGGAACAGGATCGTCACGAGGGACGCCGGGTTGGCGTCGATCTTCTCCGCAAAGTCTGACAGCGAGGCACCGCGTGGTAGCCGCAGGACCTCGCCGTTGCCGCGCGGCACCTGCACACCACCGATCGTGGGGGCAGACATGTTGTCGAATTCCTGACGACGCTGCTTCTTGCTCTTGCGTCCCCGGGTCGGCCGACCTCCCGCCCGGCCGAATGCGCCGGCCGTGCCCGCTCCGCGGCCGCGCCCGCCGGCACCGGGTCGGCCACCCGGTCCGGGACGGAAGCCACCCGGAGCTGCACCGCCAGGCGCTCCGCCGCCGCCGGGCGTGCCCCGATAACCGCCGCTGCCACTACCTCCGCCGGGACGGCCGGTTCCCGGCGCGCCGGGTCGGCCGGCCGGGCCGCCGGGACGGGTCGCCGGGCCGCCGGGGCCGGCGCCGCGGGCGCCAGGGCCGAAGGCCGGGCGACCGCCCTGGCCCGACCCGGGCCGCGACGGCATCATGCCCGGGTTGGGACGGGGACCGCCGCTGCCCGCTCGGGTGATGCCCGGTCCGGCGGGACGGGGCGGCATGGCCGTAGGTCCGGGGCTCGGTCGGGGGCCGACCGGTCGGGGCGCAGCGGCGCCGCCACCGCCGACACCGAAGGGGTTGTTGCCGACTCGGGGTCCGGGCCGCGGCGCGCCCGGCCGGGGAGCGCCCGTCACCGGACTGGGCGGCGGAGGGATCGGCGCCGGTGGGGTAACCACGGTCGGGGTGGCCACCACCTCGACCGTCGGGCTCGGCGCTGCAACCACGACGGGTTCGGGCGCCGGAGCGGGCGTCGGTTCCGGCGACGTCGGTGCTGGCTGCGCGGGGGCTGGAGCTGGCTCCGCCGTGGGCGCCGGCGGAAAGGCCTCCCGCAGCCGCCGAGCCACCGGGGCCTCGACCGTCGACGAAGCGCTCTTTACGAACTCGCCGAGTTCGCTGAGTTTGGCGAGTACATCCTTGCTCGAGACGTTGAGCTCCTTGGCGAGCTCATGTACGCGGGCCTTGCCTGCCACTGGACTCCTTCGAGGGGACCGGCGGCTTCCCGCGCGGTCACGTTAGTCGGGGGACGTGCTCATCGCTGGCGCTTCATCGAGTGCCCATTGCCATTCACAGCTCCCTACGGGTGCCCGGGCGAGGTTGTTCGCCCGATGCGATGGTGCCATCCGAACCGCTGGAAACGTACTCGCGTACCGCGGTGAGATCGACCGGACCCGAGACGCGAAGCGCCCGAGCGAACGATCGTCGCCGTTCGGCGAGTGCCACGCAGCCCGGATCGGGATGCAGCGATGCACCGCGACCGGGCGCACGACGGCGGGGATCCGGCACAACCCGCACCGGCGCGGCATCGACCTCAGCCGATCCGTCACCAGTGCCGGTCGGGCGCGAAGCCACGACCACGCGAAGCAACTCGGTAGCCGCCGCCCGTTGGCGGCAACCGATGCAGGTTCGCACCGGACCCGGCGCTGCCGGGCCCGGTCCGAGTGCAGCGGCAGATGCCGACGTCGGCCGGACGACCAAGGTCACTCTACTCCCCGGCGCCGGGCCGCCTGGGTTCCACGCGGGCGGTGTCGACCCGACTGGTCGAGGGCGCGGGCTCCGCATCGCTGTGAATGTCGATGCGCCAGCCGGTCAGCCGCGCCGCGAGCCGCGCATTCTGCCCTTCCCGGCCGATGGCCAGTGACAGCTGGAAGTCAGGCACGACGACCCGGACGGACTGGTTGGCCAGGTCGACGATCTGCGCGGAGATCGTCGTGGCCGGTGAGAGCGCGTTGCCGACATAGCTGGCCGGATCCTCGGCCCAGTCGATGATGTCGATCTTCTCGCCGTGCAGTTCGGCGACCACGTTGCGGACGCGCTGGCCCATCGGGCCGATACATGCCCCTTTTGCGTTGAGTCCCGGTACTGAGCTCCGCACCGCGATCTTGCTGCGATGGCCGGCCTCGCGCGCGACGCCGACGATCTCCACGCTGCCGTCGGCGATCTCCGGAACCTCGAGCGCGAACAGCTTCCTGACAAGGTTGGGATGCGTACGGCTGACCGTGACCTGGGGCCCGCGCAGCCCGCGAGCGACCTCGACGACGTAACACTTGAGGCGGACGCCGTGCGGATACTCCTCCCCGGGCACCTGCTCCGACGGCGGCAGGATCGCCTCGATCTTGCCGATGTCGACCAGGACTAACCCGCGTTGGGCGGCCTGGGCGTCGGCTTGGACCACGCCGGTGACGATGTCGCCTTCCCGACCGGAGTACTCCCCGTAGGTGAGATCGTGCTCGGCGTCTCGTAGCCGCTGCAGAATGACCTGCCGAGCGGTTGTGGCGGCAATCCGGCCAAAGTCGTTCGGAGTGTCGTCGAACTCTTCGATCAGAGCACCATCCGCGTCGAGTTCCTGCGCCCAGACGACGACCTCACCGGTCTTGCGGTCGATGACGACCCGGGCATGAGGCATGGAGTGCGGCGTGTGCTTGTAAGCGCTGAGCAGCGCGGTCTCGAGCGCGTCGATGATCGTGTCGAACGCAATTTCCTTCTCGCGCTCGATGCTGCGCAAGGCTGCGATGTCAACGTGGACCACGCTCATCCCTCCGCCCTGTCGTCGTCGAACGCGGCCTTCCGATTGAATTCCACCTGGACGGCGCCCGGACCGAGCTCGTCCCAGCCAATGGTCCGCGTGCCGTCACGGGACTGGAGCTCGACGCCCGTGTCACCGGTGGACAGGACGCGTCCCGCCACGCCGTTGACGGTGACCAGGCGACCAACGGCACGCGCCCAGTGTCGACGCTCGGTGAGTGGGCGATCTACTCCGGGTGAGCTGACCTCGAGAACGTACGGTCCAGCGAACGGATCGTTTGCCTGATCGTCCATCGTCGAGGAGACGGCCCGGCTCACCTCGGCGATGCCGTCGAGGTCCACGCCGTCGTCACGGTCTATGACAATCTTCACGACACTGCGGCGGCCGATCACTTGCACCGACACGTCCTCGAGGTCGTGCCCGGATGCGGCGACGACCGGAGTCAGTAGCGCGAGCAGGTGCTTGCGCTGCTCCGCTGTGGATCGACCTGCCGGCGCGGGCATCGGACAATCCTCCTGACATGTGCAGTTGTGCCGATTGCTCGCGCTGCGAACCCCCAGTCGACGACGACGACCTCACGCGTGCGGCAACCTCGCTAGCGAGCTTAGAGCCTCTGGGAGACTGAGTCCCCGTGACCCGTTCCGAGTCTCCCCGGCTGATGTCCCGGCGGGCCTGGCTCGGCTGCGCCGGTGTCGTGACCGCGGCAGCGGCCGGAGGGGTGATCGTGGCCGTCGCCCGACCGGACACCGTCAGCGGGCATCCCCCCGGTCCACCTGACTGGCTGCCGGACGCGCTCGCTCGGGAGCAGCAGCTGCTGGCTGGCATCGCCGCCGCCGGACGCACTGACGCCACGCTCCGCATCCGGCTGGCGCCCCTCCGGGCCGACCACCTGGCCCATCTGCAGGTCCTGCAGGCCTTGGCCGCCCGCTACCCGCGGTCAGCGGCGAGCAGTGGATCGAGTCCCACGCCGCCGGCGCCGAACTCGGCCGGCGTGGCCGGCGTGCGCGTCGCCGAACTCGCCGCCTCGCGAGCAACCGCAGCGGCGGCGCTGACCGCCGCGGGTAGCAACGCGGGACTGCTCGCCAGCATCGCGGCCTGCGAGGCCACGCATGCCGAGATCCTCGCGTGACCCGGCCGAGCGCGGCACTGGCCGCGGCGTGGCAGGCGGCGTTGGCGGCCGAGTACGCGGCGGTGTTCTACTACGGCGCGCTTGGCCCTCGACTGACCGAACCGGGAGACATCGCCCTCGCGCGGGCTCTCGAGGAGCAGCATCGAGAGCTACGCGACCGCACCGCTGCCGCGCTTGCCGCCGCCGGGCAGCCGCCCGCACCTCCGCAGGCTGACTACCCACTCCCGTTCGCGCTAGCGGGATCGGTCGACGCCCAGCGACTGGCCCTCGGGACCGAGAGCAGCTGCGCCGCCGCCTGGCGGTACCTGGTAACTGCCGCGGCCTCAGGCCCCGCCCCCGCCGGGCTGCGCCAGGCGGCGGGCGCTGCGCTGACGGCCAGCGCGATCCGGGCGACGCGGTGGCGGCGCATCCTGCACCCGGCACAATCCACCGTGCCCTTTCCCGGAAGCTGACCTCACCGCAGCAGGAGCCGGTCGAGCCGTCGGCCGGCCACGAGAAGCCCGGCGAGGCCGAGGGCAAGCAGGTACCCGACGGAAACCAACAGGCTCGGCGCGACGTTGCCGGTGGTCAGCCCCCGGACGAGGTGGACGGCCTGATACAGCGGGGTGATCTCGACGAGCCACCGAATGCCCTCCGGGTACGCGCTCAGCGGGTAGAACGTGCCGGAGAACAGGAACATCGGAACGATGGCCAACTGCACGAACTCGAAGTCCTGCCACGACCGCATAAACGTCGTGAGTCCCATGCCGGCGCCGGCGAATCCGAACCCGATGAGCAGCGCGGCCGGCCAGGCGAGAATGGCCCAGGCCGAGGAGATGAGGCCCATCGCGGCCATGACGATGATGAACATCGCCGAGTACGCCCCGCCACGCAGCAGGGCCCAGGTCACCTCCCCACGGGCGACGTCCCGTGGCCCCAATGGTGTCGCCAGAATGGAGTCGTAGAGCTTGGCGTACTTCAGCCGAAAGAACACGTTGTAGGTGGAGTCGAATATCGCTCCGTTCATGGCCGAGGTCGCCAGCAACGCGGGCGCTATGTATTCCGTGTAGCCGATCAGCTGTCCGCCGGGCCCGGTGAAGCCGGGGACGAGCCGCGACACGCCTAATCCGATGGAGAGTAGATAGAAGAACGGCTCGAGGAATCCGGTGAGGAACACCGGCCAGCCCCGACGGAACACCACGTAGTTGCGCTCGACGAGTCGCCAACCGTTCCGGCCAACTGGCCACGGGACGATGCGCAGCGCCAAGGTAGCCGGCGTCATGCTCAGCGCTCCAGCCGGCGCCGGAAGGCCTGTTCGGCGAGCCACCAGCCGGCGACGACCCAGAGTAGGAGGTAGCCGATATTGCCCAGGGCCGGAAGCAACGTGGCCTGTCCGGTCATGAGGGCCCGGCACAGCTCCACCCCGTGCCACACCGGCGTGAGCCACGCGAGCCACGCGATCGCTGCCGGAAGCTGTGAGGTCGGGAAAAACGCGCCCGAGAACAAGAACATCGGGATGAGGCCAAGCCGGTAGACCAGGGCGAAGCCGTTGTCGTTCTTCAGCCGCGCGGACAGGGCGAAGAGGGGCGTGGCGAAGGCCAGCCCGACCAGAACCGCGACAGCTACCGCGCCGAGCCCGCCGGCGACCGAGGTGACAACGCCGAAGATGCTGAGCACCACGAGCAGCACTGCGCAGGTCGTCGTCAACCGAACGACGACATAGCCGAGGTGCCCGATCAGCACGTCGCGCACCCGCAGCGGTGTGGCGATCATGGCGTCGTACACCTTCTGCCAGAGGAAGAACGCGAGCACGGGATAAGTTGATTCGCCGACCGCGGTCTGCATGGCCGTAGTCGCGAGCAGTCCCGGTCCCACGTAGTCGAGATAGCTCAGGCCGCCGAGCGCCGCCGTGGAGCCGGCGTCGTCGACGTAGCGCCCGAGGCCGATTCCGATCCCCGCGAGGTACAGCAGGGGCAGCACGAACGAGGTCACGACGGTTCCCCGCCAGACCCGGCGGTACACCGTCGCCCAATAGTCGAGCTGACGCAGGACGAGCATCAGTCGACGAGGCTTCGGCCGGTGAGCCGGAGGAACACGTCCTCCAGGGACGAGCGACGGACCAAGACGCTGGTGGGATGCAGCCCACCGTGGCTGACGGCGGCGGCCGCGGCCTCACCGTCGTCGGCGTACAACAGCAGCCGGTCGGGCAGGATCTCGACCCGGG
The DNA here is from genome assembly GCA_963779485.1 of uncultured Actinomycetota bacterium. Classification (GTDB taxonomy): domain Bacteria; phylum Actinomycetota; class Actinomycetes; order Mycobacteriales; family Jatrophihabitantaceae; genus CAVVJA01. Next base: position 173,257 of record CAVZYJ010000021.1, on the reverse strand, counting down.
TCGCGAGATCACCAACTCGATCCGTGACGGCGCCGGCCAGGTCGGCGTGGCCGTCGTCGGGGAAGCGCAGCTCGGTGACCTCCCGCGTCGAGTACTGGTCGATGAGCGCTTGGGGCGAGCCCTCGGCGACGATCTTCCCGCCGTCCATGACGACCAGCCGGTCGCACAGCTGCTCGGCCTCGTCCATGTAGTGCGTCGTCAGCACGAGGGTGACGCCCTGCTGCTTGAGCCGGAACAACCGCTCCCACACCAGGTGCCGGGCCTGCGGGTCCAGACCGGTCGTCGGCTCGTCGAGCAGCAGCAGCTGCGGTGAGTTGACCAGAGCACGGGCAATGGTCAACCGCCGCTTCATGCCGCCGGACAACGACTCCACGCTCGCGTTGGCCCGGTCGGTCAGCGACACGAACGCGAGCAGCTCGTCGGCGCGAGCTCGACACTGCGCGCGGCTGAGTCCGAAGAACCGGCCGTACACGACGAGGTTCTCCCGAACCCGAAGTTCGGCGTCGATCGTGTCCTCTTGCGGGCAGACGCCGATGCGCGCGCGAATCTGCGATCCATGGGTCACCGGGTCCAGGCCGAAGACCCGGAGTTCGCCTCCGGACGGCGGCGACACGGCGCCGATCATGCGCATCGTCGAGGACTTCCCCGCGCCGTTCGGACCCAGGAACCCGAAGGCTTCACCCGGCCGGACGTCGACGTCGATGCCGCGCACGGCTTCGAATTCGCCGAACCGCTTCACCAAACCGCGCGCCCGGATCAACGCCTCCTGCGCCCCGACGGGCACGTCGGGCGCGCGTTCGAAGCTGCGCCCGCGGTGCTCTACAGCCACGAGTCGATGATGCCGAGTAGCTCCGACAGCCGGGTGACGACGGCATCCGGTTCGCCGTCCACCGCGCCGCGCTGCCACTCCGGGATGATGCTGTGCGGGACCAGGACCGCCTTCATGCCGATGGACTTCGCGCCGTGGATGTCGTCGAAGAGTCGATCGCCGACGAAGACCCCTTCTGCCGGGTCGGCGACGCCGACCGCGGCCAGCGCCGCCCGGAATGCCTCCGGGTGCGGCTTCGTCCAGGCGATTTCCGAGGTGTAAACGGCACCGTCGATGAGCGCCAGGACCTCGTCCCGTTCGAAGATACGTTCGTGGTGGTCGCGGGGCCAGATTGTGTTGGACAGCACGCCGATCCGGATGCCCCGATCTCGGAGCGCGGCGAATAGGGCGGGGACATCCGGATCGGTGAAAGTGTGCGGGGTCCACCAGTCGTGGTAGGCGGCGAGCAGGTCGTCGGTCGAGTCGACGCCCGCCGCGTCGAGCACCTCGGCGAGGGTCGCACTGCGCTGCTCGTCGCGCGAGCGCGTCCACGCCACGTCCTCAGCCGCCTGCAACCGGGCGGCGATGTTCGAATCGCCGGTCGCGGCCAACCAGGCTTCCGACGGATCGATCGTGTGCCACGGCGTGAGCGTGCCGCCCCAGTCGAAGATGACGGCTCGCACAGTCACGAGCGGGCACCGATCACGAGGACACAGCAGGACCGCAGTGGTCGGTGCCCATGGGCTAGCACAGTCATATTGCGGTCGTGGTCAGAACAGCACGGTCGATAGGGTGCCGACCTGACGCATACCGAGCCGCTCGTACAAGCGACGCGCGGGGTAGTTGAAGTCGTTGACGTACAGGCTTACCTGCGGCGCGAGACGCAATGCGTAGTCCAGCACGGCGGCCATCGCCCGGGCGCCGATTCCGCGTCCGCGCAGATCGGGACGCACCCACACGCCTTGCACCTGGCAGCACCGGGACGACACTGCGGCCAGCTCCGCCTTGAAGATCACGGCCCCGCTGTCGTCCAGGCGGACAAGAGCGTGCCCGGCCGCGATCAACTGCATCAGCCGAACCCGATAGCCCGGTCGGTCCGCGCTGTCGGCCGGGGTGAGGCCGAGCTCCTCGGCGAACATTGCGTAGGCGGCCGGGAGATATCGGCCCACATCCTCGAACCGCGCGGGTCGCACCGCCGGGTCGGCCGGGACGGGTGCCAGCCGATCGGTCACGAGCAGCGGTTGGGAGGCGCGGATCATCCGGGCCGGACCCCAGCGCCGCGACAGGGAGGGCCACAGTATCGCCACGGCCACCGCCGGTCCGACGATGGACGAGCAGGCGCGGCGCCGGGTCGCGATGTGCCGGCCGAGGACCGTCCACGAGGCGAAATCGCCGCCCACTGGGACGAGATTGCCCCCGCAAAAGGCCGCTGCGCACAGCCGCCCGGGGTCACCCACACCCATCAGATCTCCGCCGAGCCGGCTGCCGTCGAGGGTCTGGGCGGCTTCGACTCGGGCCGCGACCACCGCGTTGGTGACCGGATCGGTCGCGAGCAGCGCAAGGAACTCGTCCAAGTCCCGGTCGTCCAGGACGCGCACCACCTCACGGCGCCGGAGCGCAGGGCGGACGGCGGTCACGAGCTGCGACGCTACCGTCCCGACCGGCCCCGTGGCGCGCCGAACCTCGGCTAGGCGCCCGGCAATTGATGGTCAGCGGAGTCGTGATCTTGGACTTATCGTCGCCCCAGGGTCATAAGTCCAAGATCACGATTGGATCGATGTCTGGTCGCGGAACTCGACCTCACGCTCGGGCCGGCCGGCTGTGCGTCCGTAGCCGATGTGGGCGAGATCACCCTGGCCGCGGCGCCGCCACACCGCTGATCACGTATCAGCTCCAGCGAGATAGTCCTCCAAGCCCCTAGACACGCGGATCCGTCGATCCAGGCGGGCAAGAGACCACGGGGGCAGACCGGTGACCACGGCTCTGATGCTCGATCACCCCGAGATCCGGCGGGCGACCCCGATCCTGATATCGGGAAAAAACCCGACAGACAAACCGTGGTACCGCGACGAGCATCGGGATATGGCCGCCGCCACGCTGCTTCTGGACGATTGTCGTCCAGCGTCGATACCGGTCCAGGCGGTCGTTACGCAGGCCACGACCTTGGCCGAGCCGCGCACCGCACGGCAGTGGGCTCGGTTGCTCCCCCTCGCCGCTGCCCTCGCGGCCGTGGCGACCGCGGTGGTTCTCGCCATCGAGCTGCGCAACGTCGACTTCGGCGCCGCGCTCTCGCGCACCGATCCGACCTGGGTGGCCACCGCGGTCGGCCTATTCGGGCTGTCCATCCTCTTCGCCGCGTACAACCTGATCGGCTTCAGCGCGCTGCGGCTGCGGCTGGCCCCGACGCTGCTCGCCCAGCTCGCCGTCGGTGGTCTGCGCATCGTCACGCCGTCCGCGCTCAGCACGCCGGCGATCGCGACTCGCTACCTCGTCCAATCCGGCGCGAGCACGCCAGATGCGCTCGCGACGGTTGGTGCCGCTCAAACCGCCCAGCTGCTCGCGACGATGCTGGTCGTGGGCGCCCTGGCCGGGCTCTCCGGCAGCGACCAGATTTCGATGCCGAGCGCTACCGGCCTGCTGATCGGAGCCGGCGCCCTGGTCGCGGTAGCCGTCGCGGCCACTCTTGTCGCCCGCCGGTCCTGCCGGGTCCGGCGCGGCGTGCAGGTCGCTCGGGCTAGCCTCGCCGGGCTGGCGGCGCACGCCCGCCGTTCACCGGGACGGGTGGCCGTTGGCATCGCCGCGTCCGCGCTGCTCACCCTCGCCCACGTGCTGGCGTTCGCAGCCTGCGTGCACGCCGTCGGCGGCCATGGTTCCCTCGTCGCGCTGTGCGCCGTCTACCTGGGCGCATCCGCGGCCGGCTCGCTGATCCCGACTCCGAGCGGTGCCGGCGCCGTAGAAGCGGCACTGATCGGTGGTCTGGTCGCGACCGGGGCCGCGTTGCCTATCGCGACGGCGGCCGCCCTGCTCTCCCGGATCGTGTCGGTTTGGGGACCCGCCCTGCCGGGCTGGGTTGCCCTGGTGGCGCTCCGGCGCCGGGCCCTGCTCTAGAAGCGTCCCTAGCCGCCGACGGAGACGCTCGGCTCCCCTGAACCGACGCCGCTCGCCACCATCTCTTCGGCGAGGCGCATCGCCTCTTCGATCAGCGTCTCGACGATCTGCGACTCCGGCACCGTCTTGATGACCTCACCTTTTACGAAGATCTGACCCTTACCGTTGCCGGAGGCCACGCCGAGGTCAGCTTCGCGCGCCTCGCCGGGACCGTTCACTACGCAGCCCATCACCGCGACGCGCAGCGGCACCTCCATGCCCTCGAGGCCGGCGGTGACCCGATCGGCCAGCGTGTACACGTCGACCTGGGCCCGGCCGCAGGACGGGCAGGACACGATCTCCAACCGGCGCTGGCGGAGGTTCAGCGACTCGAGGATGGCCAGCCCGACTTTGACCTCCTCGACCGGTGGCGCGGACAGCGATACCCGGATCGTGTCGCCGATCCCCAAAGACAGCAGCGCACCGAACGCGACCGAGGACTTGATCGTGCCCTGGAACGCGGGGCCGGCCTCGGTCACGCCGAGATGGAGCGGGTAGTCGCATTGCGCGGCGAGCAGTTCATACGCGCGCACCATGACGACCGGGTCGTTGTGCTTCACCGAAATCTTGATGTCGCGGTAGTCGTGCTCCTCGAACAGCGATGCCTCCCACAGCGCCGACTCGACGAGCGCTTCCGGAGTGGCCTTGCCGTACTTCGCGAGCAGCCGCTTGTCCAGGGATCCGGCGTTGACCCCGATCCGGATCGGGACGCCAGCCGCCCGAGCCGCCTTAGCGATCTCCTCCACCTTGTCGTCGAATGCCTTGATGTTGCCCGGGTTGACGCGCACGGCCGCACATCCGGCGTCGATGGCCGCGAACACGTATTTGGGCTGGAAGTGGATGTCGGCGATGACGGGGATCTGGGACTTCTTCGCGATGGCGGGCAACGCCTCGGCGTCATCCTGCGACGGCACTGCCACCCGGACGATGTCGCAACCGGCGGCGGTCAGCTCGGCGATCTGCTGCAACGTCGCGTCGACATCGGCGGTCAGTGTGGTGGTCATGGACTGGACCGAGACCGGCGCGTCACCACCGACCAGAACCGAGCCGACCCGGATCTGGCGAGAGGCCCGGCGCGGAGCGAGTACGGGCGGCGGGGCGGTGGGCAGGCCGAGCGGAACTGAGGTCACCGGATCAGTATCCGCTTACGATCTAAGCCGATGACGTCACCCACCCAGCGTGACCGGCTTGACGATGTCCGCATATACGACGAGTAGCGTCACCAAGATCAGGACGGATGCCACGGCATACATCACGGGCACCATCTGTGCGGTGTCGACGTAGATCTGGCGTCGGCGGGCCGCCGCCGCGGCGGCCGCACCGGGATCCGAGGTGCCGTCGGCGTCCCGCGCGGCCAGCGAGCGCTCCCGCAGCCGAGCCCGACCCCGCCTGGCCGCCTCGACCAATGCGCCGGCCACGTGACCACCGTCGAGTGGCAGGAGCGGCAGGAGGTTGAAGAAGAACAGGAGCAGGTTCACCGTCGCCAGCAGGCTGATCAGTGCGAACGCCTTGTCCTGGGTGTTGAACACGTTGCTCTGCGCGATGTCCCCGCCGAGCCGGCCAATCCCGACGACGCCGATCGCGCCGTTGGGATCGCGCGGCTTGCCCTCGAATACCGTGCCCCATAGGCTCTCGATCTTGCTCGGGTAGCTGCCGATTGCGCTCACGCCCTGGCCGATCTGGTCGCCGATGTATCCCGGCACCTGCGAGACCGGCAGGGCAGCGTAGTAACTGTGCACGCGCGGCGACACGCCGAGGTAGCCGGCTTCCTTCGTCTTCGTCGTGGTGCCGACGTACTTGACGTTGCGCACCGGCGTGATTGACAACTGCTGCTCGACGCCCTTGCGCTGGATGGTCATCGAGAGCGGCGTGCCGGCCGATCGCTCAACGATGGCAACGGCGTCCCCCCAGTTGGCGATTCGGGTGCCGTCGATCGCGACGATGACGTCGCCCGGCTGCAGCACGTTGTAGGCGGGGGCGGCGGTCGCGTTCGGGGGGCAGGAGCCGTTCGCGGCCTGAGCGGAGTTCGCCGGAACGACGCACTTGACGACCGCGGCCACGGTCGTGGTCGGGTCGTCGTGCCGCGTCCCCAGCGTGCTGAGCAGGATCACCGTGAGCACGAGATAGATCAGCAGGTTCATCGTCGGGCCGCCGAGCATCACGATCATCTTCTTGCCGGGCGTGAGCCGGTAGAACTGGCGGTCCTCGTCGGCGGGCTCGACCTCCGCGCGACTGGCGTTGCGGAATTCCTCGACGGCCGATGCCATGCGCCGCGGCCACCGGGAGCGAGTGCCGTTCACTCGAGGCGGCACCATGCCGATCATCCTGATGTAGCCGCCGAGCGGAATCGCCTTCAGCCCGTATTCGGTGTCGCCCTTGCGGCGCGACCACACGGTCGGGCCGAATCCGACCATGTACTGGGTGACCTTCACCCCGAACTTCTTCGCCGGCACCATGTGGCCGACCTCATGCAGCGCGATGGACAGCAACAGACCCACGGCGAAGATGAGCACACCGAGGACGTACAGCACGGCTGCTCATTCCCCCTTAGGGTTGCTGGGCGATGGCGGCCCGCGCCCGCGCGCGAGCCCAGCCCTGCACATATTCGACGTCTTCGACGGTACCCGGGTTCCCTGCGTCGGCGTGTTGATTGCTGAGCCAGTCCATCAACACATCCCGCACGGTGTCCACGATGCCCAGAAACGGCACATGTCCGGCATGGAAGGCCGCGACGAGCTCCTCGTTGGCCGCGTTGAACACCGCCGGGGCCATCCCACCGGCCACGCCCGCGGTGCGGGCCAGATCGACAGCCGGGAACGCCTCGGGATCCAACGGCTCGAACGTCCAGCTGGTGGCCTGCGTCCAGTCGACCGAAAGCGCCGCACCGGCCACCCGGTCGGGCCAGCCGAGCGCCAGCGCGATCGGCAGCCGCATGTCCGGCGGTGACGCTTGGGCGATCGTCGCTCCGTCGACGTACTCCACCATCGAGTGGATAACCGACTGGGGGTGGACGACGACGGCGATCCGGTCGTAGCGGACCCCGAACAACAGGTGCGCCTCGATCACCTCGAGCCCCTTGTTGACCAGGGTGGCCGAGTTGGTGGTGATGAGCTTGCCCATGTCCCAGGTCGGGTGGGCGAGAGCCTGCTCTGGGGTCACCGTGGCGAGTTCGGCCCGGCGCCGTCCGCGGAACGGGCCACCGCTCGCGGTCAGGATGACGCGGGAGACCTCGTCCGCGCTGCCGCTGCGCAGGCACTGGGCCAATGCGGAGTGCTCGGAATCCACCGGCACCAGCTGACCGGGCTTGGCCCGTCCGGTGACCAAGGGGCCGCCGGCGATCAGCGATTCCTTGTTGGCGAGCGCCACGATGCGTCCGGCGTCGAGGGAGGCGAGCGTTGCCCGGAGCCCCTCCGCTCCAGCGATCGCGTTGAGGACCACGTCGGCGTCATATGCCGCGAGCTGTACCCCGGCCGACGGGCCCGCGAGGACCTCCGGTGCCGGCGAATCGGCCGGCCACTGCGCGGCCAGGCGGGCGCGCAGCTCCGGACCGGCGTCCGCGCGGCTGACCCCGACCGCCGCGACCCGGAGCGCAACGGCCTGCTCGACGAGGGATGCCAGGTCGCGGCCGCCCGAGCAGATCGCCGTGACCCGAAACCGGTCCGGCGCCGCCTGCGCGACCGCGATGGTCTGGGTGCCGATCGAGCCGGTACTGCCCAGTACGACGACGCGACGCTGCTCGGTCATCCGGTCATTCTCGCGCTCGCCGGAGGGAGTGCCACAATGACACCCGACATCGGCGATCCGACCTCAGGCGGACAGGAGCACCTCCAGTGGCCCTCAAGCCCGGCAGCGAGCAACCGGACATCGGCGCGCCCGAGGACTACGCCCACGATCATCCGAGTGAGCATCCCTCCGACTGGGGCTGGCACGGCGAGTGGGGCCGCGCGGCGCGGGTCGGCGGCTGGATCTGCGTGATCATCCTGCTCGTGATGATCACCGCTACGCACTACAACGGTGCAGGGGCGGTCGGGCTGATCAGCTGTGCCGCCGGGCTCGTCATCATTCTGGTCTGGGACATTCATCGCCGCCGCACATCGTGGCGCAGCTGACGACGCTCTCAATCCCGAGCCACCTCGAGCTGCCCCCAGGGGGACGCGTACTCCCCGGCGAGCAGATCGAGGAACGGTACGGCGTCGAACGCCTCCGGTCCGAGGACACCGGAGCCGGCCCAGGCGCCGCTGTCGAGTAACTCCAGAGCCACGATCGGATTCACGGCCGTCTGCCAGACGACGGCCTGGGCGCCGTATTCGCGCATCGACCATTCGTTGTCGACGACGTGATAGAGGTAGGTCGAGCGGGGTTCGCCGTCCCGGCCACGGCCGCGGACCCAGGTGCCGGCGCAGGTCTTCCCGCGCATGCGATCGCCGAGAGCGGCAGGATCGGGCAGGCAGGCCGCCACCACGTCGCGGGGCGAGACGCGCTGACCGCGCACCTCGACCGGATCGACCCGGTCCAGCCCGAGCTTGTGCAGGACCTGCAGGACGTCGATGAACTCCTGGCCCAACCCGTACTTGAACGTCACCCGCTTGGCGTCGACCCAGCGCGGGACGAGCAGTACCTCTTCGTGCTCGACATTCACGCACTCCACCGGCCCGATTCCCTCGGGGAAGTCGAAGGTCTCCGGCTCGCTGAACGGTGCCGTCGTGAACCAGCCCCGGTCCTTCTCGTAGATGACGGGCGGATTGAGGCACTCCTCGATCGTCGTCCAGATCGAGAAGGAGGGCGCGAAGTCGTAGCCCGACACCGTCAGATTCGCGCCGTCGCGGACGCCGACCTCGTCCATCTCGCTGAACAGGTGATCGGCGGCGTAGCGGGCGAAGACGTCGGCCAGGCCGGGTTCGACACCCATGCCGACCAGCGCGATCTTGCCCGACGCGGCCCAGTCCTCGGCCACGGCAAACTGCTCGTCTCCGAGCTTGACACCCGTCTTCTCGTACGGCGCGTCCGGATGCGGCGTGGACAACGACATGGCCATGTCCAGGTAGTGGATCCGGCTCGCGAGCGCGGCCCGGAAGATCGGCATGGTGAACCGTGGATCCGTGGCGCCCAGAACGGCGTCGATGGCATGCTCGCGGATCACCGACTCGATCGCCGCCTGGTCCGAGGCGTCGAGCGCGACGGCGACGAACCGGTCGTCGCCGGTGGCCGCGGCGGCCCGCTGGGCTCTCGGCAGCTCGTAGTCGGCGAGGACAACGTGCGTCAGGAACGGGCGGCGAGCGGCGATGAGAGCAGCGGCTGACCCGACGCCGCCGGTCCCGAGCACGAGCATGCGCATGGCCGTCACTATAGGTAGATCATCACGACCGAATCCACGCCTGTAGCAAAGTCGCAACACGGAAACCCTTGCCGGATGAGCTTTCAGCTGCGATAAACGCACTAGCTCGTGCATGACAGGCTGTCGCGATCCGGGAGCTCCTCATGACTGATACCGCCGAGGCCCAATATTCGTCCGGCGAGGTGGCCGAGAAGGGACTGAAGTCCGGAGCAATCGGCCTGGTGGCCAGTGTGGTGATCGGCGTGGCGTCGACAGCGCCGGCGTACAGCCTGGCCGCCACGCTCGGGCTCATCGTCGCAGGCGTTGGCCTGCAGTCGCCCCTCATCGTCATCGTCGCGTTCGTCCCGATGCTGTTCACAGCGATCGGCTACTCCGAGCTGAACAAGGCCGACCCGGACTGCGGAACGACGTTCACCTGGGCCACCCGGGCGTTCGGGCCGACAACCGGGTGGCTCGGTGGGTGGGGGATCATCGCCGCCGACGTCCTCGTGATGGCGAGCCTCGCCCAGGTCGCCGGGCAGTACCTGTTTCTGCTCTTCAACGCGAACGGCATCGGTAGCAACCCCGTTGACGCACGGGTGTTGCTGGTGGGCGTCCTCTGGATCGTGCTCATGACCTGGATCTGTTATCGGGGCATCGAGCTGTCCGCGAGGTTGCAGGAAGTCCTGCTGTCCATCGAGCTGGTCATGCTGCTTGTGTTTGCCGTCGTGGCGCTCGTCAAGGTCGGAACCGGCAACGGTACCGAGGGATCGATCGGCGTCTCGTGGAGCTGGTTCAACCCGTTCGACATCGACTCGTTCTCGACGTTCTTCCGCGGCCTGCTTCTCATGATCTTCATCTACTGGGGCTGGGACAGCGCGGTCGCAGTCAACGAGGAGACCGAGGATCCCTCTCGCACGCCCGGTCGGGCCGCTGTCCTCTCGACAGTCCTCCTGCTCGTGACCTACACGGTGGTGACCCTTGCCGCCCAGTCCTTTGCCGGTATCGGGGACAACGGGATCGGGCTCAGCAACCAGGACAACTCCGGCGACGTGCTCTCGGTGCTCGGCAAGGCAGTGTTCGGCGGCAGCGGGCTGGGCAGCTTCCTGTCCCACCTGCTGATCCTGATGGTGCTCACGTCGGCCGCGGCCTCGACCCAGACGACGATTCTCCCGACCGCCCGCACGACCCTGTCCATGGCTGTGTATCGGGCGCTGCCCGAGCCCTTCGCTCGGGTGCACCCCCGCTATCTCACGCCGAGCTTCTCGACGCTGCTGTTCGGCGGTGTCTCGATCCTCCTCTACGCGGGCATGAACTACCTCGGCACGAGCGGCAGCATCATCGCCGACGCAGTAACCGCCCTCGGCATGCTGATCGCGTTCTACTACGGCCTGACCGGGTTCGCCTGCGCCTGGTACTACCGCAAGAACCTCCGGTCCAGCGCCCGCAACCTCTGGATGCAGGGCATCTTGCCGACGCTCGGCGGTGTGATCCTCTTCTTCGCGCTGTTCTGGAGCTTGCACGACGACTGGCTATCCCCGGACGCCGACCATTCGGCCAGCTATACCCGCTGGGACGTTCCGTTTTCTCCACATTGGACGATCGGCGGTGTGTTCATCATCGGCGTCGGCACCTTCCTCGTCGGCGTCGTGCTGATGTTCATCTGGCGCGCCATCGCGCCGGCGTTCTTCCGAGGTGAGGTTCTGCGTCGCGACACGCCGACCCTGGTGCGCGACGAAGAGCTCCGCGCCGACCTGGGCGTCGCCGATCCGCCCAGCACCCCGCGTGACGGCTAACGTGGTGATTTCGTAGCTCGACAAGCGTTCTGGCAGGTGATTTCCGCCGTTGAGAAACCATGAGACGACGAATTCACTTGCCGGACGGCTCGGTGGCCGGCAGACTCGGCATGTGAGTCAGTCCGCCAACCGGGCCCTGCTCGACGAGGTCGGCCAAGCGATCATCGAGCAACTGCAACAGGACGGGCGGCGGGCGTACTCGACCATCGGCAAGGCCGTCGGGCTGTCCGAGGCGGCTGTGCGCCAACGGGTGCAAAAGCTCGTCGAAGCGGGCGTCGTGCAGATCGTTGCCGTCACTGATCCGACCCAGGTCGGCCTGTACCGGCAAGCGATGATCGCCATCCGCGCGAGCGGCGACATCGAGGCCATCGCGGAAGCGCTGACCCAAATCCGGGAGGTCGTCTATATCGTGGTCGTGGCGGGATCGGTTGACATCCTCGCCGAGGTGGTGGTCACCGACGACGAACACCTGCTGCGCCTCGTGAACGGCCAGATTCGCGCCATCCCCGGCGTGCACCGCACGGAGACCTTCCTCTACCTGAAGTTGACCAAACAGACATACGACTGGGGTGCCCGATGACGACCACGCCCATCTCGACGGCGATCGAGATCCATGACTTCGACTACGAACGACTCTCGGCGACCGCGGTAGAGCACCTGTGGATGCACTTCAGCCGGATGGGCTCCTATACGGACGGCGGCGTGCCGACGATCGTCCGCGGCGAGGGCGCGCGCATCTACGACGCCGCCGGCAAGCAGTATCTCGACGGTCTGGCCGGACTGTTCGTCGTGCAGGCCGGCCACGGACGGATCGAACTGGCCGAGGCGGCGTACAAACAGGCCTCGCAGCTCGCGTTCTTCCCGCTCTGGTCCTACGCTCACCCCGCTGCGATTGCGCTAGCCGAGCGTCTCGCCGATCACACACCGGGCGATCTGAACAAGGTCTTCTTCACCACCGGAGGCGGTGAGGCGGTCGAGACAGCCTGGAAGCTCGCCAAGCAGTACTTCAAGCTCGTGGGCAAACCGATGAAGCACAAGGTGATCAGCCGCGCGGTGGCCTACCACGGCACGCCGCAGGGAGCCCTGGCCATCACCGGAATTCCGGCCGCTAAGCAGATGTTCGAACCGCTTACGCCCGGTGGCTTCCGAGTGCCCAACACCAACTTCTACCGGGCGCCTGAGCACGCGGACGACGTGGAGGCATTCGGACGGTGGGCCGCCGATCGCATCGAGGAAGCGATCGAGTTCGAAGGTCCGGACACCGTCGCGGCCGTCTTCCTGGAGCCGGTGCAGAACTCCGGCGGTTGCTTCCCGCCGCCACCTGGCTACTTCCAGCGGGTCCGGGAGATCTGCGACCGGCACGATGTGCTGCTCGTCTCGGACGAGGTGATCTGCGCCTTCGGCCGGCTCGGCTCCATCTTCGCCTGCACCAAGTTCGGCTACGTGCCCGACATGATCACCTGCGCCAAGGGCATGACGAGCGGGTACTCCCCCATCGGCGCGTGCATCGTCAGCAACCGGGTCGCCGAGCCGTTCTGGCACGGTCAGACTTCGTTCCCGCACGGTTACACCTTCGGCGGTCATCCGGTCTCCGCGGCAGTAGCCATGGCCAACCTCGACCTGTTCGAGCGCGAGCAATTGACCCAGCACGTGCTGGACAACGAGGCCGCCTTCCGGGCCACCTTGGAGAAGCTGCTCGACTTGCCGATCGTCGGCGATGTACGCGGCGACGGGTACTTCTACGGCATCGAGATGGTCAAGGACAAGGCAACGAAGGAGACGTTCAACGAGGAAGAGTCCGAGTGGCTGTTGCGCGGGTACCTGTCGAAGGCGCTGTTCGAAGCCGGGCTGTACTGCCGGGCGGATGATCGCGGTGACCCGGTCGTCCAACTCTCACCGCCGTTGATCATCGGCCAGCCCGAGTTCGACGAGATAGAGCAGATCCTGCGGTCCGTCCTCACCGAGGCATGGGCGCGCTTTGCCGCGGACCGCCGACCCGAAACCACCGCAGAACCCGATGGGACCCCGACCGGACAGGGGGCGTGGCGCCGGTCGTGGACAGCACCGAGGCAGGGCTAGGTCCAAGATCACGAGGAGAACGCAGCAGGTCGGGGGTCTAGCCACCCCGCAGCAGAGCCTGGAGTGAGGAGACACGCCGTAGCTGAGCCGAGACCAGCGAAAGCGACTGTTTGTTATTTCATCGGGAGAGGCCGGACCGGAGATGCTCGAAAATCAGGTTCGTCTCGGTGAGCGCGACGTCGGGGTTACCCGACAGGTTCACCACCACGAAGTCGCGCAGATTCTCGGTGCTCGTCGCGGCGATGTGCACGTAGAAGTCCACGGCGCCGGCCAGGAAGAACACGTTGAGTACCTCGGGCAGCGCGGCGACCTTCGTCGCGAAGTCGCTGATGTGCCCGCGGGCGTGCGACTGCAACCGGACCGAGATCATTGCCTGGATCGGGCGGCCGAGAGCGGCCGGGTCCACGTCGGCGTGATATCCGCGGATCACTCCGTTGTCTCGCAAGGCGCGTACCCGGCCGAGACAGGTCGACGGCGCGACGCCGACACGGTCGGCAAGTGCGTTGTTCGGCAGCCGGGCATCGGCGGCGAGCTCGGAAAGGATGCGCTGGTCGACCTCGTCGATGCTCGATGTCGGGCGAACATTCTTCGGAACGAGCGCCGGCATGGTCTGAGCTGTCGAACGATGCACGGGCATGACCGCAGAGTATCGAATCTTCTTCAGCTATCTAGCCTCACAACCGTCAATGATTCATCATTGAGGTCAAATTCCGGAGCGAGGAAAGGCGGAGAGGCATCGTGAAGGTCGGCATCCCGTGTGAGCTCAAGAGCCAGGAGTATCGGGTGGCCATCACGCCGTCGGGCGTGCACGAGTTGGTTCGCAGCGGCCATCGGGTCTACGTCGAACGGGGGGCCGGGGAGGGGTCATCGATCCCCGACGCCGACTTCGTCGCCGCCGGCGCCGAGATCCTTCCGAGCGCTGATGACGTATGGAGCGCCGGCGAGCTCATTCTCAAGGTGAAAGAGCCGATTCCCGAGGAATACGGCCGGATGCGCAAGGACCAGGTGCTATTCACCTACCTGCATCTGGCCGCCTCCAAGGAGTGCACTGACGCGTTGCTCGCTGCGGGGACGACCGCGATCGCCTACGAGACCGTGCAGCTCGAGGACCGGTCGCTGCCGTTGCTCGCCCCGATGTCCGAGGTCGCCGGCCGGCTGGCCCCCCAGGTCGGGTCGTACCACCTGATGAGCCAGGGTGGCGGTCGCGGCGTGCTGATGGGCGGCGTGCCCGGTGTGTACGCGGCCAAGGTCGTGGTGATCGGGGCTGGTGTTTCCGGCCAGAACGCGGCCGCCATCGCCCTGGGCATGGAGGCCGAGGTGCTGCTGCTCGACCGCAACGTGGCTCAGCTACGCCGAGTCGACGCCATCTACCAGGGCCACTGCCAGACCGTGGCGTCCAACGCCTACGAGATCGAGCGGGCTGTGCTCGACGCCGACCTGGTGATCGGGGCGGTGCTCATCCCTGGCGCGAAGGCGCCGAAGCTGATCTCGAACGAGCTCGTCTCCCGGATGAAGCCTGGTTCGGTTCTCGTCGATGTCTCGATCGACCAAGGCGGCTGCTTCGAGGACTCCCGGCCCACGACCCACAGCCAACCGACCTACACCGTGCACGAGTCGCTGTTCTACTGCGTAGCCAACATGCCGGGAGCGGTGCCGCACACCTCGACGTATGCGTTGACCAACGTGACCCTCCCGTACGCGCTGGAGCTGGCGAATCGCGGCTGGCGACGCGCCCTGCGGGCCGATCCGGCTCTCGCCCTGGGTCTGAACACCTACGAGGGTGCGATCACCTACGCCCCGGTGGCCGAGGCGCACGGGTACCGATCCGTCGACCTGGCGGACGTTCTGAGCTGAGTAGCTCTCAAGCCCCAGTCGTGATGTTGGACTTATCGACACTATTGGGCACTAACTCCAAGATCATCAAGGGCCCGCTCCCGAGTCCACGATGATCGACATTGCGGTGTGAACGGTCATCGCGGCTGATCGTGAGCCGCGAGCTGGCCGCACGCGCCGTCGATCTCTCGACCGCGCGTGTCTCGCACCGTGACTGCGACGCCGCGCGCGGCCAGCCGCCGGACGAACTCCTGCTCGACCCGCTTCGGGGACGCATCCCACGCCGAGCCGGGCGTGGGGTTGAGCGGGATGAGATTGACGTGCGCCAGCCGGCCGGCGAGCAGATCGCCGAGCCGATCGGCCCGCCAGCCCTGATCGTTCACCCCGCGGATCATCGCGTACTCGATCGAGTAGCGCCGGCCGGTTCGCGCGGCGTACGCGTCGGCCGCGGTGAGCACCTCGGCCACCCGCCAGCGGGTGTTGAGCGGGACGAGGGTGTCGCGGAGCTCGTCGTCCGGCGCGTGCAGCGACACCGCGAGCGTGACGGCGAGACCTTCGTCGGCCAACCGGCCAATCGCCGGTACGAGGCCGACGGTCGACACCGTGACCGACCGCTGCGACAGGCCCAGGCCGTCCGGCGGCGGGTCGATGATCCGACGCAGGGCGGCGACGAGGCGGCGATAGTTGGCGAGCGGTTCACCCATGCCCATGAAGACGACGTTCGAAAGCCGACCCACTCCCCCCGGCAGCTCGCCGCGAGCAGCGGAGCGCGCGGCGGCGGCCACCTGCTCGACGATCTCGCCGGTCGACAGGTTGCGGCGCAGGCCGCCCTGCCCGGTCGCGCAGAACGGGCAGGCCATGCCGCACCCGGCCTGACTGGACACGCACACCGTGATCCGGTCCGGATACCGCATGAGCACGCTCTCGATCAGCGTTCCGTCGTACAGCCGCCACAGCGACTTGCGGGTGGTCTCAGCATCCGTCGACAGCTGACGGACCTCGGTCAGCAATCTCGGGAACAACGCGTCGCCCAGTTGGCCGCGCACGTCGATCGGCAGCTCGCTCATCGACGCCGGGTCGTTCTCGAAGCGACCGAAATACTGCCGGGAGAGCTGGTCGGCGCGGAACGCCGGCAGGCCCAGGGCGACGACGGCCGCCCGCCGCTCGTCCCCAGTGAGATCGGCCAGGTGCCGCGGCGGCGACCCCCGGGCGGGCGGGTCGAACACCAGAGGCAGGTTCACACCTCCTCCGCCGACTCGACCGTAGCGCTCGGTCCGTCCGCGGACGCTGCGCGCGCTGCCTTCTGGGCCTCGATCTCGGCCAGTTCCGCATCGGTCATGGCGAAGCCCACGAACCACGAGGGTTCGATGGTGAGGTAGGCGATGTCCGGCCCCCATTCGAGAGGGGATTGCCCGTATACCTGGATGCAGTGCTCCGTAAGGGCCTGATACTCCCCCGACTCTTGCTGCAGGAACCGGACCGTCCCGTGGCAGAAGACGCCATAGCCGTCCCGCGGCGTGTAGGCGGCGCTGATGGCGGGCCGGCGGCGCAGCTGCCCGACTTTCGGCGACGTGCCCGACGTGGTCGCGTACCACCGGGCATGTAAGAAGTGTCCGTCCAGGGCGCTGATCCGTGGCTCGCCGCGAGCGGTCACCGTGGCTACGTTCAGCACGGCGATGCCCGTCAGATCGTGGGCCAGCCGACGTGCCGTGAGCCGCCGTGGCGGCGACATGATCGAGCGCAGGTGCTCGGACGACCGGGCGAAGCTCGCGTCGATCAACTCCTGCAGACGAGCGAGATCGGCCTCGGTTTCGTACATATCGTCACCCTGCCACAGCCATCCGACAGTTCGAGCCGACGGGGGGATGTCGCCGCTCAGGTGCCCAGGAACGCGGAGAGCAGCAGATAGGCCACGGCGGCGCAGGGAAGCAGCGAGTCCAGCCGGTCCATGATCCCCCCATGGCCGGGCAGCAGCCGGCCCATGTCCTTCAGGCCCAGATCCCGCTTGATCATCGACTCGCCGAGATCGCCCACCGTCGCCGTCACCGCGATGGCCAGGCCGAACACGACGCCCTGCCACCACGGGTGATGGAAGGTCAGGGACAGGATCAAGCCACCGCACAGACAGCAGGCGACGGCCGAGCCGGCGAGCCCCTCCCAGGTCTTGCCCTTGGAGACAACCGGCGCGAGCGGGTGCCGCCCGAACAGCACACCCGCGGCGTACCCGCCGGTGTCGCTACATACGACCGTCCCGACGAACGCCATGACGCGGGCCGCACCATCGTGCGGCACGGCGAGCAATACGGCACAGCCGGCGAGGAACGGCACGTAGAGCAGGACGAGCACGGACGCCGACACGTCACGTCGGTACCCGGCCACCCCCTCGCCCAGCCGCCAGATGAACACGCCGCACACCGTCACGAGCAGCTGCGACCAGCAGCCCATTCGTGACCCGGAACCACGCCGCCGCCTGCATGGCGATCCCGCCGACGACCAACGGCACTATCGGTGGACGAGCTTCGACCGTGCCGATCGCCTGGCTCAGCTCGAATATCGCGTAGGCCACGGCGAGGCTCACCAGGAATACAAAGCTCGGGCGGTACAGCAACAGGCTGGCGATGATGACCGCGCCGAGAGCGAGCCCGACGCCGATGGCCGCTGGGAGGTTGCGGCCCGCTCGGGAAATCTTCGGCGGCGCTTGAGCGGGAATCGCCGCGGCCACGGTGGCCTGATGCGGCGCCTGCTCCCACTCCGGCTCGGTGATCAGGAAACCGGTGGAGGCGATGTCGAGGCTGGCGCGTCTTCCGTCCCGGTCAGCACTGTGCCGCCCCGCCGGCCGGTCGTCGAGGTCCAGAACGAAGCGGACGTCGGACTCGTCGTCGGCCTCGATCCGCCGATGACGGCCAGCGCGCCTGGGCCCGCTCAACTTGGCCGCCTCCACGCTTCGCGGCGGGCGCGTCCGCAAGCGCACATGCACACCACTTAGACCTCGAGAAGCTCGGCTTCCTTGGCCTTGACGACGTCGTCCACCTGCGCCGTGTACCGTCCGGTGATCTTGTCGAGCTCGACCTCCGCCCGGCGCACGTCGTCCTCGCCGACCTCCCCGTCCCGGGCCAGCTTGTCCAGGGCGTCCTTCGCGTGCCGTCGCACCGACCGGATGGAAACCTTGCCGTCCTCGCCCTTGTGGCGGGCGACCTTGACCAGTTCTCGCCGGCGTTCCTCGGTCAGCTGCGGAAAGATCACCCGGATGAGCGTGCCGTCGTTCGTCGGGTTCACGCCAAGGTCGGAGTCGCGGATAACGCGCTCGATCGCGCCCAGCTGGGAGGCGTCATAGGGCTTGATGACCGCCATTCGGGCCTCCGGGATGTTCACGGACGCGAGCTGCGGAATCGGGGTGGGCGCTCCGTAGTAGTCGACGACCATCCGGGCGAAGCTGTTCGGGCTCGCCCGCCCGGTCCGCAGACTCCCGAGTTCGTCGCGCGCCACGTGTACCGCCTTCTCCATCTTCTCCTCGGCTTCGAAGAGCGTCTCGTCGATCACGTCCGTCTCCTTCGTCAGCCCGCGGCGCTCACCAGTGTGCCGATCTTCTCACCTCGGACGACCCGCGCGATGTTGCCGTCGGCCAGGTCGAACACGATGATCGGCATGCCGTTGTCGCGGCACAGGCTGAACGCCGTCGCGTCCGCAACCTCCAATCCCCGCAAGAGGACGTCGTCGTAACTGATCGTGTCGAAGCGGACGGCATCCGGATGCGTTCGCGGGTCGGCGTCGTACACGCCGTCGACGCCGCTCTTGCCCATCAACAGGACCTGGCAACCGATCTCCAGCGCCCGCTGGGCACCGGCCGTATCCGTAGAGAAGTACGGCATGCCGACTCCGGCCGCGAAGATGACGACCCGGCCCTTCTCCAAGTGGCGCTCGGCGCGCCGCGGGATGTACGGCTCCGCAACCTGGCCCATGGTGATCGCGGTCTGGACCCGCGTGGGTATGCCCTGCTTCTCCAGGAAGTCCTGCAACGCCAAGGTGTTCATCACCGTGCCCAGCATGGCCATGTAGTCGGCCCGATCCCGGTCCATGCCGCGCTGGCTGAGTTCCGCGCCCCGGAAGAAGTTGCCGCCGCCCACGACGATGGCAACCTGGGTGCCCAGTCGAACGACCTCGGCGATTTGCCCGGCGATGCTGTGTACGACGTCCGGATCGACGCCGATCTGGCCGCCGCCGAACACCTCGCCCGACAGCTTCAGCATGATCCGCCGATAGATCGGCACCGCCGCTTGTTCGTCGGTCATCTGCGCTTCCTACTCACTCGGCGACGGCGGACCTGTACGGATCTGGAGCTGCTGTCGGCGTCAGGCGGCGCCCACCTCGAAGTGCGCGAACCCGGTGACGTCTACACCCGCATCATCCAGGACGGCCTGTACATTTCGCTTGCTGTCCTGCACTGCGGGCTGCTCGAGCAGCACCGTGTCCTTGAAGAATCCGTTGAGCCGGCCATCGATGATCTTGGCCAGCGCCTGCTCCGGCTTGCCCTCGGCGCGGGCGGCCGCCTCGGCGATGCGCCGCTCGTTGTCGATGACGTCGGCGGGCACGTCCTCCCGGCGCAGATAGCGGGGGCGCATCGCGGCGACCTGCATGGCCGCACCACGGGCAGCGGAGACGTCCAGGCCTGTGAACTGCACCAGTACCCCGACCTGCGGAGGAAGGTCGGACGCTTTGCGGTGCAGGTAGGAGGCGACGGTGCCGGGCAGTTTCACCGCGCGGCTCAGCTCGAGCTTCTCGCCGATCACCGCGGCCAGCACCTCGATGTTCTCGGCCACGGTGCGCCCATCGGCAAGCCGCTCGCCCAGCAGCGAGTCGACGTCGTCCGCCGTCGAGCCCGCGAAGTGCGCGACGATGTCACCCGCCAGCGTCTGGAACTGCTCGTTCTTGGCGACGAAGTCGGTCTCGGACGCCAGCTCGATCATCGCGTTCTCCGCCGCGGCCACCAGGCCGTTCGCGGCCGTGCGCTCCGCACCCCGCTTCGCCGCTTTCGCGCTGCCGCGCACCCGCAGCACCTCGACCGCCTTGTCGAAGTCGCCGCCGGCCTCCTCCAGAGCCCGCTTGCTGTCCATCATCCCGGCGCCGGTGGCGTCGCGGAGCTTCTTCACGTCAGTGGCGGAAATTGTCGCCATCGAATGCCTTGTCCTTCGTTGTCGGTGGAAGACGCGGTCAGACTGCGGTCTCGTCCTGCGCTTCGGCGAGCTCGCCGGCGTCCTCGGCGCTGATGTCGCCGAGCGGGACGTCGCGTGATGTCTCGACCGCGGAGTCCGACTGCTGGGATCCAGCGGGTTGGAGCAGGTCACGCTCCCACTCAGCGAGCGGCTCGTCGGATGCCACCCGTCCGGCTTCCGGCTTCTCGTCCCGTCCGGCGTTCGCAGCCGCCGCGGCCCGGGCCATGAGCCCTTCGGCAACCGCGTCCGCGATCACTCGGGTGAGCAGCGCGGCGCTGCGGATGGCATCGTCGTTTCCGGGGATCTTGTAGTCAACCTCGTCCGGATCGCAGTTCGTGTCGAGGATCGCGATAACCGGGATGCCCAGCTTGCGGGCCTCGCCGACGGCAATGTGCTCCTTCTTGGTGTCGACGATCCACACCGCGCTGGGCACGCGACTCATCTCCCGGATGCCGCCGAGAGTGCGCTCGAGCTTGTCCTTCTCGCGGCTGAGGATGAGCTGCTCTTTCTTCGTCGTCACGCCCTCCCAGCCGCCCTGCTCCATGGCCTCGAGCTCCTTGAGCCGCTGCAGGCGCTTGTAGACCGTGGAGAAGTTCGTGAGCATGCCGCCCAACCACCGCTGGTTTACGTACGGCATGCCGACCCGGGTGGCCTGCTCGGCGATGGCCTCTTGCGCCTGCTTCTTGGTGCCGACGAACAGTACGCTGCCGCCGTGGGCCACCGTCTCCTTGACGAACTCGAACGCTCGGTCGATGTAGGTCAGGGTCTGCTGCAGGTCGATAATGTAGATGCCGTTGCGCTCGGTGAGGATGAAGCGCTTCATCTTCGGGTTCCATCGACGCGTCTGGTGGCCGAAGTGAACGCCCGAGTTGAGCATGTCTTTCATCGTGACGACGGCCATGCCGGTCGTCCTCCTCGTTTCCGTCCGCGTCCGGCCGGAGCCGAGCCGCGGTCCTCGGTTGCTGCGGACAGGCCGGTTGGCGCTGCCGCCCTGGTGCCCGGTGTCGCGGCGCGAGGCCTCCACCGCCATGTCGTCGGTGGAGGACCGAGGCTGCCGCCTACCCGACGCGATGGACCATCGTCGGGCGGACACGCGAAGTCACCCCACCGAAGTGGGGTGCTGCTGTGCGAAGGCCACTCTAGTCCCTCACCCGTGGCGGGACGAATCCCCGCCGCCGAGGAGGTGGTCACGCTGCGCGAGCGCCGCGGCTTCGGCGCGGCTGCGGACCCCAAGCTTCGCCAGAACACTCGACACGTGAACGCTGACCGTCTTCTCACTGATGTATAGCTGCCGAGCCACCTGACGGTTCGTCCGCCCCTCGACGAGCAGGGCCAGGACCTCTCGCTCTCGCGCAGTGAGCGCCTGCGGCCCACCGGCCTCCCGGATCACCGCTCGTTCGGTGGCCAGGGCCCGGATCTCCGCCAGCAGTGGTTCCGCACCAAGGCGCCGGGCCGCCTCGCGGGCCGGCGCCACCACGTCAGCAGCCTCGGCGACCCGTCCGGCTGATCGGAGGACGGCGGCCAGCCGGGTTCGTGATCGAGCCTGCTCGAACACGTGGCCGAACCCGAAGGCCTCCAGACTCGCCTGCCACAGCCCGATGTGGTCGTCAACGGAGGGCGGATCCACATCGGCCAGCCACCGCAATCGTGCCCACTCGGCTTCCAAGCGGGCGAGCCAGGCCACGCTTTCCACGCCCAGCTCGCGCCCCTTCGGCAGGCCGCGGTGGGCCGATTCCCGGCCGCCGTCGATGATCGGGCGGATCCGCTCGACGATCTCGGCCCGGCGCATCGACGGCTGACTGGTGATGACCGCGGATGCCGCCGCCGCGAGCTGCGCGGCAAATCGAAGGCGCGCCTGGAACCAGCTGGACTGCCAGAGCCGGGTCAGCTGGGCCACGGCCTGGTCGTAGATGTCGAGTGCACGGTCCAGGTCGCCCGACGTCGCGTAGAGCTCGATCGTGGCCGTCGCGGTGAGGACGCACAGCATGCCGTCGCGGGCCCACCGGGGCTGCAGCCGCGCGACCAGGTCCAGCGCCGACGCGTCGCCGCGACCGGCTCGCACGCTCATGCCCATGGCGAGGAGCACTGCCTCGGCGATCGGCGGCGCGCCCTCGCCGCGGACGTCCGCCAGCCGAGCGCTGGCGTCCCAGTTCCCGCGGGCATATTCGACGAGCCCGGCCAGGGTGCGGGCCTCGAGGCCGTAGGCCGCCCAGTCGCGGCCGGCGGCGTGCGCTCGCGCGATGCCGCTGCGATAAGCCTCAAGCGCTCGATCGAGGTCGCCCTGTTCGTAGTACAGCGAACCGAGGCTGTACCAGCTCCGCAACTCGACCGAGATCGCTCCCGAGGCGTGCGCCTCGGTGGCGATCGAGGACAGTTGCAGGGCCGCCGCGGCCGGCTCGCCGGCCCGTCGTTCGATCACCGCGAGCGTGGTCCGCGCGTCCGCCGCTGCCTCGGGTTTGGCCAGCCGGGCAGCCATCTCGATGGCCTCCTGCGCCGCGCGCGCTGCCTCCACGTCCCGACCGAGAGCCATGGCCGCGTGAGCGTTCAGCGTCGCCAGCCGGATCCGCAGTTCGCTGTCCGGTTCCGATGGCACCAGGCCCAGTGCCTCCGTGCTCGCGACGAGAGCCTCGTCGTCGACGTCCACGTTGAGCAGCACCGTGGCGAGGGAGTAAAGCAGCTCGGCCCGATCGGCTGGGGCCAGCCGGTTGCCGATCTCGGACAGGGCGTCCCGCACCAGGCTGATCGCCCGAAACTGATGTCCGGCCGCGGCTGCCGCGTCCGCGGTGATCCGGACGAGCGCCGCCTCGTCCGACATGCCGGTAGGGAGGTTCGGCAGGAGCTCCAGGGCCGCCTCGTAGTGACGCATCGCTTCTTGAGGCGCGGCGACGGACATCGCCTCGTCACCGGCGCGCACGCTCGCCTCGAACGCGAGCGGCAGATCATGTGATTCGCGGGCGTGTCGCGCAAGCTCCGCCGCCGTGCCGTCGATGTCGTCCTTGGTGAGAGCCCGTGCGTACGCTGCGTGCAGCCGAACCCGCTCGCCGGGCAGCAGATCGTCGTACACGGCCTCGGCCAGCAGGGCATGGCGGAATCCGTATCCGTCGTCGCCCCGTGGTTCCAGAATGTGATCGTCGATCGCATCGCGGAGGGCAGCATCGAGCTGGCCGTCCGGTAGGTCGGCCACCGCGGCCAGCAGACCGTGCGTGACCCTTCGACCGGCCACGGCCGAGACCTGCACGACCTGCCGTGCCTGCGCTGACAACCGGTCGAGTCGGACCAGGAGAAGGTCGGCCAGCTCGGCCGGGACGGCCTCGCACGCCGCACCGTGTTGGGTCGCGGTCACCAGCTCCTCGGTGAAGAACGCATTGCCCTCGGCCCGGTCGACGATGTGCTCGATTTCATCCTCGGAGAACTGGACCGGACAAAGCATCCGCACCAGTTCCCGGATGTCGTCCGCGGCCAGCGGGCTCAACGGCAAGCGGTCGACGACCGGCAGCCGGGCCCATTCGGCCACGGTCCGACGCAATGGATGGCGGCGATGCAGGTCGTCACTGCGATAGGAGATGACCAGGGCCACGCGCTCGTCCGAGATGCGGGCGAGCAGGAACCCGAGCAGGTCACGCGTCGATTGCTCAGCCCAGTGGACGTCTTCGACGACCAGCATCACCCACTGCTCGCGCGCCAGCTCGGTGAGCGCACCCAGCACGGCGTCGAAAAGCTCTATACGGTCCAACCGGTCATCCGGTGGCTCGATCGAGCCGCCCATCCGCCGATGCTGCGGGAGCAACCGGGCGATAGGCGGAAACGTGCGCAGGAGCTCCGTGACGACCTCGGGCTGTTCAATCGCGAGCCGTCCGAAGGCCTCGCTGAACGGAAGGTAGGGCAGGCCCGCGTCGCCGAAGTCGAGACAATGCCCGACCAGGGTCAGAACGCCCCGTTCATTCGCCGTCTCGATAAATTCCGCGAGCAGCCTCGTCTTGCCGACCCCCGCGTCGCCGGATACGACGGACGCGTTGGGATGGCTGGCCGATCGGTCGTCGTCGAGGAGCCGCAGCAGGGCAGCCAGCTCGACATCTCGTCCGACAAGAGGGGTCGACGGGTGGGGCATGCCGTCCATTCTGGCGGGATGCTCTGACAGTATTCGATCCTCGAGGCCGAACAATGGCTTCTCGAGGCGCAGTGTCGGGTGTTTGGGACCACCCAGCTCGTCGTGGGTGTCGTTCGTTGGATGCCACTCGTCGCCTGCAAGGCTGGTCATCCGGTTGAACCCGGTTACCGACGCCCGACGATGCTGCGATCGTCCTCAGCGACGGTCCAGATCCGGCGACTCCGGGGACCTCGGACGCAGCCGGCCTCGGCTTGGCGTCCGCGATCCCCGGATCGTCGAGTGTCGATCATGAGGCTTGGCCCCGAGTTCACGAACCGTCGTGGCGCCACAGGTGCCAACGCCGCTCGTGGGTGTCGCGAACGCCGACGCGCTCCCGCCGACCACTCCGGCGGAAATCGTTCGCCAGCTGCTCCCGGTGGTACCTCGCCTCAGGCTCGATCACGGTCTGGAAATACGGCTGCATGATGACCTCCTAGGGTTCTTCTCTTGCGTCTTCAACACTGCGCGGCTGAGGAGGCCGGACACATGAGAACAACTCCCTATCCCGGCCATTTGCCCACGACGCCCGGGCCTTAGGCGCTGTCCTAGGCACCTGAGGCACGAAGAGTCCGGTCGTGATCGAAGCTCAGTCGACGGCCCGGAATGTGGTCTGGCCACGACGGACGCGAACGGCTCAGCAACGCGGCGGGGCGTCTGTTTGAGAACAACCCTCTGGCTGACGCCGCCCTTCCTGACAAACCGGACACGCACAAGGTCTCCTCGAGATCTGTGGATATCCGTCCGCGCTGTCCACAGATGTGACCTCGACCTGGCGCCCCCGTCCCGCGATACCTGACGCTCGGACCGTGATGAGGTCATGCGTCCTGCCGACGGTGTTGGCGCTGCTGCTGCTACTCGCCGGTTTCGCCGTCCCGGGTGTGCCGGACGTGCTGGTCGTCGAGCGGCCAACGACGACGAACCGCGCCGCCAGCATGTTCCCTCCGCCGCACGGCACCAGCGCCATCGGGATTCGCCGACTCACGCTGCTGTCCGACTCGGTCAGGTCGTCGAACCGCCCGCTGAGACCACAATTAGCCGCGGCAGGCGCGAGCTCTGGTGCGACCACGAGCTCTGGTGCGACCAGGACGGATGCAACGCGAGGTGACCGTTCGAAAGGCGCCGTTGCGATCGCAGTCCTTCGCCCGAAGCCGTCCACGGCTGCGCTGCTCTACGAAGGCTCGATTCCCTGGGGCCACAGAGGGGAGATCGCCACTGCGTTCGTGAGGCCAGGTCCGCCGCCCCGCTATCGGCCCCCGGTGGCGGGCCGGCTGGTAGTGCTGCATCCATTCCAGCCGCCGCCAACCCCCTACGCCGCCGGGCATCGCGGGGTCGACCTCGCAGTGACCTCCGGCCAGGTCGTGCTCGCGGCCCGTGGCGGTCGGGTGCGCTTCGCCGGAACGGTGGCTGGGCGCGGTGTTGTCGTCATCTCACATTCGGACGGCATCTCGACGGAGTACGAGCCTGTCGCCCGGGCGGTGCACGTCGGAGACACCGTCCAGACCGGTCAGGTCATCGGCCGGATCGTCGGTACCCATCACGATTGCCACCCGGGCGGTTGCCTGCACTGGGGAGCCCGCCGCGGCGGCGGGTACCTGGACCCGATGCGGTTGCTGAGCCCCCTTGGACCCGTGCGGTTACTGCCGTGGACGGGATGAGCGTGTGGGCGTCGAGTGCTTGCCGCTCAGCGGCTGGGCCCAGCCGTGGCGTGATCGCAAGCCCGATTGCGCGGCCGGTCCGGGTCCGCCGACGCAGGGAGTGATGCCAGCGATCGACCATGACGGCACCCGAGCTGTGCGGCGTGTCACTGCCTGCGGATTGACCGGGGTCACGCGCGCGGGTGGGCCTGATCATAGGTGCGGCGCAGCCGCTCCACCGATACGTGGGTGTAGATCTGCGTCGTCGCGAGGCTGCGATGACCCAGCAGCTCCTGGACTGCGCGCAGGTCGGCCCCGCCTTCGAGTAGATGGGTCGCAGCCGTATGCCGCAGACCGTGGGGTCCGAGGTCCGGGGCACCTGGCACCCCGCTCAGCCGGTCGTGGACCACCCGCCGGACGGTCCTGGGATCAGCGCGCCCACCTCGCACGCCGAGCAATACCGCCGGCCCGCTGTTCGACCGTGCGATAACGGGGCGGCCCCGCGTCAGCCATGCCTCGAGCGCCCGGTCCGCCGGCAAACCATAGGGCACAGTGCGCTCCTTGGCGCCCTTGCCCAGCACCCGAAGTACCCGGCGACGCCGATCGACATCGTCGACGTCCAGTCCGACGAGCTCGCTGACCCGGATGCCGGTCGCATAGAGCATCTCGACAATCAGCCGGTCCCGGAGTTCGAGCGATTCGTCAACTGGTTGCGGGTCGTGCCCGGACCGGTTGCGGTCGTTCATCAGAGCTATCGCCTCGTCGTGGCCGAGGACCGGTGGGAGTGTGCGATGCGACCGCGGGCTCGACAGTGCACGGCCCGGGTCGTCGTCGGCCAAGCCGGCCATTCGCGCCCACTCGGTGAACGTGCGGGCGGCCGCGGCGCGCCTCGCCAACGTCGTCCGAGCGGCTCCGGCACGCCGCTGCCGGGCTAGCCACCCGCGCAGCACGGCCAGATCAAGATCCGCGACCGACCGAGCGCCCAGAGCGGCGGCGTGGCCCAGCAGGCTCACGATGTCGCCGACGTACGCGCGAACCGTATGAGCCGAGCGGTTGCGCTCCAAGGCTAGATATCGCTCGAAATCACCGACCGCACGGCGCATCAGCTCGGGCAGACCCTCCATCGTCGCGGCAACCCCTCGAGTAGCGGCGCCCCCTCGAGTAGCGGCGGCCGCCCCTCGGGTTCCGAGAACGTTTCGGGTCGCGGCAAGTCCGGCCGCGGCGGGCGTCTGCGGGGTCAAGCCGACGTCACGCGTGACGTTGCCCGGTTGCGGAGGCTCGTCGGATCGCGATATCCCTTGCTGCGGCTCGCGTGGCACCGTAGGCACGGCACGACCGTGCGGCAGGCGCCGCATCGAGTCAAGCCGGCGCGCCCGGCCGCGCCGAGGTCAGGTCGCGCCAGCCGGTCGAACGGCGGCCCACGCTCACGACCACGCTGCGCGTTGGCCGAAAGTGGCCGGCAGAACGGGTGGCGGGCCGGGCGACGCCCACAAGCACGCGGCGCGTTGGTGTGAGTGGGCGGCCGTTCCATTGGCGGGTCCGCGTTCACGACCGAGCGGTGCGCTGGCGAAAGGTGGGCGAGATCCGCAGGCCGTCGGGGCCGGCCTCGATAAGACCAGCGATACGAAGAGCCGGCAGCGCACGCATGACCTCCACCGGGCTCACGCCACTGCGTAACGCCACCTCGTCCTCACTCGTGGCGCCTCGGGCCGGCAGGCCGTCGAACACGCGTCGGGCCATCGGATCGAGTTGGTCGAGAGTGCCTCGCAGGTCGTCGACCTGCGGTGCCGTGGACATCGACGCGACGGTCGTGTCGAGGCCCTCCCCGATGGAACCGACGACGGCCAAGACGTCCTCGACCGAGGTCACGAGCAATGCCGGCGCCGAATCCTGCCGCAGCAGCCGGTGACAACCGACGGACATGGCGGACGTCACCGGTCCGGGGACCGCCATCAGCGGCCGAGCCAGCCGGATGCAATGGGTAGCCGTGTTGAGCGCACCCGAACGCGCGGCCGCCTCGGTAACCACGGTGCCGGCGGACAACGCGGCGATCAAACGGTTGCGAGTCAGGAAGCGGTGGCGGTGGGGCGCTGACCCGGGCGGGCTTTCCGAAACGACCAGGCCGTGGACCGCGGCCCGTTCGAACAGCGCCGCGTTCGCGGCGGGATACGGCCGGTCGATGCCGCTGGCCGAGACGATCGTCGTGCTTCCCTCGGCCGCGAGGGCGCTGCGGTGGGCCGTGGCATCGATCCCGAATGCTCCACCGGACACAACCACGACGTCACGACGGGCCAGGCCAAAGGCGAGCTCCGCCGTGACGTGCTCCCCGTAGCTGCTGGCCGAGCGGGAACCGACGATGGCGACGGCGCGGACCGCGGCACACGACAGGTCGCCCGACCCCCGCGCCCACAGCGCGAGCGGCGGAATCGGTTCGCCACCCGGTCGCTGCGTGCGCTCCCCCGCTCGATAGGCCGCCAACCGAGTAAGGGCTACCGCCTCGAGCGGAGCGAACGCGAAGTGTGGCCACTCCGAGCCCTCGGGCACGATCAGCCGGATGCCGCATCGCCGGGCTGCGGCGATGTCGTCGCCTTCGTGAACGGATGTTCGTCGGGCCGCGGTGGCGCGCGCTACATCGGGCGGGACCTCGCCCGCTCGGATGGACTCGGCCGCTGCAACCGGGCCCTGGCGGCGCACCAAGTCCCAGACCGGGATGCTCGCCGGCTCGGCAACCCGGCTGAGATAAGCCCGGGCCAACAGGACCGTCTCGTCGACGGCGAGCGCACTCACCGGACCGCCTCGTCGGGCAAGCGCACCCGGCCTCGGCCCGAGCGCCAGGGGGCGTCACCGACGGCCCGCTGCCGCGAGCGACGAACGCCTCCTTCGTCGCCGCCGGACGCTCGCGGCTCGGCTGCTCGATCCGAAACCGCCGCTCCGACGAGAGCTCGGCGGTCGGACGCCGATTCCGACCGTGGAACCTGAGACAACGCTTCCGGACCGCACGACGATCGCGACGATCGCGGGCCTTGCCACTGTTCGGCGTCCTGCGCCACTTCGCTCAGGCCGCCCATGACTCGTCCCAGCCGAGACGAAAGTACATGGCCTCGGCCACATCGCCGGCGTCCGGTGCCGGGTGGCCCGAAAGATCGGCGACGGTCCAGGCCAGGCGCAATATCCGGTCGAACCCGCGGACGCTCAGCTGTCCTTGGTTCAGGCCGGTCTCGGCCTGGCGCAGCACCTCTCGCGGCAGTCGCCACGGGCGATGCCGCAGCGCGCTGCCGGGTACCTCGGCATTCAGTCGCCAGCCGCACCCCGACCAGCGTTCGGCGGCCACGGCCCGCGCCTGGCTCACCCGCAGCGCCACGGTCGTCGACGTCTCGCGACCGTCGACCTCACCGAGCAGGTCGGCGTGCGACACCGGCTCGATCGCGACCCGGAGGTCGACCCGGTCGAGCAGCGGCCCGGACAACCGGTGCTGGTAGCGCCGGCGGGCCGTGGATGCGCAGCTACACAGCCGGGCCGGCTGCCCGCATGGGCACGCGTTGGCGGCCAGCACGAGCTGGAACCGGGCCGGGTAGCACACCGCGCCGCCGCTGCGGTGCAGCACGATCTGTCCGCTTTCGATGGGTTGTCGGAGCGCCTCCAGAACCGCTGGGCTGAACTCCGCGGCCTCGTCCAGGAAGAGAACGCCCCCGTGCGCCAAGGAGATCGCGCCCGGCGAGGCGATGCCCGATCCGCCGCCCACCAATGCCGCTGCCGATGCGGTGTGATGCGGCGCCTGCAACGGCGGTCGTCGGACGAGTTGGGCGCGGGGCGGCAGCAGGCCGGCGACCGAGTGCACCGCGGTGACTTCCAGCGCGACGTCGTCCTCGAGCGCCGGCAGCAGGCCGGGCAAGCGCTCGGCCAGCATGCTCTTGCCGGCGCCGGCGGCACCGACGAGATAGAGGTTGTGGCCGCCCGCGGCGCAGACTTCGAGTGCTCGCTTGGCGGCCGACTGGCCCGCAATGTCGGCCAGGTCCGGAGCGCGACCGTCGACTCCGGCGTTCGGGCTCGACTGGGCCGCTGGCAACGGCGGCCCGGCACCCTGCAGCCAGCCGAGCACTTGAGCCAGGTTGTCGGCCGCGCGTACGTCGACGGCGTCGACCAACGTGGCCTCAGCGGCGTTGGCAGTCGCGACGACCACACGCCGCACGCCGGCGCGGCGAGCGGCGATCATGGCGGGCAGGACGCCGCGCACCGCTCGCAGGCAGCCGTCCAGGCCGAGCTCGGCGATCCACACCACGTCGGCGATCGCCTCGCCCGCCACCCGCCCGGCCGCGCCCAGGATGGCGATCGCCATGGCCAGGTCGAACCGCGATCCCACCTTGCGCACATCGGCCGGCAGGAGTGCGAGCGTGATCCGGCGGTTCGGCCACACGGACCCCGAGTTCAGCACAGCCGCCCGAATGCGGTCCCGCGCCTCGACGACGGACATGTCCGGGAGACCGGTGAACGTGAGCCCCGGCAGCCCCGCGGACAGATCAGCCTGGACCTCGACCACCTGGCCGGCGAGGCCGGTGAGCGCAACCCCGAGCGTCCGCGCGATTGCCATTTACAACACCCCGCGCAGGTGCTCGACCTGGGCGACGCCCGATTGCCGATGGATCACGCTCACCACGTCGAAGCGAATGGCTGGCCAGAAGCCGCGAGGTGACATCGGGCGCTGCTCGGCGAGATAACAGGCGGCCAGCCGCCGCAACCGGGCCGCCTTGGCGCCACCGACGGCCTCGGCCGGCCAGCCGAACGCGGCGGAGGATCGCGTCTTCACCTCGCAGAACACCAGCACGTCACCCTCGCGGGCGACGATGTCGAGCTCACCCTCAGGGCAGCGCCAGTTGCGGGCGAGAAGGGTAAGCCCGGCGCCGCGCAGGTGATGCGCGGCAAGCTGCTCGCCGTACCGACCGACCGCGTCCTTCGCGTGCATGACCCGAGGGTGGCCCGAGCGGGGCGCTCCCGGGACGCGTCAGAGCGAACTGTGGATAACCAGGCGGGTGTGGATAACGGATTTGACAGCGTCCGTCAGCTGCCGAAGCCGCCTTTGTCGGGCAGTTCGAGGTCGGGCTTTTCCAGCTCTTCGATGTTGACGTCCTTGAAGGTCAGCACCCGCACGGTCTTGACGAACCGCGCCGGCCGATACATGTCCCATACCCAGGCGTCGCGCATGGTCAGCTCGAAGTACACCTCGCCGTCCGAGGTCCGTGGCTGCAGGTCGACATCGTTGGTCAGGTAGAACCGGCGCTCGGTTTCCACCACGTAGCTGAACTGGGCGACGATGTCCTTGTACTCCCGATAGAGCTGCAGCTCCATGTCGGTCTCATAGTTCTCGAGATCCTCGGCACTCATGCTTGCCCTCGCTCGTTGCGGTTGCTCACGCGATCTCCTGCTCCGACCGGGTTAGGGATGGCCCCGCGGTGCCATTGTCCAGCATCTCGGCGAACTGCTGCAGGGCAGCCGCTCGCCGGACGTTGATGTACGACGCTCGATGTTCCGCGCACGGACCGTGTTCCTGCAGCGCCTCAGCGTGTTCAGGAGTGACGTAACCCTTATGACGGTCGAAGTCGTAGTGCGGGAACTGGGCGTGCATCTCCACCATCATCCGGTCGCGGGTGACCTTGGCGAGAATCGACGCTGCCGCGATACACGCGACCACGGCGTCGCCCTTCCAGACCGCCGTCGTCGGCAGGCCCAGCCCCGGAACCGGGAATCCGTCGGTCAGCGCATAGGTCGGACGCGGCGATAGCGCAGCGAACGCCCGCCGCATGCCAGCCACGTTGGCGACATGCAGTCCGATTCGATCGATCTCGGCGGCGGTCAGCACCACGATCGACCAGGTCGTCGCCCGGGCCACGATCTCGGCGTACAACTGCTCGCGAACCGCAGGTGTCAGCAGCTTGGAATCGGCGAGCCCGTCGATCTCCCCGCGACGGCCGGGCGGGAGAACGCACGCCGCCACGACGAGCGGGCCCGCGCAAGCCCCGCGTCCGGCCTCGTCCGCGCCGGCGATGGTCGGAAACCCCACTCGGCGCAGCGCGGTCTCGTAGGCCACCAAGCCCGACTCACGTCGGACGATCACCCGAGGCGGACGGAACGGAAGGGCGACCGGACGCCGGCCGGGGCGAGCACGGGCGGACTGCGTCATGACGAAGCGAACGTTACGCGCGTCAGGACTGGTCGTGGACGGATCCCTTCCACCGTGGGACTGGATGGACCGACGGACGCGCTTATGGCCCGCGGCGCCGTCGCCGCAGCAACCACAGCGGGCCCACCGCGGCCCCCGCCCCGACGGCGGGCAGGGCGTTCGCGGTCGCGGATGTGAACGTGTTCGGTGTGCCGAGCGTGCGCCACCGCGACGGCGGCCACGCGATGATCACCGCCTTGCCGATGACGTCGCCATTCGGGACGGTGCTCAGCACCGGGTCGTTCTTGTAGTCGTTGACGTAGTGGTAGCGCGAGTCGTCGGACTGAGCCCGGTTGTCGCCCATCACCCATAGCCGGCCCTTGGGCACGGTCACCGGACCGAACTCGGCCTCGTTCCCGGGCAGGCGCGAGGAGACGTACGGCTCGTACAACGACCGCCACGGCCCGTTCGGCCCGGAGTCGCTGATTTGGACGTTTCCCTCGTCGTCACAGCACTTGACCGACTGACCCCCGACGGCGATGACGCGCTTCACCAGGTCGTGCTCGTCGGGTGGCACCAGGCCGACCAGCTGGCCGAACCAGCGCAAACCGCGCACGATCGGGTTCGAGGGCCTGGCCGGCAACGGCTCGTTGAACCAGACGTCCGTCGGCGCGCGGAAGACGACGATGTCGCCGGGATGCGGATCCCGCAGGTAATAGATCGGCTTGTTGACGAGAATCCGATCGCCGGAGCAGCCGGCGCAGCCGTGCAGCGTCCTCTCCATCGACTGCGAGGGGATGTAGAAGGGCTGGATCAGAAACGTCTTGATGAGAACGGCAACCACGATCGCGACGCCGACCAGCACCGGAAGTTCCCACCACGGCGCCTTGGCCTTTCGGCGCTTGGGCCGGCGTCTTAGGCTGTGCCGGCCGCCCCGCGACTCCGGTCCGGTCAGCGGGTTGTCGGAGACATCGTCCCCGGGCGGCTGCCTCATCGTGGGCGCATTCTCTTCGGCATCCGGGCGCTGGCCCGGCTGCCGCTCGATGCCGGGAGGGTCCCCGAGCGGGTTGTCCCCCTCGCCAGAGGGATCATCTGACGCTTCTGCGTGATCGTGTCCCGGCCGCTCGTCACCCATCCGTACGTCGCCGCGGGCGTCAGCGGGCGACCGTCTCCCGCTTCTCCTTGATCTTCGCCGCTTTGCCGCGCAAGTCACGCAAGTAGTAGAGCTTCGCCCGTCGTACGTCGCCTCGGGTCACGACCTCGATCTTGTCGATGATCGGAGTGTGCACCGGGAAGGTGCGCTCCACGCCGACCCCGAAGCTGACCTTGCGAACCGTGAACGTCTCGCGCAGGCCACTCCCTTGCCGTCGGATGACGACGCCCTGGAACACCTGGACGCGGGATCGGGAGCCCTCGACGACCCGGACGTGCACTCTGAGGGTGTCACCGGGACGGAAGTTGGGCACGTCCTCGCGCAGTGAGTCGGCGTCCAGACCATCGAGGGTGTTCATCACGCGTCACTTTCGTCGGATACAGAAGATGCGGCACGCGGCGTCATGGGCGCCGGGTACTGGGGTGGGCGCGCCCCGCGAGACGTCCGGGGGGCCGCCGCCTGTCGCGAGGACAACCTCCTCATGGTGCCACAACCGCCCGGGTATTCGATAACGGGCAGCGGGTGGTACCTCACAGCAGATCCGGTCTCCGCGCGGCGGTGCGCCGCCGGGACTGCTCGGCGCGCCACTCAGCAATCGCGGCATGATGGCCCGACAGCAGAATCGTGGGCACGTCGAAGCCACGCCACCGCGCGGGCTTCGTGTATACCGCGCGCTTCCAGCCGCCCGTGAGTGCCCGCAGCGAACGAGTCGTCGACGACCGAGTCCGCATTGCCCAGGACGCCCGGTATCAGGCGAGTGACGGCTTCGACGATGACCAGCACAGCCGCCTCGCCGCCGGCCAGCACGTAATCACCGAGGCTCACCTCGTCGACGCGCATGCGCGAGGCCGCATACTCAGCCACCCGGGCATCGATGCCCTCGTAGCGACCACAGGCGAACAGCAACCAGGGTTCGCTGGCGAACTCGTCGGCCAGCGCCTGGCTGAACGGCCGGCCAGACGGTGTCGGCACGACGAGGCGGGGCTGCACCGCCGCGTGCGGTGGGGCGATGTCGTCGAGTGCGCGGCCCCACGGTTCCGGAAGCATCACCAGGCCGGGGCCACCGCCGTAGGGTGTGTCGTCCACGGTGCGGTGCACGTCATCGGTGTAACGCCGCAGGTCATGCACGGTCAGCTCGACGAGACCGCGATCGATCGCCCGACCTAGCAAGGACTCGCGCAACGGCTGGAGGTAACCGGGAAATATGGTTACGACGTCCAGTCGAAGGATCGCGGCGCTCACAGGTCGAGCAGCCCTTCGGGCGGGTCGACCCGCACGGTGCCGGCGCTGAGATCGACTTCGGGGACGATGGCCGCCACGAACGGGATGAGTCGCTCGCGGCCAGCAACCTGTACGGCGAGGTAGTCACCACCTGGCCCGTGCAGCACATCGGTCACCGGTCCGAGGGTCCGGCCGTCGGCGGTCGAGGCCTGCAGGCCGACCAGGTCCGTGTCGTAGAAGTCGTCGGGGTCGGTGAGCGGCGGACGGGTATCAGCCGGCACAAGCAGCACGACGCCGCGCAACGCCGTGGCGCCCGGGCGATCCGTCACCCCGTCGAACTGCACGACGAGCCGGCCACTGTGATCGCGCCGCCCGGCGACGACGAGCGGGCCGGCCGATCGCGGGTTCGTGTCCAGCCGCGCACCGACCGCGAACCGGTCGGCCGGGTCATCGGTCCACGGCTGAACGAACACCGCGCCACGTAACCCATGGGGCGGGCCAATCCGCCCGACCGCTACCAGCTCTGGCTCGCTCATCCTTGGAGCCTCCGCGGCGATCAGGGGTCAAGCTCGGCGATCAGGGCCGGTCGACGTCGATCACGTCGACGCGGACGCCCTTCCCGCCGACGCCCGTCACGACCTGACGTAGCGCCTTGGCCGTTCGTCCATTGCGGCCAATGACCCGACCGAGGTCATCCGGGTGCACCCGAACCTCCAACCGGGTTCCGCGCCGGTTGTTCACCATGTCGACTGTCACGTCGTCGGGGTGGTCGACGATGCCGCGAACCAAGTGCTCGAGGGCTTCCTCGAGCACGTCAGCTCTCCGCCCGCTCACCCTGGTTGTCCGTGTCGGTCACGGGTGCGTCCGCATCGCTACGCTCGGCGCGGGTCGCGTCGGCCGGGGGTGCCACGGCCTCGACCGTCTTGGCTGGGCGCTTGCGCGGCGTCGTCGCCCGAGTGTCGGACGCGCCGCCCGACGTCTCGGCCAGCGCCGCATTGAACCGGGCAAGCCTGTCGGGCTTCGCGGCCGGCACCTGGAGCGGAGCCGGCTCGGGCAGACCCTTGTACTTCTGCCAGTCGCCCGTCGCCCGGAGGATCGCGGCGACCGCCTCCGTCGGCTGGGCGCCTACGCCGAGCCAATAGGCCGCTCGTTCGCCGTCGACCTTGATGATCGACGGGTTGCTCTTCGGGTGATACTCCCCGATCGTCTCGATCGAGCGCCCGTCCCGCTTGGTCCGGGCGTCGGCGACGACGATGCGGTAGTGCGGCTCACGCATCTTTCCCAGGCGCATGAGCTTGATCTTTGTTGCCACAGGCGTTCGTGCTCCAGACGTGTGCAGGGATGGACACGCTGCACCCCGGTCTCGAAGTCGGCGTGTACCGCGGACAGATCACGGGCGGGCGCGGAAGGTTCCGCCGCAATCGGTACTCGACGGGCCATTCTGCCATGCGGCGCGCGCGAACTCGAACCTGGCCGCTCGCCGCGGCCCGGCGTTGAGCCAGTCCGGACCGCGCCGGACGAGTGACGTGGCTCACCCGCGCGCCTACCAGCCATAGCGCCGGGCACGCGCTACAAAGGGTGTGGGGCCGCTCGAAGTATGAGTTCGAGCGGCCCCACGGTCGGTCTGGGCCTGTGACGCCTCCTGACCTCACGAGCACTCCGCCTGCGCCACCGCGTCGTCACCCACGGCTCTCAACGGGTCTCCCCGCCGAGCGAAGCTAGGCTTCCTGCTCGATCCCGCCTCCCCTTGCGGTTCGGCGTAGCGCAATTTCTACTCGCTCGTGTGCGCTGTGGCAAGTGCGAGTTTCCAGACGTCTACCTGACGTTGAATCCTCTTTGCTCACAAGTGAATCTCGATACCTTACGGGCGCCCGGCGCTCAGTAAGACCGTGCGACGTAGGCCATCAGATCGGGCTCGTCGTCTCCGTCGGGCACGGTGCCGTCGGCGCGCTGCAGACATCGAACCGTGACCCCAACGCCGGCGAGCGTCGCCTCCCCCTCGAGGCCGAGCTTGCTCCAGGAGATCTTCGCCCAGCCGTCGGCGGCGGCAGCGGCCGCGTCGTCGACCGACGTGACCTCGACGATGCGTGCGTCACGCTCGGCGCGCGCCGCGGCCAGCATCGCATCCTGCTCGGCGGTGACGAGAGCCGCCATTTCGTCACGCAGACCGTCCAGCGGGACCGTTGCCTTCTCGGCCCCGGATACCCGGTTGACGATGGTGGCCTGGTCGGCCGCGAGGTCGCGTGGGCCGATCTCCAGGCGGAACGGCACGCCCTTCAGTTCCCAATCGACCGCGCGCCGACCGAACTGAGCATCGGTGCGGGCGTCGACGACGACGCGGATGCCGACGGTCCGCAGCTCGTCGCCGATCCGGTGCGCGACCGCGACGGCCTCGTCCTTCACCGCCATGACGACAGCCTGCGTCGGCGCGAGCGCAGGAGGCACGCGCAGCCCGTTGTCGTCGCCGTGCACCATGATCAGTCCGCCGACCATCCGGGCCGAGCTCCCCCAGGAGGTCGTCCAGGCCAACGAGCGCCGACCGTCCGCGCTGGAAAACTCGATATCGAAGGCGCGCGCGAAATTCTGCCCTAGCTCGTGCGACGTGCCCATCTGCAACGCCTTGCCGTCCCGGGTCATAGCCTCGCAGGCCATGGTGTTGATCGCGCCGGCGAACCGCTCTTGGGCGGTCTTGCGGCCAAGGACAACCGGAATCGCGAGCACGCGGATCATGAAGTCGGCGTAGACGTCGTGCAAGATCCGATGCGCGTAGGCCCGCGCATCCTCGTACGTCGCGTGCGCGGTGTGACCCTCCTGCCAGAGAAACTCGGTGGTACGCAGGAAGATCCGGGGCCGGAGCTCCCAGCGCACGACGTTCGCCCACTGGTTGAGGAGCAAGGGGAGATCGCGATAGCTGTTCACCCACTTGGCCATGAACTCCCCGATAACCGTCTCCGACGTGGGCCGGACGATGATCGGCTCGTCGAGCGCCTTGCCGCCGGCATAGGTGACGACGGCCAGCTCCGGGCTGAACCCCTCGACGTGCTCAGCTTCCCGGCTCAGGTACGACTCGGGGATGAACAGCGGGAAGTAGGCGTTCTGCGCTCCGGCAGCCTTGATCCGGGCGTCCATCTCCGCCTGCATACGCTCCCAGAGCGCATAGCCGTAGGGCCGGATCACCATCGTGCCGCGAACCGGTCCGTTGTCGGCCAGCTCGGCCTTGCCGACAACGTCCTGGTACCAGCGAGGGAAGTCCTCCGCTTGCGGAGTGAGCACGCGTGCCATAGCAGCGATGCTACGGAGTGCCGAGTCGAGAATTACTCCGCCTCGACCGCTCAGGTAACGACCGCACCCCGCAGCACGATCCGCTGCGGCTTGGCCAGCGTCGCGAGATCCGATCGTGGG
This sequence comes from uncultured Actinomycetota bacterium, assembly GCA_963779485.1. GTDB lineage: Bacteria > Actinomycetota > Actinomycetes > Mycobacteriales > Jatrophihabitantaceae > CAVVJA01. The sequence goes on along the minus strand of CAVZYJ010000021.1, from coordinate 135,359 downwards.
TCTGCGTCGAAGACGACCAGGTCGCCGGGCGCCCCCTCGACCAATCCGGGCAGGCCGAGCCACTCCCGCGCCCGCCAGGACGCCTGGGCAATGACCTCGGCGCCGGGAATGCCCGCGCCGACGAGCTCTCGGATTTCCTCGCGCAGCAGGCCGTGGTACATCGAACCGCCGGCGTCGGTGCCAGTGTAGATCGGTATTCCGGCCTCCCACGCCAGCCGGATCCGCTGCCGCGACGTCGCATGCAACGCGCGCATGTGAGCCGCGTAGCTGGGGAACTTGGCCTCACCGGTCGCGGCGATGCTCGGGAAGTTGTCGATGTTGATCAACGTCGGGACCACAGCCAGGCCGCGCCGAACGACCTCGTCGAGTAGCTCCTCGGTGAGTCCGGTGCCGTGCTCGATCGAGTCCACCCCAGCGGCGATCAGTGCCGGTAAGGCGTCCTCACCGAAGACGTGCACGGCGACGCGGACGCCCAGGTCGTGGGCGCGAGCGACGGCATCGTGCAAAGCGTTGTCCGGCCATACCGGACCAAGATCTCCGGTCGATCGATCGATCCAGTCGCCGACCAGCTTGACCCAGCCGTCGCCGCGCGCAGCCTGCCGCTCGACCTCGGCCACCAGGTCCTCGGGCTCCACCTCGACGCCGAGGTCGCGGATGTACCGGTGGGGCCGAGCGATGTGCCGACCGGCTCGAATCAGCCGCGGCAGATCGTCGCGCCACTGCACACTGGTGTTGTCGACCGGCGATCCGGCATCGCGCAGCAGCAGCGCGCCGGCGTCGCGATCCCGGGCCGCCTGCTCGGCTTGACCCTCGGGATCCGGTACATGGCCTTCCGGCGACAGGCCGATGTGGCAGTGCGCGTCGACGAAGCCCGGGAGAACGTAGCCATCCTGGCTGATCGTCTCGGCCTCGCCGGAGTAGCGCTCGAAGGTCAGCCGGCCATCGACGAGCCACGCGTCGCGCTCGATCTCGTCCGGAAGCAGAACCCCTCGCAGGTGCAGGACCGTCATGCTCGGGACGTTACCGAGCGAACTATCGCAGGAAGTATCCGAGCAGATCCATGACGACGTCCACTGAGCCGAGCGAGTTGTACACCTGTGACGTCTGGGCCGCGTTGGCCGGGCCGGTGGTGAGACTCATGATCACGCCGTTGGACACCAACCGGCCGCCGCTGAAATTGACGCTGGACGTATTTGGCAGGGCGCCGGACGGGTAGATGGTCAGATAGCTCGTGGGCGTGCTCGGCGACGGAACTGGCAACACCCCCACCATGACGGCCGCGGCTTGATAGGGCACGTCGAAGATGCCCGTTCCTGTGACGGTCATCGTGCCGGACGAGCCCAGGGGCGCGCGGCGTCCGCCGTTGCCGAAGCGGGTGTCGACGACCCGCACCGGCGTGAGTGGAACGTACCGACCGGTCGTCGAGGCACTCAGGTAGCCGACCAGGTCGACGATGACGTGGGTCGCCGGGCCGCCGTTGAAGATCTTGAACTGGCGACTGCTGTTCAGCGTGACGATGTTCGAGTTAGCGCGGGTCGCCAACGAGTAGTTCAGCGTCGAGGTGGTCGTCGCCCCGTTCGGGGACAGCGAGAGGTAGCCGGAACCGGTCTCGTTCGTTGCGGTCACGTTGACGGCGAGGGCTTTCGCGGAACTCGGCACGCTCGTCGGTGCCGTCACCGAAATCGTCGCGTTGGCCGCCAACCGAGTGCCGGGGCTGACCCGGGTGTCGAGGAGCCGAGTCGGCGGCACGGTCGCCGTGTAGCCCAGCGTGCCGCTCGACGCAAAGTAGCCCAGCACGTCAATGAACGCGTGCGTGGATGCGCCGGAGTTGCGCAGCTGGATTGTGTTGCTCGGTCCCAGGGGCACGATCGTGAATATCGCAGCGGTCGGATCGACCGTGCTGAGGTTGAGCGTCGAGGTGCCCGGATCGGAGACCGGGAAGACGGTCAGGTACGTGCTGCCGGTCGCCCCGGTGCCGGCGAGATTCAGGGCCACAGCGGTCGCGCCGGCGGGCGCACCACTCAGCGCTATCGAGACCTGCTCACCGGTGCCGAGCGGGCGGCCACCGGATCGGGTGCGGGAGTCGAAGGCGCGGCTCGGCGTGGACAAGGGCAGATATCCGTTTCCGGTCAGCGCGTTGACCGGCGGCGTGGGCCCGAGCGCGAGCAGCCCGCGACCGCGCTGGTTCGTCGGGGGCGCACCCGCGGCGAGCCCGGTGGCGCGCCCCTCGAGTTGCGCCTGGATCTGGGCGGCGTCGAGGTTCGAGTTGGCCGACTTGATCAACGCAGCGGCGCCCGCGACGTGCGGCGCCGCCGCCGACGTTCCGGTGAAGCCGCTGCTGAACTGGTCGAGATTGGAGGCCACGGCGTCATAGCCGGTGATATCGGGCTTCACTCGCCGGTCGATGGTCGGCCCCTGGGAGCTGTACGGCTCGACCGCCTTGCTGGTGACGTTCGCCGCCCCCACCGCCAGGGCGTACGGGGATGATGCCGGGCTTTCTATGCTGCCGGCCGCGGCTCTCGCCGCGGTCGTGCCATTCACGGTCGACAACAGGGATGGCCCGACACTGCCGTAGTAATCCAGGTCGTACCGCACACCCGGCGTGCCACCGAGCTGTCCCACCTGGATGGCCCACTCGATGTTCGAGGTGGTGTTGTTCGGCAGGTTGAGCGACAGCACCGGGCTCGCCCCGGCCGGCTGAGCATCGGAGCACGAGTTCGGAACCGGGCAGGAAATCGGGACGGGCGGATGGGCGACGCTGTCGCAGCCAGCGGGATCGCACTTGTAGGGCGTGCCGATAAGGCTTACCGGTGCCGAGGATTGCGGCCACTGGTCCCAGGTCAGATACGCGATCCCGCTCAGGCCGGGCGGAACCACAACCGCGTCGTACTCGTTGGCGGGCGCCGACCCGTTGAGGTCGGTCAGTTTGTCGCTATTGCTGTCGATGAACGTGCCGCTCCAGTGATCCTGGGCGGTGTTGCCTGCCGACGCGACCCAGAGCACGCCGGCCCGGCGGGCGGCCTGGACGGTGGCTGCGGCGGACGTCGAATCGCCCGTGCCGTCGCCGCGGCCGTCGCCAGGGAAGCTCAGCGAGCTGTTCACGATGCGGATGCCTCGGCTGACGATGTCCTGCTCGGCCTGTTGGAAACCGGTCGTGTCGGCAATGCAGTACAGCCGCAGACTCGCACTCGGCGCCATCTGGTGGACGATCTCAGCCACGGCCGTGCCGTGTTCCGTGGTGTTGACGTCAGGGCAGCCGTTGTTCAGCGGGCTCACGGTCGTGCCCGCCGGCAGCGCTCCGGCGGCGACTTCAGCGGCGAGATTCTCGTAACCGACATCGACGATTGCCACGGTCACGCCCGCTCCGGTGGTGCCTGGGGTCGCGTTGATCCACGTCGCGGCTCCGGATGCCTGAACGCCTTGCGACACGACGTCCGGCACGGCCGCGATGGCGGGTGCCACCTCGCTGACTCCAGAGCTGGTCGCGAGCGCGACGAGGGCGGATCGCGGCACGGTGGCGCTGACCTCACCGGTCACGCGCGCGAGGACGCGACCCCCCACCCGGTGCACCGCGGCAGCGGCCTGGGCGTCGGCGCCTCGGATCCGGACATGCACGCGCTCGCCCGCTGGACCACCGCGGCGCTGCAACGACGGGTCAAGATGCCCGATGCGCGGCCCGCCGGGTGCCGGCGTCGGCACGGAGCGAGGCAGCCGATCGGTTCGAATGGGGGCCGGCGGTTGCGGTCGGGCGGGCAGCCGGGGCTGGGCGGACGACACCGCGGACTCCCCCGTCGCGGCCGCCGCGGACTGATCCACGGCCGCCACAAGACCTACCGAGAGCACCACAGCCGCCGCCAGGGACGCTGTATTACGAAGACGCATACCAATCCCGGGCCGGCCCGACGTGGGCACTGAGCGTGACAGCTGTGCACTGTAGCCGGTCTGGAGCCGTCCCGCGCGGAATGACGCCCTAACCCGATGACCATCCATCGGCCAGCAGCTGCCTCGTTTCGGACAACAGCTCTGGCAACACTCGGGTGTGGGCCACGATCGGGACGAAGTTCGTGTCGCCCCCCCAACGCGGCACCACGTGCTGATGCAGGTGGGCGGCGATCCCGGCGCCCGCCACCGTGCCTTGATTCAGGCCGATGTTGAAGCCATGCGGCCCGGCCACCGCCCGCAGGACGCGCATGGCGGTGCGAGTGATGTTCGCGACCTCGCTGACCTCGCCCGGCGTCAGGTCCGTGTAGTCGGCCACGTGGCGATACGGAACCGACATCAGATGCCCCGAGTTGTAGGGGTAGAGGTTCAGCACCGCGTAGCCGAGCTCGCCGCGAGCGACGATGAGCCCGTCCTCGTCGGAAAGCGTAGGAGCCCGGCAGAACGGGCATTCGGCTCCGGCCTCCGTGTCCGGCGGCTTTCCCTCGCCGCGGATATATGCCATCCGATGCGGCGTCCAGAGTCGCCCGAAGGCGTCCGGCTCGCCCGCATAGTCTGCGGCCGGCCGCACCTCGGGTTCGGTCACGAGCGGGCACCGATCACGAGGACACAACAGGACCGCAGTGGTCGGTGCCCGCGGGCTAGCACAGTCACGAGAAGTCGGCGGCCGTCGGCGACGCGTTCACTCGACGGGCGATGAAGTCGACGACCTCCTCGACCGCCGCGTCGACGTCGACGCCGTTGCGTTGCTCGCCGTCGCGGTAGCGGAACGACACGGCACCCGCCTGCTCGTCCGTTGCGCCGGCGATGAGCATGAACGGCACCTTTGCCCGCTGCGCGGTGCGGATTTTCTTCTGCATCCGATCGTCGGAGTCGTCCACCTCGGCCCGCACCCCACGATCCGCGAGCTTGGCCGCGACCCCCTCCAGGTACGGCACCTGCTGGTCGGTCACCGGGATCAGCACGACCTGGACCGGCGCCAACCAGGCCGGGAATGCCCCCGCGTAATGCTCGGTCAGCACGGCCACGAATCGCTCGATCGAGCCGAACAAAGCGCGATGGATCATCACCGGGCGATGCCGCTCGCCGTCGGACCCCTGGTACTCGAGTTCGAACAGCTCCGGCAGGTTGAAATCCAGCTGGATGGTCGACATCTGCCACGATCGGCCGATGGCGTCCCGGGCCTGGACCGAGATCTTCGGTCCATAGAAGGCCGCGCCGCCCGGATCCGGCACGAGGTCGAGCCCCGACGCGGCGGCGACCTCGGCCAGCGTCGCGGTCGCCACCTCCCAGTCCTCGTCGCGGCCGACGAATTTGTCCGGGTCCTTGGTCGACAGTTCGAGGTAGAAGTCGTCCAGTCCGTAGTCACGCAGCAGGTCGAGCACGAAGGTCAGCAACGAGGTCAGCTCGTCCCGCAGCTGCTCGGGCGCGCAGTAGATATGCGCATCGTCCTGAGTCATGCCCCGAACCCGGGTCAAGCCGTGTACCACGCCGGACTTCTCGTAGCGATAGACGGTGCCGAACTCGAACAGCCGCAGCGGCAGCTCCCGGTATGATCGCCCGCGCGCCCGGTAGATGAGGCAGTGCATGGGGCAGTTCATCGGCTTGAGGTAGTAGTCCTGCCCGGGTTTGCGCAGCTCGCCGTCCGGGCCCACCTCGGCGTCGAGATGCATCGGCGGATACATCGACTCGGCGTACCACTCCAGGTGCTTCGAGATCTCGAACAGCACGCCTTTGGTGATGTGCGGGCTGTAGACGAACTCGTACCCCGCCTCCTCGTGCCGGCGGCGCGCGTAGTCCTCCATCTCCTTGCGCAGGACTCCGCCCTTCGGGTGGAAGACCGCGAGGCCCGGACCGATCTCCTCCGGAAAGCTGAACAGGTCGAGATCGGTGCCGATCTTGCGGTGGTCGCGCTTAGCGGCCTCCTCCAACTGGGCGAGGTAGGCCTTGAGGTCGTTCCGCGAGGCCCACGCGGTGCCGTAGATCCGTTGCAGCTGCGGATTCTTCTCGCTGCCGCGCCAGTAGGCCGCGGCGGTTCTCATCAGGGTGAACGCCGGTATGCGACGGGTGGTGGGCAGGTGCGGGCCACGGCACAGGTCGGTCCAGATGCGATCACCGGTCCGGGCGTCGAGGTTGTCGTACATGGTCAGGCCACCACTGCCGACTTCCACTGCGGCCTCGTCGGAGACCGCTGAGCCCTTGAGATCGATCAACTCGAGCTTGAACGGCTCGTGCGCGAGCTCGATGCGAGCCTCGTCATCGTCGATCGGCCGGCGCGCGAATCGCTGACCGGCTTTGACGATCTCCGCCATCTTCTTCTCGATGGCGACCAGATCCTCCGGGGTGAACGGACGCGCCGGCAAGAAGTCGTAGTAGAAGCCGTTCTCGATGGGTGGACCGATCCCGAGGCGGGTGCCGGGATACAAGGCTTGGACGGCTTGGGCGAGCACGTGTGCGGTCGAGTGCCGCAAGACGGCCAGGCCATCCGGAGAGCTTGGGCTGACCGGCTCGACCTCGACGTCAGCGTCCGGCACCCAGGCCAGATCACGCAGCGCGCCGGAACCCACATCCCGGACGACGACCGCGTCCTCGGCGTGCACCCCGGCGGCCGCCAGAGCCTCCGCCGCCGACGTGCCCGCTGCGACCTTGACGGTCGCGATATCGGGGACGGCGGACGGAATGGCGGACACGATGGACTCCTGCTCGCTGGGTGGGTTGTCGTCGCTCGATGCTAGTAGTCCGCGCCGGCTCATCCCGACGGCTTATCCGTGGCCAGCCAGTCAGAGCAAAGAGCTCGGGTCGCTTGGCACGTCCACGGCGCACTCCCGCAGCGCGTCCATCGACACCACATCCAGGCATCGCTCATGGGTCGCGGCGAGGACCACCGGAGCGGCTACGCCGGCCTCGTAGGCCAGCTGCCATCGCGCAGCGACGACGCACCAACGGTCGCCAGGCCGCAGCCCGGGGAATGCGTACTCCGGCTGCGGCGTGATCAGATCGTTGCCCGTCTCGGCCTGGAACCGCAGGAACTCGGCGGTGACCACGGTGCACACCGTATGGCTGCCGACATCATCCGGGCCGGTGGCACAGGTTCCGTCGCGGTAGAAACCGGTGACCGGATCCAGGCCGCACGGTTCCAGCTCACCACCGAGGACGTTGCGCTCACCGGTCATGCCCACATCGTGGCAGCCAGGGTGGGTCGCTGACGACGTCCTCTCGCCTTGTGGTCGGATAACTTGTGATGCGTCCACGTCCTCGCTCCGCCCGCACCGTCGGTGCCGTCGTCGTGTTTGCGGTCACTCTCACCGCCTGCTCCAGCGGATCGGACCCGGCGCCGACTTCTGCCGCACCCTCGCAGACGGCCGCCGCCGGCCTGACTCGGCCACCGGCGAGCCCGTCGACGTCTGTTCGTCGACCGGGCGTCGTCACGACCCGGCCGAGTGGGGAATTCACATTCGCCTTCGCCGGGGACGTCAACTTCGCCAAACGGACGGCGACCCGGCTGGCCGAGAATCCGACCACGGCGTTCGGGGTCGCCGCCAAGGCGTTGAGCCACGCCGACCTGACCATGGTCAACCTGGAAACCGCGATCACCAGCCGGGACCTTCCGCCGCAGAACAAGTCGTTCGTGTTCCACGCCCCCCCGTCGGCGCTGACGGCGCTGCGGGACGCTGGCGTCGACCTCGCGACCATGGCCAACAACCACGGCGCGGACTACGGGCTGGGCGGCCTGCAGGACACCCTGGCCGCGATCGCCGCGGCAAAGTTCCCGGTGATCGGCATCGGCGCAGACGCCGCCCAGGCCTTCGCGCCCTACCGGACAACGATCAACGGGGTGCGACTCGCGGTGTTCGCGGCGACCCAGGTTCGGGAGGAGACGCTAGCGAACTTTTCGGCCGGACCGAGTAGCCCGGGCGTCGCGAATGCCTTCTCACCGCTGCTCGTGGACGCGGTGCGGGCCGCGAAGGCGGCCGGCTACGTCGTCGTCGTGTACTTGCACTGGGGTACCGAGTATCAGACCTGCCCGAACGCGGATCAGCGTGCAGCGGCGAATGAACTCGCGGCTGCTGGTGCCGCGGCGGTCGTCGGCACGCACGCTCACGTGCTTCTCGGCGCGGGCTGGCGAACGGACGGTGTGTACGTCGCCTACGGCCTGTCGAACTACCTGTGGTGGGAGTCCTTCGGCAACGAGCAGGACGACAACGGGGTGCTCACGTTGACCTTCCGAGGCGGCCGTGTCGTTGGTTCCCGCTTCGCGCCGGCGCACCTGGACGACAGCGGAGTGCCGGTGCCGGCCACCGGAGCCACGGCGGCTCGGATCGACGCCGAGTGGGAGCGCGATCGGGAGTGCGCGGACCTGTCGGCCACCCCGGTTCGCTAGGTCGGCTCAGGGTATGTGCGTTTCGGTCGTGATCTTGGACCTATCGTCGCTCCAGGGCAGCAAGTCCAAGATCATGAGACGGTAATCGGGCTCAATCGAGCCCGAGGATCTCGACCGAACGCGCCCGCATCTCGACCTTGCGCACCTTGCCCGTAACGGTCATCGGGAACTCGTCGACCACGTGCACGTAGCGCGGGATCTTGTAGTGCGCGAGTTGCCCAGCGCAATACGCCCGCAGCGACTCGGCCGTGAGGGGCTCCGCGCCCGGGCGCATGCGAATCCAGGCCATGATCTACCTCGCCGTACTTCTCGTCCGGCACGCCGATCACCTGCGCGTCGAGGATGTCCGGGTGCGTGTAGAGGAACTCCTCGACCTCGCGCGGATAGACGTTCTCGCCGCCGCGGATGACCATGTCCTTGCTGCGACCGGTGATGCTGACATAACCGTCGTCGTCCATCGTCGCCAGGTCGCCGGTGTGCATCCACCGGGCCGCGTCGATCACCTCGGCCGTCTTCTCGGGCTCGTTCCAGTAGCCGAGCATCACGCTGTAGCCCCGGGTGCACAACTCACCCTGTTCGCCGCGGGGCACGGTCAGTCCGGTCTCGACGTCGACCAGCTTGATCTCCAGATGCGGATGGACCCGTCCGGTGGTGGCGGTCCGTTGCTCGACCGAGTCGCTGACTCGGGTCTGGGTGGATACCGGCGATGTCTCGGTCATGCCGTAGCAGATGGTCACCTCGCGCATGCCCATTCGGTCGATGACCTTCTTCATCACCTCGACCGGGCAGGGCGAGCCAGCCATGATGCCGGTACGCAGGCTGCCGAGGTCGAAATTGTGGAAGTCGGGGTCGGCGAGCTCGGCGATGAACATCGTCGGCACGCCGTACAGCGATGTGCAGCGCTCCTGGTGCACGGCCTGCAAGGTGGCCTTCGGCTCGAATGCCGGCGCGGGGACAACCATGCAGGCGCCGTGTGTCGTAGCGCCGAGGTTCCCCATGACCATGCCGAAGCAGTGGTAGAAGGGCACCGGGATGCAGACGCGGTCGCGCTCGGTCAACCGTTGGAGCTCGGCGACGAAGAACCCGTTGTTCACGATGTTGTGATGGCTCAGCATCGCGCCTTTGGGAAAGCCGGTGGTGCCCGACGTGTACTGGATGTTGATCGGGTCGTCCGAGCTCAGCGTGGCTCCGATCTCGGCGAGCTGCGCAGGGTCGGCGCGTCGCCCGGCGGTGACCAGCTCTTCCCACTCGGGCTCACCGATCAAGATCACATCACGCAGGGCGGGGCACCGGGGCCGGACGTCCGCGATCATCGTCGCGTAATCGGAGGTCCTGAAGCGCGGGACGGCGACAAGCGTGCGGATGCCCGACTGGTTCAGCACGTACTCCAGCTCATGGCTCCGGTAGGCCGGGTTGATGTTCACCAGAATGGCGCCGATCTTGGCCGTCGCGTACTGGACGAGAACCCACTCCGTGACATTCGGCGCCCAGATTCCCACCCGATCGCCCTTGCCGATGCCCAGGTCGACGAGACCGAGCGCGACGACGTTCGCCTCCGCGGCGAGTTCCGAGTACGTGAAACGGCGACCGGAGGCCACGTCCACGAGGGCGTCGCGGTCGGCGTGCCGCGCCACCGTCCGATCGAGATTGGTGCCGATCGTGTCGCCCAGCAGGGGTAACTCGGAGATTCCGCTGGCATAACTGAGAACTTGCTCCGATCGCGCCATTGTTCGAATGTAGAGCGTGCCGAAAGGTATGGGGCGCTCGTCGTCGAGCGGACGATGGACGCGTGTGGTCCGGACTGGCGCCCGCCCGACGTCGACTTCTCCTCGGCGTGCTCGGGCTGGTCGTGGCGGCCACCGTCGCCGCGACGCTGGCCGTGCTCCTCGATCGGGGCCCCAAGGCTCCGACCCGGACGAACCCGCAGGACGTCGTCGGCCCGGTGCTGCTGGTTCCGGGCTACGGCGGATCGACGCGCGCGCTGGCATCGCTCGCGGACGTTCTGCATGGCGCGGGCCGGACCGCGATCGTCGTGAGCCTGCCGGGCGACGGCACCGGCGACCTCGACCAGCAGGCCGCGGCGGTGGCGCGGGCCGTCGACTCCGCCCGATCGCAGACGGGCGCGGCGACCGTGGACATCGTCGGCTACTCGGCCGGCGGGGTGGTCGCCCGGCTCTGGGTGCGCGACCACGGCGGCGCCGCCGTCGCCCGCCGCATCGTGACGCTGGGCGCACCGCAGCACGGGACGGATCTCGCCAGCCTGGCCGGGTCCCTTGCGCCGGGTGGCTGTCCGGTCGCTTGTCAGCAGTTGGCCACCGACAGCCCGCTCCTGGACCGGCTCAACACCGGCGACGAGACGCCGACCGGCCCGACGTTCGTGTCGATCTGGACGACCGATGACAAGACGGTGCTGCCACCCGACTCGGCCCGGCTGGCCGGGGCGCTGAACCTGAGCGTGCAGAGCGTCTGCGCCTCGGCCCACGTGAGTCACGGCGACCTGCCGACCGACCCGCTGGTGGTGCAGATCGTCCGGGCCGAGCTGGCCGCCGGTCAGCCGGTGCCATTGACCTCGGCGGACTGCGGGCGACTCAGCTCGTGACGTCCTTGGTCATGAAGTTGGCCCACGCCGCCCCGAGCAGCACCACGACATAGACCAGCTGGATGCCGACGCCGCGCTCGACGTTGTACCACTGGATCGGATCGCGAAACAGGTCGACGAACGACAACCAGTACCGGGTCGGCAGGTAGGGCTGGAGAGAACGCGCCGCGTCGAGCGTCAGCAGCAGGGACGAGCCGATGAGAAACGCCAGGGCACCGAGGCTCGCCGACAACGGCGAGTCGGTGAGCGTCGACAGGAACAGTGCCATCGCGGCCACGCCGATCATCGAGAGGCCGACATAGCCGATGGACAGCACAGTGCGTACCGCGATCTGGCCCGCGGTCAGCGTCGTTCCGGACACACTGCTGATCGAGGTCGTGGCCGTCACCGGCTCGTGGCCGAGCAGCAACGACCCGACCAGGTAGCCCGTGCCGGCCACGATCACCACCGCGACGATCACGAACACGAACACCGCGACGAGCTTGGCCACCAGCAGCCGAGTTCGGCCCACCGGGCGAGCCAGCAGGTAGCGCAGCATGCCGCTCTGCGCCTCGCCGGCGATGGTGTCTCCGGAAATGACCGCCACCGCCACCGGCAGGAACAGCGGCAGGACGATGGCCAGCGCCGCCACCGAGAACAACGAGCCCTGCGACAGCACCGCTGACAGGAAGGCGGGGCCCTGCCCCGGTCGCGGGCCGATCTTGGTGACGGCGAGCAGGATGGCGACGATCGTGGGCAAGAGGTCGAGCAGGACGATGGCTACCCACGTCCGGGGCCGACGGGCGAGCTTGCCCAGCTCGACGCCGATCATGTGCGGTCCACTCGATCACTGCTCGGGCCCGTCCGCTGGAAGATGATCTCCTCCAGGCTGTGGCGTTCCCGCGTGAGCTCGGTGACCGGGATACCTTGGGCCACGAGCGCCGCGTTGACCTGGGCCGGGTCGCTGCCGCGGATGATCACGAGCTCGCCGTGCCGATACTCGACCCGCCCGTCCAGTGCGGCGACGGCGCCGGCCGGGTTCGGCGTGCGCACGATGGTCCGCCCCGTCGGTGCCCGCAGCGCCTCCAGCTGATCCTGTACGACGAGCCGGCCTCGATCGAGCACGCCCGACCCGAGTGCAGAGCGCCTCGACCTCGGGCAGCAGGTGACTGGAGAGGAAGATCGTCGTGCCGCCGACGTGTAGCTGGAGCAGCAACTCGCGGATCTCGCGAATGCCTTGCGGGTCCAGGCCATTGGTGGGCTCGTCGAGGACGAGCAGCTCGGGCTCGCGCATCAACGCGGCGGCAAGGCCCAGGCGCTGGCGCATCCCGAGCGAGTAGGCCTTCACCGGGCGCCGGTCGATACCCGCTAGCCCGACCCGTTCCAGGGCCGTCTCGATGCGACGCCGCCGGGTCTCCCGACCGGAGTCTCGACCGCTGGCATCGAGCAAGGCCAGGTTGGCCCGGCCCGAGAGGTGGCCGTAAGCGGCCGGCCCTTCGACGAGAGACCCCACGCGCGGGAGCAGATCCTGCCCGCGACGCGGCATCGACTCGCCGAGCAGCTCGACCGTGCCCGATGTGGCCAGCACCAAGCCCAGCACGATCCGCACCGTCGTCGTCTTGCCGGAGCCGTTCGCGCCGAGGAATCCGTAGATGTCGCCGCCCCGAACGTCGAGGTCGATGCCGTCGAGCGCGGTGATCGAGCCGAAGCGCTTCGTCAGCGCATGGGTGCGGATCACCGCCGGAATCCGTCCGTCGGCGGCAGCTCGGACTCGGCGTGCGCGAGCGTCTCGGGGGTCACCGTTCCGGTGACCAGCCACGTTCCCCCGTCGGGATCCGGATCACCGAGCAAGAGGTTCAACACGCCAACCCCGATGGCCACCCCGTTGGCTGTGCGGGCCGCGCCGACGGCCTGCTCGAGTTGGTCCCGTAACGGGTAGGCGATGCGTGGCGGCAACGGGACCGCGATGAGAATGGTGACCCCGCGCCCGTATACGCCGACGGCGCCGATGCGTGGATTGGCCACGTTGCGGTTCAGGCCGGCGAGGGTCGCCGGCGGCTGGGCATTGCCCAGCATGTCGATGAATCCGAGCAGGTCGAGGCCGTTCGAGTCGTTGATCCGCGCCGACGCGGGCGGCGTGAAGGCGATGTCCGCCGGCTTGGGTGGACTGGTGGTCAGCTGCAGGAAGGAAGTGCTCAAGACCGCGGTCGAGCTGCCCTTGCCGTAGACGGCGACCCGGACGGGCAAGCCGCTCGGCAGCAGCCACACGTCGACTCGGTCGATCGTCGACACGGCCTCCTGAGGGCGCAGCCGTAACCCCGTCGCGTCATGGCCGGCCACCCGAGTGGAGGGCAGGCGTTGCACCTCGTTCGAGCTGGCTTCGCTCAGCAGCCGCCGAGCCAGGTTGGGCGGGATCAGGTCGTCCGAGCGCGGCAGCCGAACGGTGGGTGGCTGACGGCTGTCGTCGAGCGTCGCGCGGTTGGCCTCGTAGTTCCACGTCCAGGTCTGCCCGCCCGACCGATGCAGATCGGTCTCGCCGGTGAGGCTGACCGTGTCGACGCGCCACTCCTCGGAGTTCGACCACCACACCCGCATCTGGGTGCGCGCCCCGAGCAGGTCGGTGATCGCGTTGAACTGATCGGTCGATGGCAGGGCCACGCTGCCGACCGACTCGGCGTAGCCGGAATAGGGCACCGACGACGAGCGCTGGACCCGGCTCAACAGATCCGGCGCGGTAGCGCCGCTACCGGCTGCGGGCCACCGGCTCACGGCCCACGGCAGCGCCGCCAGGACAAGGACGCCGACCAGGACTACCGCCCATCGGTGCCCGCGACGCATCCCTCAGCGTAGGTCACCGGGACCGGTTGCGTCCGCTGGACGTTGTGCGTCGGTCATGATTCGATCAACAGCTCTTGGAGGGGAGAAGCCGTGCAGCTGACCGACTTCGACGCGCTGAGCTTCGACTGCTACGGCACGCTCATCGATTGGGAGACCGGCCTCGGCGCGGTCCTTGGCCCTTGGGCGCGGGACCGGGAATTGGGGGTCGACGACGAGGCTTTGCTCGCGGCGTATTCCGCACACGAGGCGCGGGCCGAGGCCGAGCACCCGGGCGAGAGCTACCCGGCGATCCTCGCCCGCAGCATGCGGGAGCTGGGAGGCGAGTTCGACACGGAGGTCACCGACGAAGACGCGCAGCGGCTCGCCGGTTCGGTGCCAGACTGGCCGGCCTTCCCCGACTCTCCGGGCGCCCTCGCGACGCTGAGCACGCGTTACCGGTTGATCATCCTGTCGAACGTGGACCGCGCCTCGTTCGTTGGCAGCAACCGTCGACTGGGCGTCACGTTCGCCAGCGTCCTCACCGCGCAGGACATCGGTTCTTACAAGCCGTCACCCCGCAATTTCGACGCGTTGCTCGCCGAGGCCGCCCGGCTCGGTATTGGCGATGGTCGGCTGCTCCACGTTGCCCAGAGCCTCTACCACGACCACGTCCCGGCCAAGCGGGCCGGGCTATCGACCGTCTGGATCAACCGGCGTCACGACCGGCCGGGATGGGGCGCGACCCCCGCTCCGGCGGCCGATGTCCTCCCGGACTGGGAGTTCCCCTCGCTGCAAGCCTTCGCCGACGCGGCGGTTCATTGAGCGCGAGGCTCACCAATGGCGGGGCTCGGACTCCGACTGCAGACGCGCCCGTTGCGCCTCGTACTCGTCGCCGGAGATCGATGCTTCCGAACGCGTTCGGTCGAGGCTGATGTCTGCACCGCCGAGGCCGGTCGCGTATATCCCGAGATAGATCAGCGCACCGAGGATCGGAATGAACAGGACCACGAGCAGCCAGACGATGCGCTTCCACGTCGCCATCTTGTGCTGCCGAAAGATGATGTCGTAGACGAGAACAGCCAGAGGATCGTGGCGGGGATGACGATGAAACAGATCCACAGCGCGTGCCAGAACCAGTTCACGTGCCGACCTCCTTGTCGGGGGATGCGCGGCCGGGGGATCGGCAGCGCATCCCCCACCAGCAGCTGCCGCTTGCTGCCTGGAAGTCTGCCGCACTGAGCACGTCGGCACGACGGTGCTGGACCAGGCGTGTCAGATCCGTGATCAACGCCCGACGCTCCGGCGCGGGCTGACTGGCCGCGGCGCACCCAAGCCGTAGCGTCGAGCAGTTATCGCAGCCCCCGACAAGAGCTAGCCGAGTCATCGCCGAGGGCCGCAGGTGGAAACGCTTACCGCGTTCTTAGGTTCCGTGTCCAGTACTACGGCGTGTCGTACACGGTCCGCAGCTGGGTGCGAGCGGAACGGTACCGACGACTTGCGTTGTCCTGTGGCGTACGACACACTTGCCGACGCGGCCCGGGCCTGGCAAGGCAGCCGAACCCTGGCCGACCAGCTTCGCACCACCGAGAGGCGTCCCGCATCAGCCCACGTCGCGCGGGGCGCCTTTCCGTTTCTCGATCCCTGACGCCGAGCATGATGATCTTGGACACTGTCGCCCGGAAGCGAAAGGTTAAAGCACGAACGGTGGAAAGCGGCCTTCGCTGCTACCGGAGTCAGCAGGTGACGTGGAACAGCCCGACCGCGCTCCCCTTCGCTTGATTCCAGACCTCGATCATCTCAGGGGTGGGCCGCAAGACGATGGTGCAGCCTTGGCCGGCAAAGAACTCGGCCGCTTCGGGCGACAGCTGCACCATGCCGTGCTGACCGGCGCCGATCATCACGCGGCCGGTTCCGCCCGCCGCGCCCTGGATGTATCTCGCCTCGTCCAGCGAGATCACATGCGAGGTGCCATAGATCGCCTTCGACAGCTTCTTCTTGCGCTTGGTCACCTCGCCGCGCGGGCTGATGACGACGTCGTGATCGAAGACCTTGCCGGCCACGGTGATCGAGCCGAAGCTCGTCCCATCGATTCGAGGTCTCATCGCGCACCTCCGCGGAGCAGCACAAGATTATCCGAGTGGCGCCGCTGGACTTCGCTGACGTCGACGATCACGACGCGGGCTGCAGCTGCTCCTTGGCCATCCGAACGACGGCGTCCGGAGTGAATCCGAACTTGGACTGCAAGGCCTTGAGCGGCGCCGACGCCCCGAACGTCGACATCGCGACAATCGCCCCCGTCGAGCCGACATACCGCTCCCAGCCGAAGCCCGTCGCCTGCTCGACCGCGACTCGTGCCTGGATGGTCGGCGGCAGCACGGATTCGCGGTAGGCCCGATCCTGGCGGTCGAACAGCTCCCAGGACGGCAGGCTGACCACCCGGACGCGAACGCCCTCGCCGCTGAGCTGCTCGTATGCGCTGACGGCGAGGGCAACCTCGCTGCCGGTTGCAATCAAGATGACCTCGGGAGCGCCATCCGACGGATCGGCCAGGATGTACCCGCCTTTGGCCAGCCCGGTCGCCGACGCGTACTTCGTGCGATCGAGGGTGGGAAGCGGCTGGCGTGACAGGAACAGGGCGACCGGGTCGTGCCGCAACGGCATGATCACCCGCCAGGCCTCGGCGACCTCGTTGGCATCGGCGGGCCGCAGGTCGATCATCCCGGGCATGGCGCGCAAGGAGGCCAGCTGTTCGACCGGCTGGTGGGTCGGCCCGTCCTCGCCGACCCCGATGGAGTCGTGGGTGAAGATGTAGATCACCGGGATCTCCATGATCGCGGATAGCCGCATCGCGCCGCGCTCGAAATCGGAGAAAATCAAGAATCCCGACTGGTACGGCCTGATCTTCGACAGCGATAGGCCGTTCGCGACGGCCGCTGACGCGTGCTCCCGAACGCCGTAGTGCAGGTTCCGGCCGCCATAGTTAGCTGGTTCGAAGTCGCCAGCGCCGTCGAAGGTCAGCCGGGTCTTGGTCGACGGAGCGAGGTCTGCTGCTCCGCCGAGTAGCCACGGCACGCGTGGCGCGATGGCGTTCAGCACCGTGCTGCTGGCATCTCGGCCGGCCTTGCCCTTCTCGTCGGCGGGAAACTCCGGGATGTCGGCGTCCCAACCCTCAGGCAGCTGGCGGCGCTGCATCAGGTCGAGGTGCTCGCCCAACTCGGGGTACTCGGCGCGGTACTTGTCGAACTGCTGATTCCACGCCTCGCGAAGCTCATGGCCGCGCGCCCCGATGCCGGCGGCGAAGTGCTCGTAGACCCCGTCCGGGACGAGGAACTGGGCGTCCTCGGGCCAGCCGTAGAAGCGCTTCGCGGACCGCACCTCGTCGACGCCGAGCGGCTCGCCGTGCGCGGCTGCAGTGCCCATCTTGGTGGCCGCGCCATAGCCGATGTGACTATCGACGATGACCAGCGTCGGCCGGCTCGACTCACGCCGGAAGACGTCGAAGGCGCGGGCGAGCATCTGGCGGTCGTTGGCATCGCCGACCCGGGTGACGTTCCAGCCGTAACCGATGAAGCGCGTTGCGACGTCGTCGGTGAACGCGAGCTGGGTCGAGCCTTCGATCGTGATGTGGTTGTTGTCGTAGATCCAGCACAAGTTGTCCAGCTGCAAATGCCCGGCGAGCGAGGCCGCCTCTTGGGAGATACCTTCCATAACGCATCCGTCGCCGCCGAGCGCATACACGTTGTAATCGAACAGCTCGAAGCCGGGTCGGTTGAACGTTTCCGCCTGCCACTTGCTGGCCATCGCCATGCCGACGCTCGTCGCCAAGCCAGTACCGAGCGGACCGGTTGTGCATTCGACGCCCGACGTCCAGCGGTACTCGGGATGACCCGGGCAGCGACTGTCGAGCTGGCGGAACTTCTTGATGTCGTCGAGCGACACGGCCGACTGGCCGACCGCCTCGTACGCCGAGTTGACAGCGGTCACCTTGGTCAGGTGCAGCATGGAATAGAGCAGCGTCGAGGCGTGCCCGGCCGACAGCACGAATCGGTCGCGGTTGCTCCAGATCGGGTGCTGTGGATCGAAGCGCAGCACGTTGTTCCACAGCTCGTAGACGACCGGAGCCATCGCCATCGGCGTGCCCGGATGGCCGGAGTTGGCCGCCTGCACCGCGTCGATGCAGAGCGTGCGTATGGTGTTGACCGCCAGATCCTCGATCGACGACTTGGTGTTCGGCGAAGCCGTCGGGTCAGATTTCGTTTCCTCGAGCGCGAACGAGCCGGACGTTGTGATGTCGCTCATCTGAGCCTCCAATCCGGACCAACCGGGTATTGCTGCTTGTACCGCGCGGAGCCCACGTCGTAAAGAGACTTACCGGGAATCAGCGATCAGGCCTAGCCTAAGCCCGACCCATGACCCCCGCGATTATTGATCTTGCTCACCGCGCGATCGTAGTGCGTGCCGGCCTCGTGTCCTGGCCAGCCCGCCGATCAATCGGATCCGCCGTCGTCCGGCACTTTCCAGGTGGTGCCCGTCTCGTGCACGTACCGCTCGACCGCGGCGTCGAGGGTAGGGAAGAAATGGTCTGGATTTATCGTTCGGGTGAGCTCGTACCGCTCGATCTTCTCCCGTACTGGGTCCTTCATCTCGGCGAAGATCAACGATATCCCGCGTTCGTTCAGCCAGACGTCCAACGTCTGAAGCATGTCCGCCGCCGTCGTGTCGACGTCCGTGACCGGCTCCGCCGCGATCACGATCCACTTGAGGCCAGAGCGCCGCTCGGCGATCGCCCGGATCTGATCGCCGAACGTCCTCGCGTTCGCGAAGATGAGCGGAGCGTCAAAGCGGTAGACCACCAGCCCGGGGAGCAATTCGGCCTCCGGATAGCTCGCGGTGTCGTGCAGCCCATCGATGCCCTCGACGCGACCAAGCTCAGCCTGGTGCGGCCACCAAACCCGTCGGAACACATTCAGAATCGACAGTCCGACCGCGATGAGAATGCCCGGGAGAACGCCGAGCAGGGCCACGCCCAGCAGCGCGGCGATTGACAGGAGGCACTCGACCCACTGCTGCTGCCACAGGCGGCGGGTACCTCGGATGTCCACCAGGGAGAAGGCGGCCGCCATGACGATCGCCGCGAGGGTCGGCTGGGGCACGTACTGCATCAGCGACGGAAAGAGCACTATCACCAGCGTGATCACGACGGCGCCGACCACGCCGGTCAGCTGCGACCGAGACCCGGCCTGGTCGGCAACCGCGGTCCGGGATCCGCTCGTGCTCACCGGGAAGCCTTGGAACAAGCCGGCTCCGATGTTCGCCGCGCCGATACCGATCATCTCCTGGTTGCCCCGCACCCGCTCACCGTGCCGGGACGCGAACGACGACGCGGTCGACATGGTGTCGGCAAGGGCAACGACCGCGATCGCGAGCGCGCCAAGGAAAAGCGGCGGCACGTCGGACCAGGGTGCGGTCGGCACGGTGAACGGCGGAAAACCCCGCGGCAGGACGCCGATCGTATCGACGCCGTGAGCCTCCAGGTCGAACGCGTTGACGGCGAGTGATGCCAGAACTACGGCGACGAGCACAGCGGGCACCCTGGGCAGCAGCCGTTGCAGCAGCAAGATCGCGGCCAGCGATGCGAGCCCAACAGTGGCCGCCGCCGCGTTGGCATCATCGTCGACATGCGACACGAACGCCGAGAACTCGCTTAGCAATCCGTTGGCGTCGACGGAGAAACCGAACAGCTTCGGCAGTTGGCCGACCACTATCGTGACCGCCAGGCCGTTCATGTAGCCGATCTGCGTCGGCTTGGACAGTAGGTCCGCGACGAATCCGAACTTGGCCAGCCCAGCGACAGCCATGATCACGCCGACGAGAATTGCCAATAGGGATGCCAACGCGACCGCTTTCGCCGGATCCCCGCCCGCCGCCAACAGCGGCATCACTGTCGCGGCGATCATCGGGCCGAGAGCGGAGTCGGGGCCGAGCACCAATACGCGCGAAGGCCCGAACACTGCGTATCCGAGTAGGCACAGGATCGACGTGTAGAGGCCGGTGATCGCCGGCAGCCCAGCCAGCTCCGCGTAGGCCATGCCCTGCGGTACCAACAAGGCAGACAACACCAGCCCGGCGACCACGTCCTTTGCGAGCCACCGCCGCTGGTATGTGGTGGCCACGGTCCAGCCCGGAACAAAGGATCGGATGCCACCGCCTTGGCGGGCAGCCGTCGGCTCGGAGCTCACGGCCATGGCTTAGCCGGTCACGTCCACGGCTGATCCAACCGGCTTAGACATGCGACACCCTGCTCGAGCGCCCCTTACCCCGGTGCGGGCCGCCGGCCGACAAACGCCTCTCCTCGCCGATGGGACGCGCTCCCTGGTTGGTCCGATAGTCGGGAATACCAGGGGGTAAGTTGACCCCACCCTAGCGGGCGAGCCCGGCACGATCGTGGAGCTTAACCGGGTAGCCGCGCGTGCCGGGTAGCGCTTGGTATCCGAAATACTCTCGACCAGACAACTTCCAGCCGGACATCATCAGGGACACGTCGTGAACGTAGATGCGGCAGAGCGTCAGGCCCCTTCCGCGGCGCGCCGAGGAGCGGCAGTCGTTGCCATCGCTGCGGCTGTTTTCAGTGTGCTGTACGTCGTCCTGGGGGCCTTCGACGAGTGGTACGTCCTGATCATCGGTATCCCGTCGCTCGCCCTTATCGTGCTGGGCGCGTGGTACGCGATATCCCGCAGCGGAACCGTGCGCATTCTGGCCCTAGTGCTCGCGGGCGGTGGACTGATCGCATTCATCATCGTCATGCTCGCGAGCCAGACCGTTCGGGTCCTGGTGATCAGCGGCGCGTTGGCCCTTGTCTCCATCGCGGCCGCCGGATACGCGTTGCGCTCCGGCGCGACGAAAACGCGAGCGCGTGCCGCGCCGCGCGCCAGGCAGCCAGTGTTGATCATGAATCTCAAGTCCGGCGGTGGAAAGGCTGAGCGCTTCCACCTGGTCGATGCGTGCCGAGAGCGCGGCATCGAACCGATCGTCCTGACGCCCGGCACCGATCTGCTGAAACTTGCCGAAGACGCGGTCGCCCGCGGAGCTGACGTGATTGGCATGGCCGGCGGGGATGGCTCGCAGGCGCTGGTGGCATCGGTGGCCAGTCGGTATGGCATTCCGCACGTCGTCATCCCAGCCGGCACCCGCAACCATTTCGCCCTCGATCTCGGCCTGGATCGCGACGATGTCGTCGGAGCGCTGGATGCCTATAGCGACGGCATCGAGCGCACGATCGACCTGGCTGAGGTGAACGGTCGGGTATTCGTCAACAACGCGTCGATGGGCGTGTACGCGAAGGTCGTTCAGTCGCCTGAGTACCGGGACGCGAAGTTACGGACCGCGGCCACGATGCTGCCGACGATCATCGGCCCGGACGCCACCCCTATGGACTTGAGGTTCGCCCTGCCCTCGGGTGAACAGTCCCTGACCTCGCAGCTCATCTTGATCTCCAACAATGCCTACAACCTGCATGATCTTCGCGGTGGGGGAACGCGGCCGCGGATGGACGCGGGCGTGCTGGGGATCATGTCGCTGATGGTTCGCGGCGCAACGGACATGCAGAAGCTCGTAGCGCTGGAATCAATCGGGCAAGTCCGCCAGTTCGGCGGCTGGCAGGAATGGGTCGCTCCTGACTTCGAGGTGCGCTCAGCCGAGCCGGTAGAGATTGGTGTGGACGGCGAGGCGCTCACCCTGCAACCGCCACTGCAGTTCCGGATTCGTCCTGGGGCATTGACCGTGCGGCTACCGCCCGGCGCGGGAATGTCGCCGGCCGCACGCACCGTCAAGGTCGCATCCCGAACCACCCTCACCGCGCTGTGGCGCGTCGCCGTCGGCCGACTGTCATGACAGAGAAGTCGGACGCTGGTCAGAGTCCGCCGAACCCGCCGCCCGAAGAGCTGGTCGCGGAGCGACTCAGCGTCAAACCCGGGCCACCCAGTCCGGCACGCGACAGTCTCGTACGAGCGTTGAGCGCGCTCGGCCGAATCGACCGAGCCTGCTACGGCGCGGTGGCTCGACTTCCCCCGTCGCAGCTCGACGCGCCACTGCGCCGACTGGCGAAGTTCGCCGACTTTTCCAGGCCCTGGTTCCTCGTCGCGAGCATTCTGGCTGTCACCGGTGGCGCCCGGGGCCGTCGCGCCGCGATGACGGGAGTCGCAGCAATCGGCGTCACCTCGTTTGTCGTCAACCAGCCGATGAAATTCATCAGCGCGCGCAGCCGCCCGGACCGCGACAGTGCGGGTGTTCCCCGGCAACGGCGGGTCAGCATGCCGGAGTCGACCTCGTTCCCGTCGGGTCACTCCGCCTCGGCCGCAGCGTTCGCTACGGCCGTCGGAGACGTGCTTCCCACTGCCGCGTTGCCGTTACGTGCGGCCGCGGCGGTGGTTGCCTTCTCTCGCGTCTACACCGGCGTCCACTACCCCAGCGACGTCGTGGTCGGCGCTACGGTCGGCGCGCTGCTCGGCCGGTTGACGTCACTGGCGGCGCGGCGCATCCATCGAGCATCGTGACCAATCGGCGCTGACGTCGGGCCGGTCAGTCCTGGTCAGCATGGCGAGCCTCGGTGAACAGCCCTCCCTGGGCCGCGGCGGAACCGGCGCGGCCGCCCCCTCGGCCACGCAAGATGAATGCGAAGCCGACCGCCAACACGGCACCGAGAAGCGGGCCCGCCACGTACACCCAGTAGGCGGTGAAATCAGCGCTGACGAGGTCGGGACCGAACGTGCGCGCCGGGTTCATCGAGGTCCCGGAGATGGGGCTTCCCCACAGGCCGGCCAAGGCGATATACCCGCCGACGCCCAGCGCTCCGAACACCCCCAGGTTCTGTGCGCCGGACGCGGTGCCGAGGATCACGCTGACTAGACCCAAGGTCAGCACGGTCTCCATCAAGAACGCGTCGAACGACGTGTAAGAATGCGCAGGGTAATTCGAGCCGTAAGAAGCCGACGCGTTGATGACTGCCTGCACGAACCACGCGGCCAAGCACGCCCCACCCAACTGGACGACGATGTAAGCGGGTACTCGCCGCCACGGAAAGTCCCCGCGCAAAGCGAAGGCGATACTCACCGCTGGGTTGAGATGCGCGCCCGAGACCTTACCCATGAACAGGATGATCGCCATCACCATCAACCCGGGCGCCACCACCGCCGCGGTCCGGCTGATCGTATTCGGAAACGCCTGCCCCATAACGCCGCCACCGGCAGCAACCAGGACCAGGAAGAACGTGCCCAGCAACTCCGAGAACAACCGCCGCCACTCCTGCGATGGATCCTGAAAGTCCTCGAATACTGACACGACACGCTGCGCCGCGTGCTGGGCGAGTTCCTCGGCTTCATCGACCTCGCCGGCAGTTCCACCCTGGACAGACTCACTACTCATCTATCGCCCCTTGGCCCCGGTCCCATGGCCTCATCGCTCACGGCCAGCCGACCACGTCGGCGAACCCGCGAGGCCCCGTTCACGCCGCGGAGCATATCGCCGGCGCCCGCCCCATGTCGGTCAGCCACCGTCCCGGGAACCGAACGTGTTATCGAAGCCCGGTGGTCTTCGCCAGGCGGTCACCACCTTGGCGACGGCAGTGACGAGAAACAGTTGACCGACGATCGCCTCGAGGACGGCAAGCGTCTGACCTGGATTGGCGGCCGGAACCACATTGCCGTAGCCCGTGGTCGTCAGCGTCACGAAGCTGAAGAACAGGTACTGGCTCGGGGTTCCCGGGCCTTGCTCGCCGAAGAACGGGGGCGTCACCTGGATCGCGCTGATCGCGAGAAAGGCGAAGCTGAACATCATCCCGAGAAGCAGATACGCGGCAATCGCTCCGAGGACGGTCTGACCGTCTACGACGCTCCGACGAAAGATATGCCGAACGATGACCGCCGGCGCGATGAAGTAAAGCAGCGCGCTGACGACGAACAGGGCACGAACAACGTCCCGATCACCACCGACCGAGCCAGCAATCCAGGCTATGACGGTGAGCGACGCACCAATCACTATGGATATCCCGGCAATGCGCCGTGCCACATGCGATTCAGATACGCCGAACACAATCCATACGGTCAGTAGCTGGACGAGGACGACGGTCGACTGCGCGGTCGATCCGTGCATGGCCGCGGTGACCACATAGGCGACGGCGATAAGTGCGATGACCAGCCCATATCGATTGGCCGGAGAGAACCCCCGCAGCGCCGCAAACACGTTCAAGGCGCCACGGTATCGCACTGCGTAATGCGAATCGGTCCTACGGGTCCGGCGCGAGGCTGCCTTCGGCTGCAGGAAGTCAACCGGGCAGGATGAGGCACGAGACGGTTGCTCACCCGATGATGGTCCAGACACGGTGACTGAGGAGTCCGGCATGGCGGTGGCGCGATTCGACTACTTGCCCCGCGCGGACGGGGCGAATCCGACGTGGCGGTGACCGAAGCGGGCGGCGCAGCGCGGCCGCAAGCACCGCCCACCGGCCCGGCCGACGCCGCTGCAATGTTGCGCAGCCGGCGGTATGTCGCGTTGCTCGTCCTGGCCGCGATCATCGGCGTCCCCATCGCCGCCGCCGCGTACTGGTTTCTCGTCCTCGTCGACTACCTGCAAACCTGGCTGTACACCGATCTTCCCAGCGGGCTCAGCTTCAGCACGCCACCGACCTGGTGGCCGATCCCGATACTCGCGGTCGGTGGACTTCTGGTAGCGCTGTCCATTCGTTACCTGCCGGGCACTGGCGGCCATTCGCCGGCTGACGGCTTCAAGGCTGGTGGGGCTCCGACGCCCATCACGCTTCCGGGCATCGCGGCCGCTGCTCTCGCGACGCTTGGTTCCGGTGCCGTCCTCGGGCCGGAGGCGCCACTCATCGCGATTGGCGGTGCGCTCGGCGTCTTGGCGATACGACTGCTCAGACGCGACGCACCGCAGCAGGTGGCCGCGGTGGTGGCGGCCGCCGGGAGCTTCGCCGCCATAAGCACCTTGTTCGGGTCACCGTTGCCCAGCGCGTTTCTGCTCATGGAGGCATCCGGCCTCGGCGGCCCGATGCTCAGCCTGATCCTGGTGCCGGGCCTGCTGGCGGCGGGCGTCGGATCGCTGATCTTCGTCGGACTGGATTCCTGGACCGGGCACGGGACGTTCTCGCTCGCACTTCCCAACCTGCCGCCCTTTGATCACCCGGACCTTGCCGAATTCGGTTGGGCGCTCGTGATCGGATTGGCTGCGCCACTCGTGGCTGGAGGCATTCGCGCGTTGGCGCTCCTGGTTCGGCCCTCCGTCGAGCGTCGCATGCTGCTTCTCACCCCGGCGGTCGGCATCGTCGTCGGCCTGCTTGCCATCGCCTACAGCGAGATCTCCGGAAAGAGCTCCTCCGAGGTGTTGTTCTCAGGTCAGTCCGCACTCCCACCGCTTGTCGCGAATAGTGCCAGCTATACGGTTCCGACGTTGCTGCTGCTGATTGCCTGCAAGAGCCTGGGCTACGGCATGTCGTTGAGCAGCTTCCGGGGCGGTCCGGTGTTCCCCGCCATCTTCCTCGGCGCCGCCGGTGGCATCGCGATGTCGCACCTGCCCGGATTACCAATGGTGCCCGCAGTGGCCATGGGCATCGGCGCGATGACCGTCTCCATGCTCGGACTTCCGCTGACGTCGGTCATGTTGGCGACGCTGTTACTTTCGTCGGACGCGCTGGCCGTGATGCCGCTCGCGATCGTCGCCGTCGTCGTCGCCTACGTCGCTTCCGCACAACTACCTATCGGACGCCAGCCGCAGCCTGCGCCAGCACCGGCGCGCCACCCGTCGTGATCGTCGACGGGTGCGTTAGGTCAGGACATGTCCAAGCAACCGACTCGATTCCTGGTGTACGGAGTCACGGGGTCGGGGAAGTCGACATTGGCCGCGCGGATCAGCGCATCGACCAGAGTCCCCTGGCATTCGGTCGACGATCTGACCTGGGAGCCCGACTGGGTACCGGTCGACGACGACGAACAGCGGCATCGGATCGCGACCATCTGCGCTGCCCCGGCGTGGATCTTGGATACTGCGTACGGCACATGGCTGGACATCCCGCTGACTCGGGCCGAAGTCATTGTGGCGCTGGACTACCCACGCTGGCTGTCACTCGCTCGGCTGACGAGCAGAACGGCGAGACGGCTCGTCGATCAGCGCACAATCTGCAACGGCAACCGGGAAACACTGCGTCAGACACTCGGCCCCGACTCGATCATCCGGTGGCATTTCCGGTCGTTCTCGAGAAAGCGAGCCCGGATCCGCGACTGGGCGCGCGACTCACCCGGGCCGCTCGTCGTCCGACTGACCACCCCTCGGCAAACCAACCGCTGGCTGCAGACGCTCTCCGCGGATGTCGCCTGAGGCTGTCCCGGCGACGGGATCCGTCAGCGGCGACAATGACGGCCGGCTGGCCGTTAGTACCGCGTATCTAGGTGTGCTGGAGGTCTAGTGATGCCACAGGTTCGGGTGCACAACTTCTCCGTCTCGTTGGACGGCTTCGGCACCGGCGAGGGACAGAGCCTCGACGCACCCTTCGGACATGCGCAGGGCCGACTCGTCGACTGGCTCTTCGCCACCCGAACGTTCCAGGCAATGCAGGACCAGCCCGGCGGCAGCCACGGCGTCGACGAGGCGCTCGCCAGCAACTGGGGAGCCGGCATCGGAGCGGAGATCATGGGACGCGGCAAGTTCGGGCCCCAGCGCGGCCCGTGGACGGACCACGAATGGAAAGGCTGGTGGGGCGATAACCCGGTCTTCCACACTCCGGTCTTCGTGCTCACCCATCACCCCAGGCCGCCGATCGCGATGGAGGGCGGCACGACTTTCCACTTCATCGACGCCGCTCCCGCCGAAGCACTCCAGGTCGCGGCCCAGGCCGCCGGCGGCCTCGACATTCGCATCGGCGGCGGCCCGTCCACGATTCGCGACTTCCTGGCCGCGGATCTCATCGACCACATGCACATCGTTCTCGTCCCCATCGTCCTCGGACGCGGCGAACGGCTCTGGGACGGACTGGAAGGACTCGAGCTGCGATTCGACGTCGAGACCGTGATCTCTCCGAGCGGAGTCACCCACCTGACCTTCAGCCGCAAACCGCGGACCGGACAGCCATCGGCTGGCTAGCCGGACCGTCGGGCGAACGCTGCCGCGTCAAAGCCCGGGCGCCGATGCGGCATGATGCCGGGATGCGCCGCCACCGAGTAGGCCTCGCGTCCGCCCTGCTCGTCTTGCTGACCGTTGCCGCCTGCTCGTCGTCCCACCAGCGCATCGCCAATACGGTCACCGCGACATCGTCATCGGTGTCTTCATCGGCGTCGGCGATGATCGGGACCAATGCAACGAGGGTGAGCCGAGGCGGGCCCAGCCGAGTGACGAAGAAACCATCGTCCCGGCCGTCCACCTCGCGCCCGGCTACGAACCGACCGGCGCCGATCGCTTCCCGCACGTCGACGCCGGGTAGCCGCGCCCCGAGCTCACCGCGATCGCGGCCGCCGGATCGGCGACGATCGCCGGGTGCGCGCTCTTCCCGTCGGACAACGCCTGGCGCCGGGACATTTCCCGTGACCCGGTCGACCCGCATTCGGCGACCTGGGTGGCCAGCATCGGTTCGGCCGGGCACCTCCATCCGGATTTCGGTTCGAATCCCAGTTACGGCATTCCCTATTCGGTCGTGCCCGCCAGCCAGCCGAAGGTGCCGATTCGCTTCACCGCGTACGGCAGCGAGAGCGACCCCGGTCCGTACCCCATTCCGCCCTCCGCCGCCATCGAGGCGGGCGGCGATCGCCACGTGCTCGTCGCTTCGGGTGACTGCCACCTCTACGAGCTGTTCGGGGCTGCGCGGGCGGGCAGCGGATGGACAGCCGACTCCGGTGCGGTGTTCGACCTGCGGTCCGATCGGCTGCGCCCCGACGGCTGGACGTCGGCCGACGCGGCTGGCCTACCGATCCTGCCCGGACTGGTCCGTCGCGACGAAGTTCAGGCCGGCGTGATCAACCACGCGCTCCGATTCACCGTGGCACGCACCCAGCGCGGCTTCATCCATCCCGCCACCCACCAGGCTGGCTCCACCACCGACCCGAACGTGCCGCCGATGGGAGCCCGATTCCGGCTCAAGGCCGGCTACGACATCAGCCGATTCCACGGCGCGGCCCGCGTGGTGCTCGAGTGCTTGCAGCGGTACGGGATGCTCGTGGCCGACAACGGCAGCAACTGGTTCCTGTCCGGCGCCACCAACACCGGATGGAACGACGCCGATCTCGACCAACTGAAATCAGTACCAGGATCAGCCTTCGAAGCCGTATCCAGTGGCCCCGTGCTCCACGGCTAGGGACAGGGCGCCGCATCGCCGCCACAACCGGGCGGGAGTGACCGAGCCCATAGCGGGCCGCCCCAGGCGTGCTCCTGCTCCGTCACCTCAGCCTCCCGTGCCTGTCATGCACCCTTGGGACGCTCCTGATAGCCAGCTCGGTCACTCGACGGCGCCCGGCCCGACGCAGCTCCTCGACAGCGCCGGCGAGGTCATCGACGGCGAAGCCGATTACCGGTCCGGTGTCGAAGTGGGCCTTGCCCGGATAGCCCGCGCCGAAGACCTCGACGTGCCGTCCGTCGGGCAGCTCGAACACCCAGAACTCCGGCTCCACGTGCACCGGATGCAGGCCCAGCACACGCTCGTAGAAGAGCGCGAGCTCCGTGCCACTGTCTGTCCGGGTGCCGGCCCAAGCCAAGCCTGTCACATGCACGTGGCCAGTATGGCTGGACGTTTCACGAATGAGAGCGGTTGGCAGTATTTGCCGTGACCTGACCTGCCTCGCCCTGGAGATCGGCCTGGCGGCATCAGTTCAACTGATGACATCCTGAGCGGACTCACGAAAGGACAAGAAATGTCACTGCCTCAGGCAACGTACCCAGTGCAATTCTCGGTCGATTACCCGGACCGGCCACTCAACCGCGTGACGACGGTGTTTCGAATCTTCGTGGTGATCCCCATCCTCATCGTGCTCACGAGCGTGTCCGGCGCCAGCGTCATTTCCGTTGGCAACTGGGGACACTCCGCTGGCAGTAATGCGCGGTACGTGGTCGTGGGCGCCGGAGGATTACTGTTTCTCGGCCCACTCCTGATGATTCTGTTCCGAAAGAAGTACCCGCGATGGTGGTTTGACTGGAACTTGGAGCTTCAACGGTTCAGCAGTCGCGTGGCCGTCTTTCTTGCCCTCATGGACGACCGGTACCCCGCAACCGACGACCAGCAAGCCGTCCACCTGGACTACCGCTACCCCGACGCGAGCCGGGACCTGAACCGATGGCTTCCCCTGGTGAAGTGGCTGCTGGTCATTCCGCACCTGATCGTGCTGCTGTTTCTGTGGTTCGCGGCTGTGGTAGTCGTCATCATTGCCTGGTTCGCGATCCTCTTTACCGGACGGTACCCACGGGCCATGTTCGACTTCGTCGAAGGTGTTCTACGGTGGGGGCAACGGGTGATCGCCTACGCATTTCTGCTGGTCACGGACACCTATCCTCCGTTCTCCCTCGCTGCCTAGGAATCGTCTCAACCGGGCGCTGCGTTTTCGATCTTTCACATTCGTGATCTTGGACTTGCAGCCGTGGGACGACGTTAAGTCCAAGATCACGACCGAAGTGCGTGAGGTCGGCGTGGCGCGCCGACCTGCGGCTACACGTCGTCGAGGCGGAAACCAACCTTCATGGTGACCTGCCAGTCCGCGATCTGCCCGTCCTGCAAGTGGCCGCGGATCTCCGTCACCTGGAACCAGTCGAGGTTGCGTAGGGTGCGATTCGCTCGGGCGATGCCGTTCGAGATCGCGTCATCGACTCCTTGTGGAGACGATCCGACGACCTCGACCATGCGGTAGGTGTGGCTGGACATGGAGCCTCCTCGGTGGGGTCGGTACCTCAATCGAACCGGGCTGGTGCAAGCAGAACAGACGAGCAGCCTCACCAGAAGTGTTGACCCTCGTTTTCCGCAGTTACACCGCCTGGCCCCCAGTCTGGCCAGTAAGAACCGTCCGACGGTTACCCGACCAGATCGAGCCTGTCGACGATGCGTGGAGCGGTGGCCGGGCCATGGATCCCGGCCACCGCAACCGCCCGGGATTCGGGCGATGTCCGATAACGAACCGCCATCGACTACTGGTGGGACCGTTCTTCGGCCTCAGCCGCCTCGGCTTGACCGCGTGCCTTCTCGGCCTCAGCTTCCTTCGCCGCGACCTCGCGCTCAGCGTCCGCTTTGTTCTGCTGTGCTTGCCCCTCGGCTTTGAGGGACTCGTTGTCGGTCACCGCTCCAAACGCTTCCTTCGCCTTGCCCTTGACGTCTTCCGTCACACCCTTCATGGCGGCCTCGGGTCCGGACTCATCTGCCATCGTCTCGCTCCGATCGTGTCTCGTCTGGGAACACGCTTAGCTTTCCCGGCAACGGCGACGAACAAACCACGCGACGGGGTTGCCTTCGGTTGCGCCGGACACACGTTCGCACCAGGGTCCGCGGGGCCAGCTGACCAGGTCTGCGCTGCTGCGGGACCTCAGCGCCTTTGGCGGCCGCGACCGTTCTAATCGACCGGCTGTGGTCACGACCGAGTCACACCACGGCGGTGAGCCGTAACGAGTCCCGCATCGGAGTTGATGCACGGTCGGTCAATACGGCGGGATTGCTCAGAAGTTCGTCCCGAGTCAGCCCGGGAACAATCTCGTAGTGGATCGAGTCCGGCCTACATACCAGCGCCAGCACTCGCCACAGGGCGCGCGCATAGTCTTCGGCGAGAGTCGCGCCGTCCCACTCATATGCCCCTCGGTAGATGCCTCGCGAATCGTGCGCCAACCACAGCTTGGACACGAATCCCGGGAAACCGACGAACAGCGGCGTATTGAACAGGCTTTCGAACCGGAACACGGCATGCGCCAGCCGACCACGCACGGCTCGCAATCGGAATCCAACGATCAGCACCGCCGGATCTGTCGTTGCGCGGACGATCAACGACCGTCTCGCGGTAGACCGTTGCCGCAGTGCCGTCGGCAAAGTGCAGCTCAAGCCCCACCGAGGCCTTCGGCAGGTGAATCCGGCCGCGAGCAAGTAGCTCGAACGTCACCAGGACGCAGCGGGCCACCGCGCGCCCGGCTGGCCAAGGGGCAATGGGCGGACGTTCGATCACCTCGCCGCCTCGATTGCCGCCTCGTCCGCGCGGAGGATGGCTATCCCCACCATCGCGACGGCATCCCGGCAAGAGTGATGCGCCGTCCAGATGGAACACCGGAAATGCGCACATAGTGTGGTTTCCGTCCCGGTGCCCAGGGAATTAGCGGCAGCTGTTGGAGACGGCTCAATTCGTCGGGCTCGACGACGGCGGCGGCGGATCCTCGAATCAGAACGCTCCACCCAATGCGCTGGGCCGGATCGGTGCCATCGACTTCGAACGCCACCGGCACTCCGCTGGACACCGCGTCGAGCTTCGTGCCCCCATCGGTCCGGAACACAACCGAGCGCCCGTCCATGCAGTAATTAACGGGAAGGACCAACGGACCATCATCGTCGATGAGGGCCAACCGTCCGATGTGACTGGATTCGAGCAGCTCTTGGCATTCGTCATCGGTCAGCTCGACCAAACGGTTAACACTATCCTCGATCATCGACGAAGGCTCCTCAGTTGGCCGGCGCATTTCAGTCCTTCTCCGAGTATGAATGCATAGCAGCATCGAGGCGACGATCGGATAGACGAACACTGCGTGGACAGGGCAGAAGGTCCTGTCCACGCGGGAACTTGATCACAACGCCTGGCTGTCAAGGGACCAACGTCCGCATCGCTCGAGCGCCTGCACCTGCCGCAAGGACTCGGGCGTAGCCTGCTCTCATGTACGCATCCGCACCGGCCATCGTCGGCCTCGATGACCGCCGCCCGGGTTCGCGACAACCGGTGTCGGTCGCGTTGGCGGAAGGCGCGCAGCGACCCGTGACGGCGATCCACGTCTGGCGTCAGAACGATTGCGAGTCAGCTCCTCAACCGCGAGGCCGGCGATGATCATCGGCGAGATCATGACCCGGTCGGTCTATACCGTGCGCCCGGAAACGACAGTACGGGATGCCGCGGATCTGCTGGCCCGACACCGCATCACGTCATTGCCGGTTCTCGATGAGGTCGAGCGAGTGATCGGCCTCGTCAGCGAGGCGGACTTGATCAAGCATCGTTTTCCCCCCGATCCGCGTAGCCATCTGCGTCCGGCCGAATTGCCCACCGACGACCCACCGACCCGTGTCGGAGATGTGATGACGACCACCGTGGTGTGCCTCCCGGAGACCGCTGACGCAGCTGACGCGGCCGAGACGATGCTCGCTTCGGATATTCGGGCCATTCCCGTCGTCGACGGTTCACATCTGGTGGGCATCATTAGTCGCCGGGATTTGCTCCGCACGCTCACTCGGGCCGACGACGCTATTGCGGCGGAAGTCACTGCGCGGCTGATGGCATACCACGGCACCACCATGCCCTGGCGGATCCATGTGGAAAACGGCGTAGTCACGATCACCGGCCGGATGCATGGCGACACCGAACAGCATGTCGTCACAGCGCTGGCGCGCACGGTGCCCGGCGTGCTCCGCGTTCATCTGCACGCCACCCGGATCGGAGCGGTGCCGGACTGACCCAGGCGTTCAGATGATCCCGAGGACGAACATTCCTGTCTCCGCCTGGCTGGCGCTTGGAAATACCGATGCGCTTCGGTCGTGATCTTGGACTTACTGCCTCAGGGCGACCACAAGTCCAAGATCACCACCGACTGCCGCGTCGGCCGCCGCTCCGTCCTCGCCCGCGAACCACTTCGCGGCTCAATACTGCGGGTCGACGTAGGCGGCGTGCGACTCGACGGTGCGGAAGATGTCGTTGGCGATGGGGTGACGCATCTCCTCGGCGAGATGGCCGAGGAGCCCGGCGCAGCGCGCGAGCAGGACGACGCCACGCAGCAGGCCGAGCGGAATGCCGATATCGGCAAGGGCTGCGCCGCAGGTGCCGGCGCCGTTGAGCGGCAGCGACCGCCCCAGCACGGCCGGCGCGACCCGGCCCACGGCTTCGAACAGGGCGAGGTGCGGCCCGTACTGATCCTCCTCGCGCGCGATCTCGATGATCACGGCGGTGCGCGGATCGGCGGACTTGTGCAGATGGTGGCCGAGCCCCGGAACGTAGCCGCCAGCGTCCGCGCGGACCCGGACGGCCGCGATCGCGAGTGCATCCCAGCCGGCCTCGTCCGTCGGCACGATGTCGACGGTAGCGAGCGCGTCGGCGAGGAATGCGCCGGTGTCCTCGCTGACGCCGAGGAACCGGGAGCCGCCGCCGAGCAGCCCCGCGGCGAGCGCACCTTGGATTGCGTCCGGCGCACTGAGGTAGGTGAGCCGAGCAGCGATGGCGGTCGGCGTGAAGCCATGATCGGCCAGCGCGACGAGTACGGTCTCGAACACGCGCGCCTGACCCTTGGTGGGCGGCCGCAGGGTGATCAGCTGGTAGGCCAGTTCACCGAAGCTGACCTGGCCGAGCAGCTCCCCGGGCAGATCACGACCGAGCAGCGTGATGGTGTCTGGGGTCGAGATGCCGAGCGAGGTGGGGAACTGCAGGTCGGACACGATGGCCCTCCCGGGTCGTGGTTGGTGTCTCGTCAGGCCGACGGCACTGGTGCCGAGTCGGCCGCCGCGCTGACGGAGTGGCGAACGTCGGCCGCCGGGCGCCCGAGCCAGGCTCGGATATCGTCGCCGTGTTCGTCCAGGGCCGGTGGCGGCAGCTCGTGGCGGGCTGGGGTCTGCGAGAACCGGAGCGGGTGCCGGACGGTGGGCACGTCCCCGGCCAGCGCGACTGGTCCGAGTCCCAGTTCCGTGGCGAGCTCGACTCCGCCCCGGACGTCGTTGATCGGACCGCACGGAATGCCGGCCGCGGTGAGCAGGTCGAACCACTCCCGCGCCGGTTTGATCGCCAGCCGCTCGACCAGCAGCGGGCGCAGTAGCTCGCGGTTGTTGTTGCGCTGGTGCACGGTCGCGAACCGCGGATCGTCAGCGATCTCTTCAATTCCGAGCGCCGCGGCGAGCTTGCGGAATTGCCGATCGTTGCCGGCGATCACGATGAGCTCGCCGTCGGCGGTAGGCAACGGCTCGTACGGGAACAGCGATGGGTGCGCATTGCCCATTCGCTGGGGCACGACGCCGCCGGCCACGTACGCCGAGGTCTGGTTGACCATCGCCGACAGAGCCGACGACAGCAGGTTCGCCTCGACGTGCTGCCCGGTGCCGGTGAGGTCGCGGTGGTGCAGCGCGGCCAGGATGCCGATCGCCGAATGCAGGCCGGTGATCACGTCGAAGACGCTGATCCCGGCGCGATACGGCGGTCCCTCCGGTGATCCCGTCAGGTTCATCAGGCCGGAAACGGCCTGTACGAGCAGGTCGTAACCGGGGAGCTCAGCGCCGTGGCCCGACCCGAAGCCGCTGATCGAGCTGTAGATGACGCTGGGATTGCGGGCCGCGACGGACTCGTAGTCCAACCCGAACCGGCGCAGCCCACCCGGCCGAAAGTTCTGGATCATCACGTCCGCCCGGGCCGACAGCGCGTGCGCGGTGCCGAGGTCGTCGGCGTCGGCGAGATCCAGGACGATGGACCGCTTGTTGCGGTTGATTGCCGCGTAGTACGTGCCCAGCTCGCCACGCAGCGGTGGTACCCAGTATCGGGTGTCATCGCCGGCCGGCGACTCGACCTTGATCACGTCGGCGCCCAGGTCGGCGAGCAGCATGGTGCAGTAAGGCCCGGCGAGCACGCGCGAGAAGTCGGCGACAACGATGCCCGCGAGTGGTCCGACGCCGGCCGGCGGTGGTGCGGTCATGGTCACTGCTCCCAACCGTCAGACGGAGAAATGTCCGTCCAGCGTAGATCGGTCGCCTCGGCGCGAACCGCCTACTGTGTATGGAGTCGACGGCGGTCGTGATCTTGGGCGGTTCGGCCTAGAGGAGGTAGCTCGTGGCCAAGCTCGTGGCGATCCTGGCGACCACGCACCACCCGTTCTTCTACAAGACCAGCCAGCTACCGCCGGACGAGGCGCCGCCGTTCGCCGCCGAGTGGGTGCGCAAGGTCGAGGCGTACCGCGCGACGCTCACCGCAGCCCGCCCCGACGTTCTGGTGATGGTCGGCTCCGACCATTTCCACCAGCTGTGGCTGGACAACATGCCGCAATTCCTGGTCGGCAAGGCGCCCTACTACGACGGGAACTACTACAACGAGGAACGCGAGTTCGGGCTGCCGCGGCTCCTGCTCAAGGGGCACGAGGAGCTGTCGGCCTACATCCTGCGCGAGGCGATCGACCGGGAGTTCGACCTGGCCTTCTCCAACGAGCTTCGGGTCGACCACTCGATCACCTGCCCGATCTTCACGGTTCGCCCGCAGAACGACCTTCCGATCGTGCCGATCTACACGAATATCTTCGCGCCGCCGCTGCCCCGGCCGGAGCGATTCGTGAAGCTCGGCCGAACCCTCCGCGAGCTCATCGACGCGTGGCCGTCGGACCTCCGGGTCGCCGCGGTCGGTACTGGCCATCTCTCGTTGGAGCTCGGCGGCCCCCGTCAGTTCGGTCCGCACGGGCCCGACCCGCAGTTCGACGCCAAGGCCGTCGAGTGGATCGCGAACGGCGACCTCGACGGCTGCTTGTCAGAGGTGACGCTCGACAGCTTGCATGCGCCGGGCAACGCCACCCACGGCTTCATGGACTTCATGCTGATGATGGGGCTGGCCGGTTACAACAAGGCCGACTACGCGGACAATCTCGACCTGTTCCACACCATGGAGGCCTACTTCACGTGGTACCCGAACGGGGTGGAGAAATGAGCAGGTACCTCGTGAACAAGTTCCTGTTCACGGTCGACCGGGACGCCGAGCTCGTCGAGCGCTACCGGACGGATCCCGCCGGGACGGTGGCCTGGTGGGAGGTCGAGCGGGCGAACCAGATCCTGAACTGCGTCGCCGGTGAGGCGTCGACATGGTTGACATTCACCGACGCGGAGCGTGAGGCGCTGACCACGCACGATCACGTTGCGCTCTTCGAGATGGGCGCGCACGCATTCCTCACGCTCACGCTGTGGATCGCCATGTTCGAACGGGACTTCACCGAGCCGTTGGCAATGCAGCTGGACTACGCCACGAAGCTCACGCACTTCACGTTGCCGTACCCGGACATCAGCACCTGAGGTACGGGCCGAACGTCAGGTTTCTTCGCGCGCCGCCAGCTCCGTGCCGCCGAAGTCCGAGTACTGGTACGGATTGGCGATCTGGTCCTCCTCCGGCTGCTCGGGGTGCATCTTCGCGTCCCACGCCTCCTCGCCCAGCACGCCGCGCACGTGCTCGATCGACTGGGCGCACAGCCGCCGCGCCTCCTCGAGCCGGTCGGTGGCGAGCAGGCGGTGGTCGTACTTGACCGCCCGGCCGTTGACGAGCACGGTGTGCACGTCTCCACGGCCGGCCTGGAACACGAGGTGCCCCTCCGGGTTGAGGACGGGGAACATCGTCGGGGAGTCGTCGTTGAGCACCAGCACGAGGTCGGCCTTCTTGCCTACCGTGATGCTGCCGACGAGATCTTCCAGCCCGAGCGCAGCGGCGCCGCCAATCGTCGCGTAGTCCAGCACCTGCTTGGCCCGCAGCGCCAGGTTCATCACCGTACGGCCCTCGCGGTGGGCTTCGAGGTGTTCGCGGGCCCGATCAGCGTTGAGCGTCGCGCGCATCGCCGAGAACATGTCGCCCGACCACCACGAGCTGGTGTCGACCGACAGCGAGATCGGGATGCCGTACTTGCGTAGCCGCGCGGTCGGCGAGTAGCCCTGCCCGGCACTGCATTCGCTCTCGGTGGCCACCGAAGCGTGGCCGCCGGAGGCGGCGATGCGTTGGTAGGAATCCTCGGACAGGCTCGAGACGTGGACGTGCGTGACGCGGTCGGTGAGGTATCCGTGCTCGGCCATCAACTGGATGCTCTGGTCCGAGGTCGCGCCCCATACCCCACTGTGCGTGGTGACGCGTGTGTCCAGTTCGCGGGCCATGGCGAAGGCCGGACTCTCTGGGAACGCCGGATCGCCGGGAACGTCGAAGGCCATCTGCCAGCGCAACATGTCGCCGCGCCCGTCGAGACGGCGGCTGACAAAGTCCCGGAACTCCGGGCGCGTCGACCATTCCCACGGCCCTTCGGCCAGGTTGCCATAGGCGAAGACGAACCGGCCGTCGAGCCGTTCGAGCGCGTCGACGCCGGCCTCGGCGTGATCGGTGGTGCGCAGGCCATGCGACCAGTCCAGCGTGGTCGTCACTCCGGCGTCGAGGGAGTCGAGCCCGGCGAGCAGGTTGCCCGCGTACACCTCCTCCGGTCGGAACGCCTGGCCCCACTCGAGGTAGTAGAAGTAGAAGTAGTTCGTGAGCGTCCAGTCAGCGCCGAAGCCGCGCATGAGCGTCTGCCACATGTGCCGGTGCGTGTCGATCATGCCGGGCATCACGATGCCGCCGCTGGAATCGATCTCTACGGTGCCGGGGGGCACGTCCACGGATGGTCCGACCGCGGCGATCGTGTCACCGACGACGAGCACGTCCGCGTTCTCGAGGGTGCCGATCGCGGGATCGACGGTGACCACCGTCGCGTTTCGGAATACGAAACCAGGCGCGGTCGTGACGGCGTCCGCTGGAGGGAGCGCGCGTTCGGGTCGGTCGGATGTCACCATGGCAGGCTCCTGCTCGTCCAGTGAGTACGGGTGGTGACGACGTCAGGCTTTCTACGCCGAGGTAATTCGTTGGTCAACCAATTGGGATCGTATTCTCTCGGAGCATGACGGACGCCGAAGTCATCGCCGAGCTGGAAGCGCGGCGCTACGAGGCGATGCTGCACTCCGACGCCGCGGCGCTCGACGAGCTGTGTGACAACGAGCTGACCTACACCCACTCCGACGGCGCTCGCGACACGAAGGCGACCTACCTGCGGCGGGTCCGCGACGGCTACTTCGACTACCAATGGCTCGAGCACGAGATCTATCGCACGATGATGGCCGGTGACTGCGCCATCGTGATCGGCCGAATGACCGGCGACGTCGTGGTCGACGGATCGCTGCGTCATTTGAACAGTGCGGCGCTCATCGTCTGGGTGCGCCGCCCGAGCGGCTGGCGGTTGCTCGCGTTTCAGCCCACGCCACTGAAGCCGGGCTGACTACGGCCGGACGCGAGGACGAGGTCGAAGCTTGCTCGCGTCCACGTCCCGTCGACGACCCGGCCGTCCGGCGTCGGTTCGGTGCCGGGCGCGCGGGTGAGGTCGACGATCAGCGAGTCGCGGATGCCGAAGACACTGTCGGAGCGGAGATCGTCGCCGGCGACGAAGATATGCGTGACCAGGGTGCGTTGGCCCGGATGGCTGACGATCAAGTGCAGGTGCGGAGCCCGCATGGGCGAGCGGCGGGTCGCGGCAAGCAGGTCGCCCACGGGCCCATCGGCCGGGATGGGATACGGCGTCGGGGTAAGCGCCCAGAACTGGTAGCGGCCGTGGTCGTTGGTGAGCAGATGGCCCCGCGCGGCGGTGCGGCCGTCCGGGTACTGGACGTCGTAGTGGCCGTCGTCGTCCGCTTCCCACACCTCGATCCGCGCGCCGGGGAGCGGCCGGCCTTCGATATCGAGAACGCGGCCCTCGACCCAGCACGGCTCGCCGGACGCACCGCCGGAGATATCGCCGCCCAGCTCGACGCGCGGCGAGTTCTCGACGAAGAACGGGCCGACGACGGTCGCCTCGGTCGTGCGCCCGGTCGGGTCGTCGTTGACGATGATCGTCTGCATCGAGGCGCCGAGGACGTCGGAGAGCAGGATGAACTCCTGCCGCTTGTCGTCGGTGATATGCCCGGCGCGGGTGAGGAAGTCGATCGCCCCCTGCCACTCCCCCTCGGTCAGCCGGACCTCGCGAATGAAAGCGTGCAGGTGTTCGACCAGCGCCGTGAGCACGGTCTTGAGCCGCTCGTCCGGAGTGTCGGCCAGGCTGGCGACGACGGCGTCGACGAGTCGTTGCTCGCGGCCGCCCTGCGTAGTCGGATCGGTTTCGATACCGGTCATGGCGCGTCCTCCGTCTGCGTCGGCCGTGGATCGGCGCCCAACCAGGCCGCGCGCAGCAAAGCGCTCAGGGAGGTGGCGTCGACCGGTCGCGGATTGCTCGGCGGCACCTCGGGCAGGATGAGCGACACCGCGCGGGCGATGTCGTCCTCCCGCAGTCCGACATCGCGCAGCGCCCGAGGCGCGTCGACACTCACCCGCAGCCGGCGCAGACCGTCGGACGCGTCGTCGCTGCCGAGCGCGGCGGCAATACGGTCGGCGGCGGCCACCGCGAACGGCGCGTTGAACGCCAGCACATGCGGCAGCACGATCGCATGGGTGGTCGCGTGCGGCAGGCCGAACGCACCGCCGAGCACGTGGCAGATCTTGTGGTGCAACCCGGACCCCGCGGACGCGAACGCCACCGCGGCCAGGTAGCTCCCATACTGTGTCCGCTCGGTCGCATCGGCATCGCCAGTGACCACGCCCGGCAGGCCGGCGCGCAGGGCCCGCAGACCTTCCGTCGCGAGCGCCGCATCGATGGGGTCGACGCGGGGCGCCCACATCGAGTCGATCGCGTGGGCAACCGCGTTCAGCCCGGACGCGACGGCGAGCGCCGCCGGCAGCCCGGCGAGCAGGTCGGCGTCGTACACGACCACCGCGGGCAGCACGCGCGGATCATTGCCGGTCCGCTTGCGGCCGTTCTCGGTGAGTCCCCACACGTTCGTGGCCTCCGAGCCGGCGAACGTCGTCGGGACCGCCACGATCGGTATCGCGGACGTCAGCGCGATCGCTTTGGCCAGGCCGGTCGCCGAACCGCCGCCGACAGCGATGAGCAGGTCCGCGCCGGCCGCGTGTGCGGCGGCTCGCGCATCGGCTGCCAGTTCGGTCGGCACGTGCTCGACGACGGTGCCGCACCGGGCCGCGTCAGCCAATCCGGCCCGAACAACGAGGTCGTCGTGTCGTGCGCCGGCGATGACAAAGGGCCGGAGCGCACCGAAACGCGCCATCTCCGTGCCGAGATTCGTCGCCGCCCGGCCGGCTCCGAACAGCACGCGCTGGCCCTTTGTCTCGTGCTCGAAGACGAGCGCCACCGAGGAACCTCCGGCCGCCATTCTCCTCGATCCGGGACGTATTGGCGCTCAAGGCGCACAAACACGTCCCGGCGCTAGCGGCTCTCGCCGCGCCGATCACCCGGCCCGGTCACTGCCGACCGAGTACACCCCGTCTGCCGGTGGCTGCTGCGCACTCTGCTTGCGGATGTGGAACATCACGAACAATCCCAGCGCGGCGAGCGCGGCCAGTGCTTCCGCAAACACGCTCAGCGTCTTCTCGGCCGGAGCCCAGTAGGGGTCGTACATATTCGGGATCGGGCCGATCTTTCCGACGTCGACGTATCGGTACAGCACCACTGCTACTGTCCCGGCCGCAGCGACCAGGAATGCGAATGCCGCCGTGTAGCGACGTGGGCGGACCAGCAGGGCCACCGCGGCAATCACCGCCAGCGTGGCTTCGACGCGGAACAGGTCGGCCTGGCTCAACGTGCTCGTCCTGACCTGCTCGAACGCGGATGCCAGATGGAAATGGACGTACGCGTCCACTGCCAGGCCCGCCACTACGATCGCCGTCAACACCACCTGGAGCGCCAATCGGCCTCGACTACTCATCAGAACCACCATCCTCGTCCGGCGGCTCGGCCTACCTGCTTACGCCGCAGCGGATATCACAAGATCCCTTCATCCTCGAGTACGAGCACCGGCCTCGATCGGTTCACCTCGGGCCAGGGAGCGGGCCGGTTGAGACCATCCTCACGTCTCTTGGGCGGCTGGGCCGTGCCGGGCGCCGCACACTTAACGGATGGTCGCCGCCTCCGGTCCGCTGGTTTGCCTGGTCGGCGGACCGGCGACCGATGCAGCGGTGGACCACCGGTGGTAAGCAGACTCGATGTCGGTCTGCGCTCGGAGCGCGGACCGATTCTGTTCTCGTTGATGATGTCGATCGCCCTGGTGGCGCTGGATTCGACGATCATTGCGACCGCGGTGCCGTCGATCGTGAAGGGCATCGGCGGCTTTGCCCAGTTCCCGTGGCTCTTCTCGATCTACCTGCTCGCGCAGGCGGTCACCGTTCCGGTGTACGGGAAACTGGCCGACCTGTTCGGCCGCAAGCCGGTGATCCTCTTCGGCGTCGCCGTCTTCCTCGTCGGATCGATAATGTGCGGCATCGCCTGGAGCATGCTCATGCTGATCGTCTTTCGGGCCGTGCAGGGCGTCGGCGCCGGCGCGATCCAGCCGATGAGTTTGACGATCGTCGGCGACCTGTACTCGGTCGAGGAGCGCGCCACCGTGCAGGGCTATCTGGCCAGCGTCTGGGCCTTGTCTTCGGTCGTCGGCCCGACACTTGGCGGCGTGTTCTCGGAGTACGTCTCCTGGCGGTGGATCTTCTTCGTAAACATCCCGATCTGCCTGCTCGCCGCCGCCCTGATCAGCCGCCGGTTCCGCGAAGCGGTGTCGCGAAACCGGCCGCAGATCGACTACCTCGGCGCCGCCTTGCTCACCATCGGCCTGACGCTGCTCATCCTCGGCGTGCTCGAGGGCGGCCAGGCCTGGGCGTGGCGGTCCGCTCCTAGCGCCGCCGTACTCGGCTGCGGTGTCGCCCTGCTTGCCCTGTTCGTTGCCGTCGAGACCCGGGCGCAGGATCCTGTTCTGCCGCTGTGGATCTTCCGGCGCCGGCTACTCGTCACGTGCAGTCTCGTCTCGTTCGGTGTGGGTGCGATCCTGCTCGGGCTCAGCTCCTATATCCCCACCTTCGTGCAGGACGTTCTCGGGACCGGCCCGCTCGTCGCGGGTTTCGCGCTGGCCACGCTCACGATGGGCTGGCCCATATCCGCGTCCCAGGCCGGACGCCTATACCTGCGCTTCGGGGTGCGGGCCTGTGCGCTCGTCGGCGGCGCCTTGGCGATCTCGGGAACGGCGTTGTTGTTGCTCCTCGATCGGTCGACGCGAGTGGCCCAGGTCGGCGTCACCTGTTTCATCATCGGCCTCGGGATGGGTTTGGTCGCGGCACCGACGCTGATCGCCGCGCAGTCCTCGGTCGCCTGGGCGGAACGCGGCGTGGTAACGGGCACGAACCTGTTCTGCCGGTCATTGGGCAGCGCGCTCGGCGTGGCCGTCTTCGGCGCAGTCGCGAACGCGGCGCTCAGCGGCAGGACGTCGCTAATCAAGTCGGCGCACACCAACCCCAACCAGCTCGCGGTTGCCATCCACCAGGTCTTCGTGGCGGTGGTGATCGTCGCAGTGCTCATGACGGTCGTCGCGGCCTTCATCCCCCGCAACGCCATTGCGGTCGCCGCGGGCGCACCGTCCGAGCGGGCGGAGTCAGCCGCGCCTGCCGCATGACGCGCCATCAGCCCGCTGCGTCGGACGGTCCCCGGCGTCACCGACCGGAGTCCAGGGGAGAACCCCAGCGGGCTTGAGCCCGAAGTGCCTGGTTCTCGGCATTTGCCCAATCCCCGCCCTGTATTGCCATTTCGGTCCGGCGGTACAGGATCACACGGGCGTTACCGCGCCGCCCTGTGGGGACCCCTTCAACGACGTAGGGAGTGCACGTGCGTTCGCTTCGACTCACTACGGCCGGATCGGTAGTGGTTGCCCTCGTCGTCGGCGTCCTCGCCGCTACGGCTGGGCCGGCCCCCGCCGCACCGAGCCCAACCAGCTCGTCGACCGAGAAGGTCATCGTCGTCCTGCGTAACCAG
Source organism: uncultured Actinomycetota bacterium (assembly GCA_963779485.1). Taxonomy (GTDB): domain Bacteria; phylum Actinomycetota; class Actinomycetes; order Mycobacteriales; family Jatrophihabitantaceae; genus CAVVJA01. The sequence continues at coordinate 92,811 of CAVZYJ010000021.1, read as the reverse complement.
CTCGGCTCGACCCCCGCGAACAAGACCCACATCGGGAGTCGCCGACAGGCCGCCCAAGCTAGCCAGCAGGCCGTGCTCAGCCGGCTCGCCGGACCCGCGCCAGCCGACCTGAAGCACTTCACCGTCGGCAATGCCTTCTCCGCCACCGTCACCGCGACCCAGGCCGCCGCCTTGGCGGCTGACCCCGCGGTGGCAAGTGTGAGCCAGGACCAGCCCGTGAGCGTCGCCCCGCCAACCGCAAGTCAGGCCGCGGCGCCGCAGGGGGCTCCCGCGCCATCTCCGGTGAACCCGGCTGCGTGCTCGAGCAACCCGGCCAAGCCGCAGCTCGAGCCCGAGGCGCTGCAGACGATGAACGTGCGGTCCTACGATCCGAACGCCAAGACGGCAGCCGCGCTCGGCATAGACGGCACCGGCGTGAAGGTGGCCTTTATCGCGGACGGCATCAACCCCAACAATGCGGGCTTCCTTCGCAAAAACGGCACCTCGGCGATCGTCGACTACCAGGACTTCTACGGTGACGGCCCGAACGCACCCACCGGCGGCGCCGAAGCCTTCGGAGACGCGTCGGCGGTTGTGGCGCAGGGCAACGTGACCTACGACGTCGCCGATTTCGCAAACCCGGCAGTCGTCAGCTACCCCGGCGTCCACTGCTACATCCGGATCGTCGGAGTGGCGCCGGGAGCAACCATGGTGGCCCTCAAAGCGGGTAGCGAGTTGCTGCCGAACTCCGCCATCCTGCAGGCAATCGACTACGCCGTTTCGGTTCAGCACGTCGACGTGCTGAACGAGTCCTTCGGCGCCAACCTCATCCCGGACAGCGGCGCCCGCAACACGATCCAGGTCTTCGACGAGCAAGCTGTCGCCGCCGGAGTCACCGTGACCGTCTCCACCGGGGACGGCGGAATTACGGGAACCATCGGTAATCCATCCACCAGTCCGCTGCTCATTTCGGCTGGTGCGATTACCGATGCGCGACTGTACGAGCAGACCGGCTATGCGCTGGCGACCAGGTTCAGCAACGGCAACTGGCTCGATCGGAACATCTCCGCGCTCTCCTCGGCCGGCATCACCCAAAACGGCCGGACCATCGATCTGTCCGCCCCGGGCGAGGCCGACTGGGCGGTCTGCGACGACTCGGGCAACTTCACCGCCTGCACGAACTTCCGTGGCGGCTTCGGCAAGATCCAGTCGTTCGGCGGGACCAGCCAATCGGCCCCGTTGACCGCCGGCGTCGCGGCCCTCGTCATCCAGGCTTACCGCAAGACCCACGGCGGCGCGTCGCCGGCACCAGCGCTCGTCAAGCAGCTGCTGACCAGCACTGCGCACGACCTGGGCATGCCCGGTGACGAACAAGGTAGCGGCGAGATCGACGCTCGCGCCGCGGTCGAGGCAGCGCTGACCTATCCCGGCGCGAGTGGCGTACCGGCCGGCGTCTCCCCGAACATCGCCGTGTCGCCGAACCAGCTGACCCTTCCCGGCGCGCCGGGAACCAACCAGGTCGGCCGGGTGACAGTGACCAACGTGGGCCGCACGGCTCTCACCGTCGTGCCCGCCACCCGTCGGTACGCGTCGCTGTCGACCCAACAGCAGCAGACGACGATCGATGCGAGCAGCTCCCAGACCACGCCGTATCCGATCGGCGCCGTGCCCTGGGTCTACAAGACGCTGACCTTCACCGTGCCGAGCGGCGCCGACCGGCTCAACGCCCGGATTCTCTGGAAGAGCGGCGCATCGTTCAACCAGGCCGGCCCGGTCGTCCGGATGAGCCTCTTCGCGCCGGACGGAACCTACGCGGCAAACACGCGCCCGCAGGGCGGCGCCGCGCCGGCCAACTACGGGGCGGTTGACGTGCGTCGGCCCGCGGCCGGCACCTGGACGGCGGTGCTCTACACGCCCGCAACCACCGGCTTCACCGGCACGGTCTCCCTGCGAACGGACACGGAGCGGGCATTGCCGGTCGGTTCGGTGAGCCCAGCCGGGTTCACGTTGGCCCCCGGCGCCAGCCGGGTCGTGCGCGTGACTCTGGCCACCCCGGCCGTGGGCGGAGACACGGTGTACACGATGTCGCTCGCCAGCTCCGGCGGTCACCAGACCGCGGTGCCGGTCATCATGCGGGCGGTCATCCCGACGTCGTCCGGCGTGGGAACGTTCGCGGGGACCATCACCGGAGGCAATGCCCGCGCGTTCACTCCGGCGCAGTCGTTCAGCTATGCCTTCGACGTTCCGGCGGCCCAGAAGGATCTGGACGTCTCGGTCACGATGGCCAAGGACCCAGGCGACCTGCTCGAAGGAGCGCTCGTCGATCCCAACGGTGAGGTTCCGTCGGTCTCGAGCAACCAGACGCCGACCGGCGTCCAGGTGCGGAGTATGAGCAACTACGTGGCGGCGCCAATTCCGGGCCGATGGCGGTACGTCGTCTTCGTGGAGAACCCGGTCACTGGCAACGAGTTCAGCCAGGACTTCACCGGCCGGATCGCGTTCAACGGTATCCGCGTCCAGCGCGCGGGGCAGCTGCCGAACAGCCCGACCGCGACCCTGAAAGCAGGAAAGCCGGTTTCGGTGAAGCTCGTCGTGACCAACCCGGGTCCATCGCCGATCTTCGTACAGACCGACGCCCGGACGGCCGACCAGCGGGTGGTGCAACTCGCGCCGCAGTTCGCCGGCTCCACCTTCAGCCTGCCGCTCAGCGTCGACGAGTTGTCCGATGTGCCGGCCTACCTGGTTCCACCGGACACCCGGCGGATGTCGTTGACGGCCGCGTCCACCGTGCCGGCTCAGGTGGAACTGCAGTCGCCGGCCGGAGGCATCGACGTCTTCGGCGATCTCCAGCAGGCTCAGGCCGGCAGCACGATCTCGACCGCCACGGTTCGCGAGCAGGCACCCGCCTACGTCGGGCAGGGCTACTGGTTCACCTACGTCCAGGAGATCGGCCCGTACGGCCCGGGCGGGGCGCCAGCCGGTTCGACGACGCTCACCGCGAATGCCATGACGGCCGGGTTCGACGGCGCCGTGGTCACCACGACCGGTGATCCGTACATCGTGGCGGTGGATCCAACCGCCGACCCCGGGAGTCCGATCCGCATCGCCCCGGGCGGCACAGGGGTCATCACCGTGACCATCACCCCGACTGCCAAGGTGGGCTCAACGGTCAGCGGCGTACTGAATCTGGTTACAACGCCATTCGGCACTCCGCTGTTCAACACGACCGGCGACGTCATCGCCGCACTGCCGTACCACTACTCCGTCAACTAGCGTGACCTAGCCGACAGCGTGCTGGCGCTTGCCTCCTGGGGACGGCGCCAGCACGTCCTACCGTAAGAACCTGTCATCGGGGATCGGGCGGCGGTGCCGTCGACTCCCGCACCACGAGTTCGGTAGCGAGTTCGACGTGGTGGGAATCGACGCGTTCACCGGCCGCCAGCCGCAGCGCCGTGCGCATCGCCACGGCGCCCATCTTGCGCAGCGGCTGGGCGACTGCCGTCAGCGGGGGCGAGGCCAGGCGGGCGACTTCCGTGTCGTCGAAGCCCACCACGCTCAGGTCCTCGGGTATGCGTAGCCCGTGTATGCGGGCAGCCTCGACCACGCCGACTGCGGTTTCGTCGTTCGCGGCGAAGATCGCCGTGGGCGGCCGACCGAGGGCAAGTAGTGCGGCCCCTTCAGTCAAGCCGTCGGCGTAGCAAAACCGTCCGTTGCGCACATAGCCTTTCATGATCGGCGCCCCGGCGGCTTCCATGGCGCTGCGGTAGCCGTGCATACGCGCTTGGTTGCAGGCCGCAGAGGCCGGCCCTCCGATATAGGCGATGCGCCGGTGACCGAGATCCAGCAGATGCTGGGTCGCGGTGAACCCGCCGGTGAAATTGGTCGACCCGACGCTGATCACCCGCGAGCGCGGCATGTTGATGGGATCGATGACGACGATCGGCAAGTGCACCCGGGCGAGTGCGGAGAGTTCGGCGGCCCACAGGTCACTGACTACCGCGATCACCGCCTGCCTACCAGCGGCGGCAAGCTGACTCACCCATTGCGAGGAATTCGTTGTAGGACCGCGCGAGCGGTGCACCCGCAAGGTGACCACAACGTCGACGGAGCGGTGGGCGCCTTCCACCAGAACGCCGTGCAGGATCTCGAGCGAGTACGCCGTCAGGGGGCCGTGGAAAACCAGCTCAACCGATGGAAAGCGGACGATTTCGGTGCGGCGGGTGACGTACGCGTGTTCGTGGAGCAGGCTCTCGATGAGCGCGCGGGTGGTTGGTGAGACGTGCGGGCGGCCGTTGACCACCTTGGACACAGTCGCCACAGATACGCCCGCCTTCGACGCGATCGTGGCGAGAGTGGTCCGCTCGTTATTGGTGGTCACGCGGGCCCTCCAGTCACAGCCGGATGCTACGGGGTCGCGGGATCGCGCAGCTGGGTCACGTCGACGGGAGTTGTCAGCTGCCGGTCGGGGCCGACGACCCGCGTACGGCCGGTGAGCCGGACCGTCCCGCGACAGGGCAAGTTGGCGGACGAGTTGCCGACGAGTACTTCGATGTCGCCCGGCTCCACGATCCGCTCGAGATCGCGGTTGGTATAGGCCGTGCGGTCGGCATGTACGCGGAAACGGACGTCGACGGCGTCGTCCGGATCGAGGGTGATCCGCGCGAATCCGGCGAGCTGCTTGACTGGCCGGGCGAGCTGCGCGATGACATCGTGCAGATACAGCTGCACGATCTCATTTCCGGCGCGCGTGCCGGTGTTGCGGACGCGGACCGACACGGCGAACTCACCGTCAGTCGGCACCTCAGTGGAACTGAAACGCAGGTCGTCAATCTCGAACGTGGTGTAGGACGCGCCGAAGCCGAACGGGAACAGCGGCGTGGTGTCAACGCTGCTGATGCCGGCGCTCTCGGCGCTGCCGAGCGGCGGCTGCAGGTAGGTGCGCGGCTGACCGCCGGGGCGCCGCGGGATCTGTACTGGCAGCTTGCCGCCAGGCGAGATCCGTCCGGACAGCACACCGGCAATCGCCGGGCCGCCCTCCTCGCCCGGCATGAACGCCTGGACCAGTCCGGCGGCGCGACCAACGACGTCGCCGAGCGCGTACGGACGGCCGGAGACGACCACGACAACGACCGGCGTACCGGAGTCGAGAAGCGCCTCGAGGAGGTCGAGCTGCAGGCCCGGCAACCGGAGATCCTCCACGTCGCAACCTTCGCCGGAGGTTCCGCGCCCGAACAGTCCGGCGCGGTCGCCGACGAGGGCGATGCACATATCCGCGTCACGGGCCGCGTCGACCGCGGCCGCGAACCCGGAGCGATCCGCGCCGGTGACTGCGCAGCCTGGTTGGTGCACGACGTCGACATCGGGCAGTTCCGCACGCATTGCGTCGACCGCGCTCGGGATCTCGATGCCGAGATCGGTCTCTAGGAAGGGTGGCAGCACGTGGTTCGGGAAGGAGTAGCACCCCAGGAACGTCCGCGGATCGGCGGCGCATGGTCCCACGACGGCCACCCGTGCGAGCTGCGCGCGGCCGGCACCGAGCAACGGCAGTGCGGTCCCGGCGTCAAGCAGGATGATCGATCGTTCGGCGAGCTGACGCGCGATGGCCCGGTTCTCCGGCGAGTCGAGGTCGATGCCCGCGGCCTCGCGCACGGACGCCTCGGGCGTCCAATCAGCGTCAAGCAGGCCGAGTTCGGCCTTCTGGGTCAGCAGCCGCCGCGCGGCGCGGTCGACGAGCGCTTCCGGGATGTCGCCGCGGGTGACGGCATCGACTAGTCCCTCGCCGTACCCGATTGTGTCGGGCAATTCGACGTCGATGCCGGCCGCCAGCGCACGGAGTCCGGCCTCGGTCGGGTCGGCCGCGATGCGGTGCATCGTCGCGAGGAACGGCACCGCCCAGTAGTCGGACACCACCGTTCCGGTGAAGCCCCATTGATCGCGCAGCACTTCGGTAAGGAGCCAGGGATCCGCACCGGCCGGAACGCCGTCGACGTCGGCATACGAGTTCATCACCGACCCCGCGCCGGCTGCCACGACGGCCGACTCGAACGGCGGGAGGACGACATCGAGCAGTTCGCGCCGCCCCATCGACACCGGCCCGTGATTGCGCGCCGCCCGGGATGCCGAGTAGCCGGCGAAGTGCTTCACGGTGGCGAGCACTCCGGCCCTCTGCAGGCCGCGTACGTAGGCCGCGCCGAGCATCGCTACGAGATAGGGATCCTCACCCATCGTCTCCTCGACTCGGCCCCACCGGTAGTCGCGCACGACGTCAACCACCGGCGATAGCCCCTGGTGCACACCGAGCGCGGCCATGTCTCGCCCGATCGCCGCCGCCATCTGTTCCACCAGCGCGGGGTCGAACGTCGCGGCCCAGGCGATGGCAGCCGGATACACAGTTGCTCCGTAGGTGGTGAACCCGGTCAGGCATTCCTCGTGCACGAGCGCGGGGAGGCCCAGCCGCGAAACATCGAGCACCACGCGCTGCTGGCGCACCAACTCGGCCGCGCCCTGCGCGGGGGTCACCGGTGCGCTTCCGTAGATCCGAGTCAGATGCCCGAGGCCGTGCCGGCTCGCCTCCTCCAGCGAGGGCTTCCCACCAAGAGCGAACACGTCTTGCAACGGTCCGACATTCAGGATCGGATCCGGCGGCTCCGCCGCATCCAACTCGTGGTCGCCGCCATGCCCCTGAGGCGCGACGCCGAGCCAACGGCTGCCGAGCTGCGCGACCTTCTCTGCCAGGGTCATGCGCCGCATAAGCTCGTCGACCCGATCGGCGACGGACAGCGTGGCGTCCTCCCAGCTGCGGTTGACCGATGCGGCACGCCGCGCTTGATTCGACCTGATCATGTGGGTCCTTACGTCGAAAACCAGTTCGGAAAGTTTTCGTAACAGTTAAAGAACATTTCGGACTCATTCATATCTACGATCGCCGAGCAGCACAGCCAGAATCTAGCGGATATCTTATTTTGAATGGAAGAAGTACGCCGCGCAGGGCCAACATCTTGACAGCGATATTCAGAAAACTTACAGTCTCGACCCACCAGCAAGGTTCAGTCCCGAGCGCCGCCGCGTGACCGAGCGGAGATGTCAGCTTCGCGCGACCCACGGCGCGTTCGTCAGCGCCCCACAACCCAACAACCGCGGCAGGGCCGCGGCGCGCGAGGACGGAGATCAGGGTGGAATCGAATGGTTTGTCCCGCCGCGACTTTCTCGGTCTGGCCGCCCTCAGCGTGCCGGTCCTGGCCGGTGTCGCGGCATGCAGCAGTTCCAAGCCCACCGGCGGCACCGGCAGCGGAAGCGCCACCGGCGGGGGCGGTGCTACAGGCAGCGCGACTTACTGGTTCCTGACCGGGCAACCGCAACAGGGCATCCGCGAGGGCTCGGTCAAGGCGTTCAACGCGACGAGTAGCAAGGGCAAGATCTCCTACACCGAGTTCCAGAACGATGCTTACAAGACGAAGATCAAGACGGCAATCGGTGCCGGGCAGGCCCCGACGATCATCTGGGGGTGGGGCGGCGGCGGCCTGAAGAGCTACGTGCAGGCCAACCAGGTCGAGGATCTCACCAGCTGGTTCGCCCAGAATCCCGACGTGAAGAACCGGCTGTTCCCCTCGTCGTTCGGCGCCGCCACCATCTCCGGCAAGATCTACGCGATGCCCGCCGAGGCGGTGCAGCCGATCATCCTCTACTACAACAAGAAGGTGCTCGACAAGGTTGGTGTCCAGCCGCCGCAGTCCTGGGGTGACGTCCTGGACATGGTGCCGAAGATCAATGCCAAGGGCATCGCCCCGTTCTCGCTGGGCGGCCAGTCGCGTTGGACCAACATGATGTGGCTGGAGTTTCTCTTCGACCGCATCGGTGGCCCCGAGGTATTCCAGGCCGTGTTCGACGGGCAACAGAACGCGTGGTCGAACCCGGCGGCCATTCAAGGGCTGACCGAGTGCCAGAAGTTGATCAAGGCCAATGGCTTCATCAAGGGTTTTGCGTCGATAACGGCGGACTCCAATGCTGACCAGGCGCTGCTGTACACCGGCAAGGCCGCGATGATGCTGCATGGGTCCTGGACCTACGGCAACATGAAGAGCTCCGGCGGCGACTTCGTCACCGGCGGACACCTCGGCTGGATGAACTTCCCGCCGGTCGACGGTGGTAAGGGTGACCCGAGCGATACGGTCGGCAACCCGGGCCAGTACCTGTCGATCTCGTCCAAGGCATCGGACGCGCAGAAGCAGGTCGCGCTGGACTACTTCAAGACCGGTGTGCTCGCCGATGCTGAGGTGAAGGAGTGGATCAAGACCGGCAGCGTGCCGATCGTGACGACCGCCGGCAGCCAGCTCGGCTCGGCCGGAGACGACGCACCTTTCCTCAAGTTCATCTACGACACCTCCAGCCAGGCGAAGGTGTTCGCGCAGTCGTGGGACCAGGCGCTTAGCCCGACCGCCGCCGAGGTGCTGTTGGACAACATCTCGAAGCTGTTCGCGCTGTCGATCTCCCCCCAGCAGTTCGCGAGCAGCATGAACGCGGTGATTGGTAAGTGACCGCGGTTGCGCCGCCGATTGCGCGGTCCGCGCCGCCGCCCACCGCCTCACGTGGCCGGCGGCAGCGGTCGCTGAGTTGGCTCGCGCTGCCGGCGCTCGCGTTTTTCGTCGTCTTCGGGTTGATCCCGCTGGTCGGGGTGCTGCTGCTCAGCTTCACCACCTGGGACGGCATCGGCACCATCCAGCCGTCCGGTCTTACCAGCTGGCGCGCTGAGCTCTCCGATCCCGGGCTGCCCCACGCGCTCCGGGTGACGTTTCTGATCATGGCCCTGTCCTGGCTGTTCCAGACCCCGATGAGCATCCTGTTAGGGGTGTTCCTCGCCGGCCGCCAGCGTTACCGCGCCTTCATGTCGGTGTTTTTGTTCATCCCGTTATTGCTCAGCTCGGCCGCGATCGCGATCACCTACAAAGCGCTGCTCGACCCCAACTTCGGGCTCGGCGCCGGCCTGCACCTCGATGTCCTGTCCCAGGACTGGCTCGGTCAGCCGAACCTGGCGATCGCCACCGTCGTCTTCGTCGTGTCCTGGCAGTTCATCCCGTTCCACTCGCTGATCTACCAAGGAGCGGTGCGGCAGATCCCAGAGTCAATGTACGAGGCGGCGCAGATAGACGGAGCCGGACGGGTGCGGCAGTTCGTCAGCATCACCTTGCCGCAGCTGAAGTACACGATCATCACCTCGTCGACGCTGATGGTCGTCGGCTCGGTCACCTTCTTCGACATCATCTTCGTGCTGACCCAAGGCGGGCCAGCCGACGCCACCACCAACCTGGCCTTGGCGATGTACAAGAAGGGCTTCCAGGCGAACCTGATGGGCGAGGCAAGCGTCATCGCGGTGATCATCGTCCTGCTGGGATTGGCCCTGGCACTTCTTCTCCGTCGATTGGGCGGCCGGGACACCACGGCCAGCCAGCTCGAAGGCGCCTGACGTGACCACCGCGACGGTGGCAACCCGCGACAGCGGAGCGCGTCAGGCCGGATCGGGCCCGTCGACCGCCCGGCGCCTCGCCCGCTTCAACTGGCTCGGCGGCACCGCGGCGTGGATCTGGTTCCTCATCGTGATGATACCGATCTACTGGATCGTGATCACCAGCCTCAAGACCCAGGAGAACTACTTCCAAAGCAACCCGCTGGTGCCGCCCAGCAACCCCACGCTGGAGAACTACCGGCTGGTCCTCAGGTCCGACTTCGTGCGGTACTTCGTCAACAGCGTCATCGTCACCGTCGGCGCCGTGGTGCCCGCAGTGGTGGTGTCCTTCATGGCCTCCTATGCGATCATCCGCGACCATCACCGCTGGTTCCTGCGCGGCACCAACTCCATGTTCCTCATGGGACTGGCGATCCCGCTGCAGGCCACGATCATCCCGCTGTACCTGATCATCATCAAACTGAAGCTGTACGACACGCTGGTGGCGCTAATACTGCCGTCGATAGCGTTCGCGATCCCGCTGTCGGTGCTCGTGCTGTCGAACTTCATCCGCGACGTGCCCGCAGAGTTGTTCGACTCAATGCGCGTCGACGGCGCAACCGAGTGGGCGATGCTGTGGCGGCTCGCATTTCCACTGACCAAGCCGGCGCTCCTCACGGTCACGATCTACAACGCACTGACCATCTGGAACGGATTTCTCCTCCCCCTCATACTCACCCAGACCCCGAACAAACGCACCCTTCCCTTGGCCCTGTGGACCTTCCAGGGCCAATACAGCGTCAACATCCCAGCGGTTCTCGCGTCGGTGCTCCTGACCCTCCTGCCCATCCTGCTGCTATACGTCCTCGGTCGTCGACAGATGGTCAGCGGCCTGAGCGCCGGCTTCAGCAAATAGCCGGCGCACTCGCACGGAGGCAGGCGCAACCGCCGCGCCGCGCTTTGCGAACTACCGGCCGGCATTCCCTATTGGCGCAGGCTCTTACTAGAGGGACTCCAGGCCAGGTTCGGTCGCGAGCGCTCGCAGCCGCGCCCATGAAGGCGAGACGGTCGACGGCGCCGAATACTGAAGATTGACCACGTATCCGAGCGGATCACCGCGTACCAGGACCGATGCCACACCGGACGGAGCCATGACCGGTTGGAGCGGCCCGAGGTCGGCTTGGACGTCGCGGAGTATGAGGATACCCACGGTCGCCGAGCCCTCTACCACGTCGATGCGTCGCGCGACCAGATAGGTCGCGCCGTCGAAGATGCTCTTGGTCAAGTAAGACTGCACGGTGATCGATCCCATGCCGGGCAAATACCGGTTAATCACCTGACGCAGCACAAGCGGGACCACCGTCGTGCTCGCACAGTTCGGCTCTTCGCGGCATATCTGTTCCTCGGGTGCCAGCGGTGAAGAGGTGGGCTGCCGGACATCGGTCGACCCGGCCTCGGACGTACTTTGGGCGTGCTCGACCGGACGGGTGAGCGCCAAGATGACCACCAGCGCGAGCACCAGGCCACCGAGCAACCACCAGCGTCGCTGTCGCGGTGGCGTCCGGTCAGCAGGTCGGTCGGCGACCTCATCCAGGAATTCGACCCCGCTCATTGGATAACCTCTTCGCGGACTTCGGCGCGGCGGTCCACTGCCACGACACTACGTGCCGCTGGGGGCGGTTGGGGTGCCGTATCAGTACACCCTTTCGTCAGGGACTTCCGCACAGCGGCGAGGGTCGATTGACTAGACGACGTCAGGAGCTGGCGGGGGTCGAGTTCGAGCGGACCTACCCTCCCGGCACATGGGCGAAGGAGAGAACACTGTGCGCGGTGCCATTATCTACGGTCCTGGCGACGTCCGGGTCGAGCAGCGCAGCGATCCACGGATCGTCGAGCCGACGGACGCGATCCTCCGCCTGTCGGCGACATGTGTCTGCGGCTCGGATCTGTGGCCCTACCGCGGGGTCGACGCCGTCCCGCGACCGGCTCCGATGGGTCACGAGTACGTGGGCATCGTCGAGGAGATCGGCGACCAGGTCACGACGATTCGACCCGGCCAGTTCGTGGTCGGCTCGTTCATGGCCTCGGACAACACCTGCGAGATCTGCCGGGCTGGCTACCAGACATCCTGTATCCACGGGGAGGGAATCGGCGAAGAGGGCGCCCAAGCCGAGCTGTTGCGGGTGCCGCTCGCGGACGGCACGCTGGTCGCCACCCCCGAAGTCCCAGCCGAGGACCTCATCCCGAGTTTCCTCGCCGCCTCCGACGTGCTCGGCACCGGCTGGTTCGGCGCCGTCGCGGCCGACGCCGGCCCGGGTAAGAGCGTTGCCGTCGTGGGTGACGGCGCGGTCGGTCTGCTGGCCGTCCTGGCGGCCAGGCAACTCGGCGCGGACCGAATCATCGCGATGAGCCGCCACGAGCCCCGACAGCAGCTCGCCCGCGAGTACGGCGCTACCGACATCGTCGAAGAACGCGGCGACGACGGCGTCGCCAAGATCATGGAACTTACCGACGGGCTCGGCGCTCACTCCGTGATCGAGGCGGTCGGCACCCAGGAGTCGATGATGCAGGCGATCCGCGCTACCCGCCCCGGCGGCCACATCGGTTACGTGGGCGTCGCGCACAACGTGCAGTTGCCGGGCCAGGAAATCTTCTTCAGCCACGTGCACTTACACGGCGGCCCAGCACCGGTCCGCCGCTTCCTGCCCCAACTGGTCGACCTGATCTGGAACCGTGAGATCGACCCCGGCCAGGTCTTCGACCTCGAATTACCCCTCGACCGGGCGGCCGAGGGCTACCGGGCCATGGACCAGCGGCGAGCGATCAAGGTCCTCCTCCACCCGTGACCCGCCCGTGCCCTTCACCGTGAGACGAGCGATCGAGAGAAGCATTCTGATGCCGGCAACCACTCGCCTGACACCTCGAGATTCGGCTTCAAGACTCCGTTAATGACCGTCCAGGGTGGGGAGGATGTGCTCGTGGACGCTACCCGGGACGCCTTACTGTCCTCCCTCACCGAGCAGCGACGACATGTACTCGGGATCTTGGATGGACTCGACGACACAGACCTACGCCGGCCGGTGTTGCCGACGGGCTGGAGCTGCGTCGGTCTCGTCCAACACCTCGCGGTGGACGTTGAGCGGTTCTGGTTCCGCGCGGTGATGGCCGACGAGCCGGAGGCGTGGACCAGCCTGGAGCAGCTGGAGCGTTCGGCCTGGCAGCTCGCCGAGGGCACATCGCCGGCGCAGGTGCTGGCGCTGTATCGGGACGAGGTCACCCGAGCGGATGCGATCATCGAGAAGACTGCCGTTGACACGCCGCCGGCCCGATGGCCGAGCGACCTCTTCGGGTCGTTCCGGCTGGCTGACCTGCGCGAGGTGCTGTTGCACGTGATCACCGAGACGGCATGCCACGCCGGTCATCTGGACGCGGTGCGGGAACTGATCGATGGGCGCACCTGGATGGTGCTGTGACCGACGCCGTGGTCAGACCCATGGCGCGGATCTCCAACACAATCACCGTGAGAGGGCGGCGACAACCCATGACCACGAGGAAAGGCAGCTCGACGAATGAGTCGCCCCCGGAGTTTCCGGAGACTCGCTTTGTTGACATCGGCTTTGCACGGTTCGTTGGCTAGCGTGGGGCCGGGCTGAGCAGGCTGATGGGGTGGGATAGCGGCAGTTGCGTGTTCGATGTGATTGTGAGGGTGCGCTTGAGTAATGGCGTCCCGGCGCTGGTGCGGATCGAGACGGTGGCGTCGCATTTTCCGAAGTCGATGGCCGTGAGCGCGCCTGACCTGACCACGGCACATAGGTTGTGGCAGGTGACCTCGACGGCGATCTGGAGCTCGACGGTGATGAGCAATCGTCCATCGAGATACAGATGTGCCGATGGGCTGATGTCCTGTGTGATCGTCTGGGTGATGAGTTCGACGAACTCGCTCGCGCCCGGAGTCGTCGCGGTTCGGTGAGCGGCTTCGCGTAGGGCCGCGCTCGCTTGCCAGCCGGCGCCGAGTACCGCAATGATGTCGTGCCGCAGTGTTCCGTCGAGCGCAGTGCGGAGTTCTCCATTGATGCTGCGTTGGGTGCTCGGCGGCAAGTTCTTGAGCGCGGCCGGTTGGCGAGCCTCGGAGGTCAGATAGTCGTCGAGATGGCCGGGACCACCAGCCCCGTAGGTGATTACGTCGTGCAGAGTGAGGGGTCGGCTGACGTCGAGTGTCATCGTCGCTCCTCTGTGCTGGTCGCGGTGCCGTGGCGCTCGCGGGTGAGTAGCCGGGTGTCGTGCCGAATCGTGGGCAGCCGTTCGTGGATCCGAGCCGGTTGCGACGGGCGGTAGCTGATCCGTGATGTGACTTGGGGACGCCGCTCGTCGTGGCGGGGGCGACGGCGGGCAACACGCCCGATGGCCACAGCGATGGCCGCGGCCGCGATCGCCGCCACGATCCAGCCGAACGGCGCTAACCGTCGCCAGAGCGACGTATCGCGGCCGGCCGCGCTCGTGCCCGAGCTTCCGGTCGTGGAGAGAATGGTTGTTGACGGTGTCGGTGAGGTGCTCGGAGTCGTCGTCGTGGAGCCGATCGTTGCCGAAGCCGCGATGGTGAACGAAGCGGACTTGCTAAACGCAGCCTTACTTCCGAAACATTGCGCCGCCATGAATACATGCGTGCCCGGCGTCATCACCGGCACGGTGCCTTCGGCCGAGAATGCGAATGAGGGATCGGGCATGGCAGCGGCAACGACCCGCCCCGGATCGCAAACTGCCGAGACCTCTGGAAACAAGCGAACCTCTCCGTCCTGCGGGTCCCAGCCTTCCCCGGACGCCGTTATAGCCTCGCCAGCCGCCGCCGAGGATGGAACCAGCCTGAGCGTCCGTACCAGGCGAACAGGGGGGATGATTTGTATGTCGATGCCAGCGAAACGCCCACCCGGTTCGACCGGATCGCAGCCTTGGCAGGCGAGGAGCCGATTCGAACCGACGGCAGTATCGGCTGGAATGTGGAAGGTGGCGCCGAAGATGCCGTCACCGTTGACCGGAGAGTTCGTCGTCGCCTCATTGGCTCCCTGGGTCTGCAACTGGAGTTGGACCGGGAGATTGGGCGTCCAGTCTTGGCCGGAGACACTCAAATCGGTGTCAGGCGCAACCGACGTGGAGGACAAGCTCAGAGTCGGCACGTCGACGGCCCGAGCCGCCGGCAGCGCGGCCACGCTCGTCGAGGCGAACGCCACCGCAAGGGCGAGGCGCAGGCATGTGAGTGGCAGCATCGAACGCCTCCCACCGTCGCCGGCCTCCCGTCAATGAATAAGAGGACAGGGGGCCGGCTCGTGATACCTCGGCCCACGGCGACGCGGGTGTGACCCGGAATCCGGTGCCGCGTGGGTTGTCCACCCGGCGTGAGGGCGGAACTGGCAAGTCGCGGCTGGCGCCGCTGGTTCGGGTGCCGCGGCCGTTGCCGACGATCCTGTCGCCGGCCCAGGGTTGATTGTCTGCTGACTACGCTGCGCACGCACTGGGACCGGGCGATGGTGGCGGCAATGATGTTTGGCGGGTTGCGTCGGTGGGCGGGGGCTGGGCCGGCTACTGGCAGTACGGCAACAACGTCTGCTGGTCCGGGCAGACTCCCAGTGTTATGACTCCTCCGGCAAGGTGTCCCAGGGCTGGGTCCGGCAGAGCCAGGATCCGATCCGAACGGCACCCCGAGGCCGGGCGGCCCTTGCCCATCACGAGCGTCCGAGTGGGTCATCTCGTACGCGACGCCACGTGGGTCACGGATGGAGGCCGTCGCAGGGCCGAGCTCGTCCACGATCACGAAGTGTCCGAGTTCAGCCTCGGGATCCAGGAGTGAGATCCACGGGCCCCGTGACGAAAGTTGCTCTAGATTCGCTTGGGCCGCCTCAACGAATCCACCGGTCCAACCCAGCGGACACGGAATTCATTCGCCTCACGTTGCGGTCCGCTGGTTGGTCGAGAACGGCTACGGCCCGGCCGAGCGGTACCCCGAGGTTGCCGTGCTTCGATCACACAGATGACGGCGCGCCGGTGTGCACAGCTTGTCACGCGTGTCCGAGGGGTACGTGCACCAAAAAACCAATGCGTGCTCACCGGTGAATTCCCAGTTGGGAGCCGGTCATGACCGCCGGCCCGGACCGGTGGATCCGGTGGACAACGATCGGATGCGTTGCTCTGCTGGCGCTGATCGCTGGCACAGTCTCCTACCTTCATATGCACCTGGGCTGGTGGAGTTGCACGGGCAGCCAGGCTGGGTTGCCGCCCTGACGCCGCTGTCGGTGGACGGGATGATCGTCGCTGCGTCGACCACGCTCCTGGCCCGATTCTCGGTCGGGACGCAAAGGTGGAGCATTGCCGTGGGCACTTATGGTCGCGAGCAGCGTCGCCAGCCTGGCGGTCAATATGGCCATGGCCGAGCCAAGCCTGATCGGGCGCGTGATCGCAGCGTGGCCGTCGTTCGCGCTATCGCCTCCGATGAGCTGCTGATGCGCCAGGTTCGCCGCGCCGCCGAGCCCGGCAAGTCCCGGCAGCGGTCGCGCGGGGTTCGAAGCCGGCCAGAAGGCGCAATCGGCTGGTCGGCCCGGTGTCCGGTTGCCTGATGCCGGGCGAGGGCCGACCTGCGATCGGCGTGCGCTTTTGCTTCGGCGAGGTGGCGGGCTGCGCCGGGGGTCATGCGCGAGGACGGCGGCTTCGGTGCGGAGTGCGGCGACCCACTGGTGCCACAGCAGGGAGTGCCATGAACGGCTGCCGCCGTCGCCTGCGCTGAGCAGGTCCATGGCCGGCTGAACAAGAGGTTATTCCTCTATGGCCCCGCCCACCGTGCGCAGATGCTCGCGGAAACTCAGGGAGGGCGTGTTCTCGCGCTTGGCAAGGTAGGCGCGGAACTGTACCTGGCTGCGTAGTGAGGCACCTGCCCGGATCCGTTCGGCCTGGCGCCGCTCGGTATCGCGGATCGTCTCGGCCAGCGTGAAGATCTCCTCGGCCTGCGGGCTGGGTAGGAAGAGCACGCCATCATCGTCGCCGAGAGCCAGATCCTCGCGGCTCACTGCCCAGTCTCCGACGACGGCGGACTCCAGCGCGTCATGCGCGCGGGCGTCGAGCCGGAGGGGGCCAGTGGGGATCGCTCCCAGGCTGAAGACTGGCAGCCCGATCGCCCGTATGTCAGCGGTGTCGCGATGCAGCCCCCAGATCACCATCCCTTCCACACCGGCTGCCTGAGCCTCCAGAGCCACCAGGTCGCCGACGCACGCTTCATCCAGCCGCCCGCCGTTGTCGACTACCAGCACGTCGCCCGGTGCTGCCATTTCGAATGCCTCCAGGAAGGCATCGACGCTGCCAGCATGCCTGGCAGGACAGACACGCCCGGCCAGGCGGCTGCCAGGCACCACAGCACGCAAGAGCGCAGAAGCGCAACGCACTGGGACTCGGGCGCGTATACAGGCGTCGGCCACGTGGGCTGTGGTGAGGGCTGCGAACCGGTGCTGCAACATTTGGTGGTCCATGACGATGTTTTCCTCCCTGAGGTGGCCGCGGCCTGACGATGGATTGACCCCGGCGTGTCAGCGAATACATCGACGATCACGTACGCCAGTGACATTCCATCTCCGTACTATTCATCTAGCTGTGGCCGGCGGAGTCCATATCGGCCGCGCTGACGGCTTGCGGCGGAGGGCATTGCGCCTGCAAGAGCGGGTCGGGTATCCGGTCGCCGAGTCGCAGCAAGCCAGCTCCGATCAGTGCTGCCGCCAAGGCGCCGCCCCACCAGACGGCGTCGGGTGACGTCGTGAGCAGCGCGCCGCCGACCGCGGGGCCCAGGGCCACGCCTGCCGTGAAGCTGAGGCCGTAGAGCGACATGTAGCGGCCGAGCAGATGCGGCGGTGCGAGGTCGGCGACGATTGGGCCGAGCACGATGAACTGCGCGCACTCACCGAGGGCGATCACGATCGCGACCCCAGCCAAGACGGTGGTAGCCGTGAGCGTCGAGCTCGATAGCGTTGCGAGCAGGACCGCGAGCAGGCCGATTGCAAATAGCGCGCCGGTCGCGGCAAGAGCGTGTGTGCGGCGCATCCGCTTGACGACTCGTGTGGCTGGAATCTGCGCGACGACGATGAAGAAGGTGTTGATGAAGATGACGACGCCGATCTCGCCCGGCCCGACAGGCGTGTGCGCCTTCGCAAACGGCGCGAGGATGTTGGAAAAGAGCGCGCCGCCGGTCATCACGAGCACGATGTTGGCGGCGATCAGGATGAGGAAGAGCCGATCGTGAGCAACTGCTCGGAAGCCTGTTCCCCTGTCACTCGCCGACGCAGCATTCGCAAGGCGGGGATTCGGGATCCCCACGAGCACAACCAGCGCGAAGACAGCGAACGTGGCGCCGTCGAAGAGGTAGAGCGCCTGGAACGTGCGGAGGTCATTGGCGGAAGCGACGATAAAGCCCGCAACCGTGGCGCCGCTGCCAAGACCGAAGTTGCCTGCGACTCGGCGGAGCGCGATCGAGGAGGCGCGCTGCTCCGCTGAGACCAGGGTCAGGCTCAGAACCTGGTTCGCGGTGATCGCGACTCCGAACCCGGCGCCGCCGACGGCCGAGCAGACGAAGGCTTGCCAGGGACGGTCGACGAATGCGAAGCCCGCGTAGCCCAGTGCGCTCGCGAGATTGCCGATGATCAGGATCGGCTTCGCGCGGAAGCGATCGAGCAGCGCACCCGAAAAGGGCGTTACGACCGCCGCCGTGCCCATGACCGCCGCCAGCACCAGCCCCGCAGTCGGCGTTGGGAAGCCGCGGGCCTGGTGCAGGTAGATGATCTCGAAGGGAAGGATCAGTCCAGTGCCGAAGTAGTTGACCGCGGTCCCAGCCTGAAGAACGATGACGGGCCCCGGCAGGCCCGTCCGCCAGCCGGCGAACACACGAGCGAGCGTCCTGCTCACGTGGTTCCTGCGGTTGGCTGCTTTCCCGTGCGTGCCTGGGACTCGCACGTTCAGCAGCGCCCGCGGCGGCGGCGATCGATAACGGCGAACGCCACGACCCCGGCCGATGCGGACGATTCCATCGTCAACCTCCAGGGTCGTTTCCAGCTGCTGCGGCACGATCCGGTGGGCGGATCGTCCGGGCGGTCGGTAGTGCATACACCGCGGCACCGGGAAACTGGGCGCCCGCGAGCCGCCCAGTTCGGGCCGCGGGCGGTGTATATACCGGGCGGAGGTACGAGGTGGTGCGGGAAGGAAGGAGCGCAGGGTGGTGACAGCCGATCTTCTGTCACGGGCGCGGGCCGGGGATGGCGAGGCGTTCCGGGAGCTGGCCGAGTCCCACCGGCGGGAGCTGCAGGTGCACTGCTACCGGATGCTCGGATCCTTCGCCGACGCCGAGGACGCCGTCCAGGAGACGATGCTGGCCGCCTGGCAAGGCATCGGCGGGTTCACCGAGGAACGCGCGTCGCTGCGCACCTGGCTGTACAAGATCGCCACCAACCGGTGCCTCAACGCGCGCCGCGCGGCGAGCCGGCGCCCGGCCAGGGAGTGGGATATGTCGCAGTTCGAAGCGCCCGTGCCGACGCCGCGCGACGAGGCCGTCTGGCTGCAGCCGTTCCCTGACCCCCTCCTCGAGGGTGCCGCCGACGTGCCCCCCGGGCCGGAGGCCCGCTACGAGCAGACCGAAGCCATCTCGCTGGCCTTCGTAACCGCCTTGCAGCTGCTGCCGCCGCGCCAGGTGGCCGTCCTCATCTTGCGCGACGTCCTCGGATTCCACGCCAGCGAGGTAGCCGGCATGCTGGAGGTGACCGTCCAATCGGTCAACAGCGCCCTCAAACGAGCCCGCGCTAGCCTGCAGCGCCGCCAGCAGCCGGCCGCCGGCCACCAGCCGCCGCCCGCCGCTGGCTCGCCCGCCGAGGACGCGATCCTGGCCATGTTCGCCCGCGCGTGGGAGTCGGCCGACCTCGACGCGCTGGTGGCCCTGCTGACCGACGACGTCTTCATCGCGATGCCTCCGGAGCCCTTCGGATACGAGGGCCGAGAACTCGTGGCCCGCTACTGCGCCCGCCAGTTCGCCGCGGGCCGCAGGTTCGACCTCGTGCCGGCCCGAGCCAACGGCCAGCCCGCGTTCGGGGCATACCTGCGCGGCCCGGCCGGAATCCGCCACGCGACCGCCTTCTACGTGCTCACCCTTGCCGGCGGCCGGATCTGCGGCATGACCCGCTTCGAGGCCAGCGTGCTGCCGTGGTTCGGGCTACCGCGATCGCTCCCCAGCCGATAGCCAGCACCGGGCCATGGAGAGGCTGCACGCGCCGAACGAGTTCTTCCGCGTCCGCGGGCTGCGCGACGGGATGCGGGCCTGGGAGGAGCTGCGGCGGCTGCTGGCCGACGGCCCGCACCGGCCCGCGAGCCGGGAGGGCGACGACGGCTGAGACGCATTGACCGAGGACGAGGCAGCGATGGCATCTGACCGCGACGACCGCCGCGCCCCGCCGCGCCAAACGGCTCGTCGACGACCCCGAGGGCGCCGTCTGGTACGGCGCCCGCCGCGTCTTCGCCTACGCCCTGATGATCTACGACGGCATCCCCGCCGAAGACCTCGACCAGTACCTGCGCGCCGCGGAATAGTCGGCGATACCCCGTCGAGGTTGTGACGTTGCGTGCGGATCGCGAGCGGCCGTCTCACGCTGGATCCACTTGCCGCTCAATCGCGCGACCGCGGCACGGCTGACCAAGTCACACGCGAAGCTCCGCACTGAGTTGCTCCGCCAGACGCACCGCCATCTCGATTTCGACGCGCCGGATAGACACGCTTTCGACGTTGATGCCGAACGGGACGCCGAGATCGCGGCAGTAGGTGATGAGGTCGGTAGCCGTGGCGAGAGCCAGCCGGTAGGACGCGTCGAGCGGGTCGGTCGCGTGTCTGAGGTCGTTCTCGATCCAGCGCGGGACGTCAACGCCGAGCCAGCGCAGGAACTCCAGGGTGCGCATCGACCCGCACACCGAGAATGTGAAGACGATGGGTGCGACGCCGGTGCCGCGCTCGGCGCACGCGTAGTGGTAGTCGGAGACCAGGTTCTTCGCCGTGTTGATGTCGTAGACGACCTGGGTCACGAAGAAGCGGTTGCCCGCGTCCTGCTTCGCCAGCAGTCGCAGATGTTCGTCGTCGCGCCGACTGTGCCGCTCGGGTATCGCGACACCGCCCACCAACAACGCCGGGTTCGCTTCGCGGCTCAGTGCCTGCGCCTGCGTCAATGACGTCTGTGACCGGCTTCGGCGGCTGGCCGGTCCGACCAGCACCGTCATCACCCGCGAAGGATCTTGCTCCTCGAACCAGGCCCGCAGCTGCGCAGGTGAGTACTTGCCCACCGCGCGGTAGACGATCACCGGGGCTGCCCAGTTAGTGAGGTTGTCGGCGAGGAAGGCCGCCGGGTCAAGGGTCGGCATGAACGGGAAGGGCCGCTGCGCCGGGTTGCGCGCCGCTTCGTCGGCGAGGTCGTAAAGGATTAACCCATCGACGTCCAAGGGCCCGAGGCGAGCGAGGGTGGCGTCGGCGATCTCTTGCGCCCGGTCGCCGGCGCTGGCTGCGCGCGGCGGTGTCAACGCAAACAGAAGGAACTCTCCCGACCCGCTGGCAATCCGGTCGGCCAAACTCATGATCGGCAATGTAACGGCTCGCAAGAAGCCGCCATGCGCGACCTTCGGCCATATTGGGAAGCACTTACGAGCGACTCGCTTTTGCATCGGCCGCACATAATCACCCACACAAGGGACGCACAACGCACCCCGAAGTCCGCGAAGTAATCGGCGATCGGCGTCGGTGTCGCCCGCCGCGCGGCGGTCAATCGAGTGCTGGGTTTAGCTGACTTGGGCTATGGGCGGGACGGTGTCGCGGGGGGTGAACCGGAGTTGGCTGATCGGCGTGCCGGTGGCCCAGGCGTTGAACGCGGTCAGGTACAGCCCGACGTGTTCGCGGGTGTCTCGGCGGCGCAGCGCCTGCCCGGCGTGTTTGCGGGCCATGTTGAACATCACCCGGCGAAGCAGCAGCCGCGGATCGGACTTGACCAGTCCGGCGCCGTCGTTCACCCCGTCATACCAGCCGGTCAGGTCGGCGCGCCGGTTCGCCTGGGCGACCAGGTAGGACGACGCGCCGGCCGCGCTTTTGATCATCCCGGTGGCCCCGGCGACCTGCTCCCCCACCCCGACATACTCACGCAGCTTCGGATGCCGCTGCAGCGTATGCACGATCTGGTGATTGGACACCGCGGCCGCCCCACCCGACCAGTTCAACTCCGGCCGGTTCTCATACAACCAGACGGTGCGCACCATCGCGGCCAGCATCGTGGACGACTTCTCCCCCTCGATGGCCAGCACATCCGCCGCGGAGCGCCGTTTCCCGGTGTCCAACACGTCGAAGGTGCCCTCACCCACCTCGGTGAACACCGTCAACTCCACCGGCCGGTCGGCCTCGATGATCGCCGCCAACCGGTGCTGCCCATCCACCAACACCCCCCGGGTATCGAAGGCGATGCCCTGATGGGTGACCATCCACTCCCCCCGCCGCATCGCCTGCGCGAACGAGCGAACCACCGCCTTGGACACCGGCCGGTTCGTGGTATTCGCCGCCAGCAACTCCGAGGCCCTCTCCGGCGTGATCGTCTGCACCCTGCTCCGCACCCAGACCACCTCTGCTGTCTCATCACCGGATCGGCCGAGCGCCGCAGCCGACCCGCCATGATCGCACCCACCACCCGGTCACCGGCAACCCGACCAGCCACACCCGACACAGGTCACACCGCCGACGCCCGAACTCCAGCAACGTGCACGACCACGACGTGCCGGCCCGGCTCGACCACACCCGGCCACCGCGACGTCATCAGCTTCCACGCCCAGGCCGCCCGTACGATCTCAGCTCGATCGTCCGGGCACCGGTCCAGCTCCTCGAGCAGGGCCGGGACCCCGCTGAGCCACCGTTGCGGTCAGCCCCGCATGCTTGCAGGCGCCGGCCGAAGCACGGCACATTCCCCCAGGCGCGCCACACCGGGCACCTGGCTTGTCGCGGGGCGGTCGATAGCTTCGGCGTGGCGGCGTGTCGAGTCCCCCAACGCGCCTTATCGTTGTCGAACAAAGGTTCGATCACGGGGAGCTGTCATGGGCGCGGCAGCGTGTGCAGCGGAACGCCGATCCGGGCCGGTGCGAGGCCGGCCGAACGCGTCGCGGGCCAGTGTCGCGCGCCAGGTGAACCGTCAACGCGGCCGGTACGCCGGTGCTGTTCTGCGCTCGCTGGCGCGAAGCCAGCAGGGACGACCGACAGCCCACATTCAGCGCCTGCTGCGCAACTCGCTCACGCCCTTAGGGGCGCGCCTGTCATCAGCGAAACTGCACCAGCTCGCCACAGACATCGCAGCAGGCCGTCCGGTCGCACTGTCTTGACCCACCAACCGATCCCCGATCGCCTGTCCAGCTCGTCGCGACATTTCCGCTGACGTTCGCTGAACGATCTGCTCGGGACCAGCGGCGCCGGTCAGGCCAACCGCAGGGCCATGCGGACTACGTGCGAGTCGCTCGCTGTGAACAGCGCGCCCGGGGACGCGTCTAACCCGAGGGATGGCCAAGCTGGTTCTTCGCCCCGCAAGCCGATCCGCTTGCGGGCACTGCGCCACCGCGACGAGCCGACAGGGCGAACGACGGCGCGTGCTGAGCCGCAACGCTGCCGCTCACTGGGCCGCGCTCGTTCCGTATATCTATACGGCCACGGCGACAGGCGAGGTGCACGATCCTGCCGCCGGGAGCGCGGTTGCACGCCGCTGTGCCCCTCGTCCGTGGGGAAGCCGGGCCGCAACGGTGAACGCCCTGGCGGAGTGCTCGCCGGTCCGGGTTTGACAGGCTGTTGAGATGATCCGGGCCGCGGTGGTGACGCCGGTGACCGGTCCTCTGGCCCGGTTCGGTCGGGTCGGGGCGGTCGCGTTGGGCGTGTGGGCCGACCGGTTCGCCGATGATCTGGCGGTGCGGTTGACGGTGTATGACGCGCACCCGGACCCGGTGGCGGCGCTGCGCCGGGCGGAGGGTGAGTGCCCGGATCTGCTGTTCGGGCCCTACGGCAGCGGCCCGGCTCGGGCGCTGGTGACCGCGACGGATCGCCTGGTGTGGAATCACGGGGGCGCGGCTGTGCCGGCGTGCTGGCATGTGGTCAATCTGATCGCACCGGCGAGCAGCTATTTCGACGGGTGCCTACGCGCGGTCGTCGCCGCCGATCCGCTCACCCGCCGGATCGCGCTCTATCACGGTGACACTGGTTTCGGCCGGCAGGTCGGTGACGGCGCCGTCCGGGTGGCCGGGCAGCTCGGCGTCGAGATCAGCGTCAGCGCCAGGCTCGCCGAAGTGGCCGCCGGCGACATGCTGCTGGTCGTCGGCCGGTTCGCCGACGAGATCGCAGCCGCGAAGCGGCTGCTGCCGGGCGGCTGGCGGGCCGCCGCCTTCGTCGGGGCCGGAGTGCGCGAGGTCCTGGCCAGCCTCGGCGCACGGCGCGAGGGCTTGCTCGGGCCGGCGCAGTGGCTCGCCTCGCGCGCGCCTCGCCCGACCGAGGGACCCCACGTACGGGACTTCACTGCCGTCTACCGGCAACGCCGCCACGCCCAGCCGTCCTACCCCGCGGCGCAGGCCTTCGCCGCCGGTCTCATCGCCGCCCGCTGCCTGCGCGATGCCGGCGGCACCGCTGACCACGACCTGCTCGCCGCCGCCGCCGACCTGGATTGCGTGACACTGTTCGGCCGGTTCGCGCTGGACCCCGCGACCGGAGCACAGACCGGCCACCAGGTGATCACCGTCCAATGGCAGGACGGCATCCGGCGAGCCGTGTGGCCACCCGCCCAGGCCCAATCGACGATCCGCATCCCGTTGCCCCGCCCGCACACCAGCGTTCAAACCATCTCACCGGGCACCGAGACGGATGACCCATAGATGAAGCAGCCTGATCCGATCAGCGGGCAGCCTCGGCCGCACAGCGCCGCAACGTAGCTCTCACCCAACTTTCACTCCCAACAAGGCCCGCGGGCAGCACCGCGATCCAGCAGCACCGCGACACCCCGCCGCCGCCCAAACGCCAGCAGGCCCACCCAGTCGCGGCGGCCGAACCCAGCATCGCCACCAGCCCAGTTCGCTAGCACAGTGGGCTTCACCGCTTATGACGACCGGTACGGCGCAGCACCAGCAACGACCAGCCGATCAAGGCAAGCCCGATGAGCACCGCCAACCCTCCCACCGCGGTGTACCGACCGTGCCCGGTCATCATCGAGCCATGCATCGCACCAGAACCCTGAGCGATCCACACACCACCCAGCGCACACAACGCCACGCCGGCCGCGGCCCGGATCCACATCATCAACCCCGATCTGCCGGCGACCGCGAACAGGGGCCAGCCCCCGCCGGCGCTGATCACCGACCCTCCACATCCGACCACGCGGCACACCGCTCGCCGGTTCACCCCGGCCCCCGCTCTCAGCAGGACAACGCGAGGCTGGGGACTGCTGGAACACGCGGTCGCCGGCACCCGTGCCGGGCCGGCGACCCATGTGCAGCACCGCTCGGCTTACCGCCTGCGCAGCGCCGGGATGGGCGATCCAGCGGCGGCGTTCTACTCGTCGAGTCCCCAAGCGATGACGCGGTCGGGGTGGATGCGGATCAGCTCGTGGGTGTCGGTGACGGTCTCGGCCCGGCCGCGGATCTCGATGCCACGCGGCCACCAGGGGTCTGTGCTGGCCAGATGGTCGATGACGATGGCGGCCTGGGCGGCGCGGGCGACGTCGCGGTACTTCTTGCTGCGGGCGAACTCCCGCCCGGTCACGTCGATGCTGTCGTGCACTGGATTGTGCGACCACATGCCGACCGGGGTGACGTGCGGAGTGCCGTCGGCGCCGACGGTGGCGATGCGGGCGAGCCGACGCTCGCCGAGATAGGCCAGCTGCGCGGCCGAGAACACGCTCATGCTCGGACTCCCTTCCACCGGTGGTGAGTCGCCGGAAGTGGCCCGGACGCGGCCCCGGCGCGGATCAGCGGTCTGCCGTTCAGCACGATCACTCGGGCCACCCGGCGAGTCTACGAGCGCACACGCGGCGGCCGGCCGCGTACGCCCCTCATGCCATGTGCGGATAAGCCCGCGGCCCGGTTCCTCAGCGGAGAATGACAGCCCAACCGACACGTCAGGCGAACACCGCGGCCCCGATAGGCGGTCCCGGCCGAGTGGCCGCCACGACCTTCACCGCTGACGACCGCCAACAGCGCACGCCCCCCGGTGGGTGGTGCCGCCCAACCGCCACCACCGTCATCCATCCGACTCTGCCGATGGTCGCGGGTTGCGCTGGTCGCCGATGGAAGCCGCGCTCGGCTACCAGATGGAGGAGGTCGTGCTCAGCACGGCGATCCCGGCGCCGTCACCGCTATGACACGCGTGTGGAGTCCATGACCCAGTTGGTCTCCCACGTTTCCCCTCCGTCGATGGAGAACGCCTGCTCCCAGTGCGCGGTCGCCTCGCTGATGCCGCTCCAGATGAAGCGCACCAAGACCGGCCGACCTTCGAACGTGTCGTCGCAGTAGCCGACAAACTCGCGACGATCGTTCCAGCGGCCGACCACAGGTGGCTCGACGCGGGACGCGGCGTCGCTCACCCAGTACAGGGCCCACTCGTCGCTATCCGAGTCGTACAGCCGCAACGTCAGCCCGGACCAGCCCTTGGTGGGAAAGCTGATCTCGTCCAGGTTGGCGGCGCCGTCGAACACTGCGCGCGCCACCGACCGGGCCGGAAAGGTCTCCCACTCATCGGACCCGGCAAGCCTGCTTGACGAGCCGACGGTTCTGGACATCCCACACGCCGACATAGAAGTCGAAATCGGTCTGCATGGCGCAACGGTATGACCGGCCTCTGACTGCCCGGGCCGACGCCCGCGCCCCGCTCGGCGCGCGCCGCAGTGCCGCCCGGGGCTCGCTGGTCGGCCGCGAGATCGTCGGGGACGTCGCGATCCGCGCGGGTAAGCAGCACACGCACCGAGTCCCGCAAAGGGAATCCGCTACTGGTTACGCGCGCCGCCCGCATCGTCGTTGGTACTAGACCGGGTGTGCCGGCCGTCCAACCACAGTGACCACGGTTCACCGATTCGACGGTCAGGTGAGCGTCGATCGCCCACGGATCCTCAGCGAGCCGATTCCGGATCTCCTGCTCGTCGGGGGCTTCAACCAGATGAGCAGTGAAATCACCGCGGCCGACGGGTTCTCCCACGACAATGAAGCGATCGAATACCGCGTGTGTCATCCCATGCCGGGCCGTGCCTCAACCCGCAGAGGAAGGTTGGCCACCGATCGACCGTAGGCGAACCGTCCGACATCGGCTCGTAAATGCATGCGCGCCGTCGACCGAGCGCTGACGATGATCGCGATAGCGGCGACGACCACACCGCCTACGCCGCTAATTATCGCGGCGAGATCCGCTGCCTTCACGCCGCGAGCATGTTGGAGGCCCAGGCGACGCGGGAGTCCGGGCACCGCTCGGCGAGGCCGGACACGTACCGTTGAGCTCGGGCGCGCAGCGCCGTCTCGTCGACGAGCAAGGTCAGCGTCCCGAATTCAGCCGCCAGGTCGAGAACCGAGCAACCGCCGAGGACGAGTGCGCCGCAAGCGTCGACCGTCGTGCCTGACGGACAGAGTTGGCGGACGTCGCTCACTCGGGCGTGATCCGGCGCATGACGTTGCGGATGGTCGACTCGAACAGCGCCTCACTGCCCTGCAACGACGGCGGTAGATGTCCGTTCACCTCGAGTCCGACCGCGCCGTGCAGGGCCGAGTAGCACCACATCGCGGCGGCCAGCGCCGGCGCCGGTAGGTCACAGCCGCCGGCGCGCGACCAGGCCATGAGCTGCGACCGCAGCTCATCTGTCAGGACCGCGTCGATCCGGTCGAGATCCACGACGCCAGCGTTCACCTTGTCCACCATGATCGACAGCAGGACCATGCTGGCACGCACCGAGGCCGCCGTGGTCTGCTCGTTTCCCACGTAATCGGGGATCGAGGTGGAGAAGATGAACCGGTATTCGGTGGGATGCGTCAGCGCCCACCGCCGCTGTGCCTTCGCCACGTGCAAGAACGCGTCGGCCGCCCCGGGCGTGGCATCCTGGGCTCGCCATTCGTCGTAGGCGGCGCTGACTGCCTCGGTCAGCGAGTCGAACCCGTCGACGATCAGCTCGGTCAGCAGATCGTTGCGGCTCGGGAAATACCGGTAGATCGCCGACGGCGCCATGCCCATGGCACGCGCTACCGCCCGGAGCGAGAGATCTGCTGCGCCGGTGTCCGCGAGAATCCGCCAGGCGTGCTGCTTGATTTCCGACGTGGTCTGCACCCGGAGCCGATCCCGCCTCGTTGCGGCCGCTGTCATGTGAACAACGTATCACTGAGAGAACGCTGATCTCAATATGAGCATTGCTCTTGACAGCTGAGCTTGTGGCGAGAACGCTGTTCGCGAAGCGACAGCCGCTCCCGGGAGGATTCCGTGATCAACCGCCTCGCCTACCTGACCGTGCACCACCGGCGGCTGGTCCTCGCCGTCTCGGTCGGGGTCCTCCTCGGCTTCTTGGCGCTCGCCGTGGGCACCTTCTCGGTCCTGAAGACCGGCGGGTTCGACGATCCGAAGTCGGATTCCACCCAGGCGAAAAACCTCCTCGATCAGAACTTCGCCGGCCAGACCAACCTGGTCTTCCTGGTGTCGCCGACGAACCCGGGCCGGTCAGTCGACGACCCTGCGGTGGCCGCCGCCGCCACCGCCGTGACGCAGACCGTGACGGCGCACCCTGACGTCACCGGCGTGAACTCGTATTGGACGAGCCATGCCCCCGCGCTGCGCAGCGCCGACGGGACCGGGGGCTTGATCACCGCGCACGTCGCCGGTGACGAGGACGCGTCCGCCCGCACCGCCAAGAGCCTGATCGACGAGGTCGCGACCGACAACGGCACGATCCGGGTGCGCGCCGGCGGCCCACTGGGCGTCGGGACCGACGTCACGAACCAGGTCGCCAAGGACCTCGCGCTCGCCGAAAGCATCGCTATTCCGGTGACGCTCGTGCTCCTGATCCTGGCGTTCGGAAGCCTGGTCGCCGCGCTGCTGCCGTTGACCATTGGTCTGGTCGCGATCGCGGGCACATTCGCCGAACTCAACGTCCTCGGCCACCTGACCAACGTGTCGACATACGCGGTCAACCTGACCACGGCGCTCGGTCTCGGCCTTGGTATCGACTACTCGCTGCTCATCGTCAACAGGTTCCGTGAGGAACTGGCGCGGCATGGTGACACCGAGGCGGCGGTCGCCCGCACCCTGCAGACGGCCGGGCGCACGGTCGTCTTCTCGTCCGCCACCGTCGCGGTGGCCCTCGCCGCCATGGTGATCTTCCCGCTGTATTTCCTGCGATCGTTCGCGTACGCAGGAATCGGCGTCGTCATCATCGCCATGATCACGTCGCTGGTCACATTGCCCGCGCTTCTTGCCGTCCTGGGTCACCGGGTGAACGCCGGACGAATCTGGCGCGGGCGTCCGCTGCGTCCGGCATCCGAGGAGAGCCCGTTCTGGCGCCGCACCGCGGTGACCGTCATGCGCCGCCCGCTGCTCATCGGCCTGCCAGTCGTCGCCGCCCTCTTGCTGATCGCCACCCCGTTCCTGCATATCAGGTTCGCGACGCCGGACGACCGTGTGCTCCCGACGTCGCTCGAGAGCCGGCAGGTCGGCGACGATCTCCGCACCAACTTCCAAGGCAATGCGGCGGCGCTGCTCTACGCCGTCGTGCGGGGGCCGGCCACGCCAGATCAGGTCGCGCAGTACGCGGCTGGAGTGTCGCGGCTGCCCGGCGTCACGTCAGTGCAGGGCGCCGCCGGCTCGTGGCGATCCGGCGCACCCACCCCGGCCCCGTCGAATCGGTTCGTCAGCGGCGACGTTCAGTACCTGATCGTCGCCGGGCCGCCCGACGGCTCGTCGTCCGCCGCTCAAACACTGGTCCACGACGTCCGGAACATCCCGCCGCCAGGAACGAGCAGGGTGTATCTCGGCGGATCGCCGGCGCAGCTCGTCGACTCGAAGTCGGCCATCGGCTCGCGACTGCCATACGCCATTCTTTGGATCGCCCTGACCACGCTCGTCTTGCTGTTCCTGTTCACCGGCAGCGTGCTGCTCCCCGTCAAGGCGCTCGTCCTCAATGCGCTGACGATGGGGGCGGTATTCGGCGTGATCGTCTGGGTCTTCCAGCAGGGGCATCTGTCCTCGGTATTCGGCTTCACTCCGGGCCCGATCAACACCTCGATGCCGGTCCTGCTGTTCTGCATTGCGTTCGGCCTGTCGATGGACTACGAGGTGTTCCTGCTCTCCCGAATCAAGGAATTGCGTGATCACGGCGCCAGCAACGACGAGGCTGTGGCGGCAGGACTGGCCCGCACGGGCCGCATCATCACGACCGCGGCGGCCCTGCTGTCAGTGACGTTCTTCGCCTTCCTCACGAGCAAGGTGAGCTTCCTGCAACTGTTCGGCCTGGGAACCGGCCTCGCCATCGTCATCGACGCCACGATCATCCGGGGTGTGCTTGTGCCGGCCGTGATGACCGCGGCCCGGGACGCAACCTGGTGGGCGCCTGTCCCGCTGCGGCGCATCTACCAGCGGTTCGGACTCTCCGAAGCACCGGCCGAGCCGGAACGCCAGCCGGTGCCAGTGGGCTGACCGTCCAGTGCCGGACGACCAGCTGCCGGTGCCACCGCAGCAGTGTCGCCGGGCTGACGATCCGCGGCCGCCACAGGTGCCGCGGCAGCAGTCGAGACAACGCGGCCAACACCAGCCGGTCCTTCGGCTCCAACCGAGGAAGACTCATCTGCCGCCGTAGCACTGCCACCTCCTGCCGCAGCACCAGCAGCTCGACATCCTTCACCGCCTCGCCACGTCCCCGCAGCACCACCAGACCGAGCACCGCACGCAGGACCGCGTACACGACGGAGAAGATCACTCCAATGATCATGCCGAACCACGTTCAGACACCCGAACCGAGGTTCTTGAGCCCCACAGGGAGTGTCACCAATCAACCGAAGTAGCCGTAACCCATCAGCCGAAACACCGTCACCCATCACCCGAAGGCCGGATGGGAGGCATCAACCGAAGCAATACACTGGGGTTGTGGGGCGGGTGGGACTCGAACCCACGACCCAGGGATTATGAGTCCCCTGCTCTAACCGGCTGAGCTACCGCCCCTGGCTGGCGGGTCCCTGCTCGCCACCCTAGTGTCCCGTCCCCGCGCTCCCTCGATGGGACAGACAAGCGAGCGACAAGGAACGCAGCCAGGACGAGAAAGGCTAGTCCTGACAGCACATAGTAGTTCCCGTAGACGAGCTGGCCTGCCGTCCAGTGCAGCTCCTGCCCCAGGTCGTGCGGCGCGATTCGCAGCCATCCGGACGGCCGAAGCGGAGCCATCGCGTCGAGTGCTCCGTGCGGGCCGATCCTCAGTGGCCACCAGCCGAACAACAGGACTACCGCCGAACCAAGAGCGATCCGCAGACCGAGCGACCACTCGGCTACGGCGGCGAGCCCCAGCAACGGCACCATCCAGATCCAGTGGTGTGTCCACGACACGGGCGAGACGAGCAGCCCGGTTACCGCCGTCACCGTCACGCCGAGCAGTTCCTGACCGGATCGGGACGCGGCGACAGCGATGGCGAGGCCGAACGCCGCAACCGCCAGGCCAAGGCATACCAACAGCCATGACGAGCCCGAGGGCGGGACCAGCCGTCGCAGCGCACCGTTCAGCGACTGGTTCACCAACCGATTCGGCGCATCTCCGGCCTCGAGAAAGCGACCGCTCCAGTAATCGGCCGAATCGGAGGGCAACGCGCCAAACCCCACAACGATGGTCCCGGCGAATGCGGAGGCGGCGACAATCGCCGCGCGCCGCCGCCCGCTGAGCCACAAATACGCCACGAATATGAGCGGCGTGAGCTTGATGCCGGCTGCTATTCCGATTCCGACTCCCTTCCACCGAGCGGAATCGGGTCGGGCCAAATCCACGATGACGACGGCGAGCAAGACCAGATTGACCTGCCCAAAGAAGAAAGTCAGGCCGACCGGCTCGAGCCAGAGCGCGGCGGCGACGGTCCCGAGCAGCACACCCGGAGCGACCGGCCCAGCCAAGCGGAGCGATCCCCATACGGCGAGGACCAGGCTCCCGAGCCCAGCCGCGAACAACAGGATCTGCCACCCGCCGAACGGCACGACGCTCAGTGGCGCGAACAGCAGGGCGGCGAAGGGCGGATAAGTGAACGGCAGGCCAGCACTCCCGAAACCACTTCCGTAGATCGGGACGCCCCGCAGTGCTGCGGCGCCCGCATCTCGATACACCGCCGCATCGCCCTGCTGAAGATAGTGCGCCGGATCGGCACCGATCAGCGCGACCCAGCCCGCCAGCGCGACCGTGGCCAAGACGACGCCGGCGAGCAAGCCCGACGGAGCTCGTCTGCGCTCGACTCGCACCTAGGCACCGTAACGTTGCCGACGCCACGACGTGCGTCGTCGACAAAGCAACGGCTCGATGTCATAACCTCTCGTGGTGCCGAACTCGTCGCCACGCTCCGAGAGCAGCCACGTCCGTCGTCATCGGAGCCGGCGGAACCGGCGGTCACATCTACCCCGGTCTCGCGACCGCTGATGCCATTCGCGCGGCGCGCCCGGATGCGCAGATCACGTTCATCGGTACGAAGCGGGGGCTCGAGGGCCGGCTGATCCCACCGGCCGGCTACGAGCTGGTCACCGTCGACATGCTGCCCCTCAACAAGAACTTGAGGTGGAGACTTGCCCTCTTCCCGGTAGCGGTCGTTCGGTCGACCGCGCAATCGCTCCGAACGCTCCGGTGGCGTCGGGCGGACGTCGTTCTCGGGATGGGGGGCTACCCGAGCGTGCCGGCCGTGCTCGCCGCCTGGCTCGCGCGCGTGCCCCGGATCATCCACGAGTCCAACGCCACGCCGGGCCTCGCCAACCGGTTCGTGAGCCGTTTCGTGCCGAACATCGCGTTGGCCTTCCAGGCGGGCGGCCGCAACCTTCCTCACCACCGCGACACCCGGCTCGTCGGCATGCCGATCAGCGACGCGCTCGTCTCGTTCGATCGCGACGCGCTCCGGGACCAGGCGCGGGCCCACTTCGACATGAAACCCGGCGAACGAATGGTGCTGGTCAGCGGAGGCAGTCTCGGCGCCGTCCGGCTCAGCCAGGCCGCGGCCGAGCTCGCTGGTCGCTGGCGGGACCGGACCGATGTCCGGCTTGTGATCAAAGCCGGACGGGATCAGCTGCCGGCAATCGAGGAGCAGCTGACGACCAACGGGGGCGCGACAAATCGCCACGGCGGTTGCCTACCTGGATCGAATGGACCTGGCCTATGCCGCCGCCGACATCACCGTCTGTCGAGCCGGCTCCGGAACCGTCGCCGAGCTATCGCATGTCGGCCTGCCTGCCGTCCTCGTGCCCTATCCGTCGGCGGCTCACGACCATCAGAGCTTCAATGCCCAGGCTCTCGTCGACCTCGGGGCGGCGCTGATGATCCGGGACGCTGACGTCACCGGCGATCGGCTCGAGCAAGTCCTGACGCCGGTTCTGGCCGACCCGGCGCAACTGGCCGCCATGAGCTCGGCCGCCCATCAGACCGTGCATGCCACGGCAGCGCGTGACCTGGCCCGCTGGGTGCTCGACCTGGCCGACCGGCAGAGCACTGGTCGACGGGGCAGCCGCAACTCGGCTAGCAACCGCATTCACCCGAACGACAACCACATCGCCCACCACGAACAGGAGCTATCCGCATGACGCAGTCCGCTACCTTCGAGGCCGCCCGGTGGGGCGGCCGCACGGTCCTGGTCACCGGAGCTGAGGGCTTCATCGGTAGCACCCTCGTCGATCGGCTCGTCGAGCACGGCGCGGCGGTCCGGGCGTTCGTGCACTACAAGCCCTACGCGGAACGCGGAAATCTGGCCAAATACCTGGGCGATCCTGATTCGGCGGTGACGGTGCGAGCCGGTGATCTCCGCGATGGCGGTCAGCTCATCGACGCGGTCGCTGGCTGCGACACCGTATTTCATCTGGGCGCATTGATCGGAATTCCCTACAGCTACGAGGCACCCGACTCGTATGTGCAGACGAACGTCGGCGGCACTCTGAACGTTGCCGAAGCCTGCCGGCGGCACGGGGCGCGCCTCATTCACACCTCGACGAGCGAGACCTACGGGACCGCTCGAATGACCCCGATCCCAGAAACGCACCCAATGCAACCGCAATCCCCCTACTCGGCGTCGAAGATCGGGGCCGACATGATGGCGCTGTCGTACTGGCACGCCTTCGAACTCCCGGTATCCGTCGTGCGACCGTTCAACTGCTATGGGCCCCGGCAGTCCGCTCGGGCGGTCATTCCGACGATCCTCGGCCAGTTGCACGCCGGCATCACCGAGATCAAACTCGGCTCAGTCACACCCACCCGGGACTTCACCTTCGTTACCGACACCGTGGACGGCTTCCTCGCAGTCGCTTCGACCGACCGAACAGTGGGCGAAGTGGTGAACGTCGGCAGCGGAAAGGAAATCTCGGTCGGCGAACTGGCTGAACTGCTCATCGAGGTCTCGGGCCAGGACGCCAAGGTCGTGACCGACGAGACGCGGCTCCGGCCGACCGGCAGCGAGGTCGAGCGGTTGCTCTGCGACACGACGAAGTGTCAGGAGCTGACCGGATGGTCGGCGAAGGTTGGATTGCGTGAGGGGCTCCAACGCACGTCGGACTGGGTTCGCGACCATCAACCGCGAGAGCAGGCCCTTCGCTATCAGGTCTGAGACGCTCGGCGGCGGAGCCGAACCCATCGAAACCCTGACGAAACGGTAAGCAGGCTCGGCCGGACCAAGTGAAGGAGACGATGCGTGGCCATCAAGGACGTGCTCACGGGATTCAAGGATTTCATCGCTCGCGGCAATGTGATCGATCTCGCGGTAGCGGTGGTCATTGGCGCCGCCTTCACCGGCGTCGTGCAAGCCGCGGTCAAGGACATCCTCACCCCGCTTATCGCCGCGATATTCGGGCAGCCGGACTTCTCCAATCTGACATTCACGATCAACGGCAGCGAGTTCAAGTACGGTGATCTGATCAACGCACTGATCAACTTTGTCCTTGTCGCCGCCGCGATTTACTTCTTCGTCATCCTTCCCATGAACCATCTCGCCGAACGCCGGAATCGCGGCGACCTGGAGACGACGACGACGCGCGAGTGTCCGGAATGCCTCACGCTGATTCCCATCGCCGCCCGTCGGTGTGCGGCCTGCGGTGTCGA
Organism: uncultured Actinomycetota bacterium; assembly: GCA_963779485.1. Classification (GTDB taxonomy): domain Bacteria; phylum Actinomycetota; class Actinomycetes; order Mycobacteriales; family Jatrophihabitantaceae; genus CAVVJA01. The sequence continues at coordinate 58,065 of CAVZYJ010000021.1, read as the reverse complement.
ATCGGATCCACGCCCGACCGGCGTCAGCAGCGCCAGCCCGACGCCCGTCTGAGGGCGGCCGCCGCGGCCGAGTGGACCCCTTAGCTCAGCGGCCGAGCACTGCGTCGACGGCGCTGGCGATCCGAGACGGACGGCCGCCGCGCGCTTCCGCGGCATCCGCCAGGATCATCGCGTGGAGTGCTGCGTTGGCACCCAGCCAACGCATGGGTTCCACCGGCCACGATGGCGATCGGTGACCCACCCATGGCAAGCGGGTGAGATTGTTTTCGCCGCCGTGAATGAGTCGGGCGAGAGTTCGCCCGGCCAGGTTGGTCGTCGCCACGCCGTCGCCCACGTATCCCCCGGCCCACGCCAGGCCAGTCGGGCGATCGAAGCCGACGGACGCCTGCCAGTCTCGCGCGATGCCGAGCGGACCGCCCCAACGATGGGTGATCTCGACGTCCGCCAGGACGGGGAACAGCTCGCGCACGCTACGGGCTAGGGCACTGAAGACCTGCGGCACCCGATCGAAAGACCCGCGAATCCGCGAACCGAAGTGGTACGGCGCACCGCGTCCCCCGAACACCATTCGATCGTCGGCCGTGCGCTGCCCATAGACGATCAGATGGCGGTAATCACTCCAGGTCTCACGCTGAGCCAAGCCGATCACGTTCCACACGTCGGCCGGCAGCGGCGCGGTGGCGATCACCAAGGAATAGACCGGAGCCAGCCGGCGGTGCTGGCCGGCGATGGCCGGCGTGTAGCCTTCCGTTCCCCGGACGACGACATCGGCTTTGACGACCCCCCGGCTCGTCACGACTCGGCCGGCCTCGATAGCGGCGACTGGGGTCTGCTCGAAGATCCGACCGCCCCGGCGCTCCACGCATTCAGCGAGGCCACGAACGAGCTTGGCTGGTTGGATCGTCGCGCAATGCGGCCGGAACGTGCCACCGAGCGTGCCCGTGGCCTGCAGCCGTTCGCCGGCTGCGCGCGGCCCGAGGAACGTCGTGCCCAGGCCGAACCGGTCGGACTCGACGATCTCGGCCCGGGCTCGGGCCAATTGCGGAGCATTGCGGGCGAGCACGATCGTGCCGCCGAGCGCGATGTCAGCATCGATGCGCTCGGCGTTCGCCACCCGGACGACCTCCCGCACCGATTCCCGCATCGCGTGGTAGTGCGCACGGGCGGCGTCCTCGCCGTACCGGGCCGCCAGCGTCGATGCACTGGCCGGAAACAGCGCGGAACACCACCCGCCATTCCGTCCAGATGCCCCGAACCCCGCAATCTGGGCATCGATCACCGCAATCCGCGCGCCGGGGTCCTCGGCGAGCAGGTAATAAGCGGTCCACAGTCCCGTGAAACCGGCCCCTACGACGGCCACGTCGACGTCAAGGTCGCCGGGTAGCGCGGCCCGAGGCCGCAACGACCCCGGCACGGTGTCGTGCCACAAGGACAGGCCTCGGTATTCGGTCCCGTCCGGTTTCGGCACATCCCCATCATCCGACCGGAGCCCGTCAGTGCTCGGTTCGGTCCGCGTGCCGCCGGAATACTGGTAATCTGGACAAAATGTCGGATGTCGCTAGAGACGGTAGGGTCATCGGTCGAAAGACCGCACGAGATCCCACGCGTCGAGGCGCTGGCCCCTGTCCGCGGCGACGGATCGGGTGGTTCGCGTTGGCTTGATCGAGCGCGTAGCGTCTCACCCTAAATTCGCCGCAGACCGCATAGGGGGCGTCGTGGACGAGATGTCGTCCGAACGCTTTCGCGAACGCTTACTCTCGGCCGAACAACCCTCCATTGACCGGGGATGGGTTGCGCCCGGGCGTCCTCCGGCGACGCCCGATCGACCGTTGGTAGCGGACGCACCGTCGCCGGGTTCGAGACGCTGGAACCCCCAGAACTGGCGACTGCGTACGAAGCTCATCGCCCTCACCGGCGTCCCGTTGCTGCTGGCGGTGGTGCTGGGCGCGCTGCAGATCGCCGACTCGGCGAAGCACTCCACCGGAGCCGCCGTCCGCGACGCGGTGATCATCGGTGCCGCGCTGCTGCTGTGTGTGGCCCTCCTTATCGTTGTGGCCCGGTCGATCCTCAAGCCGCTGCGCGTCTTGCGCGCATCGGCATTCGACGTGGCCGACCGGCGCCTGCCCGCCATCATCGAACAGCTCCGCACGACCGAGGGCCGAACCAAGAACGTCCGGATCGAACCGGTACCCGTCTATTCGCGGGAAGACGTGGGGCAGGTCGCTCGTGCGTTCGATGCCGTGCACAGCGAGGCCGTTCGGCTGGCGTCCGAACAGGCCGCCCTGCGGGCGAACGTCAATGACATGTTCGTCAACCTTTCTCGACGTACCCAGGGGCTGGTGGAGCGCCAACTGCGGCTGATCGATGACCTGGAGCTCGGCGAACAGGACTCCGACCGATTGGCCGCGCTCTTCCGGCTCGACCACCTCGCCACCCGCATGCGGCGCAACGGCGAGAACCTGCTCGTGCTCGCCGGCGCGGAACTTCGCCAGCGCACCGGTGAGCCGGTGCCGATTGTGGACGTCCTGCGCGCTGCGGTGTCCGAAATCGAGGACTACCAACGAGTCGCGGTCCAGCCGTTGCCCCGAGCGATGGTGTCCGGCTTGGCCGTCAACGACATCGTCCACCTGGTCGCCGAACTGCTCGACAACGCCACGGCCTACTCGAGCCCCGAAACCCAGGTCCGGCTGGCCGCGCGATTCGGTGACGAAGGTGGACTGGTCGTGGAAATCGGCGACGCCGGCACTGGCCTGCGCCGACCACAACTGATCGATATCAACCAACGACTGGCGGCACCGTCGGCAATCGACGTCTCGGTATCGCGCCAGATGGGGCTGTTTGTCGTCGGCCGGCTCGCCAACCGACACGGCATTTCCGTGCAGCTCGCCTCACCCGACGGCACCGGTGTCACGGTGACGGTCGCTCTCCCGAAAGAGCTGGTCACCACCGAAGCCGCCCTTCGCAGCCGGAGCGACTACTTCGGTCTCGTGGCTTCCCCGGACGGCTCGGTCAACGGAGCCGAAGATGCCGACGTCCTCTACCGTCCGGCGGCGGCCCTCGACGATCAGATCCGCTTCGCGGACCTGGTTCCCTCCCAGCCCGGCCTGTTGGACGACCCCATCTCGCTGAATGGCAGCATCGACGACACGCCGATCTTCCACGCCATGCTGTCGAGGTGGTTCACCGAGGGCACGGGCACTGAGAGCTCGACCCCGACCCCGACCCCGACCGCGACCGCGACCGAAGCAGTCAGCTACTCGGTCGAATCCCCGGTTGAGGACGGGGCCAGCTGGGAATCCGAGGCCGATGCCGGTTGGTTGGCCGCTGAGGCCGCCAGCGAGCCAGCCATCGACGAGCTCACGGCGGCTGGACTCCCGAAGCGCCGACCGCAGGCCTTCCTGGTACCCGGCAGCGCCGGGGCCGGACCGCTCACGAATGGCACGCCAGCTCCCCGCGCGGCCCGACACGCATCTGCTGTCCGCGATCGGATGTCGAGTTTCCAACGCGGGCTGACCATGGGCAGACATGCTCGGCCGGTGAAGACCGTGGACGAGACCGGTGCCGCCCCCGAATGGCGAGACGACGAGACAGCGGAAGGTAGTCAGTGACGTCTCAACCAGCTCAGCCGTCGTCCCGGCCGGGTCAGTTCGGATGGCTCCTGACGAACTTCGTCAAGCAGGTGCCGGGTGTGACCCACGCCGTGGCCGTGTCATCGGATGGGCTGTTGCTCACCTCGTCCGACGGACTACCGCGTGATCGCGCGGACCAGCTCGCCGCGGTGGCCTCCGGGCTGTTGAGTCTGACCCGGGGTGCCGCTCGTGTCTTCGGCGCGGGCGAAGTCGTGCAGACGGTCGTGGAGATGGAGCTCGGCTGCATGCTGCTCATGGCAATCGCGGACGGTTCATGCCTTGCCGTCCTTGCTTCGCCGAGCTGCGACATGGGGCTTGTCGCGTACGAAATGACCCTGCTGGTCGACCGGGCCGGCGAGCTGGTCACCCCGCAAGTACGCTCGCAGCACAGTGCGACCCCGGATTGGCGTGACGGTGCGGTGTCGTGACCGAGGCCGAGGCAGTAGACCAGGCTCCGATTGTGCGGCCGTATGCCCGTACGGGCGGCCGGACGCGATCGGACCTGGATCTGCCTCTCGAGGCGCTGATTGTGACGACAACCGCCGGCAAGTCATATGATCGCTACGGTCAGCCTGAGCACCGTGACATCGCGAACCTGTGCCGAGAGGTCCGTTCGGTGGCCGAGGTCGCCGCACTCATGGTGGTGCCGCTCGGCGTCGCGCGAGTGTTCATCGCAGACATGGCAGGAATGGGATTGGTGACAGTGCACGGCGGTGCTTCGCGTGACAATGAGGCACCTGACCTGGCCTTACTCGAGAGGGTTCTCAGTGGCTTACGGCGCCTCTGATGCGCGCCCGGGGGCGACAACGACAACGGCACCACCGCCGAGCCCCCGCATCTCGGCGAAGATTGTCGTTGCGGGTGGATTCGGCGTCGGTAAGACGACGTTCGTTGGCTCGGTTTCGGAGATCGTCCCGCTGACGACCGAAGCGGTGATGACGCAAGCGAGTGTCTCGCTCGACGACCTCTCCGCGACTCCCAATAAGTCGACGACCACGGTGGCGATGGACTTCGGCCGCGTCTCGCTGGATCGCGAACTCATCCTCTACTTGTTCGGCACACCCGGCCAGCATCGATTCTGGTTCATGTGGGACGAGCTCGTTCACGGAGCTATTGGCGCTGTCGTGCTTGTGGATACCCGGCGGCTGGCCGACTGCTTTCCCGCCGTCGACTTCTTCGAGAACCGCGACCTCCCGTACATCCTGGCGTTGAACTGCTTCGACGGTATCCAGCGGCATCAGGCCGATGACGTCCGAGACGCGATGTCGGTCAGCGACAGCATTCCCATCGTCACATGCGATGCCAGGCAGCGGAAGTCGACGAAGCAGACTCTGATTTCGCTCGTCGAGTACGTCGTCCGACTTCGAACGGGAGTAGGGGCAACCCCCACGAACTCCACGCGCTGACTCGAGCTGACGCGCGTCTGGTGCCGAATCTGGGCAATGCGTATTGCGACGAGTTCAGTCATGCATCGCCATGGATATCGACGTCACCGTCTCATCGATTCCGGCGAGAAGCTCTTGCAATTGTGACGGCATCGCGTTGATCAAAGAGCTGACAATGCTGCGCAGCGCCGAGCGACTCGTATCCAACCCCAGTACGGGATCCGCACCAACAATGGTGAGCAAGGCGGCCAACACGGCCTGGTCGAGATCCATCTCCTCGCGATTGTGCAGAACATGGTTCAACATGAGCCGCGGACGGGAGGCGTCATACAGGTCCGCCGCTGGATAACGTTCACCCGGATGGCTGAACAGTTTGTGTCCTCGTTCTCGGCGAAGTATTCCTCCGGTGACCAGCCTTTCGGCGATAATGCGATACGCGTCCGGGCCAAGTTCCTGAGCCCACGTTCGAACCCGGTGATCAGCCGCCTGCCGATCGACGGTGTCGACGAGGCTGTCGGCGAGACCGCCGTCGGTCGGTTCGCGGTCGAGCGCTACGACGAGGCCGTCCTTGATGCCGAGCCGTCCGTCGATGATGAGCTCCCCGAACATTGCTCCGACCAAGCCGCATTCGATCCTCTCGATGCCGACCACGGGCCGGCCTGAGATCTCGTCGTGACTGATAAGGAAGAACTGTTCAGCCAGTTGAACGTTCGCCATCTCTCCTCGCCCCAGCATCGTCCATGGCCAGGCCCTGCCGATCGGCTGGAGTCTAGCGACGTTGCAGCCGCTGTCGCCTATCGAACGAGATGGCGGGTGACATGGTTACGTCGCTGGGTCGGGGTAGACGTCGACCTCGGTGGCCTTGACCGAGAGCCACACCGATCGGCCCTCCGACAGCCGCAGTTCGGCGACCGCTTCGGGCGTGACGTCGACGAGCGCTCCGGGCGTGCCGGCGATCTCCAACCGGACCCGATCGGTCAACGGTTCCAGGCCGGTGACCGTCCCGGGCCAGACGTTTCGCGCGCTCGCATGTTCCGGTCGGCTTTCGTGCAGAACGATGGCATTTGGCCGTACCGCCACCAACACCGGAATTGCCTCGCCCGGCCATGAGTCGTCGAATCCGGCCGCGATGAGCGATCCACCGTCGGGCAACGCGATGACCGAGGAATTCACGCGAAGGCCACGGTAGAGATTCACGCCTACCAATCGGGCGACATAGTTCGTCGCCGGGCGGCGGGCGACGGCAGCCGGCGGCCCCTGCTGCACGATGCGGCCATCTTCAAGGACGAGCAGGCGGTCGGCCATCATGAGGGCCTCGAGCGGGTCGTGGGTGACGAACAATGTCGGTCCCGCGAACTCGGCCAGGTGGCGGCGCAGCTCGGCCCGAACCTCGAGCCGGGTACGCGCATCCAGCGCGGACAGCGGCTCGTCGAGGAGCAGCAGCCCCGGATTCGCGGCGAGTGCGCGCGCTAGCGCCACCCGCTGCGCCTGCCCGCCGGATAGCTCGTCCGGCTTGCGTTTGGCGTAGTCGGCCAGACCGAATCGGACCAACCAGTCGTGGGCGATCGCGTTGGCCGCCCGGCGTTCGATGCCCTGGCACCGGGGGGCAAAGGCGACGTTATCGCGGACGGACAGATGCGGGAATAGCCGGTAGTTCTGAAAGAGCAGCCCGACCGGTCGACGCTCCGGGGGTAGGAACACTCCCGTCGTGACGTCAGTGAGCAACTCGTGGTCGAGCCTGATCGACCCGGATGTCGCGGCGGTCAGGCCGGCCAGCACGCGCAATAGAGTCGTCTTTCCGGCGCCATTCGGTCCGAGAACACCGAGCACCTCTCCCGGACCCACCGCGAAGGAGACCGCCAGTCGGAAATCGCCGCGTTGGACCGCGGCGTCCACGACCAACCCGTCGGCCGTCATCGACTCCTGCACCGAAGGGTCGGCATGCGCATCCGACGTCGTCACGCACTCCACCCTCCGCGTAACCATCGATCCCGCAACAGCGCCAGGATGACGACGGCGACGACCAGCAACACCAGGCTGAGCGCGACGGCGGCCTCGGGATCTGTCTCCAGTGCGTTGTAGACAGCTAACGGCATGGTCTGCGTCGTTCCTGGAAAGTTGCCGGCAAAGGTGATCGTCGCACCGAATTCGCCCAACGCCCGGGCCCAGCACAGCACCGAGCCAGCGAGCAGCGAGGGGCCGATGAGCGGCAGCGTGATCCGACGGAAGACGATGACGCGTGACGCGCCCAGGGTGGTCGCTGCCTCCTCCAGACCCAGGTCAGCCGATCGGAGTGCACCTTCGACCGTGATGATGAGGAAGGGCATCGCCACAAACGTCTCCGCGACAATCACTCCCGGGGTCGTGAACGGCAACGCGATGCCGAACCATTCGTTCAGGTATCGGCCGACGATGCCGTTTCGTCCGAAGGCCAGCAGCAAGGCGAGACCACCCACAACCGGCGGTAGCACGAGCGGCAAGGTCACGAACGCGCGCACGAGGCCGAGTCCCGGAAATCTCGACCGGGCGAGCACCCAGGCCAGAGGCACGCCCAGAACGAGCGACACCGCCGTCGCCGCGGTCGCACATTCGAGAGATAGGCGCAGGGCGGTGAGGACCTGACTATCGGCCAGCACATGCGGCAGTCCTCGCCAGGGCGCCCGGACCAACAGAGCGACGAGCGGCAGGACGAGGAAGGCCAGTCCAACTGCGGCCGGCAGCGCGATGAACAGCGGTGCGCCGCGCCGCGAGGTGTCTGACGTCAACGGGGTCCGGCGCGCCGGCCGACCGGCCGCCCGGGTCCGGGATCCGGGCATCTCGCCGCCTCAGGGCGCGCTGAAAGCCCGCCGCCGTGAGGACTTGCTGCCCTTGCGTCGACAGTACGAAGTCCACGAACGCCTGGGCACCGGCGGCGTTCGGCGCCTTGGTCAGAGCGGCGATGGGGTACTCGGTGGACGCGTTGATGTCGGCGGGAATCACGATTCCCTTGACCTTGGATCCGGCCGACTTGACGTCAGTCACGTACACCACGCCGGCGTCGACCTCCTTGAGTTCCACCTTGGTCAAGGTGGACTTGACGTCGGCCTCGCGGGTGACGGGCTTCACCACGACCTTCGCGTTCACGAAGACCTTCTCGGCGGTCGCCCCGCAGGGCACCTGTATCTGGCACAAGGCGACCTTGACTTCCGGCTTGGCCAAGTCGGCGACGGTGCCGACGTTGGCCGGATTGCTCGGCGGCACGGCAATCTCCATGACGTTCTTCACGAAGTTCTTGGGATTCGACGCTCCGCCCTTGTCCGTGACCTGCATCATGTTCTTCGGCGCGGCAGAGGCGAACACATCCGCCGGTGCACCGTTGTTGATCTGCTGCGCGAGCGTGGAACTGGCGCCGAAGCTGAACTTGACGGTCACGCCGGAATGGGCCGCTTCGAACATCTTGCCCAGCGTGGTGAACGACTCGGTCAGCGATGCGGCAGCGAGAACCGTCACCGTCCCGGATATCGCGCTCGACGAACTAGCGCTCGCCGAACCGCCCGCTGCGGCGGACGTCGTGCTCGTCGGGGATGACGACGAACTGCAACCGGATATCACCAGGGTGACGAGAGCGGCCAGGACAAGAGCGGCACGACGCACGATTTCTCCTCGGGTGGTTCGATACGGTTACGACATTTCCGGGATCTCGACGACCACATTCGTCGCCTTGATCGAGGCCACGGCGAGCGAGCCCGGTTCGAGCTGCAATTCGTCTGCCGCTTCACGACTCATCAGCGACACGACGCGATGGGGACCGGCCTGAATCTCTACTTGCGCCATCACCGTGTCGCGTACGACTCGGGTAACGAGACCGGTGAAGCGATTGCGCGCCGACTCGTTCACCACCGGCGTCACCCGGCCGCGCTCGCCGGACGCGGCCAGTTCCTCCGCGAACCGGGCCAGCTCCGCGCCGTCGATCGTTCGGCGACCGGCATCGGTGGACGTCGGCAACCGCCCCGCGTCCGCCCACCGGCGGACCGTGTCGTCGCTGACGCCCAGCAGCGCAGCGGCCTCACGGATCCGGAAGGACGACACCAGCCGACTATATCCGCACATGCGGCGCCGGAACGTCGATGGCGCCGCAGACCGGCCTGATCGACCGCCATTACTCCGCAAGTGCAATGCCACTAGACCTATCCGGACGGCCGTGCGTTCGCGAACGAGGGCCGGGACGGGCAACGGCCCCCGGCATATGAGGCCTATCTGGAAGCTGAGAGCGATGGCGGCTTTACGGCAACCAAACAACAGGGGCGACAGGCGTCCGTCGGCTCTAGCCAATCAAGTGGAAGTCGCTACGCTTTGGGCGCGGGGCCGTCTGGCAGTTGTGTTGGGACGGGAGCAGACGCCATGACCTCCATTGACAGCAGCATCGTGACCGCGTAGATCGGCCATCTCATATATGTCAGATCTCGATACCGAGGCGCTCAAGAACAACTTCGAGGCGGTAGCGGCGCACGGTGGCGACACCGTGGCCATGTTCTTTTATAGCTACCTGTTCGTCCAGCACCCGGAGACTCGCGATCTGTTTCCGCCGGCCATGACGCGCCAGCGCGATCGACTGGTCGGCGCGGTCGGTCACATCGTCTCGAATGTCGACAAGGTCGATGATCTCGTGCGGTACCTCGAGGTTCTAGGCCGAGACCACCGCAAGTTCGGAGCGCTGTCTGCGCACTATCCGGCTGTGGGCGAGGCGCTGGTCGCAACCCTGAAGCACTTCAGCGGCGACGCGTGGAACGACAAGTTGGCGTCCGACTGGGCCGCGGCCTACGGAATCGTCGCCGAGGCCATGGCGGCTGCCGCCGAAGCCGACGCCGACTGGAAAGCGGCGTTCTGGGACGCCGAGATCCTGCACATCGACCAGCGAACCTTCGACATCAGCGTGCTCACCGTGCGAACCGACGAGCCGGTGCCATATCTGGCTGGGCAATCCCTTGCCGTGGAGGCGACCGATCTTCGCCCTCGCGAATGGCGATGGTTCTCCCCGGCGACCAGGCCCGGCTCGCGCACCTTCCAACTTCATGTGCGCGTGATCGACGGCGGCCCGGTATCGACGGCGTTGGCCCTCGCGGCGCGAGCCGGTACCCGGGTGCGTCTCGGTCCGCCGATCGGGCGCATGACGCTCGACCCAGAGTCGGACCGTCCGCTGCTACTCATCGCCGGCAGTACCGGGCTGGCTCCGCTCAAGGCTCTGATCGACCAGGTTGCCGCTGATGGCGGCCGGCCGACGCATTTGTTCTTCGGAGCCCGGACAGTTCGCGAGAACTACGACGCGGAGGCGCTGGCCCGCCTCGACGAGGAGCACTCCTGGTTGTCGATCGTTACCGCGATATCCGACGACAGCCAGTGGCCGGGTGAGAAGGGACTGGTGGGTGAGGTCGCCCTCTCCCACGGTGATTGGTCAGGTCACGACGTGTTCGTATGCGGGTCCCCGGCGATGGTGGAAGCCACGGTCAAGTTGTACGTCGCGAATGGCGTACCAGAAGCCCGCATCAAATTCGACGAGTTCGGGCAAAGCTGACTGGGTGCGCGGAAGGAGCAGCTCCCATGACGGGGTCAATGTCCAGGATCGAGAACGGTCGCTTGGCGCACTCAGACGTGACAAGCATGCGCTTCCAGGAGACGAAGGGCTTCGGACGGGGATACGACGAAGCGGAGGTGGACGCATTCATCGCTCGATGTGCAATCGAGATCCAGCGACTCAACCACCAGATCGAGGAGCTGGAAGCCCAAACGAAGGAAATGATTCCGAGACCGCCGACCGACGAGCGAATCGTGCTGCAGTCGGTAAGTATCCTGACTACGGCTCAGCAGACCGCCGACAAGACCGTCAAGACTGCCGACGAGTACAGCGCGCGGGTCATGTCCGAAGCCCGAGCCATGTACGACGATGCACGACGAAAGTCGACCGCGATGCTCGACGATGTCCACCGACTCGCCAGTGAGGCGGTCGATCAGGCGAACGACCGACATGAGGAAATCGAGCGTCAGACCGTCTATCTACGCGCTCTTCGCGACTCGACCAAAGTGCAAGTTCAAACCTTCCTGTCCGGCCTCCTTGACCACGTGACCACTGAGTACGGGCGGGCCATTCCGGCAGCCGCGAAAGCGGCCCAGCGAGTCGACGTGTCCCCGGCGCAACTTCGGCCCCTCGAGGCGCCGGAGCAACCCCCGGTCGAGCCGCTGTCCGGCTGACCGGCTTGCCAGGGAAGAGCCCCGCTCAGCCGGGTGAGCCCGACAACGCACCGGACACGGCGTGTACGAATGCGCCGATCACCTCGTCCGTATTCGTCAGCTCGTCGACCTGCCCGTTGACCGGGCTCAGCGCGGAACTGAGCGCATCGGCGGGAATCGACGAGCCGAAACCGAACACGCTGAGCTGGACGTACTTTTGCTTGTCGGTCGCGGCGAGCTGAGCCTTGAGCTGGTCGATCGTGATGCTGACACGGTCGTCCTCGTTCACGCCATCCGTGAACAGGATCACCTGGTTCGGTAGGCCTGGTACGTAGTGCGCCTGCTGATACTGGTAGGCGGCCACAATCGTGTCGTACAGCCCGGTACCTACCGGCTGCGCGGCCAACTTCCCCGCGGCCGTCTCGACAGCCTTTCGTTGGGTGGCATTCAACGGTGCGATCGCGGTCAGCGACTGCCAGTCATTGGGCGGCGCGAGTTGGGAGCCAAATTGCCATAGGCCGAGCTGCGCGGTGTCCGGCAGGAGAGCATCGACCTGACTGATGCCCTGCCGAACCAAATCGATCTTCGTCGATCCCGTTCCGGGAAGCACTTCGCCCATCGACCCGGAGACGTCCACGACGACGAGCATGTTCGTCCGCCGCAGCGCGGGACGCCACGTGCTCAACACGTGATACATCAAATGCTCGGCCATCGTCGGCACCGGTGTCGCGGGAAGGGTCGGGAGTCCAGCATCGGTCGATGCGGGTGGAGGGGAAGCCGGCCAGGTAGCACCGCGCAATCCCGCGGCGGACAGCGCCGCCTGAGCCGTCGGTGCGGTGAGCGCCTGGACGAGGCGACTGATCGCGGCGGCTTTGGTCGGGTTTGCCGCCGCCGCGTCGGTCGGCAGCAGGGAGAAACGCATGAGGGCAGCCGCATCGCTCGGCGCGAACACTCGGTAGTCACCTGCATGCCCGGACGCGAGAAGGGCGAACTCGGGTACCACCGCGATCTGCGTCGCCGTCTTGGGTACCGCCGACTGCGCCGCAGTGACGGTCGCCCCCGACTGCCAGGCCCGCATCATGTCGAGAGCCGAGACGAGCGGTCCGTCCTTGGTCAGGACAGCGCCCGCAAGTGCACCCACCGCAACCATGCCGGCGCCGCTCACAGTGGGGTCGGACACAACCAACTGCGACTGCTTGGGTTGCCCGAGTAGTTGACCGAGTCCGAGCCAGGTGTGCGCGGAGGCAGGGAGCGCCGGAGCCGTGCGCTGGGTTACTACGTACAGCGGGCTGGTCGCGATGACTTGGGCGCGATCCTTCGCGATGCGCGCGGCACCTGGCAGCTGCGGCCACGATGAATCGTCGGCTATCCACGCGTCCGCTCCCGAGGATGCGACGACACCGGCCGCGGCGCTGCCGTCGGCGGCCGTGACCGTGAGGCCAACGCAGTCGGATCCTTGCGCGATGCCCGCCGCAGCCTTCTGAAGTACCGGCTCGTACGAGGTTGCGGTGATGACGTGGAGCTGGCGCGGGCACGGCGTCGCTGCAATACTCGTCGACCCGGTTCCGGAGGGCGCCGCGGCCGGATGATCGCCACCCCGGGTCGCGGCAGCAAGACCGAATGCGACACCGGCGATGGCGAGAACGACCGCGAGGACGGCCCAATAGACGGGGAAACGACGGCGAGCACGCTGCGCAATATGCCGACCCATCGAACTCCCGTTTCCCCGTGACAAGCTCGACAAGCCACGGTACTAGCTGATCGCCTCCGGACAAATTCGCTGTCCCAGCAACGAATACCCAAATGCGCCGGATTTAATCGAGATAAGAGCTGAGCGCCATCGAATGGATGCACTCCGGAGTGATCATGCGTACTTTGTGAGCGAAATCGCTGTGATCGCTGTGAAGCACTGGCCGGGTGATCTTCGACCGTCCTCGCCATAAGGAAGACGTCCAAAGATCAATGAGATCAGTGTCAGCGACCCGGTATAGTGTGGCCACCGTAAGGTCGTGAATGCTGTCTGAACGGATCGTCGTGACTGGTTCCGCCGTGCCCAAGGTCACCGCATGTTGATGGCGTGGGTTGCCGACCAGCGGGACGATGTCGCTGGGGTTGTCGTGCACGCAGCCCCGCGGGGCACCGCGCATGCGCTGTGCGGCGATCCGGTGGACACCTACGGGGAATCGTGGCCGTTTCCGGCCCAGGAGTGGGTGGACGAGCGAGAGCGCTGCCGGTACTGCGCGCGCCTCCTGTACGACGGCTGACGTCCTCTCGCTTATCTCGTGCTTGACCGATTGCTGACCGTTGCCGAAGTGTCTGCGGCTGTCGCCAACGGCACGGGTGATGAGAGCCTTGTCGGACGACCAACGTTCACCGGCCCGCGGGGATCCGCGCTCGACGATGTCAGGCGAGGCAGAGTTGTCCGAGGATTCATCCTGGTCACGCGCATTTGGAGATTCCGCCGCGGCAAGCATCTACCACGACGTCATGCTGCCTCGGATGTTCATCCCGTGGGCAAACCAGCTCCTCGACGTCGTCGGCGTCGAACGCGGTGATCACGTGCTGGACGTCGCCTGCGGCCCCGGTTCGGTTGCTCATCTGGCCGCAGCCCGCAGCGGCCCCAGCGGCTACGTGTTGGGCTGCGACCTCAACCAAGCCATGCTGGAACTCGCCGCCGAGAACGCTCCGCACGCGGACGTCGCGAGAATGGAATGGCGTCAAGCGCCAGCGGATACCCTCCCCGCGCCCAACGAGTCGTTCGACGTCGTGACGTGTCAGCAGGGCATACAGTTTTTCCCGGATCGTCCGGCGGCTCTGCGGGAAATGCTCCGGACCCTTCGATCCGGCGGCCGGCTCGGCATCGCCGTATGGGCCTCGATCGAGGATTGTCCGCCGTTCGCCGCCGGGGCCGCGGCCGTCGGGGACGTGCTTGGGCGCCCGGCCGGAGAGCTGTACGCCGCTGGACCCTGGGGCTGCCCGGACGCCGAGGTCATCACGGACGTTGTCGCGAACTCCGGCTTCGCCGATGTGGTCGTGACGACCCGATCGGCGCCGGTCACCTTCGAGGGGGGCGCGCCGCAATTCGTTCAGGTCCTGCTGACCTCGGCCGTCGCTGCACAGATTCGCGCCCTCGACGCAGAATCACTCGCAGATCTCGAGGCAGCGCTGACCGAACGGGCTAGCCCGTGGATGCGGTCAGGATCGATCGAGTCGTTCTTGACCTCGCACATCGTGACGGCGCACGCCTAACCGAGCTCGCCGCGAAATCGCGCCGCGATGTCGTAGAGGGGAGCCGGATCAAACGTGATCTTGGAGTTGCCGCCCTCTGGCGCCGACAAGTCCAAGATCACGCCTGCCGCCGACCAATCTCGGTCGTGACCATGAACCTAACCCGCTATTGAAACCACTCACAACCGCCTCATCAGACCCGATCGGTCGCCCGCGGTGCGCGGAAGAATTCCTCACGCACGAGATGCCGGAACGCCTCGAGGCCGTAGCCCGAAACGATCGGCTCGATCTGGCTGTGCTGGGCGCGAAGCGCGCGAACCTTACGGTCGAGCAGATCCCCTTCGCAGGTGAACCAGATCGCCAGCTCGCCCGTCGGCACCTCTTCCGGAACCATGCCCTCGACCATCATCACCTGAGCCGGGTCGATCTGGCTGAAGAACTCTTGGTTCCACTCGGGCGATTTGGTGGCGTATAACAGCCGGGGCGGTGTCGCGGAGCGCGCACATGCCATCGTCGACCACCGGCAGACCGCGACGTGGTCGACGTGGCCGGTCCCTCCGTCGGGGCCGAAGGTAAGCAGGACATCCGGCTGGACATCGGTGATGAGCCCGGTGATGATCTCCACCGCTTCGTCGTCCGGCACCTCGTCGCAATCGCCGTCTCGGTATCCCAACCACTGGTGTTCCGTAACGCCCACCTCGGCGAGGCTGGCGGCCATCTCCGCCCTCCGGATGGCCTGGCGGGCTTCTACCGTCCGTGCGTCGTCATCGGGGAATCCGACTTCGCCCGCCGTCGCCGTCACGCACAGCACCCGGCGGCCCGCATCGACGGCGCGGGCCATCAACCCCGCCGAGAGCCAAGCCTCGTCATCAGGGTGAGCCCACACTCCGAGGATGGAGCCGATATCGCCGATCGTGTCGGGGCCCATCGCCTCTCCCGCCTCTACGCGCCAACGTCCTGATCCGCGGCAGCACGAGGGTAGCGTGGCGCCGTGTCGACGAACGGGCCGGCTGAGCGGCCGAACGCCGAAATCGGGTATTCGCGCGTCGATGTCCAGCCGGACACCGCCCTGCTGATCAAGGGCATGGAGGCAACCGCCCAATGGCCTGCGGTGCGCCAACTGCGAGCCTGGGAGCGAACGCGACTCGCGCTGCAGGCGGGTGACCGCCTGCTCGACATCGGCTGCGGGCTCGGTGACGTCGCCATCGCGCTCGCCGCGGACGTCGCGCCGTCCGGCTCGGTGATCGGCATTGACGCGAGCGATGCCATGCTCGGCGTCGGACGCCAGCGGGCCGCCGAGGCCGCCGCCTCCGTCGACTTCCAAATCGGCGATGCTCAGGCGCTCCCGATCCCGGACGGTTCGGTCGACGCCTGCCGTTGCGAGCGGGCCCTGCAGTGGGTGCCGGACGCCGCTCAGGCGTTGGGCGAGATGATCCGCGTGCTCCGTCCAGGCGGTCGCTTGTCGATCATCGATACCGACTGGCGCAGCCTGCTGTTCGACCTGCCGGATCCGGCGGCCGCAGAGGCGCTGGGCCGAGCCATGTTGGCCCTGCGGGGGCCAGCCTTCGACCTGGGCGGGCGCCTGCTCAACCTCGCTCGTGAGCTCGGCCTCGAGGGGCTCGACGTGACGGGCGCCGTGCATCTGTGGACCAGTTGGAACCCGGATACCGAAGTCGCTCCGCCCGGACTATTTCCGATCCGCACCATCGTCGACCAGCTCGTAGAGCTGGGCCACCTCGCGGCTCCGCTGGCCGAACGTTTCGTCGACACCGTCGAAGACGCGGCGCGGCGAGACCGGCTTTTCATCTCCCTGTCCATGGTGGCGGTGTCGGGTCGCCGCCCGAGTTGACGGAACTGATCACCACCAGCCTTGCTTCTTGGTCCAGCGGAGCAGGTAGCCGCTGATGATGACCATGATGATCAGCACGATGATCAGCTGTACCGGTTCGGTGTGCGGATTGACGATGACGTTCATGCCGTAGACCGACGAGATAGCCGTGGCGGGAAGGGTTATCGCCGCGAGAACCGCCAACCGCTCGCTGGCGATGGTCATCTTGGTGTCATTGCGGGTGCGGTAGAGGTCGATGACGCCGGCGAGGAGTTCTTGTTCGCTGTCGGTCATGCGGTGGACCCGGCGGAACATGTCTTGCAGGTCGGCCAGCTGCACCTCGTCATCGTGATGGCCGGGACCGAGCAGTTTCCGGGCCCGAGCCAACACCTCCTCCGAATGCGCCGCGGTGGTCCGCACCGACAGCAGCTCATACCGGACCAGGAACATCTCCTCCAACGCGTGCTCCGGGTTACTCAACTGCCGGTGCAGCACCTTCTCCTCCACCTCAGCCACCCGCACCGCCACGTCCTGCACCAACAACCGCTGCCGCAACGCCATCAACGACACCAACGCATGCGTCAACTCCACCGGAGTCCGCGGCGCGATCCGCCCCCCCGCGATCCGATCCAGCGTCTCCGCAACCTCCGAAACCCCCTCCACCGCCGCGATCGAGGCCTCATCCCGCTTATGCACCGTCACCAAAAACCGATCCCCCACAAACAAATCCAACTCCACCAACCGAGTCTCCCCCCGCCCCAACACCACCGGCCGGTGCAACACCATGAACACATGATCCCGATACCCATGCACCATCGGCATGCGATTCCGCACCCGGCAATACTCCCGCGCCACCGGATGCAACCCCAGCTCCGCCGCCAACAACCCATCAATCTCCGACGTCCACACCGGCACGTCCAACCACAAAAACCCATCCTCCCGCTTCAACAACAACGGGATCCCCTCCGCCGACTCCTCCACCACACCAGCATCGGAAATAAACCGAATCGTCATGGTGTCCATCGGGCCTCCAGTGCGCCGTGCGGTAAGGCCATTATGGCCGGAACATCACGACCGGACGCACGCCGTAGGGCAGAGAATCGGCCGGTGGCCAGCTATCCGCAGTGGCCCGAGCCGGTCGGAAATCCCGAGTCGAAGGTGTAGGTGCCGCCTGAGCCGGTATTCAGCGTCGCGTACAGGCCATCCCGTTCGATGCAGGCCTGCGGATCGTCGCTACGAAGGCCAAGCCAGCGGGACCAGCGAAGTCGTACGTCGACGCGGCTCCCGGCCGGCACGGTAATCGTGATCGTGTCCGGATTCTGCCGAACCACATGTCCGGGCGGATCGACGAGCGCGGTCGGGTCGAGCACCTCGTAGAGGGTCCAATGGCTGTTCAGCCACACGGGCTCGAGGTAGGGCAGGCGGGACGCGATGAGGTCTGCCTCCTCGGCGCCGACGCTGGTGAGCGGTGCGTCCGGCAACGCGACGTACTGGACGGCGTTGTCGTGAAGGAAAGCCCAGTAGGTCTCCGGCGTCGGATCGTGTTGGTAGAAAACCTGGTCGTTCAACCGAACGTCGGTTTGGCGGAGCCAGCCACGCGCGAGCGAGACGCCGCGCGCGAGATAGACGGCATCCCAGTGGCCCGCCATCTCCGGA
The DNA here is from genome assembly GCA_963779485.1 of uncultured Actinomycetota bacterium. Classification (GTDB taxonomy): domain Bacteria; phylum Actinomycetota; class Actinomycetes; order Mycobacteriales; family Jatrophihabitantaceae; genus CAVVJA01. Next base: position 40,135 of record CAVZYJ010000021.1, on the reverse strand, counting down.
ACCTCGACCCGGCCGGTGAGCGGTCCTCGGGCCTGCATCGCCTCGATGACCGGCCGGTAGTAATCGCTGTACCCGCTGATCTGCCCCGTGCTTGCGATCGCGGACGGGCTCACCGGCAACTGGAGAGCACACATCCCCACGAGCAGCAACGCTCTGCGGGCTGGCGTGCGCAGCTCGGCGAACGCGGCCGTGACCGGTAGCGCGAACAACAGGCTGAGCCGAGCCGCGTTCGATCCCACCGGCGTCGGCAGCACGAAGGCCGCGACAACCAGCACGATCCCGAGTGCGGCACCGATGCGAAGCGACCGGCATCGCACCGGGACGACCGCGAGTACCACCGCGAGCGCGACGACCGACCGGGCGCAGTCCAGAAAGCTGAATGGCTGGCGGCCGCCGTCGCCGAAGACGACGGCGGTGACGGCCGCAGTGGCGGCGGCCGGCAGGATGAGCAGCGCCGCGTCCTGCCGTCGACCGGTCAGCAGTGCGACCGCACCCGGGATGCCGAGCAGCAATGCGGCGACCGGGCTCGCCCCGCCGCACAGCGCGCCGAACAACGCGGCGAGGCCAGCGGCGGCCGGTCGAGGCAGGCGAGTCGACGTCACCAGCGAAACCGCGATCAGGCCGCAGGCCAATCCGACCGCGAACGTGATTCGCCCCTCGACGACATTCGCGACCTGGGTGACCGCGGCGGCGAGCCCCCCGATCACTGGGTGCGCCGGACGCATCCGGCCCAGCAGACGGGTGGTGAACCACGTGCCCACGATCGCGGCGATCGCGCCGGTGAGCTTGGTTCCGACGTGAGCCATGAGAACGGATGCCCAGAGCGTGTAGCCGTAGACGACGGTGCCGCCGAACCATCGGAAGTCGATGATCGAGAGGGGGTATCGCCCGGCGAAGTCCGCACGCGCGAGCTGGGCGGACATGTCGGTGTTCATCGGTGGGAGCAGCAGGAAGCCCCAGGCCAACAACATCGCGGCAGCCGTGGCGATCAGTGCCGGTCGATAGTCCGAGTCCCAGAGGCGACGGGCGAGCGACGCCGGCGCGAGAAGCGGCACGGCGCGGCGTGGGCCCGATCAGAATGGGCACGGACACAGCTGGACAGTCTGGCACGCGCCGGCCAGGGTGATCAGTGGCCGTGGCTAAAACGACACTGTGGATACCGCAGTCTGAGACTCCGCCTCGGCCACTGGACGAGGCGCGGCTTCGGCCGGGGTTAGAGTTACGTCGCTGCCCGGACGCGGTAGGTATGTCCCAGCAGGCTAGCTCTCACGTCGAGGTGAGTTTGATCAGTCAGGTACGGCCGCGTCCCGCCGTGTTGGCCGCCGCTGGATTCGCTGCCGCGACGGTAACCGTGATAGCCGGCGGACGCGTGGGCCCAGTGCTCGGCAGCGCTACGTTGACCCGCTGGTTCGGGCTACTGTCCGGATCCCCAGCGCGCGTCGACGGCCGGCTGCTGCCGGGCTTGCTGCAAGCGCTTGGTATCGGCGCGCTCGTCATCGTCTGGCTGCTGACGCTCGGGGCTATCCGGACCGGCCGGTGGCGCGAGGACGTGGTGTGGCGGCTAGCCGCCTGGTGGGCGGTCCCGTTTGTCCTCGGTCCCCCGCTGTTGAGCAGCGACGTGTACAGCTATGCCGCGCAAGGCGAACTGCTTGCCCGGGGCCTCGATCCGTACGCCGCGGGTCCCGCGGCCCTCGGCGGAAGTGACGTCGTCAACGCGGTGGATCCGGTCTGGCGTAACGCGCCCAGCCCCTACGGACCGCTGACCGGGCTGATCCAGCATGCGTCCGTCGCCCTCGGCGGCAGTCCGGTCGGTGCCGTCATTGCGCTGCGCATCGTGGCCATGCTCAGCGTGGTCGTGATAGGGCTGTGCGCGGCTACGTTGGCGACCGACAGTATGCGCACGACCGCGCTCGGATTGACCGTGCTCAATCCGCTGGTGCTACTGCAGGTCGTATCCGCAGCGCATCTGGAAGGTGCGATGTGTGCGCTGCTGATGGTGGCACTCGTGGCGTACCGTCGCTCGCCGTCGCTGGCTTTGGTGGCCGCCTGCGCGGCCGCCGCAATCAAGGCGCCCGCCGCTGCCGCGATCCTGCTCATCATCGCCCAGCAATGGCGCATGGCCCGCAGCTGGACCGTCCGATCACCGAAGTGGACCTATTGGCTACAGCCCGTTGCGGTGGTCGCCGGATGTTGGCTGACGTTCAGCCTGCTCGTCGCGCATAGCTGGGGGTGGCTCGCGGCGCTCGCGACGCCAACGGTCGGCTACACGCGAGGATCGCCAACCGCGCTGCTCGGCGACCTACTCAGCGCGATCGTCAGCTGGGCGCCGTCTCCGGACACCATTGCGGCGGCGCGCGCCGTCGGATTGGTCGCGGCCGCATGCATCGTCTGCTACCTCGCCGCGACATCGGATCGCCGGCAACTGGGCCGAAGCATCGGATACGCGCTGCTGGCAGTGGCGGCCCTGGGACCGGTGATCTATCCCTGGTACCTGCTCTGGGGCCTGGTGTGCCTGGCGCCGACCGCGGCCTCCCGTTTCGAGCGACGACTCGTCATCACCCTGTCAGGCTTTGGCTGTTTCATGGGACTGACCGGCCTGAACCACGTCGGCGTCATCATCTCCGAAGCGCTCCTGTTCGCCGCCGCGGTGACGGTCGCCACCCGCTGGTGGGGTGCGGCCCTGCTTCGCGCGCGGTCGGGTCGTCGTCTCGCCGAAGCGCCCGATCGCGCGCTCGCTCGCCCGGACTTGAATCAGGTCCCAGATCACGCCGCCACTCGTCGTCCAAGCTCGGTCGTGATCTTGGACTTACAGCCCCAGGGCGACCATAAGTCCAAGGTCACAACAGCGCTTCCAGATCATCCAGCCGGCAGGCCGAGATAACAAACGGGGGTATACGGCGGGGCGTCAAGCCCGACGGAAGCTGTTCGCCGGAGCGGGTCAGCTGAATCGCCGCGACGCCAAGGACGAGGAGGAGCAGGCCGAGGCCGACGGTGGCCCCGGGATCGTGCCGGATCGTCTCGTCGTACACGAGCACGCCGATGGTGATGCTGGCCAGCGGGTTGACGGTCGCGATAGCCGGCAGGCTGGTGGTGAGCGGACCGGCCTGAAAGGCGAGCTGGTTCAGAAGCAGCCCGAGCAGCCCGATGACGATCACCGTGTACAACTGCCAGCTGCTCAGCAGGGCCCGCGGACCATTGACCGCGATGTCGCCCACCGTCTTGAGGAAGGCCGCCGTTGCCGCATAGGTGATGCCGACCGCGACGCCCAGGAGCGCGGCCGATGTCCCGCCAGGACGCTGGCGATGGGCAATCGCGACGGAGCTGGCAGCAAGCACCAGCCCGACGATGCCGGTGACGACGGCCGGAACCCGGTCGACGCCGGCCGTCGGAGGGCCTCGTCCGGCGGTCCCGGCCAGAGCCAGGAAACCGGCGAGGGCAAGGCTGAGTACGGCCGCCCAGCCCAGCTCACGCCGGCCGATGGGCTGGTGGTGAACCGGGCGTAACAGCAGGGCGAACAGCAGTCCGCTGATCAGCAGCGGCTGAACGACCGCCAATGCCCCGAAGTGCAGGGCGACGATCTGCAACATGACCGCCACGACGTCCGCGGCGATTCCGGCCAACCAGAGTCGGTGTACGACAGTGGCGCGCACGAAGTGGCCAACCGCGGTCGGCCGCAGCGTCTGGGCATCGGGCACCTCGCCCGCGCTTCGGTGCTTCAGCGAGGTGGCGACCGCGAAGGCACCAGCGGAGCAGAGGCTCAAGACCACCACGAGCCACTGGCCCATCGCACCAAACCTCGCCCAGGAAATCCTCACATCCGACCTCATCGTTACCGACTAGGCGGACGACCGCACGGTAGACCGGCCGGTACTCGACCCAGCTGCCCCTCAGGAACCGCCGCGTACATTCGTCGGGCGGACGAAGGGATCGGGTTGGCTCCGACGTCGCCGTTCCTGCTGGCTCTGCTCCTCATCGCCGCGGCCGGCTCGATCGGGTATGCGATTTTCCGGCTCCGCCGATGGTGGACGCGCGTGACCGCGGCCGCGGTCGGCGTCGTGCTGGCCATGACATCCGGGGTCGCGATCGTGAACGACTTCTACGGGTACTACCAGACCTGGTCCGCCCTTCGCGCCGATTTCCTCGGCGATGCGCCCGACCTGGGGCGGACGGCACCCGCGCATCACTCGACGACCGTGGTCGATACCGGTCGGGTGCAGAAGGTGACGCTTCCTGGCCCGGCCAGCCACATCAGCCGCGCCGGCTACGTGTACCTGCCTCCGCAGTACTACCTCCCGGCCTACCGCGCCGTTCGCTTCCCGGTATTGGAACTGCTGCACGGCACGCCTGGGACACCGTCCAACTGGCTCGTCCAGCTCCGGGTGCCCCAGCTCGTCGACCGGTTGATCGCCGCTCGCGAGATGGGCCCGACGGTGTTGGTCATGCCCTCGATCAATCCTTCGGGCAACCACTGGCAGGAGTGCACCGACGGTTCGCGCGGGCTGGATGACACCTACCTGTCGGTCGACGTCCCGACATTCGTCCGGACCCACTACCGGGTTAGCACCGACCCGGCGGAGTGGGGGTTGCTCGGGTATTCCTCCGGCGGGTACTGCGCCACAAACCTCGCGCTACGCCATCGGGCCCGGTTCGGCGCCGCGGCCAGCCTGGACGGCTACTTCCGGGCCCAGGACGGTCCGGCGGCAACGGCGCTGGGTGGCAACCGGGCTCTCGAGGACGCCAACAGCCCGCTGACGATCGCCCGATCGCTGCGACCCGGCACAGCGCCGATGCCGGCATTCTGGGTGTCCGTGGGAAGCGGAGATCGCACCGATCTGGCATTCGAGGAGGCGTTTGTGCCCGCGCTCGAGCGGATCGTGCGGGTTACGGCGCTCGTTCAGCCGGGCGGCCACCACGACTTCTACACCTTCGCTCGCGAGCTCCCGTCCGCACTTACTTGGTCATGGCCCCAGCTCGCCCCTCCCGACCTACAGCGGACCTTCCCGCTGACCGCGTCGCCGCCACTGATCGAACTCGCGCCCATACCGCAACAACCCCGCGCTCCGGTTGCGAGTTGCCCGACCGCCGGCGCTCACCGGGAGGGCGGCACCCGGCCGACCACGCCGTCGGCCCGACCGGCCGATGCCTGCCGGGCCTGAACGGGCTATGCGGTTCGGCGCCGGAATCGGCCGAGCTGACTGACCAGGCCCCGCATCCACGTCATCAGCGCGCGCTTGGCGTTGATGAGCGTCCGTTCCCGAGGGCTGAGCGGACCGATGGTCGGCCATGGTTGCAAACCTCCGCCGACCCGATCGGCGGCCGGATCGGCGGGTGAGGCGACGCCGCGGAGCCTGGGCGCCAGGGCCGCGGTTCGCTCGTCGGCCGCCACATCGCGTGGCAGCCGGCGCAGCGCCGCGTAGAACTCGTTCTCGTATTCGGCCGTCGGGATCACCCGGTCGACGACGAAGTCGATCAGCCCCAATTTGGCGAGTTCGCCGATCTGCTCGACGAAGGACTCCGGCGTGAATAGCCACACGTGGCAGTCGACGTAGCTGCCGTCCGCGGCCAGTTCGAGCTGCTGGCGAACGAAAGGCAGGCCGTGGACGCGGCCGGCCGAGGTCGGTGATGCCCCTTCCCATGCCGCGGCCGGGGCGATGCGGACGGCGCGGCTGAAGTGGTCGTAGATGGCTCGCACGGACGGGATGGTGTCCCGGTGCTCGTGGGCGAGAAGCATCTCGCCGACCGTCGTCGGGGTGCGGTCGGCGTCGAAAGAGTACCTGCGGTCGGGGATCGCGAGAACGAGCCGGCCTCGATCGCGCAGGACGTCGGCGACTTCCTGCAGCCAGCCGACGACGTCGGGCACGTGCTCCAGGACATGGGAAGCGACGACCCAATCGATCGACTCGGCCCCGCCGACGGCCTCGGGCAGCGTCCGGATCAACTCCGGACCGATCAGCACGATGTCGGCGTCGACGATGTCGTCGACCGGGACGCCCGGATGGGACCCGTAATGCTCCCGGAGCTTCTCGGCTGGGTGGACGTCGACGTACCGGACGTTGCCATCGCGACGCAGCACTACGGGATCGAACAGCGGACCGATCTCGAGCCCCGAGCCCGTCGAGGGGTCGAACAGCTCAAGGATCCGTTGATGGCGAGGACTGCGGGCGCGACCAGTCATCCACCCCCCAGCGGTCGACGGCACTCAGGGCGGCCGGCCACCTGTCGACCGACATCGCCTCGTTATTACCGCGTTGGGGCGGGTGAGACAGATCCGGACACAGCAAACACTCAGCGACACAAGCCAGTCGGATGTCGATCAGCTCGAGTGTCCGGGTTGGCGCAGGCTCTTAGCCTTCCTCGGCCTCCGCTTCGGCCTCGGCCGCGGCGAGGTCGAGCGCGAAGCCGAGCGCCTCGACGATGCTCGCGGTCGCCGCCACGATCTGAGGCGTTCCCACGATGGGCGCGACCGCGATCAAGAGGCCCTGGATGTCCTCGAGTGTGATCCCGATGTCGGCCGCGGTACCCACGTTCAACAGGTACGACGCGGGCGGCGCGCCAACCGCCACCAACGCGGTGATGCGGGCCAGCATGTGCTCGCGCGCATCCAAGGTGCCGCGTTCGATCGATACCGCGGTGATATCGGCCAGGGCGGACAGGACGGGGGTCTCTTCGGTCATCAGTGTGCCCTTCACGGTGAGGCGCCGCCGCACGAGGCGGGACGACGGTCGGGGCCGGGTGATCGCCGGCCTCAGACATCCTTGCGTATTGTCAACGGGCCCTGCCTCATCCAAATCACGTGATAGGCGCGGTTATGAGCCAGTCGGATATTCGCGATGCTCGTAGCCTGTTCCCGGCGACCGCCAAGCTGGCGTACTTCAACACGGCGGCGGTAGGTCTAGCCAGCCGCCGGCTGGCCAACACGTACCACGAATTCGTCGACGAATGGGCGATCGCTGGCCTCGACTATCGCCGAGCCGAGCGCTCGGCCGACAACGCTCGATCGGCGGTAGCCCGGCTCATCGGCGCCGACGCCTCCGACCTCGCCTTGATTCCGTCAGTATCGTCCGCCGCGGGGCTGGTGGCCGCCCAGTTCGGCTCAGCCGGGCCGGGTGACAACATCGTGATCGGACAACGGGAGTACAGCTCCAACCACTTCCCGTGGCGCCAGTTGGCCGAGAAGGGATACGACGTTCGTCAGGTCCCCTTCCGCAACGGCGGACTCGAACCGGACGACGTCGAGGCGCGGGTAGATCCGAACACCCGGCTCGTCGCCTTCAGCGGTGTGCAGACCGCTACCGGCCATCGGTCCGACATCGCCGCGATCAGCCGAATCGCTCGCGACGTTGGGGCGATCGTGTTCGTCGACGGCTCACAGTTGGTCGGCGCCCTCCCAGTGGCTCCGGACCTCGCTCATGTCGACGTGTTGGCGACGCCGGACCACAAGTTTCTGCTCAACGCCGGTCGGGGCATGGGGTACTGCTATCTCTCCCCGACGATGCAGTGGCAATTCACCCCGATCAACGCGGGGTGGAAGGCGGGGGCGGTGCCGTTGAACAGCTTCTTCGGTCCCGAGATGACCCTGTCGCCCACGGCCTCTCGCTTCGACAACTCGATCAGCTGGCTCGCGGCGGTTGGCCATGAGGCCGCCCTCACGGTTTTCGACGACTTCGGTCCCGAGGTTGTCTACGCCCGAAACCGCGAGCTCACGGCCGAGCTCCGGGCGGCTCTGACCGACACTGGCTGCGCCCCGGCCGACCGGCCTGAAGGTAACCGGAGCACGATCGTCACGATCCCCCTGGCTGACCGCGAACCAGCGCAAGTGCAGCATGCGCTGTCCGAACAGGGCATCATCGCTGCGGTTAGAGACGGCCAGCTCCGCCTGTCGATCCACTTCTACAACCACGAGGACGACATCGAGCGGCTGGCCAGGAGGATCTCACGATGATCGTTGGCGATGTTGCTTGGTCATCTTTCGTTACGGCCGCGCCGGAACTCGCCGCCGCCGTCCGGCAAACCCTGGAGCGGGACGGCTTTGCGTTCGTCGGTACGATCCGCCGGGACGGCACTCCCCGAATCAGTCCCGTGGAGGTCCACATCCTCGGCGGACAGTTGTTCGTCGTCCTCATTCCCCACACGGCGAAGGCACACGACCTGGATCGCGACGCCCGCGTCACCCTCCAGACTCCGATTTCGAGCGCGAGCGATCCGGGGGTGGAGGTGAAGCTCCGCGGCCGGGCCATACGCATTCTGGACTCGGACGAGCGCGCCGCGATGGCCGCCAGTGTCGCAGCGACGAATGGCTGGCAGCCCTCCGATCAGTGGCGGTACTGCGAGCTTTTGCTGTCCTCCGTGGCGTTGCTGGACTGGGTCGAGGGCGACATGGTCCTGCAGCGCTGGACTGCCGACCACGGTGTGCGAATGCCCGAGCGGCGGCGGCTCGAACTCGATCGAGGTGCGTACGTTCGGCTGGACTGATGATGACCGGCGTCAGTCCCGTGACCAGAGCTCCATGACGTGGTCGTCGCCCGTCGTGTAGAAGACGTGCTCCATGTTCTCGAGTGAACCCGTGGGCGCCGCACCAGTCACTCTCGTACCACGGATGCGAGGGACGCGACGGTACTGCGGCGACGCGACGGTACCGCCACGATGCGACGTGGCGGTACCAGCGGGCTCGGCCGATCAGGGCGTGACTTGACGTAGCGGGCCACTCGTGTCGGGGAACAGGCGGGTGCTCAACGCCTGGGGACCGGCGTTGTGCTCACCGTTGAACGGCGTCACGGCGTTGGCGCAGCCGGCCGCAACCGCATCGGCGGTCGAGTTGAACCAGACGCCGATGTGGTATTCGTGCACCGGTGCGAACGCCGGGTTCGTAGCGGCATCAGCGATCGGCTCGTTGTGCACGACCGGTGCCGGACCGGAGCCCTGCGCGACGGTGAAGGTCTCGATGCTGAACCGTCCCATGAAGACGCTGTGGGCCCGGCCTTTGCCGTTGGTTTGCAGGTCGCCCTGATACCACGAGATGCCGAACGGGGCATTGGGTAGTTGGGTGACGAAGACGTCGAAGTCGGTGTTCTTCGGCAGGCCGTACGCATCGATGGTCATGACCTCGACCGGGCCCTTGTTCTTTATCCTGACCACCGCGTTAGCGGATTTCAGACAGTCGGCCTTGAGGGACGCGGCCGACCGAACGAGCGGAAAGACCGCCCGGTCATGCGAGGGGCTAGCCGCCGTCGCCGCCGTCACCCCGCCGGTCGCGAGGGCAGCAGCGCCGAGCACGGCACCACCGACCCGCAGGCTCTTCACGTTCACGACTACCTCCCTGATGGGTTGGAACAGGTCGGATGCGGTACGCACGAGGGCCCCCATCCGGTTCACAGAAATTTGGGGGGAACCGCAGAGGGGGGCGCTGCGTATTTAGCGGTGTATGACAATGCGGTGGCCGTTCTCGACCGAGACAGTCCAACGCTGGAGCGGCGCGCCAGGGAATGGAATGTGACCAGGGGTAGCGTCACACCAGTGGTGGGCGACGCCGAATTGGCTGCGCAATTCGCCGCCGGAGATCCCGACACGGTGCGCATCGTGTACGAGACCTATAGCCGGCTGGTCTATTCCGTGGCGTTCAAGGTGCTCGGCGACGTCACCCTGGCCGAGGATGCCACGCAGCAGACGTTCCTGCAGGCCTGGCGCTCGGCCAGCAGCTTCGACCCTGCCCGCGCGCTCGGTCCGTGGCTCGCCGCGATCGCGCGACGGGCGGCGATCGACGTCTACCGCCGAACTCGGCGTCACCAGATGCAATACGGTCTCGACTCCGCCGATCCCGCGCTGGTCACTCCGCCGCCGTCGGCCGAGCAGATCTACGAGGTATGGGAGGTCCGCCGCGCTATCGATACGTTGCCTGCGGATGATCGCGAACTCGTCCGGCTACAGCACTTCCTTGGGCTCAGCCACGCGGAAATAGCGGACCGACTGAAAATCCCGGTCGGCACGGTGAAGTCGCGCACGTTTCGGGTGCACCGTCGACTTTTGGGCCTGCTGGGCCACCTTCGGGACGATGCGAACGACACTGTGGCCGGTTCTGACCCGGCGCCTGCGCGGCATTCTCGAATCGGCGGGAGCGAGGTGACACACGATGAGTGAAGAAGACCGGATCGCCTACTTCGCCGGAGACACCAGCGTTTCGCTGGACTCGACCGAGGTGGCCGCGATCGAGAACATTCGAAACGCCCTGTCTGACCAAGCCACCTGGGTCGAACCCGACGCCAGCTTGGAGCAGCGCATCGTTGGGGCAATTGCCGCCGAGACGGGCGCACCGCGCCCGCACTCGGTCGAGAGCTCGATCCCACCCAGCCAGCCAACCGTCGTGACCCAGATCGCCCACCACAGATCCCGGCGGATGCGCTATACCCTCATCGGCATCGCCGCCGCGATCGTCCTCGGCGTCGGCCTGGCGGTCGGACTCACTGTGGGACTCTCCGGTTCGGGCAGCCAGCCCCTTGCCTACAGTGCATCCCTGACCGGAACTGAGCTCGCGTCGGGCGCGTCGGGCTCGGCGACCCTGACCAAGACTCGTAGCGGCTGGCGAATCCACGTGACTGCGACCGGATTGCCGCGCCGGGACAACGGTCAGTACTACGAAGCGTGGTTGAAGAACGCCGCTGGGGTTCTCGTTCCGATCGGCACCTTCAACGAGGGCGCGGACGTCACGCTGTGGGCGGGCGTTCCGCCCAGCAGCTTTCCCACCCTGACGATCACCCAGCAAACCGTCGAAGGCGGCCCAGCGTCATCCGGTCGGGTCGTTCTGGTGGGCGCGACCGAACTCAGCCACTGAGCGACAGCGCCGGACGTCGGCTATCTGCGGTTGACGACGAGCGACACCAGGAAGATGACGAATACGACGATGGCGATCCACCACAGCACGTGGACCGCGAACCCCAGGCCGCCAAGCAACAAGGCCAGCAGCAGCAGAATGATCACGAGCGCCATTGCGATCCCCTCACGGCTCCCCGAATTAGTGATGTCACCGCCAGGCTAAGTACCCACGAACGGCCGCACTGAAACCTCGCCCCCGGCCGCTCGACGGTGTCAAATCCGAGTCGCCTGGCCGCCGCTCCCAGCCAAGTGGAAGTGCCTGCGGTGCTGCTAGCCTGCGCTCGGGCGTCGGCGGCCCGATTGGAGGTAGCGATGGCGACGAGATCGAGCGCGGTTCCCTCGGACTCGACGACAACAAGCGACCGGTCGACCGAGGGCTTATTGCCGGAGCTCGTCGAGCATCTCCGGCAGAACCGCACCGGGCTGCGCGAGGAGTGGGCCCGACGCATCACAGACGCCCGTTTGCTGACGGCGATGACGCCGGAGGAGATCTTCTCCGAGGCCACGTCGGTCTATGACAACTATGTCGAGGTTCTCGAGACCGGCAGTGTCGAGGCGCTACAGGACTACGCGCGCAACCTTTCCGAGCGCATCATTCCCCGCGGCGTCGAGACCGATGAGGTCCTCGGCATCGTGCTGCTTCTGCGGGATGTGCTGGCCCGATCGCTGTTCGAGAAGTATCAGACGGATTTCGACCTGCTCAACCGGGTGCTCGATGCGTACGAGCCAGCCGCGAACCGCATTGCCAATACGGTCGGCGTGAGCTTCGTTGAGGAGCGGGAACGCATCATTCGGCAGCAGCAGGAGGCAATCCGTGAGCTGTCGACGCCGGTCTTGCAGGTACGTGAGCGGCTACTCATTCTCCCCATCATCGGGGTTCTCGACGGGCAACGCGCCCGGCAGCTCACCGAGCAGCTGCTGCGGGCCATTCGCGCGAACCGCGCAAAGGTCGTCGTCATCGATATCACCGGTGTGCCAGCGATCGACTCGACAGTGGCGAATCACCTGGTACAGACGGTCGAAGCGTCCGGTCTGATGGGCGCGAACGTGATCATCACCGGTTTGTCGTCGGAGATTGCGCTGACCTTGGTGACGATTGGCGTCGACCTGTCGAAGATGAACGCGGTCGGCGACCTGCAGGGCGGTATCGAAGAGGCCGAGCGGCTGCTGGGGTACGAGGTCACCCGGTCGGGTGAGCTGGCCCTCGATATCCGTTGATCGGCGTTCGATGCCCGTTCCTATCCTCAAGCAGGGCACCTACCTGATCGCGACGATCCAGTCGGCCCTGAGCGACAGCGACGCGCTGCGACTTCAGGACGATCTCATGGAACAGGTCGGCAAGTTCCGATCGAAGGGCATCATCGTCGACGTCACGGCCTTGGATGTGATGGATTCGTTCGCGGCCCGATCGTTACGGACGCTCGCTCATATGACCAGCCTGCGCGGGGCCGACACGGTGATCGTCGGAATCCAACCCGAGGTCGCCTTCGCGATGGTGCTGCTGGGCATCACCTTCGAAGACATTCAGACCTCGCTCGACCTCGAAGAAGGACTCGCCTTCTTGAACCGTCGCGCCCCTGACCTAGGTCGACGCGATGGCCGTTGATGTAGTGGTGCAGGTCGCGAAATCCGATGACATCGTGGTGGCGCGGCAGGCCGGACGGGACCTGGCCGAGAGCTTGGGCTTCTCGCTTACCGACCTCACATTGATCGCCACGGCGATCTCCGAGGTGGCCCGGAACATCACGAGCTACACCAATGGCGGTGAGGTCCGGGTCAGCACGGTGGAGCAGCAAGGACGAATCGGTCTGGTGGTCGAAGCCGTCGATTTCGGACCCGGTATCGCCGATGTCGACCGTGCGCTGGAGGACGGCTATTCCACTCGCGCGGGCATGGGCCTTGGCCTGCCCGGCGCCCGGCGGCTCATGGACGAATTTGAGATCCAGTCGGCGGTCGGTCGAGGCACCACCGTGATCATGAGGAAATGGGCCCCGACCAGTGTTTGACTCCGGCGCATCCGGCCCGATCGAGTGGGCAGTTGCCGGGCAGCCACTGCCAGGAGAGGACGAGTCGGGAGATGGCTGGGTTGTCACCGACACGAGCGGCGCGACCCTGCTCGGTGTCATCGATGGCCTGGGCCACGGCCCCCTGGCCGCTGTCGCCGCGCGCCACGCCGCAGTAGTGCTGGGAGAGAATCCAGCCGAACCACTCGATGCCTTGTTCGTCTTGTGTCACCAGGCGTTGGGCGGCACGCGCGGCGCGGCGATCACGGTCGCCGCTATCGATCACGTTCACGCGACACTGGCCTGGCTCGGGGTGGGCAACGTAGCCGGTTCGTTGGTGCGAACCTCGCCCGGTGGACCGATGGTTCAGTCCAGCGTGATGCAGCGAGGTGGCGTCATCGGGCATCAACTGCCGGGAGCTCTGCGGCCGGTCCGCACGCCGATCCAGCCCGGAGACGTCCTACTGCTGGGTAGCGACGGACTGGCGACGGGATTCGACGATCGCCCCGACCTCGGCCAGTCCGCCGCTGCTCTCGCGCAGGGCATTCTCGCCCACTGCGCGAAAGGGACCGACGACGCCCTGGTGCTTGTGGCCCGGTACCGGGGGAGGTACCGATGACCGAGGACTTCGGGGCCGACTACCGGACCGCACTGGACCAGCATCTGTACTTCGAGGACGAGTCGGGTCTGGAATACGCCCACCGGTTGGGGCGCCGGGCGCTCATCGACGGCTTGAGCGTCCTCGACGTCGTACTCGAGCACGAGCGGGCGGTTGCCAGCGCGGCCAACCGGAGGGGCGCCTCCGTCGAGCAGGTGCGCGCGGCGGCGTTGCCATTTCTGCTTCAGAGCTTGGCCGCGCTGGACATGGCCACTCGCGGCTTCGTCGAGGCGGCCGAGCGAGTGGCGGTCGAGCAGGCACACGTCATGCAACTCCAGCGGCTCGCGCAGTGGTTCGCCGGCGCCTACGTGGATCTTCTCGCCGATCAACGGCTGCGACGCATGGCGATATGGGTGCGCGAGGTGATGGACGCGGCGGCGTCCTACATCCAGTTCGGCGACGCCGAATCCGGCTCCGGCCCTACGCCTTCGCTACCGGATGCGCTGCCGGATCTGCTACCCGACGAGGGCGCCGCGACGGCGCGCGGCGGGTCCCTCGACGAGGTATCCGGCCACTGGCTGGCCGCGCGGCTCGAGGTTCACCACCCGACCAGGAATGACTCAACCGGCCGGGTGATCGTCTGGCGGGACCGCGAATTCACCGCCTTCGACGAGGCGGTGCTGGCCCAATTCGGCAAGTTGGCCTCGGTCGCGCTCCGCAATGCTGAGCTCTACCAACGCGAGCACGACATCGCGGTGACCTTGCAGCGCAGCCTGCTGCCCAAGTCAGCGATCTCCACGGCCGAGCTGAGCGTCTCGGCGCGCTACCAGCCGAGCGGGGTACCCAGCGGAGTGGGCGGCGACTGGTTCGATGTCATCGCGCTTTCCGGGCAACGGGTGGGCCTTGTCGTCGGCGACGTGATGGGCCATGGCATCTCCGCAGCCGCGTTCATGGGTCATGTGAGCGGCGCCGTGCGCGCGTACGCGGTGGAAGGACACGACCCGGCCGCTGTGCTGACGCGGGTCGACGAACTGGTCACCCTGAGCGGCGATGAGCGGCTCGCCACCCTCGTCTACGCCGTCATCAGCCCGGACGGGACGCTGCAGTTCGCCAACGCCGGCCATCCTCCCCCGCTGGTGATTCCCGTCGGCGGCGACCCGACCTATCTGACCCAGGCGCTGTCCCAGCCCATCGGGGTCCGCGCGGCTGCTGGCACCCCCCACCACGACCACATCTCGACGCTCGCGCCCGGTACGACCCTGCTGCTGTACACAGATGGATTGATCGAGCAACGGGGCCGCACGATCGACGACGGCCTGGAGACCCTGCGCGCCCTGGCCGCTGCCGACGGCGGCAGCTCGTCCCTCGACGCGCTGTGCGACACGGTAATTGCCACCCTGGCCGGACAGCCAGCGCACGACGACGCCTGCGTGCTGGCCGCGCGCCTACCGGCGGGTTGACGTCAGCCGATGCGGAATCGTTGCGCGTCCGACCGCAGGGTCAGGGCGTGATCGGCCGAGGCAGCGAGACGCATGGTTCCGCCGGTCACGAGCTGACGATCGTGTGGATTCCGATGTAGAACGAGAACATCGCGCCGGAAAAGAAGATTGCAACCGCGCCGAGGAGCGACCAGAAGTATCGCTCTGCGATGCCTCCACCATGGCCGGTGACGTCGGACACCGCTACCTACGTGAATGCATGGTTCGATTCGTATCCGGGAAGGCTGCTGGTGTGACCTCCCGGAACGGTTCAGCACCACTGTCCGTCTTGGTCACCGGAGCCAGCGGCGGAGTCGGGCGTGCGGTGGCGCGCGCATACGGCACCCGCGGGGCGTCGGTGACCCTCGTCGCGCGAGGAGAAGAAGGGCTGGAGTCGGCCGCCCGCGACGTGCGAGGCGCTGGAGGAACGGCTCTGGTCGCTCCGACCGACGTCGCCGACTTCGACCAGGTGAGCGCTGCCGCCGATGCCGCCGAGAACGCGTTCGGGCCGATCGACGTCTGGGTGAACAACGCCTTCAGCTCGGTGTTCGCACCATTCGACGAGATCTCGGCGGCCGAGTACCGCCGAACTACTGAGGTGAGCTACTTAGGCTTCGTCTTCGGCACGCGGGTGGCCTTGGATCGGATGAAACCCCGGAATCACGGCACCATCGTGCAGGTCGGTTCGGCGCTAGCCTACCGTGGCATCCCGTTGCAATCAGCCTATTGCGGCGCCAAGCACGCCATCCAGGGGTTCACCGAGTCGCTGCGCTGCGAGCTCCTGCACGACCACAGTCGGGTACGGATCACGATGGTGCAGCTCCCGGCGATGAACACTCCGCAGTTCGGCTGGGTGCTCTCGAGACTCCCGCGCCGTCCGCAGCCCGTGCCCCCCATCTACCAGCCGGAGCTGGCGGCGCGGGCAATCGTCCGTGCGGCCGATCATCCGGGGCGGCGCGAATATTGGGTCGGTGCCAGTACCGCGGCAACACTCATCGCGAACGCCGTCGCGCCGGGCATCCTCGATCGTTATCTTGCCCGGACCGGATATCGCTCCCAGCAGACGCAGCAGGCCGCCAGCCCTGACCAGTCAGCCAACTTGTGGCAGCCCGTCGACCAGGTCGTCGACTATGGCGCGCAGGGCCGATTCTCCTCCGAGGCACACGACGCCGATCCCCAGGTGTGGGCATCACAGCACCATGGTTTGCTCGCCACTGCGGCCACACTCACCGGAGCGATAGCGGTGCGGTCGGCCTGGCGGCACTATCGCCGATGAGTCCGAGCGGCGACTTCCCGCCCACGACGCTGCGGGCCGCAAGTCTTCGTCCGTGCGCTGCTGCTCGAAGCGGCCGTCCGGCTCGCTGACTGATCTACCGGACAGCTCCTCGGTTATTCACCGCGCTGTGTGGGTATATCTCGATTCAGCAAGCACAATCTGCCGCCGTACGGACGGCGCCCTGACCACCGACGCGGCCGAAAGGAGAAGTTCATGATCATCCTGGGAGTTGTCCTGCTGACTATCGGTTTCTTGACGCACATCGCCATCATCTGGACGCTCGGCATCGTCCTACTCGTCATCGGGGCGGTATTGGCACTTGCCGCGGCTACCGGCCGAGCCTTCGGGCGGCGGGCCCACTATTGGTGAGCAGCTGATCGGCGAGCAATCGACAATCCAGCGCGAGGGTGAATGCACTCGCGCTGGAGCATGTATTGCGGTCCACGTCGACGTGGCTGGCGCCACCGCGTGGCGTCGCGCGCATCCGTGTGGCGCGAGTCCGAATTTCGGCATCGCGGGAACCTCAGCTGCCACGAGCGTGCGCGGGAGGCGACGCTAAGCGGGTACATGGCCCAAAGTGACCGATCACCGAGTACTACCGATAGCGCTTGGCCCTGCGGCGAGCCAGCTGACGGGCGTCCGCGGCCCGGGTTCTCTCTTGTTCGTAAAGGACGCCGAACGCGAATCCGTTCTCTCCCTTCGTCGTGCCGGCCTTGGCGCCGAGACGACGAAGGTACGCGGCGCTTATCTGACTGTCCTGGTGCTCCCCGAGCAGGTCCTGCAGCGCGCGGTAGCGCTTGGCTTGTTTGGCCGCGACTTTCTTGCCCAACGTGGCCGGCGTAGCTTCGGCTGCATAACGAGCCCGCTTGGCTGCCTTGCGGGTCGCATGGAGGGCCTCGCTGTCGCCGGTGCGGTTCGCCCGACGAAGTCGTCGACGGACCCTACGCTCGGCCCGATCGACATACCGATCCAGGCTCGCTGCCGGCCGCGAGGCTTTTGCCGTCCAGGGCGGCGTTTTCGCCCAAGCCGCGAGAGATTCGAGTAGGGCCAGGTACCGCTCGCCGGTGAGCTGTTCGCCGACCGTGTCCCATGATTTGGCGATATCCCGGCGCAGATCGCTGTCCACGCGGGCCTGGACCGGTCCGAGCCGCGTCGCGTCGTCGAGGTCGGCGATCATGCCGGTCAACCTCCGGTACAGCACTTGCGCGTCTCGCACCTCGCCGAGCAGGCCGGCGTACCAGCGAAGTTCCTCGTCCAGCCACGCCGCCTGGGCGTCATCGAACATGGGCGCAAACGTGCGCAACGTGCTCCGAAGCCGGCGACTCGCGACTCGGGTCTTGTGGACCGCGCCGTCGTTTCCGCGACGGATCGCCACATCACCGGACAGGATGACCCGGTGCTGCTCGGCGACGTACCCGGCCAACACGTCTCCGGCGCTTGGCTGCTCGGGACGGTTCGCCGGGCCAAGCAATCCATCGGGCAACGCTCGGATCAGTTTGGCCGAGCTCGCGGCCGGCCAGGCACCGGAGCGGCGGAGCCGCTTGCCAACCTCGGGAAGCAACTCATCCTGGCCATCGACCAGCTCGACCTCGACTTCATGCCACTCCCGCGCCGGCGCCGAATCACTCGCCAGGAAGGCTTCCACATGGTCATCGTCGACCTCAGCCAGCCGTCGACCGTCGGCATCCATGAGCCGGAGCACCGAACGGCGAGTAACGAGCGTCGAGACCGGTTGCAGCGGCTGGTCACGGGTAACCCCACGAAGGATCCGCAGGAAATCGTCCGGCACGTTCTCCCCATCCAAGGGTGCGTGCACCTCTTCGCGGAAGGGTGGCTGAGGTACCTTCAACTGCCAGCCCGTGTCAGCCGTGCCGGTGCGCCGACGTAACGTCATCTGGGCTCGGAGAAGCGCATAGTCCGCCGTGTCGAAGTATTCACTGACGATCTCCTGTGACTCATAGTCGGTTCGATCGACATCGCTCAGCTCGTCGGACAGGTCAGGCACCACGAAATCCGGTCTGACATCGAACTTCAGCTCCCGTTCGGTAAACGACGACGTCGCCATCGCGGTACCGCTCCCATCCTCAGTTGTGCAGTCCGACGCACCATCGGCGCATCTCCTTGCCCTGTCTACACCAGGACGTCGGCCTATGCGTTCGCCAGCGAACGCATGGTTACGGGTAGCGGCCGAGAGACACGCAGCGCCCATCGCTTCATCGAGAGCGAGGCCAGGCCCCAGCGACGAGAACGACACCGGACATCAGCGCAGTCGCCGCCCGGGCGTGGTTCCACCACGCCCAGCCGCCGATGTAGTGCCGCCAGGCCGTGTGGCGGCGGCCGACGCCGCGGGGTCGAGCCGCGCGAAGGCGTCGTTGTGCGGCACGTGGTAGACCGCGGTGATGACGAACGTGAGCAGGCCAGCGGCGGCGCCGGCGAGCAGCCAGCCCCGGTTGGGGGTGTCGGACCGCACAAGCGCCAGGACCACGAT
Organism: uncultured Actinomycetota bacterium; assembly: GCA_963779485.1. Taxonomy (GTDB): domain Bacteria; phylum Actinomycetota; class Actinomycetes; order Mycobacteriales; family Jatrophihabitantaceae; genus CAVVJA01. The sequence continues at coordinate 21,426 of CAVZYJ010000021.1, read as the reverse complement.
CGCGGCGCTGCCGAGCGCCGATCCGACCAGCGGCAGCATCAGCACGCTCCGCGGCGCCTGAACGTTGATCGCCTGCATCGCGGCGATCGCTTCGGCGGTCGGAAGCCGTCGTAGCGCCGGCAGGACGAAGGCCGAGAAGCCGAACAGCGTGCCGCCAGTGACTACCGATCCGAACGCGGTGGCGAGACTCAGCCACCGGATGCGGGCGACGCCGCCATCATCAAGCGCGCCGAGCCGTACCTACTCGCAGACGACCCGGCGACGCCTCCCAGCATGGTCATCGAGCCGGGCCAGGTCTGCCGCCCGCTGCAACCGGCCGACTCGCTGCCGGGGCCAAGCGGCGACGGACACGGCTGGGGCAACGACCCCGAAGGATCCTGCCGGTTCGTTGTCGGCGTCTACGAACTGGCCGGCCAGATCACCGGACGGCTACTGCATGATCTTCCCGACCTGCTCGTCGTGCCCGCCGCCCACGCCAACGCGGCCGCGATCGGGCTGCTGACCGCCGAGGTGCAGCGAGAGCTTCCCGGTCAGGACCTCATCCTCGACCGGCTGGTCGACCTCATCCTGATAGACACGCTGCGCGCGCGCTCACCCAGGCCGAGGACGCGGCGCCGGCCTGGTGGCGGGCCCAGCACGACCCGATCGCTGGCACTGCGCTGCAGCTGATCCATGACCATCCGGATCACGCCTGGACGCTCGCTTCGCTCGCCGCGGCGTCCGGTGTGTCGCGCGCGACGCTCGGCCGCCGGTTCACCCACCAACTCGGCCAACCTCCGCTGGCCTACCTGACTGAGTGGCGCCTGGCCCGAGCCGCCGACCTGCTTCGCAGTACCACTGACACCGTCGAGCACGTCGCCCACCAGGTCGGCTACGGCAATGCGTTCGCGTTCAGCACCGCGTTCAAGCGGCACTACGGCCACTCCCCGCGCGACCATCGTCGCCGGCAGGTTGAAGCAGCCGACACTCAACTCGAGCTGGGCTAGCGCGCGTTACAGGACGAGAACCAGGATGGCGGCGGCGAGGGCAACGCCAACCAAGATCCAACCGAACACCTGCAGAGCCGGTGTCTTGGGCAACGGCTCCCCGCGGCGCATTGCCCGCTGCACCGCGTTGAACCGGCGACGGCTCTCGGCGGACACGGCCGCGCCGACGAGCACGACGCACAGTCCCAGGACCCGGCGAAAGGTCTCGGCGCCAGCATTCGGCAGGGCGCCAGCCAGCGCGACTCCGGCCGCGGTGAGGGCCAACCCGGTGCGCAAATAGGCGAGATAGGTCCGCTCAGCCGCGAGGCTCATCCGATAGTCGGGCTCGTGTTCGGCTTCCATCGGTGTCAGGGGCGCGGCAACCGGATGCGCCGCCCGCCCCATCCCCCTTTCGCTCGCTCCGTGCGGCCGTCCCGCCTGCGCCTACTGATCGTCTGCCATCGTTGCCCGGCACGGCTTGCACCACAAGCGACGCGACGTCGTGCGCTAGTCTCGCGCGGGATGGCTGAGATCTGTCGAGGCGACGACGAGGCGTCGCGAACGACGTCACTTGATCCGCAGGCGATTTATCGTTACCTGGTTGGTGGTTTACCGCTGCGGACCACGATCGGGCCGCCCGTTGACGCGCCCCACCGTTCATTCTCCGGCTCGGTGGAAAACCTTCGTGATGCACTACGCGGCCGGCCGGAGCCTTTCGGGCTTCGCGGTGAGCCGCTTCCCGACGAATACGCGCGGTCGCATATGACGCGACCGGCGCTCCGGCAGCGGCGGCGTACCGCATCCGGCCCAGACGCCGTTCTCGGTCTGCTCGACACCGAGTTTGCCGCGCATTATCGAGACGCGTCGATTCCCGCGGCGGGCTCTCGGCCCGCGGACGTCCCGCCGGACCAGTGGTTCAGGCAGTACGGGGAAACGATATGGGCGATCTTCGAGTCCGGTCTTTTCGGTTCGCGAACCTACCTGAACCAACTATCGGTGCTTCGTTCGTTTCACGCATACCGCAACGGGCGCGGCGGCGCCGACCGGTGGGTGTTCTGGCGGCTGGTCAATCTCGAGCTGTGGACCCGTGAGTGCATTGACGCCGACCCGCACGATCCGGATCACGCGGCCCAGCCGCTGGTCGCGGCGCCGGGGCCGGAATATGACACCGATGGCGACGGGCGGCATCGGCAGGCGCCGGCCAAGAGCGACTACGAGCCGAATCGGTACAAGACCGTGGTCACTCGAGATGGGCGGTGGGCGCGCTTCCCGTTGCGGGTCGATCTGGTGTCTCCGGGCGACGATGTGGCCGCTCTCGCTGCTCGTCGCGCGGCCGAGTTCTTCTCCGGGTTGCGCTCCGCGCCGGTGGGTACGTCGAAGCAGGCGTCGGGTCGGCCCTGGTTCTTATTCGTCGGGGAGAAGATCGTCGCGGTCGCTCAGCACCGGTTTGTCTATGTGCGGGACATCCGGCCGGGAATCGCGGCGCGGACCCTAGCTCGGCTGGTGGGCGCCACTCCGTTCGGGATCGGCGTGAGCCAGCCGGTGACGATGCAGGTCGCGATCGACGAGGTTGGCCTACCACGCATCATCGTCGCGGCCGCCGCGGGTGCGGCGGGCAAGCTACTTGGCCGTAGCGGATGGTTCTACCGCATCACCGGAACCGCGGTGAGCTCGATCGATGGGCCGGCACCGTATTGCGCTTACCCAGCGAACGTCTCGGCCAAGCTCGCGCCGAGGGATCCGGACGGCGTGGCTCGGGAAGTGTCGGCGGCCGTCCGGGAGTCGCTGCCGCGGGCACTCGTGGCCGGGTTCGGCGGCACGGTCATCATCGACGCAAACGACATCGGGCAGACGATTCTCGGGCACGATACGCGGCACCGGCCGGATGAGCTTGCCTCCGCCTACGTGGACAATCCCACGGGGCAGGGCCGGGAGCAGACGCCGATCTCGGTTGTCCTGGCTCAGCTGGATTCGTTTCGGGAACCATTCGAGCCGGCTGAGTATGGTGTCTGAGGCACGGACAATGATCGCCGGAATCGTGACGACTGGTGGACGCTGGGAGGGTAGCGACGCATGCCATCGGCTGGTAGCGATCCAGCGCAGAACGGCTATAGGGCGAAGCAGCGAAACGCGTTGCCGTCCGCCGCCCAGCTGCAGGCGTATCGGCAGGCGGTGGCCAACGTCGTCAGCGCTGTGTCGGACGATCCGGCCCACACCGAACTGGTCCTCGGTCGCCGAGTCGACGCTCCGGAGTTCGCGGCGGTGCTGACCCGCACCCCTTATGGCCTCGATCGCACGATCGAGGCGTTACTCGCCGAGGTTCGTCGGTTCCGGCCTAATCCGGCCAGCTCGGCTCGTGACCTCCCCGCGCTGGTCCGCGTGCAGCTGCTGTCTCAGATCGACGTCGCCTGGTGGGGGACCGCGCCGCTGTTCGAGTCCGATGCCGATCTCTACAGAAGCTCCGACCTGGTCGACCTGCAAGCGCTGCGCACTGCACAGCGGCTGCGGTTCAACTACCGGATACAGGCGCGAACGGTTCGGCATCGCGCGGCCCGGGCATTTCTACGCCGGGTCGCGTCCGACCGCCGTCCGGGGACCATAGGGTTGCGCCTCACCATGGCCCGCCCGGAGACGGTCGCCTTGCTCAATCAGTGCGCCGACGAATTCGTGAAGAACTCGCCGGTCGGTACGCCACCGCTGTGGGTGAACAGTCTCGCCCGCAGCGTCGAGTATCAGGCCGAGATGCGATCGCTGGGTTATGCCGCGGTGACGCCGAGCGCGCACTGCTCGGGCTGGGCGGTCGACGTCGAGATGGAGTGGTTCCGGCGGTTGGGTGTCTCCCGTTACCTGCAGGACACCCTGCTCGGTCGCCTCGCGGACGGCGACGTGAACGTGATCGATGAGGGTCCGGCGTGGCACATGTGCGTAAGCCCGGCCGCCGTCGCGTCCTTGCGCCGCTCGTACGACGAAGATCTGGCGGACGGCTAGTCGTGTGTGGAATCGCGCTGATCGTCGGCGAGCACGGCGACCGTGTGTTGTTCGACGCGATGATGACGGCGATCAAACCTCGCGGCGACGTCCAGGAGATGTTGACGATCGACCGGCTGCTGGCCGGCACCGCCCGCCTACGCATCGTCGACCGCGAACGGGCCGTGCAGCCGTGGCGTTCCGCCGACGGACGATTCGTCCTCTGCTACAACGGGGAAATCTACAACTTCCACGAGGTGCGCCGTGATCTGGCGCGTCTTGGGCATGACCTGCGCTCCCAGAGCGACACGGAAGTCGTCCTCGAGTCGTACCTCGAGTGGGGCGACCATGCCGTCGATCATCTCCGCGGCGAATACGCCTTCGCGATCGTGGAACACACCACGGGGCGCACCTATCTCGCCCGCGACCCGCTCGGGGTCAAGCCGTTGTACTGGTCCCGCATCGGCCCTCGGCTGCACGTGGCGTCCGAGGTCAAGGCACTCGTGCCAGCCGGTGCGCGGGTGCACGAGGTACCGCCCGGACACCACGGATACGGCGGGCCCGACGCCGATCCCACGCTCAGCCCGCATTTCGACATCCGGCGCCTCGGTGCGGATCACGACCTCATCGGCGACGAGGGCGAGGCGATCCGTCTCGTCCGCGAGACGTTGTCCAACAGCATTCGGATGCGACTCGACACCGACCTGACCGTCGGTGTGATCCTCTCCGGCGGTGTAGACAGCTCACTGACTCTGCTGCACGTACACGAGGCGCACCCTGACTGCGTTGCCTTCACCATCGGCACCCAGCACAGTGCGGACCTCGTCTACGCTCGACGGCTCACGGCCGAACTCGGGGTGCGGCACGAAGTAATTCAGCTGAGCCCGCAGGACATTCGAGCGCCGCAGATCCGTGAAGCGATTCGCATGTCTGAGCTCACGGAGTATGGAGACATCATCAATGCCGTGGTGTCGGTGCCGCTGTTCCGACGCATCCACGAACTCGGCATCAAGGTCGTCGTCGGTGGGGACGGATCGGATGAGCTATTCGGCGGCTACCCGATGTACCAGCGGGCCTCCCCCAAACAGCGCCGCGACCTGTTCCTGCACAAGATCCGCAACTTGGGCCGCACCGAGCTGCAACGCGTAGACCGCACCAGCATGGGGCAGGGGGTCGAGGTACGGGTGCCCTTCCTGGCGCCCGAACTAGTGGATCTCGCGATGCGCATACCGGCCGAGTTGAAGATTCGCGACGGCCAAGAAAAGTGGATCGTTCGGGAAGCGTTCCGCGATCTGCTACCGGACTACATTCGGCTGCGGCCCAAAAGCGGACTGTCGTATTCCACCGGTTTGCATGATCGCGCCCGGCTGTACAAGCCCTTGTTCCCGCGCATCTATCGCAGCTGCGGGTACGACCTACTCGAACCGATCCGCCGCGATTTCGATTCGGTCCTGGCGGATCACGACGGTGACCTGGACCGGGCGTTGGCGGCGTGTGACCATCCTCGCGACTACACGCCAGCTGAACGGGTCCGCGACTTCGCCGGCGCCATCCGCTGGAACCTCACGCCGCCGCTGGCCCGATTCGCCGACACCCACCGGCTCGCCCGGATACGGTGACCATGGGAGGACGGTCGCACCGCCCGCACCATCGGGCGGATGACCAAGGCCCCCCGAGTCCGCCGGCCTATCAGAACAACCGGACGTATTACGCCGCTCCGGTAAGCGGCGGCATCGTAAGTGCTCTTCCGGGCGTCGTGTCCGATCAGTGGAGCGAGCCGACCTACGTCGGATGGAGTGAACCGACCTACGTCGGGCGACCAGCAGCGCCGCGCGCTCCCGGCTCACACCGGGCCCGTGCGTCGCACCGAAGTTACGGGGGCGTGAGCGCCAACGCGGCGCTGTCGCTCATCACCGACAGCCGGCGCGTCGCAGTCGGGAGTTTGGTCAGCCGAATCACGGGATTCCTTCGCACTCTGGCGCTGGGCGCGGTGCTCGGCGTGGGCGTCGGCAGCATCGCCGACCCGTACAACACAGCCAACAGCCTCCCAACCATCATCTACGAGCTCCTGCTGGGCGGAGTGCTGTCCAGCGTGTTCATCCCGTTGCTCGTAGAGGCCCAGGAGCATGATCCCGACCGGGGCGTCGCATATACCCAACGCCTGCTGTCCGTCGCGACGGTGGCGCTGGGCGCTGCCACCCTGTTGGCAATGGCTGCGGCACCCGCTCTGACCTGGGTGTACGTCGGCGACACGGACAAACGCCATTTGACCACGACATTCGCACTATTGCTGCTACCTCAGATCCTGTTCTACGGCCTCGGGGCGATGTTCACGGCCGTTCTCAACACCCGCGACGTGTTCGCCCTGCCGGCCTGGGCGCCCGTACTCAACAACCTGATCACGCTAGGCACGCTCGGTTTGTATGTCGCGATATTCGGCTTCCACGCCCCCGAGCTCACGACCGTGAGCGGTCCGGAAATCCTCCTGCTCGGACTCGGTACGACGGTGGGAATCGTCGGGCAAGCCCTGTGCTTGTTGCCAGCTCTGCGCCGGGTTGGATTCCGGTGGCGATGGCGATTCGGCGCGGCCCCGGCCCACGTTGCTCGCGCGCGCCGCTTCCGCCGACTTGGCGGTTGGGTCGTCGTCTATGTGCTGGCCGGTCAGGTCGGATTCGCGTTGATCACCCGGATTGCCAACCTCCACGACGGCTTGTCGACGTTCGCGTACGCGGTGCTGTTGTTCCAACTTCCGTACGGTGTCCTCGGCGTATCCATACTCACCGCTTTAATGCCTCGGCTCGCCCGAGCCGCGGCCCTCTACGACATGTCCGCACTGCGCAGTCACCTGCGACTCGGAGCTCGGCTGTCCGTGCTGGCCCTGGTGCCGGCGACGGCCGGTATGGCCGCGTTGGGACCGTTGATCACGAGCATCATCTTCGTCGGACACACCAGTCTGCCGCAGGCTCGCGCAATCGGGACCGTGCTCGCGTGTGCCTCGTTCGGGTTGCTGCCGTACGCCTTGGTCATGCTCCAGATCAGGGCGTTCTACGCTCTGCAGGACGCTCGAACGCCGGCCCTGTTGAACATCGTCATGGCCGGAGTGGAGATCGCCATCGTCCTTCCGGCCGCTGTGCTGCTCCACGGCGAGCATGTCATCGAGGCCCTCGCCGCCGCTACCTCGGTGTCGTACGTCGTGGGCGCCTGCGTCGGTCACGCGGCGTTGCGCGAACGGCTCGGCTTACTCGGCTTCGCCGAAGTGATGCGCCTGTTGGCTCGGGTGTCCGTGGCATCGGCGGTGGCCGGCCTGGTCGCCTATCTGATCGGTAACTGGATGAGCCACACCGTGGGCGGCCGGAGCGGGGCGGCGGCCGGTCTGCTGCTCGGCGCGGCCGCCGGAGCGGCCGTTTTCGCCATTCTGGGCCGCGCCCTACGAATCGGCGGCCTGGCCCACATCCTCACGACGATACGTAGATGACCGGGCTGGGATATTGCTCGCCCGGGCGCGAGGATGACGAACGGATTGGCGATCGCCGAGGATGGGAAGACCGAATCGGACGTTTGGCGAAAGGTGAAAGGACATGGACATCACGGAGATCATCCTGGCTGATCACGAGGAACAGCGCCGGATGTTCGCTCGCATCGACGACGTCGATCCGTCGGACACGCAGACGCTGCGGGCGCTGTGGAACCGTCTGTCGGCCATGCTCGAGACGCATGCCGAGGCCGAAGAGCGGTACTTCTACCCGGAACTGCTCAAGCTGGGTGAGCGGCTGAAGGACAGCACCGAGGCCGACGAGACCAAGGATGCCATCGGCGACCACAACGACATCCGCGACGGGATCCGCGCCGCCGCTCGGCATGACGTCGGCTCGAAAGAGTGGTGGGAGGGCGTCATGGCCGCCCGTAAGGCCAATGACGAGCACATGGGCGAGGAGGAGCACGAAGGACTGCGTGACTTTCGCCTGCACGTCGACCTTGCCACCCGGCACAAGATCGCGGTCATGTTCGTCGCCTACCAGGCCGAGCATGTCCGCGGCGTTCCAATCGTCGACAAGGACCCGGGAAAGTACGTCGAAGACAACGCTTAGGCGGCTGGCAGTTCGGCCGAGCGCCGGTCGCGGACATCCGCCGCAACGGGACGTCACGGCCGGACGCCGCGCCTCGATGACTCGGTTTTCGCGGTCTGGCGAAATGGGAATACCTGTCTCATGGGGCCACCGCCGCGTGCCGAAGCACCGCCCGCTAGCAACCAACCGAGCAACGACCGCCCGAGGATCGGCCGGTTGGACCGATTCCAACGTCGCCATCCAGCCAGCAGCTTTCCTCTCGCCGTAGCCTACAAGTTCCTCGATGACACCGGGGTCTTCCTCAGCGCGCTCATCGCTTACTACGCCTTCGTATCCCTGTTTCCTTTGCTTCTGCTGCTCACAACCGTGCTCGGCCTCGTGCTCGCCGGCAATCCGGATCTCCAGCAAGACGTCGTGGACTCCGCGGTTGGTCAGCTGCCGGTGGTGGGCACCCAACTGGCCCAGCCGGCGCACATCGGCGGAGGCACAATCGGCCTGATCATCGGTGTTCTCGGCTCGATCTATGGCGGTCTCGGCGTCGGTCAGGCGCTGCAGCACGCGATGAACACGATTTGGTCGGTGCCCCGCAACGTTCGCCCGAATGCCGTGCGGGGCCGCGGCCGGAGCATGATGCTGCTCGGTACGGCCGGCCTCGCGCTCATCGGTACGACGGCGCTGTCGGCTCTCGGCAGCAGCGGGGCCGGTTCGCTCGGCGTCGCTCTCAAGGTGGTCGCGCTCGCAGGCTCGACGGTCGTCAACGCGGCCGTGTTCCTGTTCGTATTCCGAGTGGCGACGGTACGGAGCCTCTCGGTCCGCGACGTCCTGCCGGGCGCAATCGCCGCGGCGATCGGCTGGCAGCTGCTCCAGTCCTTCGGTGTCGTCTACGTCAACCATGTCGTGAAGAAGGCCAGCGACACGAACAGCGTGTTTGCGTTGGTGCTGGGCCTGCTCGCCTTCCTGTATCTCACCGCGCTCATAGCCGTCGTCTGCGCGGAGATCAATGCGGTTCGCGTCGACAAGCTTTACCCACGTTCGCTGCTAACCCCGTTCACCGACAATGTTCGGCTGACCGAGGGCGACGTGAACCAGTACGAGCAACAGGCCCAGGCCCAGCGGGCGAAGGGCTTCGAAGACATCGACGTCACGTTCGACGACGATCACCATGACGGGTCGGCCGACGACTCCGATACCCCGGTTTCGAGAACGCCGCCGGCCAGCGACGCGCCGTGACCTCGCCGACTGCTAGCGGTTGGCCGGGTCCCGGGCGTCCTCCTCGCGCGACCGAACCCGATCACCCGGCTCCAGTGGGCGCTCCGACTCGACGGCCGGTTCGGCTGAGCGCGTCTCGACGCCCCGCTCCCCCGCATAGGCCTCGGGCCCAGCCGCCTCCTCTGGTATCGCATCGCGAGAAGCCGTAGGCGCGACCACAGTCTGCTCATCCTCGGCGGCCGCGAGAGTGGCCGCGCGCCGTTCGGCCGCCCGCACGTCACGCACGCTGTGCGTCGACATCCGCCCCAGCGCGACTGAGGCGACGAAGAGGATCGCTGCGCCGATAGCGGAGAAGAAGAACAGCGACTCCAGCGTGCGGACGCGCAGATCCGACGCCGGATCCGGCTGACCGAGATTGACGTTGAGGTAAGCGGCGAGTGGCGGTCCAATGATCAACCAGGTTCCGCTGGCCACGCCCAACCACGCGCCGACGATGGTCGTCACCCGGCGGGCGCTGAACAACAGCATGAGGCCACCGAGCACCGCCGCGGCCCCCGGAGCCACCTCCATGTACCCACGCTCCGCCGTCCACGTCCAGGCGTTATTGGGCGAGGGGGTGAAGGCGAAGTCGAAATACGGTCCGATGAACGGCACTAGCGCGGCCCAGGCTCCGAGCAGCACGAGCAGAAGACCGCTCAGCGCGCCTCGGGTTCGGGCGACACGCAATCGGCCGGACGTTGGGATGGTCGGCTGGCTCATAGCTACCTCCGTATGCAGTCCTTCATGATGCGGTCCCTCATGCCGGCCACGTCCCCCCAGGGTTTGTACAAGATTCGTACCGGTGCTGATGCGCGCTCGGGTGCGGGCTCGGTCATGAGTCTCTCCTCCGCTGCACGATCAGCCAACGACCAGGAGACCGGCGGCGACTCCGCCGGCAATGGCGAGCGCCAGCTCGTGTCGGGTCTTGCCGATATCGGTTCGCAACTGCTCTGCGGTGCTCATGACGGAGCCCTTTCCTCACGGCACAGGACGCAATTGCGTCTGGACAGGCATATCTCCGGTCGGGTCTGCAGACCCCACCCGCTATGTACCCAGCCTGGGCGCCGCTCTATCGCCGGGCGATGGCAACGCGGGGGCGAGCTCAGCCGACGAGAGCTCAGCCGACGAGGCCTCCGATCGGGCGTGATCTTGGACATACAGCCCCAGGACGACCACAAGTCCAAGATCACGGATCAGGATGATGCCGGCCAGGACCACGCCGATCCAGACGCCGCTGACGCGTGTCCGATGGACGCGCCCGCGGGCATCAAGGCCCGCCCGAGCCGCTTGCGGAGACGTTGTCGATCCCGCGGGCGGTGGGGTCGTCGGCCACGGCGTGGCGGCCGGCGGCCCGACTTGCGGGGGTGCCGGTTCCTGGGGTCCCGGCAGGGGCCGTCCACCCGGAGGTGGCTCACCGTAGTACCCCCCACTATCCGCGTCCTAACGGACAACGGTTTGATCGTGCACCCATCGGGGAAGAGTTGGATGTCGGCGAGAAGGAGCAGCGGACATGACTGATCAGACGGACACCAGCTACGTCATCGTCGGACGCGATGGCCTGCAGTCCAGCGACACCGCGCACGACCATCCGCACGGCGACATGGTCGACGTCCGGCTACTCGATGGCGTCGTCCACTACCAGACCGACGAGGACTACGGCGGCGTGGCCTACCGGATCGGCCGAGGAGGCGCGCTGCTGATCGTGTCGGCGGCTGGGGAGGCCGTGACCACGTTCGGGCCGGCGGCCTGGACCTGGGTAACTGGCACGGCCGCCAAGGGCAAAGGGTGACCCGGCGTTTCGCCGATCGTTCCGGCGGGTAGATGACAGATCGACCGGCGGAGCAAGTCACTATGACGCGGTCGTTCACACCTAGAGAGGCCGTTGCGATGACCGAGATGCGAGATGACGACTACGCGAAAGAGAACACGGACTATGTCGGCGCCCCAGTCGCGGCCGGCGAGGACAACCTAGCCAATACGCCCGACCCGGATGAGGACTCGGGCAGCGGAAATTACCTCGATGAAGACGACGACTCCGCGGGCATGATGGACGATCCGCTCCAGGGCCGTCCCACCGCGACCTGATGTCGGCTGCGGCGCGCGGCGTCGAACCGGGGTGCGGTCGAAGATAATCCGTAGTGCCGCTTTGCCGTTCGACGCACCCAGGCCGACCCCGCTGAGCTTCCGGGCGCTGGTTCCTCAGGGTGATTGGTCCCACTTTCCTGCTCATTCCCGAGGCTGAAGCCCGAGGTTAGGGCGTCTGGTAGTGGCGCGCGGCGGTCGGATCCATGGTTGGTCCGGTGGGAATGAGAGCGAGCAGCGTCGACGAGACCGGCGCCGGTTGGTCGTCGCTGTAGCCGAGCGCCGGAAGGACATCGACCGACGCCAGGGGGTATTTGATGCCCAGATCGGTCACGAGGTAGACGGAGCCCGAGGTCACGTGAGCGGCCGGCACGGCGCGAGCGATGAGGCCGCGTCCTGCGGGCAATTGCACGGCTTCCGCCGTGGCAGTGTCGCCTGCCCCTCGCATGCCGTCGGTGGCGATCGCGCTTGCCGCCGAATCCATGCCCACAGACACGGTCGCGGCGAGATCTACGCTGGCACCGTCGCCGAAAGACGCGCAGACGGCCTGCCCGGCTGCATCCGCGAGCCGCGGTATCGCGGCCGGATATCCGCTGGGCACCACGGACCGACCCGAGCGGGGGCTGGCGGCGACGTCCGCTGCGCTCGCGGGCAGCCCGGCGGGCGCGTGACCAGGGTAGGCATTTCGGCTCGCTGGATCACCGAGGACGAGGGCCGCCGCGAAAGGCGTGAGCGGGGCCAGCCCGTCGCCGAGGACGAGATAGTACGAGTTGCCTGCACCGGGCGTCCGGACGACGACGACCTGGCCGACGAGCGTCTGCTGCGAGCCGAGCGCCGGGCCTGACTGCCCCCGGCCCGGAACGGCCGGAAAGGCGAGGTCGGTCCCGGCGGGCATGGCCGACAGCCAGCTGTCGCCGACCGCCGTGGGCTGCTGCGTCGCGTATCCGAGCGCGTTGATCACTGCCGACGGCGTCACCCGGAGCCGACGGCCGTGCCAGACGAGGTAGCGCGTGCCATCGCCACCGACGACCAGAACAGCGGTCGCGGAATCGAGGGCGGGACCGGATGGCGCCGTGCCGATGCGGAGCTCGGTGGTCGCCCGGGCCGCGCCATCGGCGGTGACGGACCGGCCGCCGCAGACAACCCAGGGCGCGGAGACGAGCGCCATGGGCAAGTAGTCCGGTGCCGACGGGATGCCCATCGGCATTCCGTGCGGCACGCCGGCGAGTACGGAATGCGCGACCAGCGTGGTGTGAAACGAGGAGGCATCGAGGAACAGCCGCGCCGAGGCATAGTTCAACACCGGATGTAAGACCCCGTCGATAAGAACGTTCCGCGTGCCGGTGTCCCGGTCCACGATCAACGTTTCCGGTTGCCGCCACGCGGAGGTGCCCGAGCCGAGCAGGCCGATGATTCCGTACACGGCCACCAGGACGGCGACCACGGCGAGGCCACCGATGCCGGCCAGGCCCAGCCAGCGCAAGGGCGCCTCCGGGGTGTCCGGTTCGCCGTGCAGCAGGGCGTAGATACCCCGGCGAACCACGAACCGGTGCGCCTGATAGCGGTCGCGCTTGGTGTGCATCAGGAATCCGGGGCGAGGAAGGCGGTCTGGATCAATCGGGTGCCCAGCCGACGGCTGACGACGGTGCCACGGCCGGGCGGCTGGGGCTGGAACCGCACGCCGTCGATCACCGCTGGCTCGTCGCGGCTTCCGGAGAGGGCGAGGATCGGTGACCCCGTCTCCTTGATGCGTTGCAGCAGCGGATCGAAGAACGCGCGACTGGCTCCTCCGGAGGATCTGGCCAGCACGATGTGCAGTCCGACATCGCGGGCGTGGGGCACCAGCTCGAGGAGGGCATGCAAGGGGTTGGCGGCTGCGCCTTCGACCAGCTCGTAGTCGTCCACCAGCAGATAGAGCTCCGCCCCGCGCCACCACCGGCCGGCGCGCAGCTGGTCGGCCGACAGGTCGGGGCCGGGCAGACGCTCACCGAGCGCGGCGGATGCGTCGACGATCACCGGTTCGGCGGCGCCCCGTGCGGCGGCGTATCCAATCAGATGGGCGCCGCGCACCGTGTCCGACAGGGCGCGTCGGTAGTCGATGGCGATGATGCGGGCCTGCTCCGGCGTGCGGGAGTGGATCAGCGAGTCGGCGATGAGTCGCAGCAGGTTGGACTTCCCGGATTGGCTGTCGCCGAGTACCAGCAGATGCGGCTCGGCCGCGAAGTCCAGCGCGACGGGCGCCAGCGCGTCCTCGTCGACGCCGATCGGTATCACCTCCCCGCTCGGACCAGCCGAGGCGTGCAGAGTCGCGGCCGGCAGCAGTTCCGGCAGCAGGCGGATCGGGGGCGCGACCGGTCCCGCTGCGGCGGCAGCGACGGCCGCCACGAGCGTCCCGATTCCGGCGGCGATATCAGTCGCGGAGGCGACGCCGTCCACCCGGGGCAGCGCGGCAGCAAAATGCAACCCCTCGCGGGTGATTCCCCGGCCGGGTTGCCGTTCCGGCACGTTGCTCGCGGCGCGCCGGTTCATTTCTGACTCGAACGGCTCGCCCAGGCGCAGCTCGAACCGGCTGCCCAGCAGGTCGCGCAGCGCCGGGCGGATGTCCATCCACCGGTTCGCGGTGATCACGACATGAATGCCGCAGCCCAGGCCGCGAGCCGCGAGATCGGTTATCGCCGGTTCGAGCGCGTCGAATTCTTGCCGCAGCACGTGCTGGCCGTCGATCACCAGGAATACCTCGCCATACGGGTCGTCCACCGGGCCGGTTGCCTGTTGCGCCTGCCGGTAGGCGGCGAAGGAGTCCACCCCAAGCTCGGTCAGCGCCCGCTCTCGCCGGTCGAGCAGCGCGCTGAGCTCGGCGACGGTGCGCCGAACCGCGTCGGCCTCCCGGCGGGAAGCCACCCGGCCGACGTGCGGCAGCCCGGCGAGCCCGGACAGCCCGCCGCCGCCGAAGTCGAGGCAGTAGAACTGCAGCTCGGACGGGGTGTGCGTGAGCGCGAGGGCGCAGAGCAGGGTACGCAGCAGGGTGCTCTTGCCGCTCTGCGGCCGGCCCACGATCGCGACCGAGCCGCCGGAGCCCGACAGGTCCGCCCACAGCACGTCGTGGCGTTGCTCGAACGGCCGGTCGACCACGCCGACCGGAACCCGCAACGCCGCGTGCAGGTCCGGATCGGCGGTGGTCAGCCCGCGCGCGGGGTCGGTGATCAGTGGCGCCAGCAGCCCGTCCAGCGTCGTCGACCCGGCTAGCGGCGGCAGCCACACCTGGTGCGCCGGCGGCCCTTGGTCAGCCAGCTGCCCGACGACCACCTCCAGCACTCTGGATGCAGGCGGCGCGCCCTCGACTGCGGTGTCGGGTGATGTGGTGGTCGGCGGCGCGCTGCTGAGCGCTAGCTGGTACGGAAGCACGGCGTACGCGGCCGGCCCTCCGGGGCGACGTCGGCCGGATGGCTGGGCCGGCCCGGAGACGTAGGCGGCCTTGAATCGGGTCAGAGTGGCGGTGTCCAGGCGCAGGTACCCGCTGCCGGGCGTGGCCGGCAGCTCATAGGCGTCGGGGACGCCGAGCACGGCGCGACTCTCCATCCCGGAGAACATGCGCAGGCCGATGCGGTAGGACAGATGGCTCTCCAGGCCGCGCAGCCGCCCTTCGTCCAGCCGCTGCGACGCGAGCAGCAGATGCACGCCGAGGCTGCGTCCCAGTCGGCCGATCATCACGAACAGCTCCGCGAAGTCGGGCTTGCTGGACAACAGCTCGCTGAACTCGTCCACCACGACGAACAGGCTCGGCAGCGGGGCCAGCGTTGCGTCGTGGTCCCGGGCGCGCTCGTACTCGTGTTGGGAGCTGAGGTTGCCGCACGCGCGTAGGAGCTCCTGCCGGCGCACCAACTCGCCGTGCACGGCGTCGTACATGCGATCCACCAGGGGCAGCTCCTCGGCCAGGTTGGTGATCACCGCCGAGGTGTGCGGCAACCGTTCGAGGCCGAGGAAGGTCGCGCCGCCTTTGAAGTCGACGAGCACGAAGTTGAGCGTCTCGGACGAGTGGGTCAGCGCCAACGCGAGCACGAGCGTGCGCAGCAGCTCACTCTTGCCCGAGCCGGTCGCGCCGACGAGAAGCCCGTGCGGCCCCATACCGCCTTGCGCGGATTCCTTGAGGTCAAGCTCGACCGGCGCACCGGTCTCGGTCACGCCGATGGGTACCCGCAAGCGGTCTCGCGCCGCCCGTACCCGCCACAACGCGGCCAGGTCCAGGTCGCTGACGTCCCGAACGCCCAGCAGGTCCGGCAGCCCTAGTTCGGTGATCAACGGCTCGAATGTGTCGTCGGTGCCGGTGCTGCGCAGCGGCGCAAGCTGGCGGGCCAGCGCCTCGGCCTGCGGCGCCGCTAGCCCGTCGGGCCGGCCTACCGGCCGGGTCGCTGTCCCGTCCCGGACGACAACCTGCTCGTCGGTAACCTGCAGGCACAGTGCTGCTGCGCTGTCGGCCGGCTCGACGGCATCGACAAGCTCGATCACGGTGACCGCGTGCAGGCCGGCCGCCAGGTCGCTGTCGGCGGACGCCCGGCCGCCGTCGAGGATCACCACCAGGTGCGCCAGGTCACCTAGCGCGGGTTCGCCGGGGCGGCGCACACGGGGCCGATCCCGAAGCTCGTCGTCCAGCACCACCTCCAACACCGACAGGTCGCCGCTCACGAGCCGCAGCGGCCCGGCGGCGTCGCAGCGGGACGGGTGCAATGCGTGCGGCAGCCACTTCAGCCACTCCCAGTCGGCGAGCCGGTCCGCACTTGCGCAGACCACCACCCGGAGGTCGTCCGGCGCGTGGAAGGTGGCGAGCTGGGCGAGGATTGCCCGCAGGAACCGGTGTCGCGTCGCGGGGTCGCCCGCGACGAGGATCCGGCCGAATGAGCGCAGCGAGATCGCGACCGGCAGTGCGGGGACGCTGGCGAAGGCGCCGAGCAGGCGGCGAAGGCCGCCGGCACAGAGGGGTTCCAGGTCCTCGACCGGTTTGGTTTGTGGGGCGACCAACGGCATGGCCAACCGCTGCGGTCCGAGCGCAACGCGGATATCGGCGAAGTCTGGGTCCCCGGGCCGGCGTTCCCACAGCCTTGTCCCCGCAGCAATGGAGCACAGCGTGCCGGGGTCGGGATGGCGCCAGTACAACGCCTCCCGCTGCTGCGCCGCGATGCGGCGGGCCTTTCGGCGGACCTGCCCCAGATAGCGCAGATAGTCACGGCGGTCAGCGTCCAGCTTGCGCCGCTTGTCCCCGCCGCCGCGGCCCAGGAACGCGCCGGCCATGGCCACCGAGCCCGCGACGTAGACGCCACCGACGACATATGTGACGGTCGAGGCACCGGTTGTGAACATGAACAGGGCCGGTCCGATGGCCATCGGAAGGTACATCAGGGCCATGGCAAGGTTGAGGCCGCCGGCCGACTCCGGGACCTCCGGAGGCGGTTCGACGACGACCTGGCCCTGGGGGTACTCCGGCCCGGATTGCCGGGGTGGACGACGGATCACGACGACGCTCATCGCGAGGCCACCGCCTCGGCCGCCGCCCCGGACTTCCGGGGCGCGCGCAGGGGCACTACCTGTGCCGCTTGCACCATCGGCGCGGGGGCCGGCACATCCGCTGCAACAAGGCTCGCGAGGTCCTGCGCGTGCAGCCCTGGACGCCGGGCCAGCCGGCGGGCCTGCGCCGCCACCATGCTCTCGAAGATCTGCCGGGCGGCGCGCGCATTGCCGAAGTTATCTTGCTGCCGCGCCTGCGCGAAGTGCTCGGCCAGCGCCACGCGGGCCTCGTCGGCAATCCGGTACCGGTGCTGCTCGCAGATCCCGTCGACGATCGTGACGAGCTCGTCGACGGAGTAGGCCGGGAACTCGATGGTGCGGCTGATCCTCGACGCAAGCCCCGGGTTCGACGCGACGAACGCCTGCATAGGCACGGTGTAACCGGCCGCGATGACCACGACTTGGTCGCGGTGGTCCTCCATGAGTTTCACGAGCGCGTCGATCGCCTCGCGGCCGAAGTCCGGACCGAGCCCGGCCTCTCGAGCGGCGAGGCTGTACGCCTCGTCGATGAAGAACACGCCACCGAGCGCCTCCCGGAACCGCTCGGTGGTTTTGATGGCTGTGCCTCCAACCACCTGGGCCACGAGATCGACGCGGCTGACCTCAACGACGTGCCCGCGGGGCAGCACCCCGAGCGCGGCGAGCAGTCGCCCGTACAGCCGGGCGACGGACGTCTTGCCGGTGCCGGGTGGCCCGGAGAAGACCATGTGACGCGAGATGGGTGGCGCCGGCAGGCCGAAGGCCTCGCGCTGCTTGCTGATCTGGATCAGGTCGGCCAGATCGGAGACTTCGCCCTTCACGCTGTCCAGCCCGACGAGCCGGGCCAGCTCCGCCAGCATCTCGTCGGCCGGATCGCGCGGCGCGCCGCCCGACGGCATCCGTGGCGCGGCGACCGCGCCGTCCCCGTGCTCGGCGCCATTGCCGCGGCTGGCCACTGCGTCGGTGACGAGCTCACCGGCGGGCTGGCGGCGCGCGATGCCCCAGCCCGCGTTGTCCACCACCGCGGTGTCGCTGATGTGAACAGCGCCAGTGGTGGCGACGACGATTCCGTCGGTGCCGTTGCTGCGGATTTCGCACTTCCGCAGCCGCGCCTGCACGCCTCCCTCGAGCGCGATGCCCGCGGCCGTGCAGTCCTCGACTTTGGTGCGCAACAGATCGAGCCGGGCCGTGTCGCGCGCGTCCACCCCCGACCCGGCGACCGCCGAGATCGAGCAATCTGCGAGGGTCAGCGTGCCGTCGCTGTCGATCGAAACTCCGGCGCGCTGCAGCGCGGTCCGGGCCACGGTGAGGCGGCCCGATCCGGTGACGCGCACCGCCGCGGCACCGGTCTCGCTCAGGTCCGAGTCCGACAACTCGCAGCTGGCGTCCTCGGCGACGGCGACGCCGTATCCGCCCGAATGGCGCACCAGCGCCTGCCGCACGGCGGCCCGCGCACCCGCCGTCAGATGCACTCCGTCAGCAGCCACGTCGGCAATGTGCAGCCCGACCAACTCGGCTGCCGACCGCTCCTCGATCGCCACGCCGTGCCGCTTGCACTCGGCGATCCGGATGCGCGTGAACTGCGGCCGGCTCTCGCCGGAGATGGCCACGGCGTCGTCCTGGGCCGCGCTGATCTCGCAGTCGTCGAACGTCCCGGCTGACGTCGCGGTGACGCTGATGCCGTGCCCGACGGACCGCTCGATGCGGCACTGCCGCACGATGGGGGCGCAGCCGGCCGCGACCAGGATCGCGTCGCCGGCGTCGCGGATCGAACAGTCCTCGACCGTAGCGGCGCCATCAGTCGCGAGGTAGATGCCGACGCCGACGGGCCCGCGGATGACCGTGCGGGCCACGCTGGCGCTGCTGTGCTCGGCCAGCGCGATCGCGGGCTTGTGGGTCTGGCTGATATCGCAGTCGGCGATGCGCGGCTGCGAGTGGCCGCTGGCGTAGACGCCGTTGCCCGAGCAGCTGCGGATCGCGCACTGCCGGATCGCCGGGGTGGCGTCACCGGTCGCCACGACGCCGGAGGTGGCACAACGCTCGATTTCGCAGCCGCTCATCGAGGTGTCGCCGCGGGCGGTGACGATGAGGCCGGCGCCGAAGGCGTTGTCGATGGTGCAGCCGGTGAGCACGGCGGCGCCCAGGTCGCGGATGAGCACCGCTGCGCTGGCCGATCCCGTGATGTGGCAACCGTGCAGGCGCAGCGTTCCGGACGGGACGTCGACCCCCGCGCACTCGTCATCCGTCGCGCGCAGGATCAACCCGCGCACCTCGGCCGCGCCGGTCGCCATCGTCAGCACCCGTCCGTTGGGTGGCGCGATCACAGCGCTGGCGGCGCCATCGCTCGAAGTGATCGTCACCGGCTTGGTCAGCACGAGGTTCTCGGGGTAGAGCCCGGGACGCACGGTGATTACCGCCCCGTCCGCCGCGGCCCGCACCGCGGCCGCGACAGTCCGGTAATCGGCGCCGGCCCCAGCCGAGACGGTCAGCGCGTGCGGGCCCGTCACGGGCGGCAGCCGTCGACGAGCGCGGGCTGCGGCCCCGGTCCGAACTCCGATCGCGCTAGCACGTCCGCATGCTTGCTGACGCGCGCGCGCCAGGGACAGTCGCGCAAACACACGACAGGCTGCTGTCGGGCGATTACCTGACGTTCGCAGCCGGCCGTCGCCACCTAACGTCAGCGACGAACCGCAGGCGACGCGGTCCGCGGCAATCGAATCAAGGGAGTCAGGACATGGCTATCGCTGGAATGACCGGTGATCCGGCCAAGATGCACCTCGCAGCTGGGCAGGTAGACGCGGCAGCGCAGGTCATCAACGGGCTGCGGCAGCAGATCCGCTCGCACCACGCCACGCTTGCCGGCGGGTGGAAGAGCGCAGCCGCGTCCGTCTACCAGGGCGTGGCGGAGGACTGGGACGCGCGCCTGGGGGTCATCCTCAACAACCTCGACCTGATCCACCAGAAGCTCGACTCGAACCACATCCAATACCAGAGCAACGAGCAAAACGTCGCGCTGGCCGGCAACAAGATCCACCAACTGCTGAACCAGTAACGATCAACCGTATGGAGAGGAAGCACGATGGCCGCAACTGATGGCTCGGGTTTCATCCAGGTCCAGTTCGACGCGCTCTCGACGGGCGCGTCCGAGCTCGGCGTCTCTCACCAGGCGCTGGTGAGCACCCTGGAGGATCTCGACCGACAGCTCACCACGACCCTCGCGGACTGGAATAGCGACGCCCGCACGGCCTACCAGCAGGTGCGCGAGGCAAACCGGCAGCAGACGAACCACCTGGCCAACGTCCTGCTGGCGATGACCAACCACGTCAACAACTCGCACGAGAACTACACGTCGACGGAGATGCGCAACACCTCGATCTGGGCGTGACATGGCTGGCTACCAGACCGACACCAACGTCTTGGCGAAGCTGGCCCAGGATCTGCACGAATTCGCCGGCATGTTGGACGCGACGATGAAGACCTACCCGGTCGACGCCGCCCCGGACTTCGGGCAGAACACCGACAACGGGCAGTTCCCGGCCGCGCACGACCTCGCCGGCGTGTACAGCCAACGGGCCGGTGATCATGCCGCATCACGCCGGGACCTGGTCAGGTGGATCGCCATGATGGGCACGGTGGCGGACATCCTCAGCAAGCGCTACTCGACGGTTGAGGAACTTGGCTCGGCTAGCGCGCATGACATCCAGAACGCACTGAACCAAGCCACGACGACGCCCGCCGCGCTGAACGCCTGACTGACGGTGCCGTAGGAGGGAATCCACATGGTGTCGCAACCACCTCCCGCGATCGCGAGCAGTTATGGATCGCTGCCGCTTCCCAAACTGCTGGACTTCATCGCGGGCCTGGGAGACCCGTCGTCGATCTCCCACCTGTCCCAACAGTGGGATGCGCTCGGCAGCAATATGACGGCCAAGATCACTGATCCGTACAACAGCAGCCAGCCGAACTCGACGCTTGCCGGATTCACGAACGTCGTGTATCCGAACTGGAAGGGCTCAGGCGCCGATGCCTACGCGCAGCAGTTCCTGGACCTGCTCAGCCACGGTTCGCAGGTCGCGACGCGCGCGAGCTTCACCCCGATGACCCGCGAGCAAGCGGACGACCAGTCCGCCACGTTCGCCCGATCGACGAACGCGGCGTTCCAGGCGCTGGACTACGTCAAGCAAGAGGCGGCGAGCGTCACCCCGATGGATCACCAGTCCGCATATACCGGATACGTCAACTCCCTGGACGGCCTTGGTCAGCTCCAGGTTGCTTATGCCCAGCGCTCGCCGGCCGGGCGGCAGCTCGTCGATCAGCGGGTGGCGGCCTACGCGGCCGCGGCCGACGAGGCGAAGCGGCAGCAGCTGCTGACTCTGCTGGCTGGCCTCGACCAGACATACAACTCGGTCGCAAGCTCGCTGCCCACGAAAGCACCGGGCGGTCCGCCGGCATTGCACGACCCGTCGATCGGTGTGCCAGCGAACGGTCCGCTGCCGGGCCTCGGCCCGTTGCCCGGGACGGGCCCGGGCGGGGCGACTCCAGGGGTGGTCCCGTTCTCG
>CAVZYJ010000020.1:0-20685 GCA_963779485.1 uncultured Actinomycetota bacterium | reverse complement strand
TGTTGCCGATGCCGGTATCGGTGATCGGCGGCGATCTCCGGCAGTTCGCGTTGTTGCTCGTGGTGGTCAGCCTGGCCAGTGTTTTTTTGCTGTCGTCGAAGCGGTCAGCGGGCGCGGCCGAGCATGAGGTGTTTGATCGCGGCCTCAGCCGGATCCGGGGTGGTGACCTTCGTAAGATCGTCGTCCGTTGGCGCACCGAGGAACGCCAGTCGAATTGGTACCCGTTCAGGGTGCAGGTAGCGCCCGTTGTCGACTTCGGCGAGGGTGCGGGTTGCGGACCCGGCCGCCGATCGCGGTAATGTTTCCTTGCGAGCAGGGCGAGCGCGATCGGAAGGGTGTTGGTGAAGACGGTGAGTTGCCGGTCGGGCGGGATGAGGTCGGCGAGGCGGCCGGTGGTGGACCGCGCAGGCGCTGGGTAGCGGATGGTCCCGGTTTTCCAGGAAGGTCGGCGACGGCGGCTTTGGCGATGGGGCGTTTTCCTCCGCGTACTCGATCAGGGCGACATCGAGGGTCGAAGAACCCCCGAACCGGGATGGCGCGCCGTCGTGGACACAGCGTAGCTGGCCCTGCCGTTCCAAGACGATCAGGTTGTTGCCAACAGTTCTAGCCGGTTACCGACAGCTTCCGCGCCATCTTGCGACGTAGATCGTCCTGCGTCGCCATCATGCAGTCGCTTTTTGTTCGTCGGCCAAGGTCGAGGCGCTTGTCGTGGCTGGCCTCCCGAAGCCCTTCGCCGCGTTGTCGTATTTCGTTCCTTGTCGTCGTGCGGATCGCGCGCCATTGTTCGTCCGCTGCTTGATCCGGTCGGCACCGTTGTCACCGTGCCGTGCGGTCGGCGTCACATGGTCGACCGGGTTGGTCGAGGAAAGTCCGCGGGGGTGGCGTAGATTCCGGCGGCCAGCCCGGCGAGCAGGGCGTCGCCGCGGGCGCCGGCTTCCCCCACGCGCGGAATGCGCACGTCGCCGAGCGCGCGGCGTTTGAGCGTCAGCACGCCGGTGCTGTGTGTCCACCCCCCGGTCACCACGAGGTCCTGATGGGGTCCGCTGGCGCGGGTCATCGCGTCATGGATCTCGCGGCCCGCGTCGACGGCGGCGGTGAGAGCCGCCCGCCATACCTGAGCCGGTTCGATGTCGTCACCGATGTGGTGCAGGCCGACATCGACGCCGTCCGCGCCAGTGACGGTCAACTCGCCGGGTTCGGTCTTCAGCGCGGCGGCGTCGAGCGCCGGCAGGTCGGCTCGGCTGTGTCCGAGCAGCGCCAGGATTCGTTGCAGCACGAGGCCGCCGCGGGTCGCACCCAGCAGGCACCAGTGCTCGGGCAGCGCGTGCCACCCGACGGTGATCCCAGCCTCGGTGAGAGTGAGGACGTCGGCGTCAGGTAGGCCGGGTGGGATGGTACGTACGTAGGCCTCGGCGGTGCCGCAGGAGTCAAGTTCGGCGTGGACTCGGGCGGCGTCGGCGCCGATCGCCGCGGCTTGGTGGTCGTGCCCGGCGACCGTGAGCACCGCGTCGGCCAGGCCGCGGATAGCCCAGTGATCATCGGCGGTGCCGACCGGCTCGCCGGAGGCGACCAGCTCGGGCAGCAGGGAGCGCGTCACGCCGCTCCAATCCATGGCTTGGTCCCACCAGCTGCGGGTCGAGAGGTCGAGCCATCCGGTGCGCGAGGCTAGTGACTGCTCGCTCACTTGGGCACCGCCGAGCGCGTGCACGATCCATTCCGCCACGCCCAGACGACGGACCGCGTGCTGAGCCGCCGGATCGTGGTCGAGGTGCCAGCGGTGTTTGGTGAGCGACCATTGCTGACGAAGCGGCAATCCGGTACGGACGCTGAACTGCGCGCCGAACGCAGCGCGAAGATCATCGGTCTCGGCCGCGTCTCTCGTGTCGTGCCAGGCGATCACCGGTGCGACCGGTGCCCCGTCCGGATTGAGCAGGATTCCGGACTCGGCCATGCTGGCCACTCCGACTGCGACGATCTTCCCGGCCGGCGCCGCCGCTACCGCGCTCGATAGCGCGGCCCGGGCGGCCGCCACCAAGTCCGCGCCGGTGGTTTGGGTGCCCAGCCCGGTGACTGCCCACCGAGTGGGCTCGCGCGCCGACGCGACCTCGTCGCCGTCCGGGGTCATCACCAACGCCTTGCACGACGTCGTACCGACGTCTAGCCCGACCAGCCACGGCTGCACCGGCCGCCTCCCTTCTGAAGGCCGCTACTTGGGAATCGTTGCTTGTATTGTTGGTAATCTCTGTGTATCGTCGCGTTTCGTTGGAAACATGTCAAGCCGCGCGCCCCGGACCAGGAGGATCGGCATGCCGCTGGTCACGACCCGCGAGTTGGTCGACCGGGCCGTTGCACGCCACAGTGCGGTCGGCTCGTTCAATGTGATCACTCTCGAACACGCCGAGGCCGTGATCGAGGGGGCCGAGCTGGCCCGTGCTGCGGTCATCCTGCAAATCAGCCAGAACGCGGTCCGCTTCCACCACGGACGTCTGGCGCCGATCGCTGCCGCGGCCACGGCGGTTGCGGACGCAGCCGCGGTGCCGGTGTCGGTGCATCTCGACCACGTCGAGGACGACGCGCTGCTCCGTCAGGCGAACACTGCCGGCATCAGCTCAGTCATGTACGACGCGTCCAAGCTCGATTACCACCAGAACCTCGAGAGAACTCGAGCCGCCCGCGAGTGGGCGCACGCGCATGGCCTCTACGTGGAAGCCGAGCTTGGCGAGGTCGGTGGGAAGGACGGTGCGCACGCGCCCGGGGTGCGCACCAAGCCGACCGAGGCGGCCGAGTTCGTCGCGGCCACCGGAGTCGACGCGCTTGCCGTCGCGGTGGGCAGTTCGCACGCGATGACCGATCGCAGCGCAGCACTCGATCACGCCCTCATCGCCGAGCTCGCTCATGCCCTACCGGTGCCACTGGTGCTGCATGGCTCATCCGGAGTTCCGGACCGCGAACTCTCCCAGGCGGTCCGAGCCGGCATGACAAAGATCAACATCGGGACCATCCTGAACGTCGAGTTCACCGCCGCGGTACGCGCCACATTGGCCGCCGACGAGAATCTCGTCGACCCGCGCAGATACCTCATGCCGGCTCGAACTCGCATCGCCCAAACCGTGGCACATCTCGTGCGCGTGCTGGCCCTGCAGTCCTAACTGCGTCCGCCTTCACCCACCGAAGGGTCCACCCTCATGAGCACATCACAGACGATGCGTCGCATCGTCGCCGACACAGCCGGCGTCACCGTCGTGACCGCAGAACGCCCCGAACCAGGCCCCCGGGACGCACTCATCCGAATGACTGTCACCGGCATCTGTGGTTCCGACATCCACGCCGTCCACGGCCGACACCCATTCGTCCCCCTCCCCTACCACCCCGGGCATGAGGTGGTCGGAGTGGTGGAATCGACCGGCGACGAGGTGACCACCGTTGCGCCCGGTCACCGCGTCACGATCGAGCCGACGCTCCCGTGCGGCCGATGCAAGATGTGCACCACTGAACGCTCGAACCTCTGCGAAAACCTGCAGTTCTTCGGCTGCGGATGGAACCAAGGCGGAATGGCGGACTACTTCACCATCCCCGCCGACAGGCTGCACCGGGTGCCCGATGATCTCGACGATGTCACCGCCGTACTCATCGAGCCGCTGTCCACCCCGGTGCATGCCGTCCGCCTGGCCGGCGGCGTCGCCGGAAAATCGATCGCCATCCTTGGTGGCGGCCCCATCGGGCTGCTGCTGCTGGCGGTCGTGCGCGCCCACGGTGCCAAACGAGTTGTCGTGACCGACGTTCTGCCCGCCAAGCGCGAACATGCGCGGTCATTCGGCGCGGACGACGCGGTCGACGCAACTGCCGAGGATGTCGTCGATCGCATCCGCTACACCCTCGAGGAAAGCGCCGACATCGTCTTCGACTGCGTCGCCGTCCAGCCCACCATCACCCAGGCCATCACCCTCGCCAGCAAAGGCGGCACCGTCGTCGTGGTCGGGGTGGCCGGCCGTGAGGTGACCGTGCCGCTACCCCTGATTCAGGACCACCAGATCCGTATCCAGGGAAGTGCCACGTACCTCCCCGAGGACTACGACGAGTCGATACGGCTACTTCAAGCCGGAGCCATCCGCGCGTCCGAGATGGTCACGGCCGTGCACACCCTGAACAACGCCGCGGACGCGTTCGCTCAATCGGCAAGCGGAGAACACCTCAAGGTCCTCATCGTCGCCAACGACACGACAAACCCGACGTGACCTCGTAAGGCGCGGCTGCGATCACCGCTGACGGGCAGCCGATTAGCGGCGGCATCACCAGCCGGCTGATCCGGATCAGCGCCGACGAGCTGCAGACCATCCGAGACGTCATTGGCCTCGCATGCCAGATCGAGAAGGCACCCGCAGTGCGGGCCGCAATCAGAAGCAAACTCCTGAACAACCTCGTCCTCGACGCCCGCCTCGCCGAAGCATCGTCAAGCGGCACGGCATCCCACGACGGGACTATCACAGTAACCCCCCTCCGCTTGGTCAAGATGTCCTGTTGGCGACTATTCCCTGACAGCAAGACAATGCGATTGAATACGGATGGTGCTTATTGCAATTGCATCCGGTGTCTTTGTACTGGCGTTGTTACCGCTTCCGACCAAAGGCACTCCAACCGCGGCTCATAAGCTTCGCTTATACTGCTTATATTCTTTTGCTGCCAGGTATTACGATCTCGACAAGCGGTTGCAAACCACAAGCAGAAGGAGTCACCCGTGCTGAGGCAGGTTGCAGAGGGTGTGCTGATCCACGAGAGTGAGTTCATGCAGAGCAACGCCGTTGTCGTGCAAGGCCGGCCCGGCGTGTTGCTTATCGACCCCGGGATACTCGACTCCGAAATGGTTGTCCTCGCGAACGACCTTCGCGAGTTGGGCCAGCCCGTTGTGGCAGGGTTTTCTACGCATCCGCATTGGGATCACCTGCTCTGGCATGCGCCGCTCGGCTCGGCCCCCCGTTACGGCACGGCCCGATGCGCCGCCACTGTCCGTGAGCGGCTGTCGGACGCGGGTGCGAAGGCCCGTCTTGCCGGGCTGATACCGCCGGACATCGTCGAGCAGGTACCGCTGGACCTGCTTGGCCTAATTACCGGTCTGCCGGCCGAGATGGCGCAGATTCCTTGGGATGGCCCTCAAGTCCGGATTATCGAGCATCAAGCGCATGCCCTGGGCCATGCGGCACTGTTGATTGAGGAACGCGGGGTTCTCGTCGCCGGCGACATGCTTTCCGATGTCTTGATTCCGATGCTCGACTTAAGCGGCGCCACTGACCCGATCGAAGACTATCTCGCCGCGCTGCGGCTGCTCGAGGGCGTGGCGGGCGACGTAGATGTCGTCATCCCCGGCCACGGGTCCATCGGCGGAACTGATCAGGTACACGCACGGATCGACCAGGATCGGGCGTATGTGCACGCCTTGCGTGACGCCGATATTGTCAATGATCCACGGCTCGGCCCATCGGCGTATGGGAAGGATTTCCTACCCAGCGTGCATGAACGGCAGCTACAGTAGTTCGCCTGAAAAGTGAGCGCGACGGGACGCCCGGCTAGTCTCGTTGCTGCAGAAGAACGTCCTCGACCACCCCCCTTGGCGCACCCGCGACGACCTGCGCGTAGCGATCGTCACCTGGGTCGAACGCACCCACCACCGGCGCCGGCGCCAGATCGCGCTCGGCCGATTGACCCCATCCAGTAGCGCCCATCGGCCCCGACCGTGGGCGGGTGCGCTCGGCGAGATCAGTTGTAGCCGAGATCCTGGCCTCGATTTTGCATAACCTGCCGCATGAGTCGGGGTGTGGGTGGGTGCGCGATGTGCCGCGGGTGTGCTGGTGCGCGGAGGCCGTCGAGGGCGAGGTCGGTGAAGCGGTCCCATGCGTTTGGGGCGGAGTGTGCGGTGCGATGAACCAGACCAGCGTTGGCGATGAGCAGCAGGAGAATGTCTTGCGGGACGAAATCGGGGCGCAGTTGGCCGCTGTCTTGGGCTCGCCGCGCGAGTCGCGCGAACGCGGCGTGCGTTCGGCGGCGCAGATCTTCCAGTTCGGGCGCGCCGGCAACCTCGGTGGTGAGCAGGTCGGCCAGACCGCGGTCGGTGGCCTGAAGGCGGCAGAGAAACTTGACGTGCGCCGCGAAGCCGGCCCAGGGGTCGGGGTTTCTGAGCGCCTCGTGGGCCGCGTCGAGGACGCGGTGGAGGGTGTCCGCGAACACGGCGCTGGCCAGCGCGCAGCGTGTCGGGAAGTGCCGGTAGAGCGTGGCGTTGCCTACCCCGGCGTACCGGGCGATGTCGTCCAGCGGGGCGTCGAGTCCACGCTGGCCGTAGACGGCATGGGCGGCGTCGATGAGCGACTGCCGGTTGCGCGCAGCGTCGGCGCGCAACCGGACATCGGCACGCTCTGTCCGCGGCATGGCTTCAGGCTACCCACTTGTGGGGATCACTCCCCGTTCTGTTAGCGTTCAACTATCCGTGGACGTGTCCCCGGAAGGCGAATCGGAGGTAGTTGATGCGGGCGTTGGCGGTGACGGAGCGAGAGGCGGCACCGGCGATAGTGGATCTCGAACCGCTGGAGCCCGGTCCGGCCGAAGTCCGGTTGAGCGTTCGAGCCGCGTCGATCAACGGTTTCGACCTCGCGGTCGCCGGCGGCTACGTCTGGGATCGCATGCCGCATAGCTTCCCGGTGATCTTGGGCCGCGACTACGCGGGCGTCGTGGCTACGGTCGGCGCCCAGGTCACCGGCGTCACGGTCGGGGACCGGGTGACGGGGGTGAACACGGCCATGGCGCTCGGACCAGGCCCGATCGCCGAGCAGTATGTCGTACCCGCGGAGTCGCTCGCTGTGGTTCCCGCCGGGCTGAGCGATACGCAGGCAGCCGCGCTTGGCCTGGCCGGCATCACTGCTCTCGACGCGATCACCGAGTTGGGACTCACCACAGACGACACGGTGCTGGTAGTCGGCGCTAGCGGCGGAGTCGGATCGTTAGCCGTGCAGCTGGCCGCCGCCGCGGGGGCACGGGTGATCGCGACCGCCCGGCCGGGTCCGGCGACCGTATTTGTGCGCGGACTTGGGGCCGCCGAGGTCGTCGATTACACCGGTGATCTGCGCGCAGCAGTGCGGGCGGTCGCCCCGGACGGGGTGAGTACGGTGCTGCACGCGGCCGGCGATCCCACCGCGCCGGCGGGTGTCCTGACGGCCGGGGGGCGATTCGTCAGCGTCCTGGGCGCCACCAGCGGGCAGATCGGCCGCGACGATGTCAGCGCCACCGGCATGATGGCCACCTACACGCCGGCGAAGCTCGCCGGACTGCTGGCCAAGGTCGCTACTGGCGAACTCACAGTGCCGATCGCGGCCAGCTACCCGCTCGCCGACGCCCCGGCCGCGCTCACCGCGTTCGGCCGCGGCAAGCTCGGCAAGATCGTCGTGACGGTGCCATGACCCACACCGACACCGACGAGCTCGTCGCCGCACTGCACCGATCCCACGTCCGGCTCTCTCAGACACTTGCGGCGCTGTCCGACGACCAGGTGACCGAGCCGTCCTACGACGACGGCTGGAACATCGCCCAAGTGGCCTCCCACCTCGGCTCGGGCGCGGAGATCTTCGGCCTGTTCCTCGACGCCGGCCGGCGTGACACGTCCGCGCCGGGAGCGGAGCAGTTTCAGCCCGTCTGGTCGCGCTGGAACTTCAAACGGCCCGCGGAGCAGGCCCGTGACGCAGTAGGGGCTGACGCGCAGTTCCTGTACGCCGTAGACGCCCTCCCGGACACCGATCGGCAGGGCTGGCGGCTGGACATGTTCGGGGCCAAGCGAAACCTCGCCGGACTGCTGCGAATGCGGCTGGGCGAGCACGCGCTGCACACCTGGGACATTGCCGTCGCCCTCGACCCATCGGCGACCGTGCACGAGGCCGCCCTCATCCTGGACAGCCTGCCCGGTATCGCGGAATACGCCGGTAAACCCACCGGTGACACGCTCACCGTCGCCGTGCAGACCTACCTCCCAGCGGCCTCCTTCCGGATCGAGTTCCGCCCCGACACCATCCGGCTGACCGCCGGCGACGAGGATTCGGGAAAGGTTCGACTGCGGCTGCCCGCCGAGGCGTTCGTCCGGCTCGTCTACGGACGCCTGGACACTGAGCACACCCCTGCGACGGTGGAGAGCGAGAACGTTGAGCCCGACATGCTTCGCCGCGCCTTTCCCGGTCTCTGACTCGAAGGAGAACCCATGCGCCTAGCCATGCGGATCCGCGACCTCCCCACCCGGATCAGCACCGGCGCCTACATCCTGCACGCCGGGCTGGAGAAGTGGCACGGCAGCGCCGAGCAAGCCGGGGCGGTACATGGCATGGCCGCAGGCGCCTATCCCTTCCTCGGCAAACTCAGGCCGCCCACCTTCCTCAAAGCACTGGCTGCTGGCGAGATCGCGACCGGCTCCGCACTGCTCATCCCGGTGGTCTCCAACCGGCTCGCCGGAGCCGCCCTGACCGGCTTCGCCGGCGGACTGCTCACCATGTACCTGCGCACGCCGGCGCTGCACAAACCCGGAAGCGTCTGGCCCACCCCCGCCGGAATCGGCGTGAGCAAAGACGTCTGGATGCTCGGCATCGGTGTCGGGCTGCTCACCGACCGCGCCCACCGCGCAGCAGCACACGACTGATGCCCCTCAGCCAACAAGAGCTATGGCAACTCGTCACCGCTGACCGCCAAGGCGTGCTCGCCACCATCAACCGCGACGGATCCCCACACCTGACGAACGTCCTATACCTCGCCGATCAAGCCACGAAGACTATCCGCATCTCCACCACAGACGACCGCACCAAGGCGCGCAACCTCGCCCGCGACACCCGCGCCGCGCTGCACGTCACCGGCGAGGACTTCTGGCGCTACGCCGTCGCCCACGGCCAGACCAGCCGCTCACCCGTCGCAACCACGCCTGGCGATCAGGCCACCAACGAACTGTTCACCGTCCACGTCGCCTTCTACGGCGCCCTCGAACGGGCGAGCTTCGACGAAGAGATGATCAATCGCAGGCGGATCGTCATCCGACTGCACGTCGCCCGTCTCACCGGAGTAATCGCGACCGGCGGCCGCCGTCCGATCAACCCATTACAGCGGCGCTAACTATGCGAGCAGCTCTGCCACCATCGCCGACGACAGCCAACTCACACCTGCGGATGACAGCATCCGCATCCTCGGTGCAGGTGTAGGTCGAGTCGGGAGCGGTCGTCGCAGGCTCGGTGAAGTACGCGCGGTGTAGCCGCTCGATGATCTCGGCCTGCCGGTCCCCTTCTGTCAGATACTTCGCATGACCTGCTTCCAACCGCTCTTGGAGGAGCACGCCATGAATACGGCTCTTCGTCATTCAGCATGGTTCGGCCGTTGCCGGTAGGGGCGCGTTCCGTCGGCGACGAGCAGGATGCGTAGGCGGTAGTTGCTGAAGTTGCGGAAGCCGTGGGCGAGGCGGCGGGTCTTCTCGATGAGCAGGTTGATCGCATCGGTGCCGCCATTGGTGCTGAAGTAGGGGAGTACCTGTCGCCGCCATTGGCGCAGGGTTCGGCCGAGTCGGGCGAGCTCGGGGATCGGGCAGCTGTGCCAGGTGTCGATGATCTTGTTCGTGGTTCGGTGGCCCTCGGCGGGCAGCTTGGCTCGGTAGGCGGCGGGTGGCTGCTGGTAGCACTGCCAGGCCAGGTCGACCTCGCCGTTCGGGTCGCCCAGCGTGAGCCCGGTCTCGAGCCGGGCCTGTTGGCGCGGGCTGAGGGTTCTCGGCGCCGTGGCGCAGCAGCCCGCGGATTCTGTAGAGCGGGTCGTCCTTGAGACCTCGGTGTCCGAGGGTTTGTTGTTGGACGCGGCGACGGACCTCGTCGACGACTTGGGTGCCCAACCTTGACGACGTGGAATGCGTCGAGCACCGCGACGGCGTCGGGCAGCTCGTCGCGGATTGCGTTGGCGTAGCCGCGAAACGGGTCCAACGCGGCGTGCTCGACGCCGGCGATGAACTCGGGCGGCTGGTCCTTGAGCCAGTTTGCCAGCAGCGGAGCGGCTTGCCGCTCGACTAGACGAGCCCGAGCGTCGGTACGACACGCAATTCAAGAGCGTCGTTCTCGATAGGTCGGCCGGCGCTGTTGCATTGACCGATCCCAGCCGGGTTGGCAGCAGCAACAAGCCCCGAACATCGGTGTTCGAGTGCCTTCAAACCAGTGCAAATCACATCGGCTCCGCGGCTTGGATGTCGGCACTTCGCACGCCTGATCACTTAGTGCAACAGTCCCCCTGCAGCACTCGACAAGCTGATCCAAACCGCGAGATGAGGGAGATCGTCAATATGCGCAAGCCAGGATGGGTGATTGCGGGTGTCGTAGTGGCCTTGGTGGGGCTGCTGTTCACTCTGCAGGGTGCCGGAGTGATCAAGGGAAGTGCGATGAGCGGTTCGGTGTTCTGGGCGATCGCCGGCCCGGTGATCATCATTGCCGGGCTGGTGGTGGTGGCCGGCGTCGGCATTCGTGGCCGGGTGCGTTGACAATGGCAGCTGGGGGGCATGCGCGATGAGTGACGAGGGCGGCGAGCCTGCTGGTGCGCCGGTAGGTCGACGGACGGTTTTGGGTCTGCTCGCGCTGGGCGGCGCTGGGATCGTGGGCGGCAGCTGGGTCCAGAACGGACTGGCTCGGCTGCTTGCGCCGATCGAGTCGCGGGATCCCACCGGCCTGGTAGCCCTGTTCCCGCTGGGGGCGGCGTTCCGGTTCTACTCGGTGACGGGGTCCGTGCCGACGAAGACCGCCGCTACGTACCGGCTCACCGTGTCCGGTCTGGTCGCCCGACCGGCGACGTACACCCTGCCGGATCTGCAGGCGATGCCGCAGACCCCGCTAGTCAGCGACTTCCATTGCGTCACCGGGTGGCAGGTGCTGGACGTGCACTGGGCCGGCGTACCGCTGTCGGCGTTGCTGGACCTGGCTGAACCATCCGCTGAGGCGACCGCGGTCCGGTTTCGTTCCTTCGACGGCACGTACACCGAGAGCATGAGCCTGCCGCAGGCGCGCAGGCCCGACGTCATCGTGGCGCTGCGGATGCTCGGCGGCCCGGTCAGCCACGACCACGGCGGCCCGGTACGGATCTACGCCGCGTCGATGTACGGCTACAAGAGCACCAAATGGCTGTCCGGCATCGAGCTCACCCACGGTGAGGTTCCGGGCTATTGGGAGCATCGCGGCTACGCCCTCGACGGCACGATCAAGAACTAGCAGCTGATGCCGCGATGACACCACCCAGCGAGCCGGCTCAGCGCTACCTGGACCGGTTCAGCCGCGCCGAGCGGGCGGTGCACTGGATCACAGCGACACTGATGATCGTCTGCATCCTCACCGCTGCGGTCCTCTACAACGGATCCCTCTCGATCAAGGTGGGGCACCGCCATGTCGTCGAACTTGTCCACGTCTACGCCGGCTTCGCGCTGCCGGCACCGATGCTCTTCGGCCTCGCCTCAGCCGCCTATCGGGCCGACCTGGCCAGGCTGAACCGGTTCAGTCCGTCCGACTGGCGATGGTTGCGGTCCCGGACTCGGCGGGACGGATCGATTCGCGTCGGCAAGTTCAACGCCGGCCAGAAGCTGAACGGCGCCCTTACCGCCGGGGCAATCCTCGTACTGCTGGGCAGCGGACTGCTCATGTACTACCCCGGTCTGGCCCGGCTGTCCTGGCGCACCGGCGCGACGTTCGTCCACGACTGGTTCGCCCTCGCCGTCGGCGTGCTCGTACTCGGCCACATCGCCTACGCGATCAAGGATCGCGAGGCGCGGCGTGGCATGCGCACCGGACGGGTTTCGGCCAGCTGGGCGCGCGCCGAGCATGCGGCCTGGGCCGAGGAGGTCGACGTGGGGCCGGACCAAGACGACAACCTGCCTTGATCGCCGATCGCCTGCGCAACGCGGCCGCCGCAGAGCTGTGACGTCCGTCAGATGACGAACCCGCGGGGAGAAAGGTGCGTGGCTCGACGCATCGTAAGCCGCGCTGATCTTGCTCGTCCCGTTCAGCAGACCCGACGGGACAGAGACGAGCGAGCACATCCGCCCGCGCGCGTCGCTGACCGAGCGGGCCCGCCGCGAGGCGTGCCGCCGGGTCGGCGAGGACGGCGAGGACGGCGAGACGACACCGTCGCGCGGGTGGCCAGTCAATCGCCAGTCAATACGGCGTCGCCTGGGAGACGGCGATGAAGGCTGTTCGCGTCTTCGGTGAGCCGCTGGTCGATGACCCGCACCGACTCGACCGCGTTACCGTCTCGGTGTTGACGAGACAGCCTTTCTCGCCGCCACTGCGTACCGCTCGACCCGCTTCGTCACTGGCATCGTGGACCTGACCGGACGAGTGGCGCGGCTGCTCGACGTGGTCGAGGGCCCCAACGGAGAGGCCTTGTGCGATTGGGTTTCCGGCCGCGTGCAGCCGTGGCGCGATGCAATCGGTGTCGCTGCACTCGATCCGTTCCGCAGGTACGCCTCCGCGCTGTCCACCTCGGTGCCGGCCGCGATACGGGTGCTCGACGCCTTCCACGTCAGCCGGCTCGGCTTCGCCGCCGTCGATGACGTGCGCCGCCGTGTCCAGCAGGAGTCCACCGGACACCGCGGCCGCAAACACGACCCGCTGTTCCGCTTCAGGCGGCTGTTGCGCCGCCGCGCCGACCGCCTGTCCGAGCCAGCCTGGCAGCGGCTGCTGATCGGCCTGGAACTCGGCGATGTCAACCAGCAGATCGCCCCGACCTTGATCGCTGCTCAGGACATGTGCCGCCTATACCAGTGGCCGGGCTACATCGACCTGGGTGTTCGGGAGAAGAACACCAAGCATGAAGACGAGACTCCGGAGGCCCGGGCCGAAAGGTTGAAGGAGGACTGGGTCCGCACCAAGGGTGCGCACGAGGCGGTGATCGACGAGGCGACGTGGGCGGCACCGCGGCCGAGCGAACGGAACTCTCCAACCGGATCGACGAGGTTACCCAGCGGATCGACGCCCTCGCTCCGGACGCCGATCTTCTTGACCGGCTGGAGCGCAGCCTCGACGGCGCGAGCTCGCCCGAAGAGATCAACGTCCTACTCGAGCGGTTGCTCCGGCGGGTCGTCGTTTCGAAAGAGGAGATCACCATCGAGCCCTGGCGCGGCACGACTTGAGTCTACGACCGGACCCCGCGGAGCCGGTCCGCGTATTGTCGCCACCATGACGGCAACCGAGCCGCTCGTCGCTCCGCACACTGCGGCCCACGACAATCTGCTCGGGCTTCCCAAGCCGACGACTCCGCCGCGACCGGAACCTCCGCCACTGACACCAATACGGTTGTGCGGATGCGGATGCGGGCAGCCGATCCGCCGTCACGCTCCAAGCGATCGGTGGGGTCACAACTCTCCGTCACCGCCGCTGGTGCCGCCCGAGACGTTTGACAACGTCAACGTCGTGAAACCCCGTCCCGGCGAGCGTTGCATTCTCTGCGCCGAGCCCGCCGACAAGGTCGTGCTTGGTCGGACCGAACGCGGATCCGAATCCGGTCTCCGCCGTCGCACACCCGTGTGCGCACCGTGCGCGAACGCCGCTGGGCGCCCCAGGATCGACGGATCAGCTCGCGCAGTCGGCTAGTTCCTCGCTCGCGCTTGATCTTTTCGATCCACGTCGATCGGGCCAGGTCGAACGCCTCCAACGCGCACAACGGCGCGTTCTTGCGCAGGTATGCGATGTACCGCTCCCGCGAACCGCGGCCGTGATACGTAGGCCATCCAACGAAGCGTCTCAGTTTGTGGGACGACCGCTCCTCGGTGGCGCTGGCCCCCGGTTCCCGAGCTTCCACCAGCCCCGGCGCTGCATCTCGCGCTTGACCAGCTCATACAGCTTTTGGCGGGGCTGCATCTTGTGCAGCTCCCGCTCTGCCTCTTGTAAGTTAAAAGACATAGGACTGAAGCTCGGCAAGCGTTGCAGTGTATCGCTTCTCCGCTGCGCGGCGCGTTGCGTAACTGTAGTGCCATTGTTTTTCGTTAATCAAGTTCTCAATTATGACGTAGAACTTCTTCGTAGCGTCGTCGGTCAACGTAAGCCGAACTTGCTGGGTACCGAAGACTGTCTTTATCCAGGGGCTCTGGGAGTAAACTTCTTGTACCATTGCTGTTTGTCCTTGCTACATTTGTATTTTAACGCACGTAAACAACCAATGCGATAGGCAAAGTTGCCCACAAGTACAGTTTGTGTTCAGGGATCTTACTTTAAAATTATCCTTTACCCTCGGTGCCTATCGCCATTTCCAGAAGCGTCCGACAGACTACCGCGTATTCCGCCGTCGATAACCTCGCCCGGCGCGGGTGACTAAGGCTGCTCGTGCGGGTGAGGTGCTCGCGGGGGTGGTGGTGCCCAACACAGCACGTCAAGACAGCCCGACGAGCGGCTAGGAGGATTTGTCGATGTCCGGGAGTTGCCAGGACTTATCGAAGAATGGTTCGAGAGGTCCGTAGAAGCGAAAGATCGGGAACCAGCCTCGCCCAGGCAGCGTCTCGATCCAGTTGTTGCCCTGCCCTGCCGGCATGGTCGGAGCGAAGTAGATGTCTGTCGTCTCGTCGGCGTTCAGCGTGGGGTCTCCGAACAGGCTGACCGAGGGAAACGGCTGGCTGTTTTGGAGTTCGGATCGGCTCAGGCTGTCATAGACGAGGACGGACCAGAAGTTGTTGATGGGAACTGCGGCTGGCACCGACAGCTTGTAGGTCTTGGCTCCGTCGAGGAAGTCCCCGTCGCTGTCGCGGTAGGTCCACAGGTATTGCGAACCGGCGCCGACATGCTTGGCCATCATGGCGGGCGAGTTACCCAAGGCCATGTAGTACACGAATGCCCGCAGATCGAGCTGCAGTACGCCGTCCCGCACGAACGTGTAGGGCACCCCGCTGACGGCTTGCCAGTAGCGGCCCTCGTAGTAGTAGGTGCTTGGGTCATCGGAGGCGAAGGTATTGACTCGGGCAAACGCCGACGCGGTCTGCGCGGCCTCGCCGAGCAGCGCGACCCGATCCGGGTCTGCGGGGAACGGCGCGCCCTTCACAATGCCGATCGCCTGCAGGTAGAACCGCTCCGTGGGAGAGAACAGCTCGGCCGGTTCTTCCTGGACGATCTGATGAAGGTGTTCGAAGAACTCGATCGTGTCGGCGTGGATGGTGTCGATCGGCTGCCCGGACCCGTTCAGGAAATCCATGGCCGGCGAGTCACCGGCCTGCGCGAGGGGGTAGACCTTCAACTGCTTCATCAACGCCACGGCCTCATCGGGCTTGCCGTCCACCAGGAAGCCGCGCATCCCGTAGCTGACGCCGAAAGTGGGCGAGCGGACCTCGAAGTATCCGTCCGGGACGTCCCCATCGTATCCCGGTGGCAGGAACAGGTACGTGCCGCCCTGCCCGCGGTCTGGGCCGAGGACACCGAAGTCGACCAGGAAG
This sequence comes from uncultured Actinomycetota bacterium, assembly GCA_963779485.1. GTDB lineage: Bacteria > Actinomycetota > Actinomycetes > Mycobacteriales > Jatrophihabitantaceae > CAVVJA01. The sequence goes on along the minus strand of CAVZYJ010000020.1, from coordinate 5,243 downwards.
CGTTGGCGCATATCCATCGCCAGCCCCAGCATCTTCGGTGGCACCTCGACCACCGTCGGCCCGTCCTCGCTCAGATACAGGTAGGCGATCGCGTAGACGGTCTCGGTGTTCGCGGTCAGCAACAGTGTCTGGGCATCCATCAGCGACTCCCAGATCACCACCTGGTTCGACCGCCGCGCGCCGAAGTCCTCCAAACCATGGCGTTCGGACATCACCCCGACCGCGGGAACATGCGCCAGATATGCCTCCACGGCTCGATTGAGCACGAGCTGCTCACGCAACGCCGATGCCGTGCGGTCCGTCGGATACCCGTTCGCGAACTCGAACTCGCCGAACCGGGTCGACACCACACCCGAATTGATCCAGCCATGCCGATCCGAGCCACCCGACCCAGTCATCGCCACCTCCGTGGCCACCATAGAACCGGCAACCCCGAACACCGAGTGACCCGGGATGAAAGCCCATATCCCGCTCGTCGCGTCGACCACCGATCGCACCTCCCGTCGATTGTCGGCATGGTCGGCCTGCCTAGACGGGAGTGTAAGAAAGTTGGTGTAACTCCTGAGCCGTAGGAGGCACCTGTGACTGATGTGACTGTAAGTACGCCGGCCGGAGAGGATGCGCTGGATGCGGTCGATGAGCAGCTGATCCGGCAGCTGGCCGATCGGGCCCGCGCCGAGGGGCTGCAGCTGACCGGGGAGGGTGGGCTGCTGACCCGGCTGACGAAGACGGTGATCGAGTCGGCGTTGCAGGGCGAGCTCGACGATCATCTCGGCTACGCCAAGCACGACCCGGCCGGCCGCAACGGGGAGAACTCCCGCAACGGGCGGCGCGGCAAGACCGTGCTCACCGAGGTTGGTCCGGTGGAGATCGCGGTGCCCCGGGACCGGGACGGCAGCTTCGAGCCGAGGCTGGTGGCCAAGCATCAACGGCGGCTGTCCGGGGTGGAGGACCTGGTGATCTCGCTGTCGGCGAAGGGGTTGACCACCGGGGAGATCGCCGCGCACCTGGCCGAGGTGTACGGCGCGCAGGTGTCCAAGCAGACCATCTCGGCGATCACCGACCGGGTGCTGGAGGGGATGGCCGAGTGGCAGTCCCGCCCGTTGGACGCGGTGTATCCGGTGTTGTTCATCGACTGTGTCAACGTCAAGATCCGCGACGGGAATGTGGCCAACCGGCCGATCTACGTCGCGCTGGCGGTCACCGTCACCGGCACCCGAGACATTCTCGGGTTGTGGGCCGGTGAGCACGGCGACGGGGAGGGCGCCAAGTACTGGCTGAGGGTGCTGTCCGAGATCAAGAACCGCGGCGTCGGCGACGTGTGCCTGGTGGTCTGCGACGGGCTTAAAGGCCTGCCGGAGGCGATCGAGACCGTGTGGTCGGCCGCGATCACCCAGACGTGTGTTGTCCACCTGCTGCGGAATTCGTTTCGTTACGCATCGAAGCGGGACTGGTCGGCGATCGCCAAGGATCTCAAACCGGTGTACACCGCGCCGTCGGAGCAGGGCGCCCTGGAGGCGTTCTTGACCTTCACCGAGAAGTGGGAGCAGCGCTACCCGGCGATCATCAAGCTCTGGGAGAACGCGTGGCCGGAGTTCGTGCCGTTCCTGAGGTTCGACACCGAGATTCGCACCGTGGTGTGCACGACCAACGCCATCGAGTCGATCAACGCCCGCATCCGCAGAGCAGTCAACGCCCGTGGTCACTTCCCCACCGAGCAGGCCGCCCTCAAGTGCGTCTATCTGGCGATCATGAGTCTCGATCCGAAAGGGACCGGGCAGAAACGATGGTCCAACCGCTGGAAGAGTGCGCTGAACGCCTTCGAGATCACCTTCGACGGACGCCTGTCCGCCGGACGGAAATAACACCAAGAAGGTCAGTTACACCAAGATCTTGACAGTCCCGCCTAGACCGGCGTCAGATGGCGTGCGAGCAAGTCGGCGGGTCGAGACCACCCGAGTGTCTTGCGGGTCGGGTGATGATCTCGTCGGCGACCTGCAGGAGTTGCTCAGGCGTCGCATGGCCCAGGTCAGTGTGCCTGGGGTAGTAGTCGCGCAACAGTCCGTTCATGTTCTCGTTGCTGCCCCGCTGCCAGGGTGAGTGGGCGTCGCAGAAGAACACCCTCGTGCAGTCTGGGCAGTAATCATCCTGTGCTGGGCGAGCTTTATGCCCTGATCCCCGATCAACGTCCGGCGCAGCTCGATCGGCAGGTGTGTCAGCGCGGCGATGACGAACCACTCCCCATCAGCGTTTGCGAGGAGCACGTGGCCAGTGCGCGGATTCCCTTGTTTCCGGGGATCTTCGGCCGCACACGTCATCGCACACGTCATCGCGCGTCAGGGTCAAGTGAGGGTCACGAGTGGCGCCGCCGCGCTGCGGCAGCGCTAGAAGGCCCAGAAACACTGGGTCATATGTGGAGCTGAGGGGATTCGAACCCCTGACCCCCTCGATGCGAACGAGGTGCGCTACCGGACTGCGCCACAGCCCCGAGACCGGGACGGCCCGGTTAGGCCGGACGTTACACGGTATCAGGCAGGGATATCGCTCGCCGATCCTGGAGGACGCCCTCCGGACGGCCGCGTCAGCGCTCGGCGATGCTCGTCGGCGGCTCCAGGCCGTCGCTCGTACAGCCCGGTGAGGTCGATCGTGTCGAGGTTGTGCAGCTCGATGTCGTCGTCGTCGATGCGCACGACCGACTGCCGGCACTACGCGGCCGACCGTTGGCCGAGTGGCGTCGTAGCGTGCGGATGGCCGGTCGGCGGCGCGCAGCTGGCGGCTGGCGCGGCGTTCCCGGTCGCGCAGGGCCTGCGTGCGCAGGAACAGAGGTAGCCGACCAGCCCGACGACGAACGGTGCGGCGATGCACCCACATCGCCCCGCCCATGAACACCGCCGGCAAGAGAACGTGATCACGCTGCCGACGGCCAGTACCGACAGCGAACGGCGCCGGCGGCGCATCATGGCGTCGCGCGCCTCGGACATCTCGGGCTCGTCGACCGGGTACATCAGCGCCTCCTGGGCGGCGGGCACGGGACGGCGGGCGGCGTAACGCCGAGACCGGGCCGCGAGTCGGCGAGCACGAAGATCGTCGGACACTGGGCGGCGCGTGTGCCGCTCCAGCCGAAGCCGACGGGTGGCCTGCGGCCGACGATCGCCGGGACCGCACGCGAATTCGCGGCGGCGCTCGTCGTTGCGGCGGAAGATCATCGGGACGACGACGATCAAGCCAGAGCACGGCGAGGACGACCACCGTCATCATCGGTGACAGCATCTCGCACCTCCAGTCACACCAGTCACACGACCGCTCGCTCAAGTTAGCTCGCCAGTCCGCGGACTCGGCACGCGGCGGCGATAGTCGGTCGACGGTTGATCGTGTTCTGACGCAGGACGCGTTCGACTCGAGGTGCGGCGGCGGGCGGCAGCGACGCCCAGCCGCGACAGCATCGTCGCTCCGGCAGCTCCTCGACGGTGATCGCGAACGCGACGTGGTCGCGCCAGCCGCCGTCGATGTCGAGGTAAGCGCTCGTAGTAGCCCTCGCGCCGCAGGCCGAGCTTCTCGACGACGCGCAGGCTGGCGGTGTTCTCCGGCCGGATGTCGATCTCGACGCGGTGCAGCCCGACCGCGCCGAAGCAGTGGTCGATCAGCCAGGGCGAGCGCGGTCGGGACGATGCCGCGCCCGGCGAGCGCGCCGTCGACCCAGTAGCCGATCGTGCACGAGCGCAGCACGCCGTGCACGATGTTCGACACGTTGATCTGCCCGACGAGCCGACCGCCGTAGATGATCATGAACGGCAGCATCGTGCCGCTGCGCGCCGCCTTGCGCAGCGCCGAGACGCAGCGGCGGCCACGCCGTCGGCGAGTTCCGCTCGGCCCACGTGAACGGCGAGGTCGGTTCCCACGGCTCAGCCACTCTCGTTGCGCAGCCGGATCTCGCTCCACGCCGCGCGTCGCGCAGCCGTGGCGGGCGCAGCACGACGGGCCGGCCGACAGCTCGGCCGGCCAACCGGGGTGCGGCCGCATCGCCATCTCAGCGGTTCGACAGCAGCAGCGGAATGACGGTGCACTCGCGCGCCGGCGACGACCTCGGTCACCTCCTCGTCGATGACGACCAGGCAGTTCGACGAGGCCATCGACGCGATCAGGTGCGACCCGGCCCCGCCGACGAACGACACGCTGTATCCGCCGGTCGCCTCGCGGTGCAGGACGCCGCGGCGGTACTGCCGCACGCCGGCCGGGCTCTCGATGCGCTCGAGCGCGGCCGCCTGGACGGTCGCGCGCTGCAGGTTGCGCTTGCCGAGCAGCTTGCGGATCGCCGGACGGACGAACACCTCGAACGACACGAGCGCGCTGACCGGGTTGCCCGGCAGGCAGAAGATCGGCACGTCGGTCGCCGAGATGGCCGAAGCCCTGCGGCTTGCCCGGCTGCATCGCGACCCGGGTGAAGTCGACCGTCCCGAGTTCGGACAGCGCCTGCTTGACCACGTCGAAGGCGCCCATGCTAGACGCCGCCGGTGGTGATCAGCACGTCGGCGCGCAGCAGCTGGCTCTCGAGCACGTCGAGCAGCGTGGAGTGATCGTCGGGGACGATGCCGACCCGCCGGGCGTCGGCGCCGGCGTCCTTGGCCGCGGCACGCGAGCAGGTAGGAGTTGGCGTCGATCACCTCGCCGAAGCCGGCTTCTGCCCGACCTCGACCAGCTCGCTGCCGGTGGACATCACGATCACCCGTGGGCGCGGGCGGACGACACGCGGTCGCGGCCGATCGCGGCGAGCAGCGCGATCTGCTGCGGACCGAGCGCGGCGCCGGCGCCCAGCGCGGGCGCGCCGGCCTGCGAGATCCTCGCCGGCGCGGCGGACGCACTCGCCGCTGCTCGACCGGGCGGCCGATCGCCACCCGGGCCACGCCGCGGTCGGTGTCCTCGAGCGGGATCACGCGCGTCGGCACCGGCCGGGATCGGCGCGCCGGTCATGATCCGCATGGCCAGCCCGGGACCCATGCCGGAGCGCGACTTCGCCCGGCGGCGACGTCGCCGACCACCGGCAGGGACGACCGGGTCGTCCTCGGGCGCGCGCGTCGGTGTCGACGGCGCGCACCGCGTAGCCGTCCATCGCCGAGTTGTCGAAGCCGGGCAGCGGCACGTCGGTGACGACGTTCTCGGCGAGCAGCAGGCCCTGGGCGTCGAGCAGCGTCAGCTCGATCGGCTCGATCGAGCCGATGCCGTCGAGCACGATCGCGAGGTGCTCG
>CAVZYJ010000019.1:0-42165 GCA_963779485.1 uncultured Actinomycetota bacterium | reverse complement strand
GAAGCCAGGTGCCCGCACTGCGACGCACTGGAAGATGCCGTTGACGTGGTTGTGCACCAACATGCTCAGCGCGGTGCCCTCTAGGTTCTCGGCGATGATGACGAGCGGCCGCGGCGCCTTCATGATCTTGTCGAGCAGCGGCATGAGCTGCTGAACCTGGGTGATCTTCTCGCTGCACAGCAGGATGTACGGATCGTCGACGATGGCCTCCAAGCGGGCCGGGTTGGTGACCATGTAGGGCGACAGGTAACCGTTGTCGAACTCGAAGCCCTCGACGAAGTGCACGGTCATGCCGGTCTCGGTCGCCTCCTCGACCGTCACAATGCCGGAATCGCCCACGGTGTGCAGTGCCTTAGCGATCACCGCGCCGACCGTGTCGTCGTCGTTGGCGGAAATGGCAGCTACCCGAGCAAAGTCCTGCTCGCTCGCGATCGGGTGGGCGACGGATCGCAGGTGTTCGATGAGCCGGCCTATTGCCAGGTCGATCCCACGCTTGATCAGCACCGGGTTGCCGCCCGTGGAGATGGCCTCCATGCCCGCGCGCACGATGCCCTGCGCAATCACTGTCGCGGTGGTGGTTCCGTCGCCGACGATGTCATTGGTCTTGATCGCGGCTTCCTTGACGAGTTGCGCCCCCATGTTCTCGAACTGGTTCTTCAGATGGATCTCGCGCGCGATCGTGACGCCGTCGTTGGTGACTACCGGCGATCCAGTGATCTTCTCGATGATCACGTTGCGACCCTTCGGCCCCAATGTGGACTTCACCGCTTCCGCGAGCTGATCGACACCGGACTGCAGCAAGTCACGGGCGGTGGGGCCGAAGCGAAGTTCCTTGGACATCCTGATCCTCCAGAGGTCGGTCGCCGGTCAGGGGCGGAGCGTGCTGGATCGCGCTTCCGAGCCTGGCAGCAGTGACGCGGCCAGGCTCGGGACGTGCAGCGCCTCTTAGGCGCGGGCGACGAGATCGAAGTCGAGGAATTCCGCGGCATCCTCCGGGTTGGCGAACATGATCGTGCGGTCGTCCTCGTGGATCATCCGGCCGTAGTGGGTGGACATGTTCTCCTCGAACTCGGCCGAGTTGAACCAGCCCTCCTCCTCGCCGGCCGCCTCGTCCATCTCGGAGTAAACGACGTCCATGCGGTTCTTGGCGTCGACCCGGATCATCGACGGCAGCGGGGTGATGGTGACGTTGGGCTTGTGCGACATGACCTCGGCGACGATCGCGCCGACCTGGTTGTTCATCAGAGTGAAGCCGCACATGTTCGACGCCGTGTTGTTGGCCTTGAACGGGCTCTCCGCCGTCTTGAAGGTGGTGGTCACTGGCTCAGCTCCTTCGGTGTCTGCAGATTCAGCTCGGACAGGATGCCGACGAAACGGTTCTTGGCTCGGTCGAGGCCGTCCTCGAAGCGCATGGGCTTGGCGTCGGGCTGGGACCACAGCGGCTGCAGCGTGCGCGCCGCAGCGATGCACCGCGGTACCCAGGTCACCAGCCACGACTGCAGGATTTGTTTGTTGTGGTCGGCGAACTCCTTGTCGTTGATAAGCAGCTGGAACATCGGCTTGGTGTAGCGCAGGTCGCGCTCGGCGTAGTCATACTCCTCGGCCCCGATGACGGTCGGCGTGACGAAGTCGCCGTTGGCCGGCGCCGCCTGCTGGACGAGGTTGCTGCGGAACAGCTCGCCCACGAGCGGCTCGAAGACGACGTTGGCCGCAAAAATGGCCTCGCACCAGTCCCAAATGGCAGTGAGCTGTTCGGCGGTCTCGTGCACGCCCTGCCAGGCCGGGTCGGAGTTCCACGTCGCGAGGTGCGCCGTGCCGTCGAATCTGTCGATCTCCTCGGAAAGCGTCAGGTTGTACAGCGCTATGTCCTGGGCGGACCGGATCCGGTGCATGCTGTTGACCGAGATCGCGTTGTTGTGCATGTTCGTCGGGGCACGCCGGTTGGCGTTCGCGAACAGGTAGAGGCCGAGGCCGTGGTCGACGTGCATCCAGGCGCCGACGTGCCGCGCCACGAAGTCGACCCAGTTGTTGTTCCACTGCTCGAATGCCTTCGACTGGCGGGCCGCGTCGATGTTCTGGTTGAGCTGGCGGACCACGTTCGCGTTGTAGCGGTACAGAGTGAGTTCCCACTCCTCATTGGGATCGCGGAACTCGTGCCAGCCGAGCGCTGGCCACGGGTAGCCCTGGCCGCCCGAGCCGGGCCCGCGCTTGGGCTCTGGCCGGTCGGACCCCCAGGACTTGAGCACCGTCCACTCGAGCGGGTAGCCGCCCTTGCCGTCGGCGAAGCCGTAGAGCCAACCCTGGGACAGGTAGTGCCGCGGGTCGGGCTGCACTTCGACGGTCATATCCTCGTAGTGCGTCTGCTTGCGCTTCTGTGGGGTGTAGTAGTTGAAGTTGCGTGAGGTGGAGTCCGGGAACTCCTTGGCGCCTGCCTCGGCGTCGGTGAAGACAACCTTCGGCACGCTGCGTTCCGGCGTAAGTGTCATCTGCTCTCCTCCTTGTACCTGCACTTGTGTCGTGGCCGTATCTGGCGGGTCCTGATGGCCGGCAGGCGTGCTCGCCGAGTGGGTGTGGACGTCACGGGTCCCCCGTTGTCGTGAACTTGTCGTAGAAGACGCGTTTCTCCGCTACGCCCAGCCCCGGCAGCAACTCCAGCGCCGCTTCCACCATGGGCGGCGGCCCGCACACGTAGGCGTCGGCTCGCGCCAGGTTGTTTTCCGCCCGCCGCAGCACGTCGGTGACAAAGCCGACTTCGCCGTCCCAGCCATCGTCATCCGCGGGCTCGGACAGTGCAGGCACGTAACGGAAGGAGGGGAGCGTTTTCTCCAGCTGCCGCAGCTCATCTTCGAAGCAGAGATCCCGGCGGCCGCGCGCCCCGTAGTAGTAGGTCGCTTTCCGCTGGATTCCGCGACTGGCCATGGAGCGCAGCAGCGCCAGGATCGGGGCCATGCCGGCTCCACCGCCTACGAACACGAGGTCGGAGTCGGGCGCATCGCGCAGCGTGAACACGCCGAATGGCCCGGTGATATCGAGCCGGTCGCCTGGCTTCACTTCAGTGTCGAGGAATTCGGAGAACAGGCCGTTCGGATAGACCTTGATGACGAACTCCAATTGCCCGCTCTCCAGGCTCGAGATATTCGCCATCGAGAACGACCGGGTTTCCTCGGTGCCGGGTACGTGGAAATCCACGTATTGCCCTGGGAAGAACTTGATAGACGCCGGGTCGATCAAGCGAACGACGAGGTGACGCATGTCGTGCGTGACATTCTCGTTCGAGATGACCTCGACGACCGCCTCTTCGATGGGCAATCCAGAGTGGATCATCTCCTCGTCGAAGTTGAGCAGCTCGATGGTTAGGTCTTCGTAGGGGTGCGCCCGGCAGAGCAGCGTGAAGCCTTCCTCCTTTTCGTAGTCGGGAAGGGCGAACGTCGAGTACCGCTCGTACTCGATATCGTCCCCATCGAGGATGAAGGACTTGCACGACGCGCACTGACCTTCCTTGCAGCCGTGCATGAGCATGATTCCCTGCTCGGCGGCCGCGCGCAGGATGGTCTTGTCCTCGTCGACCTCTATCTCGATGCCCACCGGCTCGAAGCGCACCAAGTGCTTATCGCCCATAATCGCCTGCTCTTCGTTCCCCGCCGTCCATTGCTAGATCGGCACCGGAAGCGAGGAGGGCTCCAATCTGTGGAGCCCTCCTCGCCGGGCCGGTTGTCCGCTACGGCTTCGACGTTACGAGGTCGCCGCGGGTGCCGGCCGGCCGGCCGGGCCTTGGCGGTTGTAGTCGGCGACGAACGCGGCCCGCTCGGCGTCAGTCATCTCGTTGAGCAGGACGTTCGGGCTCTGCAACGGCGGGCAACGGCGCAGGTGGTCCAGCGTCCACATCTTCCTCGGGTCGAGGTCGAGATGCGGCTGGGCAACGAGCGTCTTGCCGTCGTCGCGGACGTAGCCCATGTCGGACACGACGTCCGCCCAGTTCCAGCCGTGGTAAAGCGTCTCCCACTCACGAGAGCCGATGAGCTGGCCCATGTTCGGAGTCTGCCGACCCTGGAACGTCGGCCGGAACGCCTCGGCGTCGGTCCACCGGCATACCTCGTGGCAGTAGGTCCGCCACTGCCCGTCGACCTTGTCGACGACCATGTCCTCGCGCACCAGGCACGGAACCATGCAGGTCCAGCAGCGATGCGGATAGACGTAGTCGACATTCTCCAGGGCAATCGGGTTGTGCCCGTTCGGCATCGACAGGCGGTTGTAGTTCTCCCACCACTTGCCGTACTTGTCGTACCAACCGGGGTACTTGTACTCGAACCACTCGAAGTCCTTGTCCGTCATCGGGTCGATGCGCCAGTAGTTGGCGAGCCACCCGGTGGCGAAGAACTGCGCGACCTCGTGCACGTAGCCTTTGTTCCAAATCTGGTTCCAGGCCTCCTCGATGAGATCGTGCGGGATCACGAGGCCGTACTTCTCGAGCGGTACGAGGTAGCTGCGGTAGTAGTCGTCGTAGATCCACCGCCGCCACATCTCGGCGTAGCTCTCACGCTCCTTGCGGCGATCCTTCGTGCCGTACTCGATGAAGGTGCCGATGGCCGCATCCACCACTCGATGGTTGTTCCACCACGCGTACCGCAGGTCGCGCTCGAGGAGCTGGTGGTTACTTTCGTCCGAAAGCGCCATGAGCAGGGTCGCGTAGCCGTTGCTGATGTGCCGTGACTCGTCCGACTGCACCGAGTGGAACACCGTCGGCAGCAGGTAGTCGCCGTTGGCGGCCGCTTCGGCCGGCATCGCGACGAACAGCGTGTTGGTGAATGCCGTCTCGGCGACGATGGTGAGGTAGATGCTCGCGGCGGTGATCGCGTCACCGGTGATGAAGCCTTCCGCGAACTGCCGGCCGATCGTTCCACAGTAGTCGTTCTGGAAATTGCGCAGGCTCGAATTGAAGCCGGCCGGGTCGATGTAGTTGTTCATGTATATGCGCTTGAGGTTTTGCTGAATCGTCGAGTGCCTGACCTCGTCGATCATTTGGATTGCTTGGCCGTTATGCAGTTCCGGGTTGGGGACGGTCCGGAACAGCAACGGCATCGCACGAGCCGCGGAAATTTCCGGCAGCGGAATAATGGAGAGGAATAGCTTCTGCCATTCCAGCCAGCGTTCCTGCACCTGCCGGAACATGTTGCCACGGATAGCGCCATCCTCGGCGCCGTACACGCGGTGGTCCTTCTCCTCCTGCATGGGGAAGTACGAGCGCAGTACCTGCTTGAGCGGGTCCTTCTTCTTCGCCTTCTGGAACGTGTAGTCAGTTCCGTAATGTGATACGGGCTCGTGGTAGACCGGGTCCCAGGACAACTCCTGGATCTTCTGGTGGGCTTTCGCCACACTCTGACGGCTCATGGACACTCCTTCGCGGTCGGTGGCTGCTGCCGACTCCTGCTGCTGTTCCCCTAGTTCGCGCTGGTTCGATCGCCGGACGGAGGCGAGCACGAGCTGGGCGCGCGCGACACGCCGATAACAACGATTAGATCCCCGGATCCCCGCTAGAACGGTCTCAACATGAGACGAGGTCGCTAAGCGATCACTGCTCGTCCATTATCGCTGCCCTGAGGTCGGCCAGATGCTGACGCCTCTGCGCGGATGTTCGGGCATCACCCTCGATCGTCGGCGTGATGCCCAGCGCGCGCAGCAGCGCTGCGGCTGGCTCACCCGGATGCCCGGCACTGCCCAGCGTGGGGTGCAGGCCCACCTCGACAAGGTGTGAGAACACCAGATTGACGACTGTCCAAGGGCTGTAGGTCTCCGGCTGCGGTCCGTTGGAATCGGTCACGGCAACCTCCAAGAGAGAGCACCGGCATCAAACGTCCGAGACGGCGCTCCCGATGTCTCGTTTTGAGACAACTCGAGATTCGGCCGCGTCCTACTGTCGAGCCACGGAGAGGACCGGGAGCGCCCCGCCTGCGGGTGTGGCGTGCATTTGAGCGTGCTCAGCGACCCGACGTTGATCAGGTCGGCCCGTCTGGCAGGCAGCCGACCAGCCAATCGGAGGAGATTGCGGATGTATACGAAGGACGGAGAGAGCTACTGGGTGGTCGACGGCCACACCCACCTGTGGGACGCGAGCCCCGCCAACTGGGTCGAAGGCCAAGAGGAGTACGCAAAAGGGTGGATCGAGTGCTTCCACGCGTACCAGAGTCTCGGTCCAGCAAATACCCATTGGACTCTCGAGCATTTCGAGAAGTACTCCGAGGACGACTTCATGAAAGACGTCTTCGATGACGGCTACGTGGACGTCGCAATCTTCCAGCCCACATATCTCAAGGAGTGGTATAAGACCGGCTTCAACACGACTGAAACGGACGGCGACTTCGGTTTGAAGCATCCCGGGAAATTCCTCATTAACACGCGATGGGATCCGCGTGAGGGCGACGCTGGGCTCAAGCAGCTCGCCGAGGATGTCAGCAAGTACGGATGCAAGGGATGCAAGCTCTACACCGCCGAATGGCGCCAAGGTTCGCGCGGCTGGTCCCTCAAGGACCCCGAGGCCTGGAGGTTCCTGGAGAAGTGCGAGGAACTCGGCGTCAAGAACATCCACGTCCACAAGGGCCCGACGATCTGGCCACTGGACAAGGACGCCTTCGACGTGTCTGACGTCGACCAAGTGGCGACGCGGTTCCAGGGGTTGAACTTCATCGTCGAGCATGTCGGGCTGCCGCGCATCGAGGACTTCTGCTTCATGGCGACCCAGGAGCGCAATGTCTACGCCGGGCTGGCGGTGGTGATCGGCGCGCTCATGCACTCTCGCCCGCGCTTCTTCGCGAAGGTCATGGGCGAGCTGCTGTTCTGGCTGGGCGAGGACAAGATGCTCTTCGGCAGTGACTACGCCATCTGGGAACCGAAGTGGCAGGTCGAGGGTTTCGCCGCCTGGAATTACCCCGACGACACCTATTCCGATTACCCGAGGCTGACTCCCGATGGCAAGCGCAAGATCTTCGGGCTCAACGCCGCGAAGCTCTACGACCTGGAGATCCCGGCCCAGTTCAAGGGCGGCGCCGCAGCCGCCGAAGCGGCCCAGCAGGAGTCGGCAGTTGGGGTTGCGTAATGACCGCAGTGACCCGCGCCGGCGCGGACGCAGCCGCGGTGACCGAGGCACTGCGGACCGTCCGAGATCCCGAGCTCGACGAGTGCATCGTGGATCTCGGGTTCGTTACGGCGACCGAGGTGCGCGACGGCCAGGCGGTGGTGCGTCTGCGCCTACCGACGTTCTTCTGCGCACCGAACTTTGCTTTCTTGATGGTGGCTGACGCACACGACGCGGTCCTCGCGGTACCAGGCATCTCGTCGGTCGAGATCGTGCTCGAGGACCACTTCGCCTCGGACCAGATCAACGCCGGGGTCTCGGCCGGTGCGGGCTTCGTCGGGTCATTCCCGGAGCACGCTGCCGGTGAGCTCGACGAGCTGCGTTTGACCTTTCGGCGCAAGGCCCACATGGCGAGCATGGAGCGGGCGTGCCGCAGGCTGATGGAGCGCGGGTGGTCAGTCGACGAGCTACCTCGCGCAACCATCGCCGACCTGCCGCCTGGCGCACCGCGCGACGGTTTGGTCCGTCGCCGGGCCGAAGTCGGCCTGGCGACATCCCCTGAGGCTCCGGTGCTGGTCGACGACGACGGCACGCCGGTCCCCAATGACCAGGTGGCACGTCGGCTGCGGATGGGTCGCACCGTCGGCGTAAGCATCGAGGGCAACGCGCACATCTGCCGCGGGCTGCTGGCCGTCCGCTATCCCGAATCCGCGACGGCACCGCGGGCACACCTACACCCGGTCCCGGAGGAGGCTCGATGAAGGCTGTGCAGCTACTGAAGTACGACGTCGCCCCCGAACTGGTTGACGTACCGGATCCTGACGTCGCCGCGCCCTTCGACATCATCGTCAGGATCGGCGGCGCTGGGGTCTGTCGAACCGACCTACACATCATCGAGGGTCAGTGGGCCGAGAAGTCCGGCGTGTCCCTGCCGTACACGCTCGGTCACGAGAATGCAGGCTGGGTCTCAGCAGTAGGTAGCGCGGTCACGAACGTGGCGGTCGGTGATCCGGTCATCCTCCACCCCATCGTCACCTGCGGACTGTGCCGAGCGTGTCGGGACGGCGACGACGTGCATTGTGAGAACTCGGCGTTTCCCGGAATCGATTCCGATGGCGGGTACGCCGAATACCTCAAGACGTCTGCGCGTTCGGCCATAAAGCTCGACGCCGCACTCGAGCCGGCAGGTGTCGCCGCGCTCGCTGACGCCGGGCTTACTGCCTACCATGCGGTCGCCAAGGCGGCCCGAAAGCTCCGCCCAGGCGACCGGGCAGTGATCATCGGCGCCGGTGGACTCGGACACATAGGCGTGCAGGTGCTTCGGGCCCTGTCGCCCGTCGAGATGATCGTTGTCGACCGCAACGCCGACGCCCTTGCGCTGGCGAGCGATCTCGGCGCGGACCACACCGTTGTTTCGAACGACGACACCGTAGGCGCGGTACTGGACTTGACTGACGGCAAGGGTGCGGAGGCCGTGATCGACTTCGTCGGCGAGGGCGGCGCGGTCGAAATGGGAGTGGCTTGCCTACGCCGTAATGGCAACTACTACGTCATCGGCTACGGCGGGTCGATCAACGTTCTTGCGATCGACATCATCTCGACTGAGATCAACTTCATCGGAAACCTCGTCGGGTCCTACAACGACCTGGCCGAGCTGATGGTCCTGGCTGCCCGCGGTCAGGTCACGTTGCACACCAGTACCTATCCGTTGACTGATTTCCAGAAAGCGCTTGACGACCTCGACCACGGCAAGGTGCGCGGTCGCGCGATTCTTGTCCCCTGAGGGAGGTGGCCTCGATGTCACCAGCACTATGGCTGCTGGCGATCGCCATCGTCTCCGCCGCCGCTATGTGGCTATCAGTCCACGTAGTGCCGATATCCGACCTGGACGGCTTGCCGGTCAGGTGCCGCCGCCGCATCGAGTGGTGGCAGCGCAACGCCCGCTGGGCCTACGCCACCTGCGCCGTCGTTGCCGCAGCGGCGTCGGTTACGCACTTCTCCACCTGACACAGGACGCGGCTGCCCGCGTTCGCACTCCGGCGATCTACGAGGAGACATCATGACCACCCAAAGCGTCACGCCCGGGCAGCTTGATCTCGACGCCGAGCCTCCCGCTTCCGTCGCGCCGGCCAGCGTGCCGGAGAACGCCTTCCTGGCCGGCAATCCCGCCGCGCTCGGGATACCGGTCTTCGTTGCCGGCTCGGTCGCCCTGGCGCTCGCTCTCACCGGGTATGTTCCGGCCGGCGCGGTCGGCGCGCCGCTGGCCGTCATCGCCGCCGCCACCGGACTTGGCCTGACCATCGCGACGGTCTGGGCGGCTGCGGTCGGCCAAAGCGCCGTCGCCAGCGTATTCGGCATCTTCGGGGGATTCTGGCTCAGTTATGCCCTCCTGGTCTTCGGACTGCTGCACAACTGGTTCGGGATCACCCTGGACGCCCTCGTGCACACCCAGGGGCTGTTCCTCATCACCTGGATAGTGATCATGGGGATGCTGACCCTGGCTACGTTGCGGCTGCCGCTCGCATTCACGGCAATCTTCGCTCTCGTCGAGCTGGCCCTGATTGCCGTGCTGATCGGGACGATCAACGCCTCGAGTGCCTGGCTCAAGACCGGCGGCGTGCTTGTCTTCCTGTTTGCTGCGATCGGCGTCTACGTCTACTTCAGCATCGCCTCGGCCGTCACCGGCGGGTCCGGTCTGCCGCTCGGGAAGCCGGTTATCAAGAGCTGACCGGCTGGGTGCCGGCACCACCGCTCGGGTGGCGGCCGCACGCCAACGTGCGAGTAACCGAACCTGGAGCTGTCCGGGATCGGCATTTCGGGTGAATCAGGCACCGACGACCGCGATGGGTGCGCACGCATCTCAGATTGAGACTAGTCACAACCTTGATGTCGTTGAGTCTCATAAGCATGTTTGACGGGCCGGAGAAACCGACCCGTGCTGTCGAGGACTACGTCAAGGCGATCTACAGTCTCGACGAGCGCGGCTGCGCGGTGACCACGACTGTGCTCGCCGTGGAGTTGCAGGTCACCGCGTCGTCGGTGTCGGCGATGCTCGGCCGGCTGCGCGCGATGGGCCTGATCAGCCACCGGCCCTACTCGGACGTGAGTCTCTCGCCGGCTGGAATGCACGTAGCGATGCGAGTCATCCGCCGGCGCCGGCTCGTCGAGTTGTTTCTCGTGGAGAGCCTGGGCTACGGCTGGGAGGAGGTCGAGGACGAGGCCGACGTCCTCGAGCACGTCGTTTCGGAGCTATTCGTCGAGCGGATCGCTACCCGGCTCGGCAACCCGGTGGCCGATCCACATGGGGATCCCATACCCACCCAGGATGGTCGACTGCTGGCCGCGCCGAGCGAGTTGCTATCCCGGCTCGAGCCGGGATCGGTGGGCCGGCTGGTTCGGGTATGGAACGGCAATCCGGAGGTATTGAGCTATCTCGATACCTGCGGCATCAACCTAGGCGATCGCATCGAGGTTCTCGGCCGGGAACCCTTCGGCGGATCACTGGTGATCCGGGTCGGCGAGGCCAAGGAAGGACGAGTGCACGGTTTCGGCTACGGCCTGGCCGAGGTTCTGTCGATCGAACTAGATCGCGATGGAGCAGCCAGTTGAGCGCCGTCACCCGTGCGCCGGTTCAGCTCACGTTGCAGGACGTGCGCCGACGGGGGCGCGTCCGGACAACGGCGCTGTTGTTCGGTCCGGCGTTCGTGGCATCTGTCGCCTACGTCGATCCGGGCAATTTCGCAACGAACTTCGCCGGTGGCGCCGAACACGGCTACCAACTGGTGTGGGTGATCCTGCTGGCCAATCTGATGGCCATCCAGGTGCAATACCTGACCTCGAAAGCAGGACTCGCCACCGGACGCAGCCTGCCCGAACTGTGCCGGGACCGATTCGGTCGCCGCGGCAATCTCATGCTGTGGATGCAGGCCGAGGTCGTCGCCATGGCGACCGATCTCGCGGAGTTCGTTGGCGCGGCGATCGGGCTGAACCTCGTCTTCGGGATCCCGTTACTACCGGCCGGGTTGATCACCGCGGCCGTCGCGTTCGTCATCCTGGCCCTGGAGCAGCGCGGCTACCGCCGCTTCGAACTGGCGATCATCGCGCTCCTGGCGTTCGTCGGCCTCGGCTTCCTCTACGTCCTCGTGGCCGCCGGCAATCAGCATTACGGGCAACTCGCCGCCGGAGTCGTCCCGCACCTCGGCGGTGGTAACCAGTTGAGCCTCACCGTCGCGATCATCGGAGCGACGGTGATGCCACACGTGGTTTACCTGCACTCGGCACTGCAGAAGAACCGGATTCAGACCGCCGAGCCGCACGAACGCAAGACGCTGCTGAAGTACAACAAGTGGGACTGCATCGTCGGGCTCGGCCTCGCGGGCGTGGTCAACCTCTCGATGCTGTGCATCGCCGCCGCGCTCTTCCACAAGCCCGGGCAAGCTGGCGTCGGCGACCTCAGTGCGATCCATACCCAGCTGGGCGAACTAGTCGGTGGCGGTGCGGCGCTTGCCTTCGGAATCGCCTTGATGGCCTCGGGCCTGTCCTCGTCGAGCGTGGGCACCTATGCGGGCCAGATCGTGATGGCCGGCTTCATGAACTGGCGCATCCCGTTGCTGCTGCGCCGCGGGCTGACCATGCTCCCGTCGCTCGCCGTTCTCGCACTGGCCGTGAACCCCAGCCAGGCACTCGTCCTCTCGCAGATCGTCCTTTCGTTCGGCATTCCGTTCGCACTCGTGCCACTCCTGCTCGTGACCCGCGACAACCGCGTGATGGGAGACATGACCAATCGCAGGCTCACCAATACGGCCATGCTCCTGATCACCGTGATCATCACCGGCCTAAACACCTACCTGCTCTACAACACGCTCACGGGCGGCATCTGACCAAGATCGACAACCCGACCGGACGCACTGTCACGCATGCTGGGAATCTCGTGCTTGGTAGGCGCCCGAAGGACCTCGACCCAGCTCGCCGCCCGGACCGGTCGGTACAGCGACGGGATTAGGTCAGTATCTCGTCGCCGCGCCGATGGTGCCCGGATTGTTGGCGCAGTCGTCATCGCATCGCGGGTATTTGTGCCCATCGTTGCTCGTATGCCAGACGTCCCGCTATCCCACATCGATGCGCCAAATACCGCGGCCATGCGTTCCAGCAACCGCCGCGTTCTGGCCTGTAATACGCCGAACATTGTCGATGACGACGTTCGGAATCCCGTCGACGCGAGACCAGCGCTGCGGTGAGCGAGCGCTCGCGACGAACAGGCCGACATCTGTTCCGAGGACCAGCGTGCCGCCGACAATCGCCAAGCCATCACCCGGTGCATCTGGCAGGTTGCCGGAGATGTTCTGCCACGTAGAACCGCCATCCCGCGACTCGAACACGGTGCCGAGGCCGCCGCCCGGGATCCAACGGCGCGAATAGCCGTTGAAGATCGCATAGACGTGCGCAGGGTTTGCCGGGTCGATGGTCAAACCAGCGATGAACCGGTTCGGCAACGCGGGGCTTTGGATCTGGTGCCACGTGCCGCCGTAATTGGTTGCGATGCCGCTGCGGAAGTTTGGCGACGGATTACCACTGCTGTCTACCCAGGCGACATATGTCGTCACGCCGCTGACCGCAACGGCAGTGCCGACGTTGTACCCGCCCGCGGCGTCCGTGCCAAGGTCGTAAACCTGGACCCAGTCACACGTCGTACCGGCGCAGACCGTGTTCCATCCCTTGACGCGTGTCCCACACCTTATTGCCCGCCGCGACCCAGTGGTTGATGTCATGGATGTCCGCTTGGTACGGCGCAATGAAGCGCGCCGACGGATCGCAATGCACGGTGTCGGTCCAGTCCCAGCCACATTCCGGCGTGATCGTCGTAAAGGTGTGGCCGCCGTCGCTGGTTCGGTACATCGCGAGGTTGGTGTACTCGCCGACTGCCCGCTGGGCGTTGTTCGGGTCGACGAGCACCATGCCGCCATCACCGCCTGCCGGCTCGATGTTCTTCGCGCGGTTCGGGAACAGCACGGACGTGCCGTTGTCCTGCAGCCCGCCCCAGTAGGCAACGCTGCTGCCCGACTTGCCAGCCGCGGCGTCGTAGTACTGAAGCGTGAACAGTGTGTCGTTCAGGTCGGCCCAGCGGCCGTATCCGGTCACCGACATGGGGCGGCTGTACACCCCACCGTCGTTGCCAATGACGACGCGCCGGTTCGGCGTAAAGGCGAGCGCGTGCTGGTCCGGGTGCGTCGTCGGCGGGCATGATGTGCCGCACGCGAGACCGTAGTTCCAGTACTGGCTGGCCGTCGTGAATGTCGACCCGCCGTCACGCGTCTCGAAAACCTCCTCGAGGCTGACGTACACGTGCGATGGGTTCGCGGGGTCGACGCCGAGCACCTGGTTGTACCAAGACTGGATCCCGACGTGGTAGCCGGGCTGGTTCTGCAGCGCGGAACCGGACGCGCCAAGCTTGTCGGAATCAGCGATCAACGTATAGGGACCGGCCGGGTTGCCGTTCGACGAGACGTAGACGCCTTGCAGGTTCGTGTCCTCGCCGGCGTTGAGCATTTCGGGCGACTGGACGAGTGCGTAGAGCCGGGATCCGTCGGCGGCGTACGCAAGAGTCGTGCGCCCGATGTCGTCACCGTCGATGTCGCCGGTCAGCGTCAGCTTGCTATACGACCCGGCGCCTCCCCCAGTCGTTGAGAGGTAGAAGCCGTTGTACGGCGTGCCGCCACGCCAGCCGAGGACGGCGAGGACTGTGCGTCCATGCGTGCCCGGGCGAATCGCGACGTCCGTGATGAAGGAGGTGAGGTACGGCGAGCCGGTCGGATTCGGATCCGGCTTCAACACGAGCTGCCAGCCGCCACTCGATGCGGCGTCCGAGTGTCGCAACAGTCCCTGACTCGTCGCCGCGTACACCCGCCCGTAGCCGTCGTCGCGCAGGCTGAAGATCTGGTGATTCAGCAGCTCGTTGCCGCCGACCTGGCTGAAGCTTGCGCCACCGTTCGTCGAGCGGTAGATCCCTACACCGACATAGGAGTCGGCGTTGGTGTTCGCCTCGCCGGTTCCCACCCAAAGCGCGTGATCGCTCGTGACCAGAAGCGCGCCGATCGACAGCGTCTTCTGGTCGTCCCAGATGGAACGCCACGTCTGTCCCGCGTCAGTCGACTTCCATACGCCACCGTCGGCAGCGCCGGCGTAGTAGGTCGTGCCGTCAATCGCGAGCGCGGTCACCCGGCCGGATACGTCACGGAAACCAGCACCGGCGTTGGACCAGACCGGGTCGGTATATCCGTTCGGCTCCGCGTCGAGTGGCAGCTTCGTCACTTCAGCTGCGGTAGCCGATGCGGCCGGCAGCGCCGCCGCTTGCTGCCGAGCTGCCAGCAAAGCAGCCGCTGAAACCGTTTGCGCCGGCGCACTGCGCTCGTATGCGTACTGGGCAGCCTGGTCGGCGACCTCGAGCGGGTCGCCCTCTCCCTCTTCTCCGCCGGGTTCGTCCTGGGCGCTCGCCGACGGGCTCGCTGAGCCCCGCTGCGAGCTTGCGGCGGCAGCCGCGGCAGCTTGTCGAGCCTGAACCGCCGCCACTCCACGCAGCGGATTCGGCG
Source organism: uncultured Actinomycetota bacterium (assembly GCA_963779485.1). GTDB lineage: Bacteria > Actinomycetota > Actinomycetes > Mycobacteriales > Jatrophihabitantaceae > CAVVJA01. The sequence goes on along the minus strand of CAVZYJ010000019.1, from coordinate 27,510 downwards.
GGACCGCGGATGCCGGTGTCATACCGGCAACGGCCACGATCGCCGTTGCGGCGGCGAGAACGGTGACGAGACGAGCGCGACGATGCAGCGACATTCGAAACCTCGCAGGATGACCGCTGGGACCCAGTATCGGAGTCTGGCAGCCGCCGCTATCCCCGTCTAGAGCCGCCGAGAACCAATCGCCGCGCGCACCTCGTCATATCTAGAGTTGAACTCAGCGCTCGCCCGCTACAGGCCGTACGGAGCTGTCGATGAGATCACTGTTGGCACGTGCGAGGCATTACCCGCTCCTCGCCGCCGCTACCGCGCCGCTGCTCCTGGCACTTATCAGCGGATGCGCGTCTCAAGCGCCAACGCCCGCAGCGCCGTCACCCTCCACGGGTGCGACCTCAATGACGCGACAGTCGACGACCTCGCCGACACCCGAATCCACAGCAGCGAGCTCGCCCCCGGCGTCGACGGCACAGACGACGTCGGCGACAATCAAATCCCCTTTGGCAACGACAGGAGCGCCGACGAAGCCAAACCCGCGAGCGCGAGACGTAACGCTTCACGTTGTACCAACAGTGCCGCAACCAGCTGTGCAAGTCGCCGCTGGCTCGAAGATCACGGTGTACTTTCCGCCCAACCCCATGGGCATTTGGACGGCACCGAAGAGCGACGCGCCGTCGGTACTACAGGTCTCCGCTAGTCGCGCGCCGTCCGGGATGACGGTCGTCATAACGGCCGTCGGCACTGGGACGGGACACGTCACCGTCAACACAACGCCCAGCGGCGATCCTCGGCCGCCTGGGACGATTCGATATCTGAACTGGGAGGTGCAGGTCACGGTCACTTGATCTGTAAGACATCCGACCCGCCCTCACCGATCAGTCGCACCCCATCGGCACACGCCAGCCCACGAGTTCTGCTGCCACTTGCTGTTGATCCATCTGAGCCACTTCGGGTTCAATCGTCTGGCCACAGCTGGTGCTTCCGCGCGAAGCAACGCTCGGCGTGTCCGGGCTCGCTGCTTCGCAAAAGCTGATGCCGCGCAGAGGTCATTCGATCGAGACGCGAATCCCGTCTGGAACGGTCTCAAAGCGAATGTCGGCCAGTGAGTTCACGATCACGTCCGCGACGAGCGCCGAGCGTGGTGTTGTCGTGGTCAGCGCGATCGCCAGGCACCCAGCCGCTCTGGCGGCTACCAGCCCACCGGGTGCGTCCTCGACGACAAGACACAGTCCGGGCTCAACGCAGAGACGGTGCGCGGCCAGTAGGAATCCCTCGGGATCCGGCTTGCCGCGGGCGAGTTGGTCGACCGTGATCGCGACGTCCGGCGCTGCGATACCAGCAGCGCTGATGCGCGCGTGGACAAGCTCGGCGGTGCATGACGTCACGATTCGGCTCGTACCGGCCCGACGGTCGCCAGCGCCTCGCTGGCGGTGGGGCAGGCGGCGGTGGGGTCAACGGATACGGTATCCGCCGTCGATCTGCAGGCTACTTATGCGTTGACGCGCGTCCTGGGCGAGTCTGGTCAGCGCAGGCCGATCGCTGAATACATTGACTAGCTGACACCCGGCGCCGACGTATCGGCCGACCTCGGTGGCCATGGGGTCGTGAACGCCGACTGGCACGCTTCTTGCCCGACACTCATTGAGGACCTGGCCAATCGCCGAATCGAACGTCCGGTCGGTATGGGTAGGCGCGCAGCCGAGCGACAAGGACAGATCGGCCGGCCCGACATAGATCCCATCAATTCCTGGCAGACCTAGAGTCCGTGGCAGCCCCTGCATGGCATTTTTCGATTCCACCATGATGAAACAGAGCGGGTCAGAATTGTCAGTATGCAGACGGCCAATTGAGCGATCCCCGTCAGGTGGGTATCGCACGGCCCGCACGACTGCCGCCGCAGCGGCAACATCATCCACGTTCGGTACGATCACACCTTGCGCCCCGAGGTCCAGGGCTCGCCCCACATCCGCGAAGGACCCCGACCGAGCCCGCGCCATGGGAATAGCGCCGGTCAGCGCGATCGACGCGCACAGTCCCGGCAGTAATCCTTCCGTGGCCGCGCCATGCTGTAGATCGATGACTACGTAGTCGAACCCTGCCGATGCGACCGCGGCCACCATCGCTACGTCAGACGATGCCGTCCAGGCACCAAAAAGCGGCTCTTGCTGACGAAGGCGTTCGCGGACGGTTGAGGCATCCAATGGGCAATCTCCAAAAGCTCGAGTGGGCCATTATGCGTACCGTACGTCTCTTCGTTGCCCGGATGCACCGCCGGGTCAGGGAAGAGGTCGCTCCGCTCAGCCGAGTCGCCGCTCATCGGCCGATCGTCTCGATCATCATGTACCGTCCGTTGAGCTGCGCGTATTTCGTATCGCCGGGACACTGTAGCCGGGCGCGTCGGGCCAACAGACCGCGCCGACCAACTCGGTGTGGAGAGATGGCCCAGACTGGGCTTATGGAGCGTGACCGCGACGATGCCGGTCGCCCGCGTAATGCGCGTCCCCGTGACGGGCTCGGTCGCCCGCTGCCGTACGGCGCGCAAGGGGTTCCACGACAACCCGAGGACCAGGTGCGGACTCCCGAGCAAACGCTCAACGAGGCGCAGCAATTGTTCGATTCTGGGCGGCCGTTCCACGCGCACGAGGTGTTCGAAGACGCGTGGAAGGCAGCCCGCAAGTCCGACGACGCTGGATTGTGGAAGGGTCTTGCGCAGCTTGCCGTCGGCTGTACCCATCGGCTGCGTGGCAACACGGAAGGCGCCGACCGGCTGCTTCGACGCGCGGCGGCAGCATTGGCCCCGTACGCCAGTACGAGACCGTACGACATCGACGTCGCCCAGCTTCAAGCGTGGGCTCAGCAACCGCAAGATCGAAGCATGCCCCGACTGCGAGGATCACCGGAACGACCCTCCCAGTAATTTCGACGGATTCAGCCGCCGTAGCAAGCGCGCGGACATCGGCGGCCCTTCTCGCGAACGGTCGCGAGTGCCGCAATGCCCGCCGCACGGCTGATCGCGTCGCTCCAGGAGCGCACTGCGCCGCCTCCCGCGCCGATACGGCATGTGCGTCGGCGGCCGTCTTCGCGTCGTCGACGAGCAGAGTGGGCATTCGCGATTGACGGTGATCGTCCCGCCGTCTCTCGGCTACCCGGCCCGGCTGCGGCTGCCGGTCGCGTCGAGTCGACGGATGGACTCGCGGAGCCGGCGCCACTGGAGGCCTGCGTCCCGGCTCGTGCTCGGATGATCGGTGTTTGCGCTTGCGCGTGGCGCGCCGGACCGATGGCGATCCCCGGTGATGCGGGCAGTGGTCCAGACGTCCGGACCGGCCGGGCAGGTTCGGAACTGTCGCGCTCGTCAAAATGTCGCTTGGCGAGAGCGAGAATCTGGGCGAGCGCCTCAGGCGCTGAAAGGTTCGCCCCCTCCGCAGAGCGGATATGTTGGGGAGCCTGATCCAACAAGATCGATGGGGTGGGATTCATGTCTGTCGCGACGTATCCCGTGCGGGTGGACGCGAGACTCGAGTCGGATCTCAGCCGGTGGTTACGGCGCGCGAGGTCGCTGCTCGCGAGTGGGATCGCAATCTCGCTACGACCAACCGGGCCGATTGGCCCGATCGTCGCCTTAGCCGAGACGCCACCCCCTCCGCAGTCAGCGCCCGAGCCGGAACCGACGGCACCCGCGCCGCCGCCGTCGGCAGCCGCACCTCCGCCAGGCCCGCCAACCAGACGTGGGGGGTGGACGGTCGGACGGGTGGTGTCCTTGGTCATCGGGTGCGTGCTCGGACTGATCGCGCTCGGCGTGCTCGCGGCCGCCGGGACGGCGACGTGGGCCACGAATAGCCAACGAGACTCCGCCGGCTTCGTGAATAGCGATACCCACAGGATCGCCACACCGTCATACGCGATCACTAGCGGTGGCATCGACTTAGGCACCGGGACCCATTGGCTCACCCCGGCTGACATCTTCGGCACGGTACGAGTTCGGGCGACGGCGACCAATCCAACTGCCGGCGTTTTTATCGGCGTCGGGCCGCAGACGGCGGTCGACAAGTACTTGGCCGGTGTCGGCCGTGAGGTCGTGACGAACTGGGCGAACGGGGACACTGAGACCCGCTTCGAGCCGGGGAGCGCCAGGGGACCGCAGACTGCCCCAGCCAACGCGGCTATCTGGACAGCGCAAGTCTCCGGCCAGGGAACCCAGACGCTGAGCTGGCGTCCGGAGAGCGGTCAGTGGGAGGTCGTGGTGATGAACCCGGAGGGTGCCGCCGGAGTCTCGGTCATCGCCGACGCTGGTGCCACCATCCCTGACCTCGCTTGGCTTGCGGTCATCCTGTTTGTCATCGGCGGAGTGCTGCTGGCCGCTGCCGCCGCCCTCGTTGTTGTCCCGGTTGTACGTGCGAGCCGGTGAGCGTGACGTAGTGGTGACCCAGGCGAGTTCCTCCACTTCCCACAATCGATTCCATCCCGCACCAACACGTAGTACGCCCGCCACGATTCATCCAGTGGCGGACAACATCTCGACGTGACTTATGTTCCTCAGCTCCGGTCGGGAGTTCTGAGGCGGCGAATCTCCTCAGCCGATGTCGGCCCCGGCCGTATCGGCGACGTTGACGACGATCTTGCCCTTCGCCCGCCCGCACTCGAGCGCAGCGAGCGCATCGCGAGTTGGCGTTGATCTCGCCGATCGTGGAGTAGGTGCACGGGACCGTCACACCGTCGCAGTTGGCCGGGCTCGGCGCGCCGCCCACGAAGTGGTCGTTCTCGTCGGCCGCGACCACGAACAGCGTGTTGTCCTTGCTGATGCCGTCGGCGGACAGGCGGTCGAACGCCGAACCTGGGGCACGAGCATCGTGCCTACCCAGGTCTCGAACACCGCGAGACCTGGCCCACCCGTCACCCCGTCATTGGAAAAAGCCATCGGCTGCGCTCAATATGAAACATGGATGGTGGACGGGCGCTCCGATTGGAGATATCCCGTGAACGGCTTCTCGGCTATGCAATCCATAATTAGGGGTGGTTGGGCGCGAATATCTTGTCGGGCAGGAGGTCGTTGCCGCGGCGATCCTCATGTGCCGGGGGGCCATTCGGGGCAGGTGCTGCGGTACGGCCGGGAGGGTAGGTACTCGCGCCATTCGGCCCGAGTGAGGTTGCGGCCGGCGATGGTGCAGGCGGTCCGCACCCAATCTGCGGGGTCGACGTTCCACAGCAGTGGCTTGATGTCGGTTTCGGAGAACCTGGTGCCGGCGTTGTTGACGGCGATGGGGTCGCCGTAGGGGTCGGTGGTGGGGAACGGTGCCCCGATCGGCTGTAGTGTCGAGGCGTCGTAAAGTTGTGCGTGCGGGCTGATCCGGTCGCTGGTGATGATGAGCCATTGTCCGTGGCGGAGGTAGGCGACGCCGCCGTAGCTTTGCAGGGGTGCTGATCGGCGGGGTGTCCCGGTGGCGGCGTCGAGCAGGGTAAGCCGGCCTTGGTTGGGGTCACCGCTGTCGACGGCGAGGGTGTTGCCGTCGGGCGAGAGGGCTACTTGGCGGAGCGTCCCGTCGCTGATCGTCGTCGACCATGTCACGCGGTGAGCCGCGATGTCGATCATGGAAATGGTGCCGCCTAAGTCCGCGGCGGTTACCAGGCGGCGACCGTCTGGCCTGAACAATAGGTAGTCCATGACGGCCGGCACAGCGGTCGGAATGCCGGTCAACAAACGTGGGCGGCTCGGATCGGAGACGTCCCACAGTTGGACAGCGGTTGCGACGTCTGCGGCGAGCAAGTTCCCGGCCGGGCTCCAGCTGAGGTTGTTCCCATACGGCACCCCGGCCAGCCGCCCGATACGAGAGCCGGTCTGAAGATCCCAGATTCCCACCTCGCCCCCTTGCGAGCCGCCCGCAATTAGTCGTCCGTCCGGGCTGACAGCGACCGCGCCCTGAACGGCGCCGTTGAACAGGGTGCCAGTGATGCGTCCGGTTGCGGCGTCGTGCAGCAGCGGCGGGTCAGCGAACGGCCCGCTGAATCCGCTTAGGGTGAGGATGGTGTGGGTCGTGCCGGGGACAAACATGGGTATCGAGCCTTTCGAGCCGACCAGCAGACCCTGATGCTTTACGGTGTTCATCTCGGTGGCGAGGGGCGGTAGCCGTTGTCCGAGCGTCCAGATCCCCGCTTCGGTGGGGCCGCTGGTGAGCAGTCGGCCGTCGGGGAGGAATCCGACGGGGTAGGCCGCGGTGCCGTGTAGGCGCAGCGGCGCTCCCACGGGTTGCATCGTAGTGAGGTCGTAGACGACGACGACGTTTGCCGTACCCACCTGTTCGGACACGGCGATGCGGCGGCGGTCGGGACTCAGGATGGCGAGCGACGCGCCTCCGGTGTTGGGCACGGTCACTTGCACCCGGCCGGTTTCGGCGTTGACGAGAACGGTGTCACCGCCGTATCCGAACGGGAGAGTGCGCCCATCGCTGGCGAACATTCCGATCGCGCCGACAAATGAGAGCACCGGCTTGTTCGTGCGGGTGTCCCACACCTGAGCTGGTCCGCTCAGCGACTCAACGAGAATGTCGCCTGCGGCTATGAGATGTCCGTCGGCGCTGATCGTCAGGTTCGGGGTATTGCCGTCGGCCGGGTCGCTGGCGATGCCGGGGAGGGTGGCGAGCCGGCGAGGGTGCTGCGGGTCGTGGCGGTCCCAGATCGAGAGGCCGTGCCGGGAGATGACGTAGACCCGGTCGTTGTCGCGGGGGGCGAACACCGCATGCACGACGCCGCCGCCAACCCGAAGGGGCGGCCCGGATGGCCGGCCGGTGGGAACGCTCCAGATGGCGACGTCCCCGTCGGATCCACCCGCGGCGATGAACTGGTCGTCGCCACTGAACACGGCGAACTCGCGCGGGGTCGGCCACGTGAGGGTGCGAAGCACGCGGCCGGTGACGAGGTCGTCGATGGTGACGGTGCCGTCGACACCGGGCACCGCCAACAGGCGCCCAGTGGTGTCCAGGTGCGGCAGCGTGCTGGGGGAGCGGTAGCGGATAACCCGGTCCAGGCCGGGAGGGGTCTGCACCAGAGCGGTCTGCAGGCCGCCGGCAGTGTCGTTGGAGGGCCGCAGTTGGTAGCCCTGGGCACCGAGCAGTAGGGCGAGATCATGCTGATCACCGGGTAGGGTCCTGGCCAGCGTGGCCAGCCGGTTTGTGTCGGCTTGCAGCGCCTGGCTGCGGGCGGTGGAGCGCTGTTGTATCGCCACGACGCCGGCAACAGCCGCGGCGACCAACAGGACAAGCAGCCCCACGGCCAGGGCTCGTAGCCGCCGCGCGGTCCGCACCGCGGTGCGGACGGTCTGTTCTTCTACGGCTTGCGAGGCGGTCAGGAAGTCTGTCTCGAGGGGGTTGGCGTCGCCGGGGTGCGCGGCGGCCCAGTCCCTGGCGGCGTGCAGTCGGACACCTCGATACAGCCCGGCGTCATCGCGCTCGTCGGCCTGCCAGGCGGCGGCCGCGTCGGCCAGCTGACGGTGCACGCGTCGGCCTTCCCGGTCCTCCTCCAGCCAGCTAACCAAGCGCGGCCACTCCCGCAGCAACGCTTCGTGGGCGACCTCGACCGTGTCCTCGGACGCGGTGAGCAATCGGCGATCGATCAGCGCGGTGAGCACCGTCTCCTCGGTGGGCCCGCTGACCAATTCGGTTCGCGAGGCTCGGCGGCGCACATCGGAGCTGACCCCTTCCGCGTCAGCCAGGCGCAGCAGAATTCGTCGACACGCGGCGCGCTGAGCGGTGTCGAAGCCGTCCCAGGTGGTCTCGGCCAGCCGCGCCACCGCGCCGCGCACCCCGCCGGCGGTCAGGTATCCGGCCAGGGTCAGGGTGGTCCCCGATCGCGCGGTCCAGGTCTCCAATAGGGCGGTGGAGACCAGCGGCAGTGCGCCGGTCTGGGTCGCGGCGTCGTATGCAATCGTGTCCGCTAACCCGTCTTCGACGGTGAGACCCACCCGGCGCGCCGGTTCGAGGACGACCCGTCGCATCTCCGCGTCGGTCATTGGCGTGACCAGCACCTGGCTGCGGCTCATCGCACTGGCCAGTTCCGGGTGCTCGGCGCAGGCGCCGTAGTAGTCGGCTCGCATCACGATCACGACTGAGACGGCGCCGCCCTCATCCGCGCCGGTGGCAAGCAGCCGGATGAACCGGGCTCGGTTCGCCGGATCCTGGCAGGCGGTGAACAGCTCCTCGAACTGGTCGACGATCAGCACCACCCGATCACCACGGGACGGTCCCGTGTCCAGGACGCGGTTGGCCAGATGTTCGAGCAGATCGGCGTCGCCATCCGATTCCGGGCGCACGGTTGACGGCGGCTGCCCGGTGAGCCCCGCGAAGGCCCGCACGAGGGTGGTCATCGGGTCGGCGCCGGGCCGGATCAGTAGGCACGGCCACCCGTCGCTACCCGGCAGCGCCCCCGCCGTCAGCGAGGGAATCAAACCGGCGGCGACCAGTGACGACTTTCCACTGCCCGAGGGCCCGATCACGGCCAGGAACCGATTGACCGCGAGTTTGCTCACCAGCGTGGCCACCAGCCGCTCGCGCCCGCAGAACAGCGCCGCATCGGACCGCGCGAAGGACGCCAGCCCTTTGTACGGACACATCACGCCACCCGGCGCAGCCGTTTCCAGCCGCGCTTGCGCGGCGGGAGCAGAGCGGGCCAACTCGACCCCGGACAGCACCCCGGCTGCGATGTCGTCCTGAACGCGGTCCAGTCCACGACGGGCGTCGTCGGCCCGCGTCAGCGCCGCCTCGGCTCGGGCCTTGATGTCCAGCTGCTGCAGCTGGTGTCCGATCCCAGTCACCATCGACGGGATGCCGCCCGTCTCTGACCAGACCGAATCCACCAACTCGACCGGTCGGGTCGCGCCCGACGCCGCCACCAGCAACTCGCCCACCTCGTCACGCGTGAGACCCGTCAGGTAGCGCAGGTACTCCGGCCGGTCGGGCTCACTCGGCCCGCCGTCGCTAGGCAACGCGCGCACGAGCGCGACCGCGCACACCGCAGTCCCGCAGGCGGCCGAGCCGAGTTGTGCCAAAAACGCAAGCGCGTCCTCCGGCGACCGGTCGACGTCGTCGAGGATCAACAGCACCCGCCTGCCGCCGCCGAACCCATCCAGGGCGTCGACGACCGCCTGCCGGCTCGATATGTCAAGCTGTGCAGCCGACGCTGACGCGAACGATGATGCGGCGTCGAGCTCTTCGAGAAACTGAGTTGCGATCGCCACGCCAGCCGCGCACCGGGCATATACGACGGCTGCGCCGCGTGCGGAGGCGATCCGGCCGAATACCGCAGCCAGACTGGTCTTGCCCGCTCCCGGCTCACCGGCCAACCACGCCACCACCGGCCGGTCCCCCGGCGCCGACCGCCCCAGCAGCACCTCGAGCCAAGACAACTCCGTCACCCGCCCGACGAACCGCTCGTCGAAGCCGGGCAACCCGACCGCACGACCCGGCCTGCGCGGACCCGGCCTCGGCCGCGAAATCGCCAGATCAGCCCGCTGCTGCAAGATGTCTTGTTCCAACGCGCGCAAGGCTGCCGACGGCTCCAAACCCAGCTCGTCCATCAGCGTCGCGCGGAACTCGCGGTACACGGTCAGGGCCTCGGCATGGCGACCGCCCAGATACAGCGCGCGCATCAACTGCGCACGCGGGCGCTCACGCAGCGGATAGCTTGCGACGGTGTTTTGCAGCTCGGACACGACTTCCTCGTGGCGTCCCAGCGCCAACATCGCATCGGCCCGGCACTCGACCGCCAGCGCCCGCAGCTCATCCAACCCCGACACCAGCGGGCGCGCGAAATCCTCGTCAGCGAACTCCGCCCAGGCCGGCCCGCGCCACAACGCCAAGGCTTCGTTCAACATCGACAGGGCCCGCGCCGGGTCGCGGTCCAGGAGCTTCTGGCTCTCCGCGAGCAGCGAGGCGAACCGGCCTGAGTCGATGCGATCCTCATCGACCACAAGCCGGTAACCGGGCGGCTGAGTCACCAACACCCCAGCAGCGCCCACCGAACCGAGCGCCGCCCGCAGCCGATACACATCCTTGGCCAGCGCCGCGGCCACCCCGTCTGGCGGCGCGTCCCCCCACACCACATCGGCCAGCCGATCAACGGACACAGCCCGGTTCGGCGTCGCAACCAGCGCAGCCATCAACCGCCGCTGTCTCACCCCACGCAGCGACGCGACACAGCCATCGGCGGACATCTCCAAGGGCCCCAGCACCTGGATCCACAGCCCGACCGACTCACTCACCCGGCACCCCCCTGCCCGGCGAACCCCAGTACACGACATGACGCCGTACCACCGGCGCCCCACGATGACGCCGCTCGATCCAACGCGAACGACAACTCACCGCGAACCAACCAGCCGAAACTCCACACCTGCGGACCAGTCGCCAGATCACCTCCGGCTCACCCCCAGGACCGCAGCCGAGTCCAACCGCCGGTAACCAGGCCGAGAAATTCGGTTACCCACAGCGAAACCTACCCGTGCTGGACATTTGCGGGGTGCATCCACGGGGGACGGCTAATTTCCAACTGGCTGGTACGGCAAGTCGCCTCGTCCGCTGTTGCCAACGTTGCAGGCATTCCAATCGCCTCCATTGCGCCTGATGCACTGGCTTGGGGAGTAGCCGACGGGCGGTCGGTAGGGCAGGTCGCCTCGTCCGCTGTTGCCGACGTTGCACGCATTCCAATCGCCGCCGTTGACCGTGATGCAGGCATTTGGGGTGGACGGCGATGGCGGCGGCGCGGCGGCGCTCGTCGCTGGGATAGCGACGACGGCTGTGGCTAGAGCCAGGGCGACTGTGAGGCGGGTGATCATGACTTCTCCGAGTGTTCTAGGAGCCCGACGTTTGGAGCTGGCCGGGCCCCGGCGGTTATTTGGTCGAGGTGAGAGTGGGCGGGTGAGTTCGCCGGCCGATCCCGTTTCGATCCCGTCGCGTTCGCGGCGCGTGAGAGCGCACGCGATGCGAGCCAGCCGCCACCTAACGTCCAACTCAGCGAACGGCGCCGGGCCAAAGGCTCAGAGCGAACTCGCCAGATCAGCCAGCCCGCCTTCGCCCACGGCCCCAAGCGCTGGTGTGACATCCCGGTCGGCAAGGCGTCATTGATCGAGCCTCGGCCCCCACACTCCCGTCGATGACGAGGCAAACGCGGCACACCTATAGGCCCGGAACTGGACCTCGTCGCTTTGACGGCGGACGGCGAACGGACGGCGGCAGACCGTCCGGGGTTCCGGCTCAGTCAGCCGTGGCCCCGCAACAGCGCGATGTCCGACACGCATCGCAGCTTCCAGGCAGAGCTTTGACACGACGCATTAGCCAGGTGAGTGATCCCCGGCTTGGGCCATCTCGGCAGTTGCGCTCTGGTGTGTCTGAACACCGACTCAGCCGCGACCTGGGCAGCCTCCTCTCCGAGACCGACCCGGCAGCCGCCGAGCTGGTCGAGCGCGCGATCACGATCGCCCGGGGGTTTGACCTTCCGTCTCCACACTCGCTCCACACTCGCTCCAAAACTCGTAGCCCAGAAGTCCCGACGATGAGCGTGATAACCGAGTGAAACCGACGAAACTCACGGAGGACTTCCCATGACAGAGCTCATGCTCGACCCCGCAGACGCCCCGACCGCGGGCCGCCCGCTTTCTCTGGTGGAGACCAGGACGGCAGTCGGGGGCCGCATCGACGCGATCGGGGTAGGCCAACGCGCCGGCCGGCGCGAAATCCTCCACGACGTGTCCCTGTCCATCCAGCCGGGTGAGCTGGTTGCTCTTGTGGGCGGCAGCGGAGCGGGAAAGACCACCCTGCTCGAGATCCTTGCCGGGTCGCGGGCGCCGTCCGCCGGCCAGGTCATGCACGACGGCGGTCGGGTCGATGCCGGTGCCGGGCCCGGCTCGGGTGTCGGCTACGTCCCTCAAGACGACATCATCCACGTCGAGATGCCGCTGCGGCGCACGCTCCAGTACGCGGCACGACTCCGCTTGCCTGCGGGCACATCACCCGACGAGGCCGACCGAGTCGTCGACGAAACGATGCGCGACCTGGACCTGGCCGATCGGCGTGACGTTGCGGTCCGGATGCTGTCGGGCGGTCAGCGTAAACGGGCCAGCATCGCGGTCGAGCTGCTCACCCAGCCACGCACCTTCTTCCTGGATGAACCCACCTCGGGTCTCGACCCATCGACGTCGGCGGAGGTCGTGCACCTGTTGCGCCGACTCACCGAGCGGGGGGTCACGGTCGTCCTCACGACCCACGAGCCGGCAACCATCGACCGGTGTGACCGAGTCGTCTTCCTGGCCCGGAACGGTCATCTGGCCTTCGCCGGTACGCCTGCCCAGGCGCGGCAGTATTTCGGCGTGCACGACCTTGTCAACGTCTACGACCGGCTCGCCAGCGAGGACACGCCACGCGTGTGGGCGGAGCGGTTCGCCGCCTGGCGTCAGCCGACCAATACCCCGGTCGAGGCTGCGCCTCTCGACGACCGGCACTCGCCCAGCGTCTTGCGGCAGTGGTGGCTGTTGACCCGGCGCAATGCCGAGGTGTTGGTCCGTAACCGGCTGACCCTCGCCATATTGCTGGGCTCCCCCGTGCTGGTGACGGCGATGATGGCCATACTGTTCCCACCCGGCGCCTTCGCGCCGCACGGCGCGGCTGACGTCGGCCCGGCTCAGATCGTTTTTTGGGTCGCCTTTGCCGGCTTCTTCTTCGGCCTGACCTACGGGCTGCTCCAGATCGTCGGTGAGATGGCGGTCTTCCGCCGCGAACAGCGCTCTGGACTGAGCATTGGCGCCTACGTCGCCTCCAAGATCGGCGTGCTGCTGCCGTTGCTGGCCGCGGTGACCGCCGTTCTCCTCGGCGTGCTGCGCGCGCTCGATCGGCTTCCCGCCGCTAGCTGGGACGTGTACGCGTCGTTGTTCATCACGCTCCTGCTCGAGGCGGTGTCGGCGCTGACTCTTGGCCTGCTGGCCTCGGCGGCTGTCTCCAATGCCTCGCAGGCCGCGCTCGCCCTGCCGATGCTCTGCTTCCCCCAGGTACTGTTCGCCGGCGCGGTTGTGCCAGTTCCCGACATGGCGACTCCCGGACGCTTGCTCAGCCTGGGCCTGGCCAACCGCTACTCGTTCGAGGGACTGGGGCGTGGCCTGCACCTCGACCAGCTCGCCGGCACGTTGCCGAGTGTGCGCGCCTACGGCGACACCTTCTCCGGAGCAGTCACTCAACGCTGGCTGGTCCTTGCCGGGTTCGCCGTGGTCTTCGCGCTGGCCACGGTGTGGGTGCTCCGCCGTCGGGGCCTGATCGTCGCACGCGGACGGCGATGACGCCGATCAACGCCTCGGTAGCCAGGCCCGAGGACATATGCCGTCAGTCGTCGGCTGCCTCGAGGCAGCGCTGCGCATCGAGCGGTTGCCCGGCAACCGCGAACAGCCTCGCCGCCTCCGCGAACAGACGACTGGCAGCAACGTCGTCTCCTTCGGCCCGCGCCAGGTGGGCGCGAACCTCCGTGACCGCCCCCTGCCATGCCGTGCCTTGCCAGTTGGCTGCGGATCTCGTGGCCTGCGCGAGCCAGACACGAGCCTCGTCGAGACGCCCTCCCTCGATGCACGCGATCGACGCGGGTACAGCGATCATGACCTGGCAGAACATGCATGCGAACGGCTCGTCCAGCCTTTCGACCGCCTCGTCGACGACCATGAGCGCGGCATCCGCGTCGGGAGCCGCGGCGATCAGCGTCCCGTAGATGCGTTGGAGGAGATGGCGGGCCAGCGGAGACCAGCGGGCCAACGGAAGCGCACGCCGCAGCAGCCGCTCGGCCTCTGCGCGGTCACCCGCCGCAAGCTCGACCTCGGCCAACCGCTGCAGCGTATGAGCCGTTCCGGTGTCGGCCGCCATCTCGACATGCAAGGCCACCGCCTCACGAAGATCCGCGCGAGCAGCGTCGAGGTCGCCCGCGAGCAGGGCGGCCTCACCAGCCACCGTCACCGCGAACGCCACGCCGCGCCGTGCTCCGGCCCGCTCGGCCTGCTCCCGCAGCTGATGTGCAAGGGCGACCACCTCCTCGTAAGGCGTGGGTCCGTAGAGGAGGTACTCGGCGACGCAAAGGTGCGAGTCGAACACCGTCGAGGCCAGCTGCGGGTTCTCGCTCGTCCCCCGCAGTTCACGGCGGAGCCGATCAAACCACTCACCCCGGTTGTGGGCGATCATGCCCTGGAGGGTGATCACGTCGAGCAAGCGGTCTGGCGCTCCCGGCCTGAGGGCCAGCGCGCGAGCCGCCTCGACCGCTGTATCCGCGCCGTCGAGATCACCGGAGAAGTAGGCGAGCATCCCCCGCGCCAACAGGATGGCACCGTCGTCGGGGCCACCGCTCGCCTCCAGCCCCGCCAACGCCTCCTCAGCCGAGGCGACATCCCCACCAAGCAGTGCAGCGCGGGCCAGCCGCGCCCGCAGGCCGGTCGCCTGGTCGAGGTCGGCCGCCGCCAATGCCTGGCGGTAGGCCGCCACCGCGGCCTGGTCACCCACCGCCGCCAGCGCATCCGCCCGCAGCGCCAGCAGCGCGGCCTTCACCGGTCCGTTGACGTGCTGACGAACTGCGCCGGTCCACCGCAGCACCTGCTCGTGGAGCCTAGCCGCCGCCGCAGCGCGCGCCGCCTCCAGCGCGTACGGAGCTGCCATGGCCGGCTCACCCGCAGCAAGGAGCCGGTCGGCGACCCGCGAAGGCGCCGCGCCGAGATCAACCAGACGCGTCGCGATCTCTTTCGTCACCTTCGCTCGTACGGACGGGGCGACGGCCGCCACCAGCTGATCAGCGGTAGCCAGATCTGTGAATCGGTACCCGTCAGACTCGGAGCCGATCACCCCAGAGGCCAGCGCCAACTCCAGCAGCCGATCAGCAGTCGGCATATCGTGACCTGAGGCCGCTATGAACTCGAGCCGATCGAAGCGGTCCCCGATCACGGCAATCCGCCGGAGAACCTCGGTCACCTCGGTGGGAAGATCGAGGATCGTCTGCTGATCAACTGGAGCACGGCGGTGTTCGGCCAGCGTCACGACCTCGAATCCAGGTCGGGTCACGGCGTCCGACCGCTGGGCGACGACGACGACCAGGCGGTACCGGCGGGTCAGCCGTGCCACGTCATCAACGAGGATCAGGCATTCGTGATCAGCGAGGTGAAGATCGTCGAGCAGCAGCACGGCACCCGAGCGCTCCGCCGCGGCGACCAGAAACTCACGCACGGCCACGAACCAGCGCTGGCGCGTCGTCGGGAGGCGCCCGTCGAAGGCTCGCTCGAGCTCGGTGCGGCATCCGGCCGGTATGAGATCGAGCAATCCAGGATGCCTCTGAACCATCTCCTCGAGAGCCTCGGCGACGCAACCGTACGGGCTCAGGCTCGCGATCACCGGACCGGACACCCCGACAGCCAGCGACTGCCGACGGGCCGCCTCCGTGACCTGGTCGAGGAGCTCCGTCTTCCCCGACCTGGCTCCGCCGATGACCTGGATCGCCGCGCCGACCCCAGCGCCGATGTCGCTGAGCGCCCGAAGCACCCGACGTGCCGGATCCACATCTCCTCGGGAGGCGGTGCCGTCCGTCGCCGCTGCACCCTGGCTCGGACTGGCGGATTGGGTCTTGTCGGCAACGTCGGCCACGAACCTGTAGCCACGGCCATAGATCGTCTTGATGATCCGCTGATCTCGACCACTGTCGCCAACCGCGCGCCGCGCGGACTTGATCCGGCTCGTAAGCGCCGACTCAGAGACGAACCTGTTACCCCAGACCTGGTCGAGGAGTTCGGTCTTCGGCACCACACGGTCTCGGTGGCGCAGCAGATATGTCAGGACCTCGAATACCTGGGGCTCCATGCCCACGACCTTGTCGACGCGTCGCAACTCGAGGCGCTCGAGGCTCACCTCGCAGTCGCCGAATTGCATCGTCACGTTCGTCATCATCGTGCATCGCGGACGTCGCAGCCGCCCGCCGGCCATGCGGCATTGCCTGCACCCACACCCCCCGCAGAGCTCCTCCACGGTGGTCCTCTCGACCGCCGGGTCAGGTCGCTGTCGACTTACTACCCGGCAAGTAACTGCCGTGTTGCCGGCGCCGCGCGGTGGGCTGCAGCGGAGGCAGCGCCCGGCCGCGTCCTTCAGGCGGCCGCGGCGATGCCCAGCGAGTCCGCGCCGGCGAATTTCGGAGAACCCTTCTCGTAGAACACATCCACCTCGACGATCTCGAAGCCCGAGGACGTGATCAGCTGCAGAATCGGCCTGGAAAATGTGCAACCGGCGAACAGCCGGCGCTCGAGGGGATCGAGCCGGCGCTGCCAGCGTTGCACTCGCTGGTCCGGCGCCAGGCCGTGTTCCAGGAAATGCAGCCTCCCGCCCGGCTTGAGAACCCGGTGCAGCTCCGCCAATGCCGACTGGGCATCGGGCACCGTACACATCGTCCAGCTCGACAGCGCGGCGTCGAAGCTGGCGTCGGCAAACGGCAGCGTCTGGCCGTCGAGCGCGCCGCGATGAACCGGGATCGCGGTCGCGCGAAGGCGGTCGCCGGCAAGCTTCCAGGCGAGGTCGGACGGTTCGACCGCCGTCACCGACGTCACCGCGGCCGGGTAGAAGCCGACGTTGAGGCCAGAACCAAACCCGAGCTCGATGACCTCGCCGGACAGCCCAGCGCACACCCGTTCACGCAACGGCCGCAGCGCCTTCATCCCGCCTGCCTTGTCGAGCAGATGCGGAACCACGCGCTGCCTGTAGAAGCCCATCAACGCATCCCCTCATGCGGGCCATCCACCCCGCCGGGCCATCGGCTTACTGCGTCATACATTAGGAATCGCGTGCCGACCGGTCATGAGGCACTCGCCTCATCTTCTGACCCGAACGGTGACGACGGCCTCAGACCCCCGCGGTGGGCCCGATCAATGCTGACATCCAGTGACGATACGCCAAGACAACTACCAGTTCGGGCTGCCCAAGAGCCGATCCTCTACTGACGGTTGCGCTGTTCGGGCGGCCGCGGCGTGGACCGCTTGTCGTCTTGTGCCGGTCGCTGGCGCACTCGTGTGACGAGGTCACGGAACTGGGGATAGACCGTGTCCCCGTGTACCGCGTGCAGGGCCGGGCTGCATTTGTCCCAGCTGGCAACGAGTATGTCTCCGACGAGGAGCTTGATCAATTCCAGGTCGAACGCTCCGATCCCCTCCAGCGCCGCCAGCTGCTCGAAGTAGTCCGGCTCCCGGTAGAACACGTAGGCGTCGGGAGCGTTGTCAGCGACGAAGTGCTGAACGGCCACGGCAAGCTCCTCCGGGCTCGCATAACTAGCGATCAGGCGGCGGGCCTCGACAAGTGCATCCTCGTTCCAGCGGCGCAAGAACTCGGCCGCCACCAGGACTTGGCGGCTGCGCCGTGTCTCGCGCACCTGTTGGGCGCCGAGCACCGCCGCAGCCACGGCGCCGACGACACCTAGGGCCAGTACGGCCGTCGCGACAGCGGTAACCGCCTCCGCCCAGTTCGGTGCTGGCATGCTGCTACCCCGCTGATCTTGTGAACAGGCGCTGGCCGGACCAGGCTTGGCCGGCGTCACTGTGGCCATCCTGTCAGCGTCGATGACGAACAGCGGCAGACGGAGCCGCGGGCACTTGAGCGAACCCCTGCTCCGCGCCCGAACCGTCATCAGTCAGTGGCGCGCCGGCCGCCCTCTGTCGCGACCCCCCGCCGCCGCCGGCCCGAGTCAGTAAGGCAGGTCAGACACGAGGTCGAGAACCGGCCATGGCATCCGCCGAGGCAAGTTCGAAGAAGCCGAAGCGACCAGTGCTGACAGGCGTGGATGGGCTAGCAATCCCGCGGTACCCGGAGCAGGGGTCCATATATTCCGAGTATCAGGTAGCAAGCGCAGCGAGATCGTCCGACCTATCGCCGGTCCGCTCGCGTCCGAGCCGAGGCCAGCGGCACGCTTGCGACCTCCAGGCCGGGCCGTCGCGGGGCGCACTGATAACACGCTGCAAGTCGGGGCGCGTTCTAACGATTGGCTGCGACCGACTGGACCGCTTTAGACCGGTCCGTGCAGACCGATCGCGGTCGATTGCGCCTTTGGACATGAGACCGGCCGGCCCTCGACAAGGCTGACGAGGACCGGCCGGTGCAAGACAGATCAGCCGGCCACGATGCCTTCGCCGCCCACGGATCCGGGGACGGTGACGGCCCCGACCGCGGTGAGCGACCCGTCGGCGCCGACTCGAAACGCGTCGACGATGCCGTTCGCACCGGTCTGCACGTAAAGGAAGCGGCCGTCAGAGGACACCGCCGCGTCGACCGTGCCGGCGTTGGTGCTCGTGTTGCCGAGCGCCGTCAGCGTCCCGCCGCCCCCGTCGTGGTAACCGGAAAGGCTCGCGCTGCCGGCGTTGGATGCGTAGAAGTTCGAGCCGTCCCGAACGATCCAGCACGTAGCGGCCTGGCCGGTCGGTTGACGATCGACGAGGGTTAGCGTGCCGGCGGCGTTGATGGTGAACGTCGCGACCGCGTTTGCCGCCTCGGCAACCACCAGGTGGCCGCCCGCATCGAACGTGGCGCCGAACGGCACCTGCCCGGGGTCGGCGTTTACCACGGGCTGCGCCGAGATCCCGCCGAACCGGTTCACTGCGAAAATGTCGATGTTGTTGCCGTTGGCCTTGGTCGTAACGATGAGTTTGCTGCCGTCGGGAGTGAACGTGACCTGCCCCGGCGTGTTGGTGAACTCGGGCGTCGCCGTCGGGTCCAGGCCGAGCGGCCGGTGCCATAAGGGCACCCGCACCAGGGTGTCACCGAAGCGCAGATACCCCTGCACCGACCCGCCGTCACGAGCGTTGAGCACGTACACCACATGGCCGCGTACCGCGATGCTAACCGGGAACGACCCACCAGAGCTGATCACCTGGTGCCGGACAAGCCGGTCGCCGTGCACCGTGAACACCGTCACCGTATTGCTGCCGGCATTGACCGCATACAACAAGCCGTCCTCACGGTCATAAGCCAATGAACCCTGAGAGGCGAGGAAGTCGACGACGGCTCCGGTCAACGCGCCCCCCTTGCCGCCCGTCCGATAGACGCCGGCCTGCTGCAGGCTACCGTCCGCAGCACGGTCGTAAGCGACGATCGTGTTACCGGAGAGGTTGTCTGTCTGCACGAACACGGGCGCTGAATGCTCGACCAGCGACGCCTGAGCCTGCCCCGCGAACAGTGCCGTCGCCGCGACCGCGATGCCGCCAACGACCGCCAGCCGAATAGTCTTTCTCATGACGCTCCTCACCGAGTGATTGCGAGTGGACACACCTATTAGCGCCCATACCCGCGGTTTCCTTAGCCGCCGAAGAGCATGTTCAGCAGTTGGTAATACCCTGCCCGGCCAGGAGTGGGCCGGGCACCAGGCGCAGGACGCTAGGCAGCGACCGGGAGGCGCACCGTGAACTCGCATCCCCCAGGGACGTTATGCACGTCCACGCTGCCGCGATGGGCTTCGACGATGCCGCGGGTGATGGCGAGACCGAGGCCAGCTCGGGACACCGGCTCGGACTGCGGGGTTCGCGCCGGCTCACCGCGGAAGCCCACGTCGAACAGCCGAGCAACATCCGATTCGGGGATGCCACCGCACTCATCACGCACCTGGACGACGGCTGCGGCGCCGGTGCCGTCGTCGCCAGGCGCGGCCCGGACCGCAACGTCGACGGTGCCGCCGGCGTCAGTGTGCCGGATCGCGTTGGCAACCAGGTTGGTCAGCGCCCGATTCAGCTCACGGACGTTGCCGGTAACCGAGAGCGCTCCGTCGCTGTGGCCACGCAGCCGAACGCCTCGTTCGGTGGCCAATGGCTGCAGGGTGGCCAAGCAGTCCGAGACCACGTCGTCGAGGGAAATCCGTTCGGTTGTCACGGCGAGCGTTCCGGACTGTATCCGGGAGAGCTCGAACAGGTCGTCCACCATCGTCGTCAGCCGATCAACATCGGCGTGCATGCGCTTGTACGACAACTGCGGATCGTCGACCACCCCGTCCTCCAGCGCCTCCGTCATGGCCCGCAAGCCGGCGAGCGGAGTACGCAGGTCGTGGCTAACCCACGCCACGAGCTCGCGCCGCGAGGCTTCCAGCGCCTGCTCCCGTTCCCGGGACGCGGCCAGCCGACGCGCCGTAGCTGAGAGCTCACGGCGCACCTCATCCAGCTGCGACGTCAGCTTCGGGCCGTCGTCATCGGGCACTCGGCCAAGCCCGACCTCCGTGACGGCCTTGCGCAGGGCCCGGTTGTCCTTCGTCAGCCGCCGGCCGGCGGCTGCGGCCGCGATCGCGGCGGCCAGGCCGGCGACGATCGCCACTGTCACCGTGACGACGAGCTCATTCGTCGTCAGGAACATCGCGTGCACGCTCCCGATGACGGCGGCCACCGACGCGATCGTCCCGGCGAGCACGATGGAGGCAAGCAGCGCGACGATCGAGCGACGGCGTAGCGGCATCGTCACCAGCCACACCGCGAGGCCACCACCCGCCGCCCAGGCGGAGGCGGTGAGCACGATCGACAGGGTGTCGTTCACACGCCGGCCTCCAGCAGGTACCCGACCCCCCACACCGTCTTGATCAGGGTCGGGCTGGTCGGATCATCCTCGATCTTCTCGCGCAGCCGCCGGACGTGCACGGTGACCGTTGACTGATCACCGAACGTCCAGCCCCAGACCTCAGCCATGAGCTCGGCGCGGGTGAACGCCCGGCCCGGATGCGCGAGCAGAAAGGTCAGCAGGTCGAGCTCGCGAACCGTCAGCGGCACCGGCTCGCCGTCGCGGGTCGCGCGCCGCGCGGCGGTGTCCACGGTGACCGCTCCCACCCGCAAGATGGTCCGAGCCTGATCGTTGGTCCGGGTACGGCGCAGCACGCTATCCACGCGTAACGCGAGCTCGCGAGGCGAGAACGGCTTTGTGACGTAATCGTCCGCCCCGACCTCTAGTCCGGCGATGCGGTCCTCTTCCTCGCCCAATGCCGTGAGCATGATCACCGGGAGGTCGGGATGGTCGGCGCGTACTCGCCGGCAGACCTCGAGCCCGTCGATTCGCGGAAGCATGAGGTCGAGCACGATCAGGTCCGGCGGCGCATCGCGAACTGCCCCGAGGGCGGCCGGTCCGTCGGCTACCGCGACGACCGCGTGGCCAGCCCGCTGGAGGTAGCCGACAACGACTTGGGCCACCGTGGTGTCGTCATCGACGACGAGGACGTGCGCCACGATTACGAAGTCTAGGAACACCGGTTGCGGCCCTGGGTCGAGTCGGCCGATGTTCCGTGATCCGTAAGGCCGAACGAGCCGCCGGCCGAGGCTTGGCCCCTTAGCGTCAGTTTCCGTGGTCGCGGAGATCGAGCGACTGACCAGAGATGCTCGTCACCCACGCCTGGG
This sequence comes from uncultured Actinomycetota bacterium, assembly GCA_963779485.1. Taxonomy (GTDB): domain Bacteria; phylum Actinomycetota; class Actinomycetes; order Mycobacteriales; family Jatrophihabitantaceae; genus CAVVJA01. The sequence goes on along the minus strand of CAVZYJ010000019.1, from coordinate 6,137 downwards.
CGCGTGACACGGATCGGTGAGCTCGTCCAACTCACGGGCCGATGCGCGCCGGACGAGCTGATTAGACCTACGACCGCGCTCAGGTGCGGAGGGCGGAGATCACGACGAGGGTGACCGCGTTGGGCTCCAGCCGGAAGCCTGTCTCGATGCGGTCGTCGGCGTGAACGATCCGGCGTTCCACGCGCTCGAGAGTGGACGACGAGGGGTCGTGCGCGTAGTTGCTGTGCGTCGAGTCGACGACGTACCGGTCGAGCTGCAGCCGGCGGTGGGCCAGCCGGGGTGGCAGCCGGTCAAGGTGGAGGGACACGACGTGGCTGGCTTCGCCTCGGCTGCCCTGATAGTTGGTGGTCAGGACAGCCACCCCGCTGGCGTCGATCGTGGCGAGCGCGTTGACTCCGATTCCGGTCCGGGAGCGGCCGTCGCTGGTCGCGAATACCTGCTGGTCCTTCATCATGCTCTGCATCGTCAGGAGGTTGCCGTACGGGTAGACGGCGCCGTCGACACCCGAGACGAACATGGATTTGCGCGGGTTCGTGGGATGGCTATACGCCCAGTGCATCTCGAGGTCCATCCCGCTGTTGATGTAGTAGTACGCAAGGGTCTCCATTGCTGCGGCCTGGGTGAGCAGGTCGGCGTTCAACGTTGTCCCGGTGGCGTCCCCGGGGAAGACCCCGTATTCGGTCACGAACACCGGAGTGTCCGGGTCGAGCCGGCGGCTGGACAGCCAGCGCCGAACGGTCTGCTTCTCCGCCCCAACCCCGGCTGGGTCAGCCCCGTGCTTGTACTGGTGGTAGGAGATGAAGTCGAGTCGCTTGGCCGGGTCGCGGTCGTGGGCATACCGATCGAGGAAGCCCTGGAGGTAGGACACGTCGAAGGTAGCGGTCGCGGGACCGCCTAACCTCAGGGGAATCGGTGGGTGAAGGTCGTGGTTCACCTCGTTCACCACGGAGTACCCGATGCGGTACCACCGGTAATAGTCCTCGACGGTCAGACCCTCCCAGTGCCCACTGGGTATAGCCCAGGTCTTGTCCGGCTCATTGAAAAGCTCTACGTACTGGATCGACGGGTAGCGCCGCTTGTAGGCGACGAGGCCGTCGCGCAGAACCGCGCGACACGTCCGCGGAGCGGACAGTGTCAGGATCTGGGGAGCGCACTCGCCGAGGTTGACGAGCAACCGCTCGGCGTAGTGGGCCGGCTGGTCCATGTAGCGATATGCCGTCGACCCGTCCTCGGCAGCGAAGTCGAATTCGAATCGACGGGTTGTCGCGTTGTAGTACCCCCGTGGAAGTGCCCAGACGCGGGCGACGTGAACGTCGAACGCGTCGAGCGCCCGAAGGTCGCGGGGACCTAGCGGAGACGTGGGGCCGGTCTGGTTGCCGTACCAGGCCGGGTTGTCGAACCTGCCGAGCACCCTGTCGGCGGAGACTGTCACCGTGCTGTCCGCCCGTAACTCGCCCGCGCGCCGGGATTCCGCACCCCGGAAGACCGAACAGCTGACGACTGCCGCAGCCACGACTAGGCAGACGGCGAGGGGCCGGCGGACCCGGCGTGACAGGAGCCGCTCTGTCGGTATCGAGGTCCTCCTCCGTTCATCCATAGGCGATCGGAGGAGCGAGATTCGACTCCACGATCCCGTCGTGGAAGGCCCGTTGGGTACTCGGGTCGGCGCTGAACCGCCAGTCCCTGACCGCGCCTTCCGCTCTGGACAGTTCGAACCAGGTGAAGCCGACCACGTCGCGGTGCTTCCGCAGCCAGGGGAACAGGGATGCGGTCCACGCCGCCTTGACCGGGCCGGGTTCGGCCGCCGTCTCGGTGATGAGCAGGGGCTTGCGGGTGAACACGCGAATCCGGGCGATCGTGGGGTCGAAGACCTCTCCGGCGGTCGGCTCCCCGTAGTCGTAACCGACCATTCCGGACCAGTCCACGTAGGAGTCGCCCGGGTATAGGTCGGCCAGGCTGACCAGCGGGACTGCGCGGACGATGTTGGGACTCCATACCCAGATGACGTTGGTCGCGCCCACCGTGGTGAAGATGTCGTGCACATGCCGCCACGCCTGGACGTACTCGCCCGGCCGGTTACCCGAGCGGCTCTCCGACCACGGGTACCAAGTGCCGTTCATCTCGTGCGCGAAACTGAGAACGACCGGCCATCTCTGGTCGCGGATCCCGCGGGCGAACTTTGTGATGTAGGCGTCGTACGCCCCGCTCGTGATGCGCCGCAGGGCGAAGGTGGGTTGGCTCTGGCCGTACTTCACGCCGGCCCACGGCTCCCAGGACAGCAGCGGTAGCGCGTGCTGGCTGTAGCACATGGACACCGCATCGGGCCGGAACTCCTGCGTCCAATTCACGAAGAACTGGATCATCGTCGGGTGGGCTCCGGCTTTGGCCGCCAGTGAGTTCAGCTCGCTGCGGGACCAGGGTGCCTGGGGAGTGGTCAGCCCGAAGTAGGGTGCAGGCGGCTTCAGGAACACGTCCCTGCTGGGCACGGGCGGCGGTGCCAGCGATGCGCTCGCCAACGCGGCCGACCCGGCCGACACGGCCGGCGCCGTCTCCGTGCCGGAGCCCGAGCCAGCGGCCGGACTGCTCTCGAATACCCGCGCGACCAGCCAGAGCGTGAGCGCGGCGAGAACCGTGGCGTTGCCGATGACCCACAGCGCCGACCCTCGACGCGCCGTAGGTCGCGTGTGCCTAGACACTGACCAGCACCGCCCCAGCGAGCATCGCCCCTCCCAGCAGGTACGGGATAGCGGCCTGGACGTTCCTCCCGGACGCGCCGCCGAAAGCGTTCGAGCGGGTGCCCCAACCGGCGTTGTGGCCCATCCAGACGAAGCCGAGCACCCGGATCGGCATCAGGACGAAGACGTTGATCAGCATCAACACAGGGAGGTAGACGAGGTCCCTCGGCCGGGAGGAGAAGTGCCTGCCGAACCTGATGGCGCACGACAGCAGCGTCATGGAAAGGCTGAGCCCCACGATGAACAGCACCGCCTGCCATCCCGGGTGGGGCAGCGGAAGCTGGTCGTACATCGGCGTCTTCCGCCCGCGGAGCACGGCGACGCTCCAGGCCAGGTAGGAGCCGACCAGAACGAACGGCACCACGATGTCGGCCGCGTAGAACAGCGCCAGCAGCGGGGCCTCGCGCACCATCCACGGCATCATGCGCAACGTGTTGTACTGCGACCCGCGCGCCCACCTGAGCTGCTGCTTGGCCAGCCCGCGCAGGGATGTGGGGGCGTCGGTGTAGACGAGCGAGGTCGACTGGTACACGGTCTTGTAGCCCGCCAGGAGGGCGTAGTTCGTGAGCGCGCGGTCGTCGCTCACCTCCAGGAACACACCGAGGAACCGCTCGGTGAGGAATCTGTGCATGCACCCGACGAGGATCGTGCGGCGAAAGGCGATCGTGCGGCCCGGCAGGCATCCGACGGTTCCCAGCACGCTCATCGCGGGCATCGAGTATTCGGCGCGCACGTTCTCCAACCAGTCGGCCCAGCGGGTGAGCATCGTGCGGCCGGGATCGAGGATGCGCTGCCGGGTGCTGACGCCCCCGACCCTCGGGTCGCGGAAGGGCTTGACCAGCTCCTCCAGGGTGCCCGCCGTCCATAACGTGTCGGAGTCGACGAGGACGGAGATCTCGCCCCGGGACATCTCTACCCCCAGACTTAGCGCGTTGCGCTTGCCGGCGGTCTCGGTCCAGCACCACTGGATCCCGAAGTCAGCGCATATCTTCTCCAGCACCACGTTGCGCGGGCCGTTGATGACCACGATGACCTCGGTCGGGCGCTGCTCGGCGATCCGGGTCAGGACCTCGCGGAAGAAGTCCTCAGGCTCGTCGACCACCGGGATGATGACCGAGCTGGTGACGTTCCACGCGAGCTGCACGGGCCAGTAGTGCCGTGCGAGAACGACCCGCATGGTCCAGAGGAGCCAGATCATTCCCATGAAGACGGCGAACATACGCAGCTGTCCGTCGTTGACCCAGGCGTCGACCTGCAGCAGGAAAGCGAGCATTGGTCAGCGTCGACCCGTCGCGGGCATCAGTCAGCCCGTCGGCTTCAGAAGCGCCAGGGCAACGGTGAGGCCCTGGGGGTACCAGACCCGCGACACGTAGTACCGGCTGCGGACCACCGCCGCCTTCGTCCCCCCGAGGTCCTGCAGCGGATCGCTCTGGTGGTCTAGGCGCAGCACCCAGATGCGCTGCACGTTCGGCAAGCATCTCGCCACGTTCGTGCACTCCACCGCGGTAACTCGACCGCTAGTGCGCTGCGGGACGACCTGCAGCACGTCGGCGGGTCGCCGATCCGCCGGGATGTAATGGGCGACAAGGTCCCGTCCCACCCGGTCGGAGGTGCCGTAGACGGTGGCACCGGTGTCGTGCGAGCTGTAGACAATTGCATCACCGGGCTTCATCTGAGCCGCGATCAACGCGGCCGCCTCGCGCGTGGCCTGCAGGTGCCCGTCTGGCCCGCGCACGCTCGCCTGAGCGGTAACGCCGACGGCCGCCACGAGGGTCAGAGCGATAGCCCCGCGGACGAGCCGGGTCCGCCCGAGCGCGGTCCCGGCCAGCAGCGCCCACGCCGGCGTTGTGAACAGCAGATACCGGGGTAGCCACAGGGCCGTTACCTGCGATGCCGCGAACAGGCAGACCGCCGGAACGACTGCCCAGCTCGTGTAGAGGACTGCCGGATGGCGAGTGGAGACGGCATACATCGCCAGCGCCAGGATCATGCCAGCGCCGACCGCGGACCCCAGCAACATGGCGGGGTAGGCAGTGAGACTGCTCGACGTCGGCGGCCCGATCCATGCCACCTGCGCCGTCTGCTGACTGCCGAGGTACAGCGCCGGAAGCGCCGGCAGCATGCCGACGCCCGCCGCGACCAGCCAGCGGGGCATGACCGACCTGCGCACGGCGAGCACCACCAGGGCGTGCGCCGGGATGAGCAGCAGGGCGATCGCGTGCAGCAGGCCGAGCAACCCGGTGGCCAGCGCGTAGGCCAGCAACCGCCCGACCCCCGGCCGGTCCAGGACCCGGACCAGAGCGAGGCTGCACAGGACGGCTGCGAACACCACCAGCGCGTAGGGACGTGCCTCCTGGGCGTACCGAGACGTTGTGGGCAGCACCGCGAACAGCAGACCCGATAGCAGGCCGACCCGGGGAGAGGCCAGCCGCGTGCCAAGCCGCGCGGTCAACCCCGCGGACGCGGCCATCGCCAGCACGGACGGCAGCCGGATCATGACGTCCGAGGCGCCCAGCAACGACACCCACACGTGCATGATCGCGTAGTAGGCGCCGAGGGTGGCGTCTGTGTGGTGGAGCACCTGCCACGTCTGGCTCCACGGGACGGTCACCATCCCCCATGTCGCCAGCTCATCCGCCCACAGCGCCGGCCAGCCGACGCGGATCAGCCCGATACTGAGCATGAGGAGCGTCGGCAAAAGCCAGGCGAGCTCGGTCAGTGCTCGCTGTCGCACGGCGTCGCTGTGGTCGGCCTGGGCGACCCTTGGCGGCACCGGCATATCGATGCTACTGACCTGCCAACCGTCGACGTCCCGCGCCGCGTCGACCGGCGCTGGGCGCGCCAGGACCGCGGTCGGCGCATCCGAACTCAGCACGGCGGGCTGAGCATGACCCGGCAACCCGCCCGACCGTGACGCACCGCCGCCGCGCCGGTGCTCTCGCGGGGAGGGTCCGATCGTCCGGCGCGGGGGGCGCTGTTCGCTCATCACCTCGCGGTGAGCGGCTCTTCGTGCCATGCGAGTCTCGTGGCTGTCCACCGTGGCGCGTCACACCGCGCGCACACGGCTCTCGGCGAAAGCAGGTGAAGCGGTCGGCCCGGACTCCCGTCGCCAACGGCCGCCCGATGGCGAGCTGCCATAGCGTGGACTGTTCCGGCCTCTGGGATACCGGAAGTACTGGCGAGTGTCACTGCCTTACGCGGGCGATACCCGCCACGATCAATACGGCGAAAGAGGCCCGCACTAGGGCAAGGACACGCTCGATCTTGCGTCCTCAACCAGACCTCCGCTCCCTCTCGCGGGCCCCCCGACCGAGCGAGTGCTTTCTACCACATGGCTTCGCCTTCTTCGAGGTCACGACTACGCGTTAGCTGAGCGAATACAAAACGCAACCAACGCCGTTG
>CAVZYJ010000018.1:0-358135 GCA_963779485.1 uncultured Actinomycetota bacterium | reverse complement strand
CTCCGCGGCGGCCGGCGCGGTCGGCAGCGCGGCCGGGCAGTTCGCCCGCCTGCTCGGCGCCTCGCGGGTCATCGGCAGCGCCGGTGGCCCGGACAAAGCTCGAGCTGCTGGTCGAGGAATTGGGCTTCGACGAGGGCATCGACTACCGCGCCGATCTGGTCGCCGGTCTGGCCGCCGCCGCGCCGGATGGGATCGACCTGTACTTCGACAATGTCGGCGGTGATCATCTGGTTGCCGCGCTGTACGCGTTGAACGTGCGGGGCCGGGTGGCGCTGTGCGGGATGATCTCGACGATGGAAGACCCGTCGACGGCTCCGGGCGTGAACCACCTCATCCAGGCTGTGCTGAAGCGGCTCACGCTGCGTGGCTTCATTGTGCGAGATCACGAGGATTTGCGGCCCGAGTTCGAGAAGCAGGTCGCGAATTGGCTGCGGGACAGGCGAGCTCGTCTCCACGCAAACCGTGGTGGATGACCTCGAGCATGCCGTCGACGCATTCCTCGGCCTGCTGTCGGGCACGAACGTCGGCAAGATGCTCGTCCGCCTCGCCGACGACGACCCCCAGAACGACTGAACGAGGAGCGCCGCATGGACAACACCGTGCCTCCGGAGGTCGAGGAGCTGGCCGCCCGCACGACCGCGTTCGTCCGCGACGTCGTGATCCCGGTGGAGCTACAGGTGGCCGGCGTCATGCACGATGCGCCGGATGATCTGCGCCGATCGCTGCAGAAGCAGGCTCGCGACGCGGGGCTGCTCGCGCCGCATGTCTGCCGAAGGAGTGGGGGGTCTCGGGCTCGACGTACGCGGCTGTGCCGTCGTCTTCGAGGAGGCCGGTTACAGCCTGCTCGGTCCGCTGGCCCTCAACTGTGCCGCACCCGACGAGGGCAACATGCACCTGCTCGAGGTGGTCGCCACGCCGGAGCAGCAGGAGCGGTACCTGGCGCCGCTGGCGCGCGGCGAGGTCCGCTCGGCTTCGCCATGACCGAGCCGGCGCCGGGCGCGGGGTCCGATCCGTCGGCCCTGCTGACCTCGGCCGAGCGGGACGGGGACCGCTGGGTCATCAACGGTCGCAAGTGGTTCATCACCGGCGCAGAGGGGCCGCCTTCTACATCTGCATGGCCCGCACCGGCGAGGTCAGCGGCCGCAACGGGGCGACCATGTTCCTCGTCGACGCCGCCAACCCCGGCGTCGAGGTGACCCGCCGCATCGGCAGCATCGACCACGCCACGCCGGGCGGGCACTGCGAGGTCGTCTTCGACCACTGCACCGTGGATGACGCCGACGGTGCTCGGCGAGGTCGACCGGGGGTTCGAGTACGCCCAGGTCCGGCTCAACCCGGCCCGCCTGACCCACTGCATGCGCTGGCTCGGATTGGCCCGGCGGGCGAGGGACGTGGCGCTCGACTGGGCCGCCACCCGCTCTTCGGCCATCCGCTCGGCGTCGCTCGGAATGGTCCAGCAGCAGATCGCGGACTCCGAGATCGACCTGGCGGCGAGCCGCGCACTGATCTGGCACGCCGCTGCGGTGCTCGACTCCGGCGCCCGCGGTGCAACCGAATCGTCCGTCGCCAAGATGTTCGTCGCCGAGGCGGTCTACCGGGTGGTCGACCGCGCCGTCCAGATGTGCGGCGCCTCGGCGTCTCCGACGACTCCTCGCTGGCGCGCTGCTGCGCGAAATCCGCCCGTTCCGCATCTACGACGGCCCGTCCGAAGTGCACCGCTGGGCGATCGCGCGGCGAGCCATCCGCCGGCGCCGGCGCGAGATCGAAGCTGGCGATCAGCCCCGGTTCGCGCCACCGAGGAAGACCGAGAGATGACAACCAGCGTGGACAGCACGCCGGCTTCGCCCTCTCGATCCGCCCCGTCTGGCCGGAGCGAGATGCAGCGACGTGCGGGACCGTGACCTTTCCCGCCCAGGCCAGCTGCGCGAAGTGCACCGGGTCGGACATGGCGCGGGTCGAGCTGCCCGATCGCGGCACGCTGTGGACCTGGACCGTGCAGGCCTTCGAACCCGAAGCCGCCCTACCGCGCTCCCGAATCCGGATTCACGCCCTACGGTGTCGGCTACGTGGATCTCGGCGAGGTGATCGTCGAATCTCGCGTTACCGGTGACCCGAGCCGGCTCGAGATCGGCCGACGGATGCGCCTCGTACTGCTTCCGGTCTGGCCGGACAGCGACGGCGGCGACGTCGTTACCTATGCCTTCGAGCCGGAGGACGGTGAAACATGACCGGTGTCAGCATCGTCGGCGCGGGCATGTACCCGTTCGGCCGGCACGCCCCGGATCTGACCGGCATGACCATGGGCGTGAACGCGATCCGGCTGGCCCTGGCCGACGCGGGCGTCGGGTGGTCAGACATCGGCTATGCGGTCGGCGGTAGAAGTAGCAACGTGTCCGGCAAGCCGACACCCTGTGCAACGACCTCGGCCTGACCGGCATCCCGTTCGTCAACGTGCGCAATGGATGCGCGACCGGTGGCGTTGCGCTCGCGACTGGCGCCAACGCGATCCGATCCGGCGAATCCGAGCTCGGTGTGGCGGTCGGGTTCGACAAGCACGCGCGGGGCGCGTTCGCGGCGAAGCCCGCGACTACGGCCACGCGAACTGGTACGCCGAGACGGGCTTGATGATCACAACTCAGTTCTTCGCGATGAAGGACCGCCGCTACTTGCACACGCATGGCCTGAAGGACCGGCTGCTCGCCCAGGTGGCGGCCAAGGCCTTCCGCTGCGGCGAACTCAACCCGACGGCGTGGCGGCGCACCGCGCTGACCGAGGACGAGATCCTCTCGGCCCGAGTGATCAACCCGCCGCTGACCCAGTACATGCTGTGCTCTCCGGCCGAGGGCGCGGCCGCGATCGTGCTCGCGCGTAGCGATCGGGCCGCGGACCTGTGCGAGCGCCCGGTCAACCTCGCGGCGGTGGCCAAGCGCACGCGCCAGTTCGGCTCGTTCGAGGTGTTCGCTCCGTGGCTGCCGCCGGACGCAGGCAAGAGCCCGAGCGTGGACGCGGCGCGGGCCGTCTTCTCCGCATCCGGCGTCTCTCCCACAGACGTGCAGGTCGCGCAGCTGCAGGACACCGATTCCGGCGCGGAGATCTACCACATGGCCGAGACCGGCCTGTGCGAGCACGGCGCGCAGCAGCAACTGCTCGACCTCGGCGAAACCGCGCCCACGGGCCGGTTGCCCATCAACACCGACGGCGGCTGCCTCGCCAACGGCGAGCCGGTCGGGGCATCCGGACTGCGGCAGGTGCACGAGGTTGTGCTACAGCTGCAGGGCCGCGCCGGCGCCCGGCAGGTCTCGGGACAACCTCGGGTCGGCTTCACCCACGTGTACGGCGCGCCAGGTATCAGCGCGTGCACGGTACTCACGGTCTAGGGCATTGGAGGCGGCGATGACCGAGCCGGACATCGAGCAGTGGCGCACCGAGGTGCGCGACTGGCTGGCCTCGGTCGCCCCGAAGCGGTCGGACCGCGGCGACGCGGCACCCGACTACGCGGTCTTCGCGAATATCTCCGAAGAGGCCGAGCACGCGATGCTGGACCGGGTGCGCGCCTACCGACGGGCGCGTTTCGACGCGGGCTATGGAGCGATCGCACTATCGGTCGAACTGGGTGGCGCCGGCCTGTCGCCACGGTATGTCGTCGCGTTCACCGCCGAAGAGCAGGCCTTCGAGACCCCGACCTCGACCGAACTGATCAGCGTCACGACCGGGCTCGTCGGTCCGACGATCGCGACTTTCGGAACGGACGCGCAGCGCGAGAAGTACGGCCGGGCGTTCCTGCGCTCGGACCTGCTGTGCTGCCAACTGTTCAGCGAACCCGGCGCCGGTTCCGACCTGGCCGCGGTGGCGACCACCGCCGTCCAGGAGGACAACGGGTGGCGCATCGACGGCCAGAAGGTGTGGTCGTCCGGCGCGCGCTTCGCGGACTATGGCCTGCTCCTGGCCCGGACCGATCCGGATGTCCCCAAGCAGGCCGGGTTGACGATGTTCCTGGTCCCGATGGACGCGCCTGGGGTCGAAGTCCGCCCGATCCGGCAGATGAGCGGAGCCTCGTCCTTCAACGAGGTTTTCCTGTCCGACGTCCGAGTCGGCGACGACATGCGCGTGGGGCCGGTCGGCGACGGCTGGAAGGTAGCGAACGCGACGCTGGGCTTCGAGCGCACCGCCAGTGGCCAGGGTCAGCGTCGCAAGGGCGGCACCTTCGAGGACCTGCTCGGTCTGGCTCGCCGGCTGGGCAAGACCAGCGATCCCGTGGTGCGGCAGCAGCTGGCCGACGTCTACGTGCGAACCCAACTGCGGACCGCCACTACCGACCGGGTCGCCCGCGCGACCGCGGCCGGCACGCCGCCCGGGCCGGCCGCGTCGATCGGCAAGATCGTCGCCTCGCAGAACCTCACCCGGATCGGCGATATCGCGGCCTCGCTGCTCGGGGCCCGGATCGCGGCCGATACCGGCGAGCCGGATGCATTCGCTTGGACCGAACACGTCCTCGGCGCGCCCGGCTACCGGCTGGCCGGCGGCACCGACGAGATCCAGCGCACCATCATCGGCGAGCGGGTGCTCGGCTTGCCCCGCGAGCCGCGCGTCGACCGGGGCGTGCCGTATTCGAAACTGCCTCGCAGCACCTAAGAGTTCTAAGGCACCGACCAGCGGTCACCAGCCGAGCAGCGCTGGCCAGCCGCTCACGGTGCACGGACGCATCGCCGAACAGCACCTCGTCCGCCCGCGAACGGCGGAAGTAGAGGTGGGCGTCGTGTTCCCAGGTGAAGCCCGTGCCACCGTTGACGTGGACGTTCTCCGCCGCGACCTGGACGAACGCGTCGCTGCACCAGACCTGGGCCACGGCCGCCGCCTCGGCCAGCTGATTCCCATCCTGCTCGGCCAACACGGCACGATCGAGCGCAGAGCGTCCCATCTCGACCTGCAGCAGTAGGTCGGCCAGCTTGTGCTTGATCGCCTGGAAGCTGCCGATGGGCCGGCTGAACTGCTGGCGGATCTTGGCGTAGTCGACCGCCATGTCGAGGCCGGCCGCGGCGCCCCCCACCTGTTCGGCGGCGAGAACCACGAGCACCACGTCGAGAGCCCCGCTCACCACCTCTGCGCCAGAGCCGGCGCTGGTCAGCGCGGTCGCACTAACTCCGTCGAAGCTGACCTCGGCCTGTCCGCGGGTCGGATCCAACGTCTCCAGCGCGCGGCGCCGCACGTTCGAATCGTCGCCGGCAACGAGGAACAGGTCGCACCCATCCGGCGTGCTCGCCGCGACAACCAGCTGGTGCGCGGTGGTCCCGTCTAGGACGAACTCGGCCCGGCCGGACAACCGCCACGATCCCGCGCCGTTCTCGGCCCGCGCGGGCAAGCGGTCGGGATGCCAGCAGCCGTCAGCGTCCACGCCGGCGAAGGCGGCCCATACGTCCCCGCCGGCCAGCTGACCCAGCAGGTCCGGCGGCTCCGGGCAGCGGGCGAGGATCTGTCCGGCGAGCACGGTCGAGGAGAGGAACGGAACGGGGAGCAGGGCGCGGCCAAGCTCCTCGGCCACCACCGTCAACTCGGCCAGGCCGCCGCCCGCGCCGCCCATGTTCTCCGGAACGCCGAGGCCGGCCAGGCCCATCTCCCGGCCGAGCAGCCGCCAGGCCTGCTCGTCGTACCCGGTGCCGGAGTCGAATTGACGACGCGCCGGCGCGAGGCCGCCGCAACCTTCGACGAGATCGCGGACCGCCTCGCGGAGCGCCCGAAGTTCGGCTTCGCGCTCAGCGCTCTCCTGCGCGGTGGTCATCTAGCTCCCCGCTCGCTCCCGGACGAGACGCTCTTCGCGGGCCTCGTCCTCCGCGCGAGTGAGACCCAGCATCAAGATCAGTTCCTGATGCATGTGCATCCATACCGTGTGGTAGGAGTCCATGAGCGGCGAGGCCAGCCACGACGCTTCTCCGTCGTCGAACTTGTCGAGCGCCGCCTGAAGGCGGGGACGGTAGCCGGTCAACCGGGGGGCAGCGGCGCCCAGGCGGCGCAGGATCGGGCCGATCGAGGAGTGCACCTCGTCCAGCCGCTCGCGGATACCGTCGTCGTAGGCGGCATCGCTGTGGTCGTTGGGCGTGCTGTCGGGGCGCGTCTGCCAGGCCGAGCACACGTCGCGCAGCCGGCGGTTGATCGGCAGGAAGCCGTCGAAGAGCTTGTCGATCTCCTGCTCCTGCTCGCTCCCCGGCGGGACCCGCAGGAGCTTGCCCGCCTCCTGCGTACCCTGCGGCGTCGGCATGGTGATCGGACCCTTGGTCAGGGCGAGGCCCTGCTCCACGAGTTGCTTGGTTGCGTCGTCCGGCGCACCGCGAACCATGCCGCGGACGACCAGGGTGACGAGCGCGTCATGCGATGTGTCCAACTGTCCAGTCGAGTCAGAAGCCTCGGTCACCGCGACTGCACCTCCGATTCGATCGGCCAGGTAGTCCGGCCATCCTCGAACGAACTGTGGTTGACGTCAAGAAACTGCGTCCTGGCCTCATGGTCGGTTCGAGCCCGGACGGTACGCTGCTCACCCGCCAGCCTGGCGTCGGTCGTCGAAGGAGACGCGATGGCAACCTACGAGACGCTGCTCGTCGATCGGCCGCGAGCCGGCATCACGGTGGCCACGCTCAATCGACCGGATCGGCTCAACGCGTTGAGCTTTGGGATGTTCGACGAACTGTTCCAGCTCAGCCAGGAGATCGCGGCCGACGACGAGACTCGGGTCCTGGTGCTGACGGGGGCCGGTCGGGGTTTCTGCGCCGGGTTGGACCTCGCGGACGCGAGCACGCTGCCCGACATGAGCGGCCCGGAGTTTCTCCGGGCCCAGGAATCCTGGGCCGAGGCGATCACGTCGTTTCGACGACTGGCCAAGCCGGTCATTGCCGCCGTCAACGGAGCGGCAGCCGGCGCGGGCTTCTCCCTGGCCTTGGCCGCCGATATCCGGATCGCCACCCCGGCCGCACGGTTCAACGCCGCGTTCATCAAAGTCGGGCTCACCGGCGGCGATTGCGGCAGCTCGTGGATGTTGCCGCGCGTCGTCGGCCTCGGCCTGGCCTACGAGATCCTCTTGACCGGCCGGTTCATCGACTCCGACGAGGCCGCGCGCATCGGGCTGGTGAACCGGGTCGTCCCCGAGGAAGACCTGCTGCACGAGGCGCTCGACCTGGCCGAGACGATCACCCAGAACAGTCCGGTGGGCGTCTCGCTGACCAAGCGCGTGGTGCAGCTCAACGTCGATGCGCCCTCGCTGGAGGCTGCGGTCGAACTCGAGAACCGCGGCCAGACTCTGGCCGCGGGCACGCAGGACATGTCCGAGGCATTGCAGGCCTTCCGCGAGAAACGGCCACCCGCATTCACCGGTCGGTGACCGTCCGGTGGCACCCCGGCCAGGCCAGCCCGCTCGACTTTACTGCCGGCTAACGGCGATCTGTCCGAGATCATCGGCACATTCGACCGGCCCCGGCCGAGTGCGTCCTCTAAACTAGAGTGACACTAACTAAACTCTTCCCGCCAAGGAGGCGGCCGTGACGTCTAGCGAGGAAGCTGGGTCTGCGCAGGGCCGGGGGCGGCCACGGCGAGCGAGGTCGTCACGACGTGCCGCAGCCCGGCTGACCGAGGCGCCCGCTCCCCCCGAGCCGGAGAATCCCACCACCGCCGTCGCGGCCGATGCGGTGGCGGGAACCGAGCCGGTGGGTATGCCGGTGCTCGGGGAAGCGGTGAGCGATCTGGGCGAGGCGTTCGCCCAGATGGGCACCGTGAGCGGAAAGGGCCGCACGCTGACCCGACAGCTCGTGCGCATCCTGGCCGGGTCATCGGATGTCACGCCCGATCCGAAGGACTGGCGCTTCCAGGACCCGGCCTGGTCGGAGCACCCGGTCTACCGCCGGATCGGGCAGAGCTACCTGGTCGGTTGCGAGTTCGCCAACGAGGTGCTGGACGACCTGAGCCGCAACGGCCGCCAGACGACCGCGGCCCGCTTCGTCCTCAACGCGCTCGAGAGCGCTGCGGCCCCGACCAACGTCCTGCTGGGCAACCCGGCCGCGGTCAAGCGCGCATTCGAGACCGGTGGGATGAGCCTGGCGCGAGGCACCAAGAACATGCTCGGCGACGTGCTGCACAACGGGGGGATGCCATCGACGGTTGACCGCACGGCCTACCAGGTCGGCCGGGATCTGGCCGTCACGCCCGGTGCGGTGATCGACCGGGACGTCTACGCCGAGATCATCCAGTACCGAGCGACGACCGAGACGGTGCAGGCTCGCCCAGTGCTCGTCGTGCCGCCGCCGATCGGGCGATATTACTTCCTCGACCTGCGGCCGGGACGCAGCTTCGTCGAGTACGCGGTCAGCCGCGGCTTGCCGACGTTCATGCTCAGCTGGCGCAACCCGTCGAAGAACCAAGGCGACTGGGATCTCGACGACTACACCGGGCGGGTGCTGTCGGCCATCGACACCGTTCGCGAGGTCTCCGGCTCGGAGGATGTGGACCTCATCGGCTTCTGCGCCGGGGGCATCCTGCAGACGCTGGCCCTCAACCATCTGGCCGCCGTCGGCGACGACCGCGTCCACACTGCCAGCTTCGCGGTCACCCTGCTCGACTTCGGCCAGGCCGCGCCGATCCGCGCGTTCTCCTCGCCGAAGCTGCTCGCGTTGGCCCGGTGGAACTCGAACCGCGCCGGGGTGATCAGCGCCCGGAACATGGGCAACGTCTTCACCTGGATGCGGCCCAACGAGCTGGTCTGGAACTACTGGGTGAACAACTACCTGATGGGGAACAAGCCGCCCGCGTTCGACATCCTGGCCTGGAACGCCGACGGTACGAACCTGCCGGCCCGATTGCACGGCCAGTTCCTGGACATCTTCGAACGGAACGTGCTGTGCACGCCGGGTGCGATGACGGTGCTCGGCACGCCGGTGGACCTGGCCACGATCACCACGCCGACCTTCGTGACCGGCGGAACGACCGACCACCTGACGCCGTGGACCGGTTGCTACCGAACGACGCAGCTGTTGAGCGGTCCGAGCACGTTCGTCCTGAGCAACGCCGGGCACATCCAGAGCCTGGTCAACCCACCCGGCAATCCGAAGGCGACGTTCTTCGCCGGCGCCGAGCCGGGTGACGACCCGCAGGCCTGGCTCGACGGAGCGGACAAGCACGCCGGCACCTGGTGGCAGCACTGGGCCGATTGGGTCATCGACCGTTCGGACGGCACGATCCCGGCACCTGACCACCTCGGCAGCCCGGCTCACCCGCCCCGCGAGAACGCTCCGGGGCTCTACGTTCGGGACCTGGTGCCGGCTGGGCGCTGACCGGTGCAACCGCTCATCCTGGTCACCAACGACGACGGCCTACACTCGCCGGGCCTGCTCGCCGCCGCCGAAGCGGTGGCGGATCTCGGCGAACTGCTGATCGCGGCGCCGGCGACGCAACAGACCTCGATGAGCCGCGCGTTCGTGACCGGAGCCGAGATCGGCGCGATCACGCGGCACGAGCTCTCCGTCGCCGGGCGAAGCGTCCCGGGCTACGCCGTGGTCGGGTCCCCTGTCGTCGCGGTGACCCATGCCCTGCTGGAACTGGCCCAGCGGACACCGGATCTGTGTATCAGCGGCATCAACTACGGCGAGAACGTCGGTGGCGCACTGGGAGTCAGCGGCACCGTCGCGGCGGCGCTCGAGGCGGAGGTTCACGGGGTTCCGGGAATCGCCGCATCGGTCCAGGTCGACATTGCCTCCTGGCGCACCTTCGACGACCTGGATTGGGGCGCGGCCCGCCACTTCACCCGGGCACTCGCCCGCCAGGTCCTGGCCGACGGCCTGCCGCCGGATGTGGCCGTCATCAACCTCAACGTCCCTCGGGCGGCAACCCCGACGACCGAGATCCGCCGGACCGTCCAGAGCCGCCAGCCCTACTACGTGCACAGCCTGCCGGACGGAACCCGGGTGCCGACGGATCCGCTGGCGCTGCGCATCGCGGCCACGGTGGACGCTGATCGGCTGGAGGCCGACAGCGACATTCGAGCCATCGTCTACGACGGCGTTGTCTCGGTAACGCCGCTGAGCTGGTCCATGACCGCGCATACCGATTGGCAGCCCAGCCCGGCCTACCGGTCGGACCGAACCTAACCGGCCATGCCATAGCTACTGAAGAGCGTGACAAGTAAGGTCGCATTCGAGCAGGCCAAGGACGGTGACGCTATGCCCAAGTACGTCTACGCCTTCGCCGAAGGCAACAAGGACCTCAAGGATCTGCTGGGCGGCAAGGGCGCGAACCTGGCCGAGATGACCAATCTGAAGTTGCCGGTACCGCCGGGTTTCACGATCAGCACTGATGCGTGTCGGGTGTATTTGACGACCGGCCGGGAGCCAGCCGAACTCGCCGACGAGGTGGGTGAGCATCTCGCCGCTCTGGAACAGTCGATGGGTAAGCGGCTCGGCAATCCCGAAGATCCGCTGCTGGTGTCGGTGCGGTCGGGGGCGAAGTTCTCCATGCCCGGGATGATGGAGACCGTCCTCAACATCGGATTGAACGACCAGTCGGTACGCGGCCTGGCCGCGCAGGCCGGCAACGAACGCTTCGCGTTCGACTCCTACCGGCGGCTGATCCAGATGTTCGGCAAGACGGTGCTCGGTATCAAGGGCGAGCACTTCGAGGACGCGCTGGACTCCGCCAAACAGGTCAAGGGCACGAAGAACGATCTCGATCTGGACGCCGCCGACTTGCGCACGCTCGTCGAGACGTTCAAGCAGGTGGTGGTCGAGCAGGCCGGCCGCGAGTTCCCCCAGCAGCCCCGCGAGCAGCTGGAGCTGGCGGTGCGGGCGGTGTTCGACTCGTGGAACACCGAGCGGGCGGTGATCTACCGGCGGCAGGAACGGATCCCGGCGCAGCTGGGCACGGCGGTGAACATCGTGGCGATGGTGTTCGGGAATCTGGGGATGGATTCGGGTACCGGGGTGGCCTTCACCCGGGATCCGGCGTCCGGCGCGCAGGGCATCTACGGTGACTACCTGCAAAACGCGCAGGGTGAGGATGTGGTGGCCGGGATCCGTAACACGGTGCCGCTGGCTGACCTGGAGCAGATCGACCAGCGCTCCTACGCCGAGCTGCTGGAGATCATGCGCACCCTCGAGGAGCACTACCGCGACCTGTGCGACATCGAGTTCACCATCGAACGCGGCAAGCTGTGGATGCTGCAAACCCGAGTCGGCAAAAGGACCGCGGCGGCGGCATTCCGGATCGCGACCCAACTCGTCGACCAGGGCCTGATCGACCTCGACGAGGCGATCTCGCGAGTGACGGGGGCACAACTGGCGCAGCTCATGTTCCCGCACTTCGATGACACCGCGGAAAAGCTCAAGATCGCGCAAGGGATAGCCGCGTCACCCGGAGCGGCGGTCGGCCACGTGGTGTTCGACTCCGACACCGCGGTCGAATGGAACGGCCGAGGCGAGCGAGTTGTCCTGGTCCGCCGGGAGACCAACCCAGACGATTTGAACGGGATGATCGCGGCGGCCGGCATCCTAACCTCGCGGGGGGGCAAGACCAGCCACGCGGCGGTGGTGGCCCGCGGCATGGGCAAGACCTGCGTCTGCGGGGCCGAAACGCTCGACGTGAACACCAAGCAACGGGTCGTGCGCACCACCGGCGGTATCGAGATCCACGAGGGTGACCTCATCTCGATCGACGGCGCGTCGGGTGAAGTGTTCCTCGGCGAGGTCCCGGTCGTCGACTCACCGGTCATGCGCTACTTCGAAAGCGGCACCTCCGACTCCGACGAGGACCTCGTGGTCGCCGTCGACCGGCTAATGCGCCACGCCGACGAGTCTCGGCGGATGGCGGTGCGGGCCAACGCCGACACCGCCGAGGACGCGGCGCGGGCCCGCCGGTTCGGAGCGTCGGGCATCGGGCTGTGCCGCACCGAGCACATGTTCCTCGGCGAGCGGCGGCAACTGGTCGAGCAGCTCATCCTGGCCGAGACGGATGCCGAGCGCGAAGCCGCGCTCGGAGAGCTGGCCGGCCTACAGCGAACCGACTTCGAGGCAATCTTCGAGCAGATGGACGGCCTGGCCGTCACCGTCCGGCTCATCGACCCCCCGCTCCACGAGTTCCTGCCCGACCTGGTGGACCTCTCGGTCCGGGTCGCGGTGGCTGAGGAGCGGGGGCAGCCCGACAGCGACGACATCCGCCTGCTCGAGGCCGTGGATCGGCTCCACGAACAGAACCCCATGCTGGGACTGCGCGGGGTTCGGCTCGGCTTGGTCATCCCGGGGCTGTTCGCCATGCAGGCTCGGGCGATTCTCCGCGCGGCGGCGGCTCGAAAGTCAGCCGGTGGCGATCCTCGGCCGGAGATCATGATTCCGCTCGTGGGGGCCGTGCAGGAACTCGAGGAGGTCCGCCGAGGAATCGTGCGGGTAGCCATCGAGGTGCGCGCCGAGACAGGCGTCGACGTGCCGCTCCTTATCGGCACCATGATCGAACTGCCGCGGGCGGCCCTGACAGCCGATGAGATCGCAACCTCGGCCGAGTTCTTCTCCTTCGGCACCAATGACCTCACCCAGATGACGTGGGGCTTCTCTCGAGACGACGTGGAAGCGGAGTTCTTCCCGCTCTACTTCGACAAGGGCATCTTCGGCGTCTCACCCTTCGACTCGATCGATAGGAACGGAGTCGGCGCGCTCGTCCTCATCGCTGTCGAGAAAGGACGGTCGGCCCGTCCGGGCCTAAAGCTTGGGGTCTGCGGTGAGCACGGCGGGGACCCCGACTCGGTCCACTTCTTCGACGAAGCCGGGCTCGATTACGTGTCCTGCTCCCCCTATCGAGTTCCGGTGGCCCGGCTCGAGGCGGGCCGGGCCCGAATCATGTCGTCGGGTACGCCGTGACGACCGCGAACTGACGGGAGCGCTCACTGTGGTCGGTACCCACTTTCCCGAAGATCGCGACGTCTTCGAGTCCGCGTTGCAGCGAATGCGTGAAGCCTTCGAAGCAGTCCAGGACGGTCACATGAGTCCGGGCACGGCACAGGACGAGTTTCTCCTTGGCTACGACACGGTCCGGGACATGGCCAGCGAGTTCTTCCTGGCCCGTCAGACCCGTCCCGTCCCGCATCCCGAAGAAGACCGCTGATCGGCAATCAGGTCGCGGCAAGCGCGGTAGCGACAAGCTCTCGCGTCCTTCGGCCGGCGAGCTGGGCCGCTTCGACCTCGGGCATGGCCTCCAATATCGGGGAGATCACCTCCGGTCCGACCCAGCGCAACGCGTCGATCTCGGCGAGGGCACGGACCACACGCGCGAGATCAAGATCGCCGTCGCCCGGGAGGAGCCGGTTGCGGGTGTCCTCGCGCAGTGACGCTCGGGGCGCGGCCGCCGCATCGTCGATCTGCACGCAGAAGATCCGCTCGCCCGGGACCGTCGCCAGCAGGCCGTAGTCCGGGTCGCTGCGGAAGAAGTGCCAGGTGTCGAACACGATGCCCCCATTAGTGCGGTCAGCGGCGCGGACGATGTTCCACGCGGCCCGGAGCGTGGCCACGCAGGAGATCGGCATGAACTCCAGGTGGACCTGAGCGCCGACGTCTGCGGCGCGGTCAGACAAGCGCCCGAACGGCTCGCCCAACGCCTCGACCGGGACATCCGAGTCATCCATTGCGACGGCAGTGAGCGAGACCGCCTCGAGAACCTCCACCCAGCGCAGGGACTGCTCGGCCGAGAACGCCGAAAATCGCGAACCCGCGGTTCCGGAGAACGGATGCCAGTTCATGACCGGATCCACGATGATCCGCAATCCCCGATCGCGGATGAACCGGCCGACCTCCTTCGCCGCCGTACCGGCCTGCTCGGCCCGGTGGATGTCGAGCGGACTCACCGAGATTGACGTGAACTCAGCCGCGACGGCCGCCTCGACCCGTTCCGGTATCGGCTTCTCGAGTCCGACGGTTCCCGACCACAAAATCCAGTCGATATCGGCGAATCGGCTCGTCATCATGTCTCCTCACGCCGCGGCAGAGCTCACCCACTCATTCCTGGAGGCAAGATACTGGGCATCGACACCTGTTAGTATCTGACGACGCCAGAGCAGGATGACGCCGACCATTTTGGGTGCGACCCGCTCGCGCGCGCACTCGCGCCGGGAAGGAAATCTGTGAATCTGCGCCCGTTCCGGTTCTCGGTGCAAGCGTTCGAGGCGACATCGGCCAAGCAGTGGGTCGACGTAGCGCGTCAGTCCGAAGATCTCGGCTACTCGACGCTATTCACCACCGATCATTATTTCGGCCCGGGTGAGATCTCGGCGACGTCTGGACATCGCCCGGTCGACGTCGCCCCGCTGACCGCGATGATGGCCGCGGCGGCGGCCACCGAACGGCTGCGCGTTGGCTGCCGGGTTTCCTGCGTGGATTACCACAACCCGGTCGTGCTGGCGAAGGAGCTGGCGACGATCGACCTGCTCTCAGAGGGGCGCCTCGAGGCCGGCCTCGGGGCCGGATGGATCGGAGCCGAGTACGACGGGCTTGGCATACCGATGGACAGCGCCGGTGTGCGTATCGAACGGTTGGCCGAGGTCGTCGGCCTCCTCAAGGCGCACTGGACCGGCGAGGAAGTCGACCTCGACGGCCGATACGTGCACGCGCACGGCTTCGCCGGCCGACCGATCCCGGTCCAGAAACCGCATCCGCCGATCTTCATCGGCGGCGGATCGCCCCGAATCCTCCGGTTGGCCGGCCGGCTGGCCGACATCGTCAGCCTCAACTTCAACAATGCAGCCGGAAAGCTAGGGGCAGACAGCGTCACCAGCGCCACCTTGTCGGCGACGCGCGAGAAAATCGAGTGGGTACGCGCCGGAGCCGGGGACCGCTTCGACGATATCGAACTCGAGGTCGCGGCGTACTTCGTCGCCATCCAGGAGGATCCCACCGATGCGGTGCAGGCCATGGCCAGCCGCTTCGGCGTTACCCCCGAGGAGCTGACCGAGCACCCGCACGCCCTCCTCGGCACCGTCGACGACGTGTGCGACCGGCTGGTTCAACGCCGCGAGGAACTCGGCATCAGCTATGTCAACGTGGCCCAGCGCAGCATGCTGACCTTCGCTCCGGTCGTGGCCCGGCTGGCCGGAACCTAGTGCGCTCGCGTCGGTGATCGGCGGCAAGATCCAGCTGTCCATGGTGCTGCGGTCGTTCGCCGCGGACGACCCGGGTGGCTGGACACACGTCATCCGGCAAGCCGAGACTCTCGACCGGGCCGGTGTCGACCGGTTAGCCGTGTCCGACCACGTGGTGTTCGGTGAGAACCTGGACGCCTACGGGCGGCCGGAGATCGGCGGTCAGGCGGGCGGCAGGCAACCCACCGGCCCGGACGGTCATTGGCTGGAGCCGATCACGCTGCTGTCGGTGTTGGCCGGGCGAACCTCGCGCATCCGGCTGGCCACCAACGTCCTCATCGCGGCGCTCCGGCGGCCGGTCGTGCTGGCCAAGTGCGCGTCCACGTTGGACGTGTTGTCGAACGGCCGGCTGGATCTCGGCGTCGGGGTGGGGTGGCAGCGCGAGGAGTACGAAGCGGCCGGCGTCGACTTCGACCGTCGCGGCGAGGCGCTGGACGACACGTTGGCGGTGTGCCAGGCACTGTGGTCGCAGCCGGCGGCTGACTTCACCTCGCCGGGCCTGCGCTTCGAGCGGATACACATGATGCCGAAACCGCGGCAGGCCGGTGGAGTGCCAATCTGGGTGAGCGGCAGTGTCAACCCGCGGGTGGCCCGCCGCCTCGCTCGCTACGGAACCGGGTGGATTCCGTGGCTGGGGTCGGAAGCGGACCTCAGGTCCGAGATCGCCCGCATGCGGGAGGCGCTCGATACAGCCGGCGGCGACCCGGCGGCTCTGCAGGTGGTCGGCACCTTGCCGGCCGCGTGGGACGCCGGCGGCACGGTGGACACCGCTCGCACCATGGCTGGTGTTCCGCCGCTGATCGCCGCCGGGGTCACCGACGTTCGGCTCACTCTCCGGGCGCCGGACGATCCCGAGCAGCATTTCGATCAGGTCTCCGCTGTCGTCGCCGCATTTCGCGTTGCCACGGCGTGAGCCCCCGTATCGCTTGGATTCGGTCGTGATCTTGGACTTATCGCCCGATAGCGACGATAAGTCCAAGATCATCCCGATTACCCAGTAACCACGATCGCTATTAGGCGATGGCGCCGGTATTTCCTAAGCTCATGATCTCCTCCTGACTAGCGGAGTGATCGGACGATCGGGGCGAGGCGCACGGTGACTGGGGACGGGTCAGCGGCATGACGACGGTCGGGCCAATCGCCGATCCCCCGCTGGATTCAGATCCGTCGGCGGACCGACCGGTTGCCGGCCCCGGCCCGGAACCGCCGGTGACGCCGTCGCCAGTGCGCCGCCGGCGGACGCTGCTGGTGCCCGCGGCTGTGCTACTCGGTGTTCTGCTGCTTGTCGGCTTCGCTCCCGTCGCCCGCCTCACCGCCCGCCATCTGCCGCGCCCGCCGGCGGATCCGACACCGATCGTGGCCGGCACGACCCGGCCCGGCACGACCGTGCTGCGAAACCTGCCGGTCGGGTTGCCGAACCACGTCACGATCACGACCAGGCAAGACATCTATCCCTACGCGGTCGCCGCCCTTGGTCCGGCTGACGCTCCAGCGCTGATGGCTATGCTCGCGTCGTCAAGCGATGTGGAGCCGATTGGTCGCGGCGCTTCGACGCCGTACCCGTATCGCTATGCAGCACTCGAACCGATCCTCGACGCCGCGCCGCCCGAGGACCTGCGGCGAGGCGCGATGCGGCTCGCCGCGGCGCTGATCATGCTGGCCGGGCAACCCGGATACGACGTGCTGGAGAGCTCGAAGGCGGCGCAGGCGGCCTTTGCCCTGCTGGATCGAACCCGTTCGTCGGGCGGCTGCGACGGCCAGCTCGACCTGTTGCTGCTCGTGGCGGGAGATCAGTTCACGACGACCAGCATTCTGGCCGACGAGCAACGGCGCACCATAGCCGCGTGCCCGAATGACCCGACGCCGGGCTGGATTGTCGGGCAAGCTCAGCTCCGCCACCTGGGAATCGAGTTGGCGCTCCGGCCGACGCACGTCTACGAAGTGACGCGCGGCGAGCTGGCGGCAGCCATCGGTACGTTCCAGAAACTGGCCACCCGGTTCCCCGACGACGCGGCGGCCATTACTGGGCTCGGTGACGCGTATTTGCGCGCCGGCCTCCGGCTGCTATATAGCCAGCCGTTCACTGCCCGCCAGGATCTTCGGCTCGCGGTGACTCAATACAACCGCGCGGCGGCACTGGGAGCCGCCCATGACGCCGATCTCGGCCGGGCCCGCGCTCTCGTCGGCCTCGGTGAATCGCAGCGAGCCGTGGGTATTGTCGCGCCGCTCGTGGCGAGTTCGCCGCGGCCCGGTGGCGCGCTCGAGGTGCTGCTGGCCGCGGACGAGGGCGCGCGCGACTTCGCCGGCGCCGAGACCGTTGCTCGGCGGCTAGCGCAGACCGGCCCGACTACCTACCCACCTGCCGTCGCGTTTTACCCAGCGCCGGAGTCCGATGTGCTGGGCTCGCCGGCCGAAGCGTGGCTGCCGCTATCCATGGGCGCCGAAACCTTGACCCCACTGCAAGCCATCCTCGTGCCTCCGGGCGGGGCCGGCGGGTCCGTCCAGGATCTGTCGTTCATCCCGCAGTACCGCGACGACACCGATCTGACCAGTCCCCTGACCTACTGCCCGTCGTTGGCGTGGCGACGCGACGCCATTCTCGCTGGGCATGCCGCACCGGCCCTCGACAGTTGGCCCGACGAGTTTTTCGGCACGCGGCCGGGCGAGTCGACGAGTCCCTGCGCATCCCTCAACCACCTACAAGGGATCGCCGAGCTGGTGGCACAACGGCCGATCACCGATACCGCTCTGAGCAAGGACGCCCTCACCGACAAATGGCAGAATCTGCTGCGCTGGGCGGGTGATTTGCCCACAGCCCGGAAGGTCACGACGACTTGGGCGGCCACGGCCGGCGACCGGAGCGAGCTGCCCGCCCTCCGCCTCGGCGAGATCGCGTTTCTCCAGCACGATTTCAACGAAGCCGCTGCCCAGTTCGGCGTTACGGCCCACCAGGTCCGCCGGCTGCGCTACGACGACGATCTGGCGGTCTATCAGGCCGAGCTGAATCGCGGGGCCGCGCTGTTCGCGGCCGGCCGGAATGCGGAGGCGGTCGCCTTGCTTCGCCCGCTCGTCCAGCTCGGCACCCAGGGCTCCGCTTATCAGAGCTCGAAGCACAACACCGACCCAGCGGACAGCTTCGCGGCCGTGTCCTACTTTGCCGCCGAGCAGCTCGCCGACTACGAGAGCACGACCGGCGATCTGCATGCTGCCGTCGACGACTACAACACGGCCGTGAGTTGGACGTCGCAGCTTTCCGGCCTGGGCATACGGCCCGAGGTTCTACACAACAATCTCGCTCTGGCCGACCTGGGTCTCGGCGCAACGGACGCTGCCGCGTCCGAGGTGACGAAGGCGCTCGGCCTCGACCCGATGGATCCCGCCTTCCTGATGACGGCGGGGTTCGTCGCCGACCGGGCCGGCCACACCGCCGAAGCAGCTGACTACGACCGCCGCGCACTGCAGAGTGATCCGGGCGCATTCCCGGCCGCCAACGATCTGGGCGTGGAACTGGCCCGTGAGCATCATGACGCGGCCGCCGTATCCGCGCTGCGCCAGGCAATCGGCGCTGACCCCGGCTACGCGTTGGGGTGGTTCAACCTCGGCGTGCTCGAAGGCCGCCGCGGGCCGCTGCATCTACCGGCCTCGCAGGGCGCATTCGCCAAGGCCTTCGCGCTCGATGCCACGCTCAAGGATCGGCGCCATGATCTGACCATCGACGCGTCGGTGTACCGAACGGCGCTCGACCTCTCCAAGCCGTTGCCCCCTCACTGGACCCTGGCCGACACGCAGCAGGCCGTGCCGGTCGCAACCGCTGGGCTGCTCGCCGTGTTCCTGCTGGCGGCCGGGTTGGCGCGATCGTCCAGTCCGGGCGGCACCGATCTCGCCAAGCAGTGGCTGGAGCCACTCGGCGAGCGGCTGGACGGCATGCGCGGCCTGAACCGGCTGCGGCATCCGGCCTGGGCGGTTGTGGCGACCGTCGTCACGTTCCTTCTCGCATATCTGCGCCGCGCCGGTGACCCCACCGAGATCGCCGCCTACGCGCTCGGCGTCATCGTCCTCACCGCGGCCGCGATGTACGCGCGCGTCGTCGTCAGCGCGCGCGCGAAGGTCCTGACGGCGCAGACGTCATGGCTGCCGGGCCTGGCCTTCGGACTGGGCACGGGCGCCCTCGGGCTGCCCTGGGCCCCGCTGCCCGTGGTGAAGACCAACACCGAATCCGCGCGGGTCCACCTCGCGGCTCCGCTCGCGCTGGCTGGGCTCAGCGTCGTGCTGTTCGTCGAGTCGGCCTGGCTGGGCGTCCCGCTCACCCAGTCCTTCGCCGTGACCGCTCTCGTGATGGCCGGCTCGACCCTGCTGCCGATCGGCCCACTGGACGGGGCGCATGTGGGCAAGGCCGGGGTGGCCGCCGCGGCTGGCGTGGTCGGCGGTGCCGTCCTGGTCACCCTCGGCATCATCTGAACGGTGCCCGCTCGAGTGAACCGTCGGCGTTGGTCGGCGCGTACCCCGTGTGAATGTGCCACCAACCAGCGCGGGCTTCTCCGCCTAGCAGGATCGGAGATGCAGATGTGTACTCATTCGCCGCCGTGTCCGGACGCCAACTCGGTCGGGCGCACTCTGGCCGTCGTGGTTGCCGATCATCACGAACAAGGCTGGACCTTGCTATGCAACGGAGTCGTCCACTTCGACGACGGTGCGGACTTGTTGCCCAGCGGAGCCGTCGCCGGAAACCAGATTCCGTTCCGGCCGTTCGCTCCGCACCTCGCGGCGCGGAGTTGATCAGCGGTCACGTTCTGACCAGGTCTGTCGAATCAGCCGGTATTGGCGGAATGAGGTGCCGTCATAGTGCACTTCGCCGTCGGGCCGGAAGCCGAGCCGGGACATGGCCCGTTCGGGCCGGCGGGTATAGGGCAGGGCCACGATGACGTCCTCCAGGCCGAGCTCGCCGAACCCACACTCGAGCATCACGATCATGACATCCCGGCCGTGGCCCCAATGTTGCGGCAACAGCACCAGCGCGAGATCTGCCCCGTTGCTCTCACGTTGGAAGCCGCCCCACCCAGCGAACACTCCGTCGAGCAGTACCGCCCATGGTCCGTAGCCGTGGCGCTCCCACTGCTCGTCCTTCTCCGCGACCCACCGGGCCGCCGCGTCATCGGTGACGTCGCCGGCCAGCGGCATGTGCCGGGCATTGCGCGGCTCATTCAGCAGCGTGCGCACCGCGGCCAGCGGAACCTCGGTCAGCCGAACCAGCTCGATCGCCACTGCCGCGCGAATCCGTGGGACGCCTTGTCCGGCCGCGGATTAGTGCCGGAACAGCGCGCTGTAGGCGTTCAAGGCTGGCTGTCCGCCCAGGTGGGCGTACAGCACGGTCGAGTCCTTGCCGATATCGCCGTTACGGATGAGATCGACGAGGCCGGCCATGGATTTTCCCTCGTAGACAGGGTCCAGGATCACGCCTTCGAGACGGCCGGTGAGCCGGATCGCGTCGATGGTCGAGGCGACCGGGATGCCGTAGGCGTGTCCGGCCCACCCCTCGAGGACGGTGATCTCGTCTTCGCGCAGCTCCCGGCCGAGGCCGATCAGCTCCGCGGTGTTGCGGGCGATCTTCTCCACCTGCGCGTGAGTCTCGGTGACCTTGGCCGAGGCGTCGATCCCGAGCACGCGACGCGGCCGGTTCTGTCCGGCGAACCCGGCGATCATGCCCGCGTGCGTGCTGCCGGTCACGGTGCAGACGATGACGGTGTCGAAGAAGATCCCGAGCTGCTGCTCCTGCTGCTCCACTTCGTAAGCCCAGTTCGCGAATCCGAGTCCGCCGAGGCGGTGATCGGATGCCCCGGCCGGAATGGCGTACGGGGTGCCGCCCGAGAAGCGCACCTCCTCCAGGGCGTTCTCCCAGCTCTGCTTGAACCCGATGCCGAAGCCGGCCTCGACCAATTCCACATGGGCGCCCATGATCCGCGACAGCATGATGTTGCCGACTCGATCATTGACCGAATCCGGCCAATCCACCCAGCTTTCTTGCACGAGCCGCGCCTTCAGACCCACCTTCGCCGCCACCGCCGCCACCTGCCGGGTGTGGTTGGACTGAACCCCGCCGATCGACACCAGCGTGTCCGCGCCTTGGGCCAGGGCATCCGGGACCAGGTACTCCAGCTTTCGCGTCTTGTTGCCGCCGAAGGCCAGCCCGCTGTTGCAGTCCTCACGCTTGGCCCAGATCCGCGGGCCGCCGAGATGGTCACTTAGCCGGTCCAACGGATGCACCGGGCTCGGACCGAACAGCAGCGGATACCGGGGGAAGTCGTCGATCGCCATGCCGCGACCATCGCCCGTTCCCGCCGGCCCGTCAACAGCGACGGCCTCCTCGTGATCTTGCACTTATGGCCGCCGCCCTGAGGCTGCAAGTACAAGATCACAACCCGGCCTTGGAGACACCCCTAAAGCTGCACCCCGCGAGACAATGCCCCGTCGACGAGGATGTTCGCGCCGCTCGTGCGGCTCGATGCCGGGCTCGCCACGAACACGACAGTGCGCGCGATTTCCTCCGGCGTGCCCATGCGGCCGGTCGGGTTCAGCGCCATCGCGGTCGAGAACAGGTCGGGCAGGTTTTGCTCGATGTTCGCCCACGCGCCGCCCTCGAAGTAGGTGTTGCCCGGCGACACCGAGTTAGCGCGGATCCCCTTGTCGGCCAGCTGATGCGCCAGGCCTTGCAGGTAGTGGATCAGGGCCGCCTTGATCGTCCCGTACGGGCCTGCGGCGAAATCGATCTCTCGTCCGGACACGCTGGACACCGCAACGATGGACGGCGCCGAACTCGCCTCTAGATGCGGCATCGCCGCGTGCACCATGCGCACAGCGGCCATCAGATCGACCTCGAACGACGTGGTCCAGTTCTCCGGTTTATCCTCGAACGCGAGTGCGCTGACGTTCGAGACGATGATGTCGATGCCACCGAACGCTTCCGCGCTACTGGTCACCCAGGCCATGAGGGCATCGGCGTCCGCAACGTCGAGCGCGGTGCCCAGCACGGTCGCACCGTCAACCGACAGCGCGTCCTGCGTGGCCTTGACCGCATCGGCATGGCGGGCGCAGAACGCGACCGATGTGCCTTCGGCGACGAAGGCCTCGACGATCGCCCGGCCGATGCCGCGCGTGCCACCGGTGACGAGCGCACGCAGTCCGGACAGTTGCAGATCCATGGCAGGAGTCCTTTCGATTCAGCCGAGTCGGGCGGCCCGTTCTCGAAGATCGCGATGCAACCCACCGAACGCGTCGGCGGCGGGGAGCAGTGACTTGCGGGCTTTGGCGACGACGCTGTAGTTGGCGTCGACGACATTCGCGACTGGCACCTCGGAGATCTGTGACAGCAATTGGTAGCCGTCCATCTTGTCCAGCCCGTACAGCTCGCCCAGCCAAGAGACCATTTCGACCTGGGACACCCGCCACGCGTCTTCCAACGGACGGCTGGAGCCGACAGTCATCAGGCAGTCGTCATCCTCGAGCCGCGGCCACCCGGGCGCCGCACCCTTGACCAGTTCGACGATCAGCGTCGTGGTCATGGCGCCTTCGACGGCCGTCCCACACGACTCGCCCTCGCCCTGGCGGTAGTGTCCGTCGCCGATCGAGAACAGCGCGCCCTCGACGTTCACGCCGAGGAAGCAGGTCGTGCCGGCGCGCATCTGCGGGGTGTCCATGTTGCCGCCGAACCGGTCGGGCACGAGCGAGCTGCGGACCTCGTTGGCGGCGGGGGCGACGCCGACCGTCCCGAGCATCGGGGCCAGCGGAAGGTCGACGGCGAACTCGCTGTGCCGGGCCGCGAACCGCAGCGTGCCCCGTGAGCGGTCGAGATGATAGATCCATGTCGTGTCCGGCAGCGGATCCTGCAGTGTCGCCGTACGGTCGGTACTGGTCAGTCCGCCGAAGAACGGGATGGTGGCCGACGCGGCCCAGTCGCGCGCCGGTTCGAGGCGGACGAAATGCAGCGCCAGCGCGTCGCCCGGCTCGGCCCCTTCGACGTAGAACGGTCCGGTCTGCGGGTTCACGAAGCGCAGGTCGACCTTCTCGCTGGAACGGTCGTCCACGCTACGCAGCACGCCCCCGAACGCGTCTTCCGACCACAGCCGCAGCACGGTGCCCGGTGTGATCCGCCGGATCGGCGCCGCACCACCGAAGGTGTAGGCGAGCTGGTCGGCGATCGGCGTGAACTCGATGATGTCGAGCGTGTCGGCCATGGTGCGTCCTGTCTCGGTGGTCAGGGCAGTTTCACGTGCCGCGGTCCAAGTTCGTCGATGCTGCGCACGCCGAGCAGTTGCATGGTGCGGCGCACCTCTGCGGAAAGAATCTCGGCGGCCCGGTCTACGCCGCGCTCGCCGCCGGCCATCAGGCCGTAGAGATAGGCGCGCCCCACGAGCGCGGTGCGCGCGCCGAGCGCGAGTGCCGCGACCACGTCGGCCCCGGTCATGATCCCGGTGTCCACCCATACCTCGGCCTGCGAGCCGACCGCTTCGACGACGTCAGGTAGCAACCGCAGTGGGGCCGGTGCGCGGTCGAGCTGCCGACCGCCGTGATTGGACAGCAGCACGCCGTCCGCGCCGGCCGCGACTACCCGCCGGGCGTCCTCGACGTTCAAGATCCCTTTCACGACCAGCGGGCCGGCCCACGACGAGCGCAGCCATTCGAAGTCGTCGATGGTCATCGTCGGGTCGAACAACATGTCGACGAGCTCGGCGATCGTCGCGTTCCACGAGCTCAGCGACGCGAATCGGAGGGGCTCGGTGGTCAGCAGGTTGAACCACCACACCGGATGGACGAGCGCGTTGACTATCGTCTTCGGCTTCAGCTTCGGCGGGATCGAGAATCCGTGGCGAGCGTCGCGCAGCCGAGGGCCGGCGACCGGGACGTCGACCGTCAGGATCAACGCCTCGTAGCCCGCCTGGGCCGCCCGCGCGATGAGGTCGGCGCCGGCCGCGCGGTCGCGCCAGACGTAGAGCTGGAACCACTTGCGCGCCTTCGGCGCGGCTGCGGCGACATCCTCGATGGACGTCGTCCCCATCGTCGACAGCGCATACGGAATCCCGTGCCGTTGTGCAACGCGGGCGACGGCGCATTCGCCCTCGTGGTGCATCAGCCGGGTGAATCCCGTGGGCGCGAACGCGAACGGTTGCTGCGACCGCGACCCGAGGACGGAAGTCGTGGTGTCAACGTCGGAGACGTCGTGCAGCACGGACGGGTTGAACTGCAAATCGGCGTACAGCTGTCGCGCTCGGCGCAGGCTGATCTCGTCCGACGCGGCGCCGTCGACGTAGTCGAACACGGACCTCGGGCAGCGGCGCCGAGCGATCGTGCGCAGGTCGTCGATGACGAGAGCGTTGGCCAGTCGTCGGCCGGTCGGGCTGAGCTCCGGTTTCTGCACCGCGACTAGCGGCGCGACGTCCGACCACCGAGGCACATGCCGCTTGGGCGTGCTCGATAGCCTCACCCTGGCCACTCTCGTCCCCTCGGCGGGCTCTGACCAGATTCCGCCGGCGAGGAGCTCGGTTCGGGGGGAGCCGGCTACCAGACGTAGTAGCCGATACCGTTCGGGTCGCACTTGGCCATCGCCTCTACGTACCAGCGCCCGGCGTTCCTGGTTGCGCGGCCGAATCGGCGCCCGGCCGTACGAATCAAGCGGCTCATCACATGCTCCTGAAGGTCGTTGTGGTCGCTGTGCGCCTCAACCATGCGGCCGCCGCGGCCGCGGCGACGTCCGCCAGTCGGACGACCGATCGGTTGACAGTGGTTCCACTGTTTGGACAACATCCCGGCCGCCTCACAGCCTTTACTTAATCTTCCGGCTGTGGTCAGGTAGATGGTGTCGTTTGCTCGGGTATGACCGGCTCACGTCGCGCCCGGGCAGTGATGAGCTGAGGGGAGCGAGAGCATGCGAGGCAAGGTCATATTCGCTGCGACGAGCACAGCCATCCTTATCGGCGGCGCCGGATTGTCGAGCACCGCTGCGGACGCGACTCCGCCGAGACCCCTCGGCGGCTACTCGAAGCTGGTCGTGATCTACGAGGAGAACCACAGCTTCGACAATCTTTACGGGCTGTGGGGCCAGGTGGGCCACCAGAAGGTCAACGGCCTGCGGCAGGCGGAGGCGGGCACCACCCAGGTCGATCAGTCCGGCTCCCCGATTGGCTGCATGCTGCAGAACGACGTCAATCTCGTGACGACGACGACCACGGTCACCTGGCTGGACGGCACAACGCACCCCGGACTTCTGCGGCCTCGTTGCTCGGGAACGACGCCTAACGGCGTCGCCTTCGACAGCCACTTCACGTCGAGCTCGCCATTTTCGATCAATAAGTACATCGCCCCGTCGGACAAGACCTGCGCGCCACCAACGGTGTTCGCGGCGAACGGCGTGGAGAAAGGTGACCCGCAGGGGCTACCGGGCGGATGCACCCGCGACATCGTCCACCGCTTCTACCAGGAGCAATATCAGCTCGACGGCGGTAGGCAGAACCGCTACACGACGGGCAGCGATGCCGCCGGTCTTACCCAAGGCCACTACGACACGACTCAACTGCCGGTCTACCAGTACCTGCACGACGCCGGCGCCCCGAACTATGTGATCGCCGACAACTACTTCCAGGGCGCGTTCGGTGGCTCGTTCCTCAACCACCAGTACCTGATCGCGGCCCAGGCGCCGCAATGGGACACCGCGCAGCAGGTCATTCCCGCCGGAAAGAACAGCGTGGTGGACGCCGCCGGGTTCCCGAACAAGACCTATCCGCTGTACCGGCCGGATCCGAGCGTCGCGTACAACGACGGACCTCTCACCCAGGCCTGCGGCCTACCGACCACCGTCCATGGCTTGGCGTGCGGGAACTACGCGGTCAACACGATGCAGCCGTCCTGGGCGCCGAGCGCTGGCGGGGCGAACGTGCTACCGGGGATCAACGACGTCGACCCATCCAAGCCGTTCTACGAGACCAACATCGGAGACGAACTTTCGGCCAAGAGCGTCTCGTGGGCCTGGTACGCCGGTGGGTGGAACGACGCGAACGCCGGCCACCCCGACCCGCTCTTCCAGTACCACCACCAGCCGTTCAACTACTTCCAGAACTACGCGCCGGGAATGCCCGGACGCGTGCACCTGAAGGACGACACCGAATTCACCAAGGCCGCGAAGGCCGGCACGCTGCCCTCGGTGTCCTTCGTGAAGCCGATCGGCGAGGAGAACGAGCACCCTGGCTATGCGAGCACCGAGAATGGTGAGCAGCATCTGGTCAACCTGCTCAACACCATCCTCGGCGGACCCGACGGCAAGAAGACGCTGATCGTGGTCACCTACGACGAGTTCGGTGGCCAGTGGGACCACGTCGCACCTCCCGGACAGGGTTCCTCCGCGGCAGACGGGCCCCATGACAAGTTCGGCCCGGGAACCCGCGTGCCGGCGCTGATCATCGGCGGCAACTTCACCCGATCGGGCGTCGACCACCAGGCGCATGACACGACGTCGATCCTCGCCACGATTGAGCATGCGTACGGGTTGGCGCCGCTGACCCGTCGTGACGCGAAGGTCACCGACCTGGGGCACGCGCTAGTCGTCGGCGGAAACCGGAGGAATTACTGACCGGTGGCTAAATGCCGGGCCTCTGGAATCCCCGGTCGTGATCTTGGACTTATCGCCGCTCCAGGGCGACAAGTCCAAGATCATCCGATGGGTCTCGTCTCGGTCATTGACCGATGAAGCCGTGTACCTCATTCAGGGCGTCGGTACAGATGCCCGCAACCTCGCCGCCGTTCTTGATGCGCGTCAATTGCGTGCCAGGGGCTCCTGCGACCTCCACGGTGCTGAAGGCACTCCCGGCGAGGATGAAGCCGTGCTGGTTGCCGGCAGCGTCGCTGTAAAAGCCGGCGATATCTCCAGTGTCGTTGATACCGAAGGCGCTCGTGCTTGTCGCGAGCGGAAAATCGATGGGAGTGAACACGCCCCCTTGGAGCAGGAAGCCGTGCGATCCGGCTGCGTCCGACCAGGCTCCGACGATGTCGCCGCCGGTGTTGATGCCGGTGGCCGCGGTTGAGGTAGCCCCAGGGAAGTCGATGGTCTTGAAGGTGCCGCCGCTGCTGAAGAATCCATGCCCGACGTTGGCGGCGTCAATGTAGTTGCCCGCGGTCTGACCGGCATCGTTGATACCGAGGACTTGAGTGGCAGTGGCGCCCGGGAAGTCGACATTGCTGAGGGTGCCGCCGCTGATCTCGAAGCCGTGGAGCACGCTGGCCAGGTCCTGGTAAACCCCGACGAGCAAACCAGCCCCGTTGATCCCCGTCGCGAAGCTCGAGGTCGAGCCCGGGACGCTGAGAATCTGGTACGCACCGCGAGTGAAAGTGAACGCGGTCGCCGGCGAATTGCTGCTGCCGGGATCGAAGATGAACGCGCCCACGGTGGTAGTTCCGGCTCGGTCGAAGATCAGAGACTGCGCCGCGCCCGGATAGTCGACGCTCGCAAACGAGTAGACCTTGGCTGCCGCCAGGCCTAGCGCGACGGCGTCGTCCGAAGAGGAGAGCTCCGAGCGTTCGCGCCCAACGCTGGGCCGAAGATCCGACAGTCCCAGCAGGACCCCGGGCCCCCGTAGGTGTGGTTGCGGTGCCGGCTTCGTCATGTCGACCCCTCGAGCCTCGTAGGAATTGCGATGCCCTCGACAGCTGGGCCTCGTATCGCAAGGATCCGGTGGTTCGCACGCCTGGCGGCCGAGTATAGAGCGAACCGACGGTCATCGAAGATTGGTGTCACCGGCCGGAATGCGCCCGATCTCCCACTCCGGCGGGCAGACTATGGGCATGGCCCAGACGAGGCGGGACGAACAGCGGCGCGAGCGTCTGCTCGAATACGAGGCAGCGCTGATC
Organism: uncultured Actinomycetota bacterium; assembly: GCA_963779485.1. GTDB lineage: Bacteria > Actinomycetota > Actinomycetes > Mycobacteriales > Jatrophihabitantaceae > CAVVJA01. The sequence goes on along the minus strand of CAVZYJ010000018.1, from coordinate 330,102 downwards.
GCGGCACGATCACCGGTCGAGGTGCTGGTGTTGTTCGCGAAGGTGCGGGAGAACCGCGCGAGCGACGAACGGCTGGAGGAGGCCTTCGCGGCGTCGATCACGGACGGTGTCGACGACGGGGATCTGCTTCCAGCCGGCGTGTGGGTGGCCCTTCGACAGGGCGATGTCGACGCGGTGGTGGAGGCGTTGGTGCGGACGTCCAGCCGCGAGTTGGTCCTGGCCGCCCATGAGCAACTCGATGCCGGCTACCGGCTCACCTCGGTCGAGGAGCGCCGAGCGTTGCCGGACGTCGGGCGCCTCGAGGCCCAGGTCGCCTCGTTCCTGCGCATCCCACGCGACGTGGTCGCCATGATCACGAGCTGGGGGCCAGACGACCCTCGGACGACGGTCGAGATCGACGCACTCGTCGAGCAGCGGTTCGGCGCGGCACCGCGCCTCGCCACGCCAGCCCCGCCGCCGCGCGAACGAACGGCCGGCACCAGAGCGCAAGCAACTCCGACACGGACCGGCATGAACCTGTCCCTGTCGAGCGCCGAGTTCACCGCGCTCCTCCATCTAACGCCCGAACAACATGCGGTGATGATGACGCTCGTTCGCCAGGCCACGATCACGATCGGCGGCGATGGCTAGGCGGATGCGCATCGCGGAGCTGACATACCGGGCAGCTCACCGAGCATCCGTGGACAGGACCGAATCGCCAGTGGGAAGAGGGCGCATCGCCGGTATGAGCAGCATCGCAATCCCGAGTGCGACAGCGACGGCGAGCAATGCCGTGAGCACTGTGATCTGGTCGCCGAGGAATCCGATCAGGGGCGGCCCGCCGAGGAATGCGCAATAGCCGATCGAGGCCACGACGCTGACCCGTCCCGCCGCCGCCTCCGATTCGTCGGCGGCCGCGCTCATGCCGACCGGGAAGCCCAGAGAAGTGCCGATTCCCCATAGCAGTGCACCGACGAACGCGAGAGCGGTGACGGAGCCGAGCGAGAACAGCGCGACGCCGGCGATGGCGACGACGGCGAGCAGACGGATGACGATCACTCGGCCGAATCGGTCGAGCAGGTGCGTTCCGAACCAGCGAGTGCCGGTCATCGCGGCGAGGAACAGCGCGAAGCCGAGCGTGCCGACGGCGGCTGGCAGGTGATAGCCGTCGATGAGCGAGACGTTGATCCAGTCGTTTCCCGCGCCCTCCGAGAAGGCGAAGGCAAGCACGACGACACCGATCATCAGGGTGCGGGGTTCGCGCCAGCGCCGCAGCAGGTTGGCCCAGGCTCGGCCCGCTCCCTCCCCCGCTGGTCCGGAAGCTTCGTGGACGTCCGGTAGGAACGCACGCACCGATAGCGGTACCACGATGGCTACCACAGCGGCGACGACGATGATATGCACGGTGACCGAAATGCCGAGGGCGACCATGGCCGCGCCGACGAGCGCTCCCCCAACCGTTCCGACGCTCCAGCCGGCGTGAAAGCGCGGCATGATGGCCTTGCCGAGGTGACGCTCGACATCCGCCCCCTGGACGTTCATGGCGACGTCCCAGGCGCCGTTGCCGAACCCGAACAAGAACAGCCCGACGAGCACCGGCACCACGCCGATCAGATAGCCCAGGGCGGCGATGACAATGCCGACGCAGGCCACGCCGGTCATGACGGCTACGGTTCGCCGGGAACTGAGCCGGTTGACGATGGCGCCGGCCGACGGCAACGCAAAGAGCGAGCCCAGCGCAATCGCCAGGAGCACCAGGCCGAGGTCCGCGGGCGACAGATGCAAGCGGTCCCGGACCTGAGGGATGCGCGCGGCCCAGTTCGCGAACAGGAATCCGGAGGCGATAAAGGTGACGTAGGTGGCTCGAACAGCGGCCGATACCTGCTGGCGGTCGTAGCCGAGTTGGGGTGGGGCGGTCATAGCAAGTCCTGGATCGATAGGCCCGACGATCAGCTGCCGATCGTGAAACTGGTGGTCAGCTCCGCGGCCGAGTCGCCGCCGACGAAGACGTCGATCGCAGTCGTCTCGATCACCCAGTCCCGAGTTGCCGCACTCCAGTAGCGGAGTTCGTCGGGGCCGAGCGGGAACGTCAGGGTCCGAGACTCGCCGGCGGCGAGGGTGATCCGTTGGAACCCCTTGAGCTCGCGGACCGGCCGGGACGCTGACCCGTGTCGTTGGTGGATGTAGAGCTGGGCGACCTCATCGGCGGCGCGTTCGCCCACATTAGTCACGGTCACCGACACGGTGATTGTCTCGCCGACCTCAATCTGGCTGCGGTCCAACGCCAGGTCGCTGTACTCGAATCGGCTGTAGGACAGGCCGTGCCCGAACGGGAACAGCGGTGTGCTCGCCTCGTCCCAGTAGCGCCGGCCCTGGTTATCGGGTGCGTGGGAGCGGGTGTGGGAGTAGATCATCGGAACCTGGCCGACCGTACGCGGCCAGCTGAACGGCAGCTTGCCGCCCGGTGCGACGTCACCGAAGAGCACGTCGGCAACGGCGGCGCCACCGAGGGTGCCGGGGTACCAGATGTCGACGATCGCCGGGACGTTCTCGGCCGCCCAGCGCAGGTCAAGCGGTCGACCGTTCATGATCAAAAGCACGACCGGCGTACCGGTGGCCACAACGGCCTGCAGCAGCGCGAGCTGCCCACCGGGCAGCTCGAGGTCGGACCGCGAGGCCGATTCGCCGATCATGTTCTGCCACTCGCCGAGGACGACCACCGCAATGTCGGCCGCACCGGCGACGGTGACGGCGCGCTCGAGTTCGGCCTCGTCGTCAAAGTCAGTCGGGTCGACGGGGGCGTTGTTGCCGAACATGTCGAACATGGACGGGAAGGTCCGCTGGGCCGGACGAATGCCGGGCGCGTAGCCGACTTGGACGCTGGCGTCGGCCCGGTCCCGGATTCCTTCCAGGACGGTCACGGTCTCGTCGAGATCGAAGTCGAAGACCCAGGGGCCGATGGTGTCCCGCTTCGAGTCCGCCAGTGGGCCGATCACCGCGATGGAGCCGGGGTTGGTGAGCGGTAGCAGGTCACCCTCGTTGCGAAGCAGAACCACCGACCGCTGCGCCGCAATGCGGGCCACGTCGCGATGGGTCGGGTCGGCGAGGACCTCCTGGGCCCGGTCCTCGTCCACATACGGGTCGTCGAGCAGCCCCATCCGGACCTTCGCGGTCAGGACCCGCCGAACGGCGGCGTCGAGCGCCTCCTCGTCGACCAAGCCAAGCTCGATGGCTTCCGGCAAATGGGCGTATGCGGCGTCGTTGAGCGCCATCTCCAGGTCGAGGCCGGCTCGCAGCGCCCCGGCCCCGGCGTCGGTCAGGTCGGCCGCGAAACGGTGCGTGCGCAGGTCGTGCACGGCCTGGGCGTCGCTGACGACGAATCCGTCGAACCCCCATGTCTCCCGCAGCACATCGGTGATCAGCCAGCGGTTGCCGGTGGCTGGTACGCCGTTGAGGTCCATGTACGCGCTCATGATGTTCCCGGCACCGGCCTCGACGGCTGCTCGGAACGGGGGCAGGTAGACGTTCCATAGCTCGGAGTCGGAGAGGTTGACCTCGTCGTAGTCACGCCCACCCAACGCGGCGCCGTAGCCGGCGAGATGCTTCGGCCCGGCGATGATCCGATCGGGGGAGCCGAGCCCGTCACCCTGGAAACCCCGCACCTGGGCAACGGCGACCACCGACCCGAGGTACGGGTCCTCGCCGGCGCCCTCGATGATCCGGCCCCAGCGCGGATCACGGGCGATGTCGACCATCGGCGCGAACGCCCAGTGGATCCCGACCGCCCGCGCCTCACGGGCGGCGACCGCCTGACCTCGCTCGATCGTCGCCGGATCCCAGGAAGCGGCCATCGCGATCGGCACCGGCAGGATCGTGCGCAGGCCGTGGATCACGTCGAATCCGAACAGCGCGGGGATTCCGAGCCGGTTGCCTTCGATGGTCAACCGCTGCAGCCGGTTCGCCTCCGCCGGATCGCGGACGAACAGCAACGACCCGACCGCGCCGTCGGCCAGCGCGGCCTCCACCATCGCCGGCTGCCGCGACAGGTCGACATCGAGCGTCGTGTCGACGTCCTGCGCCGGCGGAAGGTTGAAGTAGAAGTACTGGGTGAGCTGTCCAGCCTTCTCGGCCACGCTCAGCGCTGCGATCAGTGCGTCGACGCGCTCGGACACGTCGGCATCGGTCAGGCGAATCGGGCCGGATACCGGCGCCGAGTGAGCGGGCATTGATGCTCCTTGCTTCCGTGAGGCTTTATCGTGTAACTGACTCGTGTAAGTGCCTCAATGGTTGCATAGCCCCGGGCCCGGCGCAAGGCTCGCTGGCCGCCGACCTCCTCGCCGACTGGACAACTGGCACGTGTCAGTATGGAGGAAGCGAACTCTCATTTTCGTGGCGGAACGAGGACATGATGCTTCCCGGGCGTCGACCGACGAGCGCCGACGTGGCCCGCCGGGCCGGGGTCTCCCGCGCGACGGTCAGTTACGTGCTCAACAACTCTCCGCACCAGTCGATCCCCGACGCAACCCGGCAGCGGGTGCTCGCAGCGGCGGAGGAATTGGACTACACGCCGCACGTCGCCGCGCGGGCGCTGCGCGCCGGCGAGTCAAGGCTCGTGCTGTTCATCAACACCGGCATCCCGTACGGCACCAACCTCGCCATCCTGATCGACACCCTCGCGTCGGAGGTGGCAGCGAGCGGCCGATCTCTGGTGTTGTGGCAGCAGCACGATCCCCGCGACCTTGCCGCTACCCTCGCGCATCTGGAGCCGGCCTTCGCAATCACGCTGGGCCAGCTGGACGACGACCAGCGCGCGCTGCTGGCGCGGGCTCGTATTCCGAACGTCGCGACCGACGTCGGTGGCGACGCCCACCAGGTCGACCGCGGCGCCGCCCTCCAGATTCGTCATCTCGCTACGCGCGGTCACCGGCAGGTCGGCTACCTGACCACGACCGACCCTCTGCTGACGATGTTCGCTGAGCCACGGCTGGCCGGGGTGCTCGCGACCTGCGCGGGGCTGGGTTTGGATCCGCCGCCGGTTGCCGAACTCCCGGCGCTCGACAACATCTCGATCGACGAGCTGGCCCCGGTGCTCCGCGACTGGACCGGCCGCCCCGATCCGGTGACGGCGGTGGCCTGCTACAACGACGTTTGTGCTGCGGCCTGTCTCGCCGCTGCCGACCGGGTGGGACTCAACGTGCCGGGTGACCTGGCGGTCATAGGCCTGGACGACGAGCCGATGAGCGCGTTCATCCGGCCAGCGCTGACCACGATCCGACCGCATGTGATCGACTTCGCCCGCCAGCTCTGGACCCGCGCCAAGGCGACCATGGACGGCGGTCCGGTACTGGACGGCCCTTCGTCGATGCATTTCAGCCTGGTCGAACGCGAGAGCGCCTGACCGCCACGCTGTAGCGCGTCGGCGTCGGCGATGCCTACCCGACGTCCAGCCGGACCTGGCCGAGGCGTCCGTCGAGGTCGCGCATGACGACCCAGGTCGGTTCGTCGGCGGCGCCAACGGTGCCGGGCGCGTTGACGAGGATGGGGGCGCCGGCGCCGAGAAGATCGCGGAGCCGATCGGCCTCGACCGGATCGCTGGTCGCGAAGGCGAAGACCGTGGACAGCAAGGAGCCGATGCCGGTGAAGTCGGTCAGGACCCGAGCGCTCTCGGCCGACAGGCCGAGCGCGGCGTTGCGTTCCCGGGCGGCGCGGATCACCCGCTGGAGTTGGGCGGCAAGCGGCGCCGGCACGCTGATCGTGCTGGGCAGGTCGATCTGCACGAGTCGCGGATGGTCGGCCCGGGTCGCCAGCTGGCTGAGCAGGTGCGCGGCCTGCGCCGCGGCCATTGCGCTGGCCAGTCCCCCCTCAGCGGCGATATCCAGCACGGTGACATGACCGGGCGGCGGGAGTTGCTGGCTCCCAGAACCGAGCAGGCCACCCAGGCCACCGCCGGCGGACAGCCCGGACAGCATCTCCCACAGCCCGCCCAATCCGACCGCGCCGCTCGCGAGGTCGTCGAACGCCGGCATCGTCGGAACCGGTGGCCGGACGACTCGCACGTTCTTACCTAAGCCTCGGGCCCGAGCGCTGAGGCGGCCGGACAGGTCGAGCAGCACCACCGCGGCGCCCCGCGACGCGGCGTCCTGCGCCACGCTTAACGTCAGCCGAGCCCGCAGATCGCCCTGCCCCAAGATCGCGAACAGCGGACTCTTGCCCGCCCGGACCGCCGCGTGCGGATCGAAGGACACCGCCGCGCCATCGACCGTCGCGCCGATCCGACAACCCGAGTCATCGCCGAGTTCCGAGTCGGCCTCGGACTTCTCCTCCGTCGTCACGAGCTGCACGTCAAGGACCGAGTCCTGGGACGACCCGCCTGGATCCGCGTCCTCGGGCGGCGCCTCGACCAGGCGCTCAGCGGACACCGCTGCCGCCGCGGCCGCGCGCACTTCCGCGCTGAACCCGGCCTCCCAGGCCAGGCTCTGCTCGCCGGTGAGCGAGTACAGATCGTCAGGCAGCGCTTCGGCTGGGATCTCCTCCAGATGCGGGTTGCGTACCAGCGCGAGCAGCTGTCCCGGCGACGCGGATGCGGCCCACGACTCCCCCGCGGCCCGGCCCAGCCGCAGCTGTTTGCGGAGCGCGTCGTCCCAGCGGCCGTCGCCGCTCTCCGCGACCTCGACCGCCGCGAGCAGCGCCCGTTGACACACCTCGGAGATCGGGATTTGCGCCGCTTTCACCCGGCGTTCCAGTTCATCCGGTAGGTAGACGTTCGCCCGACCCATAACCGCCTCCAGGAACTATGCGCACCTATGTGCATAGCCTACGCACGTCCAGCCGTTAGCCGTCCAGATCGGTAGTCGCTCCCGCCCAGCTATGCGGACTGGACCTCGGTACGGCCCGTTCTGCCGGCGAGATCCGCTGACAGCTCATGCATCGCCGCTACCGCGGACGATCCCGCTTTCTGCTCCCAGTACACACCCATCACGGTGGCAACCCACACCCAGAACAGGGCGATCAAGCCGACGAACGCGATTATGGCCAGGCTTATGCCGAAGGCGCCATACGCATCCCCGTAGGCCCGGAACCAGCGGTGCAGCTCGAACGAGGAGACGGCGCTGACCAGCACCGAAGCGCACGTGCTCACGATCGCGCCGGGCACGAGGTCGCGCCACGCAAAGGGCAGGTCGAGCAGCAAACGAGGCGTCGTGATGAAGAAGCCGAACTGAAGCAGCAGATAGATCGGGATGACGAGTATTAGGAACCAAATCGGACGGCCAGCGACCAAGTAGCGGAGCGCGAGACTGCCGCTGGAAACAACCAGCAACACCAAGAGCCAGGTGGCTCCGCGAAGGTACTTTTGGATGCCGCCTAGCGGAGTCACGGCGAATGCGCGCGCATAGGCCAGCTGTACGGTCTTGCTGATATCGAAGCCAGTGATGAGAAGGGAGATGATGCTGATGCCGATGGCGGTGTTCTTGCCTGAACTTGCGGCGGTGAACGTGTCTTGGACGGTGCGCGCGCTGCTACCGGTCAAGTGGAAGGCATGAACAACGACAATTCCGAAACTCCGGTTTGGATTGAATGCCTCAAGAATTGCGTATCCGAGTATGATCAAAGGGATCACGGCGACAAAGAGATTCATCGCGATCACGAGCGAGAGGTGCTTCCCCTCGATCTCCTTGTACCGACGGAGGGACCGAAATAGGAATCCGACCGTGGGACGCTGCTCCAAGCTGGATTGGTAGTGCCGGGCGCGACTGATCCACTTCGACGTCCCCCTCGAACCCGGGTCGGCTTCCGACGTCACGCCCTCGGCGCGTTCGGGTTCTCGCGGTCGCTCAGCACGTCCGCTCACGGCACAGAGGTCCCGCCGTCGGGCCGAGGGGACACCTCGCCTAACGTTGCCGGGAGCCCGGGCCCATGGCGCTCCCTGATTCGGAATTCGTGGTCGTAGCTCATCAGCTTTGCTCAATCGGATGGGTAGACGGCGTGCTACCAGAATCGACCCACCCGCGTCGGACTCGGCTCATCCGGGCCGGACGAACCGGCCGGGCCTAGGCCAGGGACGACGGTGCCACGGCCATGTCCACATCCACGCCGTCGCGGCCATGTCCGATAGCTGCCCAGACGGCGGGTTTGTGCCCTGAGGTTCATCCTCCTGGGGTGGCTGAACCTTGCCCCCGTCGAACGAGACTGCGAGTCATGCGTTCGGGGATCAGCCGCAACCACCGCCGGCGGCCGCGTACCGCCGATGCCGGTCCGGTCCTCGAGCTGGAGGCATAGCTGTGACGCTCGACCTCATTCTGATCGGCCTCGCGGTGACGCTCGACCCGCTACCGTTGACTGCGTTCATTGTGCTGCTGGCCTCCCAGCGCGGGGTAAGAAAGGGCGCCGCATTCGTTTTCGGCTGGCTCATATCGCTGGCCGCCGTGGTTGCGATCACAATTCTCGCCACTGCCAATCGTCCACCCAAGCCGAATACAGCGCCCTCGATAGCCGGGCTGGCTATCAAGATCGCGATCGGGGTTGGCTTGGTCGCCATCGCCGTGCGGCAACGTCGAAAAATGAGCCAGCCGAAGAAGCCGAAGAAGCCACCCAAATGGCAGGCCGGAGTGGATCGGATGTCGCCCTGGTTTGCCATGGGCCTCGCTCCGCTGCTCCAGCCCTGGGGACTGATCGCTGCTGGTGTGGCCACCGTGCTGGAGGCCAAGCTATCCAGCTTCGACAGTTACATCGCGCTGTTTGCTTTCTGCGTGATCGCTACGTCATCCTATATTTCGCTCGAGCTTTACGCCGGTTTCCGCCCCGAGACGAGCCAAACCTTCCTTTCCAGAATCAAGGCTTGGATCGAGAACCACACCGATCAAGCCATCATCATCGGCTCGCTCGTACTGGGTTTCTGGCTCATCGGGAAGAGCATCTACCTGCTGGTTACCTAACTGGCCGGAATGTGCTGCCGTGGTTGTTCACACAACGGCAGTGCGATCTCGCTACCCGGCTGTCGCCGTCGACGATCTGCGTCGCCGATCCTCCGACGCGCTCTAGACCACAGGTCCAGGCAGTCACGAATCCGCCTAACTGGTTCGGATAGCTTCATACCAGACCGGTCGCCCAACCTTCCACTTCGAGGGCGGATTCATCCCGGACGGGTGAGGCGAGGTGACGGTCGGCGCGAACGATAGGGTGGACAGCTGGCCCAGTCCGATCGGTTATGCCATTTCGACGAGGAGGCACTATGGGGTTCTGCCCGGTAGACGTGATGATTGTCGGCTTCCCCGGCAACAAGTTCAGCGGCCGCATCGCGCCGGCGCTGATGGAGCTCGTCGACAGCTCGACGATCCGCATCATCGATCTCTTGTTCGTCAGCAAGGATGCCGACGGCGTCGTCACGACGATCGCTGCGGCTGACGTCGAAGCGCAAACCGGCCCGGCGTACCTCGCGATCGACGTCGTTCAGCCGGGCGCGCTTGGCTCGGAGGACGCCGAAGAGCTGCGGGAGGACTTGGAACCGAACAGTTCCGCACTGGTCATCGCGTACGAAAACATCTGGGCGAGGAAAGTCGTCGATGCCTGTCGGGACGCAGATGCCGTCCTGATCGACCACATCCGGATACCTGCCGACGTGGTCGACGCCGTCGTCGCCGCGGCCTAGCCCACCGCCCAGCCTGCAGAACGGAGCACACAGTAATGGGATTGCTACGCATGGCCACCCGAACGGCGGTTGTGGCCGGCACGGCCACCGCCGTTTCCAACCGGGTATCCCGCCGGCAGGCCGGAAGGTGGCAACAAAAGGAGGACGAGCAGGCCCCCCAAGAGGCCCAGCAAGCCCCGCCGCCTCCTGCGCCGGCCGCACCGGCCGCACCTCAAGACGACGATATTGCCAAGCTTCAGGACCTGGCCCAACTGCATAGCCAAGGGGTGCTCTCCGACGAGGAATTCGCGGCCGCCAAGGCCAAGGTGCTGGGGCTCTGATCGTCTCAGCACCACCCGCGGACAGCGTGAAGCCGTACTCACGACTGGCCGCTGTGTACGACGAGATCGTGGTCGATCCGTGCCACGATGCGTGGGCCGCCTACCTCTGTGACCTCTGGCGCGCAGATCCCGACGGCGTGCACACCGTGCTGGACATGTGCTGCGGAACTGGCCTGATGTCGGCCGCTCTGGTCAAGCTCGGCTGTCAGCTGACCGGCCTCGACAGTTCCCCGGCGATGCTGGCTCGCGCCCGCCAACGGTTGGGCCCGCAGACCGATCTGCTGCAGCAAACCCTTCCGGACTTGACCGTTCAGGGAATGTTCGATGCGGCGGTATCCACCTTCGACGGACTGAACTATCTCACTCCGGCTGAACTACGCGCGACGCTGCCGGCAATAAGCCGCCGACTCCGGGTCGGCGGCTGGCTGGTCTTCGACCTCCATACCGACGCAATGATGGCGTTCGCGTCCTCCCATCCGAAGATCACGGGCCAATCCAACGGCAAGCACTTCACGATCACGAACACGGTGGACCTCGACGCCCGCAGCTGCGTCACGACGATCTATGTCACCGGACCGGGCGACGGCGACACGTTCAGCGAGCGGCATCGCCAATACTTCTTTCGCACGGCGGACGTGCGGAGCGCGCTCGCCGACGCCGGTTTCGGCCCACCGGCAATCACCGACGAATACACGGATCAACCCGAAAGACCGTCAACCCTGCGCGCTACCTGGATCTGTCGGCGTCGGTAGACGCTCGCGAAGGTCCGGCGCTGCGACGGGATCGAGCCACGCCTTTCGTCGGCAGCCTCGGCGATTTTAGCCGCAGCTGAGGACCGACCAGTGACATCAGGCATCATCCGCTGGCGTGGGGACGGCCTCGCGGGACGGCTCGGCCGTCAGCGTTGTGCCGGTCAAATGGCTCGTGTCGTTGAAGGTGACGAGTGTCCACCGTCCCGGCCCACTTGGGCTGCTCTCGTGACGCCAGTGGGTGATGCCGGTATTGAGCGACGTGAACGTGACTCGGTTGCCGGTGCCGCTCACGCCAAGAGCAAGGTAGAACGACGCCTCGAGGATTCCGCCGTGGCAGACGGCGACAACGGTTTCATCCCGGTGCCGGGTGACGATCTGGGCAAGAGCGGCGCTGGCGCGAACCAGGAAGCCAGCCCAGCTTTCGCCGCCGGGTGAGAAGGGACGGAACGGATCCAGCTCCGTCAGCGGCTCGTCGAACCATCCATACCTTGTTCGCCACTCGGCGACGCTGAGCCCATCGGCCTCGCCCGGGCGCAGCTCCTGCAGCTCCTCGTCGAACTGCACCGGCATTTCTAGCGCCCGAGAGACATAGCGCGCGGTCTCCAGCGCTCGAGGCAAGGTACTGGCATACAGGTGCGCCGCGGGCAACCGCTCGGTGCGTAGCCGCTGTTCGAGCAGTTCGGCCTGCCGGCGCCCTCGGTCGGTGAGCCCCGCATCGCCCCGCATCCCGCCGATGATCGGCTCGACGTTCGGCACCGACTCTCCGTGGCGAATCAGATAGAGGTCCATGCCACCAGCATGTGGGACTCGCTGGCCGGCGCGACCCTGGCACGCCCGACCTTCGGTCGTGATCTTGGACCTGTCGTCGCTGTCGAGCACTAAGCCCAAGATCATCGCGCGCCACGCAGAGCGACTAGGCGTCAGTGCAGGGGTTTGCGCTTGCTGTGGCCGTGCGAAGCCGACTTGACGTCCGCCGACGACCCACCAACGGTTCGGGGCGCCGCTGGGGCGGCAGCGTGGACAACCGGCGGCGGGCCAGCGGAGCCCGCTGATCCGGTTGCGGATCTCGTCGACCCTGGAGCGGACGTTGCGGGTCGCTGGCTCGAACTCGGCGCTGCGGCCGCCCTCGACGGAACCGCGGCCCGCGGACTTTGACCGTGCGCTCCCAGGTCGGTCGGCGCGATCGACGGCGTCGACGCGACACCCGTGACACGGTCGAAATCGGCGGTGCCAATCGCGATCACCGCGGCAGCCACCCCCGCGGCGAGGCCGCCGGCGATTGCCCAGCGGGCTCTGGTTGATCGGACCGACCGGCCCGGGCGGGCCGGGTGAAGCGTCGCGCCGTGCAGGGCCGCGAACACCTGCTTGGCCGATGGCCGCCGTTCCGGGTCGTTCGCGGTCATCGCTCGCAGCAGCCCAGTCAACTCCCGACCGACTGACTTGGGAATCTCGGGAGGTCGGCACAGCCGCGCGTACGCGACGTCGGGAGCTGCTCCCTCGAAGGCGCGCCGGCCCGTCAACAGTTCGAGCAGGACGAGGGCAAGCGAATAGACATCACTGGCTGGGCCTGCGGGTTCTCCCCGAGCCTGTTCGGGGCTCAGATATGTCGCGGTGCCGATCGTCAGACCCTGCACGGTCAGCGGCGCCGAATCGACCACTCGGGCAATGCCGAAGTCCGTGAGCTTGGCCGTCCACGCGTCGTGCGGCGCCAGGCCAGCAGCAGCTGATGCCGAGTCGGCGAACGCGTCGGTGAGCAAGATGTTTCCCGGTTTGACGTCCCGGTGAACGACGCCATGCTGATGCACGCAGTCGAGCGCCGACGCGACCTGGGCGCCGAGCGCCGCCACCTGACCGTGGTCCACCGCGCCCGACGCGATCAGCTCGGCAACGGTCGGGCCGGCCACGTATTCCATCACGAGGTAGGGGCTTCGGGTGTAGGTTTCGCGGACGTCGATTCCAGCATCGAAGACGGTTACAAGATTCGGATGCGAGAGACTCGCCAGTACGCGCGCCTCCAGGGCGAACCGCTGCTCGTCCGCCGGCATTCCTGACCCCGATCGGAAAAGCTTGAGTGCGACGTCTCGGCCGAGCACGATGTCGCTGGCGAGGACGACGTCAGCCATGCCGCCGCGGCCCAGGACTGACTCCGTGCGGTATCTCCCATCCACCAAGCGATGACCCGGCGATGTGTCGACCGGCGGCGGGACGGGGTCACGATGGCGGCCCGCCTGGCTCCAGGGAGCGGTTACGACCGCCGTTGTCAAGCTGGGCACTCGCTCGTTATCCCCGGTGAGCCACCGATCGAAACAAGCCCTGACCGCCGCATGTCGAGTGGCCAAACCGGCCCGATCCGTTCCAGCGCTACCTGGCGACGATCTGTCGCGCCTACTGACTACCCACTGATGGATAGGAATCACGCCCAGAGAAATGGGAATCCCCGTTGGCTCCGTGAACCGCGAATCCATCGGCCGCATTCGGTTGAACCGTCGCCAAACCGGGTATGACACGACATGTCTCGATCCCGATGACCCATACGGGGCGGCCCGTCCGGACGACCAGGTGACCGCCCGATCAAAATCCCGCGGAACAACGGAGAGTTTTCTTGGCCACCACGCATTCGACCGACGACGACAGGCGTGCCGCCGATCGGTACGAGTCCAAGCGCGCCGAAGAGCCATCCGGCCCGACCAAGCTTGACAAGCCGTCCTGGCTCGGCGTCCTGAAGCGGGCAGCCAAAGGGTTCCGGCGGGACAACTTGTCGGACTGGGCAGCGGCGCTCACCTACCGCAGCGTGCTGTGCCTCGCCCCCGGGCTGCTCGTGCTCGTGTCGATTCTCGGCCTGCTCGGCAAGTCCACCACCGACAAGCTAATCGCCAACGTCGGCGATCTCGCGCCCGGTGGCGTGCGATCGGTCATCGAGCAGATAGTGCACAACGTGCAGGGCAACTCCTCGGCCGGCCTGGCCGGCCTCCTCGGCCTGGTTGTCGCCTTCTGGTCCGCGTCGAGCTACGTCGCCGCCTTCATGCGGGCCTCCAACGCCATCTACGAGGTGGGCGAGGGACGACCAGTGTGGAAGACGATCCCGGTGCGCTTGGCCGTGACCGTGATCATGATGATTCTCATGGTGATCAGCGCCGCTATCGTCGTCTTCACCGGGCCCTTGGCCGAGAAGCTGGGGCAAGCGATAGGCGTCGGTCACACGGCAGTCACCGTCTTCGACGTCGTCAAGTGGCCGGTGCTCATCGTCATCGTCAGCCTGATGCTCGCCATCCTCTACTACGCGTGCCCCAACGTGAAACAGTCCGGCGTGCAGTGGATCAGCCCGGGCGGCGTGCTCGCGGTGGTGATCTGGATCGTCGCGTCCGGCCTGTTCGCCATCTACGTCACGAACTTCGGCTCGTACAACAAGACGTACGGCACCCTCGCGAGCGTCATCATCTTCCTCGTCTGGATCTGGCTCACTAACCTGGCGATCCTGCTCGGGGCCGAATTCAACGCCGAGCTGCAGCACGCGCGCGCCATCAAAGGTGGCGCGCCGGAAGACTCCGACCAGTTCGCCGAACCCCGCGACACGCGCAAGCTCGACGACGCCGCTGAAGCACAAGCCACCGCGCTGAGTCCCAAGCGGACCAGCTGATCGCAGGTGGCACCGTCTGCCGAGTCTGGAACTACCGTCGCGCCCGGCACGGTAGCGGCCACCTGTTTGCCGAGCGGGGCCGGGCGGGGACTGCATCTCGGATGATCCTCCCGTCGAAAGGACTATGTACATGGCCGATGAGAGCTACCCAGCCGACCTCCGCTATCACAGCGAGCACGACTGGGCGCGTGTCGACGGAGACATCGCGGCGTTCGGCATCACCTGGTTCGCGCAGGACACCCTGCAGGAGATCGTGTTCTTCGAAGCGCCGAACGTCGGCGACACGGTGACGAAGGACCAGCCCTACGCGCAGATCGAATCCGTCAAGTCGGTCTCGGACCTGTATGCACCGCTCTCGGGTGAGATCGTCGAGGTCAACCGCGCGCTCGCCGACGCGCCCGAAACGATCAACGAGGATCCCTACGGGCAGGGCTGGCTGGTCAGGGTCAAGCTGTCGGATCCGTCCGAAGCCGAGTCGCTAATGAGCGCCGCGGAGTACGCGGCAAGGGTCAAGGCCTGAGCCGTCACACCCCTAGCGTGGCGGCCGGTGAGGAGGCCTCGCCCAGGTCCGCACTGCTGCCTACGGCGTTGTAGGGGTGGAAGTTCGAGTGGTCGCCGGCATCCCAAGCGGCACGGAAGCCAGGCGCGGCAAGGTCCCAGTCCGGCCGGATCTCGCGGGTCACCTCTCGAAGATCGCGTCGGAGGTCTTCGAACGACGCCCGGCCCCAGAACCAGTAGCCGTTGTAGACGCTGTGGATGACCAGGCCCGGCTTGAGCACGAGAGTATGCGGGATCATCGGATCGTGATGCGGATCGGTGTACTCCTGAATGTCCAGATCCTTCTGCACCTTCCGGCCGGCGTCGGACAGGAACGTCCACACTGCGCCCACTGAGTTGCGGAACTCGTTGATCTCGAGAATGTTGTCGGTCGCGATGGTGACCAGCTGGGTGTAGGCCACCGCGATCTTCGGGTAATTCGCGGCCAGCTCCAGATGCTGCTGATGCTCCTTCGGGCAGAAACCCCCTCGCGAGAGAATGAGGATCATCGGGTCGATGCCCTGCAACTCGCTCAACCGCCGCCGAACCTTCGCATGATCCGTCAGCTCATAATCCGGGAAAACCCCACCCGGCACGATGTCAGCGCGCACAGTTCCTCCTAGCTGAAAGCGTCCTAGCTCACGACGGCAGCTGTTCTCCGGCCTGCTCCCGAACCAGGTACTCGGCGTACCAGTTTGGCCAGTCCGAGTCGGCCTGCCCGGTCCGCTTCTCGTGCTCAGCGTGCGCAGCCTCGGCACGTCGCAGCGCCGTCTCCAGGTCGTTCACGGAAGCGAAGGTCGTTGCCTCGGGATCTACCCGTCCCGGCAGACGTGTCGTGATCTCCTGCAGCAGCCAGCCGTTGCCGTCGGGGTCGCTGAACGAGGCAAACGAGCCGTAGCTCGCGCGGTCCGCGGCTCGGCCGGCTACCCGCCCGGTGGTGCCAGCGTGGTGGAATACCCCGCCGGCGTCGTGGAACACTTCGCTCACCTCGGCACCGTGCCCGGTGAGTTCGGCCCGGGCCGCCTCGATGTCGGTCACGACCAGGTGTAGGCCTTGGGCGGAACCTGGTGCGGCCGAGGTGACCCCGGTGCCGAAGATGATCGAGCAGGCCGAGCCCGGAGGCGTCAGCTGCACGACCCGGAAGTCCGCACCCGATGCGAAATCAGCATCCTCCCGCCACCCCAGCCCCGCATAGAAGTCCTTGGCCCGGTCCACGTCACCGACAGGCACCACCACAACCTCGAGCTTCAAGTCCACGGCCTCGGCTCCTCCGCTTCTGGCGTCAACGGCATGTCGCCCAGTCCGGTGCGACCAGGCTGAACCTGGCATCACACTCGCGCACGGCACCGAAGAAGTCCAGGTGCGCAACCACGTTCTCCGGGCTCGACAGATTGATCTCGTCCGACCGGTTCAGCGGAGCTCGACCGGTGCTTCGACATCGTCGTAGACGCGGGCCGCGGCCAGCAGTCCGTCCGGGCCGCGCTCGTAGACTCCGATTCCGGCTTGAGGCGGCATATCGTGACTGCCCCAGCGGACGCAGTTGTATTCCAGCGCGCAGCGGACGCCGTCGTCGGTCACGGTGCAGTGCTGGAGCCCGACGCCGCCGCCCGCGCTGAAGCACGTGGTGAAGAACGAGCGAAGCTCAGCGGTGCCGGAATGGCGCTTATGCGGACCGATGGGCTCGCGGAAGTATCCATCCGGCGCGAAGGTGTTCACTACCGCTTCGATGTCACCAGCGTCCAACGCGGCACTGGAACCGGCCCACGACATCACCGGGGTGAGCAGGTCCCGGCCTGAGAATGGGGGCCCGGATGTGGCGCCGACCATCGACCGGCCATTGGCTGCAGTAGGTGCGGAACACCACGGACCGATCGTCGGGAGATTCCGCAACGACCGCCACCGGCCAGCCCAGCTCCGACCCGTCGTCGGGGAGGTGCGCCAGCAGTTCCACCACGGCTCGCCCGCGGACAGACGTGGTCGCCACGGTCTCGATGCGGGCCTGGCGCTCCGCCAACCACGACAGGTTATGGCTCACGAACTGGCGCAGCTGCTTGTGGCCACGGATCTCGCCGGCACGGGGATCGTAGATTACGACCTCACCCGGCCACACGGTCTCGAGAATGCGGGTGTCGCCTTCGTTCAATGCCCGGAAGTATTGCGCAACGGGATCAGCCTGACCAGCGGTGCGAACGTGCCTTCGGGCAAGCTCGACGCCACTGATGAAGTCCGGAAACCACGGCATTTCAACCCCTGTTCCCTGCCTGCTCGCAATATTCAGGCGAAGACCCGAGCCGCACTTGCTTCGGATCCGAGCCAACGTATCGAAGCGTCCGCCGGTGCCGCTGAAGTCGTGGCGCAACTGCTACATCCGCGGCCGCCGCCCCCGGTATGCGTCGGGGCACCGCCGCGGCCCACCGCGGCCGCCCGTGGCTAGGATTCGGTGACATTGGGCTGGCTCAACCGTCTCGTCTACCACTTCACGGATGTCGCGAGGACCGGACGCCACCGTCCTATCGCGGGACCGCTGTGACCTGGGAGGCTTAGCGGGACGCTGACCGCTCTCGGCACACCTGCGCCCACGGAGGACCAGTGACCGACCTCACGCAGCTCATCGATACCGTCCCGAGCACTCGCTATCCCGTCTATACCCGGCTGAACGCGGGCGACGTGATGCCGGATCCGATCACTCCGCTCGGCGCAACGCTGGTGTGGATCCCGGAGGTACTACCGGGCTGGGCCACCGGCTACATGCGGGTCGGCTCGTTCACGCCGCGAGAGCTGGACGGCGAGCCGTTTCTCGCCGGTGGCTTTTACTACGGCTACCTGTACGTAAACATGACGGCGGTGCGGCTTATCGGCATCCGAGCCGGTATCGGCACCGATGCGATCGACGCGGCGTTCTTCGCCCACCCGAACCCGCCGCCCCACCACGCCACTCCGTCCGACGTCAACGAAGAACTGTCGGCGGTCATGGCCCAGCGGACACAGTGGACGCTGACGACATCGAGCTTCCCCGAGTTGGAGGAGGAACGGGAGCTCGCCGAGCGCATTCGGGTCGAGCGGCCGAACCTGGCGACCGCCACCAACGAGGTGCTGATCGCTCGGGCCCGCTCGATTGCACCACTGCAGCGGCTGGTCTGGGGCCGCGCCTACAACATCGCGAGCGGTCAGGCCTCGATCGGCCCGGGTGTCATCACATCGTTGGTCGGCGCCGCCGATCCCACGCTGACGATCCGGCTGATCGGCAGCGCCGGCGACGTTGATTCGGCTTTGCCGTCGTTCGCCTTGTGGGACCTCTCCCGCGAGGTCCGCGCCGACCCCGGTCTGACTTCCACCTTCGATGCGGGCGAGGACGGACTGCTTGACCGGTTGCGGGGCGAGCACCCCGGGTTCGCAGTTCGATTCGACGGCTTCGTCCACGAGTACGGGTACCGGGGCCCGAGCGAGTGGGATCCCGGCATGGATTCCTGGGAGACCAAGCCCGAGCTGCCGTTGTCACTCATCGGCCGGTTGCGGCACCTGGCGGACGAGCAATCGCCCGCGTTCAGGCGTGAGGCCCACTCGGGGGACGCCGCCGCCGCGTTGCAGGAAGCACTGGAGCTGCTTGGCGACAACCAGGAGGCTGTGCAAACGCTGCACCTCGCCATCGCGTCCGCCCGCCGCTTCGGCGCGTGGCGGGAACGGGGCAAGACGAACGCGGTCAAGCTCATGCACGAGGTGCGGATCGCGCTGTACGAGCTCGGCCGCCGGCTCGCCGCGGCTGGCGCCCTGGATCATCCGCGCCAGATCTTTATGGCGCTCGAGTCGGAGCTGGACGTGCTCGCTACCCACGCCGGCGAGTACCGCGAGACGCTGCGTGAGCGCGAGAAGGAGTGGCGTCAGCTCTTCGACGTCGCGCCGCCGACGTTCGTCGTCGGTGGAGAGCCGATGAAGCCGGTGTCGGAGTTGCTCCGCGCCGGAGCGATGGAGGAACCGACGGTGACGGCTGGCGAGGTGCTGGTTGGCGCGCCAGCGTCCGCCGGCGTAGCCCAGGGCCGCGTGCGGGTGATCCGAGACCTCTCCGAGATCGCTGACTTCGAGCCCGGCGAGATCCTCGTTGCCCCGCAGACGGATCCTTCCTGGACCCCGTTGTTCATGGTGTCCGCCGGCGTCGTCGTCGACGTTGGTGCCATGGGCAGCCACGCGATGATCGTTAGCCGAGAACTGGGCATTCCCTGCGCGGCCGGCGTGCCGAACGCGACCAACCGGATCCCGAACGGAACGCTGGTCGAGGTAGACGGCTCCTCCGGAAAGGTCACCATCCTCGAGGTGTGAACCGGCGGATGGCGGTAGCAACGCGCGAGCGGCTGGGCGGACGAGGATCAGACCAGGTTCCTCCCTGGTGCGATGAGGGCGGCATCGGCCAAATGATGGCGGATGATCGCATCGCTGATCTGGACGCGACGCGTTACCGACGACTGTCCGCGATAGGTTGGCCCAACTCGAACAAGGAGCACCGCATGTCAACGATCCACTTCACGATGACGACCACCTCGACGCCCGAGCAGTTCATTGCCGGGCTCACCGACTTCGGGCCGGGCCGCGCCGAACTGTTCGGTAACAGCACCGACGACTACCTGAAAGTGCACGACCGGGGCCCCACTCAGGCCGACGTCACGGAGGGGTCGCGCGGAATCTGGGAACGCCTGCACTACGACTGGTCCGATCCCCACCACATCGTTCTCACGACCACCGACTCCAACCTGTTTGGAGGCAACTCCGGCCACACCTACACCCTCACCCCCCAGCCCAACGGGACCACCGACATCGATGTCGTCATAGTCCGCGAGGGCAAGAACGCTAAGGGGCGGGTGGTCGGGGCCGTCCTGGGCACACTCGGCAAGAAGAACTTGGAAAAGGCGTTTGCAAAGACGCTCAAGGCCATCGAAGCTCGCAATCGCGACGCGAAGGGCGCCGAACTCAACTAAGAGCCTGCGCCAACAGGGTGCCGCGTCGCGCAGCTCGCCCGTTCTTGGTCGTGATCTTGGACTTGCCGTCGCTCCAGGGCAGCAAGTCCAAGATCATCGGCTGGCAGCGCCGAGGACCGCGCCGACCCGCTGTGCTTCGGCGCGCTCGGCGATGGTCCGGGTGGGGCTGTCAATGTGCTACGGAGGATCGGTCGAGGTTCAGTCCGCTCAGCGGGTTCAGCCAGGTGGCTTCGCCCCAGAACTGTTCGTCAGTACGGCCACCGGAGGCCCAGATATGAACCGACGTGGATGTGGGTGCTGGCGGGTCCACCGGGGCAGGTCCGGCCGATGCGTAGCCAGGCAGGGCGAGGGCGGCAGTGGCTACCGCGGTGACGAGCAGTGGCCGGAGGGTGGTCACGGACTTGATGGTGCGGCGGATAACGGTCATGGCGTGCTCCTTTGGGTTGCTCCCGTCGAGTCCTGGCCGACGGGTCCGCGTTTGCGATGACCACATCGGACGGCACGCCGGTCGGAAGAACCTCGGCGCCCGCTTGCAACGCCGCTTGGAGAACGCTTGGTGGTGGTTAAACTCCTACTCCGAGTAACCGCTCGGTCGTCGGGTTGACGTCGCCGAGCCGCTCGGCGGTCGGCGGTCGGCGGTCGGCGGTCGGCAGCAACGATGCGTTGGCCCGGCTGCTGCTGGCGGCCGGCGGCCGGCCTATCCGAACCGGGCGGCCGTCATCCGTTTTCTGGCAGGCGGGGCGTGACGCTGCGCACCGGTACGGGCGTTCCTGGGCCGCCGCCCGGCGTCGACCGGTACTCGCCCACGCCGACGCAGGTGAGCAGCAGACTGATCAGGTCGTCGGGCTGATCGAGCAGCTCCGGCACCTCGGAGTCGTAGAAAGTCATTCCGGTGGCGGTGGCGCCGAGGGCGTAGGCGGCGAGGTGCAGTCGTCCTCCGACGATCCCGGCGGCTAGCTGCGCATCGCGGTAGCTGCGGTCGTCGAGCGGGCCGCCATGGATGGCGGAGATGGCGACGTAGGCGGCTTCGCCGGCCAGCGGCTGGTCCATCGCCACGTGTGCGACCAGGTCGCGCAGATCGCCGGCGCGCACCGGTGTGTCGATGTCGGGCCACCGGTACAGCCCTGGCGCGAGGTCGTCGACGCCGTGGACGGCGACCCACTGCGGCACGTCGATGCCGCGCACCGCGGCGCGCATCGGCCAGTCGAGTACGTCGCGGGCGACCGTGGCCGAGCGGTCCATGCGTCTCTGCGACCCGCGCCGCAGGATGACCTCGTCCAGGACTGGCGCGTTCGGTACGTCCGGCAACGGCGCGCCGGACGGCCAAGGATCGCCGAGCACATCGCCGTCTCCGGCTCGTTGCGCGGCCGTCACCACCGGGAACTCGATCGCGGGCAGCGCCCCGCGCACGGCCGATCCCGACGACTGCACGGCCGGCGCCCCGTCGCCGAAGCTGAGCAGCAGCAGCGGAAACTCGTGTACGCCGTCGGCGCCGACCAACTCGGCAATCCGCTGGTCCGGGAACAGCGTGCGCAGCCGGATATCGAATCCCGCGCTGCTCCCGGCGGCGAGTAGCTGGGAGGTGAGCGTCCCGGCGTCCCAGTACAGATGCCGCCAGCCCCGCTCGGCGTACTTCTGCCCGGTGCGCCAGGGCACGCCAGTCACCACGATCGTCGTCGCCTCCCCGGTCGCCGGCGGACCGACCCGGCGCAGCGCATGCCCGACCGGGTCATACCAGTGCACTCCGTCGGGCACTCCCGCGACGCCCCTCGTGCTGGCGTACACCTCCAAGGGGAACCGGCCGCCCGCCGAACCGGCGGCGCGGAACAGCCACGTGCGCCCGCGGCGCTCAGACGTGCGGACCACGCCCGCACCGAGGAACAGCATCCGACCCAGTTGCGCGGCGTCCAGCGGCCGGGTCGGCGCCGACCCCCCCGCCAGCGCTGCCGTGGCGCTCAGCCCAGTGGTTGGCAACTCCCGCGGCAACCCCACTGTCGGCAACGCCGCCGGATACTCCTTCACCTGCGGGGCCAGCGTCTCGACCGCGTCGTACTTCAGATCGCTCCGCAGCCTCGGATCGTCGGCGCCGAACACCTCCCAACCCCGCGCCGCGTCCACGCGCGTCAGCCGGTGCAGCAATCCGGCGCCGGTTTCGAGATCCACACCGTCAGCATCCCGCACTATTCGACAACCGCCCGGCCCGGGCAGGGCAAGGCTGGCGGCTGCGGACACTCCATGTCGGTTTGGCGGAGCGCCGACGCCGCGTTGCCCGAGGACTGAGAGGCGACAATGCAGGCGTGGATACCGACGATCGACAAGGAAGCAACGCTGGCGCCGGTCGCTCCGACGATCTGAATCTCCATGTGGCGTGGCGGATGACGGCGGCCCGGCGGATAGCCGAGGGCTACGAGTACGACCAGCGGCTGGCCGCGCTGACCGTTGCTGGTTCGGTGGGTGCCGGGCTGGCCGACCGCTGGTCGGACCTCGAGCTGGACGCCTACTGGTGGCAGCCTCCCACCGACGCTGACCGGCGCACCCCGATCGACCGGGCCGGAGCGGTGCTCGAGGACTTCTGGGACTACGACGCACCCGAGCAGGAGTGGAGCGAGAACTACCGGCTGTGACAGCTCGCGGTCACGGTCAGCAACTTCACGGTCGGCACGATCGAGCAGTTCCTCGACCTGGTCGTCGACACCGAGGACACCGATCCGGTCAAGCACATGCGTCTTGCTGCGATCCAGCGCGGCCACGTCATGCACGGGGCTGAGCTCATCGATGAGTGGCGAGCCCGGGCGAGCCGGTATCCGGACCAGCTGATCACCGCCATGGTCGAGCAGTCGCTGACGCCGACGGTGCTGACCGGTTGGTCGGCCCGAGATGCACTCGTCAGCCGCGGCGACCACATCGCCATCCATGGGCTGCTGTGCCGGATTGAGCAGGCGGTGCTCGGCACCCTGCTCGCCCTCAATCGGACCTACCAGCCACACCTGCTAACCAAATGGCAGCATCACCTGATCGCCGGGCTCGATCACGCTCCCGATGCTCTGCCGCAACGGCTCGAGGACCTGTGGCACGAGCCATACCCTCAGGCGCTGATGAGCGCCGAGACCCTGCTGGCCGAGACGCTTCGGCTCGCCGCGCAATACTCGAGTGCAGACTTGGGCGCATTCCGGGAGGTGCTCGCCGAGCGTCGCCGACCAACCGAAGCGTTGAGGCCGAATCCGCCGCAGCAGTAGCCGATCACGCGTCGGTCGGAACCTTGTTGGCATGGCCGACTGGGCGGCCGGCCGACTGTTTCGGAGAGCAAACGCGTCCCAGCCGTCAACAGGTGTGCGGTGTTTCAGCGTATTGTCGAGATCATGAGTCAGTACATGGCTTGGCCAACCGCCGACGGCGTTTGGCACATTGGGACCGGGCTGACACTGCCGGCTGGGGCCAGCCTCGCGGACCTGAACAAGCTACTGACGAAGCGCCACATCGACCGGGCCCAGATCGGGTTCCACAGGCCGGACGATGAGGCACGGTTCAACGCGCAATTCGCTACTGCCATCGAACCGGGCAGGCCCTAACCTCGAAGATCGAGTACCGCGCGGACAGCGGCTCAGCCGCTGTGGCGACCGTCGGGCGCCCGCGCGCGGCGTGACCCGGCCGAAATGTCTGGGTGACATCATTTGTGGATGGGCTCGCGGCGTCTCGCGGTGGGGTGTGAGTTCGCCTATGAGGCGGCGGTGCCGACACTGGCGATCTTTCAGGTGCAGCCTGGACGGTGGGGCGAGTTCACCGTGCGGTCGGAGACGTGGTCGTCGACGCCGCAGATGCGGTTGCGCGGCTATGCCGATCTGTACGGCAATCCGTGTACCCGGGTGGTGCTGCCGGTGAGCAGGTCCACGTTCCGGTATGCGGCCGATGTCGAGGTCCCGGACTCGACCGAGGACGCGGATGAATCAGCGCGTGAGGTTGCACCAGAGGAGCTGCCCGACGAGGCGCTGATTTACACCCTGCCAAGCCGGTACTGTCTGCCCGATGTGCTCGGCGATGAGGCGTGGGCCCGGTTCGGCACCCATCCGCCCGGCTATCAGCGGGTGCAGGCGATCTGCGATCACGTCCACTCCCACCTCACCTTCCGCTACGGCAGCTCGACGGCCTGGTCGACGGCCGTCGACGTCAACACCACCCGGCTAGGGGTCTGCCGCGACTTCACCCATCTGGCCATCTCGTTCTGCCGGGCGCTGAACATCCCGGCCCGGTACGTATTCGGATATCTGCCCGACATGGATGTGCCGATCGACCCCGCTCCGATGGACTTTGCCGCCTGGATGGAGGTGTGGCTGGACGATCGCTGGTGGACCTTCGACCCGCGCAACGGCACCCGCCGCAAGGGCCGGGTGGTGATCGGCCGAGGCCGCGACGCCTCGGACGTGGCGATGGCCACCACCTTCGGCGGTCCCCGGCTGCATGGCATGACCGTGCACGCCGCGGAGGTGCCTCCATGATGCTCGACCAGCAACTACGGCACACACCCGTGCTCGACGATCGCAACATAGATCTGGACGGTGCCGACCGGGTGACCTACCTGCTCGAGCAAAGCTTCCGCTACGACTATCCCGAGCCGGTGCATCAGCTGCGTCACCGGCTGGTCGTGCTGCCGCCGGCCCGACACGGCAATCAGCACCTTCGTGCGCATCGGGTGGACGTGCACGGCGCAGTCGCCCGGCGCGTGACGCGACGCGACGCGCGGGGCAACACGGTGCTGCGGTTACGCGCCGAGCGGGTCGAGTGCAGCGTGCAGTTTCGGGTCGCGGCCCTGCTCGAACGCGTCCATGGTGACGGCCCGGTGCGGCTGGCCGCGGGCGCGCTCACCGATCCGCGCCTGCTGCACGCCACCCGGCTCACCGCACCCGACCCGCGGCTGCGCGAACTGGCCGGGGAACTCGGCCGCGGCGATGCCAGCCCGCTCGAGCTGGCGGCCCGGATCTGCGAGACGGTGCACTCGGCCATCACCTACCAGTACGGCGTCACCTCGGTACGGACCACTGCGGCCGACGCGCTCGCAGCCGGGCGCGGGGTGTGCCAGGACTCGGCGCACATCATGCTCGCGTTGTGCCACTTGCTCGCTCTTCCCGCCCGCTACGTATCCGGTCACCTGCTGGGCCAAGGCGGCACACACGCCTGGGTCGAGGTGGTGATACCTCACGCCGAGCATGCCGTCGCGATGCCGTTCGACCCGTGCCAGGGCGTCCCGGCCTCGGCCCGCTACCTGACCGTGGCCACCGGCCGCGACTACGCCGACGTGCCACCCACCTCCGGCACCTACATCGGCCCATCCGGTGCCCGCTTGACCACCAGTCGGCGCGTCGCCGTCCTCGCCGCCGCCTGAACATCGGAGCGAGTTGCTCGACGCCGCCCGCGTTTCAACTCATTCCTGGTCAGCTCGGCGTTGCCCAGAGCGCGGCCCAGCTCGATCCGATCCTGATCAGACTGGCCAGCTCCGCTAGCGACCCACGCCTGGCGCGTCGGATACTGGCGTCATGGTTGACGACACTGCTCGGGAACGGGCCATCTACCAGGCGCTCAAGGCGGTCGACGAAGTTGCCGCCGCACTGCAGACCCACCTCATCGAAGAGCATGGAGCAAGCCCCGAGCGGTTCGTCGCGCAGCGCACCAACACCAGCTCGCTGAGGCTCCTGCGCCAGGCCCGGGAACGTCTCGGCGAAGGGCTACGATCCATCGAAGCGGACACCATCGCCGTTACGGACGAAATCTCCCTGCGTAACAGGTAACGAACCGCGCCACCTGACGGCGTCCTTCGTCACCACCTGGCTGGCGTCAACCAAAATGATGCGACGGCGCCCGGGAGCGAGTCCGAGACGAATTCATCGGCGACCGGCACCTTGTCCAGTACGTCGATCTGTTCGACGTCCTCATCGGTTAGTGATACCGGCGCCATGCGCGGCGATGCACTGCTCAGGGCAGCTGGCCGCCGTGCCGAGGAGAACCAAATTTCAGGCGCTGTTGACAACCTGAACCAGGTCCATTGCCTGACCATGGACCACAGCCGTTGTGAGGTTGTCTGCCCGGAATTCGCCGTCAACGTATCTTGGCCGCGTCTCGCGGCTCCATATATATAGGTCACGTTCAGGTCGAGGCCATGTCAAACCTGGCAATGTCAAACTCAACCAACGGGGCCGGCCGCAGGGGGCAGCATGTCGACCTTGGTGGAATTCCCCGTTGAGGGTGGCGGCATGATCCTGGTTGCCACCGAACGCAATGACAGCTTCGGGTCAGATCGGCCGGTCTATCGTGGCGGCGGATCCCGCGACGTGTTCGAACGCTCCACAAGCACGATGCAGGCAGCGGTCGAGCGGCTGAGGCCTGCCGCCATGGCGTTCGCGGACACGTTCTCCCGCCTGCCGCAGCGGCCCAACGAGGTGTCGGTGACTTTTGGGGTCGAGCTCTCGGCCGCAGCGGGTGCCATCATCGCATCGACCGCGGCAACGGCGAACTTCTCGGTGACGATTTCCTGGAAGACATCAGAGGACAGGGCCGAAACGGGTTAATCCGATGTCATCGCGCCTCTACGACAACTTCGATGTGCTCATCGAAGGGGCAGACGCGGGTCAGTTTCGGGTTCGAGTCACCCATTCCGCCGTCGGCGACACACCGGTCCTCCTGTCCTCGCTCCCCTTCTCCGATGTCGAGCTCGAGAACGCTCTGCTGAAGCTGGACCCCGGTCGAAGCGGGACTCGGCGAATGGCTGATCCATATACCCAGGCATCCCAGGACCTCGGATCAGGACTGTTCGATGCGGTGTTCCGCGATGACGTTCGCGAGGCGTGGTCTCGCAGTGTCGACAACGCTCGGGAACGGGACCGCGGCGTGCGCCTGCGGCTGCGGCTTGCCGAGGTGCCGGCGCTCGCGGGCCTGCCATGGGAGTTTCTCTATGACCGTCGCGAGAGACGGTTCGTGGCGCAATCCGACCGCACGCCGATCGTCCGGTATCTCGATGTCCGGAACCCGCCGCGGCCCCTGATCGTGGGCGGGCCCCTTCACATCCTCGTCGTCATCTCATCACCGAATGATCTCGAACGGCTCGACGTAGAACATGAATGGGCAAGTATCTGTCACGCACTCGCCGAGACCGAACGATCCGGTCTCGTCGTCGTCGATAGGCTGCGATACGCGTCGCTGATCGAATTGCAAAGATGGCTTCGGCAGCACCCCGTGCACGTGCTCCACTTCGTCGGTCACGGTGACTTCGACCCGCGCACCCGGGACGGCGTACTTGCGCTGTGCGATCCGAACGGACGCGCTGTCAACGTGTCGTCGGCCCAACTCGGCGCTCACGTCCGCGATCACGACCCGCTCCGCCTCGTCGTCTTGAACGCCTGCCGGACAGCCACCACCGACAGCCTCGACGCCTACAGCGGTATGGCCCAAGGGCTAGTCCAGCAAGAGGCGGCCGCCGTGGTCGCGATGCAGTTTCCGATCACCGACGGCGCAGCGATCGTATTCACGAACGAGTTCTACGGCGCGCTTGCCGACGGGGAACCAGTGGATCAAGCAGTCACGAGCGCGCGCAAGGCCATGCTGTCGGACTTCAGCCAAGAATGGGCAACTCCCGTCCTGTTCCTGCGCGCCTCGGACGGGCGAATCTTCGATCGCATCGAACGCAGGTCGGAAGACCGGATCACCCCGCCGCCGCAACCGCCGTTGCATCCCCTGCCGGAGGAAGCCCAGCCCCCGCGCAAGCCGCCAGGGCGCCCACCGGACTCTCCACCGCCAGCCGGGCCACCGCCAGCCGGCCCACCGATAGCCGCCAGGGAGCCGCCCGAGCGATCTTCCCGGCCGCACCGGGCGCGCTGGATCGCGATCCTGCTTGCGATCATTCTCCTCATCGGCGGCGGGATCGCTTGGGGCGTCATCACGTCCGACGAGCGCGCGGCAAGCCACCCGACCACCAGGCCCAGTCTGACTTCCGCATCCCCCGCGCCGACCCAAAGCCTGCCCCACGCCACAGGGAACACGAGCGCAAGTCGACCGGCATCGCCGAACTACCCGCTGGTCGGCGACGTGCGCGCCTACACCGGGCCTTCCGCATACGCCTACGGATCCGGACAGGTGGTGGCCGGAACCGTGCGGGTGAATGTCATCTGCGATCTCTACGGTCAGGTCGTCGGCACAAATCAGCTCTGGCACTTCACCGACCACGGCTGGATCAACGACCACGACGTGCGCACCGGCAAGTCTGATCCGGTCCGGAACGCGTGCACCGGAAATGTGAACCGGCCGACGGAGGGATCCCTACGGCCATCTGCAGCGACAGGGCCGTTCGGCACCCTAGGCCTGAAGACCATTTACGTCCGTAGTCTGCCCGGAAACTCGGCGGCGCCGGTGGATGCCCTCACGGGGGACCAGCTCATCACCGTGACGTGTCACGCTTCAACGGACTACGTCGAAGCGCCGACCGGCGGATACTCAAGCACGGACTGGGATCAAATCGGACCCGGTCGGTGGATCCCGGATGCAGATCTGCTCACGGGCAAACCGGGATCGCCTGCGCCGACCTGCGCGTCGGCCGGCGGTCCCCCTTCGAACCCAAACCCATACCCAAACCCGAGTCCTAGTCCCAGTCCCAGTCCGGACCCGACCATCCCATCGAGTTCGCCGGGTTCGCCCACCCCGAGTGCAAGCGCATCGAAGTCCGCGGGCTGAGCGCCGGGCAACGATTCCACATCGAAAGATCGCTGAGTACCGACCTCGCGTTCGTACCCATCTCGATCGACACCGTGCTCGGCATATCGACGAACCGGTGCAGCTGGACGAACGGCCGGCCCGCCTCTCACGCCAACCGGGCCAGCGGATCGGCGTCGGGACTAGGCAGGCCTTTCGCCGGCAAGGTCGTATGCGGCAACCCAGAGGGTGTATGGGTTGGCCCGGTCTCCGTGGATCGACATCATTCGCTCGATCAGATCGAGCGGGGAGGAGCTGCGGGCCAACGCAGCTTCGAAGTCGGCAATGTATTGGCGAGTGTCCTCGATCTGGCGCTGCGCATCATCATCGATTGCTTGCGGATGTCGGTGGCCAGCGATGATCTTGTCGGCGCCGAGGCTCGCGACTGTATCGAGTGCGCGTTTCCAGCTGGCCCGTGACTCCGGTGTGGACCTCCTCAGCCACACGTGGGTCTGGTTGTAGACCACATCGCCGGAGACGACCAGGCCGAGGGCGGGCAGGTGAACCACGCTGGACAGGTCGGCATCTGTGGTTCCGACCGGGACCACGGTAGCGACTGCGTCTCCGATGGGGATACTCGTGCCCGGAAGTGGAGCGGGCACGACGGGCGTGTCCGGCAGTTGACCAGGAAAGAATGCGCTCCACACCTGCATGTACGCGGGTGAGACCTGCTCCGCCATGGCGTCGATGGATTCGGCTAGTGCGACCGGCTTGGCGTTCGGGTACGCATCCAGAACTGCCGGCAGGCCGAGCAGATGGTCCCCGTGCGGGTGGGTGATATAGACGTAATCCAGTTCGCGGTCATGCGAGCGAACCCAGGTCGCCAGCGCGACCGCCTCCGTGGTCGTGATGAGGCAGTCCACCAGCAACCCGCCGCCGTCGTCACCCCAGATCAACGTTGACGTGGAAGGCGGCCACGTCGCTTGGCCGACTGCCGCCTCGAACCCCGGAATCTGACTGGGGATCGGCTTGGGGTCCACAGAGAACACGTCGTAGTTCAGGCTCATTTGCGACCTCCCTAACGGTCTCGGGGTGCAATCACCCATCGGTCGATTTGCCGAATCTTAAGGTACGAGCGATGCATCGATGGTCTCTCGGGCACGCCGGCCAACGCCCGGCTGACGGGATGCAAACCTCATCGCCAGCGTCACTTGGGCCGCCCCCCTAGACTCGCGTCGTGTCCGAGCGGGTCGGCATTGCTGGCGTTGTCGCGGCGTTGTCGGTAACCAGCGACCTGACCCGCGGGCATCCAAGCGGTGAGGCCATGCGCGCGTGTCTGCTGGCCACCGAGCTCGCCCGTCGCGCGGGACTGGGTTCGGCTGCGCTAGGCGATGTGTACTACGCGACCCTGATGCGCTTTGCCGGGTGCGCAGCGACCTCACACGAGGCCGCCGCGGCGCTCGGCGGCGACGATATCGCGGTTCGCGCGCGCGGTGATCTCATTGACCCGACCCGACCGGCCGAAGCGCTACGCTTCCTTGCCGGTCTCGGTCACGGCCCTGAGAAGGTGCGGGTACTGGCGCGTATCCCAAGGGTGCCCAAGATCGTTCAGGAGTCCGCCCGGGCCGACTGCGAGGTAGGCGCCGACTTGGCGCGACGTCTGCGGCTACCCGACGGTGTCCGTCGCGCGGTGCTGTGTGCGTTCGAGCGCTTCGACGGAAACGGTGCACCGGCCGGGCTCGCGGGCGACGACGTCTCGGAGGCGGCGCGCTTTGCGGCCGTCGGGTTCGGGGCGGTCATGTTCGACGCCATAGGCGGCGTCGAAGCGGCAACAGCGGCCGTCGCCCGCTGGTCGGGCCGGGCGTTAGACCCTGCGATCGCCGCGATCTTCCTTGCCGCACCGGGGGCGCTGGTGGAACTGTCCGACCCGGACGACGTGTGGGCCGCCGTTGTGGACAGCGAGCCACAGCCTCCTCGAGTATTTCGTGATAACGCCGATCTCGACGACGCGCTCGCCGGATTCGGTGATGCCGGAGACCTGAAATCGCCGTTTTTCCAAGGACATTCACGAGGTGTCGCATTGCTGGCCCGGGCCGCGTGCACCGCAACGCCGCTTGACCCGGTGCTGGCCTACCGGGCCGGATTGGTTCATGATCTCGGCCGGGTCGCCGTGCCCACCGGCGTCTGGGAACAGCGTCGCGCGCTGCGCGCCGATGAATGGGAACTGGTACGGCTGCACCCGTACCATTCCGGACGCATTCTCGCCCGCTCGCCCGCGCTGGAGCCGCTGTCGGCCATCGTGAGCCGCCACCACGAGCGGGTCGACGGAACTGGATACCCGGCCGGCGTGCGAGCCGGTGAGTTGAGCGGGATCGCCAACCTGCTTGCCGCCGCAGACGTGTGGCATGCCCTCGGCGAGGCGCGCCCACACCGGCCCCCGTTTACGCCGGTCGAGGCTGCGCGGGTTATTGCCGGGATGCCGTTGGATCGCGACGCCGTCCGCGCCGTGCTGGCCGCGGCGGACGCCCCCGCCGCATCGTTCCCGCCGCTGCCGGTGGACCTTACCGAGCGCGAGCTCCAGGTACTTCGGCTGCTGGCCGCCGGACAGACCAAACAACAGATCGCACACCAGCTATTCATCTCGGCGTCGACAGTGCACACGCACACCGTCCACATCTACGCGAAGTGCGAGGTCTCGACGCGAGCCGGCCTGGCGATGTTTGCGATGCGGCACGGCCTCGTCGGCACTCGCTGAACGTCCGCCAAGTTCCGCTGGCCCGCATCGACCGAACGATCGATGTCGGCGAGACGCGTCCGTGCCTAGTCTTTCCGAACACCGACACCGCGCACTCAAGGAGTCATCATGGCCATGACGAGCACATCCACCGATGCAGACGTGGCCGTCGTTCGCGGAGGCTTTGAGGCTGTCGCCGCCGGTGACATAGCCGCCTTTGCCGCTGCCTTTCACCCGGACGCGACGTGGAACCATCGTAATCCGGATCGCCTCGGCGGCCTGAAGGTCGGCGTAGACGCCATCATGGGCTTCCTCGGGGAGTCGATGGAACTCACTGCCGGCACCTTACGGCCGTTGCCGGTCGTCTTCATGACCGACGGCTCAGGCCACGTCGCCGTACTGACCGAGATCAGTGCCGGGCGCCCGGATGGGCGCACATTCATCGACATGCAGGTTCTTCTCTTCACCGTCGAGTCCGGTCGCGTGCGGTCGGTGGACCAGTTCATGGGGGATCCGCCGACGGTCACGGCGTTCTGGGCTTGATCGGCGCCGGCCCGCGCCAGCACAGGCGGGGTGGTGCAGGCGTGGATCGGCTGCCAGCGCGGGCAGTCACTCGCCGGTCACGCCGTCGAGTAGCTCGCGCACCGCGTCGGCGTGCCCGGCGTGTCGCGCGGTCTCGTTGATCAGATGCAACGCGACCCACCGCAAGTCGGTGCCGTCCTGCATGGTGCACGGCACTTCGAGCGACGGCATTTCGATGATGACCGTATCCGTCGCCTGGGCGCGCTGCTGATAGGCGGCCACCGCCGTCGCGAGGGTGAGCTCGGGCCCAGGATGAAACTCGCCCTCGGTACGGTCCGTGGGCCGGCCGAGGATGCCGCCGTCGATCCAGCGCCACTCGACGTGGGTCAAGTGATTGACGATGCCGAGCAGGCTGATCAAGGCGCCGTCGGGTCGCCAGCGCGCCTGTTCGTCGGTGAGGTCGACGACCTTGCGCAGAACGGCACCGCGCAAGAACCGCAGCCAGTTCAACAACAGCTGCCGCTCGTCGCTCGATCCGGTCGGAAACTCGATCACCGTGTCGCCGGACACACGAGACACGCTACGCAATCCCAGCGTCCCCGGTGACCGGCCGCGACCGGCGGGGTCCCGCGGCCGGTCGATGATCACTTACCCATGCCGTCCTCGACGACCACGAACTTCAGGTTCTTGTCGAACTTGACGGTGACCTGCTTGCCGATGGCGGGCAAGCTCATCCCGGTCAACGACCTCGATCCGCCCGCGCAGTTTGATGTGCAGCCGCTTCTTGCACCGATGATCGACCTGTACTTGATCTACGCTTTCGCGTTCCTCGACGTGCGCGCCGCTCTGATCGCGTGGGGAGTGTTCATCGCGCTGCAGATGTTGTCGGCGTGTGTCGCCCTACGGCTGGACGGTGAGAGCTTGCGAACCGTGTGGGCGTTGCCGATAACGCAGTTCTACTACCGGCAGCTGCTTTATCTCGTCGTGCTGCAATCGGTCGCGTCGGCGATCAGCGGATCCAGGCTGCGGTAGCACCAGCCGCCTCGTTCGGGAGCAGCGGCGCGGCAGATGTACGGCACGACGTGATTTCGGGGTCCGAGACAATCTCGCTGTCGATGCGCCGGCTAGCATCTCGTGATCTTGGACTTACTGCCGCATAGTGTCGATAAGTCCAAGATCACGTCGAAACAACACACCCTCCCGCCACCGCCGGGGTCCGCGATGCGGTCCTCGCCGATCTCGAGGTCCTCCTCGGGGAGCCCCATATCGCGCCAGTAGTCGTCCCATGAGGCGAAGCCGTCCGGCGGCGCTTCCAGCTCGTACCCCAGCGCGGCCGCCCAGAAGCGGGCGAGCAGGTCGGGATTCGCGCAGTCGATGACGAGCTGGAACCTGACAGCCACGGTGCCTCCTCCAGTCATTGCCTGCTCGCCAGGCTGCCCCAGCCCTCCGACAGTCCTCACAGGGCCGCCGGGTGGTGCATTCTGTTGGGCTCGGACCGGTTACCCGAGCATTTCGCGCAGTCGTAGGGCGTTGCGCACGGCGTTGGCGTGGCCGTCGTTGTTGAAATAGGCGTATACGTCCTTGCCGGTCGAAGCCCACTCCCTAATACGGTCCCGCCACCAGGCCAGGTCGGTGTCGCTGTATGAGCCCCCGTACAGGTAGTGCCGGTCGGGGCCGTGGAGGCGCACGTAGACGAAATCGGTGGTGGCCCGCAGGATGCAGGGCAGAGCGGCGCCGCTCATGACGCAATAGGCGGCGCTGTGTCGCTCGAGCAGGTGGAAGACGTCCTCGTGGTTCCAGGATGAGTGGCGGAACTCGACGGCGATACGGAGCCGCTCGGGCAGGCACCTCAGGAAGTAATCCAGCCGCTGGTCGTCGCGCGGGAGCGTCGGGGGCAACTGGACCAGCAGGGCAGCCCGTGCGTCATCCAACTCGCGCCACGACCGCGAGATGCGCCGCACCCAGCCCTCTGGCTCGTAGAGCTTCTTGGCGTGGGTCAGGCCGCGGGGCGCCTTCACCGATAATGCGAACCCTGCCGGTAACCGGTCGTGCCAGCTACGGAAGGTGCCATCACGAGGCCAGCGGTAGAAGCTGCTGTTCAACTCGACTGTGGAGAACGTCGCCATATAACGGGCCAGGCGGTCGCGAGCAGCCAGACCGGGTGGGTAGAGCTGCGGAGTCCAATGGTCGTAACTCCATCCAGACGTGCCGATGGCGATCACCCATAGCAGCCTAGGCGGAAGCTACGATCGGGCCTCCTTGCCGACGCTGGAGGACCGATTCCGGGCCGCAGCTGCACCGGGTTCGGGCGGTGCTGCATTGTCGGTAGGCCGCCGAGGGCACGGAGACTGAACCGATGATCGACTCGCACTCGGTGTCATGGTCTGCACGGCAACCGGTGCGCGATGCCAGGCCGCCTGGCTGCTCGTGGCGCACCGATCTATGGGTCGGATCGGGGTGCTACAGAGGTGTCCGCGCCTTCGTTGCGCCACGAATGCTGTGGCTGGTATCCGAGGATACGTCGTGCTTTGTCGATCGAGAACAGCGTCTGGTGCGGGCCGACGGGCCGGGTAAGTGGGACGGTCGGGAACACTTGTGCCAGCAGCGTGTCGTTCGGTCGAGACATCACGGTGTCGGCATTCGCGATGATGAACACGTCTGCGCCGACGGTCTGGCTGTTCAGCGCGAGCCGCACTGCCTGCGCCCCGTCCCGAGCGTCGATGTAACTCCACAGGTTCCACCGACGCAGCCGGGGGTCAGCGTCGTAGGACGGAAATTGGGCGTAGTCCTCGGGATCCATGACATTGCTGAAGCGCAGCCCGATCATGGACAGGTCCGGGTGCCACCGGCATAGTTGGCGGGCTAACTCCTCTTCGAGGGTTTTGACCAGCGAATATGTGCTGTTCGGACGAGGCGGATAGTCCTCATCGACCGGCACGTAGGGCGGCGGCTCGTCGAAGGGCAACCCAAGCACCGTCTCGCTCGAGGCCCAGACGATTTTCCGCACGCCGGCCCGTATCGCTGCGCTGTAGACGTTGTAGGACGCGGTGATGTTATTGGCGAAGGTGACGGCATTGGGAAACAGGCCCGGCGCCGGGATCGCGGCGAGATGCACCAGCGCGTCGACACGATCGTGCCGGTCATCGATCCCGGTCAGCGCCTCCACGGCCTGGCCGTAGTCAGTTAGATCGACCACCGATGAGACCACGTCGGCGCGCGGTGAGGCGACCCGGTCGAGCGCAACGACGTCCCATCCGTGCTCCTCCACCAGATGGCCCACCACCGCCCTGCCTAGCTTGCCGCTGCTGCCGGTCACCGCCACCCGCGCCATAAGCCCATCCCTTCAACCTCGCTTTCCGGCCATCCTGCCCGCCAGGCCACGCCAGCGGGGGCCACCGGACCGTTCCGAAGCCGGCGGCCTCTCGAGGCGGCGCATTGCTCGATATCAGACGGCTCCGCGCCTCATTGAGCGTGACGCTGACGGATTTCTTGGTCCGGAGCGCCTAGCGACGAATCCGATACCGGAGATGGAGCACCCGGCGACCCTGGATAACTACGTCGGGATCTTCGAGGAGGTGCTGCGCGGCAACCGTCCCGAAATAGCGCTTACCGGAGCCGAACACGACGGGCACGACGTCCATCGCAACCTCGTCGACCAGGCCAGAAGCCAGGGCCTGGCCGCCGACTTCGCCGGCCGCGACTGCCACGTCGCGGGCACCGGCGAGTTCCTTCGCCACCGCGATCGCCGCGCCCACGTCGTTGACGAAGCGGCAGGACGCCTCGGGATGCCAGCCGTCCGGCCGCGGCCGGTGCGTCACCACGACGATGTGCTCGCCGGCTGGCGGCGTGCCCTCCCACCCGTTGGTCAGGTCGAACAGATGTCGCCCGATCACGGTCGTCCCGATGCGCTCCCACATCGGGCGCACGTACCCGATCGAGGCCTGGGAGACCTTGAACGGTCCGCCGTTTACGACCTCGGCGTCGCCGTTGAAGTACCAGTCGAACAGCGGACCGACCTCGTCGCCCGCGTCCGCGATGAAGCCGTCGACTGAAACCACCGCGTGCATCACAACAGTGCTCACGGCTCGATCATGCTCGGCCGGCCCGCGCTACGGGCCAGCGCGCCGTCCAGGGGCGCTGGCCCCCGCACCCGGGGAACGTCCCACCGGCGGCCGGACTGAGTTGGTCCGGCCGCCGGTGTTTCGTATGAACTGCTCTGGTTTGGTGTTAGCCGACCACGGGCTGTGCCCGGTGTGGCAGACGCCAGCCTGGCCGGATGAAGTGGCAGGTGTAGCCGCTCGGGTAGCGCTGCAGGTAGTCCTGGTGCTCGGGTTCGGCCTCCCAGAACGGGCCGGCTGGCGACACCTCAGTAACCACTTTGCCCGGCCAGAGGCCTGACGCTTCGACATCGGCGATCGTGTCCTCGGCGACGTGGCGTTGCTCGTCGCTGGTGTAGAAGATCGCCGATCGGTAGCTAAGGCCGATGTCGTTGCCCTGGCGGTTTCTCGTCGTCGGATCGTGGATCTGGAAGAAGAATTCCAGCAGTTCGCGGTAGGAGATCCGGTCGGGATCGAAGATGATCTCGATCGCCTCGGCGTGCGTGCCGTGGTTGTAGTAGGTCGCATTGGGTACGTCT
The DNA here is from genome assembly GCA_963779485.1 of uncultured Actinomycetota bacterium. Taxonomy (GTDB): domain Bacteria; phylum Actinomycetota; class Actinomycetes; order Mycobacteriales; family Jatrophihabitantaceae; genus CAVVJA01. The sequence goes on along the minus strand of CAVZYJ010000018.1, from coordinate 293,702 downwards.
CCGCCGCTGTAGCCGACTCGGGTGGCGAGCACGCCCGGCAGACGGCGGACCAACTCCTGAACGCCCCAGAAGCACCCGCCGGCCAGCACGGCGCGCTCGGTGGTGTCGGTCATGACTAGTCCTTCCCTTCCGCGCCGTCGAACAGGTGGCGGTACTCGCCGTAGCCGTCCGCCTCCAGCTCGGCCACCGGGACGAACCGCAGTGCGGCCGAGTTCATGCAGTACCGCAGCCCGCCCGCGTCGGCCGGACCGTCAGTGAACACGTGCCCGAGGTGGCTGTCGCCGTGCACCGAGCGAACCTCAGTGCGCACCACGCCGTGGCTCGAATCCAGCTTCTCGACCACGTTCCCGCGCTCGAGCGGTGTGGTGAAGCTCGGCCAACCCGTTCCGCTGTCGTACTTGTGAATGGACGCGAACAGCGGCTCGCCGGAGACAACGTCCACGTAGATGCCCGGATCCTTTTTGTCACAAAATGCGTTGACGAACGCCGGCTCCGTGCCGTCTTCCTGGGTAACTCGGTACTGCTGCGCCGTCAGGGCAGCAACCACCTTAGGGTTCTTGCGGTATGTCGTCGTCATGTTTCCTCCTTCGACATACACAACAAGACTGACCCTCGATTTGGTCCCACCCACTTCGGGCCCGCTGCGGTCCGAGACGATCGACTCGTGGGACTCTGACGCATGGGATTAGATCTCCGCGAGCCTCTCGGCGACGATGATGCGGGACGCGGCTTCGATCAGAGCGAGGTGTGAGAAGGCCTGGGGAAAGTTGCCGAGGTGATGGCCGGTGTCGACGTCGAATTCCTCGGCATACAGCCCAAGCGGGGAGGCGACCCGCAGCAGGCGTTCCATGAGATCGCGGGCCCGCTGCTGTTGGCCGATGACGGCCAGCGCTGACACAAGCCAGAACGAGCAGATCAGGAATGTGCCCTCTTTGCCGGACATGCCATCATCGGTCTCGTTCGTGCGGTACCGCAGCACGAAGCCGTTCTCGGTCAGATTATCGGCGATGGCCAACACGCTATTGCGTAGCCGCTCGTCCTCGGGTGCCAGGAAGCCGAAGATCGCGGCGAGCAACGTGGACGCGTCGAGGGCGTCCGTGTCGTAGTGCTGCCGCAGCACACCGTTCTTATCGATCCCGTGGGTCAGGATGTCTGCCTTGATCTCGTCCGCGGTAGCGCTCCACGTTTCCGACAACGCGCTGTCCCCGCGGATCTGGGCTAGTTTGGCCGCGCGGTCGAGGGCGACCCAGCCCATCAGTTTGGACGACACGTAGTGCTGCGGCTTACCGCGGGCCTCCCAGATGCCCTGGTCGGGTTCTCGCCACACCCTCATTGCGCAGTCGGCCTGCGATTGGACAATTGGCCACAGGCTGCGAGGAAGCCGGTCGCTACGCCTTGTATGAAGCAGCACCGAATCCAGCACCGCACCGAACACGTCGTTCTGCTTCTGGTTGAACGCACCGTTGCCGACGCGCACCGGCCGCGCACCGGCGTAACCGGTCAGGTCGTCACGGGTCGACTCGGTCAAGTCCTTGCGACCATCGATCCCGTACATGATCTGCAGCGCGCCGTCGTCGTTGGCCTCCAAGTCGGCGATGAACTGCATGAACTCGTCGGCTTCCCAATCCAGATTCAAGAAATGCAACGCCCGCAGCGTGAACGTCGTATCACGCATCCAGGTGTATCGGTAATCCCAGTTCCGCTCCCCGCCCGGGGTTTCCGGCAGCGACGTGGTCAGTGCGGCCACCGTGGCCCCAGTCGGCATATAAGTGAGGCCCTTGATGGCCAACGCGGAACGCTGCAGCGGACCACGCCAGCGATGGTCGGGCATCCGCGCTCGGCCAAGCCAGTTCCGCCAGAACCGGCCGGTAGCATCGATTCGCGCGGTCGCCTCCGCGACGTCACGAGGCGAGGCCAGGTCGCCGGCCCAGGACAGCGAACAGTACATCTCCTCACCCGGATGCATCACGTGCCGCGCTCGGACCCGGCCACCCTCGATGCCCAACGGCAGGTCCGACTGCAGCCGCATCGTGTGGCCCGGCCCGGTCGCGTCGGCGGCGTGACCGTCCTGGTCGACCATCGTCCACCGCACCGCCGACCGGCCGTAGTCGAAAGCCGGTTCGCACACCAACTCGATCTCCACGCTGCCTTCCAGACACGTGACCGTCCGCACGAGCACATGATCCGCGTCGTCATCCGCCGGCGGCCGAGTATGTGGCGTGACCTCATCCGCATGGACCCGAGCTCCCATCGTCAACGCGTCGCGGACAATCGCCCAGCCGCGAGGCGTCTTCCAGGTGGTGGCCAGCACATTCGTCCCCGGCTCGTACACCCGCTGGGTCGGATGGTTGATCCCGAACGGTCCAAGCCTGAAATAGCCCGCCTGACGATCGAGCAGAGTGCCGAACACGCTCGGCGCGTCGAAACCCGGAACACACAGCCAGTCGACCGCGCCGTCGGGCGCGATCAGCGCCCCGGTATGACAATTAGACAGGAACGCATAATCGGCTATCGGCGGAAACGGCGACGGCGCCGCCGCGCTCTGCGCCTCTGGAGGCGCCGACGCGGCCGTTGACCGCCGACTGCCACCCACCTGATTGCCGGCATCGGCCAGTTTCTCGTCGCCTTCGCTCACTGCCATGAAGTACCCCTCTCCACCCGATATCGGCCGTTCACCACGTGGTCGGCCAACTGACCCCGCAGCGCCCCGGCGTGTCCTCGACGCTCATCCCGATTCCTCAGCGGCGCCGCACCCTTCGATGACCCCCGTCCTGCGCGCTTGGCCTGATGGATCTGCACAGCGACGACAAAAGATCTCGGTATGGCGCATTGACAAGCGAACCCCCCCCGCACCGGGTCGGTCAATACTCGTTTCTCGCTCCGACGGTCAGCGCCCAGGCCGGGTCGCTATACAGGGCACGCAGGCCACGAAACACCTTGATCGTGGGGTCGGTGATTCCGCGACCTTGGCCCGTCAGCGGGCTTCGGGTGCAGCCGCTCGTCCTCGACATCAACCAGGATGAGCGGCTGCTCGCCGAAATACGCGCTCACGCTAACTGTGGTCCGCCGGTCGGGCCGTTGGCAGCCACTGGGGACTCATCGGGACGTTCCAGCGGCATCAGGATCCACAGGATCGGGTACAGCAGGATCTGGCTGCCCGGGATGACCAACAGCGCCAGAATGAACAGCAGCCGGGCCGGCCACGGGTCAAGGCCGATACGGCGGCCGAGCCCGGCGATCACGCCGCCGAGTACGCGACCGTCCCGGACGCGGACCAGCCCCTGCGCGCGAAACAGGTCGTGAATGGAATTCATGATGTCCTCTCTCTCGTGTCGCGGTCGGGATGACCGCTCATGCACCAGGATCGCGTGGCCGCTGATCTGAGGCATCGGGATGTATCCGGAATCAGACCCTGATTTATCGGCACCGGACCTCGGGGGCAGTTAGCCGGTCCCGCTGTCAATGGGGAAGGTGGCGCCGTCGAAGGGGGCCGTCCCCTGAGTCGATCACTCAGCAACGAGCTTGGGGACGCTCCGCCAGCTCGTGGACGTGGGCCTCGATCCACCGGCGGGCGCGCCGGTACATAGCTGGCGGTGCGTGTCCAGGTTTGGGCGAACGCTGGATGACCCCGCTTACTGCCATCCTCGATGATTTCGGCGATCCAGTCGTTTGCGGCTCTTCCGGCCTGAGCGGCATTCCAGCGCACTTCCGCTGAGGCACCGTAGCTGTCTAGCAGGAGCCGGAACCGTCGGATGCCACGATCGTGGCGCGAGTCGACGACGTCGCGAGGATCGAGCAGCGGCGCCCAAAAGCAGCCTGCGACAGCCAGCTCCCAGGCGACGCAGCCAGGCGCGGCAAGGTCGAAGTCGATCAATCCGACCGCGGCGCCGTTGCGGAAGATAATGTTCGCGGGGTTGGTGTCGTTGTGCGTGACAAGCGATCCGCTCCACCGAGCCGGCACGGCGCGTTGCCAGCCATCGGTACCAGCCTTGAAGTCGACCACGTGCTGGTGATAGCTACGCAGCAGCTCCGCGACAGTGACTAGGGCATCGTCGGTGAGCGCCCACTCGGGAGGCGGAGGGTATGCGGCACGCCCGTCGATGTAGCTGAGGACCTCGGTTTGACCATAGGTGCCGAGCACGCGGGGCGAGCCCGTGAATCCCGAGCCCTCCAAGTGCCGCAGGAGCTGGTGGACGGCCACACTGTGCCGGCCGAGCGGCCGGTGAACGGTATCGCCGATCCGCAGCACGAGGCCGCGGTTCGCGGTCCCTCCGGGCAGAACGTCAGCGTCAGACACGAGCTGCATCGGTGGGGGCAGGATCAGACGGGTGGCTGGGCACCGGCTCGACGAGTCGTCGTGCCAGTGCGGAGTGGGTCACGAGGCTGGTCACCAGACCTCCGGTGAGCGCGGATCGCACGGCGTCGACCTTGCCTTCTCCGTAGGCAATGCCAAGGACGACCTTGATCGCGGCCAGCTGCTGCCCGGTTACGCCGATGACGCGCTTGCTCAGCGGGCTGATCACTTCCCTGCCGTCGTTGTCGATGAGTACCCCGGAGATCTCTCCGATGACGCCGGCGCGCCGGACACGCTCCCGGATCTCGGGCTCGACGGCATCGAAGACGGTTGACAGTCCCTTAGCCCAGGCGCCGATGCCGACCACCGCGACGGTAACGGCCGGCAACATGGCGGCCGCGTGCATCACGTCCGGCTGGCGCCTTAGGGCGCGCGCGGTCGCGGCGTCGGCCACGACGAGCGGGGCGTAATACACGTGCGCCGGGCCGCCACCGACCCGGGCCACCCTGCGTACGAGTTCGAGTACGTCGCTCGCATCCGGACGTGACAGCGCACCGGTCAGCTGAACGACAGGGCATGGGACGAAGTCGGTCAGCGACGTCCCGATCGCACTCAGCGACCGGCCCCAGGCGAGGCCCAAGACGTCATCGGCGGTGACCAGCTCTTGGAGCAGCTCGGCGGCCGCTTCGCCGAGATGGCCGCGCAAAGCAACCTCGTCGTCGTCCGGAATATCGATCACCACGGCGTGCGCCATGCCAAACGTCGACTGAAGACGCATCGAAAGATCGGTATCGATTGACCCCTCGTGCTCGATCACGATGCGAACGAGCCCGGATCGGCGGCTCGCCTCGAGAAGTCGGGCGACACGAAAGCGGCTGATGTTGAGCTCGGCGGCGATATCGCTCTTCGATCGGCCGTCGAGGTAGTAGCCGCGGGCGACACGGGACATCAACATCAGTTGCGCTGGCCCGGTCCGCATATCAATCGCATCCCCTCGTGCCACTGACCGCTCACCTGAGCAGCTCGACTTTCAGTTTGGCACACGCTCAAGATTCGGAGCCAGCGGCGGGCCCTTCCTCGGAGTGCACCCTTCGGGCCGGCACTCCGCGTCCGACGCTAGGGGATCACTTGGGTCTTTAGACCTCTTCCCGCCTGGAACGTGTCCAGCGCGTCGGCGTAGCGCTCGAGGGGCAGCCGGTCCGTGATGAACACCCTAGGGTCGAGCACCCCTGCGGCGAACAGTTCAGCGGCCCTTTCGTAGCTGTGCAGCACCGCCATCGCGCCGGTGATAGTGATCTCCTGGTTGTAGATCTTGTAGGGCTCGATGGTGGCCCGAGCTGCATAGGCAGCCACTCCGAACTGCAGGAACGTGCCGGCCGGTGCGACTCGCCCGAGACCATCTTGGATGGCCTTGTCGTTGCCGGTGGCATCGACGACCAGCTCCCATCCGAAGGGTTGCTCCAGGCGGTCGGCGGAGGTAACGGCATTCGAGCAGCCGAGCTGCGTGGCCACCATGAGGCGGTCCGGGTTGACGTCCACGATGTCGACGCTCACCGCGCCGACGCGTTTGGCCAACTCGAGCATCATCAGGCCCATCGTGCCGGCGCCATATATCAACACATGTGACCCGAGTTGGCTGCGCAGCACGTCGTAGCCGCGCACCGCGCAGGACAGGGGCTCTATCAAGGTCGCATCGGCCGTTTCGATGTGATCGGGCAGCCGCGCGCAGTTGGCCGCCGGCACGGCCACGTACTGGGCCGCCCCGCCAGGCGCGGTCACTCCGATCGCTCCCCATCGCAGACATAGATTGTTGTGGCCGATGCGGCAGTAATGGCATTCGTAGCAATACAGGGACGGATCGACGGCTACCCGATCACCATCACGCACATCGATCGCGTTAGAGCCGGACGCAACGACCCGACCGGCGAACTCATGCCCAGGGATCACCGGCAGAGACGGAGCGAACTCGCCGTCGAGGATGTGCAGGTCGGTGCCGCAGAGTCCGCAGGCCGCGACCTCGACAATCACCTCGCCCGGGCCGGGCGTGGGGTCGTCGACGGTCTCGACGGAGACGTTGCCGGCCGACTTGATGACTGCGGCTCTCACTTCACGGCTCCCAGGGATAGGCCCTGTACGAGCTTATCTTGCGCGGCGAAGCCGGCCACCACTACGGGTATTGACACCACGACGGCGGCCGCGCACACCTTGGCCAGGAACAGGCCCTGGCTGGTGACGAAGCTGGTCAAGAACACCGGTGCCGTTTGCGCCTGCACCCCGGTTAGCACCAAGGCGAACAGCAGCTCGTTCCAGCTGAAGATGAAGCAAATGAGCGCAGTGGCGGCGATGCCCGGCACCGCGATCGGCGCGACGATCTTGCGCATCGTGTAGAGGACGCCGGCACCGTCGATAGAGGCCGCCTCGATGATCGCGATCGGCACCTCCGCCAGGAACGACCGCATCATCCAGACCGCGATCGGCAGATTCATTGTGGTGTAAAGGATGATCAGTATGAAGAGGTTGTCGAGCATGTGAGCCTTCTGCGCGAACAGGTAGATCGGCAGAAGTCCGGCAACCAGCGGCAGCATCTTCGTCGATAGGAAGAAGAACAGCACGTCCGACCACTTGCGCACGGGCCGGATGGAGAGCGCGTACGCGGCGGGAAACGCCAGAAGGAGCACGAGGATCGTCGAGGTGACGCTCGCTGTGATCGAATTCAACAGGTACGGCCACGGGCTGGTGCCGGTGCCCTGCCCGAAGAACTGTCGGTACCCCTGGAGGGTGAGCGGCGCGGCGATGCTGGGCGGATTGGTGCTGGCGTCGGCCTCACTGTGAAAGGACGTCAAGACCATCCACAACACCGGGATGATGAAGATCACGCCGATCACCCAAGCGAGGAGACCAAGCAGGGCGTTGCCGGCCCGCCACTTGCGACGTGGCCGCGTGTCGGTGACCGCGACGGGACGCCGCGCTACTGCGGTGGTCATCAGGTTTTCTCCTCGCGTAGCAGCCCCGACACCGTGCGCAGCGCCAACGTCGCGACGATCAACGAGCCGACCACTACCACCACGCCTTGCGCCGAGGCCAAGCCATAGTCGTGCGCGCTGAAGAACGTTTGGTAGATCGTGTACGGCAGGTTCGCCGTGCCCAAGCCGCCGGAGGTGATCACGTACACCGCGTCAAAGGTCTGGAGGATGAAGATCGTGCCCAGCAGGCCGGCGAGTTCCAGGTACTGGCGCATGTGCGGCAGCGTGATGTAGGTGAACATCTGCCAGGTCGAGGCGCCATCGACGCGTGCCGCCTCCATCACCTCAGGGTCGCGTGACTGCAGACCGGCTAGCAGGATCAGCATCATGAACGGGGTCCACTGCCAGATCAGCTGGACCTCGATCATGATCTTGGGGTAGTCGGTGAGCCAGTCCGGCTGGGGAGCGGTGCCGCCGAATAGATCCCAGATCCAGGTCAACGTGCCGTTGATCAGACCGTAGCTGGCGTTGTAGATGCCGTGCTTGAACAGCAGTGCTGCCGCGACGGGGACAATCAGGAACGGCGTGATCATCATGGTGCGCACCACGCCTCGCCCGAGGAACGCCCGGTCGAGCAGCAGCGCGATACCCAAGCCGAGTAGCAAGCTGACGATCACCACGGTTGCAGTGAGCACAATGGTGAAGATCACCGACGAGCGAAGCGCCGGATCGGTGAACACCTTCTTGTAATTGTCCAGGCCCGCCCATCCCCGTGTCTGCGGTGAGAGCGCGTTCCACCTCAGGAACGAGATGACCAACGTCGCCACGAACGGCAGCTGCGTGACGATGATCAGGAAGATGAGCGCGGGCAGCATCGGAGCGCGGCGCCCCCACCGCTCGCGCGAGGTGGTCGGCGGCCCTCCCGGCGCCGCGCTGCGATCGGCTCGACGGCGGATACGCGACGGCCGTACTTCGGCGTCGGTTACCTGTGTTGCCATCGCTCGTCCTCCGCTACTTCTGGTAGAGCTTGCCGGCGTTCGCGGCTAAACGTTGGCTGGTTTCCAGCGCGCTGTGGACCGATTCCTTGCCGGCGATCGCCGAACCGATCGCCAAGGAGGAGGCGGTGCCGAAGTCGGTGAACTCCGGGATATCCACGAACTGGATGCCGATCGTGGGGCGCGGCTGAACGCCCGGTGAGATCGGGTTGGCGGTCTGGATCGCGGTGAGCGTCGGCCCGGCGAACGAGTGGGCGACCTTGAGGTAATCGGGATTCTGGTACGTCGACATCCGTTTGCCGGCCGGTACCCGAGCCCAGCCCAGCTTGGTGCCAACGAGGTCCTCATAATTCTTGCTCGACGCCCACGAGACGAACTTCCACGCGTTGTCCTTGTTCTTGCTGGCCTTCTCGATCGCCCACGACCACGCGTACAACCAGCCCGAACTCTTGGTCAGCTTGACCGGTGCTTGGACGTAGCCGATCTTGCCGGCGACCGGCGAGCCTTGTCCGTCAAGTGACCCGGCCGCGGACGTCGCGTCGTACCACATCGCGACCTTGCCTTGTTCCAGATCGGTGAGACACTCGGTGAAGCCGGCCTGTGCGGCCCCGATCTCACCGTGTGAGCGGATCAGATTGACGTAGAAGTTCGTCGCATCGGTAAAACCAGGGCCGTTCACCTGGGCGTTCCAGTCCTTGTCGAACCAGGTACCACCGAACGTGTTCACGACGGTCGTCAACGGAGCGAGCACCTGCCCCCAGCCGGGCTCCCCACGCAAACAGATGCCTCGCATTCCCGGCTGCGCGTTGTCGACCTTGGCGGCCATATCAGCGATCTGATCCCACGTCGGATGATCCGGCACAGTCAAACCCTTGGCCGCAAAGACATCCTTGCGGTACATCAGGAAGGAGGACTCGCCGTAAAACGGCTCGCCGTAAATCTTCCCGTCCGGGCCGGTCAGGCTCAGGGCAATGGGCTTGAGCACGTCGGCCTGGTCAAAGCCGGGATCCTTGGCGATGTAATCATCCATCGGGGTGAGCCAGTTGTTCTTCGAGTAAAACGGAATCTCGAAGTTCGACAACGTGGCCACGTCGTACTGGCCGGCCTGACTGGCGAATTCCAGACTGGCCTTGTCCCGCAGGTCGTTCTCCGGAAGCACCGTGAAGTCGACCTTGATGCCGGTCTGCTGCGTGAACGTGCCGGCGAGTTTCTGCAGATCCACCATCTGCGGGTTGTTGACCATCAGAACGCGCACCGCGTTACCGCTGCCGCCGGCCCAGCCAAGGCCACCACACGCCGTCAGGGCTAACGCCGCGGTCACCGCCACCATCATTGCCAGGATCCGCTTGGGCGCGCCACGAACCATGAGATCTCCTCGTCAGCGGCCGCTCAACTGAGCGGACCAATCCTCAGAATGTGACCCAGATCAAGATCCCGCTGAGTCGTGTCGTTGTCAAGAGTCGTTACGAAATTGCGCATCTAGGTGCTCATATGAGCGAAAAGGTTTACGGCGCGTTGGCGACGGCCAACGCAACCACAAGCCTCCGAGGGTCGGTGGATGACGGCACGAAAGCGACGGAGTCAATGCCGACGGTCAGTTGAGTATCTGGTCGCGGGGACTGCGGGGCGCGTTAGCGTGGTGCGTGGGCAACAACGGAGACCTGGCCAGGTTGCTAGCAGCAATCGCGGTGGGCGATCACTCGGTCGTTACGGCATCGCTTGACGCTGCGCCGTTGTTGGCTACCGCCCGCTTGGCGCGCCGTGACGAGTTCTTCATCGCCGAGTGTCACGCGCAGGTCTATGAGGGCGATACCGCGCTGCACGCTGCGGCGTTCGCGTACAACGTCGAGCTTGCTCGTGATCTGGTTGCGCGAGGCGCTGACGTCCGCGCGCGAAACCGGCGCGGTGCCGAACCGTTGCATGCAGCGGTCATCGGTGTACCCGGCGCCATGAACTGGAACCCGATACGCCAGCGGGCGGTCATCAGCTATCTGATTGACGCGGGCGCTGACCCGAACGCATCAGCCCGAGGTGGCGTAACGCCGCTGCATCGAGCAGTGCGGAACCGATGTTCAGCTGCGGTCGAGGCGCTCCTGCGCGCCGGCGCCGACCCCGGCTCGACGAACGACCACGGTTCGACACCTTCCGATCTCGCCCGATGGACCACCGGGCGCGGCGGTGTCGGGTCCGAGGCCGCCAAACTCGAGCAGCAGACCATCATCGACCTACTCGAGAAAGCCACGGCCTGACGACAGCGTGCGCCAACCCCATAAGCCGGCGGCGAAGGCAGCCGCGGCACAATCTCGGCGCGTTCGCTATCTGTCGATTGGGAGCAGTCGACCGCCGAGCCACGGTCACTCAGATGGATTGCTGCGGACTGGTGCGGGCGGGCAGCAGCGCGCGAGCGGCGCGGATGCAGAAATACACGGTCGCGGGAAGTGCGACTAGTGCGCCGCTGAGCGGGAAGCCGACACCGGGGGTGCCGCCCTGGGCGGCTTGGTCGGCGGACGCGATCGCGAGCCCGGCGGTGCCGGCGGCGAACGCGGCCGCGCCTAGCCCGTCGACCAAGCCGGCCGGAAGGAGGGACGCAACCCTGCTGCGCCGGCGCCAGGCAAGATAGCCGAGCAGCAGCACAAGTCCGACCAGTCCGGCGATGATACGCAGCACAACCGCGTCGTCTGCGGTCTCCTGGACCGACGGACCTGGGCCCGGGAACACGGTTTGCCCGCCGACGAACGAGCGTCCGGCCCACAGGTTCATCACCAGGGCCACGAGTCCGCTGATGCCCACGGCGACGAGCCCGCAGCCGGCCAAGAACAGCGCGGCGCGCAGCGTCTCGAACACGAGAGCCAGGACCGATCGACGGAACGTGGCCTGCACGATGGGCGTCACCGGCCCGAACCGGCGCACGGCTTCGGTCTCGGCCTCCTGTGGCGACATGCCGTCGGTGTGCAGTTCGGCCGCCGTCGCGTGTAAGTGGTCACTGGCCTCGTCCAGCAGCCGTCGCGTGGTCCGCGCGTCGGCACGCGTTCGGCGTAGGAGTTCGTCGAGGTAGTCCTCAATCGGGGTCTCGCTCATGCGATCACCGCCTGCATGTTCGCGACGTAGCTGCGCCACGCCCGTCGCTGGCTCGTGAACTCCTTGCGGCCGCGGGCAGTTAGCGCGTACGTGCGTCGCCGTCGCCCCTGCGCCGACTCGAGCGAGCTCTCGATGAGGCCAGCCCGCTCGAGTCGGTGTAGTGCGGGGTAGATCGTGCCCTCCGCCAGATCGAATTCGCCATCGCTACGCTCGCGTAGCGCGGCGATGATTGCGTACCCGTGTGCCGGGCCGTGGCGTAGCACACCCATCAGCAGCAGATCCACGTTGTTCTTCAACGACCCGCCCAACATACCTCCGCAGTCTAGGCATCGGAACGCTAGGCGTCCAGCCGGAATCAACGATCAGCGCCGAGACGACCGCTGGACCGGCCGGGGCATCCGCGACAACCATGGATACTGGAGCTGAAGCGTGCGCAGCGCTGGTCTGCGGGAGGCGCCGATGACGGACGTGGTCGATCGGCTGGTGGCTGCGTTGAATGCACATGACTTGGACAGCGCTGTCGGTCTGGTTCACCAGGACTACCACAGCGTGCAACCGGCCCACCCGGGCCGAGCGTTTACCGGTCGAGACCAGATGCGTGCCAACTGGGCGGCGATGCTTGCGGGCATCCCGGATTTCTGCGCCGAGGTGCTGCGGTCGATCCATGACGCCGACACGATTTGGACTGAATGGCATTGGTCGGGCATGCGCAGCGACGGGCAGCTCTTTGAGGTGCGCGGGGTGACCCTGTTCCAGGTCGCCGACGATCAGATCGTGGCCGGGCGCCTCTATCTGGAAGACGTCGAGCAGGAGGCTGTCGGCATCGAAGAAGCTGTGGAAGCTCTCTCCGGACGGCGACCGCAGCCAGGGCGACGCAACATCCGCGAATGACGGCGCGGACGCTGACCGCTCGCCGTGTGAACGACCGGTCAGCGAGCACACGTTTAGCTGGGTGACGACGAGTCGGGCATCGTCGTTCACGGCAAGGTTGGCACGACCTTCGCTGTCGCGGATGCGGCGGTGTGCGAGGTGTCGCCGGTGTATGCGGCGCTGTAGCCAGCGAGTGCGAGATTGGCGGCCAAGGCCGCGGTGGCCACGCTCGGCTGCTTGAGCACCGTGGGACAGGTGGCGACTCCGTGTTGTCGCTCACCGCGGTGCACAGCGCCTGACCGCCCTTGACCGCGCTGAACACGACCGTCGCACCCGACACCGGGCCGACGCCAGGCGTTGTCAGTGTGGCCGAGAGGCCGCTGACCGACAGTTGCGCAGTGCGGGTCACCGTTTCGGTCGCCCGCTGGGCGATCATCGTGCTCGGCAGCGCCCCGGGCGCGACATCGATCTCGACGCTCTGGAAGCGCGCGTTCTGGTGGCAAAAGCCCGGCCCGTCGTCTGTCGGTGGCGAGCACACTTGTGGCCCGCCCACGAGATCACTGTCGGGAAGTCGCCGGCCTGGGTCGGTACGTTCGCGGCGCCGGCGCAGGGCGAGTACGGCTTGGCCGTTGTGTTGCCTTCGGCCCGCTTGCGGTCGTCGAAGGCTCTGGCCGCGGGACGAGCTGGATGATGACCATCGCGGGTTCGGCGCCCCTTATCACTGATTGCTCCGGGCAGTCCGACCGTCGAGGCCGGGGCATCCCAGATCTGGGCGTCGGCTGTGAATGCGCGCGCGGTGGGAACGAGGCATCGGCCCGCACCGCTATCACAACGTGCCGTCGGAACGATCGGCTGGAAAACAGCGGCTAACCGCTCGGCAGCGATTGGCCGCGGAACAGGCCGCGGTCGCGGAGGCCCAGCTGGACGCAGCCCGCCGTCGCCGGATGGTGCTCGGGGCGGGCGCGCCCCTCATGCTGGTGGTTGCCGTAGTCGCGGTGCTGGTCATCGTCAAGGTCGCCACCGGGGCGGGTGGCCCAAAGTCCGGGCCTACGGCCTCGTTGGCCGCCAGCAGCGTGGTCACACAGGTCACGGCGGTTCCGGCCAGCGCCCTCAACGAGATCGGCGTCGGCGTCGCGACCACGAAACCGACAAAGATCACCGCGCCGGCGCTGACAGCTAACGGCGAGCCGCGGGTGGTCTACGTCGGCGCCGAGTATTGCCCGTACTGCGCGACCGAGCGGTGGGCCATGGCGGTGGCACTGTCGCGGTTCGGGACATTCACTGGCCTCGGTGAGACGGCATCCTCGCCGAGCGATGTTTACCCGAACACGGCGACCTTGACGTTCCACGGCGCCAGCTACGCCAGCAACTACCTCTCTTTCACCGGTCGGGAGATCCAGAGCAACCAGGTGGTGAATGGCGAGTACGCACCGCTGGACACGCTCTCCGCGGCGGACCAGGCGCTGTTCGCCAAATACGACGCACCGCCGTATACCGACTCGGCCGGGTCTATTCCGTTTATCGATATCGGTGGCCGGTACGTGATCTCCGGTGCCTCCTACAGCCCGCAGGTGCTGCAGGGCAACACACAGACGCAGATCGCGGCCGCGTTGTCTGATCCCTACTCCGCGATCGCCAAGGCCGTGGACGGCACGGCGAATCTGATCACGGCCGCGATCTGCCAGATCACCAATGGCCGGCCGGCTACGGTGTGTCAGTCGCCGGGCGTGACGACCGCGACCGCCGCGTTGACCGGCTAGCGCATGCCCGCCCAGCATCCCGCCGCCGGGCGACTGCCTGCTCGGACAAGCATCCCATCGCTCTGCTTCGCGTGCGTCGGGCTTGCCATCTCGATCTATCTCACGGTCGAGCATTACAGCGGTTCGACTGCGCTTGCCTGTCCGGAGAGCGCCGCGATCAACTGCGCCAAGGTGACCACGAGTAGCTGGTCTCGACTGGGCGGTATCCCCGTCGCTGTGCTGGGGGTGGCCTACTTCGCCGTGATGACCCTGCTGGTACTGCCGTCGGCGTGGCGGCGCCACCGCCTGGATCCGGTGCGCGTCGCCGGCGCCGCGGCAGGTATGGCCATGGTGATCTATCTGCTCTGGGCTGAGCTGTTCCGCGTGGGCGCTATCTGCCTGTGGTGCACCGCGGTCCACGTCTGCACCTTGGGACTGTTCGTCACGATCCTGTGGCACACCGCAGCCAGATCAACCGCGACGGGCGACTGCCGATTTACGGAGAGTTCGAGAAGCTGACCTCGCGATCGGCAACTCCGTCGACGACCTCGAGGCGCTGGCGAAGCACTACGTGGCGATCTGCCGTGCGCACCGCGATCTGACGTACCACGATGTACTGCAAGCGAAACCGCCGACAGAACATTTCGACATAGAGGCTCGCGGGCATTGTTGCGTTGGCTGATCGGATCTGGGGTCGGGGGCTTTCGGCCGTGATGAGCACGATGTCTTTGTCCGTCGGCCGGGTATCGCTTTTCCGCATAAGGTGATCGCATCATCGGCGATGCGCAAAGTCCCGCCGACCTCATATAGGTCGACGATATGAAGAGCGCACATTTGCAATACTCTGCGCGAAAAGGCACCAGCCGCGGCAGATCGCCCTTGCATCCGATTGCCGGCTCCTTGCCGCCTCCGGAGATCAACGAGACACTGAGTCGGAGTTGCCAGCCGGCGGCAGCAACCCGCCGTCTGCTGCCCGGGAGCCGCGCATGAAGACCGCCACCTCTGCCCGGACCGTCGCTGCGTTCGATTGCTCCCGGACCCGCGAGGCCGGATCATGTCACGGCGCTGCTCACCGTTCACCGCTTGACCGAGAGGTCAACCGGTGATCAGTCCGACGTCTCTTGCCGAGCGTGGCCACGACCAACCGGATCGCCGCGCGCCGGTAATGATCTGCCTACTTGGGCCGTTCCGGGTGCTCAAGCACGGGCAGCAGCTGCCGCTTCGCGGTGGCGGCAAGATGAACGGGCTGCTCTCGGCCCTCGCCCTGCGCGAACACCAGCAGGCCACGCGGGACGCACTGCTCGAGACGTTGTGGCCCGAGATCGAGTCCGACCGGGCCAGTCAGTCGTTGAACACCCTCGTGCA
This sequence comes from uncultured Actinomycetota bacterium, assembly GCA_963779485.1. Taxonomy (GTDB): domain Bacteria; phylum Actinomycetota; class Actinomycetes; order Mycobacteriales; family Jatrophihabitantaceae; genus CAVVJA01. The sequence continues at coordinate 278,398 of CAVZYJ010000018.1, read as the reverse complement.
CGCATCGCGCCGGCTGCTCGCCGATGCGCTGGCCGGTCTTCCGCCACTCGTGCGCACCAATGACGGGTACCGGCTCAACCTCTCGGCCGGCATCGACGTTGACACGCTTCGCTTCGACGCCTGCACCGAGACGGGCATGCGACGGCTGCGAATGGGTGATCGCGCGGGAGCGGTGGCCACGTTCGAGGAGGCAACCCGAATCTACCGGGGCGATCTCTGCCCGGGTGGTAACAGCCTGCGCATGCTGATCGAACGTGAGCGGCTGCGCGCGCTCTACCTTGGCGTCCTCGCGCAGCTCGCGGATCACCACTGCGACGCCGGCGACTACGCGGCCGCCTCGCAGTACGCGCAGCGACTACTGCTGTATGACCCATGCCGGGAGGATGCGCATCGCGTCGTCATGCGCTGTTGTGCCCGGCTGGGGCAACGGGCTCAGGCGATGAAGCAGTACCGGTTGTGCCGCGACATCCTGCGTCGGGAGTTCCAGGCCGAACCGGAGGCGGCGACCGAGGAGTTGTTTGAGCAACTGCGACTCGGCCGGTCTGCGATCTGACTTCAGGGTGGCCCGTGAGTCCTCAGTGCTGCGCTGCGATCGTGGTCTCTGAGGCGCACGATCTCAGTCGAACGTCAGTCACTTCTCATCGAGATGTGAGGCAAGTATTCGGCCGTAGCTCAGGGCGCCATCACCGCTGGGGCGTATACCCAAGGTCGGAGTCTCTAGCTCGAGGTGGCGTTGAGCGATCACCGGCGTGAAGATCCGCTCGCCGGCCGGCGCGCCGTCGCGCTGGTCCTCCGGGTCGTAGTGAATCCCGAAGGCGTCGTCATGCACGGCGAGGTCGTAGATGCGGCCACCCGTGACGTCGAGCGCTTCGCCGGATGGGAGGGGCTGGTGTCGACGGTACGGCGGTGTCTCGGCCGTGCGGCCGCGGTCCAGCCGCCCGAGGACCGGCCGTGAGCGCGCCGCTGGTCACCTGCATCATGCCCACGCGGGACCGGCCCGCGTTCGTAGACCAGGCGGTCGCCTACTTCTTGCGCCAGGACTACCCGAACCGCGAGCTCATCGTCGTCGACGACGGGGTGGCTCCGGTCAGCGATGCGCTCGCCGCTGACCCCCGCATCCGGTACCTCCGGCTGAACCGTCCCCAGCCAATTGGGACCAAGCGAAACCTGGCGTGCCAGGCCGCCCGCGGTGAGCTCATCGCGCATTGGGACGACGACGACTGGATGCGAGCTGATCGGCTCAGCCACCAAGTGGCCGCACTCACCGGCGGTGACGCTCCTGACTTCGTCGCATGCGGGCTCGGCGAACTGCTCTACCTGCGGCCGATCGCCGGCGATGCCTGGCGTTACCGACCGCTGGCGCACGATCCACCGTGGCTGGCGGGCCCGACGCTGATGTATCGGCGCGAAGCGTGGCAAGCCAACCCCTTCCCGGACATCGACGTCGGAGAGGACACCGCCTTCGTCCGGAGCCTGCCGGCGAACCGGCTGCGGACCATGGCCGACCCGAGCTGGTACGTCGCGTTGCTGCATCCGGGAAACACCGGACCGAAGGACCTACTCGATCCGCGCTGGCAGATCGCGGAGCTGGCCGCAATCCTCGCGCTGATCGGCCCCGACCAGCCGTTTTACGCGTCGATCCGATCTGGCGGTCGCGGCCGCGCGATGCCGGCTACCGAGAGCCGGAAAACGGCGATCACGGTCGCCGCCGACTTCCTCGTGTACGACGGCTACGGCGGCATGGCCGAGTACCTGGCATTGGGCCTGGCCCGGGCGGGCGCTCGGGTGAATCTGGCGCCGCTCACGCTCGACGAACGCGGATTGTCGGCCGACCTGCGCGCCCTGCTAGCCCGCTCCGGGCCCAACGTGCCGGGACCGGTGCTGTACTCGTCGTACCTACGACCAGAGCTGAACCGCTATACCGGACGCGAGCTGTTCATCCACACCATGTGGGAGTCGAGCCGGCTGCCGGCAGACTGGCCGGCGCGACTCAACCTGGCTCGCGCGGTCATCGTGCCGACCCGGTTCGTCGCGGACGTGTGCCGGCGCAGCGGAGTGGACGTGCCGATCGCGGTCGTTCCCGACGGCGTCGACCCGGCGGTGTACCCATACGTGGCGCGACCACCGCGAGCCGGGATCACCACGCTCATCGTCGGCACCACGATCCCGCGCAAGCACGTTCCGGAGGCGGTTGCCGCCTGGGGCCAGGCCTTCGCTGGGGATCCGGACGCGCGGCTGGTCATCAAGTCCCGGTTCGGCCTGGGCGCGACCGGGCTGGCGGGTGACGACCGGATCCGGGTCGTCACCGAGAACGAAGCCACCCGGGGTATCGCGCAGTGGTACCGGGACGCTGATTTGCTGCTGGCGCTCGGCAACGAGGGATTCGGCCTGCCACTGGTGGAAGGCATGGCGACCGGCCTCCCGGTCATCGCGTTCGACGCCGAGGGCCAAGGAGACGTGTGCCGAGACGCGTCGGGTGCTGTCCTGACGGTTCCGCCGGCGCGCTTCGAGCCGTGCTACGAGCCCGGGTACGGCGACTGCGGCGTGCGCGCCGTACCCGACGTGGACGCCGTCGCCGATCGACTGCGCTGGGTCGCCACGCATCGCGCCGAAGCGGCCGATGTCGGCCGAGAGGCGTCCGCCTGGGCGCACCGCCACCGCGACGTCTGGCGCAAGGGTCCCGCCGTCCTCTCGGTCATGGAGCAGCATGCGAAGACCCGGCGCCCGCTGCGACGCCGGCGCGCGGTCTGGGTGCCGAGCTGGGGCCGGCCGTGCGGGGTTGCGGAGCATGCGGCCGCCGTGCTGCGCTGCCTTCCGCGCGAGCCTCGCTTGTTCCCGACAGCGACAGCGCCAGATCCGACCCGGATTTCGCTGCTCCACGTCGAGCACGAGGATGGCCTGTTCAGTGACGCGACGCTGACCGAGCGGGCGCTGCGGGCCCGTGAGGCTGGCGTGCCGGTGGTCATCACCGAGCATTCGGTACGCCAGGCGGGGCGCGCTTTCGAAGCGACCGCGGACGCGCTCCTGGCGCTCACCGCGGACGGCGCCGGCACACTGCGCGCGCGCTGGCCCGGCAAGCAGGTGGTCAACGTGCCGCACGGCTGTCCGACCTTCTTTCCGCCGCGCAAGCGTAAGCGCGGCCGGGTGATAGGCGGGTTCGGCTTCCTGGAACCGCATAAGGGGTTCGGCCGATTGCTCGAGGTCCTGCGCGCGGTGCCCGGCACCGAGCTGCTGCTCCTTGCCCATCCGCGCGACCAGGCTGCCGCTGATAGCTGGACGGCTCAGGCGACGGGGCTACCGGTGCGGTGGGACCGCCGATACCTGCCAGCCGAACGCATCGCACACCGGCTCGCGGCAGAGGCCGACGTGCTGGTGTTCTGGTACGACGACGTGCCGCACGCTTCGGCAAGCGGCGCCGCGCGGATCGGGCTGTCGACCGGGGTACCGGTGCTGACCTCGCCGACCCGATGGTTCACCGACCTCGCCGAGGTCACCTATCAGCCGTCCGACCTCGACGAGGGGGTAGCGCGGCTGCTGTCGGACACCGGCCTGCGCGAGCACCTCGTCGGGTCGGCGCGGCAGTTCTGCCATCAACACACGTGGCGGCGCGTCGCGAACGAGTACGCGCGCGTCTGGGAGACGGTCGAGAGCTGAGGAGATCCCATGCCCGCAACACCCACCTACCCCGGGCTCTATGTCGAAGAGATCCCCAGCGGGGTGCACCCGATCACCGGCGCGGCGACGTCCGACACCGCCTTCGTCGACTACTTCCCACGCGGGCCGGTGACCAGTCCGGTGCGGGTGACCAGCTTCGCGGAGTTCGAGCGGACCTTCGGCGGTGTCGACGCCGCCAGTGAGGCCAGCTACGGCGTCCTGCAGTACTACCTCAACGGCGGGCAGAACGCGTGGATCGTGCGGATCGACCTCGGCGCGCCGGCCACCGCGACGCTCGCGCTCAGCAATGGTTCCCCGCCGGGGACCGTCCTGACCGTCAAGGCGGCCAACCCCGGGGCGTGGGGAAACGATGTCCGGGTCGCGGCGACCGAGACGGTGCCCCCATCCGCGACAGCCTTCAACCTCTTCGTCCAGGAGACCAGCACCGTCGCCGGTGTGACGACGGTCGCGACCACCGAGTCCTACCTCGGGGTCTCGATGGACCAGACCGATTCGAGATACGTCGTCGACGCGGTCAATGCCGCCTCGTCGCTGGTCCGGCTGGAGGAAGGCAGCGGCAACGTCGGCCTGCGGCCGACCCTGGCCACGCCCGACGCGGCAGGTAACGCTCCCGAGAGCACATATCACTCACCGACCGGCGGCGCATTGACCGGCGGCTCCCCCGGCACCGCCCTCGACGCCTCAGGCGGGCTGTCGCTGACCGGCTTGCCGGCTGCATTGCAGGACGGCTGGGAGACGCTCGATCGGATCGACCCGTTCATCTTCAACCTGCTGTGCCTTCCGGCCACCTGGAGGTTGGCGAACTCGGATCAGCAGAGCGTCATCGGCCTGGCCGAGACCTACTGCGAGGGCAAGCGGGCGTTCCTCCTGGTTGACCCGGCTCCGGCCAACGACGTGGCGGCGGTCCAGAGCTGGCTCACCGCGGTCGGCCGGGTGCCCAGTCCTAACGCCGCCGTGTACGCGCCCCAGCTCGCCATGACGGATCCGCTGGCCGGCGGGCGGTTACGGAACGTGGGCCCGAGCGGGACGGTCGCTGGCATCATCGCCCGCACCGACGCAGCCCGCGGCGTGTGGAAGGCCCCGGCCGGTATCGACGCATCGATCCGGGGCGGCAACCCGGCGGTCACGTTCAACGACAGCGACAGCGGGGCACTCAACCCGCAGGGCGTCAACGTCCTGCGGACCTTCCCGATCTACGGCCCGGTCGTCTGGGGCGGCCGCACCCTGTTCGGCGCGGATCAACGGGCCAGCGAATGGAAATACCTCCCAGTCCGCCGAACCGCGCTGTACATCGAGGAGAGCTTGGTCCAGGGCCTGCAGTGGGTCGTTTTCGAGCCCAACGACGAGCCATTGTGGGCCCAGATCCGGCTCAACGTCGGCGCATTCATGCAGGATCTGTTCCTTCGCGGTGCGTTTCAGGGCACCACGCCGCGCGACGCCTACCTCGTCAAATGCGACAGCACGACGACGACACAGACCGACATCGACCGGGGCGTCGTGAACATCGTCGTCGGCTTCGCCCCGCTCAAGCCGGCCGAGTTCGTCATCATCCGGATCCAGCAACTCGCCGGCCAGGCGCAGGCGTAGGAGGCAGTCCATGGCCGAGTTCAGCGTCAACGCCACCCGCATCGACCCGTACAAGAACTTCAAGTTCCGCGTCAAGTGGGACGGCCGGTACGTGGCCGGGATCAGCAAGGTCGGCAACCTGACCCGCACCACGGAGGTGGTCAAGCACCGCAGCGGCGGAGATCCGAGTCTCACCCACAAGTCGCCGGGGCGTAGCGACACCAATGCGATCACGCTGGAGCGTGGCGTGACCCACGACCTCGAATTCGAGAGGTGGGCCAACAAGGTCTGGCACCTCGGCGCCGGGCTCGGTTCGGAGGTCTCGCTCCGAGACTTCCGCAAGGACGTGATCATCGAGGTCTACAACGAGGCCGGCCAGCTCGCCCTGGCCTACAAGGTGTACCGGTGCTGGGTGTCGGAGTATCAGGCGCTGCCCGACCTCGACGCGAATGCCAACGCCATCGCGATCCAGCACATCAAGCTCGAGAACGAAGGCTTCGAACGCGACGTCGACGTCGCCGAGCCCACTGAGCCCAGCTTCACCGAGCCGCCGGCATGACGCCGTTTACCTCCGCCCAGGTGTTGGACGCGTGGGAGCGGGCGTTGCCGCTACCGCCGACCCGACGGCCGCTCGCATTGCTCACGGCGGCGACAGCGGGCCACGCCGAGGTGACATCGCTCGCCGAGCTGCCGATCGGGGTGCGGGACGGCCAGCTGCTCGAGCTGCTGGAGACCACCTTCGGGCCCGGCTTGGAGGCAGTGGCCACCTGCCCGGCCTGCGACGAACGGCTGGAGCTGGCCTGCACCACCCCCCAGATCCGGGCCGGGCCACCACGCGATCCGCACCCGATCACGGTTGACGGGTATGAGCTGCGGGTGCGTCCGCCGAATAGCCAGGACCTCGCGGCGGTCGCGGCCCAGGCCGACCCGGACCTCGCGTGCCTCGAACTGCTGCGCCGCTGCGTAGACGTGCTGGCTGGCCCGGACGGAGCGGCCGCCACGGTGAGCTCGTTGCCGGCCCCCGTGGTGGAAGCGGTCGAAGAGGCGATGCTCGCTGCCGACCCGCAGGCCGAAGTGGTGCTTGCGATCGACTGCCCGGCGTGCGGGTACCGGTGGCACGCCACGCTCGACATCTCCGCGTTCCTGTGGACCCGCATCGACACGTACGCCCGTCGGTGTGCAGCCGAGGTGCATGCCCTAGCCCGTGCGTACGGCTGGCGCGAAGCGGACATCCTGGCGATGAGCCCGTGGCGGCGGGCGCTGTACCTCCAGCAGGTCGCACCATGACCGGTGGATACCTTCGCCGGCTGGTAGACCGGGCGGCTGGCACGACCCGGGCCAGTGCGCTCCAGCCCCGGATACCGGCGCTGTTCGAGCCGATCACGGCCGGCTTCCAGCCCGTCAGCCTTTGGTCAGGCGCCCTGTCGACTGACGACGTCGCAGTGGATTGGGGGCCCGATCGGCCAGAGCGGACGACAGCCGGTGCGGCCGCGCCGGACCAGTCATCTGGCGAACTCCGCTACCCGAGCGCATCCGCCGCGCCGTCGCAGGAGACCCCCGGTTCGACGCGTGCCGTTTGGCAAGCGCCGCCGGTCGACGCCGTGCCCCAACTTTTCGCGTCCCGTGCATTGGCCGCACCAGCCTTGGGCCTGGACCGGCCGGCACCGGTACCCGCTGATTCGGCCCTCCCACCCGCGCCGGCTCATGCACCGACCTCAAATCTGGGCGGACCCCGCGCCGCCGACGCCCGGAGCGCGACCCCACACCGCCCGACCGCCACGGATGGCTCACCGACACCCGCACCGATCGACGCGTCACCGGCGGTACCCAGCACTGGGCCAGCCGGGACGGCGGGACGGCCAGCCGCGCCGGCGCGAATCCCGGCCGAGCCGCCGACGATTGTCGCCGCGCAAGCACGCGAAGCCGTACCCTCCGGGCGCACCAGCGAGGCAGCGCTGACTCACCCGGCGTGGCCGGCCAGCGCACCGGGGCCGGCGACCGACGCCCGCGCACCCCGGCGCGAGGAGCCGACCGTGGTCAGGGTGAGCATCGGCCGCATCGAGGTGCACGCCGCCGCTCCGGACCATTCGGCGGCGCCGCCGCCGGCACCGGAGCCACCCATATCGTTGGAGCGCTACCTCCAGGAACGCGTGCCGCGATGAGCGACTTCCGGGCCGTCGCGACCGTCACCGCCGCCCTGCAGCGACTTCTGCAGGGCGCGGTCGGCGTCGACGTTCCCGGCGCGCACGCTTGGACGGACCGACCGGACAGCCACCAGAACGGCAACGCCGACGGGCCCGGAGTGAACATCTACCTCTATCAGGTCACGCCGGAGCCCAGCCAGCGCAACGCCGACCTGCCCGTCCGCAGCTCCAATGGCCAACTGGTCCGCCGGCCCCATGCCTCGGTGGCCCTGCACTACTTACTGAGCTTCTACGGCGACGACGGTGAGCTGGAGCCGCAGCGGGTGCTTGGCAGTGTGGTGCGCACTCTGCACGCCAGGCCGATCGTGACTCGGGCGCTAATCCAGGCGGTCACTGACGCTGCGCGCGACAACCCGCCGATTCACCCCGATCTCGCCGACTCCGACCTCGCGGAGCAGATCGACGTGGTACGGGTGTCCCCGCTTGCGCTCAACCTGGAGGAGCTTTCCAAGCTCTGGTCGGTCTTCTTCCAGGTGCCATACGCGCTGTCGGTCGCCTACCAGGCCTCGGTGGTCCTGATCGACGAGCCGGTGCAGCCGGCCCTTGGCCTGCCAGTTCTCCAACCCGACGTGAGTGTCGGCGTGCTGAACCGCCCATACATCGACCGGGTTGACGCCGGGTCGGGCGAACCGATCACCGGCGCCGACACGCTCGCCGTCCACGGCGCCCGGCTGGTTGGCGAGACGACCACGATCCTGATCGGCGGCGCCGCCGTCGCACCCACAACGGCAGCCCCCAACCTGCTGACCATCGCGCTGTCCACCGTGGCCGACTTGCGCAACGGCCCGACACCGCTGAAGGTGCGCCTCGCCCCGCTCGGCGAAGAGTCCAACCTGGCCACGTTCACGGTGCATCCCGCCGTCACCTCGGTCACCGCCACCGGCACCGCGGCCAGCGGCGAGATCACCGTCACCGTCGACCCGGCGGTCGGCACCGGTCAGGCCGCCGCGCTGTCGCTGCTCGCGCCGAACAGCGGGGAGCGTCGGCGCGTCTTCGCAGTACCTGCGCTCGACGCGGATTCGAGCACCGTGACCGTGCCAATCAACGGCCTATCGCCCGACCGGTACATCGTCCAACTCTCGGTCGATGGCGCCGACAGCGGTGTGGAGCGCGACGCCCTAGGCAAGATCACCGGCCCGGCGGTATCGCTGTCATGACCACGACCAGCGTGATCCACCCTCCCGACCTCGACGCCCTCGCCGGAGGCGCGGACCGGCTCGATGCCAACCAGCGCGGCCTGGCTTCGGCGCTGGCCGGACTGCGGGCCGTCCTCGAGACGCACGTGGGCGGCCCGGCCGCCCACGCCGCCGATCCGCCGGCCGGCACGGAGCCGGCGGCGGCGCTCGAGTCGCTCTGCCACACCTTCGGGCTCAGCGAGTTCGAGCGGGCCATCGTGCTGCTGTGCGCAGGCGTCGAGCTGGACAGCGGCTTCGCCGCCGCGTGCGCCGCCGCCCAGGGTGACCCGGCGCGGCGATTCGCCACCTTCGGCCTGGCCCTGGCCGCGCTGCCCGAGCCGCACTGGAGCGCGCTCGCGCCGGCGGCCCCGCTGCGCCGGTGGCGGCTGGTGGAGGCTGCCCCTGGTGAGCTGACCGCGGCGCCGCTCCGCCTGGATGAGCGCGTGCTGCACTACCTCGTCGGCGTCGAACACCTCGATGAGCGGCTCGCCGGTCTGGTCGAGGCGACGCCACCAGCCGATGAGCCGACGCCGTCACAGCGGATCGTCGCCGAACAGGTCGTGACGGCCTGGCGTCAGGTCGACGGGCCGCTGCCGGTGGTCCAGCTCCGCGGCGCCGACCCGGGCGCCCAGCTCACCATCGCGGCCACGGCGGCCGCGTCGCTCGGGCTGGCGCTGGTCACCGTCGATGCCGCCCGGCTGCCGCCGGATCCTCGGGAGATGGAGACGGTAGCCCGGCTGTGTGAGCGGGAGAGCGCGCTGGCCGGAGCGGCTCTGCTGGTGGAGATCGACGATGACGTCGACGTTTCATCAGCGTCGCTCGGCCAGTTCCTGGCGAGCACGGCCGCCCCACTGCTGCTCGGGACCCGCGAACCACGGCGGATCCGGCACCGCGCCACGGTGGTCGTCGAAGCCCGCCGGCCGACCGTTGCTGAACAGCGGGCGACGTGGCGGCGCGAGCTCGAGAGCGACGATCCGTTCTCGGCGGATCGGCTGGCCGGCCAGTTCGACCTCGGGCCGGCCGCGATTCGCGCCGTCTGCCGGCAGGCGGCCGGTGCCGGCTCGCGACCCGAATCGACCTTCGGCATCGAGGCGCTGTGGGATGCCTGCCGGATGCGAGTGCGCCCGGCTCTCGACGGCGTCGCGCTGCGGATCGAGCCGGACGCCGGCTGGGACGACCTAGTCCTGCCGCTGGCGTGCCGGCAGGTCCTGGAACAGGTCGCCGCGCATGTGGCGCACCGCCTCACCGTGTACGAAGACTGGCAGCTCGGCCGGGTCGGCGGGGCCCGCGGGCTCGGCACGAGCGTGCTGTTCGCCGGGCCCAGCGGCACCGGCAAGACGCTCGCCGCCGACGTGCTGGCCCACGAGCTGCGCCTGGATCTGTACCGCATCGATCTGAGCCAGGTGGTCAGCAAGTACATCGGTGAGACCGAGAAGAACCTGCGCCGGGTGTTCGACGCCGCCGAGGAGGGCGGTGCGGTGCTGCTGTTCGACGAGGCGGACGCGCTGTTCGGCAAGCGCAGCGAGGTGCGCGACAGCCATGATCGGTACGCGAACATCGAGGTCAGCTACCTGCTGCAGCGCATGGAGACGTACCGCGGCCTCGCGATCCTCACCACGAACTTGCGGGACGCGTTGGACCCGGCCTTCCTCCGGCGGATCCGGTTCGTCGTCACGTTTCCGTTCCCGGACGCCGCGCTGCGGGCGGAGATCTGGCGGCGCGCCTTCCCGGCCGCCACGCCACTCGGCCCGTTAGATGTCGACGCGCTCGCTCGACTCAATGTGACCGGCGGGAACATCCGCAACATTGCGGTGAACGCCGCCTTCCTCGCCGCAGCCGCCGGTGAGCCGGTCGGCATGGCGCATCTGGCCCGGGCCGCCCGGACGGAGTACGCCAAGCTCGACAAGCCGCTGACCGCCGTCGAGATGAGGGGCTGGGCATGACCCACATCGACGTGCACATCGAGGAGCTGGTGCTCTACGGCTTCCCGGCTGGCGACCGGGACGCGATCGGCGACGCGTTGCGGGAGCGGCTGGCCGTCCTGCTCAGCGCAGGCTCACCGAGTTGGCGCGACCGGACCACGGTGGACGCCGGACGGTTTTCGCCGGGCACCACGCCGAGGCAAACCGGGGAACGTATCGCGGCGACCATCCACCGGGGGCTGCGATGACGTCCGGGCCGACGGGGGATGCCAATGCCTGAGGCCTGCACCGCCTACGCCAGCCGCACCGGCGCACGATCAGCCGGCCCGACCGGGGCTCTGGTGCTGCGTCGATGCGGCAGCGTCCAGTGCCCACCCGGTACCTGCGACCATGACGGTCGTCTGCAGCGGCACGCCACCGGCCGCGGTCCAAGGACCGCGCCCGCCGTTGTGCATCGCGTACTTGCCGAGCCGGGTCGGCCGCTCGATCACGGTACCCGGATGGCGCTGCAGGCGCGGCTCGGCCATGATTTCAGCCGGGTCCGGGTGCACACGGACGACCGGGCGTCCGAATCCGCTCGCACTGTCGGCGCCCGCGCGTACACGGTAGGCGCTCACCTGAGCTTCGCGGCCGGTGAATACCAGCCCCAGACCGCGGCCGGCCAGCGTCTCATCGCCCACGAACTGACCCACGTCCTCCAGCAGGGCCACGGTCCGGCCGGTGTCGCTCCCGATCTCGAAGTAGGCGCCGCTGATCACCCAGCTGAGCGGGAAGCCGAGACGGTCGCCGAAGGGCTGGCCGGCGCCGTCGCCGGCGCAGCTGCGCCCACGCTGCGCCGGGCCTGTCCAGCGACGCCGACCAACATCGCCGCCGCTGCGCTGCTGCCGTTCCCGTGCACGACCGGGGATGCGAAGGCGGTTGTCGGCTCGACCGTGCAGTTCTGCCAGGACTCCACCGAGCTGCTCGACGGCCAGAACCCGTGGGTGGACACCATCGTCGCGGAGGCGAAGCTGTCGACGGCGATCGAGGTGCACGGGTACGCGTCGCCGGAGGGCCTCTCGGCGCAGTACAACACGACCTTGTCGTGCCTGCGGGCGAGCGCCTTCCGCGACCTGCTGGCCGCCCGCGGCGTCACGGCGCCGATCACACTCGTCGCACACGGACCGACTAGCGCATACGGCGGCCCGTCGGCGAACCGCAACGTAACGGTGCGGATGACGCTGCGCCGCTGCGGCCCGGATGCCACCGACTGGTTCCTCCGTCAGGTCGAGGCCGCCAAAAAGGACTCGGACGTGTTGGACGTGCAGTGGCGGCTCTCGACGGCGACCAACATGCTGGCCGGCGAAGGTTTCTCGGCGCGGTTGATCGCCGAAGGCGCAGTACTGCAGAAGGTCATCGAGGCCGAGAAGGCCGCCGGCAATCCGCCGCGCACCGCGACCGCGGTTAGCCAAATCGCTGCCGCGCGTCCAGGCGCGGGCGAACTTCTCCAAGCTGGACTCGAGGCGATTGAGGTCCAGGGCGGCTTTGGTCGAGCGGCCACGATCGGTGGGGCGCTGCTCGGCATCCGGCGGGCCGCGCTGGACTGGGCCGGGCTCGTCGGTACGAAGCGCCGGTTCGACTTCAAGTGGGACACCGGCACGATGCGCAAGCCCGCGACGGCGAACTGCCCGAAGGACTGTGAAAACACCATCACGCTCTGCCCGAGCACCCTGTCCGACTGCTACCGCACCGACGTGCCCGGCAACATTTTCTACGCCCACCTCGGCCGCTTCGTCGGCTGGTCTGGGCTGACCCTCCAACTAGGTTCCGAGTTCGCCCAGCTCCAGTCCACTCGCACCTGGGACCCGCCGGAAGACACCCAGCTGATCGCTGCCAGCTTTGCCTTACCGGACCCGCTGACCTGGGGCGCCCTGTGCGCGATGCTCGCCGCCAACCCGAGCGTCTTCGACCGGCCGCCGTGCGCCAACTGCAGCGAGCCCACCAAGGCGGTGATCCGGTGATCACCTTTGCCGAACCCACGGCCCAATCGACCCCGCAAGCGCAGCTGCCGATCCTGCGGCGATGCGGCGGCCGGCAGTGCCCACCAGGTACGTGCGACCACGACGGCACCCTCAACCGCGCCGCCCACGGCAGCGGGCCTGCGGTGGCCCCACCCGCGGTGCACCAAACGGTTGCGACACCGGGGGCTTCCCTAGACACGGCCGAGCGCAGCTACTTCGAACCTCGCTTCGGTCATGACTTCAGCGCGGTGCGGGTACACACGGACGCCCCCGCGGCAGCGTCCGCGCAGGCAGTCAGCGCCCGCGCCTACACGGTCGGCAACCACATCGCGTTCGCTCCCGGCGCCTTCGCTCCGGGCACCGGCGAGGGCCGCCGGCTGATCGCCCACGAGCTGTCGCACGTGGTGCAACAGGCGGGTAGCACGTCGACACCCGCGACCGCGTTGACCGTCGGCGAATCCAGCGCGCCGCAGGAGGTGGAAGCGGACCGGCTGGCCGACGCGGTGGTCGACGGACGGCTCGCGCGCCCAGCGATCCGGCCGGGGGCGGGCGTGGCGCGACAGGATGCCGGATCGCCCACGGACGCCGGCCCGGGCACTACCCCGGATGCAGGCGCTACGCCGGATGCCGGACCGACGCCGGCCGGTGGTGCCGGACCGGCGGGCGGTGCCGGACCGGGCGCCGCGGGAGCGGGCGGCGGCGCCCTGGCCGCTCCGCCGAAGATCCTGCGGGTCGAGGTTGACAACCCGCGGGCGGCCATCACGTACCCAGTGCCGAGCAATCTCGGCGCCGCGGGGCGACAGCACTGGGTGACCCTCGCCGGAACGCGTCCCGAGGTCGGCTTCCGCGCGGTGCTCGACCCCGCCGTCCCCGCCGGTGATCCATCGGTCAGCGGGCTGACCTGGGAGAGCAATCCCGCTGGTGCGCTCGCGCCGGGCGGGGACGTGCTGCACGCGACGACGTCGGTACCGACCGCCCGCAAGGTCGTGGTTCGGGCGCGGCTGGGCGCGAGCACGGCTGAGCTGACGCTGTGGGCGGTGTTCGTATCGCTTGACGGCGGTGGCGTGACGATGCAGCCGCCCATTCGCCACGCAACCGACCTGGAGCTGGACGGCCACGTTCACTTCACCGGCACGGTCCATCCCGCATCGCTCATCACGGATGCCGACCGGCCCGCCCTCGACGGCCCGAACACCGTCGACCCCCCGGGCGTCGGCAACATCTGCGGAGGTCCGCTTAGCGGTGGCGCCGACCACAGGTGGGACATGAGTCGCCAGCGTCGGTTGGCCAACGCGGATCCAGCCGGCCTGCTACCCGCGGTGGGCGCGGCGATTCCTCCCGCGTGCCTGGATACCCCCGGCGGTTTCCCCGCGGCGGTCGAGGAGGGAAACGACGACGCGGCGACCACCGACGAGACGAACGACCCGTACGCCGGAGGAGGCGTGATCACGAGCGACGACACCCCGGCCCGGACCTATCCGGATTCGGTCGGTGCCGACGGCGACACGCTCGAGCAACGTCTGCAGTTCCGGGAGTTCGCTCGACTCGAGTTCAACCGGACCTGGTGGAAGGTCTCCCAGTTCCGGCCGTGGCGAGTGCACTACCGCGCCGTTAAGACCGCCGGCCATTGGCAGGACAACGGGTCCGACGCCCAACCCGACAACGCCGGATTCTGAGGGGGCGCGGATGCCTGGCCATGCCCTCGCGACCGCGGTCGCGACGACGCCGAAAGTTGCGTCCGTGCTCCGATCACCTGGTCATCCCCGTGACCGAAGCGCCCGGTCCTATCTGGAACCTCGTTTCGGCCACGACTTCAGCCACGTCCGCGTCCACACCGACGCCGCGGCCGCCGCCTCGGCCGACGCGGTGGGGGCCGTTGCCTACCTGGTCGGCCACCAGATCGCGTTCGGCGCCGCCGCGTATCAACCGGGCACCGACGAGGGACGCCGCCTGATCGCGCACGAGCTCACGCACACGTTGCAGGCGGGTGATACCGGATCGGCGAGGCTCCGCGTCGGCGCCGTGGACGACCCAGCCGAACGCCAGGCGGAGGCAGCAGCCGACGCGATTGCCACTGGCCGCCGAGTGCCGACTCCGGCCGCGGCTCCGGCCCGGCTCGCCAGACAAGCACATGATCGGCCATCGCCGCGAAACTGCCCGCCAGCGGTGGACCGCATGGTCCGGGAGGCGGTCCACGAGGCGGCCGGCGACGTCGACCGGGCAATCAACGCGCTGCCTTCCGGCTCCTGGCGCGCGACCGACGACGCGGTCAAGGAGGTGTTCAGCCGGTACTTCCACGCCGTCGACGAAGAGACAGTGCAGAGTGTGCGCACTCGATTGGGCTATATCCGGGAATGCGTGCGTGATACCGAAAAGAACAGCCGATGGATCTGCGATCCGGAGTCTCAGGGCACGGGCGAGGCGGCGACACCTGACCGCATCGGCCAACCCATCGTCAGCCCGATCAAGGTCAATCCGACGAAGCTGACCTTCACGCCGACCCAAGATCCTTTGTATGTCGAGGATCGGCGGCACCGCCGGATCCAGACGGTGATCCACGAGTGCGGCCATCTATGCGGGCTCGGATTCGGCCCGGGCCAGGACGTGTATTCGCAGGAGAAACGCTTCGAGCAGTTGTCGCCGGACGTCGCGGTCCAAAACCCGGATTCGTACGCGATGTTCTGCCTCGAACTGCCCGCCGCTCCCCGCCAAGGGAGACGGCGATGAAGGGGGCGATCGTCGGGCTCGACCCGTTCAACCCGCTTGCGAGCGTGATCGTGTTTCAGTACAACCCGGACACGCTCAACCGGACGTTGCAGGCGCGCACCACCCAGACGTCCGCCCAACAGAGCAACCCGACCCTCGCCATGCGGCTGGCTGGGCCGCCCACTGAAACCATCCGGATGGACATCGAGCTGGACGCCGCCGACCAGCTCGCTCAGGGCGACAGCGTTGCCGAGGCGCACGGTGCTACGCCGGCCCTGGCGGCGATGGAGATGCTGCTGTATCCGAAGAGCGCGCTGGTCATCGCCAACCAGGTACTCGCCGTGGCCGGGGTGATCGAGGTGATCCCACCGGAGGCGCCGATGGTCTTGCTGATCTTCGGTCCGAGCCGGGTGCTGCCCGTTCGCCTGACCGAACTCACCATCACCGAGCAGTTGTTCGACGCCTCGCTCAACCCGATCCAGGCGAAGGTCAGTCTCGGTGTGCGGGTGCTCACGTACGACGACCTCGGCCTGGCCAGCCCTGGGGGCGTGCTGTTCCTCGCCTACCAGATCAGCCGGGAGGTTATGGCGACCATCTCCAGCGTCGGCAGCATCACCCAGGCGATCGGAGGCTGAGCATGTTCGACTCGACCAGCCGGTACGCCGCAGTCGAGGATGCGACGCTCGTCGTGAACGGGCAGACCGTGCGGTACAAGCGGCGGCGGTTCATCCCCGAGCCGACCGGCAGCACGGTGATCGAGTACCAGGTCGCGGCGGGCGACCGCCTCGACCTCATCGCGGCGCGCTACCTCGGCGACCCCACCCAGTTCTGGAAGCTCTGCGACGCGGCCGGCGTACTCGACCCCGAGGAGCTGGAGCAGCCGGGTGCGACCGTCGAAATCCGACTGGAGGTGCCGGGATGACCACGCTCGCCTCCGTCCTCGGCGTTCGACTGCTGCTGTGGCTGGGTAGTACTGTGCCCACCCCGCCCGACCCCGGGGTGTTGGCCGGCCTGACCCGGGTGCGGGTGACCAACGACGCCAACGGGCGAGACGGCTTCGAACTGACCTTCACGGTCGGTGTGGGCAAGAGCTTCGACATCGACCTGCTCGAAAGCGGAGTGGTCGAGCCGAAGACCCGGGTCTGGGTCGCGGCGATCCTCGGCGTCGTGCCGGAGGTGTTGATCGACGGCGTCATCACCCACCACCAGCTGACCATGAGCAACGAGCCGGGCACCGGAACGCTGACGGTTCAGGGCACCGACCTGACCGCGCTGCTCGACCTGGAGGATCGCAACAAGCCGTTCGCCAACCAGCCGGACTCGGTCATCGTGTTGCAGATGCTCGCCGGGTACCCGCAGCTCGGCTTCGTGCCGGCGATCACGCCGACCGCCGACGTCCCGATCGAACTACAGCGCATTCCCCGGCAGACCGGCACCGACCTCGCGTTCATCCGCAAGGCCGCGCAGCGCAACGGTTTCATCTTCTACGTCGAGCCGGTCACGTTCGGGGTCAACCAGTTCTATTGGGGTCCACCGACGCAGGCCGGCCTGCCCCAACCTGCGCTGACCAGCAACCTCGGCGGCGAGACGAATGTCAACCGGGTCAACTTCGGCAACGACGCACTCGCGGCGGTCGGTGCGAAGGTCACGATCGTCGAGCCGATCACCAGGACCCGCATCCCGCTGCCGCCAGCGCCGTCGCTGCGGCTGCCGCCGCTGGCCGCCTCACCGGCGCCGGCCAACCGCACCACGGTGCTGCGGGAGGCGGCCAACCTCAACCCGGCCCAGGCGCTGCTCGCCTCGGCGGCCGCCGCGACCAACGCGCCGCCAGCCGTCACCGCCCACGGCGACCTCGACACCGCACGCTATGGCGCGGTGCTGCGCGCCCGGCGACCGGTCGGGCTTCGGGGCGCCGGCCGCTCATACGACGGGAACTGGTACGTCACCAAGGTCACGCACGAGATCGCCAGAGACCGGTACACCCAGCGATTCGACCTGAGCCGGGACGGGACCGGCGCCTTGTTGCCGGTGGTGCGGCCATGACCCAGGCGGTTAACTCGACGACCACCTTCCTCGGCAAGTACCGCGGGATCGTCAGCGACGTCAACGATCCGTTGCTGATCGGCCGGATCCGGGCCTATGTGCCCGACGTGTTCGGCGACGACGAGAGCGGCTGGGCGCTGCCCTGCGCCCCGTTCGGCGGCAGCGGCAGCGGGTTGTTCGCATTGCCCGCGACGGGGGCCGGAGTCTGGGTCGAGTTCGAGCATGGGGATCCGGACTACCCGGTGTGGACCGGCGCGTGGTTCGGTTCCACCGCCGACCTGCCGCCGGTGCTACTCAGCCCGCCGTACCAGAAGGTCATGGTCGTCACGCAGGCCGGCCATCAACTGATCCTCGATGACACTCCAGGCGTCGGCGGCATCACCTTGCAGACCGCGACCGGCCAGAAGATCTCCCTCACCCCCCTCGGCATCGAGATCGACAACGGCCAGGGCGCCGTGGTCAAGCTCACCGGGCCGATGGTGCAGGTCAACAACGGCGCGCTGGAGGTGACCTGATGCCCGGCTTCCTGCTGACTGCGGGCGCCACCGTGATGTGCGCGCACGGCGGCCAGGCCACGCCGACAGCACCGAACCCCCGGGTGCGGGCGGCGGGCCAGCCGGTCACGACCCAGCCGCCGCCATACGCCGTCGCGGGATGCACGCTGCCGACAGCGGCGGGCGGTCCGTGCGTGACGGCGACCTGGATCGTCGGCGCAGTTCGGGTACGCGCCGGCGGACAGCCGGTCCTGCTGCAGGACAGCGTCGCGACCTGCGTTCCGACCGGCACCCCGCTGACCGTGGTCGTAACCCAGCCGCGAGTGCGAGGGACGTGACGATGGTCGACGTCCACTTCCCGTTCCAGCCGGATGTGCACGGGCGCACGGCGACCGCCGGACCGGACGAACACCTGCGCGAGCTGATCGAGCAGGTGCTTTTCACCTCACCGGGCGAGCGGGTCAACCGGCCCGATTTCGGCGCCGGCCTGCTCCAGCTGGTCTTCCAGCCCGCCTCCGAGGCAGTCGCGACCACAGCTCGGATGTCCGTGCAGGGGGCGCTGCAGAAATGGTTGGGCGATCGGATTCAGGTGCGGGAGGTCACCGTCGAGGCCGTGGACAGCACGTTGACCGTGACCGTTCGGTACCTGGCGATCCCCCAGCAGCAGCCGCAGGTAGCGGTCTTTACAAGGGGTATCTAGATGTACGCGTGCGGCAGTGACCTGCGGCGGGAACTGGTCCGCCAAGCGCGTGTAGTCAACGGCATCGACTACCTCGAGGTCTCCGACGACCAGCGGAGCCTGTTCGTCCACTTCGTTCTCCCCCTGCCCGGCACCGGTGCCGATGCGGTACCGGCCGATCCGGCGTTGGCGCTCGCCCGGCACCACATCCTGATCAATGGCGGGGTGCGTCGTCGCGACATCCAGGTCACCGGTGTCTCCGCGGCCGCCGAGGTGCTCACCGTCGCGGTGAGCCGCGACGGTGACTTCTCCGCCTACACCCTCGAGCTGCGCGGCACGGATCCGGATCACCCGGACGACCCGCCACCCGGCTTCGACCCTCAGCTATCGAGCGTGGACTTCTCGTTCAAGGCCGGCTGCGCCAGCGAGTTCGACTGCCCCATTCCGATCCCGCCCGGCGGTCCGCCGCTGCCGCCCGCCCCGGAGATCGACTACCTCGCCAAGGACTACGCGAGCCTGCGGCGGCTGATGCTCGACCGGCTGTCGATGACCGTGCCGGGCTGGACCGAACGCAGCCCGGCCGACCTCCAGGTGACCCTGGTCGAGCTGCTCGCCTACGCAGCCGACCGGCGGAGCTATCAGCAGGACGCGGCCGGCACCGAGGCGTACCTGTCGACCGCTCGCCACCGGGTCTCGGTGCGCCGCCACGCGCGCCTGCTGGACTACCGGATGCACGACGGCCGGAACGCGCGAGCGTTCGTTCAGCTGACCGTCGCGGACGACGTGCTGCTGGTTCGCGGTGGCACCGACCCGGCCAACGCGACCAGTCTGGCCGCGAGCACGCGGCTACTGGCCGGGACGCCCGATGCGCCACTGGTGTTCCTGCCCCTTCATCAACAGCAATTGCGGACCGCGCACAACCGCGTCGACTTCTATACCTGGGGCGACCAGGAATGTGTGCTGCCGATCGGCGCCACCGGCGCGACTCTCCGCGACGACGGCCTCGACCTACAGGCCGGTGACTTACTGCTGCTCGAGGAGATCCGCGGTGTCGCCGACAGCGACCAGCCGGCCGACCCCGCCGCCCGGCAAGTCGTCCGGCTGACCTCGGTGCGGGCCCAGCACGATCCGGTCACCGCGACCGACGTGCTGACGGTCGGCTGGGACCCCGCTGACGCGCTGACCCTGCCGATTCACGTGTCGGCGCGTATTCCCGAGGAAACCGGCCCACTGGTTCAGATCGCCGTGGCCCGCGGCAACGTCGTCGTGTGCGATCACGGCGACCCGGTGCTCGACGAGCCGCTGGTGCCGGCTCAGGTGCCTACTTCCGGGCGGTACCGGCCTCGGCTCAGCCGGTCGCCCCTGACCTTCGCCACCCCCTACGACCCGACCCAGCCGGCGGCGTTCACCTGCGTCGGTGACCCGCGCCAGGCCTTGCCCCAGGCGGTGCTGAACTCGTCCGGCCTGATCTGGTCACCCCGGCCGGATCTGCTCGCCAGCGACGGCCAGGATTCCGGTTTCGTCGTCGAGGTCGAGGCCGACGGCACGACCACGCTGCGGTTCGGCGACGGCGTCCATGGCCGGGCCGCCGACCCGGGTGACACCTTCACCGCCGAATACCGGGTCGGCAACGGCGCAGCCGGCAACCTACCGGCCGGCGCGATCACCGGCATCGCCCCGGCGGACGACCGGGTCGTCGGGGTTCGCCAGCCGCTGGCGGCAACGGGCGGCACTGATCCGGAGCCGGCCGAGCTGGTCAAGCGGCTCGCACCGGACGCATACCGGAGGCAAGAGCGGGCCATCACCGAAGCCGACTACGCCGCCGTGACCCAACGCTTCCCCGGCGTCCAGAAGGCGACCGCCCGGCTGCGCTGGACCGGCTCCTGGCACACCGTGTTCATCACGGTCGACCGCGTCGGCGGCGCCGAGGTAACTCCGCAGTTCGAGGCGGATCTGCGCGCGTTCCTGGAGCGCTACCGCCGGGCCGGCCACGACCTCGAGATCAGCGGCCCGGTCCTCGTCCCGCTGCACCTCGCGGTGTCCGCGTGCGCGCGCCCGGAGTTCCTGGCCGAGGATGTGAAGCTCGCGCTGCTTGACGCGCTGGGTGCGATGTTCGCGCCGGACAACCTCACCTTCGGCCAGCCGGTGTACCTCAGTCAGGTGTACAGGATCGCGCTCGCCGTGCCCGGAGTCGCGTCGGCGCAAGCGACCGCGTTCGAGCGCATCGCACGGCCCGCGCCGGCCGAAGTGCCGACCGTAATCACGCCCGGATCGCTGGAGATCCTTCAGCTGGCCAACGATCCGAACTTCCCCGAGCACGGCCAGCTGGACGTCACCGTGGCGGGTGGCCGATGACCGACCGCACCCTCGCCTTCCGGGCCGGCACCCACGCGTCGTTCTCCGCGGCCATGCGGGCCGCGCTGGACGCAGCCCCCGAGCTGGCCGAGCTGCGCGCCCGTGACACCTCCGATCCGGCCATCGCGCTGATCGACGCCTGGGCGGTGGCCCTGGACGTCCTCGCGTTCTACTCGGAACGGATCGCTGTCGAAGGGTTCCTCGCCACGGCCACCGAGCCGGGCTCGGTGCGGGAACTCGCGGCGACCGTCGGATACCGGCCGGCGTCCGGCCTCGCGGCGAGCGGCCTGCTCGCCTTCACGTTGGAGGACGGCGTGGGCGCGCCCACCGCGGTGACCCTCGATGCAGGGCTGAAGGTGCAGAGCGTGCCGGGGCCGGGCGCGTTACCCCAGACCTACGAGACGGATGCGGCGATCGAAGCTCGGCCGGTGTGGAACGCCCTCGCTCCGCGGATGTGGGCCGACGCCGGGCCCGGGCCGACCGACCTGTTCCTGCCCGGTGTGGTCACTGACCTGCGAGCGGGCGACGCGCTGCTGTTCACCGGAGAGACCCGCGAGCGCACCGGCGCCGGCCCCGATTGGGCGCTGCGGGTGGCCGACACCGTGACGCCTCAGCCCGACGGCACCACGACCCGGGTCAGTTGGCTGCCGGCGCTGCCCCCGAGCTGGGGGCCGACATCCGGGTATATGCGCTGCGCCAGCGGGCCGCGGTGTTCGGCCACAACGCGCCGGACTGGCGTTCCATGCCGGACAGCATTCGCCTGGCGTATCAGGACCCCGCATTCCTGGCCCGGTTCGTGCGGACGCTGCCGATCCGGGACGGCGCCGGACTCGGGGACGAATGGCCGCGGTTCACGGTGGCCGCGCCCGGCGCGCCGTCCAGCGTCGACCTGGACGCCGTCTACCCGTCGATCGTCGAGGGTGGCTGGGCCGTGGTGACCGCGCCCGGAGTGCAGGCGCTGTATCGGGTCGACTCGGTCACCACGACGGGCCGGAACGACTTCACGCTCAGCTCGAAGGTCACCCGGCTGGCGCTGCGCGGAACCGACCTGGCCAAGCGGGTCGGCGCGCAGGTACGCACCACCGTCGTCCTGGCCGATAGCCAGCGGCTGGCTCTCGCGCCGAGGCCGGTCAGCGAACCCGTCCAGGGCCGGCAGATCCAGCTGGCCAGCCCGGTCGAGTCGCTACCCGCCGGCCGGGCGGTGATCGCCACCGGCCGCCGCGCGATGATCGCCGTCGCCGACGACGTGTTCGACCTGACGTTGCGGCCCGCCGACGGTTCGCCGGCCGTACCGGTGAACCCCGGCGAGGTGCTGGTCGTGATCGGCCCGAGCACAGACGCTGGCCCCGACGGCAGCGTGGCGTGGCCGGTGCGCCGGGCGGATGGCACGACCGGAACGGTGATTGGCACTGCGGCGCAGCTGCCCGCCGTACCGGCGCCGGATGGCGACCCGGTGGTGAGCGAGGCTGCGGTGACCGCGGACCCGGCCGGTGACGACGTGCTGAATCTGGTCGGGGCGCTGACCAATGCGTATGACCGGACCAGCGTGCGGTTCGCCGGCAATGTGGCCTCGTCCAGCCACGGCGAGACGCGCACCGAGCTGCTCGGCAGCGGCGACGCGAGCACCCCGCTGCAGTTCTTCATCCTTGCCCTGCCACCGGACCCGGTGACCGGCCGCGCCCCGCTGACCTATGTGCAGAGCGCGGTGCCGGGCGGCTCGACCAGCTCGCTGAGCGTGGTGGTCGAGGGGCTGCGCTGGCAAGAGGTGCGCTCGTTGGTCGGCGCCGGTCCGCGCGATCGGGTCTACACCGTCGGGCTCACGGCGGACGGCCGGATCCGGGTCGCCTTCGGCGACGGGGTGACCGGCGCTCGGCTGCCAACCGGTGTCGGCAACGTGACTGCCACCTACCGGGTCGGCACGGGCCTCCCCGGGGCGATGCCCGCCGGCCGGATCAGCCTGCTGCTGACCCGCCCCCTCGGCGTGCGGTCGGTCACGAACCCGCTGTCAACCGGACTGGCTGAGGATCCGGAGACCGACACCGCTACGCGCGTCGCGGCCCCCCGTACCGCGCTCACCTTGGACCGGGTGGTGTCCCTGACGGACTACACCGAAGCGGCCCGGGCGTTCGCCGGCATCGGCAAAGCCGCCGCAGTGTGGGCCTGGGAAGGGCAGACGCGGGTCGTCCGGATCACGGCCGCCGGGGCCGGCGGGCTCCCGGTTGACGACCAGACCCGCCGCACGCTCGTCGCCTCGCTCACTGCGACCGGTGACCCATTCCAACGGATTCGGGTGGTGGATTTCACGCCGATTCCGGTCGACATCACCGCGCTCCTCGTGAGCGCGCCGGGCTACCAGACCGATCCGGTGCGGGCGGCGGTGTTGGTCGCGGTGCACGAGGCGTTCTCGTTCGATCGGCGCGACTTCGGCCAGCCCATCACGGACGCTGACGTAGCCGCGGTCATCCAGGCCGTCGATGGGGTGGCGGGCGTGGCGACGCTGACACTCTCTGCGGGCGGCGACCCCGGAGTAGGCGGCGCGGAGCTGGCCACCGTGCGCGGGCTGGTCGTGACCGTACAGGGGGCGACATGACTGACGAGTACGCCTTGCTGCCGGCCCTGTACCGGGTTCGCGACGCCGAGTCCGGCGGTGCGCTGCACGCGTTGGTGTCGGTGCTCGCCGCCCAGGCCGACGTGCTCGACGACAACATCGCGCAGCTGTACGACAACTGGTTCATAGAAACCTGCGACGAAGCAATGGCGGCCTACCTCGGCGACCTGCTCGGGGCGCGGCCGTTGCACGCGATCGGCAACGGCATCTCCGGACCGCGCGCTTATGTGGCCAACACGATCGGGTACCGGCGCCGCAAGGGTACGGCCACCGTGCTGGAACAGCTGGCGCTGGACGTGACCGGCTGGCCGGCCCGAGCGGTGGAGTTCTTCTCCCGGCTCGCGGCCTCCGAGCGGTTGGGGCACCTGCGTCCGGACCGTCCAGCCTTTGCCAGTGTCCGCCGCGCGACGACCCTGGAGTTGGTCCGCGGGCCGTTCGAACAAGCGGCGCACACCGCCGAGAGCCGCGAACCGGCGCGGGGCGGCCGGTACGGCATCCGCACGATCGGCCTGTTCCTGTGGCGGCTCGCCGCATTCGGGGTGGTCCGCGGCACCGCCCGGCCAGTAACTCAACCGGCGGATGGCCGATATCGCGTCAACCCGCTCGGGCTGGACGCGCCGCTGTTCAACCCCTCGCGGCGGGAGGCCGAGATCACGCATCTGGCGCAAGAGACGGACGTGCCGGCGCTGCTGCGCCGCCGGCCGCTCGCCGCCGAGCTGGACGGCCTTCGCGCCGGAGCGCCGCCGGCGGCCGACCTCTGGTTCAGCCCGGACCCAGTGCTGCGGCTCTACGTCGACGGCACAGAAATGGCCCCAGCGCAATTGTCCATCTGTGATCTCGACACCTGGCGGCGACCGACGGCGCCGGGCGTGGCAGCAGCCATCGATCCGGTGCTCGGCCGGATCGCGTTACCCGCAGGACAGGTGCCGACCAGCGTGGAGATCAGTTACTGGTACGGCTTCAGCAGTCAGCTAGGCGGTGGCCCGTACGACCAGACCGACACCCTCGACGACCCGGCCTACTCGCAGGCAACCTTCGCCGCCGCCGTGAGCAGCCACCTCACCGGCTCCGGCATCCACGCGACCCTCGCCGACGCCGTGCAGGACTGGGCGGCGCAACCGGCCGGCACCGTCGGAGTGATCGCGCTACTCGACAGCGCCAGCTACCCCGAGAGTGTCGCGATCGACGTTCCGGCCGGCAGCGCCTTGTTCCTGGTCGCCGGCCGCCTACCCGAAGGCGTCTCCGTACAGCCAGATCACCTGATCCTCGGCGGTGTCCGCCCGCACCTGGCCGGCGACCTGACCGTGACGGGTGTCGCCGGCCTCGCCGATGCGGCGGCTGGCCGCTGCACGCTCAGCGGTCTTCTGGTCGAGGGCGCACTGACGGCGAATGGCCTCGGGGCGCTGTCGCTTAGCCACACCACGGTCGCGCCCGGCGCGGCGACGACGATAACCGCGCCGGCCGACCAGCCGTTGACGGTCACACTCCGGCGGGCGATCACCGGCCCGCTCACCGTGACCGGGGACGCTGAACTGTCGGTCACCGACGCAATCGTCGACGGTCCGGTCGAGGCCGCCGACTGCGACGCTGACCTGGATTCGGCGACGATGCTGGGCCCGGTCGACGTGCGACGCCTCGCGGCCACCGACTGCCTGCTGACGGGCATCGTGACCGCGCAGCGGCGCCAGGACGGATGCGTGCGCTTCAGCTACGTCACGCCCGGATCGCACACGCCACGGCGACACCGCTGCGAGCCCGACCAGTCCGGCGCGCCAGCGCCATCGTTCACCTCGCTGCGATACGGCGATCCGGGATACGGCCAGCTCGTGAGCGCGGGTCCGCTATGGACAGGGGGGTCGAGCGGCGCGGAGATGGGCGCGTTCAGCCACCTGCGGCAACCGCAGCGCGTGGAGAACCTGCGGGTGAGCCTCGATGAGTACCTGCCGGCGGGCCTCACTGCGGGCAGCTTCTTTGTGACATGAGTCCGCGATCTGAGGGAGCCATTGATGACCGGTGACGACATCACCCGCGCGACATTCGAGGCGACACGGCACTTCAGCAGCGTCCGGATGCAGCAGGGCCGGGTCCAGCTCGACGCGGACTGGAACGAGCAGATCGACATTGCCGCGCGCCGCGAGCGCGCGCAGCTGCGGGACGTGGTCGGTTCGTCAGGCGCGCCCAAGGTCGGCGGTGGCTTCGGATTGGCCGCGACGGCCGGTGGCGAGGACCTGACCTTCACTCCGGGTCGGCTGTACGTCGACGGCGTGTTCTGCGAGCTGGAGTCCACCGCGATCGCCGCCACCGATCTCGCCGCCGACGGGATCACCGTCGCCGCGGTCGTGCTCGACGACCGCGAGCTCACCGAGCACGACTGGGTCGAGGTCTCGGGCGGTGCGGGCGAGCCGTTGCTGGTCCGGCTGTCCCATGTCGACGCCGCGAACCTGCGACTGACGTTCGCCCCCACCGTCGACCCGACCACGCTCACCGAACCCCTGACCGTGCGCCGGGTACCGACCTATACCACCCAACCGGATAGCCCGGCCCCGGAGCTGATCAGCCAGCCCAACTCGGCCGTCGCTCCCATCCTCGACCTGGCTGACGGCGCGTACCTGGCTTACCTCGACGTTTGGGAGCGCACGGTCACCGCGCTGGAGGAGCCAGCGATCCGTGAGGTGGCGCTGGGCGGGCCGGACACCGCAACCCGAACCCGGGTCGTCGCTCAGGTGGGGCTGATCCCGCTGGCCGCCGCGCCGGATCCGGGGGACCCGAGCGCGGTGATTACCGAATGGGACGAGGCCACCGCGGCACCCGGTGGCCTGATGGCCGCGTTCGCGCAGGCCGAGGAGCCCGAGGCCACTCCCTGCGTGCTGCCCGTCAGCGGCGGCTTCCAGGGTCTGGAGAACCAGCTCTACCGGGTGCAGATCCTCGACGCGGGCAGCTTCCTGTGGAGCCGCGAGAACGCCTCGGTCGCCGCGACGTGGGCCGGGCGCGACGGTGACGAACTCACCCTGGCGTTCGCGGCCCAAGACCGCGCCCTCGGCTTCAGTGCGGACAACTGGGTCGAGCTGACCGACGACACGCGGGAACTGTCCGGGCGGGCCGGAACGCTCGTGCGGCTCGTCAAGACCGAAGGCGATGTCCTGATGGTGGACCTGGCGTCGGCCACCGGTTCGCTCGACATCGCCGATTTCCCCGCCCACCCGACGATTAGGCGGTGGGATTCGCCCGGCCCGGTAACGCTCATCCGCGACGCACCGATCGAGTTGGACGCCGGCATCCGGGTGCTGTTCCCGAGCGGTGGCAGTTACCGAACCGGTGACTACTGGCCGGTCCCCGCCCGGACCGGGGTGGCCGATGTGGAGTGGCGCCGCGACTCGTCCGGGCGCGCCCTCGCCGTGGCACCGCACGGCGTCCAGCACCGATACGCCCGGCTGGCGCTGGTGGAGGCCGCCGCCGGTGCACTGACAGTCACCGACTGGCGGGCCCCATTCCCAGCGTTGACCGAGCTGACCGCCGACGACGTCGCCTTCGACAACAGCGCGTGCGCGCTGATCGACGCCGAGACTGTGCAGGACGCGCTGGACCGGCTGTGCCAGGAACGTGACCTGCGTTACCACAACAAGCACCTGCACGGCTGGGGCATCGTCTGCGGGCTGGCGCTGCGCTGTGGGCCGACCCATGTCGGAGCCCAGCGCCGGCTAGTCACGCTGCAGCCCGGGTACGCGATCGACGCCGAGGGGGAGGACATCAACGTCGACGCCAACGTCCCGATCGATGTCCTCGACCGAATCGATCAGCTTAAACAGGACGGCGTGGAGGTGCTCGACGCCAACGGCGACGGTGAGCTGTGCTTGATCCTCGACTCCGCCGCGCAACCCGACCCCATCCGGGCCGAGAAGTTCGACCCGGCCGCGGAGGACCGTTCGCTGCTGGACGGCACGCTGCTCATGGACTTCTACACCGACTGCGTCAAGCCGGTGCACGACTTCCTGCGCAGCGAGCTCTCCGGAGACGAGAACTCGCCACCAGCGGGACCCGCGCAACAACGTCGCTCCGCGCTGATCAACCTCGTCAATCAGACGGTGAACCCGACAAGCGGGCAGCAGGTCTTCCTTTCCGAACGCGAGGACAAGATCATCCGTGGCTTCTACACCGGGCTACGCGCGCTGCTGACCAGCCACACGTTCTGCGCGATGTTCGAAACCGCGCGGCCGATGCCTGACTATCCGCTCGCCCAGGTCCCCATGGACACGATCTTCGGCACTGGCGGCCACAACCAGCTGCGACTGCGTCCCGGCGGAAGGGAGGCCTACACCTTCGGTCCCAGTGGCAGCGGGGTCGCGCCGAAGACCACGATCAACCGGTACGACCTCGGCCAGGGCGTTCTGGCGGCCGAGATCGACCCGGTCGCCGGGACCCAGCGCATCCGGCTCAAGCAGCTTGGGGACACCTCCGACACCGGAACCGGATCGGTAACCGATATCGCGTTCTCCCCAGACGGCAAGCGCATCTACGTGGCGATCGCGAGCCGCAACGAGGACAACACGATCTTCCGTAGCGGAGCCGTCACCGACACCGGCATCCAGTGGGCGCCGCAGGTCACCATTTGCGGAATGAAGCTGGTGTCGCTGGCCACGACCGCAGCCGACCCGGCGGTGGTGTACGCCGTCGGCCTGCACAAAGTGCAGGTCGACGTGCCCAGCGGCAAGGCCGGCGTGCTCAAGAAGAAGTTCCAATGGGAGGGCGTCGGGCTGCTCCGCATCACCCCGGATCAGATCGACCCGAACAACGTGCCCCGGGTCGGCCTGGGCGACGCCTTCAGCCCCAGCGGCCCCCTGGTGATCGACGCGACCGGACGCGCGGTGCTCGCCGGTGCTGCGCCGAACACCGACGCCGCCTCGTACACCAAGCTGCTGCAGCTGACGGTGCCGATAGGCGCCATTGGTTGGACGGTCGACCTGCCCGCATCCGGCACGGACGGCATTTCCTTCGCCATCGTCAAACAGGGCGTGACGCCGAACGCCGTGTACGCCGTAGTCAGCCAGAGCGGCGCGGCGAAGGCCGTCGTCGGCTACCGACTGGCCGACGGCGCCGCGCTGGTCCCCGAACCGATCCAGCTGTCGCAGACGGCGATCGGTGTGGCCAACGCCGGAGCGCTGCTGCTCGTGACCGAACTCGACAGCAACTCGGTCCGGATGATCGACCCCGTCAGCGACTCGATCGTCAGCGGGTTCCGCCTACCGACGCAGGTCGCACCGGCGGCCATCGCGGCCACCCCAGCCGGCCAGGTCGTCGTGCTCAATCAGGTGAGCAACACCCTCACCATCGTCGCGCCGCCGCTCATCTCGCCGCAGTTCGTCTTCCCGGCGGCCGAACTCGTCGACTACCGGGCGCAGATGCTCGCCGCCTTCGCTGACCTGCTCGGCGGATTCCTGCAGTACCTCAAGGACTGCTTCTGCGATCACTTCCTCGTGCGCTGCCCGCAGCCAACGGGCGCAGAGGAGATACGGCTGGGCTGTGTGAGCGTCCGTGGCGGCGAGGTCTACAAGATCTGCAACTTCTCCGGCCGCAAGTACGTCAAGAGCTTCCCGACGATGGGCTACTGGCTGTCGCTGGTGCCGATCCAGCCGCTGATCGCCCGCGCCATGGAGATCCTCTGCTGCACGGTGCTGCCGGAGTACTTCGGCAAGGTCTCGTTCGCCGGCGCCGGGCAAGACACCGGGAACGACTTGATGTCGATGGGCACCTTGCTACGCCTGTTCGAGACAGTGCAGAGCAGCAACCTTCTCGGCTCGCTGGGCGACCTGCGCTCGCGGGCCGGTGTCGTGTCCCGGACCACGATCTCGGCGGTGACTTCGGCTGCTCCGTCGGTGCCGCCGCCCGGCGGCCGCCGGTTACCGTCGTCGGCCATCATCGGCCAGCCCGCAGACCAGGTCGCGGCGACTCTGCAGGAGCGCGGCGTGACGGTGCGACGGGCGCGGTTCGATCCCAGTTTGACCGCGCAGACGCCGGGCACAGTCGCCGGCTTCTTCCGTACGCCGCAGCCCGGGCAGGAGGTGACCCTCTGCGAGGAGGACGGGCAGGTGCGGTTCTTCAGCGTCGCGGAGCCTTCGCCCCTGTCCGGCCGGATCCGGGAACTGGAGACCGCGATGGCCACCCGCGACGACGAGCTGGCGAGCTTGCGCGGAGCCGTCGACGCGGCGCACCAAGTGCTCGCTGACGCTGAGGCGCTGGATACCAGGCTGGCCCAGGCGCGCGACGACTTGGACCGCCGGGACGAGATGATTGCGGGACTGACGCAGCGCGTCGAGGCGCTCGAACGGCCGCGCCCGCCGCGGCGCCGCAGCAGCCCACGCAAGGACGGCGCGTAGCGGCGGCGGGCGCGAGAAGTCGCCGAGTGTTGCGGGCACGGATCAGCTGCTCAGCGCATCGATGACGGCCTCAGCCACCCGACGGGGCGCCTCACGATGCTGTCGCAGCCTGAGCGATTGTTCGATCTGAAGCCCACCGCCCCGGCAGAGGCGGTTGACCGCGTTCTTTGGCGAGAGGCCGGCGTGCGGGTCGCTGCAGGCGGTCACCACGAAGACCTCGAAGGCGGGGTCGGGCGGCAGCGCACGACGGATGTGCGCCGCGATGTCGTCGCGTCTGCCGAGGTCTAGCTGCCCACCGACGATCACGTCTACGGACCGGTTGCTCCGTGGTGCGGTGGCCACATCAAAGCCATGGAAGGACACCGCGACCTGATGGGGGCGTTCCAGGAGGGCACGAAATCCTGGAAACGACTGCTCACTGAGGTCATCGCTGGTGATGTGCAGACGACGGAACTGCTGCGAGCCGCTGCCTCGACAGACCCATGAGTCGGCCGGCAAGCGAGGGTCGGCGGCGAGAATCCCGGCCTGCACGTTGGTCTGGAGCTCAATGCCGCCGCCGTGCGGCGCGATGACCGCAACACTGCCTGATCCCGTTGCCTCCTCCCTGATATGCCCACCGGCGAGGACATTCGTCGTGGCCTGCACCGTGGGCGGAAGAGGTGCGCCCGACACGAGACGGTTCGGGTCGGCCAGAGCAATCGACGCGTCAGTGCCGTCGTGAACCGCCGCGATGGTCACGAGAGCGAACGAGTCGGCGACGCTGAGCAGAAGCTGGATGCCGGCTCCCGGGCGGCCGAAGTCGTCCGGCGGAGTCACACCCAGCGCGTCATAGCCCGCCTCGGAAAGGGAGGCTTGCTCCACCGAGAGCTCGACGCCACCTGACAGCGGCACCAGGAGTAGTTGAGCTTCGTCCATCGCCTCGCATCCTTGGTCATTGGCAAATGACGCTGCGGGTGAATCGCGCGCAGCGCCAGTGTCCTGCCGCACGCGTTACCCCACCGTCATGCCCCCGGCTCAGCCCTGTCGTCTCTAAGCGGTTGGATCGCGATTGCGGGCCGAACTTGGTGGTGCCAAGCACGCGCCTGACACGCGCAAGTCCTTTAGGTACGGCCGGACGCAAGGTAGCGCGACCAGCGTAGGGTTTGTCGGGCTGGCGGGAGCGAGGAGCTGGAGCGTATGTCGGCCGAGTCAGGTTTGGCATCCTGGCGCGACACCCCCACCCGTCAGGCGATCGTGGACTTCGTCACGTCGGTTACAACGGAAGGTGGCGCGAACTACGTCTCGCCTCCAGACCGGGTCGCAGTGTTCGACAATGACGGCACGCTGTGGAGTGAGAAACCGATTCTGATCGAGCTCGATTTCACCCTGTACCGCCTCACTGAGCAGGCCCGCAGTGACAGCACGCTGGCCAGCCGGGAGCCTTACCGGGCCGCGCTCGAGCGCGATTACGCTGGCTCGGCCAAACGATGGTCAAGCACTATCACGGCGACCATCGTCAAGGCGGCAGTGGACGTCAGCGGAACGCCATTCGTCGACCTGGCCGAGGAGGCGCGAATGGCCTTCGCCCGCGACTAACGCCACCGTCCGGACGCGGCCGGTGTCTGCGCATGCGGGGGCGCATCAAGCGCAGCGGGTCACCGGTGGCGATGTGCCGGGTCAGCTGAGGTTCGAGTTCCTGATCGCCGGTGGTCGGGCACCGAGGAAGAAGATGCCCGGCAGCCCCGCGGTGTGGAAACCGTCGTTGACGTTGTGGCGCAGCGTCGAGTGGCCGATGGCGAGCGTGCCCGTGCGGTCGTTACTGACGTATTCGATCGCACCGCCGCCTGCGTTCGCGTGGTTGTCGGCGATAAGCGTGCCGGCGATCGAGACCGTGTACGTGTTGCCGTCGGTGTAGAGAGCGCCGCCACTGCCGCCTCCCGGCGTGCCGGACTGGGCCGGGTTGGCCCCGCGCCCGATGGCCTGATTGCCGCTGAACACGCTATTGAAGATCACCCAGGACACGCCGATGCTGCTCAGAGCGCCGCCGTTCGAACAGGCACCGCCGCTGAAGGTGCTACCGACCACGTACACCGGCTGTCCGTTGAACTGGCTCAGTACCCGTAGCGCCGCACCGCCGACGTCTGGGCCGGTCGGGTCGCACCGGTTGCGCAGGAACTGGGAGTTCACGATCGAGACCCGTCCACCACGCACGAAGACTGCTCCTCCGCCGCCGCCGTCGAAGGTCTGTCCGGTCGAGTTCCCGTCGATGAACGTGAGGTTCTGGACGGTAAGCTGAGGGCCACTCTGGTTCTGGCAGTGGCTCGTCGTGAAGAGCTGCCCGGGGTCGCAGGTATCCATGTAAAGGATCCGGCGGACGCCGGCGCCGCTCAACGTCACCCGACCGCCGCCGTCGAGCACGACCCTGGCACTCGTGTTGCGTACCTTCGCCGTCGCCGCCAGCGTGATCATCACCGGCGCCGCCCCGCAGTTGAACGTGATAATTCCGCCGGCGGCCACGGCGGCGATGACCGCGGCCGACGTACAGCTGACCGGCGATCCAGCGCCGATGACGCGGTCCGGGTGCGACGTGTCGACGGGCCGCCCCGCCGCGGGGACGGAAACCACCCCGGCAAGTGGTGGACGCGCCGGAACGACACGGGGCGACGCCGTGCTCGCGGCAGTGCTCGGGCGTCGGACGGGAACACTCGTGGTGCTCGGCCGGGCGTGGGTCACCGCGGGATGGGTCGGCGGGTTGGGCCGGCTGCTGGACGTCGCAGCGGTTGCACTCTCGCTGGCCGAAGTCGACGGCGGAGGGGCCATGCCCGTCCGCGAACCAGTTCCCTGCGTTCCGCAGCCGACCATAAGGCTGACGACGACGACCGGGGCGATACCACGTCGCGCCACCCGGGTGATCACCATCGGCTCACGAACCTAGCGGACGGCGGGTCGTGGCCCTAGACGGGGACCCGCTCAACGCGGCGGTCGCCGCGCACCGCCGAGGGCAAGACCAAGCCGAGATCATCCGCTGCCTCAACGCCTACTCGCCCGCGGCGTCAGTCAGTCACATGAGCAACCCAACGGGCGTCCGACAGTCAGGCTTCGACTTACCGGTCTGGTCGTACCAGCCGGGCGTGTGCGGCGGCCTTGACGGGCTCGGGGGTGATGCGGTTGCACTCGACGATCTCGCGCAGCTCATCGCCACCCCCAACGACCATGTCATGGCCGGCGGCGCGGAAGTTGCGCCCGTACTCCCGGGCGGTGGAGTCGTTGTCGGGGATCTCATACTCCGGCAGGGTTTCGGCCGCCGAGTTGCCGGCCCAGTCGGTGGCGAATGCGCTCGGCTCAACCAGCACGATCCGCACGCCCAGCGGAGCGAGTTCCTGCGCCATCGACTCAGACAGGCCCTCGACGGCGAACTTCGACGCGTTGTACCAGGAGACCGCCGGCAACGAGCGCACGCCACCGACCGAGGACACGTTCACTATGGTGCCGGCTCGGCGCGCGCGCATCCCGGGCAGCACGGCCTTGGCGACCGCGGCCAGGCCAAACACGTTGATCTCCATCATCCGGCGCGTCTCGCCTTCGGCGGATTCCTCGAACGCGGCGAAGTAACCGATGCCGGCATTATTGAACACGATGTCGGTCCCGCCGAAGTGCTCCTCAGCGAAGCCCTCCGTCTACTCGCCTCCCGGCGCGCCACCCAACGCGCCGACGACCAGGCAGCTCATGGGGCGGCTTGACCGGGCAGAATGCCCATCGTGTGTGCGGCGCGTCGAACAGTTATACGGTCAGAGGTTGATGTCGGCCTGGTTGGCGTCACCATGAGTCCAAATCTGAATCATGTCCCGCTCCAACGCCGAGCGCTCCTAGCGGCGCGATTTAACAGTGAGGTCAGGTGAGCATCGGAATGCTCGACATCGATCGTGTACTCAACCAGCTATCTGTGGAGGAGAAGGCGGCGCTGACCAGCGGCTCGTCCTTCTGGTACACCACGCCCGTGGAGCGCCTCGGCATTCCAAAGATCATGGTCTCCGACGGCCCGCACGGTCTTCGGGCTCAGCCGGGCGAAAGCGACCACGTCGGTATCGGCGGTTCGATCCCGGCGACGTGCTTTCCCACCGCCTCGGCCATCGCCTCAAGTTGGAATCCTGAGTTGCTTCATCGGATCGGCCAGGCGCTCGCTCAGGAGGCGAGGGCGTGCAACCTGTCCGTGATCCTGGGCCCCGGGATCAACATGAAGCGCTCGCCGTTGTGCGGGCGCAACTTCGAGTACTTCTCCGAAGATCCCTTCTTGGCTGGCGAACTCGCAGTCGGCAACGTCACCGGCATCCAGTCTCGCGGCATCGGGACGTCGGTGAAGCATTTCGCTGCCAACAACCAGGAGACCGACCGCCTCCGGGTCGACGCCCAGATCGACGAACGCACCCTGCGGGAGATCTACCTGCCCGCGTTCGAGCGAGTCGTGACCGCAGCGCAGCCATGGACGGTGATGTGTGCCTACAACAAAGTCAACGGCACCTCTGCCTCGGAGAACGCCTGGTTGCTGACGACGGTGCTGCGTGAGGAGTTTGGTTTTCAGGGTCTGATCGTGTCCGACTGGGGCGCGGTGTACTACCGCGTGCCTGCGCTGCTGGCCGGCCTCGACCTGGAAATGCCGCCGGCGCTGGGACGTAGCCCCGAAGCGGTGGTTGCGGCGGTCCGGTCCGGTGCCGTCTCGGTCGCAGTCCTCGACGCACGCGTGCGCAAGGTGTTGGAGCTCGTCGACAAGGGCATGCCCGTTCTGGACCTGAACGAGTCCTTCGACCTAGACGCCCATCACACCTTGGCTAGGGAAGCAGCCGCCGAATCGGTCGTGCTGTTGAAGAACGAGGGTCTCCTGCCGCTGCGCGCCACGGCCAGCATCGCGATCATTGGCGAGTTCGCCCGGACACCGCGGTTTCAGGGTGCCGGTTCGTCGCAAGTGAACCCGACCCGTGTCGATGGGCTGTTAGCCGAACTGACCGCGGTCTACGGCGAGGTCCCCTTCGCCGCCGGCTACAGCCTCGATGACACCTCGGCCGACGACGAGCTGCTGGCCGAGGCGCAACGCGTAGCACGCGCCGCGAACACCGTGGTCATGATGATCGGGCTGCCCGGGGCGGATGAGTCGGAGGGCTTTGACCGCACGCACATGGAACTGCCTGCTAACCAACTTGCTGCCGTGCGTGCGGTCGCCGCGGCCAACCCTAACCTGGTGGTGGTGGTCGCCAACGGATCCACCGTGATCCTGGACGAGGTGACACCGCACGCCGCTGCGCTAGTCGAGGCATGGCTCGGTGGGCAGGCTGCCGGCGGTGGTATTGCCGACGTCCTGACTGGGGCGGTCAACCCCTCGGGGCGGCTGGCGGAGACCATTCCGCACCGACTGGAAGACAACTCCTCTTACCTGAACTTCCCTGGGGATTCCGGCGTCGTTCGGTACGGGGAAGGTCTGTTCATCGGTTACCGCGGCTACGACGCGAACCATCAGGATGTTGCGTTCCCATTCGGCTTCGGGCTGTCCTACACGACTTTCGGACTCTCCGATCTCACCGTGACCACAACTGGATCCGTAGACGAAGGCAACCTTTCAGCCGAAGCCACCGTCACCGTCACCAATACTGGGACCGCCGCCGGCGCCGACATTGTGCAGGTCTACGTACAGGACACGCATTCGTCGGTCACGCGGCCGGTTCGCGAGCTAAAGGGGTTCACGAAGATCACTCTGGAGCCTGGCGCCGCCCAGCAGGTACGGATCAAGCTCGACCAAAGAGCCTTCTCATTCTGGTCAACTCAACACGGCCGCTGGGTGGTCGAAGCCGGCGACTTTCTCATCGCCGTAGGTCACCACTCCCGCGACCTGCCCTTGACCGAAACCCTGACCATCGACGCGCCCAGCCTCGCCGTCCCCCTAAGTCGCGATTCGACCCTGGCCGAGTGGATGGCCGACTCTGTCGGCCGGAAAGTCATCGAGGACGAAGTCGCCGGCGGCCAACCCTCCGCAGTCCTCAACGACGAACTGATCAACGTCGTCGGCACCATGCCAATGAGCACGCTGGCCAACTTCGGCGGCATGAGCCTCAACCACGACGCCCTAGATCGCGCAGTCTCCGCCTGGCAGCACCAAACCAGAACAGACCCGGACTCCTGATCGACCACGTCCCCGATCAGCACCATCGCGACGGCGATTGCCACCAACGATCGTCAACATCCCGCTAGAGGTGCTTCCGGCCGTGGTCCGTCCGTAGGTCACTTCGCTACCGCCGGGCGCCTGGTACCCCTGAGCGGCAATGTGCCGGTCGCAGGGGTAATGGGCGATTGACCGAACATCCGACCGCGGAGTCGAGCTGGTTGTGTCGCGGTATCGCCTGGCAGCTAGACGAGACGAGTTATGCACTGGAAGGCAACATCCGGTCCTCCGGCGCCACTCTGGCCTGGCTCGCTGAGGTGCTGGAACGACCCCGGCCGCGGCAAGCCGCAGCTCGCGCGGGCCACATTGGAGTCAATCGATTCGCATCGAAGGTCGTCCTGATCAACGGCGCCGCCGTCATGTCAGACCATTCAGCAAGCAATGTCAATATCAGCCAGTGACTCCAGGGCCGCTAGAAGGCAGGACCGCAATGACCACCCCAGCCCGCAACATCGTCAGCTTCCGACTCGACGGCAATACCGCTGTGGTCACCGGTGCGGCCAGCGGCATCGGCAACGCCATCGCCCTTGGCTTGGCCGACGCGGGCGCCGACGTCGCCTGCGTCGACCTGCCAAGCGACGCTCTAGACGCGGCGGCCGATGCTGTCCAGCGCACCGGCCGTCGCAGTATCGCCATCGCCGCCGACGTCACCGACTCCGAGGCCCTAGACCAGGCCGCCTTCCGGACCGAATCCGAGCTCGGCCCGCTCACACTCGCAGTGAACAGCGCCGGGATCGCCAATGCCGCACCCGCCGAAGATATGGCCCGAGCCCAGTGGCAACGGGTCATCGACATCAACGTGACAGGCGTGTTTCTCTCCTGCCAGGCTGAGGGGCGCGCCATGCTGCGTAACGGCGGCGGCTCGATCGTGAACATCGCCTCAATGTCCGGGTCCATCGTCAACCGCGGACTCCTGCAGGCGCACTACAACGCCTCCAAGGCCGCCGTCATGCACCTGAGCAAGAGCCTGGCCATGGAATGGGCGCCCCGCGGCATACGCGTGAACTCGCTCAGTCCCGGCTACACCGCCACGCCAATGAACATGCGGCCCGAGGTCGCCGAACAGGTCAAGCAGTTCGAGGCCGACACTCCGCTCGGCCGGATGGCGACCGTGAACGAGCTCGTCGGGCCCGCTGTCTTCTTGCTCAGCACCGCCGCCAGCTTCTGCACCGGCGTCGACCTGCTGGTCGACGGGGGCTTCTCCTGCTGGTAACACAAACCGTGAGTGTCGGCCATCGCTCTGACGCCCATGCCAGTTCGGCGCCCGCGCCGGTTCGCCACAGTTCTTTCGGCTGAGCCGACGGTTTACAGTCCGCCGGGTCGCCAACGCTGGAAGCCCGGTCGTTGCTGGGCTAGACGCCTCTAGCGCGATCCTGCCCACGTACGAGGGTCTACGCCCGACGAGCCGCACCTCCGCGGCGCCGACGCCCATCCGTCTGCTCGCGGGCCGCGGCCTCTCATCATCGAGGCCTCTGTCACATCAGTTCCACCAGCACCAATTGCCGATCGGTCTTGGTCAACCAACTAGGCTGCGCGGAGTGAGCGCGACGGTGACCCTCGAGCCCTGGGGCAGCGGCGACCTGCCGCTGCTCGAGCGGCTGATGGGCGACCCACGGATGACCGAGCACCTCGGCGGCCCGGAGAGCTCGGACAAGCTGCGCGAGCGGCAGCGCCGCTACGAGCGCCTCAAGGGTGGCGATCGCATGTTCAAGATCGTCGACGTGGCGAGCGGCGCCGGCGTCGGCTCGGTCGGCTTCTGGACGAAGGAGTGGCGCAACGAAGAGGTCTACGAGGTCGGCTGGATGGTCGTGCCGGAGTTCCAGGGCCGAGGCATCGCGGTGGCGGCAATCGTGCTGGCGATCGAGTTCGCCAAGCGCGATGACAAGCACCGCTTCACGCACGCCTTCCCGAACGTCGACAACGCGCCGTCGAACACGATCTGCCGCAAGCTCGGCTTCGAGCTGCTCGAGGCCTGCGAGTTCGAGTTCCCGAAGGGCCACTTCATGACCTGCAACGACTGGCGCCTGGACCTGCACGCCCAGCAAAGTTAGACGCGGTTCGAGCGCTCGTTAGCCCGCGACCAGAGTGACGGGACACCGGGCCGTATCAGACGCGGTGGATTCGGTTGACCGGTCCGACGATGCGGCTCAGGTCGCTAGGCTCGGTGTGGCTAGGCGAGTGGGCTGCGTCGCTCGCGTATTTCGATCGGCAGATGCGTAGCCACGCGAGAGCGCCTAGCACTGTCGGCAGCCAGAAACTGACGAGCCGGAACAGGAGCACGCCGGCGATCGCTTGCGGTACAGGTGTTCCGATTATCGTGAGCTCGGCGATAAGCGCAGCCTCAGTGACGCCGACTCCGGCAGGGGATGGTGCGACATTGGATATGGCGGTGCCGATCAGATAGATCGTCGCGGCCGGCAGGAAGGCACTTGGAGTGATGGCGTTGACGGCGGCCCAGAACGCGATAAGGGTGGCGGTGCTGCCCGCCGCGGTGCCTATCAGTATGCCTGCGACTCGCTGTGGATCGCGGGCCACCACGCGCAACTGCCGGGTTACCGCGCAGATCCAGGTGCGGACCTGGTGCGCGCGGTGGGATCGTCGGTAGATCAGTCCGGCGACGACGACGGCGCTTACAGCTCCGGCGAGCAGTAGCAGGCCCGGTGATACCGCTGGCCGGTAGTGCAGTCCGCGTGCTCCGCCTAAGGATATTGTGATGACGATTCCACTGGTGTGGATGACGAATCCGGCGGCGACTGTGGCGGCCACCGCCGCTGCCGAGGCATCGGATCGAAGTCCTCGCGCGGTTAGGAACCGCCCACTCAATACGGCCCGGCCGAGTCCGTTCGGCGTGATCCGGTTGAGAAAAGTGCCGGCCAGTTCGACCTCGATAGTCCGGGCCCACGGCAACGCGCGGCTCGCTGCGATTTGTAGCGTCGCGGCCGCGACCGGAAACGTGGCGAGCGCGCAGACACCGGCGAGGATCAGCCACGCCGGATCGGCGCGGGCCATCGCCCGCCCGGCTAGAGATAAAGCGTCGATATGCCGCACCACATACGCGACTATTGCGGCCAGCGGAAGCACGACGACGGCGGCGTGAAGCACGCGTCGCGTGCGGCCGGGGCGCAGAGCGCTCAACGACCGCGCCGCGGGGTGGGTCGCTGGTGCGGTGTTGGGCGCCGTTGCCGCCCGCGGGACAGCGTCCGATACTGCTGCGCCGGACGCTGTCCCGCGATTCACTCGTTCAGCGTGGCGAGCGCTACATGTGGGAATCGTGTCCTTGGGATGGAATGACCACCCGAATAGTCGCTCCTCCGGTCGGACGGTTGGCCGCGGACACCGTCCCGCCGTGCGCGGCGGCTAGAGCGGCCACGATGGACAGACCGAGGCCGCTGCCGCCGACCGACGAGGACCGGGTGCGGCCCTTATCGGCGCGAGCGAACCGATCGAAGGCGTGGGGCAGAAACTCCTCTGGAAACCCCGGTCCGCTATCGGTGACCACCAATTCGACATCGGCGGGACGGGGGTCGCCCGGGTCTTCCGCGTCATCTATCGGGATAACCGTGGCCGCCACGATGATCTTGCTACCCGGTGGCGCATGCCGCAGTGCGTTCAGCAGTAGATTGTCCAGGATCCGCCGCACCGCAAATGGGTCGACATAGACGACATTCGGTCCGGTTCGGGTCGTGTCAAGGTCAATTCCCTGTTCCGCGAGTCGCCGGCGAAACGCTCGATCGACATCGTCCAACAGTCCGCCCACCGTCGCTGTTTGACGGCGCACTATCGGGCGGCCGCCGTCCGCTTCGGCGAGGAACAGCAGATCGTTCGCCAACGCCGCCAGCCGCGCTACCTCGTCTTGCGCATGTGTGATCGACTCAACGAGGTCTTGGCGCGTTCGGTGGGGGCGGATCGCGGTCTCTAGCTCGGTCTGTAACACGGCCAACGGCGTACGCAATTCATGCCCCGCGTCGGCGACAAGTGACCGCTGCCGGACGAGTGAGACCCTCAGTCGATCAAGCAGGGTGTTGAAGGTACGGGCGAGCCGGTTGAGGCTGTCCACGGTTGATGGTTCGGTGATCCGGCTGCCGTCGTCGTGTTCGCTCAACGCCTCGGCGTCGGCACGCATCCGATCGACTGGACGTAAGGCCGATCCCGACACCAGCCACGCGCCGAGCGTGACTAGTGCGAGCAGGATCGGAGCCGCCACGAACAACACCCGCTGCAGCTGGCCCGTAGCGTTGGTAACCGGATCTAGGTTGTCGGCGACGACGATCTGCCAGACACCATCCGGTCGGGGCAGCGGGTCGGTCAACATCCGGAAGGAGTCTCCGTCGTATGTGACGGTTCGTAGCGATCGTGCCGCGACAGGATGCAGCCGCTGCTGTGTGGTCAGCGGCGCTCCCGGCAACGCGGACGGCTGGGCATCGACCAATGCCCCGGCCGGGCTGTAGATCGCGGTGATCGTGTTGAGCTCGGCGGCGACGCGCGGCAGCGGGGCCGCGGTGGGCTGCGGCGTTTCCAGGACGCCGTTGCTGGCGATATCGGCCGCGGTGGCGTCGGCCCGGCTGACCAAACCGGTATCCACGTTCGCCAGCAGGCCTCGCTCGAAGAAGATCGAAAACAGGGCGACCCCGGCTGCGGCCAGCACAATCGCGGCGACCAGATATGTGGCGGCTAGCCGCCCGCGAACGCCACGCAGGAACAACACGAGACGGCGCCATCCGCGGCTGATCTGACCGGTCACGGAAGCTCAGCCGCGGTCAACCTCGGCGCCATCGCCGAGTCGATACCCGGCCCCGCGAACCGTCTCGATGTCGCAGCGGCCGAATGGACGATCGACCTTGCGGCGTAGCGACCCGATGTACTGGTCGATGACATTGCTGCTCGGATCATAGGCAAAATCCCAGACGTGCTCGAGAATATAGGTGCGGCTCAACACTTCACCCCGCCGCCGCATCAACAACTCGAGCAGCGCGAACTCCTTCGCGGTCAAATCGATCTCCGCGCCCGACCGGCTAACCCGCCGAGCGCCTGGATCAAGACGCAAGTCACCCGCCTCGAGGATCGTAGGCCGGGCCACCGCCCCCCGGCGCACCAAGGCGCGGATTCGGGCGCTCAACTCGTCGAAACTGAACGGCTTGGCCAGATAGTCGTCTGCTCCGGCATCCAAACCCTCGATCCGGGCTGGCACACCCGCCCGAGCCGTGACCATCAACACCGGCGCCCACCGATTCTCCGCCCGCCACCGGCGCACAACCTCGAACCCGTCCAGCCCGGGAAGCATCCCATCCAGCACGATCGCGTCGTACTCATTCTCGCGGCCCAGCCACAACGCCTCATCGCCGTCCGCGGAAACATCGACGGCGTACCCGTCTTCCTCCAAGGCACGCTTCAACAACGCCGCCATCCGCGCGTCGTCCTCAACGATCAGCAACCGCACGACGGCCTCCCACGACAAACCACGGTACGGGCCGTCATCGGCTCTGGAGGAACCACCGCCAGCTCATCGTTCTTACATACTCGACTGGATACGTTGGACAATTATGCCGATCGCCGAAGATCCACCCATTCCGATCGGCGCCACCGTTACCATTTACTACGACCATCGTGAGATCGACGGCGAACTGTTAGGAGGCGCGATCGATCGAGCCGCCGGGTACGTGCGCATTCCTATCGGCGAATCGCGGCATCGCATCATCGTCCGGCCGTGGTCAGCAATACAACGCAAGCACACACCGGATACGGCCTCGCGGCGAGACGCCAACCCGGCGGACCGAGCCGACTCATCCACACCCAGCCGAGCTGCGGCAACACCCACGCGCCAACGAGCGCAGCCGACTCCTTCGGCCGGCCTATCAGGGCGCACGCCACCTGGATGAACCCGGTCGAATCGCTTCACTCAAATCCCCACTCGGCATCCGGCGAACCGACGACCGGAATCGACCAGGGGCACCGTTGCGATGTCTCACGATCGACGCACGCCGAGCCCGCGATCGGGCCGGCGTCGCTGACCCGGGAGCGCCCCCAATCGTGACGATCAACCCGAGGCTGCCGCGACGACGACCCGGTGTACTCCGCCCCGGCCGGACCGACCCGGGGCAGCAGCCGACCGAGTCCACGCTTCGCCCGCTGCGCCGACTCCGGCTTGCCGTCGGCTTGGCTGCCCTCCAACGGACCTCGGTCGGCGAGGTGCCAGCCGCGTGGCTGACGGTGACGGTCACGGCTGTGCTGGCGGTCGGCTACCTGCGGTGGACGCCGCCGGTGCCTGATCTGCTGGCCCAGGTGGCACGGGCGGGTGTGGCCGCGCGCGCCGGAGATGTCAGTTGGTGGACGGGCTGGTTCGGCGGCCTTTCACTACCGACCTATAGCGTCCTCGTGCCGCCGTGGATGGCCAGCATCGGAGCGCCAGCCACCGGCGCGATCGCCGCAGTGCTGGGGGCGGTCGGCGGGGCAGTGTTGATGCGACAGGCGCCACGGCCACGGCTGGGAAGCGTCGCGTACGCCGTTGCGTCGATGGCTGACCTGCTGGCGGGACGCGTTACCTTCGCGGTCGGATTGGCGATCGGAACCTGGGCGCTGGTGGCCATCCGGTGGTCTCGGCGGCCGGCACTCGCCATGGCATTGGCGGCGGCGGCCTACTTGGCCAGTCCGCTCGCCGGCTTATTCGTGGGACTGGTGCTCCTGGCGGTGATGGTTTTCGACCGGACACGGCGGCGCGTCGCAATTGCCGCCGCGGCGGTGCTGGTACTTCTCGGCGCCGGAATGTCCATCCTGTTTCCGGGGACCGGCGTCATGCCGATCACCGTGATGGACCTGATTCCAACCGGCGTCGCATGCGGAGTAATCGCTCTTGGCTGCCGAACGCCAATGGTTCGGCGCACCGCGATCCTCACC
This sequence comes from uncultured Actinomycetota bacterium, assembly GCA_963779485.1. GTDB lineage: Bacteria > Actinomycetota > Actinomycetes > Mycobacteriales > Jatrophihabitantaceae > CAVVJA01. The sequence goes on along the minus strand of CAVZYJ010000018.1, from coordinate 235,522 downwards.
GGTCTGGCGCTACCCGTCGTCCTGATCTTCCCCGGCGCAGTCGGCAGCAATATCACCCGCCTCGCCTGGGTATGTGCGGTGCCGGTGTTCTGCGGATACTCAAACCTTTCGCGTCGTTGGTTCGCCGCCGCCGGCACAATGATCGCAGTGTGGCCCGTCGCGGACTTAGCCAGTCAAGTGCAGGCTTCCGCCGATCCGTCCACCCGAGCTGCCTACTACGTGCCGCTCGTCGACGCAGTCCGCAAGGAACAGGCCTTAGCCGGCCCGCGCGCCGTCGGGCAGCGAATCGAGGCGGTCGAGACCGTCAGCCATGGCGCTGACGCCTATCTTGCCCCATCCATTGCCTTGGCGCGCGGATGGGATCGACAGGCCGACCGCGCCTACAACACCCTCTTCTACGCCCGGAACGCGTTGACCGCGGATAGTTACCATGCCTGGCTGCAGGAGCTCGCGGTCGGCTGGGTCGCGTTGCCGCGGGCGCCGTTGGACTATGCGGCCGCCGCGGAGGGCGCCCTCATCCGCGCCGGCTTGCCCTACCTAAGTCCGACCTGGCGCAGCACCGACTGGACGCTGTACCGCGTCACCGACGCCGAACCGCTAGCCGACGGCGCGCAAATCCAAGCCGTCGGCGACAGCAGCGTGACCCTCAACAGCCGCGCTCCAAGCGTCGTTCGGCTACGACTGCGATGGTCGCCCTACTTCGTCCTCATCGACCCGGCCACCGGTCGTCCTGACCCGGCAGCCTGTACAGCCGATCACGCCGGCTGGACGAGCGCCTATCTCCCACGCGACGGCACATTCCAGCTAGTCAGCCGATTCAACATCCGCGCGCAGTGGGCGGCCACCAAGCCCACCTGCCCAATCGTCGGCCTTCCGAGCCGGGCACCGTCCCGATAGGCGCCATTCGCCTCGGCCATCTATTCCAACAATCCGCGGAAGTGAAATCATCGCTTCCGAGAGATCCGCGTCGTCGAACATCGCAATGGCACGCGACCACGCATTCGGTAGTTTCGCTTCCAGTGCCTTTCGGAGCAGAAACCGTCAGGGCTCCACAACCCAAATCGTGCTTGCACGAAAGGCGGTTGAGGCCGATCTGGCGGTGGCTCGCGGCCGAATCCTGCACGCTCGATTCCTCGGGGCAGCACGCGCTCGCGAGGTGGAGGGGTCACCGTGTGTAGGGGTCGACCCCTGTGTAGGGCTGTACGGCGCCGAGCTGCTCATCACACGTCGAGAAGTACCGCTCCGACAGCGTGAGTGTCGTTGCGGCGCCGGGTGGCGTTACCCGAATTACCACGTCCGTTGTCGATCCACAGGGCGCGCTGGACGGACGCAACGGCAGGTTCCAGACGTTCAAATCGGCGGCGGACCGGCCGCCATAGGCCGCGAGGGTCACTGTCGGGAGCGGCTCGGGCGTCGGATGCGCCTGCCTGACGACAAGCTATCCGTCGCGTTCGCCTTCGCTGCCTCGCCCGGGCCACCGCGGGACTGGAGGGCCGTCCTCGCCGCGGAGCTTGGCTGGGCGCCACATGCGGACAGCAGGCAAGTACCCGCAGCAGTGACCACCACACTGCACATGCCAACCCAGTTGAGCAGATACCGACGGTCACAACTGACCTTAATAGTCCTAAGACACGCCGAACCCGGCGCATTGTTGCGACCGAACAGACGCCCGACCCGAGAACAAGCCGGCACAGCGCGGCCGCTCGGTTCGGCTGGACACGCCGCTAGTGTCGCGTGTTTGAAGTCTTCTTACGGTCGGCTTTGGTGAGTATCTGGTCGGCGTTCTTGGTCCAGATGAATGGCTGGCAGCGTTCGTTCCAGCCGTCGATGAAGATCTCGATGGCGGCGATGAGGTCCTTGACCGTGGTGAAGCGTGCCGCGGCGTATCGCCTGGCGGGTGATGATGCCGAAAAAGATCTCGACCATGTTCAGCCACGACCCGGACGTTGGGGTGAAGTGCAGGGTGATCCGCGGGTTGCGGGCGAGCCAGGCCTGCACGGTCGGGTGTTTGTGGGTGGCGTAGTTGTCGCACACGATGTGCAGCGGCACCCGGGGGTAGGCCTTGGCGATGTGCTTGAGGAACCGCAGGAACTCCTCGTTGCGGTGCCGTGGGTAGCAGGCGTCGGTGACCTTGCCGGTGGCGACGTCCAGCGCGGCGAACAGGGTGGTGGTGCCGTGGCGGACGTAGTCGTGGGTGCGCTGTCTCCGGCAGCCCGGGCCGCAGCGGCAGGATCGGCGCGGTCCGGTCCAGTGCCTGGATCTGGGACTTCGTGCGCCACGAGGCGCCGGTGCGCCGTGAGGCGCTGGAAACCGAAGGAGGTGCGAGTCCTCCTCGCCGGGTTGTCGCAGCAGCCCGGTAGGAGCTGAGCGCAGTTCGACCCGGGAGACGCCGGGGAGGGCGGGAAGCAGCGCTGACAAAGCCGGGACGGGCTGGCACTGCCAGACGGTTCGGGTCCGGCGAGCGAGATCAGACGGTATACGTGAGGAACCAGTGGTAAAGCTCCGTAAGCGTGGCACCGGCTCAAATCTGGTGGATATGGGCCGGGGTGCAGTGCACGACCATCGTTGGGTGGTCGACTCCGTAGCCGGCTTGGCGTGCCGGTGGGGAGGCCACGGTGAAAGCCTGCGGCGTAGCCGTGGCGATGCTGCCGGGGCAAAGCTGGGTGCCAAGCTGATCGATCGGTTTGCAGCGAACACGGGAACCATCCCGCATCGTTCCCGCTGCCTGGAATCCATCCGGGTTCGCGGGATAGATCCGTCGTCGGTCGAAGGCGCGCGATGGGGCGGAGGCTCCGTAGTAGTCCGAGCGGGCGAGAGGCCCGCACATGGCGAAGGGAGCCAGCAAGTCGGCAGCGACCGTGCTGGAATGCCAGGAGGACGTTGGTGAATACCGACGGGCCGGATCAGGTTCTGCTGCATGCGGAACGCCGGGTACTGGAGATCCAGACCAAGTTGCACCGTTGGGCCAGCGATGATCCTCATCGCCGGTTCGATGATCTGTACAACCTCGTCACCGATCCGGCGTTCCTTCTGGTCGCCTGGGATCGGGTGCGGGGCAACAAGGGAGCACGCACCGCTGGGGTAGACGGCGAGACCGCCCACTACATCGAAGCGGTGCGCGGACTGCAGGGGTTCCTGTCCGAGCTGCGGGACGATTTGAAGGCCCGCACGTTCGAACCCCTACCGGCGCGGAGACGCGCAATACCCAAGGCGGGCGGCAAGCTGCGCTACCTGGGCATCGCGACTATCCGGGACCGGGTGGCCCAGGCGTCCTTGAAGCTGGTGTTGGAGCCGATCTTCGAGGCGGACTTTCTCCCGTGCTCCTACGGGTTCCGTCCGAACCGCCGGGCGCACGACGCGGTGGCCGAGGTGCACCATTTCACGTCCCGCTCCTACGAGTGGGTTGTAGAAGGTGACATCAAAGCCTGTTTCGACGAAATCTCGCATCCGGCTTTGATGGACCGGGTGCGCGATCGTGTCGGGGACAAACGTGTCCTTGCCCTGGTAAAGGCGTTTCTGAAAGCGGGCATCCTCACCGAGGACGGCACGCTGTCAGATACCGACGCCGGAACCCCGCAAGGGTCGATTCTGTCCCCGTTGCTGAGCAACGTGGCCCTATCGGTGCTGGACGAGTTCGTCGCCCAGGCACCCGGCGGGCCAGGGGCCAGCGCGTATGAACGGGCCAAGCGTCGCCGTCAGGGTCTGCCCAACTATCGGCTGTGCCGGTACGCGGACGACTGGTGCCTGGTCGTATCGGGCACCAAGGCGCACGCTGAAGCCCTGCGGGACGAGATCGCCGGAGTCCTCACCGGGATGGGCTTACGCCTATCGCCGGAGAAGACCCTGATCACCCCTATCGACGAGGGCCTCGACTTCCTCGGCTGGCGCATCCAGCGGCACCGCAAGCGGGGCACCGGCAAGAGCTACGTCTATATCTACCCGGCCAAGAAGGCGCTGGTCGCCGTCCTGGCCAAGGTAAAGACGCTCTGCCGGCAGAGCACGAACCTGCCGCTCGATGTCCTGCTGCACCGGCTCAACCGGATGCTGCGGGGCTGGACCGCGTACTTCAAGTACGGCTGCTCGCACGCGACCTTCAGCTACCTGAGGTCCTACCTGTGGAAACAGGTCATCAGGTGGCAAGAGCGCAAGCATCGGCGCACCGCCTGGAAACAGCTGCGTCGACGCTACGGCAGATGGCCCGCCGACGGTGGCGTGGAACTGTTCGACCCGGCTCGAGTACGCGCCAGGCGCTACTACTACCGGGGAGCCCAGATCCCGACGCCCTGGCCGAGCACAGCATGAGCTCACTCGCACAGATCCCGCGGGGCTTGTGGAGAGCCCGGTGCGCTATGAGGCGCACGCCGGGTTCGGGAGGCGACACGGGGAAACCCACCGGCAGCAATACCGGCAGGGCGCCCCGTGTCGACCTCACTGTTTCACCGGATGGGGGTGAGAGGCCTTCATGGCCGTCTTGTCGCAGCAGGGCGGTGAAGCTGGCGGCAGCCGGAACCGGGTGACGCCGGGGAGGGTGGGAGCAGCCGCGACAACGGCCGGACGGGCTGGCACCGCCAGACGGCTCGGGTCGGTCTAGCGAGACGGGAAGGTGCACGTGAGGAACCAGCGTCTAAAGCCTCTCAAGAGATGCGTCGGCTCAAATCTGGTGGATATGGGCCGGTCCGCGATGCACGCCCACCGGCGGTGGGCGACTCCTTGGCTGTGTGAAGACGGCGGTCGGGAGGTCACGAGGAAGGCCTGCGGCGTACTCGTGACGATGTCGCAGGGGCAAAGCTGGGCACCGACCCCGACAACCGGGACACGGTGAACGTGGGAAGCGCTTCGGTCCTGCTCGCACGATCTACCGACCGGGTGGACGGCGGGCAGGTTCGTCACCAGCCGTTGGGGCCGGAGCGTGACGGAGCCGTCGTAGTACTCCGAGGCCGGGAGAGCCGGTCACATGGGGAAGGACGGCAGCGGTCTGGCAGCGACCGGGCTGACAGGGCAGGAGGTCGCCGGTGAACATCGGCGCGCCGTGGCCGACGCTGATCGAGGCGGAAGCGCGGGTACTGCGGATGCAGACCAAGCTGTACCAGTGGGCGAGGAGCGATCCTGACCGCCGGTTCGATGATCTGTTCAACCTCGTCGGTGACCCGGCCGTGCTCGTGGTGGCATGGCGTCGGGTGCGGGGCAACAAGGGGAAGCGGTCCGGCGGCGTCGACGGCATTGCGCCGGTCGATGTCACTGAGGTGGCGGAACTACTCGCCGACCTTCGTGAGGATATGAAGGCCGGGACGTTTGTTCCGTTGCCCGCGCGGGAGCGGATGATTCCCAAGGCCGGCGGCAAGTTGCGCCGGTTGGGGATCGCGACCGTGCGGGATCGCACCGCGCAAGCGGCCCTGAAGTTGGTGCTGGAGCCGATCTTCGAGGCCGACTTCCACCCGTGCTCCTACGGGTTCCGCCCGAAGCGACGGGCGCAGGACGCGATTGCCGAGATCCACCAGTTCAGCTCCCGCAAGTACGAATGGGTGCTGGAGGGTGACATCGAGGCGTGCTTCGACAACATCGACCACACGGCCCTGATGGACCGGGTGCGTCGCCGTGTCGGGGACAAACGCGTCTTGGCCCTGGTGAAGTCGTTCCTCAAAGCCGGGATCCTGGGTGAGGACGGCTTCCTGCGCAACACCAGCACCGGCACCCCGCAGGGCGGCATCGCGTCGCCCTTGCTGGCCAACATTGCGCTGTCTGTTCTCGACGAGCATTTCGCCGAGGCATGGCAGACGATGAGCGCGACGCCATACCAGCGCTGGAAGCGGCGTCAGGCCGGGTTGCCGACCTATCGACTGGTCCGCTTCGCGGACGATTTTGTCGTGCTGGTCCATGGCAGCCGCGCTGACACCGAAGCGCTGCGCGAGGACGTCGCGCAGGTCTTGGCGCCGATGGGCCTGCGCCTGTCGGCGGCCAAGACCAGGGTCAGTCACATCGACGAGGGCCTGGAGTTCTTGGGCTTCCGCATCCAGCGGCGGACCAAGCCAGGCACCACCCGGCGCGTGGTCTATACCTACCCGTCCAAGAAGGCCCTCGCGGCCATCATCGGGCGCGTCCGCGCGCTGACCCGACGGACAGCTCATCCGTCGCTCGCTGCCCTGCTGCGCCAGCTCAATCCGGTGCTGCGGGGCTGGTGCACCTACTTCCGACACGGCGTGTCGAAGGCGACCTTCGGCTACCTCGACGAGTATGCGTGGCGTCGAGTGCTGCATTGGATCCGCCGCCGATATCGCAAAACGAAGTGGGCCGTCCTGTTCCGCCGGTTCTATGTGAACTGGCGCCCGATCGAGGACGACATCGTGCTGTTCCAGCCGCAAACGGTGACGGTCAGCCGTTACCGCTATCGCGCGGCGAACATCGCGACACCGTGGGCGACGACGACGGCATGATCAACGCCAACTGGCATCAGTCCGTGGAGAGCCCGGTGCGTGGAGACGCGCACGCCGGGTTCGGTGGGCGGGTCGGGGAAACGTGCTGTTCTTCTGAATGGTGGCGCGCCCCGGCTCGACCCAACTCATCCACACACAGCCGCCTTGTCCGGCGGGTTCAGATATAACCCGACCACGTCGCGGACCTTCGCGTCCAACTGCGGGTCGGTGGAGAACTTGAACGTCTCCCGCCGCCACGGCTGCAGGTCCCACTCCCGCCAGATCCGCGCCACCGAGGCGAACGAGATCCCCAGATGCTCGGCCAGCAGCCGCGCCGACCAGTGCGTCACCCCCAGATGCTCCGGCGGCGCGGTCAGCGTCTCGACCACCACCTGGGCGTCGTCGATCACCCGCGGCCGCCCCGACCGGGACAGATCATCCAAGCCAGCGACACCGGCCATCCGGTACCGCTCCCGCCAATCGATCACCGTCTGCCGCGCCACCCCGACCCGCCGCGCGATCTCCGCGTTCGCCAGCCCGTCCCCGGCCAGCAACACGATCCGCGCCCGCTGCGCGAGCCCCGCCCGCACCGCCGACGACCGCGTCAACGACTCCAACCGACCCCGATCACCATCCCGAAGCACCAGCGCAGCAGCGACCATGCACCATTGTCCCGAAAGGCAGAACGCCTAGAGACTTACGACACGCAACACTAGGTTCTCGCGTCCCGCGGTGTCTGTACGACGATCGACACACCCGGGTCCGATGTGGGAAGGGTGGTTGTGGTGACGGAAGACCTGATCTCGAGAGCGCGGGCCGGTGATGGGGAGGCGTTCCGGGCGCTGACCGAGCCGCACCGCCACGAGCTGCACGTGCACTGCTACCGGATGTTGGGTTCGGTGCAGGACGCAGAGGATGCATTGCAGGACACGCTGATCGCTGCGTGGCAGGGCCTGGCGGGCTTCCGCGAACACGCATCGATCCGAACGTGGCTCTACCGGATCGCCACCAACAAGTGCCTCAACGCGCTGCGGTCGGCACGACGTCGACCGGCGAAGGCGTGGGACATTCCCGGGGTCGAGCCGCCGCCCGAGCCGACCCGCCATGGTGCGGCGGTGTGGCTCGGCCCGTTCCCGGACGCGCTGCTGGACGGCGCGTTCGACGTGCCCGTCGGCCCCGAAGCGCGCTACGAGCAGACCGAGTCCATCTCTCTGGCGTTCGTCGCCGCGCTCCAGCTGCTGCCGCCGCGCCAGCTGGCGGTGCTGCTCCTACGAGACGTCATGGGGTTCCGTGCGAGCGAGGTGGCCGAGATGTTGGACACGACGCTGCCGTCGGTAAACAGCGCACTCACGCGGGCGCGGTCCAGCCTGGAACAACAACGGGAGCAGTTGCGGTGGCAGGAGTCGTCACCGGCCGCCGGGTCCGCGGCGGAGGAAGCGATCGTGGCCAGGTTCGTGGGGGCATACGAGTCGGCCGACCTGGCCGCGCTCGTCGAGCTGTTGACCGACGACATCTTCCTGTCGATGCCGCCGATGTCGCTCGAATACCAGGGCCGCGACATCGTGGCCAGGTTCTTCGAAGTCCTCCTCGTTCCCAGCCGCCGGTACAGCCTCATCCCCACCCGGTCCAATGGTCAGCCTGCGTTCGGCTCCTACGTCCACGGGCCCGACGGAGACCGCCACGCAACAGGCCTATTCGCCGTCACTCTCTCCGGCGACGGCATCCGCGCGATGACCCGATTCGAGAACACCGTGTTTCCATGGTTCGGCCTACCACTGTCACTACCCGGGCGGTAAGCGCCAGGACCAAGGTCAACTCCGGACCGATCATGGCCCGATCGCTCAGTTCCGTCTCCATCTGGTGTCAACACCGGTCGTAGCTGACGTACCGACAAGGAGAACTGCAATGGGAAAGCTCGTAATCACCACGAACCTCTCGCTCGACGGAGTGGTCCAGGACCCGGATGGCAAGGAAGCCACTAAGCTCGGCGGCTGGTTCAACGACTTCGGCGGCGATGACCTCGCGGCGTGGGCCGAGCTCGAGACCGCGGAGGCGCTCCGCGCGGAGGCCCTGCTGCTGGGCCGGCACAGCGACGAGTGGTTTGCCGCGCGCTGGACGGGCCGTAGCGGTGAGTGGGCGGACAAGTTGAACAGCATTCCCAAATACGTCGTGTCTTCCACCATCGACGAACCGCACTGGAGCAACGCGACCGTACTCAATGGCGACGTGATCGCCCAGATCGCGCAATTGAAGCGAGGGACGAACGGCGAGATCCTCATCTACGCCAGCTACCAACTCGCCCGAACGCTGCTGGAACACGACCTCGTGGACGAGCTGCGTTTAGTCGTCTTCCCGGTCGTGCTCGGGGCCGGTGAGCGCCTGTTCGGCCAGACCACCGACAAGAAGCCCCTGCGCCTGCTCGACGCGCGAAACCTTGGCGAGGGCCTCGCCTACCTCACCTACGAGGTCGTCCGGTAGCCGCGGGACTCGTCGGTCCGGACACACCAGTGTGGCGAGAGATTTGGCGCACCGCCCGCGGTACCCCCGAACTCGGCCGTGGACTGACTCGCCGTATGAGTGCTTCTCGCTCTCCCGCCATCGCGTTAGCCGAACCTCAACACGTCGCGGATCGGTGCCATCGGTTCAGTAGTACGCCCCGCGAACGGCACGCTGTCGGTAGTAGCTGACATGCTCGGTCCGGACCAGGGCGGACAGAGGAGGATGATGGGAATGAGCGATGCCACTGAAGGAAGTGGCGCGTTGCAGGTCAGTCTTGCCTACTACCAGGCATGGACAGCGAAGGACTTCGACGGGGCGATGACGTTCGTCGCGGACGACATCGTATGCGACGCCCCAGCCGGCAGGCTTGAGGGCACCGAGGCATTCCGGGACTTCATGGAACCGTTCACAAAGATCGTCACCCGCGCCGAGCTGATCGCCGCCTTCGGCGACGACCGAACGGCGCTGCTCATGTACGACACCGACACCGTGCCCGTGCGACACGCCCCAGGCGCCGAATGCCATAGCGTTGACAACGGCAAGATCACCCACATCACGATCATCTTCGACCGACAGCCGTTCACCGATACGCGCGCTGCGGCCAGCTCGGGATGAGTCAGCACGCATCGCCCGAGGACGACTAGGCCATCCGACGAGCGAGCTCAGTCCGCGACCTCACTCCCAGCTTGCGGAACGCCTTGTGCAGGTGGTATTCGACCGTGCTCGGACTGATGAACATCTGCCCGGCGATTTCTTGGTTGGTGGCGCCCTGAGCAGCAAGCGCGGAGATCTGAGCCTCCTGTGGCGTTAGGTCACCGCGAGTGTCGACCGTACGCTTGCGAACCCTCTCTCCAGTGGCAAGCAATTCTGCTGCCGCGCGGCCCGCGAACCCCGACATACCGAACTCCAAGAAAAGGTCGTGGGCGCGGCGTAGCTGGTCTCGAGCGTCTCGCCGTCGGCGCTGTCGCCGCAGCCACTCTCCGTAGAGCAGTCGGGTACGGGCAAGGTCGAGTCGCAACCGCGTCGGCAGAAGCCGCTCGATGGCCTCTCGGTACAGAGTTTCTGCTTCCTCAGTGTCAGAGAGCAGAGCGCGACACCTTGCTTGAACAGCAAGAGCCCAGTCCGTCCCGCTCTCGTCGGTGCTTTCCACCAAATGCTCCAAGGCAGGTTTTGCCTGCTCGCTTTTGCCCGTACGGCTGGCCGCTTCAACCAGCTCGACCCTCGCCCACCCTGAATACCAGAGGTCGTTAGGGTCCTTGAGCGCCTCCATCGCGGCCCGAAATGCTTCTTCGTACTGACCAAGTCCATTGCAGAGGACGGCCGTCGCCCACAATGCCACGGCCAGCGCCAATCCTTCACCCCTGGCCAATGAGTCCTTGGCGGTGGCTTCATTGAGCCGGCGCGCCTCATGTTCCTCGCCACGGAAAGCTGCGACTGCCAGCGCGGCGTTGGGGAGACGCTGGTTGTCGGATGCGTCTGTCACAACCTGTACCTGATCGACCAGGAATGCTGCCTCCGCGACGTCCCCTGCGAACAGGTACAGCCCCGCTCGACTGCTTAGTGTGATAGGTAGAACCGTCAAGGCGCCGACATCGCGGGCGAGCTGCTCTTCGCGTGCGGTGAGTACATCCCAGGTTTCGTGGTCCCAGATGAGACCGGCTGCTCCTCCGGCCAACCACGACCACCGCAGCCGCTCCTCCACACCGACGTCATCGGCTCGAAATGCACTCATCGCCCGCTTCAAAAGGGACGTTCCAGACTTATACCCGTCCGTAATCAGCAGGACGAGACCCTCGAGCAAGAGCCCGGATGCTCGAACTGGTTCATCGGAGCGTGGGGCTGCACGTGCCGCCCTGGCAACCACTTGCGCGCTCGCGTCCACGGCAAGCCGGCCGGCAAACAAGGCAGCTGTCAGCGCATCGAGATAGGTCTCACGAGCGAGCTTTAGGTCGACTTGCTCGAGCCGAGAGGCCGCCTTCAGCATTAGCGGCGAGGCATCGTTACCTCGATTGCCTGCGAAGGCGATTCGACCCAAAAGTACGTCCAGCTGTGCGCGCCGCAAGTCATCCAAGGGTCCGCGCTCAGCGACAGCAGCGAGTCCTAACGCCGAATCCAGAGCACCGGCAAGGCGCTTCGTCTCGGCGGCGCGAAGTGCTCGGTCGGCTCGACGTGCTGGGTCCATAGTCAATGCCACCGATTGCTCCAAGAATGCAGCAGCGGCGGCGTAGCCGCCGCGCGCCTGCGCGCGCGTCGCCGAGCGCTCGAGCTCTGTGGCGACTTCTTCGTCGGGCACGACCGCCGCCTGCGCGCGGTGCCAGGCGCGGCGATCGGGGTCGGCCTGCGGATCGGTCGCGTCCGCCAGCGCGCGGTGAACCTCGCGCCGCTCGCTCGGCTCGGCCGCTCCGTACACCGCCGAGCGCACAAGGGGATGCCGGAACACCACGGCACCGTCCAGCGTCAGCAAGCCTTCCGATTCCACCGTGTGCGCTGCCGTCTCCGGTATCCCCAGCTGCTCCCGTCCCCAGTCGCGCTGGAGCTCGACGGTGCCGGGCCGCGCGCCACAGCACGGCAGGATCGCCGAGTGGTTCTGCCGCCGCCAGGAGCAGCAACCGGCGCGCGTCGCGTGGGAGCCGTGCCAGCCGCCGCGTGAAGCTCTGCTCGATCCCAAAGGAGAGTGGCAGCGCCGCGGGCAGACCGAAGCCGCCGGCGAGCTGGCCGGGCGTCAGCCCGCGTGGAAGCTCCATGAGCGCGAGCGGATTGCCGCGCGTCTCGGCGACGATTCGCTCCAGCACGGAGTCGTCAAGCCGCGCGGCGAGGACGGACTCCAGCAACGCCCGTGCATCCCGACGGCTCAACGGATCGACGCGGAGCTGCGGGAAGCGGGCGAAGCCACTGGCCAACTCACGTGTCGCAAACGTCAGCACGATCCTCTCCGCGAGCAGGCGGCGAGCAACGAACGCGAGCGCTGTGCCCGATGCATCGCACCGGCCTCGACCGCGTCGTCCAGGCCGGCGCAGAGCCGGTCACCTGGGTCGCCCTCGCGGAGAAACGGTCGCCGACGTCATCGAGATCGTGCTCACCAAACGGCTGCTCAAGGTATGACCGCCGCAGCCGTCGCCGATCCGGTAGCGCGGGAGTTCCCGCGGAACGCTGATCCGGTGCTCGCCCGGGTGATCGATGCGCATCCCGACTTCCATCCGCGTGCTTGGATCGACGAGCTGCCGGGGCTCGAGGCCTTCGGGACGCTCGTCTTCCAGGTCGCCGGCCAGCAACTGTCCGTCCGGGCGACCAGAACGATCCTCAGCCGGCTGGAGGAGCATTTCGGCGGCCATCTGCCGTCACCAGCGGAGCTGCTCGCCGCCGATCCGCAGGTCGTCCGCGCGAGTGGGATGTCCGCGCGGACGGGCGCGACGCTGCGCGCGCTCGCCGAGCGCTTCGTCGATGGACGCCTCAGCGACGAGGCGCTCGCTCAGATGACCGACGAGGAGATCGAAGCCGCCCTCACCGAGGTATCCGGCATCGGACCCTCGACAGCGCACGGCTTCCTTATCTTCGCGCTCGACCGACCCGACGTACTCCTCTCCGGCGACGCGGTCCAGCGGCTCTACGAAGTCGACCATCTCCCCACGGAAGGCGAGATACTCGATATCGCCGAGCGCTGGCGGCCGTACCGCAGCCTCGCAGTCAGCTACCTATTCGCCTCCGAGTTCGAGGAGCCACAGTGACCGACATCGGCATCATCGGCGCCGGCCGGCTCGGCCAAGCAATGGCCCGCGTCGCCCAGCGCGCCGGCCGCTCCGTCGTGATCGCCAACAGCCGCAGCTCGGAATCCCTGACGTCGGTCGTCTCGGCCCTCGGTGCAGGAGTCTCGGCCGGCACCCCAGCTGTCGCCGCCACGGCGGCGATCGTCGTGATCGCCGTCCCATGGGACCGCGTACGCGAAGCGGTCGATGGACTCCAGTGGGACAGCCAGGTCGTCATCGACGCGACCAACGACTGGGCGGCTGACGATCTCGACGGGACAACATCGAGTGAGATCGTCGCCGACCTCGTTGCCGGCCCGCGTGTCGTCAAGGCCGCCAACACGCTAAACGCCGAAGTGCTCGCCTCAGATCCGCAGCAGGCTGGTGGTCAGCGCGTGATCTTCATCTCCGGCGACAACGACGAGGCGAAAGCAGCCGTCCTCGCACTCTTCCAGGACGCCGGCTTCGCCGTGATCGACCTCGGCGACCTAGCCACCGGCGGGGCCATGCAGCAGATCCACCACCCGCTCGCCGGCGTCAACCTGATCCGACTGTGACGCGGCCGACAAGGCCTGCGCCGCCCAGGTGCGCCGCCTGTGCCGATGCGACCCGGCCGACCCGTCCCTGTACCACCTGCTGATCGACTCCGCCGCGATACCCGTGGATACGGTCATCGAGCTCATCATGACCGCCGCTGGCGGGCTAGCCGGGCTCAGAGCGCCGGCGCCCCCGACGTCGTGAGCCCCGCCGGCACCGCCCACCACTCGTCGGGGCGGTCGACGACCGGCGCGGCGGGACCTTCTTCCAGCACGCGGGCCATCCGGAACAAGAACGCGGCAATACCGGCGGACCCCTGCATCCACGACGTCCCCGGCGGCAGCAGAGGCTCCGCGCTGCGGTGTTCGATGAAGCGCCAACGCGCTCCGGCATCGTCCCGGTCTGCTCGCTCGACGAGCGCGTCGGCCATCTTTCGGGCCCCCCCGAGCAGCCATCCGGCCCGGTCCTGGTTGGCAGCGTCCTGATAGGCGTCGAGCAGGACGTCGCCGACGCCGGCGGTGCCGCAGCACCGGCCGTCGTTGTCCCAGAAGCCTGGCCGCAGTCGCTGCGGAACTCCTGCATCGAGGATCGCATCGAAACAACGCTGCCGCAGCCACGCGGTGGGGTAGCCGCCGACCTCAGCGACGCCGGCTCGAGAGAGGGCGGCGAACAGCTGCGAGGTCCCCGCTGGGCCGTGGCACCAGGTGTATGTCACAGGCTCGACCTCCCGGCGCGAGGGCGGGATGGTGTGTGGCACCACGAAGCCGTGCTCGTCGAGCTGCCCGACCGACAGGAGATGCTCGGCACCACGGACGGCTGCCGCGACCAGGTCGGCCCGGCCCAGTGCCGTACCCGCAACCGCGAGTGCGGAGCCGACGCCCGCCGTCCCGTGGGAGAAGTTCGGCCCCCGGGACAGGGCGTGCGGAACCATTCCCCAGTCCAGGCCCGCCTCGGTCTCGTCCGCATCGTCCAGCAGCGTGTCGCACCCGGCGGACAGGAGGCCTGCGGCACCACCAGCCCATAGCACCGTGAGCACGATGCCGGCGATCCCGCCGATGATGTCGGTGAGCACCGTGTCTTGGTACGGACCGGGTTGGTGCGAGGTCCATCCCGTTGGCTTGCGCAGCTCGCCGATCCTGCGCAGCGCGTCCCGTTCGGCCCCCGGCGCGAGGTGCCGCAGCGCGGTCACGATTCCGGCAAGACCGTCGTAGAGCGACGGCTCGTCGGTGGCACGGGACTGGCGCCCGAGCCGCCCGACCACGTCGTCGGCGAGGCGCTGTTCCAGCTCCGTGAGCGGCCGGTGATGTACCACCTCGGCGAGCGCGAGTGCGGTCCCCGAGATGCCGACATACAGGCCGTCGCGGTCCCAGGCCGCCGCGGCTTGGGGCTCTCCCTCATCGACGGACTCCGGCAGCCACGGCCCGTCGTCGTCACGGACCTGGTCGAGCGTCCACGACCAGGCCGCGTCCGCGAGGTCCCGGTACGTCGCAGCGTCCGACACGTCACTCCTTCGAGTCGGGCCGCACGGCTCGCGCTCGTCCCGCCGGTCGAGGCTAACAACCTCGCAGATCGGATCGACGTCGGTGACGGTCGCGTTGTCGGGCTGCTAGGCCCAGAGATCGTCGAGTGTGGGGAGGGCGAGACTGGCTGCGGTTGGCACGGACTGCGGCCGCGGTGCGGGTGGTGCGGATTCGGTGATGTCGAGTGTGGTGAGCACGGCATCGGTCAGGAATCTGCTGGCGGGTGCGAGGTTGTGTCGGTCGCTGGTGGCGTGGCGCTGGTGGGGCATGCGCAGCGGGGTGTAGAGGGTCAGCTGGTCGCGGGCGCGGGTGACCGCGACATAGAACAGTCTCTGTTCTTCGGCGATTCCTGCGTCGGTGTTTAGCGCCATGTCCGAGGGGAACGCGCCGTCGACCAGGCCGATGACGTGGACGGTGTCCCATTCGAGGCCCTTAGCGGAGTGCACGGTAGAGAGGGTGAGGTAGTCCTCGTCGAGGTGTGGCGGGCCGGCGAGGTCGCCGGTCGAGGCCGGCGGGTCGAGCGTGAGGCCGGCGACGTAGTCAGCCAGGGTGGGCGCGGTGGCGGCCGCAGCGGCGAGCCGGTTGAGGTCCTCGAGCCGGGTGTGGTGGTCAGGGTAGCGGCGGGTCAGCAATGGTCGCAGCATCGCGACGATCGCCGCAACGCGATCGGCCGTGCTGCGGAGACCCCGGGCCGCGGCGACCGCGGTGAGCGTGGCGGTCAGCTTGACTCGCGCGGTGGCGGGGGCGGCCGCGATCGCCTCGGCGTGCTGGTCTCGGTCTGGCGCACTGACGGGTTGCAGCAAGGTCAAGAGGTTGCGCGCGCGCGCCGGGCCGATGCCCTCGTGCAGGCGCAGGAGGCGGTACCAGGCGATCTGGTCGGCGCGGTTGTCGAGGAGCCGCAGGCCAGCCAGGAAGTCTTTGACGTGCGCGGCTTCGAGGAACTTCAGCCCACCGTACTTGTGGAACGGGACGTGACGCGCGGTCAGTTCGATCTCCAGTAGGTCGCTGTGGTGCGCGGCGCGCATGAGGACGGCCTGGTCCCGGAGCCGTGCCCCGGTCTCGACGTTCGCCAGGATTTGGTCGGCGACCAGGCGGGCTTCGGCGGGCGCGTCATAACAGCGCACCAGCCGCGGCTTGGGTCCGTCCCGCCAATCGGAATACAGCCGGAGCCGGAGCTCGTCGACCGTGGCTGGCCGCACGATGTTCGCGAGGTCCAGAAGGGGTTGTCGGGAGCGGAAGTTGCGTTGCAGCCGCACGATCGTCACACCGGGCAACGTGCTGGCCAGCTCGGTGAGGTGTGCCGGGTCGGCGCCGCGGAATCCGTAGATGGCTTGGGCGTCGTCACCGACGACGGTGAGTCCGATCCCGTCCGGGCACAGCCGCGCGACGATATCGACTTGGACCTGGTTGACGTCCTGGTACTCGTCGACAAGCACGTGATCCCACTGGCCGGCGATCATCGGGCCGAGAGTGGGATCGGTGAGCAGCGACCGCCACGCGAGCAGCAGGTCATCGAAGTCGAGCAGCGCCGCGGCGCGTTTGCGGGCCATGTAGCCGCGGAACAGGTCGAGGATCTTTCCGGTATGCCGGTCACACCACGGGAACTCGGCGGCGATCACCGCGCGAGCCGGGCGACCGGTGTTGACGGCCCGGGAGTAGGCGTCGACGAGGGTCTCCGCGCGGGGGAATCGTTCCGTTGCCCCGGCCAGGTCGTGGTCGTGGCGCAGCAGGTCCATTAGTTCGGCGGCGTCGCCCTGATCGAGCACCGTGAACTGCGGCGGCAGACCCAGCGCGTCGGCGTGCTGGGTGATCAGCCGGTGCGCCACCGCATGGAAGGTGCCGCCCCACAACCGTCCGGTCGCGCGGCGGTCGCCACATAACATCCCGGCGCGGGCCAGCATGTCCGCCGCCGCTCGGCGGGTGAACGTCAGCAGCAGCACCCGCGCTGGGTCGGCGCCGTGGGCCAGCAGCTGCGCAACCCGCGCGGTCAAGGTACGGGTCTTGCCAGTGCCGGCACCGGCCACGATCACCAACGGCCCGCCGGTGTGCGCGACCGCAGCCAGCTGCGCATCCTCGAGTCCCGCATCCCACTCCGACTCGAACATGAGTGCGAGCCTAGGCCTCAGGCGGAGTCAGACTCCCGACCGCCGCGCCGAGGATCCGTGCAGATCACAGATGGCGAACCAGTTCAGCGGGCGCGTCCGCGGTGGCGCGTCCCGCCGAGCTAAATGTCTCGGGCGATTGTCCGCATCGGCCGGCTTAAGGAAGCATTCGAGTCTTGTCGACCATCTTCAGCACCGGGTTCCAGCTCCCACGGAGGGATAGGTTCATGGAGATCAAAGCTGCGGTCCTTGGCGCCGTGGGCGCTGCGCCGCCGTACGCGTCGTCGAAGCCCCTTGCGATCGAGACTATCCAACTTGATCCTCCCGGGCCCGGCGAGGTATTGATACGGATGAAGGCCGCCGGACTCTGCCACTCTGACATGTCGACCATCAATGGTGACCGGCCGCGGCCTGTGCCTATGGCGTTAGGCCATGAAGCAGCCGGCATCGTCGAGGAGGTCGGCCCCCTCGAGGACGGAGTCGGCAGGCCGGAACTGAAGCCCGGCGACCACGTTGTGATGGTGTTCGTTCCGTCGTGCGGCCATTGCGAACCGTGCGGGGAAGGCCGTCCGGCACTGTGCGAGCCGGGCGCGGCGGCGAATACCGCGGGTACGTTGCTTTCTGGTGCCCGTCGGCTGCACCGGCGCGACGGGACTCCGGTCAACCATCACCTCGGCGTCTCGGCGTTCGCTGAATACGCGACCGTCTCCCGTCGCTCGCTGGTCAAGGTAGATCCGGACCTGCCCTTTGAGGAAGCGGCTCTGTTCGGCTGCGCCGTATTGACCGGGGTCGGTGCGGTGGTGAACACGGCAGGAGTCAAAACCGGATCGGCCGTGGCCGTCGTCGGGCTCGGCGGGGTCGGCCTTTCCGCGCTGCTCGGTGCCGCGGCGGCGGGAGCGCGCGAGCTCATTGCGGTCGACTTGTCCGAGGACAAGTTGGCCTTCGCCGGAGAGATCGGCGCGACCATGATCATGAACGCAAGCGACCCCGAGGCCGCCGACCGGATCCGCGCTGCGACTGGCGGCGGGGTCGACTATGCCTTCGAACTGGCTGGATCCACCACAGCCCTTGATCTCGCTTATCGAATCACCCGCCGTGGCGGCATGACCGTCACCGCCGGCCTTCCCCCGCCGACGGCCACCATGCCACTCGCGCCGGTCACCCTCGTTGGCGAGGAACGCACGCTCAAAGGCAGCTACCTCGGAACGGCGGTGCCGAGCCGCGACATACCCCGCTACATCGCGCTCTACCGGCGCGGACGGCTGCCGGTCGACCGGCTGAAAAGCGGCACGCTGAAGCTCGAGGAGATCAACGAGGGCTTCGACAAGCTGAACGAGGGAAAGGCGATCCGCCAGGTGGTCCTACCGTGACGAGGCTGGCATGACTAGCCGGACTGTGGAAGCTCAAGTTCTTCTTCGTCCGGAGCTGCCGATCTGTTCACCGAGGACGAGCGCGACATCTTACGGCGGCGCCTGAGCGACCATGGATACGACGCCCAGTGTGAGCACTGTTGCGGCAGGCTGAGGATTGGTGGGGCGAAGCGCTAGGTGGATGGGCGGTGCGATGGTGCGAGCAGTCGTGTTGCGTAGCTTCGACGGACTGGGCGGGGTGGATGTCAGCGAGGTCGACGAGCCGGTCGTCGCCGACGACGGGGTACTGATCCGGGTTGTGTACGCCGCACTCGGTCCGTGGGATGTCGCGACGACGCATGGCGCGTTTGCCGGCGCGGGCGGTGGCAACGGCTTCCCGCAAGTGCTCGGCTGGGACTTCGCTGGCATCGTGGAGAGCGTCGGCGGCCAGGTGTCCGGGTTCGCCTCGGGCGAGCGCGTGCTGGGGTTCAGCCCGCAGCCGTGGTCAGGGATCGGCGCACTCGCCGAGCTGATCGCGGTGCCGGCGACCACGATCGCTGCGGTCCCGACCGGTCTCGACCTGCCGGCGGCCGCGGCGCTTCCGGTCAGCGGGCTGACTGCGATGCTGGCGCTGGACAGTGCGGCGGTGGAATCCGCGGACGCGGTGTTGGTGGTCGGGGCAACGGGCGGGGTCGGCGGTTTTGTCACTCAACTGGCGCGGGCGCGGCGGGCCCGGGTGATCGCATCGGTGGCCACATCCGCAGCGGATGCGGCACGCCAGCTAGGCGCGAGCGAGGTCGTCGATCGTGATGGCGACCTGGCCGCGCAGGTCAAGGCGCTGGTCGGGCCGGGTGTAGACGTCACCATCGACCTGGTCGGACCGCGGGCGTGGCCTGCGGAGCTGGCCGCGACGCGCGACGCCGGGCGGTTCGTGACGACTACGCCGGCCGCCCCGCCGCGCGAGCGGCGCATCACCGCGACCAGTGTCGCCGTGCAGCCCGACGGGTTCACGCTGGCATCGCTGGCCCAGGCATGCGCCCAGGGCCAGCTGGTGTCCCGCGTCGCGCGCATTGTTCCGCTGGATCAAGCGGTCGACGCGCTCGCCGCGCTCGAGCGCGCACGGGCGAACGGCAAGATCGTCGTCAACGTCGCCGATACGGCAGGGGCCGACATCGGCTGAGCAGCTTCGAGGCCCAGCACTCTCGACCGGAGCTGGGGACATGTCGCAGGAGATGACGGGGAGTACTGCACTCGTACATGCGGGGTTAGGCGCCGGCCGGTACTGCCGGCTGAGCGGCGGAGTCGTCTTTGCCGGCCGTGACCAAGACCAGAATGGCCACGAACGCCGCGGCGATCAAGCCGACCCCGATCCAGAACGCGACGTGATAGCCGTGAATCGCCGCGAGCGGGTTAAACGCGGACGGTGGGACGTGATGGGCGAGGACGAAGGAGGCGACCGCACTCGCATAGAAGGTGTTCAACAGCGCCGTGCCGAGGGATCCGCCGACCTGCTGGGTCGAGTTGAGCACTGCGCTTGCGACTCCCGCGTCATCCTTGTTCACCCCGGCGAGCGCGAGGTTTGAGAGCGGCACGATCACCAGCGCCAGGCCGACGCTCATCAGTAGCTCTCCGGGCAACACGGTGGTAACCCAGCTGCTGGTGTCGGAGATGCGGGTGAAGGTGGCCAGACCGGCCGCAACCATAGCGAGCCCGATCAGCATGAGTGGCTTGGGTCCGGTGCGGGGCAGCAGGCCCGACACCACGGCCGAGGTAACGATGATGCCGGCGCTGAACGGCAGGAACGCGATGCCCGACTTGAGGGCGCTCCAGCCCAGGTTGTACTGGAAGTAGTAACTCAGGAACAGGAACATCGCGAACAGCCCGGCGAAGACCAGCAGCGAGGCGAGATACGAGCCGCCGCGATTGCGGTCGAGCACCACCCGCATCGGCAACAGCGGGCTCGCCGAACGCAACTCGACGAGCACGAACGCGACGAGCAAGATGCCGGCGCCCACGAAGCAGCTGATGGCCTCGACCGACAGCCAGCCGACACCGGTCTTGGCCGCTTCGGTGAATCCGAACACTAGGGCGACCAGCCCGACCGTGCCGAGGATCGCGCCAGCGATGTCATACGAGCTGGCGCCCCCGGACTTGCTCTCGGTGACCAGGATCGCGCCGGCGATGAAGGCGACAATCGCGATCGGCACATTGATCAGCAGGCACCAGCGCCACGACGCGTACTCGGTCAGCGTGCCGCCCAAGATCAAGCCGATCGCGGCGCCACCTCCCGAGATGGCGCCGTAGACCGCGAACGCTCGAGACCGGTCCTTCACCTCGGTGAAGGTCACCGAGATCAGCGACAAGGCAGCGGGCGCGAGCAGCGCCGCGAACATGCCCTGGATCGCCCGAGCGCCGAAGAGCGTCGCGGCATTCTGCGCCGCACCACCGAGCGCCGACGCCGCAGCGAACCCGAGGAGTCCGACCAGGAACATCCGCTTACGGCCTAGGTAGTCGGCGATCCGTCCGCCCAGCAGCAGCAGGCCACCGAACGCGAGGGTGTAGGCGGTGATCGTCCACTGCCGATCGGCGTTGGAGATGCCGAGGTCCCGTTGCGCCGAGGGCAGCGCAATGGTCACGACGGTGCCGTCGAGCACCACCATCAGTTGAGCGATGGCTATCACCGCCAGTGCCCACCATCGACGGCTGGGTGGCTCCTCGAGTCGGATCTCGTGGTCCTCTCGTTGGGCTTGGGCGGTCAGCTCCGCGTCTGAAGCCATGATCAAACGTTCCTTCCTAGCAAAGATTGTGTGGAAGCGGGTAGTCGGCGAGGTCAACCAGCTCGAAGTCGGCGTCGCTGCGCCGACCTGCCTCGTCCATCACCCAGCGAGCGACCGGCTCGCCTCGGCGCCCGGGGGGGTGCTTCCGAGGATGACCCGCGATGCGGGTCACGGGTGGACCTGCGAGCCGACGCCGAGGTCGAGGCGGATCGACTCCAAGACCACGAGGGTGGTGCTGGTGGTGAACACGTCCGCCGCCGCCAGTACGCCGGTGTATTTCGCGATGACCGGCGCGGCGGCGTAGTCGGTGACCGCGTCGAGATAGCCCCTCACCCCGGCCCACTGGTTAGCGCCGTACTTCACGAAGTACGGCGTCGGGTCGACCGTGGCGAGCGCTGTCCTGCAACTGGCAGCGATGTCGGCGACGTACTGCTGGTGCAGGCGAACGTCATCGCGAGTGCCGAGCCTGCCCACGTGTCCGCTGATGAAGTGCTTCCACGGGTAGGACAATGCGGCAGTGGGGGCGGCCATGTAGCCGGGCACGTCTTCGCTGAGGTTGAGGTTGTAGATAGGCACCCAGCCGGAGTTGACGATGTCGACGAGCATCAGCGTGTCGTGGTCCGGAAAGTGGATGTAAATGTTGTCCGGCGTGTGGTTGGAGCCGTGCCAGGCCAGCTGGACGCGTTCCCCGCCGCTGTGCAGCGTGTAGCGGTCCTGGAAGGTCACCGTCGGTGCGGGCCTGGTCGGGTCGTTGTCACGTAGCAGCAGGCGCCGCGTTTCCTCGTGCCCGATGCGCACCACGTCCTTGCCGAACAACGAGGACGCGCCGGCGTGGTCGGCGTGGTGGTGCGAGTAGACAAGGTGCGTCACCGTGTTGCTGATGCCGTTGGCGCCGGCTATCTCGTTCACGGCTCGCTGCAGGTTGTGGCCGATGGTCGCGGGCGCGTCGAACAGCACGACGCCGTCCCGGGTGGTCAGGAACGCCGATTGGTAGGTGCCGTCCGTGACCCAGTAGAGGTTTCGCTTCACGCGTGCGACGTAATATCCCTGCTCGTTGAGGGCGGGGCCGAGTGATGACGGCGGGACCGGCGCGTAGTCCGGCAGGGTTGGGATGCTGGCCGCGCCGGCCGACGCTGGCTCGGCCAGCACTCCGGGCAGGGCAGCCGCGATCGACGACGCGCCCACGACCGCCGCAGTGCCGGTGAGGAACGACCGCCGGCTCGTGGCTGAGGCGCGCGAGCTGGATGGTGTCACGGTGTCTCCTTTCAATCGCAGTCTTGAACTTGCCTTGGCAAGCAACTGTCAGAGGAATCGCCGGACCTAGCTCGCCGGCTCAGGCTGTTTGGGTTGCTCGGCGAAGTGGGCCAGTTGAGCCGTCAAGAAGCCTGATGCTCGGTCCAGCGCCGCTCCTGCCTCATCGAGGAGGCCCGCATACGCCTGGAAGACGTGCGGTACGCCCGGGGTGACATCGAGGGTGACTGGAACGTCCGAGACGGCTGCCCGCTCGGCGAGCCGGAGGGCGTCGCTGAGGAGGATCTCGTGGGAACCAGCCTGGATCAGAAGCGGCGGCAATTCCCTGAGGTCGCCGAAGATCGGGCTGATGTAGGGGTCAGCCGCGTCGGCCCCTCCCACATAGTCCGGAACCCGAGCGCGGAGCCCATCGGGAGTGAGGATTGGGTCGACCTCCCGCTTCCCGGCGAGTGTCTCTCCGGACAGCGTCAGATCCACGTAGGGAGACATCAAGTACCCACACGACGGCAGAGGCAGGCCAGCTTCCCGTAGGACCAGAAGCAAGGCCACTGCCAGGCCGCCACCCGCTGACTCGCCCGCAAGGGCGATCTGGCCAGGGGCGATGCCTTGAGCCAGTAATCCTTCATAAGCGGCTCGAGCGTCTTCGACCGCGGCCGGATACGGGTGTTCGGGGGCTAGTCGGTACTCGAGGGTGATGGCCCTGGTGCCAGTTCTTCGAACGAGATCACCCACTAGGGGGACTGTCGCGGCCGCATTGCCGATGACGTAAACACCCGAGTGAAAGTAGAGGATCACGTCCTCGGCCTCGTTGCCTTGGATGGTGACTTCGACGCCAGCGACGCCTCCGAGCTCAACTGGTTTCTGCTGGATATCGGGAGCCACCGGCACCTGTGCCACGAGTTCGTTGAACGCCGCGCGCAATGTCGGGACATCTGCGTTGGTGTCGAGGCCGCCCTGGCGCAGGATGGCGTCCAGCTGGCGCTGCTGATCTATGCTCATCAGCACACGATCGCCTTGACCCAGGTGAGCTCTCCTCGCCGGATGATGGTGATTCCCACGCCACAGGTTCCGGGCGTTACGCGACGACCGTTAACGACCTGACCTGGCGGAGTTCGAGTAGCTCGAAGCCGAGCGCTTCGACCTGTGCAAGGACGGTGATGCGGCCACGCGACGTTCATCCAGCGCGTTGAACGGCGGCAGAGCGATCACGCATACCGAGCTTGGCATCGACGTTGTGGATGCTGAGTGTTGACGGCGTCCGGTCCGTAGTACCGCTGTGTCGAGGTGGTCAACGCCCTGGATCGGCGAGTTGCATCGCCATAGACCATCGCTTGGTCACGATCGTCGCCCCGGGATAGGCGATTTCGGTGTCGCTCGGACTTGGCGTAGTTCGATCAGTTCGAGGCCGAGTGCTTCGATCTGCGCAATGACGCCGTACACCGCGGACTGATCTTGAAGCAAGCCGGTGAGCACGGTTTCGCTGCCCTTCAGCTCACAGGTCATCGTGGGGAAGGCGGACAGGGCTGTAGCTCCGAGCCGGCCCTTTATCCAGATCGTGTACATGCCCGGCGGTGTGGCCACGTGAGCATCGTGCCGCCCGACCTGGTGAGCCAGCGTCGCCGGAATGTGGTGATTGCGTGTGCCGGCGCTAGCTCGGCGATGTTCGCGCGAGCCGGGATGAGAGGAGCCGCAGCTCGCGTGCGCGTTGAACGGCGGTAGAGCGATCACCCGCACCGAGCTTGGAGTAGACGTTGCGGATGTGCGTGTTAACCGTGTTGACGGAGCGGTGGAGCTCGCTCGCGATCTCTTGCCGAGTCAGGTTTGTCGGCAGATATCGCAGCACGCGGAGCTCCATCGGGCTGAGCTCCTCCGGCTGCCATAGGTCCTCTCGGTCGGTGCTCGCCGGCGGTTCGCCTCGCAGCCGGTCGACGATCTCGGTGAGAAGAGCGCCATGTGCCGTTTGGTGATGCGGTTGCGCGTCGAGTAGCTCCGCGGCGTCGCTCATCGCAAACGGCAAGATCAGCCGGTCTCGCTCAGCCGCCGCGAGCGCTGCCTCGACTGCGGTGGCGGCGGCGTTTCGATCCCCCAGGCGCAGGAACGCGATGCCGGCGAGCACATGCGCTTCAACGAGCCCGAACGGAGGGAACGCAGAGCCCACCGGGGGTGTCATGTCCTGAACATCTCCGAGCACATCCACTGCCGTGGCAGGGTCTCCCTCCGCCAGGAAGATCACCGCACGCGCGATGTTCTGAGCATCTCCGAGTGCATCCACTGCCGTGGCAGGGTCTCCCTCCGCCAGGAAGATCACTCGCACGCGCGTTGGTAAGTGCCGAGCCTCCGCCCGTATTCGGCGAAGAATCCGGTGAGCGAAGCGCGCGCCTCGTCTGGCCTCCCAAGGCGAGCCTGCGTGGCCGCGAGCCATCCGACAATCGGGGATGCGAGAGCGTACACACCGGTGAGTAGCGACTGCGCATGCGCTGCCGCCGCGAACGCTTCGAGCGCCGATTGATGCTGTCCGCGACCGGCGTGCAGCATGCCCGTCACCATGTGCACAAGCACCGCGGCGGCCGGGTCAATCTGTGGATCGGCGACCTCCCAGGCCCGGTGGAGCCAGCGCTCTCCCTCGTCGAACTCGCCCACCCAGATCGCCGTGCCGGCAACCGCGCCAAGTGCGGGCGCGAGTATCGGCCGATCGTCCCAGCCGTGGCGTTCCGCCAGGGCCACTGCCTGACGAGCCCGTTCCCGTGCGGTGTCGAGGGAAACGAATGTTGACGGGAACCCTTGATGCGCGCGACACGCGAGCTCTACGTACGGTCGGCCGACCGCGTGGGCAAGCATTGCTCCCTCGGAAAGGTGTCGCTCGGCGTCGTCGAATCGCCCAGACCACGTCTCGACGATCCCGAGATTCATCAACGCGACCGCACGCAGCTCACTGCTCATCGCGATCGGTTCGTTCGATCCCTCTGCGATCGACGCATCAAGCAGGTTCACTTGGTCGATTACTTCCGTGAACTGACCACTGCGCCGTGCGAGCGCCAACCGCAGGGACGCGATCGCCACCGCGAGGCGGCGGCGGGCGGGCGGGGCGTTCTGGACGTGGGACTCGGCCAGGCCCAGCTGGGCAGCCGCCTCCTCCAACCGCCCGTGCGCCAGCTGAACTGCCGCGTGGGCCAAAGCCAGCTCGGGATGATCGGCTGACGCGCCCGCAGGGAACGATCGCAGCAGCGCGGCTACGGTTCCCTCCTGCCCGTCGAGCGTCAAACTGAACAGGTGGTCCGCGAGTATCCGGGCCGCACCGGGCCAGTCGCCGGCCGCGAGTGTGTGTCGCACCGCCTCGACGACCTCCCCGTGGTCAGCGAACCACTGTGCGGCCCGTCGGTGGAGGTCGGGAACCTCATCGGCCAACCTTCGGCGGAGCTCCAGGCGCAGGAAATCCGCCAGAAGGTGGTGGTAGCGAAACCAGGTGCGCTGAGCGTCGAGCGACACGACGAACGCGTTGGCGTCCTCCAGTGCCAGGAGCATCTGCTCCGCGCCCGGCCGGCCGGCCAGCAGGTCCGCGAGTTCGCCGTTCAACCGGTCGACCAGCGAGGTTCGCAGGAGCATGGTCTGGACCTCGCTCGGTTGGCGCTCGAGCATCTCGGCCATCAAGTACTCGCCGATCGCCCTGTCGGTGCCGGAGAACTCAGCCACCAGACGGTCCGGATCCGGGTGACCGCTGAGCGAGATCACCGCCAGGCGCAGCCCAGCCGCCCAACCTTCCGTGCGCTGGTATAACGCGGCCGCGCCGGAATCGGACAAACTGATCCCGGACGCGGCAAGCAGTTCGCGCGTCTCGCGCTCCGTGAACCGCAGATCGTCGGCCCGGATCTCCGCGACCTCGTCGGCCAGCCTCAGCTGGTGCAGCCTGATCGACGGATCCCGGCGAGACGACAACACCACGCGCGCAGAACTCGGCAAAATCGCGAGCAAATGCTCGAGCTGGGTGAGTGCGGCAGCTGAGGTGAGCTCGTGGACATCGTCGATGATCAGCACGACGACCCTTCGCCTGCTCCGCGAGTTCCGAGACGATCGTGTCGACCATCGCGTCGCCATCCAACCCGAGGAGAGTTGTTCGGGTTCGGGAATCAGCGGCGGCGGCCGATCGGTGGATGGCGTCCAGCACCGCGAGCCAGAATTGCTGGGCATCCTGCTGGTCGCGCGGCACGGACACGAAGGCGACCCGACGATTCTGGCTGGAGCGGTCAGACCACGCACGCAACAGCGAGGTCTTCCCGCTCCCCGGCGGCGCCGAGATGACCGTCACGCGCTTGGTCACAGCGCGATCCAGCCTCTGGAGGAGGTCTTCCCGGTCGAGCTAGGCGGCGGGCCACCAAAACGTCTCCTGAGATCAGGTGCTCCAGGTCCTCACCGAGCTGCGTCGCCGCCAAGCTGGTCATGTCGCTACGCCGGTTGCGTCACGGTCGAGTGCTTCGATCAGGTTAGGTCGTCGGACGATCGTTCGACCAGCGCCTGAACCGGGTCGATGTGACACCGCCGGCCGGGCACGCGAGTGAGGCATCTGACCAACGCGATCTTCACGACGTCCTTGGTCCGGTGTCTTCGGTGTGCGGCACGCCCGCCCATAGCTAATTCACTCCTCGGAGGCACGGCCTCATCTTGGCGCGGCTGCGGGGCCGTTCGAATCCAAGAATCACCTAGTCATGACCGAGGCACGATCACCGGAATCTGGCGATGGGACATCACCCCGCCGGTCGCGCCGACGTAGTCGTCGTGGGAGGAGGCTCAGCCGGCGCCTTCCGGCTAGCCGTCCCGGCGAAGATCCAACCCACTCGGCCCTGCTGCTTGCGGCAGCACTCGCGGGCAAATACGTGACGCGCCAGCAGCAGCGCGGACCTGGAGACGCGGAAGCTGACGAGCGTAACTGACACCGGGTCTCTACCCGACCTATGCGCCGGCCCTGCGCGCAAGGAGCAGGGCTATTACGTCGGCCGGGTCGAGCGGAACCTGCTTCGGCCACGGCTCCCAAGTGCACCCCTGATGGCAAGCCAGGACGACGTCATGCGAGGTCGCCGATCTCGTTGCCGGCGCGTGCTCGGTCGTCGCCGCCTACTTGCCGCGTCACCGCGACCGGCGTGACATGGTCGCAGCATGACATCGATGGGTTGGCGGCGCAGCCAGCCGCCCGCAGTCCGCGTCGGGGGCGTGGTCAAGCGATTCGGGTCGACGACGGCCCTGGCCGGGTCGACCTGGAGGTTCCGGATGGCATGGTCTTCGGCCTGCTCGGCCCGAACGGCGCCGGCAAGACGACGCTCGTCCGCATCCTGGCGGCGCTGCTCGAGCCGGACGCGGGACGGGCCGAGCTGCCCGGTCACGACGTCGTCGCCGAGTCGTCGAGAGTGCGTGAGCTGCTTGCCCTGACGGGTCAGTTCGCGGCGGTCGACGAGCTACTGACGGGCCGCGAGAACCTCGAGATGTTCGGGCGCTTGTTCCGGCTCTCCCGCGAGGAGGCGCGCCAGCGCGCGTCGGAGCTGCTCGAGCGCTTCGAGCTCGCCGACGCCGCCGACAGATCCGCGAAGACCTACTCGGGCGGCATGCGGCGGCGACTCGACTTGGCGTCCAGCCTGCTTACGAAGCCGCGCGTGCTCTTCCTCGACGAGCCCACGACGGGTCTCGATCCTCGAAGTCGCACCGAGCGCTCGCGCTCACCGGCGGTGTGCCGGATTCGCTCTGGGGCGCGCTCGCGTGGTCCGTGGGAATCGTCGCGTTCCTCGTGCCGCTCTCGGTCTGGCGCTACCGACGGATGAGTTAGCCGAAACCGCCTCTCCGCGGACCGCCGGTCGCATGCTGCGTTGGCGAATAGATTCACCCAAGTCCGAAGGGAATTCCATGACCACCAAGCCACCCGCCGCCCAGGCCGGCTCCTACCGGGTCGGGGACCTCGACCTCAACCGGAACGAAATCAGGGCGGCTTCCGGTCGATCGAGTACGTATGGTGGCAACCGAAGGGGGAGCTGAATGTCCAAGGCACCGATCGTCTACAAGAGCATGCACCGGATCAGGTTTTCCGAGATCGATCCCTACAATCACGTGAGTACCGGGATTTACGCGACCTACTATGTCGATCATCGGATGGAAGGTCTGCGAACCTACGTCGGTTGGGATCTGACGACGCTGGGGACTTTGCCGTTCATGGTCTGGGTCCGGAGAATGGAAATCGACTTCATACGGCCCGCTCGAGGCGATCAAGAGATCACTATGACGTCCTTTGTGCGCGAGTTCCGCGGACCCGATGCGCTCGTCGAGTGCAGCATGGTCGACTCAACCGGAAGAAACATCTCCCGCTGCCTCATGATCGTTGCCCATGTCGACAAGGAAACCAATCGTGCCACGGATTGGCCGCCCGATCTCATGGCGCTATTTTTCGAACCCGAAGCGGCCGGAGCGGATGTGGCCAGTCGGGGATCTACGGGCAGTGCCGTACGCCCAGAGCTCTGAAGCAGCGGCGACTCGTAGGAGGATCGGCTTGCAGACCGTCTGCGCCGCTCCCGCCAGCCTCATGTGCTCAACGCTTCACCCTGCGAATGCGCAGGCGCCTCGAAGGGCCATCGGGACCTTTGGAGATGACATTCGCCTCTGGTCCTGCCCTCCGATACCCGCCACATTGACAGGTGAACGAGAGAAAGGTGTCGAGATGCACGCTGTTGTGGCGTACGAATCCATGTACGGCAACACCCGCAAAACGCCCGGCCTGCGCGAATGGCTTGCCTCGCTCGGACGTTTGCATGTCCATGCTGCGGTGTTCGATACCCGGCTCAAGGCCCCAGCAGTCGTGTCCGGTCGGGCCTCCCGCGGTATCACGCGGGAGCTTCGTCGTCACGGCGTGACCATGCTGACCAAACCGGAGAGCTTCTTGGTGACGAGGATAATAGGCTCTTGCCAGGCGAAGCGGATCGCGCGCGAACGTGGGGACGGCAGTTGGCTACTACCCTTGCCAGCGCTATTCGTTCCGGCGGCTCTCCCGATTCGTGATCCCTGCCCGTTGGGGTCAGCTTGAACACATTCTCCGGACATCGTGAACACAAAGTTCTGTGCGGACGTCAGGAGTTCGTGAGTCGCCGCCAGTTGAGTACCGCTTCCCACGGGAGTGACCGGCATGCGGCGGCTCGCGGTCGAGCCCGGCGACGGCAACGAAGTCGGTGCATTGCTGGTCGCAGCCGACTGGGCTGGACAAGAAGATCGGCCCGCGCACCCTGCGGCACCCGTTCATCATCGCCGCACCCGACATCGGCGTGGCACGGCGCGACGTACAAGAAGCCACCTCGCACGCCGACCCGCGCACTACCACGCGCTACGACGGCGGACGAATCTCCCTCGACCGCCACGCCACCTACATCGTCGCTGCCTACCTCGCCGGAGCCCGCCGAGTCGCGCCGATCGTGGCTCTCCCGGTGGGACGGCCATCGCATTGGGGTTCGGCGCACGTCCAACCCGCTGAATCCGCAATCACCCGTTTACCCAAGGCGCGCCGAAAGACGTCGCGAGTATGGGGGGCGCATGCCAGACTAAGTCGGTCCACAAGGGCGAACGCGGTCTTCATTCGTATATGGGGGAATAAGAGATGTCCATGTCACCGACTTATCCGCCGACACCGGCGGGAGGGCCATCCCCGCCAGACTCGGCCGGGGTTGGCTCGATCGGTAAACCTCGCAATCCATTCCTGGTTTGGCTCGTGTGGCCGCTCATTACGCTTGGCATCTATCATTTCGTGTGGTGGTACAAGATCAACAGAGAGGTCCGGGACTTCGACCAACGCATCGAAGTCGATCCTGGTGTCGCAGTTCTTGCCCTCTTTCCTGGAGCCCTCATCCTGGTTCCGCCATATGTTTCAGTCTGGAACACGGGCGATCGCATCCGGCGGGCCCAGGTCGCTGGCGCATCACCGGATCAATGCAATCCGTGGATCGGATTGATCCTGGCCTTCATTCTCGGATTGCACTCCCTCTACTACCAGATGTCGCTGAACAGCCTGTGGGCGTCGTATGGCACGCCACCGGAAGGCAGCGAGGTTCTGCTGCGTGCCTAGTTGCAATCCCGCCAAACCGCGGAGACTCCGGTTAGGCGGACGTTGGTTGGTTGATCCTTCTTATTGGCCGCCTCTTGGGTCTCGGCGCTCGCCGCGAACACCGGGGCAAGAGCGCCCCGGGTGAGGCTTGCACTCGACGCCGCCCGCGGCGCCCTTTGCGAGCAGCTGGATGCGGTCTAGCAAGATCAAAGTGATCCGGGCACGCGTCTGCCACGAATAGATGTCAAGAGGACATCGACTGGGAGGTCGCAAATGAGTGTCATCATCATCGCCAAGGTCCACGGCGACACCGACAAGTTCCGCGGCGCGCTGACCGAACGGGGCGCAGAGTTTGCGCAGATCGGCGAGCGTGCTCGCGCCGGCAGCGGCGCCCTGCATCATAGATTCGGCATCGGCGAAGGCTACGTACTGATCGTGGACGAGTGGGAATCAGCCGAGCAGTTCGAGCAGTTCTTCGGCGACCCGTCGCTACAGGAGTTCGTGACCGCGGTAGGCGGAGACACCAGCGTGCCACCAGAGATAACGGTCTGCGAAGCGATCGAATCCCCCGATCAGTTCTGACGCCTCGGCGTCCAGGAGATCGGCGCCTCACCTCTACAGGACCCATCTGCTCTTGCCGCCAGACAAGGTGGGCCACGCCGTCATCGAATGCGCCTACGGCCGGTGGCGGACAACCCCCAACGAGTGAGCAAGCCACGTCGACTGGAGTTGGAGTTGGCCGGTCTGCGGTCTGCCCGAACACGACGATGACCGGGCTGCCCCGGGAGGACATGCAGCCGAGCCCGCATCTAGCTGGGCGTCAATCCGAAGATCAAATGCGAGTTGCCACGGCCGAGCCGCTGATGGCATCTACTTGCGTCTCACCGGCCGCGAGAGCCGACGTTGGCACATCGACTCAGCTGTGAGAATGGATCGCTTCCGGGGTATGTAACAGCGGCGAGAACCGCAACGCTGTCCGCATACGTGTAGGCAGTCCGCCACGGCAAATCTGAGATAGGACCAGAAATCATGACTATCGGGGCCAGCCTCTTCCTGATCGCCGTCGGCGCGATCTTGAAGTGGGCCATCACGGACAACCTCAGCGGCGTCGATCTCGGGACGATCGGCGTCATCCTCATGATTGTCGGAGCTGCTGGGTTGATCCTCGGCGTTGTACTGCTGATGTCGCGGCGGCGCACCGATATCGTTACTCGACCGGGAAGGACAACCTACATCGAGCCGAACGATCCGGTCGACCCGCGGCTGTGAAAACGACCTCGTCACGAAGCTCCTGGAGTTGGGCTGTTGGCGGCTCGACCGCCAGCGATCCAACCTAGGCCGGCTGGGGCGCTTGGACGGTGCGGCGGGGATCGCCGCTGCCGGGACCGCACTGGTTGCGCCGGCCCCCTCGTTTCGCCAGGACAGACACCGTCCGAGACGGCTTGCCGCCGGTGTGGTAGTCGACGGCGCTCGTCCGAAAGTGTTGAGTAAGGCTGCGTACCCGCGACCATGCAGGCAACCGTGCGCGGGATGCAAATGCACGCGATCAGTTGACGGCGGCGCGATGGAAGATGCGCATCGACGCAGTCGTGATGACAGTTGCCCAGGCGGCCAGGACGAGCAGGCTCAGCGAAGCGTCCGCGGTGTTGCTGGTGAAGCCCCAGATGTCGTGCAGACCGTTGGCGTTGCGATCGAGGATCCCGTAACGCAGCAGGGCGAGCACGTGCGTGGTCGGTAGGGCACGGGCAATGCCGGCCAGGCCGACCGGCAGCGCGCTGATCGGGAACAGCGATCCGGCCAGGAACCACGGCAGGATCGCCACCACAGGCGTCAGGCCGACGTACTCCTCCTGCGTGGCGACTCGATTCGCCAGGACCTCCGCCACCGAGTACATGAACACGCTGAAGGCAAGCACCGCAGCAACGAACCAGACAACACCCGTGGCGGTGATGTTGAAGCTGCTGCCACGTGCCCAGCTTGCCAGCATCAACACGACAACCTGCAGCGCGCTCGTCAACAGCGCGACGGTGAGATTGCCGGCGACGATGAGCCCGCGAGGCACCGGGGCGGCGAGCAGTTCGCGCCGGGCACCGCTCGTCCGGTCGACAATGACCCCGATTCCGGCGAACGTGCAGGTCAGCGGTATCAGGAGGCCGACGGTGCCGACGATGACGAACGTGCGGTAGTCGACGCCGCCCGAACCCGAGCTGGGGATCATCTTGGCCAGCGCGGGCGCGATCACCAGCGCGAACAGGATGGGGGTGGCGAGTGGCGCGAGCACCTCGCGCGGGGTATGCGCGCTGAGCGCGAGACGCCGGCCGGTGAGAGCTATCCAGCCGCTCAGCAGCGATGGCCGCGAGACTGGCCGGGTGCGCCGGGCGAACCCAGGGGTCGTCTCGGCAGTGATGACAGACATGAAACGTTCCTCCGATTGCTGGACGGCTTTGGGTCAGGCGGCGAGACGGCTGCCGGTCAGTTGCAGATAGACGTCGTCGAGCGTCGGCCTGCGCGTGGTCAGCGCGTTCGGCTCGATGCCGAGGTCGGTGATGGCGGCGATGGTGTCGCGGGCCGAGTGCCGGGTGATCGGCAGCGTCAGGGTTGCGCCGACGGCAAACGCGCTTCCGTCGACGATTCCGCGCACCCGCATCGCGGCCAGCGCGCCGTCGGGATCGCGTTGGACACGTAGCTCGACGATCTCATCGCCGAGCCTGGCGAGCAGCGCGCGTGGCTTGTCGAGGGCGACGATGCGACCTTCGTGCACGATGGCGATCCGGTCGCAGAGCCGCTCGGCCTCGTCCAGGTAATGCGTCGTGAGCACAGTCGTCATCCCGGTGCGACTGCGCAAACCGCCGATCAGGTCTAGCAGTTCGTAGCGGATCCGGGTGTCCAAGCCGACCGTGGGCTCGTCGAGAAACAGCACCTGTGGCTCGGAGACGAGTGCCCGGGCGATCTCGAGGCGGCGCCGTTGTCCGCCGCTGTAGCTGTCGACGGGCCGGGCGAGAACGTCCACGAGGCCGAATGCCTCCGTTACGTCGGCAATGCGGCTGCGAGCGACCGCCGGCGCAACGCCCCATAGCCGCGCGTGCAGTTCGAGGTTTCGCTGTCCGGTCAGCGCCCGATCGACGACGGCCTCCTGGAAGACGACGCTGCTCACCGCCCGGGCCGCGATCGGATCGGCAACGACGTCATGCCCGGCCAGCAGCGCCGTACCGGCCGTGGGCGCAATCGTCGTGGTGAGCATGCCGATCGTGGTGGACTTCCCGGCGCCGTTCGGCCCGAGCAGACCGAATACCTCTCCGGTGGCGACTGCGAAGTCGATGCCACGCACCGCCTCGACGCCACCGGGATAGGTCTTCGCCAGACCGATTGCCTCCACGGCGGTCGCGTTCCAATCAAGCTGTGTGGTCATGAAAACTGCTCCTCGGGACGTATCTATTCAGGGCCGACGACGGATTCGCCGTACATGACTAAGGACGGATGCGGGCAGCGGAACGTGACGAAGCGCAGCCGCCGGCGAAATGACAGGTCACGTTCGCGGCGTTCGAACCGTCCTACTCAGTAGAGGAGGCAATCGATGAGCGACCGGAGCATGCTGGCAGAACAGTTCGAGCTGTCCCGTCCGCGGATGCAGTCTGTCGCCTACAGCATGCTCGGCTCGGTCACCGAGGCCGAGGACGCGGTCCAGGAGGCATGGTTGCGGCTCGACCGCAGCGACGCCGGCGCCATCGACGACCTGCGGACCTGGCTGACCACGGTTGTCGGGCGGATCTGCCTTGACAAGCTGCGCGCACGCAAGTCGCGTCGTGAGGACTACGCCGGTATCTGGCTGCCCGAGCCGCTCGTGCAGGAACCCGTCGAAGATGGGCCCGAGCACCAGGCAGAACTCGCCGACTCGATCGGTCTGGCACTGCTGGTCGTGCTGGAGAGCCTGAGCCCGTCCGAGCGACTCGCGTTCGTGCTTCACGACATCTTCGCGCTGCGGTTCGAGGAGATCGGCCAGATCATGGAGCGCAGCACCGAATCTGTCCGGCAGTTGGCGAGCCGTGCCCGGCGCCGGGTGCAGGCTGCTCCGCAACCGGATCGTGACGTCGCCCGGCAGCGCCGCGTCGTCCACGCGTTCCTCAGCGCAGCCCGCAACGGGGACTTCGACGCGTTGGTGGATCTGCTCGCCCCCGATGTCGTGCTGCGCTTCGACCTTGGACCGGACCTGGCGCAGAAGGCCCTAGTCGGAGCGGAATCCGTCGCGCGGCACGTCCTCGCCACTGCGCCGCGGTTCATCTCGTTCGCCAACCCCGTCCTGGTCAACGGCAGCGCGGGGGCGCTGTTCGGTAGTCGGGACGAACCGATCTCGGTGCTCGGGTTCACCGTCGTCAACGGGCGGATTGCCGCGCTGGACCTGATCGTCGACGCAGCCAAGCTGCAGCACCTCAGTATCCAGTCCTGATCCCGGTAGCCGCGCCGAGACACGAGGCTTTCCCGGAACCTGGACCGAAGCGGGCCAGCAGGCCACACGCCTCGACGCAGCGCCGGGTAACCTGGCGCGACCGACAGCCGCCTACGGCCTCAAGGGAAACGGCTGTCCCCAGGCGCGCAGACGCAACGATGCCGATGCTGGACGGGATCGAAACGGCCCGACGCATCGTGGGCGGACAGGGCACCGAAAACGTGCCGATCGACACAGCAGATTACCGCGCGAGCGTCTCACCCGGTCGACACCCGGCAGAATTCCGGTGACCACGACGTCGAGCCGGTCATCCGCCATTCGACATGTTGGCAAAGAACATTGCGATGTCGCGGGCGAGGAGTTCGGGTTCTTCGGCCGCAGCGAAATGCCCGCCGCGGCGCATCGAGGTCCACTGCCGGACGTTGTACAGGCGCTCGAACCACTCCCGTGGCGGCTCACCCTCGGCGAGGAAATGATTCGCGAAATTCGCGACGGCGGTCGGCACCGTGACGAAGTCGCCCGGACCGATCGGCACGCCGGACCAGCGGTTGTCGACATAGTCGCGCATGGATGACGTGATCGTCTGCGTCGCCCAGTACAGCGTGATCACGGTGAGCAGGAAGTCGCGCGAGAGATGCGCGTCGACGTCGCCGCTGCTGTCGGACCAGGATCGCCACTTCTCGACGATCCAGGCGGCCAGGCCGGCGGGCGAGTCGTTGAGTCCGTACCCGAGGGTCTGCGGCTTGGTCGACTGGATCGCGCTGTAGCCACGCTCCACGTCAGACCACTGCTGATTCTCATCGACGAACCGGCGCTCATCCGCCGACAGCTGCCATGATCCCGGACCGGTGTACGGCGGCACCTCCGGAGTGCTCAGATGAATGCCGAGCATCGGTTCGGGGTGATCCAGGGCCATATAGGTGGTGACGCCGGCACCGAAATCGGCGCCCTGGGCGCCGTACCTCTCGTAGCCGAGCCCACGCATTAGCGCGTGCCATCGGCGTGCCGTCGACCGGGTCGTCACTCCGGTGCGGACCGGTCGTTCGGAGAACCCGTAGCCGGGCAGGGACGGGATCACGACGTCGAACGCCGGCCCGTCGATGCCGTGGCCCTGCGGGTCAGTCAGCAGCGGAACGAGCGGCAGGAACTCGGCGAATGAGCTGGGCCAGCCATGCGTCAGGATCAACGGGATACCGCCCGGGCGGCGAGCCCTTTCGTGCACGAAGTGGACCCGCGAACCGTCGACGTCGGCGCGGAAGTGGTGGAATTCGTTCAGCCGGCGCTCCTGCGCACGCCAGTCGAACTGGCCTGCCCAGTAGTCGAGCAGCCCTTTCAGATAGGCCAGGTCAGTGCCCTGACGCCATGCCTCGCCCGGTGCAGCGTCCGGCCAGCGGGTGGCGCGGATCCGCGATCGCAGATCCGACAGCAGGTCCTCATCGATCGAGATCGACATCGGCTCGATGTGCATCACGGTCCCAGAACTCACCGGTGAAAGCGTAAACCCCGCACGCCCCGGACGCTGAGGCCGTTAAGCATGCGCGACACGCCGAAGTACCAGGCGATCGCCGCCCCGAAACGGGTGATATCCCAGATCTAGTCGCCGGCGATGCCAACCACGACGATGCCCAGGAGATGGCTGGCACCGCTGCTCAAGTACTTCTGTTACTAGCGGCGATGACCGGCCGTCACACGCACGAGGCGGTCTCGGCTGCGGCTCGCCGCGTGGCCGAGCGGCCTAAAGGCTACCTGAACCGGTCGGCGAGGTCGGTCAGCTTGGCGACGTACGCCGCCCAGTCGTAGCCGTCGGGGAGGTTGGTTTTCTCCGGCTGCCAGCCGATCGCCTTGTCGTGCTGCTCGCGCATGATGTCGGCCTGACCCGCGTGGCGGGCAAGGTCATAGGTCACGTGCACGATGATCCGCTGCAGGGTCACGTCCTGCCGGCCAGTCCGCCACCACGGCACCCGCCCCGGCGCGTCCAGCGGCAGCCCCTCGATCGTCTGGTCCGCGAAAGTCCAGACCCGACGGTAGAGGTCGACCAGCCCGTCCTTGGTCTCGTCCTCTCCTGCGTACCAGTCTGCCTGGGGGTCCTGCTCGTAAGTCCCCATCGAGACCAGCTCCTCCGGCGCCGGGAACTCGCGTCCGAAGGTGGGCCCGAAGTAGCCAACCTCGACATTGAGGCAGTGCTTGACCACCCCCAGCAGGTTGTTGCCGGTCGGAGTGCGGGGCAATCTGGCGTCGCATTCGTCCAGCCCGTCGAGCTTCCAGATCAGGGCGTTTCGAGCCTCCTGGAGATAGTGGTGCAGCACGGTCTTCGGGTCTCCCATATCGACCATGCCTACCAGTCTCGCGCCGGCCACCGACAGGTGTCACCGCGCTTGCTGAAAGCACGTCTGACCACCACGCTCGAAGACCTTCCCCATTCTGAGCGGCCTCAGATCTTGGTCTCTGGCCAGCACATCTGCGGTCGACCCCCCTCCCGCACGGGCGCGCGGCGGAATTCCTCGCCCGCCGCTCAGGTTGTCGATGAGGTGACTGCCTCGATCCCGGAAGATCTGCGCGACCTGCTCGACCGACCGTTGTTCGCCGCGCTCGGGACCGTCCGTCCCGACAACACGGTGCAGGTCAACCCGATGTGGTTCGACTTCACCGGTAAGCAGGTCACGTTCACGCACACCACCTACCGCGCGAAGTTCCGTAATCTGCAGCACAACCCGTCGATGAGCGCGCTCATCATCGATCCGGACGACCCGATGCGCTACATCGAGTTGCGCGGCGAGCTGGTGAAGGTTGAGCCGGATACGACGGGCGAGTTCTACGTGCACCTTGGCCGCCGCTACGGCAACCCAGATCAGCAGCCGCCGCCCGATTCGGCAGACCGCGTGATCCTGCACATGAGCGTCGAAACGGTCAGCCGCCACTAAGACGATTGCGGCATCTCCTCGTGACCGGCCGCCCTATCGGCACAGGCGTCGACACCCCTTCGTATTGTTCTGCGTGCCCGTTTAACCGGCTCGGACGGCGATTCCGGGGTAGTCGAGAACCAGGCCGGTGTGGTCGTAGACCAGTCGGCAGGTGAAGCCGAAGAGCGGAGCGGCGTAGAGGTAGCGCTGGCGGCCCGCGTCGTCGGCGATCCGTTCGTAGGTCTGCTCTAGCCGTTCGGCTGCGAGGCCGACAGCGCGCACGTAGGCAGCCGGTGCGGCTGCTTTCTCCCCGACGTCGAGATCAATCCGGTGCACGGGAAGCGTGTTGGTCATCGCCGAAGATTCCAGGTCGACGTCGAGACAGCCGCCCAGGTGTGGTGCAGGCTTGCCGTTGATCCGCCAACTGCCCATGCCGTCGGCCTCCAGCTGCGTTCGGCGCGGCCCGCCGGTTGACCGGCCTGCGATGCGGGCGCCTCGGGTGTGCCACGAGGCATCCAGGTCGATCTCGTAGTTGACCACCCAGCTCGTCCCGTCCTCGATCGCCGCCGTAGCGCCTTGGACGTGATAGCCCCCGGCGGTCGGCCCGAAGTACACGACCTCAAAGCCGGAGCGGGCCTGGTGGTGCTGCCAGGCGGCGGTGACGGGCAGGGGGGCGAAGGACACGTTGGCCACACTTTCACAGCTCTTCACGCTGTTGCCCGGGCCGGCTCCTGGCACAGTGACCAGAACGCCTCAGACGTGCCGTGACGCCGTCCGCAACCGGTGAGGTCGGGTCGATACTGGT
The DNA here is from genome assembly GCA_963779485.1 of uncultured Actinomycetota bacterium. Classification (GTDB taxonomy): domain Bacteria; phylum Actinomycetota; class Actinomycetes; order Mycobacteriales; family Jatrophihabitantaceae; genus CAVVJA01. Next base: position 197,123 of record CAVZYJ010000018.1, on the reverse strand, counting down.
CGACGACTCAGAACGGCATGGCGAGGAACGGCGAGGCATACTCCGCGTCGTCGCGCAGCGCTTCCTCCGCGGCGGTGGTGTCCAGGCGATCGCGTTCCGCCGCGATGATCATGCCGAGCAGCCGGACGTCACCCGCTGTCGCCAGTCCGGTGATCTCATCGTGTGACAGCACCCACGACACCGCGGCGCGGATGTGCTCGGTTTCATCCAAGGGCTCGTACCAGGTTGCATAGCGGTGCTCACCCTGTGGATGAGGCCAGTTACGACGAGCCACGGTCTTGATAGTCATCAGCCCGACGTCCTGACGGCGCACCTCGTCCACGAGCGCGCCATAGGCGAGGCGGAACTCGTCCTCCCGCCAAAGCACCGGATTGAGCGGCGTCAGCACGGTCGCGAACGGATAGCGGCGTAAACCTTCCAGGTGGGTGGCGGCCGCCGCACGACCGTGGCCGGTGATGCCAATCGCGCCGACCATGCCCTCGTCCATCGCCCGGACCGCGGCCTCAAGGGCCCCACCAGAACGCATCACGGACTCGAGCGTTGGCAGATCACCGACCGAATGCAGCTGCAACAGGTCGACCCGGTCGATCCGCAACCGTTCCAGCGAGTTGTTGATCGACGCCCACGCGCGGTCGGCCGCGCGTTCCTCCACCTTCGTGGCAAGGAAGATCTGATCGCGAATGCGGCTCATCCACGGACCCAGCCGAGGTTCCGCATCGCCGTAGCTGGCCGCCACGTCAAAGTGGTTGATGCCGGCCTCGAGCGCCTGCTGCACCGATCGATCAGCAGCGTCCTGATCGATCTCCGACAGGGCCGCCGCCCCGTAGATCAGCACCGAACTGTCGTGTCCCAGTCGGCCGAGCCTGCGTCGTTCCATCAGGATGGCTCCTTCGATCGGCGATGTGTGCCTCCCTCCGGATCGTGCCACCACTCCGGATGACCCGACGGGCCAGGAACTGCCACACCCCCATGCGCCCCAGCGTGACAGCCGCAGAGCGCTCGGCCCGCTCGCCGGGCACCCTCAACGCAACAGAGCCGGGCCATCCAGCTTCGCGCGGCTGCTCAGGCCAGGATCACGTCGTCGCGACCACGGTTGTCCAGGAGGAGGGGACGCCGGCCGGTGACGCGGTAGCGGATGTGTGTGACGTCGTCGGCCGCGACGACCCGGGTTGCCGTCAGCTCGATGCCCTCGAACGCGTTGAGTCCGATTTCGGGGCTGAGCAGACGCAGACCGTCCCCGAGGATCACCGGCGCGATGTGGAGATCGAATTCGTCGACCAGGCCGAGCGAGATCACCTGGCGCAGCAGCGTTCCGCCACCACTGACGGCGACATTTTTGCCGTTCGCCGCGGCGCGGGCCTGCTCGACCGCACTTGTGATGCCGTCGGTGACGTAGGTGAAGCTAGTTCCACCGAGCCGTTCCAAGATCGGCCTCGGACGGTGCGTCACCACGAACACTGGGGCGTGGAACGGCGGGTCGTCGCCCCACGGCATCTCACCGCCGTCGGCCATGCGACGACCCATGACATACGCGCCTGCGGCGTCGAATGTCTCCTGGATGATCTCGGAGTTGACGGTCCGCTGCCCGCCCGTGAAGCCGAGGCGCTGCCGCCACGCCTCGGCATCGATGGCCCATCGCGTGACACGGAAGAAGCCCGCGGCCTCGGGGCCCTCGAGCCAGGTGCCCACGTCGTCGTAGCGGGGGCCGGCGTAGCAGCCGTCCACGGAGACCGACATCTGCGCAGTCACGATCGTCATCAGGTTTCTCCTTTCGAAGGATGCGGATAGGTCAAAGCAGGGCGTCGAGGTACGCGCCGAGCTCGTCGAGGAGTCCGTTGCTGCCTTCCTCACGCCCCTCGACGCTGTCCAGCCCGTCGAAGTGGACGCCCTGCTCGGTGTAGGTGAGCCTGGTGCCCTCGGCGACCGGTTCGAGCGCGATCGTCGTCAGCGACGTGGACAGGTGCCGTCCGTCGACCCACATGTCGTAGGTGAAGACGACTCGTCGCAACGCGACGATGTCCGTGTAGGTGGAGTGAAACGTCGATCGCGGACCGCCGTGCCATTGCCCCTCCTCGGTGCTGTGGCCGCCGACCCGGAAGTCGTGGGCCTTCGCCTGCACGTCGAATGCGGCACCGGCACCGAACCATTGCTCGCGAGCCTGCGCATCGGACAGGGCGTGCCACACGGCCTCGACCCCCGCGGCATACTCACGCTCGAGGACGAACGTCGCATGGATCTGGCTAGATTCGGCGGACTCGCTCACGGTGCTGGCTCCTTGGTCGTGGTGATGGTTGTCGGGGGGCTTTCGAGCAGCCGGCCGAGCCGGTCCAGCCGCTGTTGCGCTGGGAGCCGTTGCCTGCTGATCCACTCCGCTGCCGGGTTGAGGCCGTCCGGCACGAGTTGGTAGGTCCGGACCCGGCCCAGCTTGGTCGAGCTGATGACGCCGGCCCTCTCGAGCACGTTCAGGTGCTCGACCACCGTGGGCAGAGCCATGTCGAACGGCCGCGCCAGCTCACTGACCGACGCGGGTCCGCGCGACAGCCGCTCGACCATCGCCCGACGACTGCCGTCGCCCAGCGCACGAAACATCAGGTCGAGCCCCCAATACTTAGTCATTGGACTAAGTATTGACGACCGGACTCCGGTTGTCAATCGTCAACCTTTCGACTGGAAGCCCTGAGCTGACTGGCGGCCCGGCGGCTGGAGAAACGGCACCAGCGGTGAGGCCGCTGTTCGAGTGGCGAGTTGCCGAGATCCGACAGCCACGACTGTGCAGGCAGGTGCTCGTGTCAGCGCTGCACTTTCTTGACGTTGGCAGCAGTTACTGATGAGGATGTGGTATGACCGAACTCTTGCTGCTGCGACACGCTCTACCACTTTCCGGGCACTCCGATCCTGGCCTGTCGGACGTGGGCCGTGCCCAAGCCAACCGTCTCGCGCAGTGGTTGACGGGCAGCGGCATCGACGCAGTGGTGACCAGTCCGCTGCGTCGCGCCCGGGAGACCGCGGCTCCCATCGAGGCAGCACTCGCACTCACGGCAGGAGTCATCCACGACCTGCGTGAATGGGAACTGGACGACCCGAACCAGGTCTACGACGCGCTCGAAGACATGGCACCGGACGACCCACGAGCGCTCGCGGTCGCCGAGGGCCGCTACGACGACTTCGTTCCGGAACTTGACACGGCGGGCTTCCAGCGCCGGACTGTGGCAGCGATCGAGGACGTATTCACGCGTTACCGGCAGCACAGAAGGGTCGTGGTCTGCACCCACGGCGGATTCATCTCTGCCTACCTGGCTCACGTCATCGGCGCGCGTCAGGTGATGTGGTTCAACGCCGAATACACCGGCGTCTCGCGGGTGGTTCGGCTTCCGAGCGGACGGGTCGTAGTCCGGTCGGTCAACGAGACAGGCCACTTCGAACGCCAGCCCGTCACCTGAGACCCGACACACGGAGTAACTTGACGCGATAGCCGGTAACCGGTAATCGTCGTAGCGCTGCTCGCGCTCATCTGGTTTGGCAGTCCGTTTCGCAATGTAGATGGCAGCGGCTTAGCGACTCGTTTCTGAGACAGAACAGCCCGTGACGATCGGGGAGTGGAGGAACGATGGCCGGCCCCCAGCTGACAGCGGAAGCCCTTCAAGGATTCCTGGACTACGTGGCGCAAAACCGCGGTCCTCAAGTCCGTTCGGTCACCGCCGTGGCGGGTGGCTACAGCCGCGACACCGCCATCGCCGACGTGGCTTGGGAGGATGGCACGAGCGAACGCTTCGTGCTGCGCGGTGACCCGCCGCCAAGCGTGTTCCTGAGCGATCGCGCCGCCGAGTGGCGGGTGTTGCAGGCGCTCGCCCGAACCAGCGGATCGGTCCGGATCCCTACACCGCGGTGGTTCGACGCCGACGGCCAATACTTCGGCACCAGGTGCATCGTCAGCGAGTTCTACGAGAGCCGCTCCCTGCAAGACCTCGCGCGCGAGCACGAGGAGGGGGACATGACCGAGGTCCGCGACCAGTTCGTGGACGCCGTCATCGACATCCACCGGACGCCGCTTGACGACCTCCCTGCCGAGCTGCCCCGTCCGGCCGAATGGGACGCCTACATCGACAGCCTCCTCGACATGATCGATCACTACAGCCGCGCCGGCCAGGACAGCCGTCCCGGTTTGCGCTATGCCGCAGCTCGCTTGCGCTCGTACCGGCCGCCCCCGGTGCCCTTGACGCTCGTCCACGGCGATTGCCAGCCGAGCAACTTCCTGGTCGGCGACGACGGCTGCAAGGTCATCGATTGGGAGTTCGCCCGGATCGGTGATCCCCGGGAAGACATCGGCTACTACTCGCAGATTCCGGTGCCGCCGAACGTGTACCAGTTCGACCCCGAGGGTTTCCTGGCCCGTTACCGGGAGGGCAGCGGCCTGTCCGAGGAGCAATTGAACGGCGAAGTGGTCGACTTCTTCTACCTCCTCGGACTCATCCGCTTGTACGGCCAGATGATGGACGCCGCCGACGCGGTCGCCGACGGACAACACAGAGGCGTGATGGCTACCTATCTCATCAACGGCGTCTCGTACCAATACAGGACCTACTTCGATATCGCCCGGCGGCTCGGTGACCAGGCTGAGATGTCGCGGACGGCGACGACTGGGAGCGGTGAGTCGGCATGATGGTGCGCCCCACGACCGAGCAACTGCTGCTGGACTGCTGCCGCGAACTCATGGAGGGCATCCTGCCCGCGGTCAGTGACCAGACGGCGATCGTCCGGATCTTCATGGTCGAACAGGTGCTCAAGAACGCGGCGGTCCGGGCCGCCCATGAGATCTCGTGGATTACCGAGGAGATTCCGCAGATCGAGGCGTACGCCCGGGCCGTCCTCGCCCTGGCCGACCGCGCCCAGCTACGCAACCAGCTGGACCGGCTGGCGCAGACCGCCGACGCCGGCCTCGATCTCGACCCGCTCGTTGAGCGCTACGCCCGGGCGAGTGAGGCGTTGTCGACCGCGCTCGAGATTGCCGTAACAGAGGAGCTCACCGATCTACGTCGTCAGGGCGAACAACTTGTGCAGGCGCGGCACGCTCGGGAGACGACCGTCATGGCCGGCTGGAGCCCTACCGGCCGATGACCGAGTCAATCGACCTGCTGCTCGCCGAACGGGCCATCCGGCGAGTGCTAACGACGTATTCGCGGGACGCGGTCCGTGACGTGGCCGCCGCTGAGACCTATGCCGTCGCCTACCACCGCTACCCCGATGCGGACGGCCAGCCGACCGACATGTGGGCCGGCCTGCGCTACGTCGACCGCTTCGAGCGGCGGGCCGGCGAGTGGCGCATCCGCAAACGGGTCTGCGCCTACGAGTGGCGGCGTACCGACCGTGTCGAAGGGGAGGGAGGGTTCGCACCCGGTTATGTTCGCGGTCGGCGATCCACCGACGACATCGTTTTCCACATCCTCGACGACTGAGTTGGGGATCGACAGAAGGAGCTGGTTGTGACGCAACTCGAAGGCAAGGTCGCGCTGGTCACTGGCGGCACCCGCGGCATCGGCCGGGGCATCGCCGAGGCCTTCCTGCGCGAGGGCGCCAAGGTAGCGGTCAACGGACGCAGCAAGGACAAGGGCGAGCAGGCATTGACCGAAATGGGCGCCGGCGACCGCGCGGCGTTCCTGCCGGGTGACGTCATGAAGCTCGACGACGTCAACGCGATCATCGATGGCACCGTCGAGCGGTTCGGCCGGATCGACATCCTCGTCAACAACGCTGGCGGATCCTTCGACAACGCCAACGTCGTCGACGCCAATCCCGAGTCCTGGGAGGCGGTGCTCCGGTGGAACGTCATGTCCACGTTCTGGGCGACCCAGCGCGCGCTGCGTCATATGATCCCGCAGAGCTTCGGCCGGATCATTAACATGTCCTCGGTCGAAGGCAAGCACGGCAAGCCCGGGATCTCCGCGTACGTGACCTCCAAGCACGCGATCAACGGCTTCACGAAGTCGGTGGCGAAGGAGGTCGCCCAGTACAACATCACGTGCAACTCGGTCTGTCCCGGTCTCATCATCACCGACATCTTCCTGGCCGAGGGCCCGAGCGCTGCTGAGGCGATGGGCCTCACCCTGGACCAGCTGATCGAGTTGTTCACCGCAGAGTCGGCAATCAAGCGGACCAACACCGTCGAAGAGGTCGCCGCGGTGGCGGTCCTGCTCGCCACGGACATCGCTGCCGGGATCACTGGATCCATGTACAGCGTCGACGGTGGCACTGCGGCGTACTGACGACATGCTCGATCTCCACAATCGCGTAGCGGTCGTGACCGGTGCCGCGAGCGGCTTGGGCTTGGCGATGGCGCACCGCTTCGCCGTCGCCGGCATGAAGGTAGTGCTGGCCGACATCGAGGCCGGCCGCCTGACCTCTGCCGTGCGCGACCTGCGGGCCGACGGCCACGATGCCATCGGCGTGGTCACGGATGTTGCCGACACAGAGGCAGTCGAGAGTCTGGCCACGACAGCGTTCGACACGCACGGCGCGGTGCACGTGCTGTGCAACAACGCCGGTGTTGTCAAGCGGGCTCGCGCTTGGGAGCTCACCGTGGCCGATTGGACCTGGGTCCTCGGCGTCGACCTGCTCAGCGTCGTCCACGGGTTGCGTTCCTTCGTGCCGCGGATGCTGCAACAGGCCGAAGGCGGCCACATCGTCAACACCGCGTCGATGGCGGCCCTGCTGCCAATGCCGAACCTAGCGGCCTACGCCGCGGCGAAAGCGGCCGTAGTCGCACTGTCGCTCTCGCTGAAGACCGAGTTCGACCAGATCGGCGCGGCCATCGGCGTCTCCGTGCTGGCGCCCGGGTTTATCGACACCGGGATCACCCGCAGCGCGCGTAACCGGCCCACGGCGCTCGCTGACGAGGCACCTCCGCCGAACGTGCCGCGCACGACCGCGGGAGCCGTGGCGACCATGACGTCGGCCGACGTGGCTGACCAGGTGCTCGACGCGGTCACCGCCAACCGCTTCTGGATCCTCACCCATCAGCAGTACCGGGCGATCATCAGAACCCACGCGGAAGGCATCGGAACCGATGCCCAACCGGTTCCGGCGCCGATCTGGTGACACTGTCGGTTGTCGCGATCCTGCGATGCGACGGGTCTGGCCGTCCTGCTCGGAAGGACTGAATCGCCGCCGGCTAGGCCGCGTTGTGCCGAGTGGCGCCGCGTACGCTAAGGAGCCACTCCTGCGCTTTGGAGGCTCTGCGATGCGGGTGGCGGTGTGTAGCACCAAGGGTGGGGTCGGCAAGACCGCGACTGCGGCCAACCTTGCCGCGGTGTTAGGTCAGAGGGGTCGGACGCTGGCTGTTGATGCTGATGCCCAGGAGGGCCTTGGCCGCGCGTTTGGTGTGATCGCAGGGCATCAGGATTCGCTCGCAGGCGTGCTCTCCGACGATAAGGCTGATGTTCGTTCTGCAATCCGAAGTGATGTGGCCGGAGGAGTCGATCTTCTGCCGGCTCACCCGTCGCTCAACGGAGTCGGTGTCGCGTTGGCTCAACAGGGTGGCCTGATCACAAGCATCGGGCGCGCTCTCCGGCCGGTTAATGCGTCCTACGATTTCGTCGTCATCGACACTCATGCGGATACCGGCGACCTCACGCTGGCGGCTATCGCGGCCGCCGATTCTGTGCTGACCGTCTTTACTTCGGACCCGGGTAGCGCGCTCGGTGTTGTGCGTCTGGTCTCGTTCCTGAACACGCACCGTCAGTTCGAGAACACGTCGGCGAAACTCCTCGGCGTGGTCTGTTCCAACTGGGACCGTACGGGTGCTGCTGCCCGCGAGGTCGCCGGGGCGCTGGCCGAGACCAATTTGCCGATCTTCACCACTCGTATCCCGTTCTCGCGGCGGGTGGCGAGTGCCGCGTTGGCTAAACGGCCAGTGGTTCTCCGTGCTCCGCACAGCCCGGTAGCACGCGCATACTCCAGCCTTGCCGATGAGGCATTAGCAGCCTACCGAGAGGTGCTTGCGGCATGACGAAGCGTCCCGACACGCCGGGTCACGACCTCGCGGCGGACTTGCTCGCCGACCTCAACCAGCCGGCACCTATTGACACGGTATTCAAATCAGAGAGCCCGACCACCAACGACGGGTCGCCTGACCTAGCCGCTCCGCGGGAGTCCAGCGGCCCGGCTGTTCAATGGCTGGTGCGCATCAGTCCGATCGATTGGCGCAAGCCGTCTTTGTCCGTCGCTCGAGATTCGACAGCAATGCACCTCGGGCCGATACGCGTTGAACTGGCTTTGTTGCGGGTGCCGCGATAGCCAGGGAGACAGTTCCCCTGCCTGAGGTCGTGGAGCAGGCAGGCCTCGTCAGACATGGCGGCAGCCGCTCGTTCTCCGCCGAGTACTTGCAAGAAGACCTCTCGATCGATCGAGATCGCGGGGTTCGCTTCTCGTCAGCTGGGGCGCCGGCCGCTGCAGGCATGCAGCAACTCGGACATGAGCCACACCGAGGGCTCCAGACACGCGGCGGTGAGCGCCTGGTGCTCCTCCTCGGCCGAACCAGGTAGCGTCTCGTCGGCCATTCCCCAGCCGCGGATGGCGTCCAGCGTGTCGGCCCACCACCTCGCCCACGGGCTGGCTCCGCGCACCACGTTGGCGGTGACCTGGTGGTCGATGTTCTGCAGGCCGCAACGTTCAAACAACGCCGCCAGCTTGCGCCCGAAGAACGGGTCGTAGCCGCGAGCGGCAAACCACTCGCCGCCCTGGTAGACCCGGTGGTAGCCCGCGTACAGGGGATGGCCGGGATCCACCGGGCCGGCGGCGCCCCAGTCACCGTCCTCGTCGATCAGCCAGCCGCCCGGGCGCAGGCACTGCATCATGTGCTGCACCGCCTGCTCCTGCCGGCCGGCCAGCCAGAACAGCGTCAGCCGGGAGCAGACCACATCGAACGATCCCGGGCCGAGGTCATCGATCGGATCGTTGAGAATGTCGTGTCGGCGCACCACTAGGTTGGGCACATTAAGCCGAGCCAGGTATCCCACATCGATGTCGATCGCCACGACTTGACCGCTCGGGCCGACCCGCTCGGCCAGCCAGGCGGCCATCGACCCCCGACCGGCGCCCACCTCGAGGCACCGCCAGCCCGGCCTCACAAGCTCGCGCCGCTGGCGGGAGCCCGGATCAAACACCTGCTCCAGGAGTTTCAGCCGCTCATCCTCGGCGGCCTCTCTGCCCTTCGCCTCCAGGCGATAGCCCGGGTAGGCCTCAGGGGACGAATCGACTGGGGAAGTATCAACCATGCCATCAGGCCCCTCTCGCTCAAGGGCGAGAAAACGTTGATCATACGTCGGCCGGGCACGTCTTGTGCCTCGACGTGCTAATTCGTGTCTCGCTAACTCGTCCCGTTCTGAGCGCTCGACCGAAGCCGGGCACGCCCGAGCTCGACGACCAGGTGATCGCCGAGCTTCGGATGCTCACTGCACACCGCGCGGACTTGGCCGCCGACCGCACTCCGCCCGGGAATATTCTTCCTCGGGAAAGAGTACGACGCTGGTGCCGCGCATCGGATGGGAATGGTCAACGCTGTCGTCCCACACGCCGACCTTGAAGCCGTTGCCTTGAGTTGGGGGCGTGCAATCGTTGGAAAAGAGCCCACCGCGATGCGTATGCTGAAGTTCTCGATGAACCTAATCGATGATGGATTGATCGGTCAGCAGGTCTTTGCGGGTGAAGCCACCCGCCTCCTTTATATGACTGACGAAGCGCAGGAAGGTCGAGACTCATTCTTGAAAAGCGCGAACCCGACTGGTCTCGTTTTCCTTACTACTACTGATGGTTAGAGTAATGCTGGTCAAAATCGACTCTCTCCGCTCGATCCGGAACGCGATCGGTAGTTCCTCCGGACGCTGCATATTCGCGGCGGTTGCTAAAACATCGGTGGCTCGTATAGCGTTTCGCCGACTTCTCCCCCGCCGGTATTCGCGCCCCGCTGTCGACGTTCAGGTAATCCCCACTTCGAGGGGCCAGCATTCATCTAATTCCCTTGATCGCTGGCCGGTCATTCCAGCGCCGCGCTCCAGCAGAGTCCGAAAGACGACGGTTCGGAGGACCGCTGCCTTTACCGGAGAGCGCGCGGCGTACTGATCGTGAAGTGACGACACGCGCCAGACCGGCAACCCCGCCCGCAGCTCGACGCCGCCTCTGCGCCCAGTCAGCGCCGCCAGACCGGGTGGGAGCAGTAGCGCTCGTCTTATCAGTAGCGGCGGATTGGGTGTTAGCGACTGTTACTCATGGCGCTCGTGAGACTGGCTTGACGTCTCGGGAACACCGTTATCGGTATGGGTGGATAGGCGGTAAGTCGGTAGATCGCTGCTTCGGGAGTCCGCAACTGATCACCGAAGCTCGCAGTCACACATCTGCCCGTCGGGTGCACGTCGGCGCCGCGATCGTTGACCTCTTACCGGGCGGTAGCAGACCACTGAGCAGCGCGGGCCATGCCTCTGGATCGTCAACCCGTGTGCGCGAGCCGCCGTATGTGGGGATCAGCTCCGAGGTCAACAGCCCTGCCGCCTGCCCGAACGCGTCGACATGCCCAACGCGAAGCCAAACACATCGCTCATAGTTCCTTAGCCGAGCTTGAGCGGCACATCCGCGTAAGGGTCGAGCGCATAGGCGAGGGAGACACGGTGGTAGCCGTCCGCGATATCCCCTTCCGCTACGAGAACCGGGGACAGGTTCTCTCCGGCCAATACCTTCTGCAGGTCCTTCAGCACGCCCGGGTCTGACAGCGGCAGCGGGTCGCGCCGGGTGGCCCGCAGAATGTCGTTGGCGCGGCGGTGGATGACCGGGAGCTTCTGCAGCTTCTCCGACACCTCCTGTGCCCGGCTCTCCCCGAAGCGGACACTAAGGTAGCTGGAGGCAGCGGCATAGTCGTGGTCGGCCACGTCCCTCTTCCAGTGCAAATACTGGACGATATCGGCAGTGCTCATCCGTCTTTACCCTCCTCCTGTCCTGGGTGAATAGCTCGTGCATCATCGGCGCGATGATATGGCCCGATCACTGCGGTCTGCACTGTCGCCGAGCCCGGCCGGACCTTAGCCGTTTGACCACGGCCAAGACGATCAGCAACCCAGCACCAGCGCCGGCAACGGCGACTTCGGATGCAACGCCAGCCGGGCCGGAACGGACAGCTGTAGACCGGCCACCGCGAACGGAGCACCCGCTGGCCGACCATCACTCGAGTCAGGCGGCGACTCGCCCACCGGATGATTGTCCACCCAGAAGCGTCCGGTCGACTCCAGCCGAAACGCAAGCCTCACCCGAGAGGGCTGAACCTCGTGCTTCGGCGCAGCGCCTCGGTCTAGTTCTCGGATTCGGTCCGCGGGAACGTGACCTCCCACGGCGGGCCGGTGTGTGGTTCGGCGCCGACAGGCCATGATGAGGGTCCTGATTCTGACGGTTTCGAGCGTACGGAGCAGGTCCGGGTTCAGGCCGACAGCTGAGCGACCAACTCGTCGGTGGTGAGGATGGCGTGGGCGTAGGTCGGCCCGTTGATGACGTGAGCGGCGTGCATCGCCTCCGAGCTGAAGGCGGCGGTGGCATCGGTGACCAGGGTGACGTGATAGCCAAGTTCCATACCGAAACGTCCGGCCGACTCTATGCAGGTGTTGGCGATCATGCCGACCAGCACGATGCGGCAGATGCTGTGCTGCTTGAGCTGCAGATCGAGGTCGGTGTTCGCGAAGCCGCTTGATCCCCAATGTTCGAGGGCAACGATGTCACCGTCTTCGGGTTGGAAGTCCTCGTGGAAGGTGCCGCCCCAGGTGTCTTTGGCGAACACCTGGGCCTTGGCCGAGCCGAGCTGGTAGGGCGTGGGGTTGTCGAACGACACGTAGTCGCCGAGCTGCCAGCGGTGATGGGGCACGAAGATGACCTGGAATCCATTTTGTCGTGCGGTCCATAGGACGGTGCGTAGGTGGTCAAGCAAGTGCACTTCTTCGGCGATCGCCTGAATGCGAGGCCACAGTTTGCCGCCCTCGCTGATGAAGTCGTTGTACGGGTCGACCAACAGGATCGCGGTAGTCGAAGGGTCGTAGCTCATAGCGATATCTCCATGTTCAGCGGCTGGTGCCGCTGGTTCAGTGTTGGCTTGCCACGACGGGCACGAAGCGACCTGTCCCCGAGCGGTTCTACTGTGGCCTCACACCAGCCGCTACCCGGACGGAGCGATCACTATGACTGACCAGCAGCGGACACTGACCGCGACGCAAGTGCGCGAGGTGGGCATCGACGACTGGCGACAGATCCTCGGGCGGATCAAAGCTCGGTTCCGCACCGGCGACTTCGCTACCGGGCTGGCGCTGGTGAACAAGATCGGTGAGGCCGCCGAGGCCGCCAACCACCATCCGGACATCACGCTCACCTATACCGACGTGATCGTGGCGCTGACCAGCCACGACGAGCACGGCATCACCGGTCGGGACCTCGACTTGGCACAACAGATCAGCGGCCGCGCCGCCGAACTGGGGATCGATGCTGACGTCTCGGGCTTGACTCAACTGGAACTGGGACTCAACACCGGCCGGGGGGAAGGTCTGGCACCGTTCTACGCAGCCCTGCTCGGTGCAGAAATCGTCCGAGGCGAACCCGTCGACGCTAGTGGGCAGGTCCCGACCGTATGGTGGCAAGACACGCATGAGATCGACGAGGCCTTGGCGCTCCCCGAGCAGCAGTTCCAGCAGCGCTGGCATTTCGACGTGTGGGTGCCTCACGACGAGGCCAAGCATCGGCTCCAGGCTGTGCTCGACGCCGGGGGACGGCTGGTTAGCGACGCGGCGGCTCCGGCGTACTGGGTAGTCGAGGACGCTGACGGTAACCGCTCCTGCATCTGCACGCCGCATGGGCGCTGACGCCAGCGGCCGCGCACACCTGTTACCAGTGAGCCACCGTCCCTGTTGCGGATCCTCGATTGACCGATGAGTTGCCGCGTGCTGCGGTGTCGTATTGGGGACCTTGGTCCGAGCGTGCGAAGGAGGATCAATCATGGGACGGTCCGGGCAGGTGCTCTTCGTCCAGGGCGGCGGCGCGGGCGCGCACGACGAGTGGGATGACAAGCTGGTCGACAGCCTGCGGCGCCAGCTCGGGGACGGGTACGAGGTCCGCTACCCGCGCATGCCTGACGAGGACGACCCGAGCTACGCCGGGTGGAGCAGGGCCATCCGGGGGGAGATGACGGCGTTGGCCGACGGCGCGGTCGTCGCAGGCCATTCGGTGGGCGGGACGATCCTCATCAATGCGCTCGCCGAGCGGCCACCAGAGCGGGATCTTCGGGGCATCGTGCTGATTGCCGCGCCGTTCGTCGGTCCGGGGGGTTGGCCCGGCGATGACTTCGCAACGCCGCACGACCTCGGCGCGAGGCTGCCACCTGACGTGCCGGTGCACGTGTTTCAGGGACGGCAGGACCAGATGACCCCACCGTCGCATGCCGACCTGTACGCCAGCGTGATCCCGCAGGCGCAGCTGCACTGGCTGCCGGGGCGCGATCACCAGCTCAACGATGACCTGAGCGAGGTAGCCGAGACGATCAGGTCCGATGACCACGGACTCGTCACCCAGCCGTAGCGGGCGGCCCACAACCCTGATGGTCATCAGCCACGGACCGAGTCTCGTCTGAGATCTAGCAAGGCGCTGGGTCCCGGTCGTGGTGAGTGAGGTTCCGCGGACGGCCCAGACGGCGCTCGTACTTCGCGGACGGCTCCGAGGCGTGTCAGGAGGGATCCCTGATCGAAACGAAGGACAATCTTTCGACGGCGGGCGATACGTTTCGGACTTGACCGCGTCAGGAACTTCGACTTTGGAAGGGGTCACACGTGCGTGTTCTGGTCGTCAACCACGTCAGCCTTGACGGCGTTCTGCAGGGTCCGGGCCGCTCCGATGAAGACACTCGTGACGGCTTCCGGCACGGCGGCTGGGCCGGGCAGGCGAACGATCCGGCGATGGGCGCCGCCATGGGCAAGCGGATGGGGCAGGACTTCTGCTGGCTGTTCGGTCGACGCAGCTATGACGGCATGCTCACTTACTGGAACCAAGCTGGCGGCCCGTTCAAAGACGGCCTCAATCAGACGAGGAAGTACGTCGCCTCTTCCAGCCCGGACGCGGAGCTGCCCTGGCCGAACTCGACGCTCCTCAGCGGCGACGTCCGCGCTGAAGTAGCCGCACTGCGCGAGCAGCCAGGCGGCAACCTCGTGATCATGGGTAGCGGTCAGCTCATTCAGTCCCTGCTTCCACACGGTCTCATCGACGAGCTATTCCTTATGATCCACCCGCTCGTGCTCGGCTCGGGCCACCGAATGTTCGGTCCAGACGACGAAGCACACTCGCTGCGGCTGGTCGACTGCACTCCAACCGCGGCCGGAGTGCTGATGGCGACGTACCAGCCGGCCCAGCGCGTTTCCTGAGATGTCCCTCTGCGGAATCGTGACGAGGCGGACGGGAGGTTCGCCGGCGATCGCGGATGGGGTGATATTCATGAGCCCATGGTCACCGAGCCCAGCGAGCCCAGCGAGCCTACTGGGAAGTCCGTCCGCGGGTCGTTGTTCGGGTCGGTCGCAGAGTGCTATGAGCGCTACCGGCTGGGCTATCCCGACGAGCTCGTCGACACCGTGCTGCGCTACGCGAGACGGCCCGTGCGCACGGCGCTCGAGGTCGGCGCTGGAACGGGAAAAGCAACGCGGCTGTTCGCATCGCGTTGCATCGAGGTCACCGCGCTCGAACCCGACGCCGATATGGCGCAGGTGCTGGAGAGGGTGACCCGCGGGCTGCCCGTGCGGCCGGTCGTAGCTACCTTCGAGGAGTTCCGTACCGGATCTCGTTTCGACCTGGTGTACGCGGCGGCGGCCTGGCACTGGACCAGCCCGGTTACAAGGTGGGCCCAGGCCGTCGAGCTGCTCGTCCCCGGCGGCGTTCTCGCGCTGGTTGGCAGACCGGCCGAGCTCAAGGACCCTGACCTGTTTGCGGCGGTCGACGAGCTCGAGAAGCGTGTGCTTCTGGAAGACGACCCGGTCGAGGTACATCCGTGGTCGATCGAGGAGATGTCCGCCGCCGACGGCCTCGCCGACGTCGAACGGCGCGACCTGCCGGGTGTCGCTATGACAACGGCCGAGGACTTCGTGGGACGACTGGCCACCGTCTCGGCCTACCTCAAGCTTTCCCCGGAGGCGCGTGCCGCAGCGCTGCATCAGGTCCGCGCGATACTGCCCGACCAGATCGACATCGACACTACGGTGGACTTGTCTCTCGCTCGACGGGTTGATCAGGAGGTGAGCTAGACCCCACCCGGGCGCGCTCTCTTGGGACCGGGATGGCCACCGCGACCTGGGTCGACACGCTCCAGTAATCGGCTCACGAGTGGGCCATACGGGACGCGCAGGTAAGCGGACGATGATCTCGACACACCTCCACCCCTCGCGACACAGCTGCCCGCAGTGGTGCTCATATATCGCGGCCTCCTCTCAGTGATAGTCGACGATCTCGATGTCTTCCGGCGGAGGTCGTCCACCGGAAGCAGATCCGCCATTTGCTGATTGATCCGGATGGAGTTCCGGCCGGCCCGCTTGCAGGAATGCGCGGTCGTACCGAATGGTGTTGCCGCCGGATCGCGTTCGCAATGTGCGATGTTGTAGACACCGGCATGCAGAGGACCATCGGTGCCTCGGCAGGAGCAAGTCATCCGCTCTCATCTTTGCGCCTAGGTGGTTCCCCGTCGTCCGAGCCCTCGTCGGCATCGGCGGACAGCGCGCTGTCGAGGTGGTTCATTTCCGGTCGCTCTCCAGAATGCCGAGCCAGGTGCCATCGGGCGATCCATCCAATAGCGAGCACGCCCCAGAATCGGATAAGGCGGTAGAGCACAATCGCGCCCACCGCAACAGGTTTGGAGACGGCATGCACCGTATGGCGGCGGAGAGCGTGGTCGCTGCCTGGGGCGCGTGCCTCCCGATGCGGGAGACGCTCCGCTTCTGCCCGCCACCCCATCGGCCGTCTCTTGAGGCGAAGGGGGGACGGGGGCGGCGCGGCGGTCCGGGTGCGGTAGACCTGAGGGATGGCAGATCTCCGGTTCGGGCTCAAGCTTGCCCAGCATGCGCCGATCAATGACTACCGCTATGCATGGCAGGTGGCCGACGACGCCGGCTTCGAGCATTGCTGGGTGATGGACCATTTTGCCACCATCGGCGGTGCCGAGGACGGCGACATCTTCGAGGCGTGGACGATGCAGGCGGCGATGGCTGTGGCCACGACGCGTACTCGTGTCGGGTGCATGGTGACCGGCAACACGTACCGGCATCCGGGGGAATTGGCCAAGATGGCCGTCACTGTCGATCACCTGTCCGGGGGGCGTCTCGAGTTCGGCATCGGGGCCGGCTGGGCGGAGTTCGAGCACACAATGTTCGGTCTTGAGCTCGGTCGTCCCGGCGAGCGGCTGGACCGACTGGAGGAGGCGTGCCGCATCGTCCGATCGCTGTGGACCCAACCGCGCACGACATTCGCCGGTCAGTACTACACGATCACCGACGCGGTCGCCGAGCCGAAGCCGGTGCAGGAGCGGGTGCCGCTGTGGATCGGAGGCAGCGGACGGCGCCGCACGCTGCGCATTGTGGCCCAGTACGCCGACACGTGGAACGCGGTCGCCGACACGGCCGAGGCGTTTCGGGACCTCTCCGAAGTACTCACCGCCCACTGTGCAGACGTCGGCCGCGATCCGCAGGAAGTCCGGCGCACCGTACAGCTGCGGCTGCAGCCGACCGACGAGGAGAGCATCCGCACGATCGAGGAATACGTGCACGCCGGTGCCGACGACGTGATCATCGTGGCGACTGCGCCGGGTGCCCGAGCCGGTGCCGACCGCGCGGCGGGGCTGCTCGGCCGGCTACGCAACCTGGGCTGACAGCCGTCCGCAGGTTGTCCTCGGATCGGCGTGGGAGGCGGCTTCTGGACGTCGCGCAGGGGGACGCCGGCGCCGAGGGCGGCGGTGATGAACGCGTGCCGCAGCGTGTGCGGGCTGATCGGCAGTGTCGTCGCCCAGCACCAGACGGTAAGTCGTTGTCTTACGCTGAGTAGGGGGGACCAGCCGGATGTTCAATGTGCGGCTCACCGAGGAGCAGTTCACCGCCCCCAGCATCTCGCCGAACAACGACACCTACCGATGTCCACCATGGCCCGCGCGTGGCTCCTCGACCGGCTCGAAGAAGAACGACCCGCCTCCTGGACCACTAGCGCCGAATGACGTGCACCGTTGTTGGGCCGGACACTACGGATGAGCCTTCTCGGTATGATCAGTCAAGGCAGAATCTCGACGTACCCGTCGGTTCCGTGCACGCGGATCCGCTGCCCATCGGGGATCAGCCGGGTGGCATCTACCACACCGACGACGGCCGGCAAGCCGTACTCCCGTGCGATCACTGCGCCATGGGTCATCAGGCCTCCCACCTCCGTGACCAGGCCCGTGATCGCCACGAACAGCGGCGTCCAGCTGGGGTCCGTGTAGGCCGTGACCAGGATGTCGCCCGCTTCGAGATCGGCCTGCGCCATATCCAGGATGACGCGGGCCCGCCCTTCGATGACCCCGGCGGAGACCGGTAGGCCGACCAGGGCACCGGTCGGCACGTCGTCGCGTCGGTACGCCCCGGTGATGACCTCGCCGTCCGATGTGAGCACCCGGGGCGGCGTGAGCGCTTGATACGACCTGAACGCGTCCTTGCGTCGGCAGATGAGCTGGTCATCCACGTGGTTCGTGCGCGCGACGTCGTGGAGCTCTGGGAACCTCAGGTAGAAGATGTCTTCCTTCTCACGAAGCACGTGGGCCTGCACGAGGCGCTCGGCCTCTTTCAGCAGGGCCTGCTTGTACACGAAGTAGCGGCTGACCATGCCGTACTTCGGGTACTCCCGGTACCCGATGAAGGTCCGCACCCGGTCGATCATCCGCTTGGTCTCTTCGGACTTTCGCTCCCCGTCCGGCAGGGCCCGCAAGCGCTCCAGCACGTCCTGTTCCTTCGCCCATGCCTCCTGCCGCCCTTGCTCGAAGCGCCGCGCGCCGGCGCCCGGCTCGAAGTTCTTGATGTTGCCGAGGATCACGGGCACGAGCGTGGAGGGGCGCTCGCTCCAACGCGGTCGCGTGATGTCGATCTCGCCGACGCAGCGCATGCCGTACTTTTCGAGCCACGCCTCGATGGCGTCTCGCGCTTCCCGCCCGCCCGCGAGCTTGGCCAGCTCGTCCAGGAAACCCTCGTCCTCGACGTGGTGCAGAAACGCCACCACGTCCGGATGCGGGCGGATCACGTCCGCGACGTCCAAGAGCGCCAGCCCCATCTCCGATGTGACGTTATGGGGAACGGACTGCGTGAGCGTGTCAGCCGCGTTCTTCTCGCCCAGCCACGCCTGCAGCTGATCGTTGAGCCACCACGCGGCCTCCATCGCCGACATGAACACCTGATGGCTCTGCGGATCGAACAGGATCCGCTTCAGCTCCTGGATGTCCGCCTGGATGAAGTCGAGCAGCGCCTCTCCGGACTTCGTCCGGATGTCGCGTTCCGCGGCGGCGATTGATGCCTGGCTGCGCCCGATCAGCTCGGTGACGATGGCCGGATCGGTCTCGATCGGAGCTGGCGCGCCGCCGAACAGTGGCCCGGGGGGACCCTCGTCAGGGAGCGGCCGGATGAAGCCGTCGCGCTCGAGGATGGTCTGCAGCGCGTCCCCGGTCAGCGGATCGGATCTCCCCAGGGCCTCCAGGAGGCCGGCGCGGCTCGCCGGCGAGGCCAGCCGTTGGGTGACGTCGACGAACAGGCGGCCGCCGGCCTCGGCCATGGGCGCGGGGGTCGTCATCTGCCAGAAGGACAGCCCGAGGGGCTTCATGGGGTCGGTCATCATCTGCTGATGACCGACGGAGACGTAGACGTGGTTCTCCCGGTCGCCGGACTCGGGGATGGGGAACAGCGTGGTGATCGGCCGGCTCTGGACGATCTGGAAGCCGTCGTCGACCAGGCACCATTCGATGTCCTGGGGGCGGCCGAAGTGCGCTTCGATCCGCCGGCCGAGCTGCGCGAGCCGCACGAGCCTGCGCATCCGTCAGCGCAGGCTGGTCCTGCAGCTCCGGGTCGATCGCCTGTTCCTGCGTCCCGCCCGCCGGCGAGGCGTGGATGGCGAGCTGCTTGGTGCCGACCGCCTTGGCGACGACCTCACCGTCGCGCACCTTGTAGACGTCCCCGTTCACCAGGCCGGAGACCAGGGCCTCACCGAGGCCGAAGCTGGCCTCTACGGACGCGACCCTGCCGGTTGGACGTGACGGGGTCGGCCGTGAACAGGATGCCGGCCGCCTGCGGGAAGACCATCTGCTGCACGACCACGGCCATGTGGACCGTACGGTGGTCGATGCCCCTCCGCTGGCGGTAGGTCACGGCCCGCTCGGTGAAGAGCGAGGCCCAGCACCGGCTGACGTGCTGGAGGATCGCGGCCGGGCCCACGACGTTCAGGTACGTGTCCTGCTGGCCGGCGAAGGAGGCTGTCGGCAGGTCCTCTGCCGTCGCGCTGGATCGGACGGCGTAGGCAGCTTGCTCGCCGAGCTGGGCGAGAGCGCGGGTGATCGCCGCCGCGAGATCGCCAGGGACGGCGATCTCTTCGAGGGTCCGGCGGATCTCCGCGCTGAGCGTGCGGATCGCCTCCCGGTCGTCCGGGTTGAGGCGCGACAGCTGATCGAGCCGATCGTCGATCGACGGCGCTTCCGCCATGATCCGTCGGAAGGCGTCCGTCGTCACGCAAAAGCCAGCCGGCACGCGGATGCCGTCGATCCGCGATAGTCCGCCCAGGTGCGCGCCCTTGCCGCCAACGACCGCGACCTGCATCTCGTCAACCTCGTGAAGACCCAACACGGACTGCTCGATCATCGCGATACCTCCGAGGCAGCCGTGCTCCGTTGCCCTGCACTGGCCAGTCGAATCACCGGCGTCTCGCGCGGTGTCGAACCTCTTGTTCGGCACGTCCTCATCTCTCGCTGCCTTCCCCCCGATCAGTCGGGCGGCGCGTACACGCGCACCTCCGCGCCCACCGCCCGCACCGCCGGTCCCACCAGCGGTTCGTCACCGCGTCCCCCCGTCCGTCGACAACAACACACGCACGTCGTGGCCCCATGTCTTCGTCCGTTCTTGGTCCGGCCGCCGATTCTGCGGCCCGACCCGGGTCTTGCCGCAAGCCCCCCGGTGCGCTATACGTTAAAAGTGGCAAGGAGTGAGATGTCCTTGCCTTTGCCTTTGTCATCCGCTGGGACCCCGAACTGATCAGCAACGCCCTCGCCGACTGGACCAAAGACCGCACCGGCGCTGTCGGAGATCGGCACTCGTCACGAGATCACCGGCATCGTTCACCTCGCGGGCTCCGTGCCCTGGCCGCCCCGCCCGGATCAGCCGGTCACCGGCGCCAGGAAGGCGGTCGGCGGCCTGCTTAACGTGCTGCAGGCGGCCTGCGACTGGCAGGTGCCCCGGGTGGGCATCGCCTCGACGATCGGGGTGTACGGCGGTGCCACGGCGGAGAGCCCGCTGCGTGGAGACGTGCCGCTGCCGATGACGGCCGGCCACGCGATCCCGACGTTCAAAAAGATCGGCGAACTGCTGGCCGACTACCTGGCCGACGCCACCGGGATCGACATCATCAACTACCGCATCTCACCCTGGGGCCCGGGCGGCAACCCGACTCCCCGTTCACCGCTGCGCCTCAGCTGACGTGGGCCGCGAGTGCCGAGCCTCGTCACGCGCTCCGCTGCGTGGCGTTCTGCCAAACCTTGTCAGCCGGCGCCGAACGGTGACGTGCCGTATACGGTTCCCTCCGCTGCCGTCGCTCCCTTCGGGCAAGAGAGACCGTTTCGCGCCATGTCTCGGTGCTAGCCTCGCTGATCGCTTTGGGCTCGCTCGTGCCGCTGGTCGTCATGACTTGACCCCCGTGTCAAAGCCTTGCGGCTCCTCTGACGTTTGGGCGGCCTCATACGCCGACTGCACCATACTCGGCCGACTCACGCTCCAAAAGCCTCGTTCGATCAGTAGTTATGTCTAAACGGGGCGTGAACGTCGGGCGCGAACTCCCGCGTGAGTGGCCGATCACCCGCCGATAGACACGCGACCGAACATGGATCGTCAGCTAACCGAAATTGCATCGCGAACCTCGGACTGGCCGTGCCCATCGACGGCACGGTCGACGTACTGCCACCGGCCACCAGTCATGACCTGGCACGGCGCCTGGACGATCACGTCCTCGTTGGATCAGTCTTCGCAAAGGGATTGTCTCGGCAAAATCGTGCGGTCGGGCGATTTCAGCCCCTCCGAACCGGTTGCGTACGGCTGAACTTCAGATCGGCATCGATCGGGTGTCATCATTATCAACGCCCTTTCGCCGGGCCGGTCAGCTCGGGGCCGGGTCCGTTCGCGGGCGCCAGAATGCACGCGGTTCACACGACGGAGCAGTGATGACCCACCGACAAGCGGTGTCCACCGACGAGGCCCCGGAGGCGCTCGGTCCGTACAGCCAGGCGATTGTCGCCGGCGGGCTGGTGTTCTGCTCAGGCATGGCGGGCATCGACCCGGCGACCGGCGCCGCCCCGGACGGCATCGAGGCCCAGACCGAACAAGCCTTGCGCAATCTGGCTGCCGTGCTGGCCTCTGCGGGCGCGAGCATGGCCGACGTGGTCAAGACGACCATCTTCTACGCTGAGGTCGAGGACTTCGGCCGGGTCAACGAGATCTATGCCCGGCATATGCCGGACCCGCCGCCGGCTCGCTCAGCACCGGCCAATGTCCGGTTGCCGCGTGACCTGCTCATCTCGATCGACGCGATCGCCGTGCTACCGGCTCCCTCGACGTGATCAACGCGCTGCCGGTGGTGGTTCTCCACATTCGCCTGACCGCGCGAGGCTGACGGCGGCCCGACGGTGCCGCTATGAGCGGTCAGCTGCACCGTGCGAGTGGAACGCCTGGTCGCCGTGGATTTGGTCAGGCCTCACGTGAGTAGCGCGATTCGACGGCGGTGGGGGCGTATTGGTCGGGCAAGGATGGCCAGCGCTGCGATGCCCACTGCGACCATGTCGCATGCTCTGGGGGAACGGGTGGAATTTCAGAACCTTGCAACTCCTCTTCGTCCGGCGCTTGGAACTGTGTCCGCCACTGCTCAAGTGCAACGTCGCTCATGTGGAACGTCTGATCGGGCGTGGTTGCGAACCGATTGGTGACCCGCCTGCGTTGCTCCGCGTGATCAATCGGCAGGTAGACGACTTGGCCACGCGCACCGACAGTGCCAGCGATCCATCGCAGCGCTGACCGTTCGTCTTTGCCCCAGAAACCGAAGTCGAAGACGACATTGATGCCCAGCTGCGCGGCCCGCATGCCGAGCTGAACGAGCTTGCCCTCCACAAGGTCGCGCTTGTCAGGCGGGTTCTGATCGCCAAAAAGCGAGATCTGCCACTCGTCGGGCGTTAGACGAAGCGCAGCCTCGCTGGTCTCTAATTCCTTCGCGTGCGTTGTTTTACCCGCACCGGGAAGGCCCACTATCAAGTAAACGACGGCGCGGTCGACGCGCGGATCGGTGAGCTGGTTCTGCCCGAGCTCATGCGGCCCGGGGTACTTGTGTGCGCACATGCGAGGGCTCCTGAGAGATGACAGGGGCAAGGCAGCGCGAAACGGCCCGCCCGGCAGGACGCCGGCGGCGCGGAACCCGATGAACCACCTTGCAGACTGTCCCAGCGCCGTCAGCGGAAACGGCGGGGACGTGTCACGGGCGCGGCAGCACACATGTCCAAGACTCTATCGATGAACCGAGCGGTGTACCCATGCGTTCTCAGCGAAGCGGTGCCTGCGTGTGATCACCTGGGCTGGCCCCAGCTGAGCGGTCCGTCGTCACGGATTTCGGCCCCGCCTGGGTGGTGATCGCGTCGCTGGCGGTGGGGGGCGGCGTGTCGTCACGAATGGTGGCCCTACCCTGGTTGCGATCCTGGCGTCGTGGTTGTCGACGCGGAGGTCAGGGATGGCGCGGTTCGAACCGGCACCGAGTCCTATCGGTTGCGAACGAGCAAGACCAGCGTCCGCCGCAAGCATGCCAGCTAACGTCAGCGACGGACCGGTCATCCCCCGGAGCGGGCGGTCCGCAGATAGTCATCGTCGCCGCCCGTGGCCACCACGAGCTGGAGGTATGCGCATGGAATCATCCGGCGCGTCGTCGTGTTCGACGCCAAAGACATCGAAGCCGAGAGCAGCTTCTGGGCCGGCCTGCTTGGCGGAACGGTGCATCGCGACGACGACTGGCACAGCATCGTGGTCGACGGTGAATGGATCATGGGCATCCAGCACGCCCCGAACCACGTCCCGCCGCAATGGCCGACCGGCGGCCAACAGCAACAAGCCCACCTCGACCTGCATGTCGACGACATCGACGATGCGGGCCGACACGCCGTCTCGCTCGGCGGCAGACTTCTCCAAAAGGCGCGAAAGCCCACGGACAACCCTGACGGCAACGAGATGTTCGCGGTCTACGCCAGCCCCGCAGGACATCCGCTCTGCTTCGGATCACCCTGATTCGCTCGACATAGCCTCGCTCGGAGAACTCGCCGTCCACCCGCCCTGACCGACGACCCTATTGCCCGCCGACTCGGCAGCGCACACCTCGCCGGACACGACCTACGAACCCGGTCAGCAGCGTTTCGCAATCCCGCGTAGGCGTCCGGTTATGCGCGAGCAGGGTGACCTGAGGATTCCGGGTGGACGAGTGGGCTTGAATGGCGCGATGCAGAGCGCGGTTGCGGTGCCGAGAACGGGTAGGTTCTCCCAGCCTTAGTTGTGGTCGCTGGTGCCGTCTTGGGTGTAGGCGAGCAGGTTCAGCAGTTGGCCGACGGTCTGCTGCCGCAGGAGAGCCTCGGGCAAGGGTTGGTCGACTTGGACCCGGTAGTGGTTGCGGCGGCCGTGTCTGTCCTTGAGGACGTAGCCGGCTTGCACGAGGTCGGTGACGATGCCGAACGCGGCGCGCTCGGTGATGCCGAGCGTGGTGGCGATCTCCCGCAGCCGCACCCCTGGGTCCTGGGCGATGCACAACAGCGCTTGAGCGTGGTTGGTCAGGAAGCCCCAAGCCATGAACCGTGACCCTAACCTGTTATGGGACCGATAAATCTAGAAATGTTTTGCTAGTTTTTGAAAACTAGCGTAGCTTCAGTGATGGAGCAAGGCTGCGAGCTACGCGAGCCGCTCCACAGCAAGGAAGGCACAGCATGAACTGCACACGCATCGCGCTCTACGACATCAACTCCGGCACCTTCGACGAGGTAGTCAGTCAGGCGAAGACTGGGATGGCACCGCTTTTCCAGCGCAGCCCCGGCTTCCTGTCCTACGGAGTAGCCAAGATCGACAAGGCCGCTTTCGTCTCTGTCAGCACCTGGGAAACGCGGGAACAGGCTGACGCCGCCACCAGCAAGGCCGCGGGCTGGGTTCAGGCCAACAGTCAGGATCGCTTCGCACTGCGCGAGAACTACGTCGGTGACCTCGCCATCGACATCGACGCTGCCAAGACAGCAGACCTCGCCCGCTAGACAGTCCGTCGTATCGAGCCCCGCCGCGCCCCGCGGTGGGGCTCTGCCATTCGCGACGGTCAAAGTCCATGAAGGTGCCAGCCCGGTGAGGTTCGGGTACAGAGCTCGAACGCCCGCGGAAGGAACTCGACGTCGGTGCTGCTCTCGGTGAGGCCGTCGCCGCGGCCGCGCCATATCGACAATCTCGCAGAGCTTCCGGAGCACTGAGCCCGCTGCCGGCAGTTCCGCGCGCGAGTTACGGCAGATTCGGACGGTCAACGCTGGCGGGTGAACAATCGGCAGGTGAGAGTGCGTCTAGATCATGTGGTCATTGCGGTCAGCAACTGGAACCGGTCGATCGCGTTCTACCGCGACGTATTGGCTGCGGAGGTTGTCGATCACGCTGATGGTCGAGTCGCCTTCCGCTTCGGGGACCAGCAGCTGAATGTCCACGGTCCCGGACTCGACATTGGACCGCTGGTCGCGGCCCGCCCGGTTCTCCCCGGCGGCAGCGATCTGTGTTTCGTATGGCACGGCAGCCCAGACGAGCTCGCGCGACATCTCTCGCAGCGCTGCGTCGACGTGGAACAGGGACCGGTCCTACGCCACGGCGGAGCTGGGCGAGGAAGCAGTACGTACCTTCGCGACCCTGACGGTTCGCTGCTGGAGTTCATCGTGTACTCCGACGATGACGGTGACGCTGACCATCGAGACTGACGCCAATCCGGGACTCATGCTCATAGCATGAGAGCGCGGTTGTCGCCAGCGCCTACTGATCGATATGCATAATCCTGGAACGTCGAAGGCACGGATTGACCGTTGCGTCGCCCAGCCTCGTGCGCCCTACACGGTCAGCAGGCCACGACGGGCATCGTCTGTCGGAGCGGAGTTGTGCGGGTATGGCTGCTTGTCGGCGTCCATCGCGTCGAGGTGGGTTACGTCAGCTCTTCGCTTCGTCGTTGCGGGCTTCGATGGCCTTGACGGTATTTCCCAGCGCCTTTCCCAAGAAGCGCTTGCCGCCGATCCCTACCACGACCCCGAGCACCCGTCCCTTGAAGTTCTTGCCCTCGCGGACCACGACGACGTCCACGGCGGTGGTCCCGTCGGGCTGCCGCGTGAAGGTGTAGGTGTGCCCCGAGGCGCCTCCCCACACGTTGGAGTCGGTGGTCGTCATGGTGACGCGGTTCGGATCGGACCAGTCGTAGTGCAGGCGTTCCCAGGTTCCCCGCGAGCCCTCGGTGACGTCGGCGTAATGCGGGCCCTGGTCGTGCACCTTGAGGTAGTCGTCGGCGCTGTTGCCGAACAACTGCGACCGGCCCGGCCCGAAGTCGGTCAGCGCGGCGACGAACTGCTCCGGCGTCGCGGTGGTCGTCTGGTGGAGGTGGATCGTGGCCATGGCGTGCTCCCTGATTGGGGGTGTCTGCTGGCTGCTCGCAGTCTTCTCGGTTCGCGACCCGTCGCGCCAGCCGACGACCCTGGTCGGTCCGATGGAAGATCCCGGTCGGTGGCTAACCTCTCAGGCTGCCATGTGCATGCCGCTCGGGCGGTCCACATTCGTATCCGCGTCATTGCTTGCCGACCCAAAAACATTGGCACACCGGTCTCGAATGCGACGACCCGCCACGCAAACCGCCCGACAAGACGCCGATCCACACGCGCTCATACGAGGAACTATGTGCAGGAGCTGCTAGAGCTGGCCAAGACGGGCCGAGAATACATCGACTGCCACGTGTGGGTATGGACACCGCAAGAACTACTCGACCAGCTGCGCACCGTCGCCGCCCTCGACTTATGCGGGTTCACCGTCTACTCCATCATCCCCACCCCGGACAACGACATCGAATTCTTCCTACCCTGCAACGCCCATTACAGATCTACCTGCTGGTCCTCTACCTCGCCGATGACGGGATCCCGGTCGCGGTGACCTGCTGGGTGTTGAAGTTCAGCAAGCAGGCCTTCTACGCCTGGCGCAAGAACCCGATCACGTCCATCATCTGCTCGCAACCGCGGCCTGATGCTCCACACCCGCCGAGTCAGCTGAACTCGGAGCAGTCTCCCCTCGACCCCGATCGGCCGGCGGGCAGCGGCACCGTGGGCTAGCGGTGAGGTGGTTCACCCTGACCGACGACTGCGTTAGTCGCCCGAGGTAAAGAAGGTGGCGAAGCTCCCCGCGACTGCGGTGAGGACGAAGATGGCCCACGCCTCGAGCCCGACATCGACGATCTTGCCCACTGAGGTCAGCGGATTCTTGATCGAGGACGAGACCGTCAGCAGCTGCACGGCAGTGAAGAAAGCCGCATCACCGAATCCTTTGATGTCGCCATCTTTCTGCCCACTCTCAAACACCCAGATCAGCACGGTCCCTACAGCGAAGACCACCACCGACAAACCCAGCGCGATCAGCAACCGCGCGAGTAACCGCCGATGCCGTTCCCCCACCGTTAACAGCCTCGACAACTCGTCTCTAATCAACACCGTCTCCTTCCGTCCGACGCCGCCAGTGTCAGGGTCGTCCGATAATGCATCCACGGACCGTCGCCAACAAGGTCACCTGCGCGCTGGCTCCACGAGGCTCGCGGAGATCGGGCCGGTTCGAGACGTCCACGACGGACTCCTCACCGAGCGGCCGGCTCAACGTGCATAGGAGTTCGCTTCCATCGGCACCGACACCGCTGTGGTCGGGGGGTTTGGGATCGCACTTATCTCGCTGCTACTGGAGTGACCTGGTCGACCGACGGTGCGTCAGACCAAGCTGGGCGAGCTCGCCGCGGGAGGTGATGCCTCGTCTAGCCTCTCTTGTTGCGCGGCGGGGCGATGTTGGGGCTCATGCGACGCACCATTGCTCGGCGTCGCTGCGGATGCTCATGCCGTGTCCGGGCGTACTGGCGTCCAGCTGCAGCGCTCCGCCGCGGGCCTCGGGCGGCCCGTCGACCAGCAGGGGTTCGAGGCGGGCGTGGTCGGCGAACCATTCGATGTGGCGCAGGTTCGGGACGGCCGCGGCGACGTAGGCGTGCAGCGATGGTGCGCAGTGGGCGGAGACCTGCAGGTTGTGGGAGGCGGCGAGGGCGGCGCCGCGCAACCAGCCGGTGTAGCCGCCGCATCGTGTGGCGTCCAGTTGGAGGCAGTCGACGACCGGTAGGAGTGCGCGGACGTCGTAGAGGTCGGCTGCGTATTCGCCGGCGGCGATGTCGCACCGCAGGCTGGCGCGCAGGTTCGCGAGCCCGCTGGTGTCGTCGCTGCTGACGGGTTCTTCGAACCAGCTGACGCCCAGGTCGTCGAGCGCGTGGCCGATGCGACGTGCCTGCCCGGTGCTGTAGCCGCCGTTGGCGTCGACCATCAGTGTGGTGGAACTGCTGGCGAGTTTCCGCAGTCGATCGACACGCGCCAGGTCGCGGTCGGTGCGGGTGCCCCACGCTTCGCCGATCTTGATTTTCATTGCCGTGCATCCGACTGACTGCCACCAGGCCACTTGTTCCTCGAGTTGGGCGTCGGTCAGGGTGGTGAACCCGCCGGAGCCGTAGATCGGCACTTCGCTGCGACACTGGCCGAGCAGGGTCGAGATCGGGATGTTCAGCAGTCGGGCTTTGAGGTCCCACCAGGCCATGTCGACGGCGCTGATGGCCTGCATGACCAGTCCTTTGGTGCCCAGGTTGCGGCAGGTGCGGTGCATCGCCGACCAACCGGCGGCGATGTCGTGGGCGTCGCGCTCGCGGACGGCGTCGGCGAGTTTGTCGTGGATGACGGTGACAGCGGCTGGGGCGGAGTAGGTCCAGCCCAGACCGATCTGGTCGGCGGCTTTGAGTGTGACGGTGACGGCAGTGGTGGCCTGCCACTGCAGGGTGCCGTCGGCCTCAGGTTCCGGGGTCGGGAAGGTGTAGACGGCGGTGCGGATGCCCGTGATTGGCGGGCCGCCGTCGGTGCTCATGATGTCTCCGTCTGTGCTTCGGTGAGACCGCGGCGACCTCGGGTGATGAGGCGGTCCGCGGCGCGGGCGGCGAGCGCCATGATGGTCAGCGCGGGGTTGGCCGATCCTTGAGTGGGCAGAATCGAGCCGTCGACGAGGTAGAGGTTCGGGATGCCGAAGACCCGGTGGTGGCGGTCGACGACGCCGGCCTCGGCGCGGGCCGCCATCCGGGCCCCGCCGACGAGGTGGGCATAGCGGTCGATGGTCATGACCTCGCTGGCGCCGGCGGCTTTCAGAATGGTCTCCATCGACGCGGTGGCAGCTTTGGTGAGTTGTTTGTCGTTGTCGCATTGGCTATAGGAGAAGTGTGCGACCGGCAAGCCATGTCGATCTGTCTCGTCGGCGAGGGTGACCCGGTTGTCGGCTTGCGGAAGGTACTCACACAACGCGCCGAGGGTGGCCCAGTGCACGTAGTCACGCATGTATTCCCGCAGCGGCGCGCCCCAGTGGTCTTGAGCGGTGACGTGTTCGGCCCAGGTGATCGGTAGCGGGCTGACCGTCTGGATGGACCAGCCGCGCTTGTAGGGCTTACCTGGGTCGGTTTCGTAGAACTGTTCGGAGGACACCTCAGGTGGCGGTGCCTTGTACATGCGGATCTCGTCGTCGAACCGGCCGGCGGTTTGGGGGGCGCCTTGCACCATGAGGTAGCGCCCGACCTGGTCGTTATCGTTTCCCAGGCCGTACGGGTAGCGGTCGGTCGCTGAGATCAGCAGTAGCCGGGGGGTTTCGATGGAATACGCGGCCACCGTCACCGCGCGGGCCCGCTGGTAGTGCTCGACGCCGGCGCGCAGGTAGTTGACGCCGGTGACGCTGCCGTTGCGGTCATCGACGACGACGCGGGTGACCATGCTGTCCGAGCGGATCTCGGCGCCATGCGCTAGCGCGTCGGGGATGTGGGTGATCAGTGGGCTGGCTTTGGCGTTGACTTTGCAGCCCTGTAGGCAGAAGCCGCGGTAGATGCAGTGGGGCCGGTTGCCGAAGCGGCCGTTGGGGATCGCGACCGGACCGACCCGGGCTTCGATGGCGGCGGCTTTCGCGCCGCGGAGGAAGATGTCGCCGTTGCCACCGACGGGGTGGGCGTGGTGGGGGTAGGAGTGGGGGTCGCCCCACGGCCAGTCCTGGCCGGCGACCGGCAGCTCTTGCTCGACGAGCTCATAGAACGGCTTCAGGTCGGTGTAGTCGATGGGCCAGTCCGCGCCCACCCCGTCTGCTGTCCAGGTGTGAAAGTCGGAGGGGTGGAAGCGGGGGGTGTAGCCGGCGTAGTGCACCATCGACCCGCCCACGCCCCGCCCGGAGTTGTTCGAGCCGAGCGGCACGGGACTGGCGCCGCCGATCTGGCGCGGTTCGGTCCAGTACAGGGTGTGCGCGCCGCGTTCATCGGAGACCCAGTCGGTGTCGGGGTCCCAGAACGGTCCCGCGTCCAGGCACACGACCCGCCAGCCGGCCCGGGCCAGACGCTGCGTCAGGACGCTGCCCCCGGCCCCGGCCCCCACGATCACGAGGTCGACCTCGTCGCCGTCGGCGTAACGGCGCATGTCGGTGCGCAGTTGGTGGTTGGTGCGCGAACCGTCGTTAGGGATCAGCCACGCCGAGTCGTTGCGGGCCCGGATGGCGTTGTAGTTGCTTCTCACGCCGAGCTGTCCTGCCCGAGTGCCTGTTGGTGTTCGCGGCGGCCGTGTTCGACGCGGGCAGCGAAGGTGACCGGGTCGGTGTCGCTGTCCTCGGTGCCGCTGTCGGGGACCTCCCAGTGTTCGCGGGAGTTGACTCCGGGATTGAGGTAACCGCGGGGGTAGGCCGGGCCGGGAAAGCCGATCTCGTTCCAGGCCCAGGGGTGGGAGTAGAACGCGGTGCAGGCATACCGGGTCCATAGGCTCCACACGTGGGTAGCCAACCAGTCGTGCCAGCTCGCGCCGTCGGAGCTGAGGTCCTGCACGGCTTGGATGAGGGCCGCTTGTTCGTCGCTAATCAGGTGCGCGAAGCCGCGCCCGTGATGACGCTGCTGGGCGTCCTGGTCGAGAAGACGCAGCGTGTCCCGCCAGGCTTGGGCGTCTTCGGGCATGTCGTCGTAGTGCCAACCATCAGTCTCCCCCGCGGCCAACCGCGCGTCGATGAGGGCCAGCACCGGCACTCGAGGGTCCGCGTCTTGGGCCAGCAGCAGGTCCAGCAGCGGCCCGGCGACGCCGACCTCGGCCGGGGTGAAGAACTCCAACTCCCCGGGCAGCGCCAAACGATCCAGCACGACGCCGGCGGTGACGTTATCCCACGCCTCCACGCTGTCCAGCACGTCGAAGCCGGGGTAGCGGCCACGGCCCTGCGGAGTGACCGCCCGCTGGGTGGGGCTGCGGTAGGGCATCAGCTTGCCCCCAGCCGGGCACCGTGCTGGTGGTGGCCTTCGCGGCGCAGCACGGCGGCGAGCAGGCCCATCCCGCCGACGAGGGATGCCAGCAGCGGCGCGAACACCGGCGGTCCGGCTTCCAGGTTGTAGCCGGTGATCCCGCCGGGACGTTGGGCCACGCCGCGCAGATGTAGGTAGGTGCCCTGCAGCCCGTTGATCACGATTGCCGCCGAAGCCAACGGCAGGACGGTGTGTGCGGCCCGCGCGGAGAACACCGAGGCGACGCCGGCCGGGACCGCGGTGGGCACGATCACGATCGGCCACCACATCATCTTGTTGCCGAAGCTGGCCCCGTCGTGCGACAGGTAGATCTCGGCTGTGGTGATCACCGCCCCCGCTGCGGTGAGTGCGGACAGGCTGCGCTCGAACCGGCCGGTCCGCACATCATGCACCGCCTCAGCGACCAGAGCAGCGGCGCCCTCGGTGGTCGGTTTGTGTCGTCGCCGCATGTCAGTCCTCGCTCTTGGTGCCGGGCAGGTACTGCTGCGCTTTCTGTTTGATGCCTTGCTTGACGAAGCCCCAGGCGTCTTCATCGCCGTGCAGGATCGCGCCGGCGGTGGCCTTGGCCTGGGCGAAGGTGGCGTGCGGCGGGATCGGCGGTACGTCCGGGTCGCAGCGGATGTCCAGCACGGTCGGGCGGTCGGCGGCGAACGCGGCCTCCCAGGCTGGGCCGATCGCGTCCGGGGTGTCGATGTTCACGCCCGAGAGGCCGAGAGTGCGGGCGAACGCGGCGAAGTCGACGTCGGGAAGGGTCTGGGATTCGGCGAACTTCGGCGCGCCTTCCATCGCGCGCAGTTCCCAGGTGACCTGGTTGAGGTCGTTGTTGTGCAGGATCGCCACGATCAGGCGCGGGTCGGTCCACTGCTGCCAGTAGTGGGCGACGGTGATCAGTTCGGCCATGCCGTTCATCTGCATCGCTCCGTCGCCGACGACGGCGACGGCCGGCCGGTCGGGGTGGGCCCATTTGGCGCCGATCACGTAGGGCACGCCCGGTCCCATGGTCGCGAGGGTTCCGGACAGCGAACCGCGGATCTCGCCGTGGAACTTCAGCTGGCGCGCGTACCAGTTCGCCGAACTGCCCGAGTCCGAAGCCACGATCGCGTTCGCCGGCAGCCGCTTGGACAGTTCGTGGAAGATCCGCATCGGGTTGACCGGGTCGGCGTCGGTCATCGCCCGCCGCTCGACGGTCTTCCACCAGTCGGCGACCTCGGACTCGATCTCCTCCCGCCAGCCTCGGCCGGTCTTGCGTTCCAGCAACGGGATCAGCGCCCGCAGAGTCGCCTTAGCGTCGCCCACGAGGTTCAGCTCGTAGGGGTAGCGCATGCCGATCCATTTACCGGAGCGGTCGATCTGGATCGCGCGGGCCTGATCCAGTTTCGGCAGGAACTGGGTGTAGGGGAAGTTGGATCCGACGGTGAGGAGCGTGTCGCAGCCCATCATCATCTTGTAGGAGGCGATGGTGCCCAGTAGTCCGATCGAGCCGGTCACCCAGGGCAACTCATCGGAGAGGACATCCTTGCCGAGCAACGCCTTCGCCGCACCGGCGCCGAGTAGATCTGCGATCTGGGTGAGTTCCTCGGCACAGCCTCGGGCGCCTTGCCCGACCAGTAGTGCGACCCTCTCCCCGGCGTTGAGGATGTCCGCGGCCCGCCGGATCGCGGACTGTTCCGCGGTCACCGTCGAGGCGGACATGCCCACGCTGGACGGGACCTGCTTGAACGCGTGACCGGGGGCGACGTAGTCCAGGTCGAACACGTCGGAAGGGATGATGACGCAGGTCGGCGCGGACTCGCTGACCGCGACCCGTATGGCCCTATCGATAAGGTTCGGCAATTGCTCCGGCACGGTGCACATCTGCACGTAGTCGCTGCACACATCCTTGAACAGGGTCAGCAGATCGACCTCCTGCTGATACGAGCCGCCCATCGCCGAGCGTTCGGTCTGACCCACGATCGCCACGACCGGGACGTGGTCGAGTTTCGCGTCGTACAACCCGTTGAGCAGATGAATCGCGCCGGGGCCGCTGGTCGCCGCGCAGACCCCGACGTTGCCGGAGAACTTCGCGTAGCCGACGGCCTCGAACGCGGCCATCTCCTCATGCCTCGCCTGCACGAACTGAGGGTCGTTGTCCGCCCTCCCCCACGCCGCGAGCAGCCCGTTGATGCCGTCGCCGGGAAATGCGAAGACCTGCCTGATGTTCCACTCACGCAGACGAGCCAATAGCACGTCGGCGACAGTCTGAGCCATTGTGGTGTTCTCCTCACGAGTCGTGACCTCGGACGCCGGGCGAACGCTCGGCATTGTGTGACCGTGCATCGGTTCACCCGACGTTGCCCTCAAGTCAGGCGGTGCATAACGTCACGACCTCTCTTAATGGTCTACTCGCAATAGTTGCGACTAGCAAGCTTTACGTGGAGAGTGGGACCTATGAGCAACGACCGCCACCCGCCACGGCGTCGTATTACCCACGACGAGGAAACCGAAGCCGTGCTCGCGGCGTGTCGCGTGCTAGTGGCGATCAGCGCACGGTCGATCGCCGCGGTCGAGGACGTCGCTGACCTCATCCAGGTTCGCGCGTTGGTGGTGATAGCCAGCCGCGGGTCGGTGTCGTTGAGTGAGCTTTCTGAGGCGATGAATATTCATCTGACCCGAGCCAGCCGACTGTGCGACCGGTTGGTGGTCAAAGGCCTGATCAACCGCGCCGATGACCCCGCCAACCGGCGGCAGCTGACGTTGACGTTGACACCCAACGGCGAACGCGTGGTCCAGGAGGTCATGCGCCGTCGCCGGGAGGCGATCAAGTCACTGATTGATCGGCTGAGCAAACACATGACCAAGCAGCGGCGCGCAGACGTGGCCTTGTTACTGCGGGAGTTCGCCGCCGCCGGCGGCGAACCGTCTGATCCTGACCTATGGGCGATGGGCTGGGCGACCTGAGCCTCGGGCCAACCTGATTGAGCTTGATGAGGAGATGATCTGAAATGCCGCGCATCATCGTGGTAACCGGTTCCAGTGGAGGAATCGGGCGGGCGAGTGCGATTGCGTTCGGCGCCCGAGGGGACACTGTCGTGCTGGTAGCCCGCGGGCAGAAGGGACTCGCCGGTGCCGCCGAGCAAGTCGAGCAGGCCGGCGGTGCCGCGCACGTGATCGCCGCGGACGTCGCTGACCCGGAGCAAGTGTTCGCGGTGGCCGAAAGGGTCGAGGCCGAGCTCGGTCCGATCGACGTATGGGTCAACGTCGCGTTCACCTCGGTGTTCTCGCCCTTCGATCAGATCAAGCCCGAGGAATACCGGCGCGTGACCGAGGTCAGCTATCTCGGCTACGTCTACGGCACCATGGCTTCGCTGAAATACATGAAGCCCCGCGACCGGGGCACGATCGTGCAGGTCGGCTCCGCGCTGGCCTACCGCGGCATCCCGCTGCAGTCGGCATATTGCGGAGCCAAGCACGCCATCCAAGGCTTCCACGAAGCGCTGCGCTGCGAACTGCTGCATGACAAGAGCAACGTCCACGTCACCATGGTGCAGATGCCGGCGGTGAACACTCCTCAGTTCTCTTGGGTGCTGTCCCGCCTACCCCACCGCGCCCAGCCAGTGCCGCCGATCTATCAGCCCGAGTTCGCCGCTCGCGGCGTCCTGTTCGCCGCCGACCATCCGAAACGACGCGAGTACTGGGTCGGGACCTCCACCATGGGCACCCTGGCCGCGAACGCCATCGCGCCCGGCCTGTTGGATCGCTACCTCGGCAAGACCGGGTTCAAGTCCCAGCAAACCCAGCAACGTCACGAGCCGGACGCCCCGGTCGACCTCTGGGAGCCAGCCGACGACACAGACGGCCACGACTACGGCGCCCACGGCGTATTCGAGAACAAATCCCACCAACATGATCCGCAGCTGTGGGCCTCCCATCATCACGGCCTGATCGGCGTTTCCCTCGCGGCCGCGGCCACCCTCGCAACGCTCATCGGCCGTCGGCGGTGACCACACCCCAACCGCTGCGCGCGCCACGCCTGCTCGCCGGGGCACACATCGGGCAGGCCGTCGTGCTGCTTGCCCAACCACCGGGCGTCCTGCGCCGCATCACGGGCGACCACGGCGTCCCGCCGGCCTGGATCGTCCGCGTCCTAGGCGTGCGCATCCTCATCCAAGCCGTCCCCGAGGCGGTCTCTCCGACCCCTAACGTTCTGCGGCTCGGCGTCGTCGTCGACCTCGCCCATGCCGCCTCAATGCTCGCCGCCGCGCGGGTCTGGCCACGCTACCGAGGCGCGGCCATGGTCAGCGCCGGAAGTGCCGGTGCCTCCGCCGTCGCCGGCGCCCTGCTGGTCCGGCGGCGACGATGACCGCCAGCGCCGGTCCGAGTGACCGGATTTCTCCGCAGGTGCTGCGGGAATACGCGCTGCTCGCCGACGGCGAACGCGGCGCCGTGGTCGGCCCACGCGGAGACATCGTATGGCTCTGCGCGCCGCGTTGGGACAGCGACGCCGTGTTCACCTCCCTCATCGGCGGTAGCGGCCAATACACGGTCACGCCTGCCGGGCGCTACGTCTGGGGAGGCTATTACGAGGACGAGTCGATGATCTGGCGCAGCCGCTGGGTCACCGACGCCGGCATCGTCGAATGCCGCGAGGCCCTCGCCTTCCCCGGCGACCCCCACCACGTCGTCCTGCTCCGCCGCATCCACGCCCCCGAACAGGCCACCACCGTCACCGTCTCCCTCGAACCCCGCGCCGGCTACGGCAACCTCGCGGTACGCGACCTGCATCGCCACGACGGCGTGTGGACCGGTCGCAGCGGCGGCGTCCATCTGCGCTGGAGTGGCGGTCAGGACGCTCACCCCCGACACAACCGGCAGGCATTACACGTCGAGTTAGACCTGAAAGCCGGCCAGCACCACGACCTCGTGCTCGAGCTCAGCGACCAGTCGCTGCCTGAACACCCGGTCGACGCCAACACCGCCTGGTCGGTCACCGAAGCCGCCTGGCGCGCCGCAGTCCCCACGCTGGACAACGTTCTCGCCCCGCGGGACACCCGCCGCAGCTACGCGGTGCTGCGCGGACTCACCTCCACCGGCGGCGGCATGGTCGCCGCAGCCACCACCAGCCTGCCCGAGCGGGCCGAAGCCGGACGCAACTACGACTACCGCTACGTCTGGATCCGCGACCAGTGCTACGCCGGCCAAGCCGTCGCCGCCGCCGGACCCCACCCACTGCTGGACGCCGCCGTCGCCTTCGTTGGGGATCGGCTCCTCGAGCACGGTGACCACCTCGCCCCCGCCTACACAACCACGGGCGACGCGGTCCCTGACGAACGCCACCTGGATCTGGCCGGCTACCCCGGCGGCTATGACATCGTCGGCAACTGGGTCAACCAACAATTCCAACTCGACGCCTTCGGCGAGGCGCTGCTGCTCTTCGCCGCGGCCGCCAGCCACGACCGCCTCGATACCCAGGGCTGGCGAGCCGCCGAAGCCGCCGCCGCCGCAATCAGCCGCCGATGGACCGAACCCGACGCCGGCATCTGGGAAATCGACAACCGACCCTGGACCCACAGCCGCTTGACCGCCGCGGCCGGACTGCGCACCATCGCCGCCGCGCATCCAGCCGCAGCCCAAGGCGCGGACTGGCTCGCGTTGGCTGACCACATCGTCGCCGACACCGCCGCCCACGCCGTGCACCCAGACAGCCATTGGCAGCGCTCCCCCGAGGACCCCACGCTGGATGCCGCCTTGCTACTCCCCGGCTTGCGCGGCGCGGTCCCCGTCGACGACCCTCGCAGCACCGCAACCCTGAACGCCTACCTGCATGAACTGACCCGCGACGGGTATGCCTACCGCTTCCGCCACGACGATCGGCCCCTACACGACGCTGAAGGCTCCTTCTTGCTCTGCGGCTTTCTCGTCGCGCTCAGCCTCGACCAGCAGAACCAACCCATCGAGGCACGCGCCTGGTACGAACGCACCCGCGCCGCCTGCGGCCCCCCTCAGCTATTCAGCGAGGAGTACGACGCTCATCAACACCAAATGCGCGGCAACCTGCCCCAGGCCTTCGTTCACGCGCTGATGATCGAAACGTCCGCCCGACTCGCCCACTAAGGACACCTCACATGCAACCCATCCCCACCCCCCAAGTCCTCGACCCCGACCGGGTCCTCGGCAACGACCGAGGCGACCTCACCCTTCGGCCTGTTCGTCCGCGTCAGCTACACCGAACCCGCAACTGCCGGGCCGCAAGAACTGGTGAATGCGGCAAACCTGGCGAGCCTGCATGACCAAACGATAGAAGTGGCTTCCGACGTCAAGACCGGCTCACCCTATGGATGTATCAAGAGCGGCGCCATCGCGGTCATGGCCGGCCGCCCGGATCACTGTCTAGCCTGTGCGTATGCGGTTGGCGCGATCGGGGAGCCACCTCGATGGCTGACGCTGACGACGTTCGTCGGCTCGCACTCGCCCTGCCGCACGTGCAGGACATTGACAGCGACGGCTTTGATTTCCAGGTGGCCGGCAAGGGGTTCGTGTGGTCCTACCCGGAGCGCAGACCGGGCAAGCCGCGGCTGATCCGGACCGACATCGCGGTGTTGTTCGTTGGCGACGAGGCCGAGAAGCAGGCACTTTTGCAGGGCGAGCCGGAGGCGTTCTTCACCACGCCCGGTTACGACGGCTGGCCGCTGGTCATGCTGCGGCTGGCGCAGGTGGACCTCGCGCGGCTGAAGGAGCTGGTGACCGACGCGTGGCGGATGCGGGCCCCGGAGGCGCTGGTCGGTGACCTCGACGAGGCCGACTATGTGTCGGACGCAGATCACGGCTGATATGTGAGGGTGTCTTGTCAAGTGGGCAGGCCGAGTTAGTCCTGATTTTCGGTTCAGGACGGGATCTGTTGCGTTGAGCGTGCCCGGTCAGCGTCGGCGAGACTGTCTCGCGACGCGCTAACGCAACAGCGCCGACCGATCAGATCGAGATCACGCCAGCTCGGTGCACAGGTCTCGACGCGGGTGCTGAACAGGATCGTCTTGTGGCCGGTGGCGTCGATCTGCAGCGCGCTAATCCCGTGCAGGACGGCGTAGAACGGCCCCGGCGTGTCTCCGGGATGCTGGCCGCTGCCGAACGGTCCGAACCCGTAGAGCACGTCCGTCCCGTCCGTCCCGAACGTCTCGATACCGTCACCCGACAGGTTGGCCGTGACCGACTTGCCGGTGTCCGTCCGCGTAAGGCGGAGGATCAGCGCGCCAGGATCCCGCGTCCGGCCGCAGACAGCTGCACCGAGGTCACCCGCCGATCACCCGAGGATCCGCTCCGCCTGACGAGACCGCGCCCGACCAGCCGATCGACGAGCCGCACGGTCGCCGACTGGGACAAGCCCACCACACCACGCAGCTGCTCGACGCTCAGCCCGGGATCGCCCAGGTTGCCTAGCGCGGACACGGCCGTGGCCTCGACGGCGGACAGACCGGTGTCCTCGCTGATGGCGATCTCGACGCGGGTTACGACGTCCAGCGCGAAAGCGCCGATCACGTTGGCCAGGTGTCGCTCAGGACTCATCCAGTCACCCTGCCATCCCGTGGTAGGTCCGTACCGGCCATGCCTGCTGCTCGTTCTCATCGACGGGCTGGGAACAGCCATCGGTGCCCTTGCCGTGTTTACCAACAAGGGCAGCACCGGAATCGGCCGTTCAGATGACGATCGGTTGCAGACACCATACGTTCTTCGGCCGGCGCGTCCGGCCGTGAACCAGGGGGTGGTTCGGGATGGCCCGCATACGGGTTGTCGGAGTGATCGTAGGAAGGTGGACGTCCAGCCGATGTGTCGAAGCTGTACGCCGGGTCCGACACGGGCAGCAGCCGTTCGACTCGGTCGGCGACATCGCGGATGTTGCGCACGACCTGTTCGACGTTCTGTGCCAGCGGACGTTCGCGGTCGGGGCGCCATGTCTGGACGGGCAAGTCGCCGTCATCGTGCACCGATCCCGCGGTGGCTTGCAGCGCCGCGATTAGGCCGGCCGCGCGCAGTGCCTCGGGGCCTGCTCCTGCCACTGGCGTAGCTAGCCGCGCTGCTCGGCACGCTCACCACGCTCAGCGTGCCCGATACCCCGACCATCGGGACGGACAGAGCCAGATCGGCGGGCCAACGCGGCGGGAGCGGATGCTCATGGTGAAAGTATCGCTGTATCTGGCAGGCGCTCCCGGGCTCATCGGCTCACCGTCACCCCTACGCCCGACAACGCGCCGTCCCGCCGCGAGATCGATCAACGGACAGCCCTGACTGTGCCCGCATCAGACGTCGGGTAGGTGTTTGCTGAAGAGACTCGCTGGTAGCCGTCCTGCTCGGCGCGGTGCGTCTGTCGGTAGCCCCGGTGCGGGTAGTACTCAAGGTTCTCGGTCGTGGCCGCGTTCGTGAACAGGCGCACCTCGGGCAGCCCGAGGAGCCGAGCCTGATCCTCGGCGAAGGCCAGCAGCCGGCCCCCGATCCCGACGCCCTGCTGGTCGGTGTGGACGGCAACGTTGTGCAGCAGCAGGTGATCCAGCTGCGGCTCGAGCACCAGAAACCCGACGATGCGTCCGCGGTGCTCGGCCACCCAGGCGTGCCCGTTGCTCGCGATGCCGGCGTAATCGGCGGTCATCGGCGCCGGCGGCCGGCCAATCCTGGGCACGTAACACCCGTACGCGGCCTGGGCGAGCTGATGCATTCGCTCCACGTCGGCGGTCACGGCCAACCTCACCGTCACGACCACCTCGTCGGGGCCACCGGTCACTCCTGACTCCCCGTTGTTCACCTGGACATCTTCATGTGAACAGCCGTCGTTGTTAACCGGTGTCTGCTGGCGGAATGCAAGGTCCCAGGGGTCGTCCCAGTGAGGAACGTCTGGAGCCGCCGACTGGAAGCTGGAGCCGCCGAAGTGCTCCCTGATCAAGGTCGTCCCGCAGGTGGCCCGGTGACTGGACACCGTCGCGGATGGGATCCGCGTTTGTGACCGACCTTCGTTCACTGCGTCACGACGACCTGGTGATCGATCAGGACTCGAACGACGCGGACATGCAATTGAGTGAAGTGATGGCCGTCCTTAGGAACCCTGCGTCAAGCGGGCTGTCGCTACTGGGTCGGCGGCGGCTGGGGAGTCGACCGCGCTGGTCGGCCGCCAAACGCGGGCGCACCGCGATCTGGACCCCGCCGTCGACGCCAGTCATGAGGCAGCCGCGCTCGACACCTTGAGCCGCCTCCGTTACACGGTGGAGTACCACGCCGACTCGGCCGAAGCGCAACTCTCGCAGATGTCCGGCCGGTGGGCGGCGCCACTACCTCCCGGGCGGCGCGTCGACGAGATACGTGCCGTCGGTCTGCGGGCCGAGCTGGTCGGTGTCGACGACGAACGAGCGCCCGTCCTCGAGCGTGATCAAGACGCGCTCGTCGGGTAATGCTTGCGTGGTGCCGACCTGTCCGTCGCCGGTGCGCACCACGGGCTGTCGCGGCGGCGCCGCTCGCGCGGCCCGGGGTTCGGGCGCGGCGACCGCGCGTGTGACGACCGACTCGCGGACCGACTGCGGCGTGAGACCACTGATCTTGACGATGCCGCGTCCCGCGAACGATACGTACACCGCCGGGTCGGACGGCTGCGAGATCCAGTCGAAGTAGCAGTTCGCCGGCCGGCCGCGTATTGCACCGGTGTCGAGGAGTCGCTGCCAGTTCACGCCGTCAGTGGTCATGAACGCGCCGCCGAGCCCGACCGCAAACCGCCGTGCCGGATCGAACGGGTCGAACTGCATGTCGCTGAGGATGACGTCGTAGTGATCGCCCTGACCGTCGCCGTCCTCGTCACGCGTGGCAGGAATACGCCCACCGTCGGTGAGCTGCTGTTCCAGGTTCGCGTCGAGCACCCAGGTGAGCCCGCCGTCGTCCGAGCGCCGGACGTGGTCGGTGTCCAGCAGATAGAGCGTGCTCGCCAGGTATGGGTTGACGAAGAAACGCCGAGCAGTGCTGGCTCCGCCGCCGGGCACGAGCTGCTGCCACGCCGGCATCCCGTCGGTCCACTTCCAGAGCCGGCGAAAGTTGTCGGCGCCGACGTAGAAGACGGTTCCGGTATGCCCGCCCGATGCCTGCACGACGGAGGCATTGGGGTCGGGCAGGAACGGCCCGACCTGCTCGACCGGCCCGGAGTCGGAGAAGCCGAAGTTCGGGATCACGAACAGCGCGCGTTGCACGAACGTGCCGTTGCCATTGTTGACGCCGACGAGCACGCCGGCGTCGCCGAACCCGATGATCCCTGCGCAGTGGTCGCCGGTGAGGTCGGCGACGAACCGGGGATGGCGGTCAACCTGCCAGTCCTGGTCGACGCCGAAGTCGCCGATGACCGGCACCGGGGTGTAGTTGAACGTGCCGTCGCCGTTGCTGAATGCGGCGTACACGCCGGCGGTGCCGAACCCGACGATGTCCGCACGGCCGTCGCCGGTGAGGTCGGCGACGAACCGCGGGTGCTTGTCCACCTGCCAGCCGCCCGCCTCGAATCCGAAGTCACCGATCACCGGCACCGGCGTGAA
This sequence comes from uncultured Actinomycetota bacterium, assembly GCA_963779485.1. Taxonomy (GTDB): domain Bacteria; phylum Actinomycetota; class Actinomycetes; order Mycobacteriales; family Jatrophihabitantaceae; genus CAVVJA01. The sequence goes on along the minus strand of CAVZYJ010000018.1, from coordinate 155,688 downwards.
CGCGAACGTGCCGTCGCCCTGGCTCAGCGCGACGTACACGCCGGCGGCACCGAACGCGACGATGTCCGCGCGGCCGTCCCCGGTGATGTCGGCGAGCAGCCGCACATGCTTCTCCACCCGCCACCCCTGGTCGAAGCCGAGGTCGGCGAGCACGAAACGCGGCGGCTGGAACGTCCCGTCACCGTTGCTGAGCGCGACGTACACGCCGGCGTCACCGAAGCCGACGATGTCGGCGCGGCCGTCGCCGGTGATGTCGGCGAGGAACCTCGGGTGCTTGTTCACGTGCCAGCCGCCGGCTTCCTCGGCGAAGTCCTCGAGAACCGGTACCGGCGTGAACGAGAACGTCCCGTTGCCCGCGCTCACTGCGACGTACACACCGTTGTTGCCGAACCCGACGATGTCGGCACGGCCGTCGCCGGTGATGTCGGCGACGAATCGCGGATGCTGGTCGATCCGCCAGCCCTCGTCGAAGCCGAAGTCGGCAACCGCAGGCACCGGGGTGAAGGAGAACGCGCCGCTGCCGTTGCTCAGCGCGACGTACGTGCCCGCATCACCGAAAGCCACGATGTCCGCGTGGCCGTCCCCGGTGATGTCGCCCAACACCCGCAGGTGCTTCTCGACGCGCCAGCCCTGGTCGAAACCGAGGTCGGCCAGCACGAAGTGCGGATCCGCGAACGAGCCGCCGGACGTGCTCAGCGCGGTCCACACGCCGGCATCGCCGAACCCGACGATGTCCGCGCGGCCGTCGCCGGTCAGGTCGGCGAGCAGGCGTGGATGCTTCTCGACCCGCCAGCCGCCCGGCGTGTCCCAGTCGGTGCGCCGGGCGATCGCGCGGATGTTGCGGGCGCGCAGCAGGATTGCCAGGTTGTTCGGCATGATGAGGTCGGGCGAGCTGAAGTTGCCGAAGAAGCGGATGACGACGTAGTCGCCTGCCTGGGCCGGATCGTCGCCGGGCAGGTTGCGCACGATCGGGCGGTAACCGCGGATGGAAAATCCGCTGGTCGCGTTCCACAGCGTGCTTCCGGGACGCAGCGGTGGACCGATCACCATGTACCGGTCGCCGGATGAGCTCGGATCGGGCAGGCTCCCGATGCCGACCTCGTACAGCGCCATGGTCTGCCCCAGGCCACCGCCGACGAAGTCTCCGTGCTCGTTCCAGCGCGGCGTGAAGACCAGCATCGAGTGCGGCCGCAGCGGATCGGACCAGGCGCAGTCGTCGTCGCCGCCGCCGTAGTCCTGCGGGCGCCAGGAGCTCGCGCCGTCCGAGGTGACGAAGCCGTCGTTGTCGCCGGTGCCCATCGCGATGACCGGGCCCTGACCCTCGAGCGCCACTCCGGCGATGTTCACCACCGAAAGCGTGCTGATGCTCCCGGCGGCGTGGAAGTTGTTGCCGCCGTCGGTGCTGCGGAAGATCCCGCCGTCGCTTGCGAGCCAGACGGTGCCGCCGCTGGACTGGTACGCACCGTCCTGGAAGGTTGCCTCGAAGTCGGGGGAGAGGAAGATGCCATGCAGGTCGACGTGCGTGTGCGAGCTGTCCAGCGCGTGCCAGTCCGCGGCGGAGCTCGGATCGAGCGGTGCCGCGAACGTCTGCGACCGCTGCGGCCCGTAGAACAGCACGTCGCCGTGTCCGGGCAGCGTCGCTGCGACGTAGACGTTCCCACTGAACTGCTGCCCCATGTTGGGCAGCGGCATCGGTTCCCACTGTGACGTGTGCGTGCCGAGGAACTGCAGATAGTCGCCGCGCCACAGCTCCGGCGGCACCAGGTTGGCGTTACCTGTGACGAATACTTCGAGCGGCGAGCGCGGCGATACGACCATCACGCGATCGTTCTGGGAATTGAACGTGCCGACGCCGCCGCCGATGTGGCTCGGGATCGTGCCGCCGTCCTTGATCCAGGTCACGCCCGCGTCGAACGAGACGAAGATCTGCGGGCCGAACAGTGCATATACCACCGGCGGGGTAAGCGCTCCGGCCGGCGTGGCGGCCACCGCCACATGGTTGACCGGCTGAAAACCCCCGGTCGGCATCGACATCACGTCGGCGAACGTCGCGCCGCCGTCCCTGCTGACGGCCAGGGAGCTGCCGCCCGCGGCGTACACGAGATTCGCGGTGCCCGGTGCCCACACGAGCTGGCCCGCGCCCGACAACACCGCCGCGGCCGCACTGCGCCGGAACGAGTGCACGAGGGACCACGTCGCGCCCCGGTTGCTCGAACGCCACACGCCGGCGTCCTGCGATTCGCGGTCGCATTGCGCGATCGCGAGCACGGTCGCCTCGAAGCCGAAGTTCGCGAGCACGAACCTCGGCGCACCCAGCGCTAGACGGCCGCTCAAGCTGACGTACACGCCGGCGTCACCGAAACCGACGATGTCGCGCCGCCCGTCCTGCGTGATGTCAGCGAGGACGCGTGGGTGGCGATCGACCCGCCAGCCGTGGTCGAACCCGAAGTCGGTAACCTCCGGTACCGGCTGGAAGGCGAACGTGCCGTTGCCGTTGCTGCGGGCCACATAGGCTCCGGCCTCGCCGAACCCGACGATGTCGGCCCGTCCTTCACCGGAGACGTCGCCGAGCAGACGGGGATGCTTATCCACCCGCCAGCCCTGGTCGTACCCGAGATCGTTGATCGCCGGTGTCGGCGTGAACGAGAATGCGCCGTTGCCCGTGCTAAGCGCGACGTACACGCCGGCGTTGCCGAAGCCGACGATGTCCGCGCGCTTGTCGCCGGTGAGGTCCGCGAGCAGCCGCGGGTGGCGGTCGACCCGCCAACCCTGGTCGAACCCGAAATCGTTGATCACCGGCGCCGGGTTGTAGTCGAAGGTGCCGTTCCCCATGCTCCGCGCGACGTAGACGCCGGCGTTGCCGAAGCCGACGATGTCCGCGCGCTTGTCGCCGGTGAGATCCGCGAGCAGCCGCGGGTGCCGGTCGACCCGCCAGCCGCCGGCGTCGGCGCCGAAGTCGTTGATCACCGGCACCGGCGTGAAGGTGAACGTGCCGTCGCCCTTGTTCAGCGCGACATAGACGCCGGCGTTGCCGAACCCGATGATGTCGGCTCTGCCGTCGCCGGTGAGATCCACGACGAACCGGGGATGCTGATCCACCCGCCAGCCCTGATCGAACCCGAAGTCCGCGACGGCCAGCTGGGCCTGCGCAAACGTGCCGTCGCCGTTGCTGCGCGCCACGTACACGCCGGCGTCGCCGAACCCGACGATGTCGGCCTTGCCGTCGCCGGTCACGTCGGCCAGGAAGCGCGGATGTTTGTCCACTTGCCAGCCGCCGGCCCCTGCACCGAAGTCGGCGAGCACGACCCGTGGCGGCGCGAACGTGCCGTCGCCGTTGCTCAGCGCGGTCCATACCCCGGTCTCGCCGAAGCCGACGATGTCGGGGCCCTTGTCCCCCGTCACATCGGCCAGGAGGCGCGGGGTCTCATCGACCGACCAGCGCGCGGAGTCCGGTCCCACGGCGATCGACGTCACACAGTAGCCGCCGATCGCGCCGGGTACGCCGAACTGGCCGGCATCCGGCTGCGGCCATTGCACTTGCGACCATGCCTCGCCGCCGTCTTCCGAGACCCACAGGTTGCTCGAGAACGACCCGGCGAAGACGAGCTGTCCGTCGTCGGAGCTGTCGACCGACAGCATCCGTCCCGTGGTGAACTGGCCACCGTGCAAGGACGTGTTCGCGCGTGTTGGACTGACATCCTCGATCGTGGCCACGATCGCCTCCCCGTCTACCGGCCCATGAGACATACACCGGACGGTTCATGGAAACAAGAGACCGCGCGCATTCGCAGCATTCCCCGCTGATGACCGCCTGCGCACCGGCAACCGGTCGGCAGCGGGAAGACCGCTGCGATCAGACGATCTAGGCCTTGACCACCACCCGCTCGACCGCGCCGGCGAGCAGCTGCTGGCCCCGCAACGCTCGGATGCATCCGCATCCCGCTACGACGGCCAGCTCGTCATCGTCAACTACTACTCGCTGAACTACGCCGACCCGGCCTCAACCGCGGCGAGCCAGGCGCTCAACCAGGCCATGGACGCCGCCAGCGGCAGTCTCGGCAGCGGCGCGCGCGCCGCGCGGTGGCGAGCTGGTCGGCTGGGACGGCATTGTGGGGCCGTGGCGGCGGCGCCGTGGAGTGGCTCGCGCCAGGGGTCTCGGCGGCCGGTCGCGGCGGAGCGCGATGCCACGCGACTCAAGCAGGTATCCAGAACATATGTAAGATTTCCGGCACGGCAGGTGCTACCGCCAATCGAGAATCAAACATTTACGAATGATTCCTGTATTTTGAAATGCCTACGCCAATGCCCGTACGAATACGCGTAAGCCAACCGCCGGTCACACACCGGGACAATTTGGGAAAGCGCCGGGGTGGCCTAAGCGGATTCCCTCCTTGTTCGGCGTGGGCAGCGAGGCTATGGTTAGTTGATCTTCGGGCGAGGGGGCGTGATGGCCAGGGGCATCGCGAGCGGCAGTCATCTTCTTCGGATCCGCGCGGCTTCGGCTATTGCCGTGGTGGGCCTCATCGCGGTGTCGCTGAGCACGCCGGCCGCGGCGGCGACGACCGCTCGACCCGGGCGGGCGAAGCCCGGGATCGCATGGACCAGGTGCACGGAGCCGCCGGCTGCGCAGGGTGAGCGGTTCCAGTGCGCCATGGTTCCGGTGCCGTTGGACTGGGCCAAACCGAATGGCAAGCAGATCGAGCTGGCCGTCATCCGCCACCTGGCCAGCCGACCCCAGCAGCGGATCGGGTCGATGTTCGTCAATCCGGGCGGACCGGGCCAGAGCGGATACGAGTTGGTGGCTAACTCGGGTCAGGACTTCGACGAGTGGGGCGGGGGACGCTTCGACGTGGTGGGCTGGGACCCGCGGGGCACGAATCGCAGCTCACCGGTGGAGTGCTTCACCAGCCAGGCCGCCGAGGACCGGTTCTGGGCCGGGGTGTTTGTTCCTATCACGCCGGCCGAGTCGGCGTCCTACCAGCGCAAGACGGTCGAGCTGGCCCGCCGCTGCGGTGAGGTGAGCGGAGCGCTCCTGTCGCACATCACCACCACGGACACCGCCCGCGACCTCGATGCGCTGCGTGCGCTCGTCGGCGACCGGAAGATCACCTACGTCGGCCTGTCCTACGGGTCGATGATCGGCCAGATCTACGCCAACGTCTTCCCGGGCCGGGTGCGGGCAATGATGCTCGACGGCATCGTCGATGCGGTGGACTACACCACCAGTGCCGAGGCGAATCTTGGGAACTCCGTCTCGTCGGCTGACGAGGTCTTCGAGCAGTTCCTCGCGCTGTGCCAAAGCGCCGGCCCCGGCCGCTGTGCGCTCGCCGGTCACGGCCAGACCGTCGCGCAACGGGTGGCCGGGCTGTTCGCCCGGGCGCGCCGCGCGCCGATCCCGGCGCCCCACGCGAAACCGCCCGGCACACTCAGCTACGGGGACCTGCTGCAATCGACGTTCACCCCGCTACGGCTGCCGCTCACCTGGCCCGAGTTCGCGGCAAACCTCAACGCCGCCGCCAACGGTGACGGGTCGGCGCTGAAGACCGAGGCGCGGCTCTCGCTGTCACCGCAAGGGATGAATGCGTCGACGACGTCGGCGGCGATCTCATGCGGTGACGCTCCCGCCCGGCTGCCGTCGTCGGCGTGGCCCCTGGCCATCCGTCGCTTCACCGACGTGGGCAAGTTGTGGGGGCCGGTGCTGGGCTGGTCGCTGTGGGCACCATGCGCCTCGAACTGGCCGGCCCACGCCACCGACCGGTACGCCGGGCCCTGGAACGCCAAGACCAAAACCCCGATCCTGCTCATCGGCGCCCGGTACGACCCCGGCACCCCCTACCGCAACGCGCAGGTCGCCGAACAGCGGCTCGGCCACGCCGTGCTGCTCACCCTCAACGGCTACGGCCACCCCAGCTACCAGGTCCCCAGCAACTGCATCGACCAGGCGAGAACGCGCTACCTCGTCGATCGCGTCACCCCACCGCGAGGCACCATCTGCCAACCCGACAAGGTCCCGTTCCCCTAAGCGTCCGGGATCTGACCTAGACGTGGGCGTGCATGTTTAACCGAAATTGATCAAGGGTCGTGTCGGCCAAAGCGGCCGAGCGAGATGGCGAGTGCGATGACCGACTGCGTGAGGCTGCGACCGCCCCGATGGCCGCATGGACGCTCAGACCAGTGGCGTTCTGCCTCGCGACATGCGGAAGAAGTTCCGGGCGCGGGCGGCGGATATCCAGGAAATCGTGTACTAGGCCGCCCGGTTCCAGCATGGCGTGTCGTCGTGCGCGCTCCTATTCGGGTCCCGGCCGCGATCGCTATCGAGCGGTTGATCGCTTGGACGTCGCGAGCATCAGCTTAGTCGCGCCTTTGCCAAAATACGGCCTCGTCGTCGATGGGTTGGATATCTGCACCGGCACCCGTCCTACCGAGGTAGTCATGAACGGCGCGCCTGCATTCTTTGTAGGTGTTGTAGTCGTCAACGATTGCATAGCCGCCGGTCGATAGCCGTGGGTATAGCGCGTCCAGCGCATCGTAGGTCGAGTCGTAAAGATCTCCATCAAGGCGCAGCAAGGCGAGGCGTTCGATGGGCGCGGACGGCAAGGGTGTCGCGGAACCAACCCTCAAGAACTGGACTTGATCATCGAGCACGCAATAGCGATCGAACCGTCTCGCACCTCGTCGTACGACATCCCCTCCATGACCGCGTCGAGCCGGTCTTGGGCCTGCGCTGGTAGTGACGACTGCACCCATCCTGACCGGAGAGCGTCGAGGCCCGGTGAGGTGAATGCCTGTGCAAACAGCTTGACCACGAGGATGTTGAGGGCATGAATGACCGCGACGACTTCCTGGCTTGGGTCAAGTCCGCGCTGTATGACGCTGAGGTCGCTGTACACAACGGCGACGCGACCCTACGCCGGGCACTTTGGTCCCGCAACGAACCCGTCAGCATCCTAGGTGCGTGGCGCAACGCCTATGGACTGCAGGAGGTGGACGAGGCCTTCACCTTCCTCGAGAGGAACTTCTCCGACTCCACTTCTTACACGTTCGAATTGCAGGCCTATGGCGTGGCGGATGACATGGCCTATACCGCTGGCCTGGAGCATACGTCGGCATCCATGGATGGTCAGCCGCACAGTTACACTTTGCGGGCCACCCAGGTGTATCGCCGCGAGGGCGGCGAATGGAAAGTGGCCCACAGGCACGCAGACACCGTGACTGAATAACGACGCCAGCTGCCATCCGCTCCTCAGCAAAGTAGTGAGCATTTGCGTCCTCATCCACCGGCGCATCCAACAATTTATCCGGAATAGGAACGCCCATCCAATCGGCGGAGCTTGAGCCGCGCACACGGTTCCCAGGCCGACGAACGCCCACTGTCGGCGGTTACTTGAGCGGGATCGCTGCCGAGCACGGCATTGACATCCAAGTGCCGCCGCCGGCGTGACCAAACGGCCAAGTCGCGATCGGACCGACGATCGAGTATTCGATGTCACAGGCGGCCTCTGACGCAGCCATGGTTGCCTGGCGGCTTAATGCCTGCTAGCACGAACTACTGAGTCCGTGTTGGGATCGAGTGGCGAGGAACAATTCGCGCAGCGTGGCCCAGAAACACGTGGCGTCCCGACCGCGAGGAGTGCGTGTATTTGAGGCGGACCACGTAACGATTCATCTACGCGGCCAACGTGACCGCGACGGCGCGCGCAGATCGACGGCTCGACACCGGCCCATCGTGGCGGTGGGAGGCCCCGACCTGCGCATGTTGTCCTCCGAGAGTGTTCTGGCCGACTATCACCTGCCGCCGGGTGGATGCCCGCACTCCTGCCTATGTGCAACCAGTCGCTACGGTGGGTGCGATGAGCGTTAGCGAGTGCAAACCGATCGGAGAGACCATGACGACAAAGTCCGATTTCTCGGCCGAGGAGTGGCAGCTAATTCTGGAGGCACCTCCGAGTGCTGGCATGATCGTGGTCACGGCCCAACGCGGGGGTACGTTCCGCGAAACCATCGCGATGGCCAAGGCCTACGCTGAGGCGCGCCAGCAGCACGGTGAGAGCGAGCTTCTGGATGAGATCGTATCGGCTAAACCTGAACGAGATCACACTCCCTACCACTCCCCGGACGAGCTCAAGCAGCACGGGCTGCAGCACGTGCGCGACTCGGTCGAGCTGCTAGAGCGCAAGGCCACGCCAGTTGAGGTGGCGGAGTACCGCCAGTTCATCGTTAACTTGACCCACAAAGTCGCAGCTGCCCACCGCGAGCACGGCCAGGACGTGAGCGAGCCGGAGCAGGCGGCGATCGACGAGATTGTGGCCGCCCTGAACACGACCGCCGGATAGGACGCATTGACAGGTCTGGTCAGTCTATTCGGGCGATACCAAGCTGCGTTGCAGTGCCGCCTGAAAACACTCGCCCGAGGCCGGTCGGGTCGGCGCTGGCCCAACCAATTACAGGAGGCTTCGCCCAGGGGTACGCGACTGACTGTGAACGCCTCAGCATTCTTCTGCAACATGGGTGGATGCGCGAACCGAAGCATCACCGAACTGATGAGACTGATGGGGCTATAGTGCCTCGCTCCGGAAGCGGAGCAGAACCGCTGGGGCCGCTCCTTTGACACGGTAAGCGTCACTGGCTCGATCCCAGTGGCGACCACGTAAGTGATCTTGATAGCGGCCCTGGATTTCCTGGCCTATAGGCACGTGGCCGAAAACACCGTGAGATCAATGCCCCCAGAATGCCCCAGACTTTGTGCGAGCGCACACGACGATTTGGTGGGTGACTTGGCGCAGCGCGGACGAGGCGACGAGACGGGAGGACCTCTGTGCGATGGTTTCGCGGTGGAGGAAGGCGTCGAGATACGGCGGCTGGCTCGCGCGGAGCTGTCGCGCGTCGGCGAGATCGATCGGACTGAGCATATCGATCTCCTCTACGAGCAGGGTGGGACGGAGCTGGTGGAGCGGCCCGGGAACTGGAGCGCGTCGGCCTGGGACGCAGACGGGCACGGCGAACACTCCGTCGAAGCAAAGCGGGACGAACTCGAGCACTACGTCGACGCGGGTGGGATGGCGTTCGGCGCCTTCGTGGACGGACGGCTGGTCGGGATCGGCATCGTCGTGCTGCATCTGCGGCCCGCGGTCGCGCAGCTCGCGTTCCTCCACGTCACCCGGACGCTGCGCGCCGCGGGGATCGGCAGCCGCCTGTCCGGGGAGCTCGAGCGGGTCGCCCGCGGCGCCGGCGACTCGTCGATGGTCGTGTCGGCGACGCCGTCTGCGAATACGGTGCGCTTCTACCAGGGTCGCGGTTTCGAGCTCACGGCGCAGCCGCTGCCAGAGCTGTTCGAGCGCGAGCCCGAGGATGTACACATGCGAAAAGTGCTCTGAGGCTCACGCACGCTCAACGTGAACCACGAACGTACGGCCGGCATCACGATCGGGTCGGAGAACGTCTCGGACGATCAAGCGACAGCGCCGAAACACAGCGGACGCATGAGTGGGGCCGTAACGGGCGGGTGCATGAGTGTGGTTAGCGTGGCTGGATTGCAGGGGTTCAGGTCTGGGCCACCGGTGACGGCTGGATGGATTTGCTGCTCGATGATGGGTCGTGTGCGGCTGGTGGTCTCTCGGCTTCATCGTTATCGCCATCGTCCCCGCCTGGCCCTCCCTAGCTACGGACCGGCAGTAACCGGACCAGTTCGCTAGAAGCCTCGACGGGTCGCGTGCATGCCGTGAACGTCGCCGGTCCGGGCCCGCATGTGCCGCAGCCGCAAGGGCCACGCGGGCGATCGCTGACGTCGATTACGGCCGTCGCAAGTAGGCAGCAGGCGGGGACGTCCCCGTTCGGGCCTGGAACAGACCGCGCCGACCGCGTCGTGGCGAACGCGTGCGCTTGGCTTCGTGCCCGTCGGCGACGGCCGTAGCCGGATCGGTCCGACCTGCGCCGGTTGACCTTGATCAAGACACCATCTGCACGCTGATCCGGTACTTCGTGACGCACGAGTACGAGGGGCGCCCGTCGATTCTGCCGCTAGCCAACCGTTACGGATCGTTGCACCAGCTAGCGAAGGCCCCTCGATCCCCCATCTGTCGACCTGCTAGATCTGCTCTCCCTGGCTCTCGTGTCAGGCTATCTTCCGCCGTGAAGCCTGCTCGTGAAGAAAGTAGAGAAGGCTCGTGACGAGGAGCAAAGCCTGCACCGTGTTGCGGCGGTTGAACTGGCGCGGGCTCACTGTGTGGGCGGTGGCGTTGCGGCTGAACCTGGTTGGAACGGCGTCTCCCTCGTCAGCCCAGAACTGTTGGTAGGTCTGCCAGACGGGGCGAAGGCTATGAATTGCCTGACCGTGAACTCCTCGTACCCTTTCGTCGTCCGCTTGCCTCTCTTGTCCGGCGTGTACAGGCAGCGGTCCTTGCCGAAGTAGGCGTTGAGCAGGCTGTCGATAAGTGAGCCCGCGAGGGCCTGAGCAGCGGCGGTATGGTCGCCGTCGAGCGCATCCAACGCCGCCAGAGCGAAGGCCACATAGGGCGCGACAGCTTCCGACTGCAACCCCTCAACCGCCTCCCGGCAGTCCGCGGAGATGGTCTTCCAACGGCGGCCAAGAATCTGGCGACGCTTGGCAGCACTATCGGCCCAGATGAGTGCCTCCGCTATGGCGGCCCGAGGCACGCCGTAGAGCGCGATGCTGTCGGCCATGACGACCTTCTCTACGTCCTCGAACTCAAGGTCTTCGGTCCCGCGGAGGTTCGGCGGATAGAAGCTCTCCTTCAACCGTTCAATCGTCGGCCCGAGTGTCTTGAGACACGAGGACTGTTGCGCGGCGAACTGGTGCGCGATCTTGGCAACGGACTCGCATATCGACGGTTCTTGAGACTGTTTAGTCCCGATCGAATTCATCTACATAGTCCCAGGCCCTGACATGGCCCGGTTCGATTCGGATGATGACGTCCGCGCCGCGCAAGGCATCGGTGTCGGCTGCAGCTTCGTCCTCGGCTAGATACCGTGCTGCGATGCGCTGCGCGGTCTCGGTCACACCGTCTTCGATAATGCGCGCAATGCCTCGAACCTCGACGCCGCGCAGCGGTGGTGCAGACTCGGCGACGACGATAGTCGATCTTGGGTCGCGCCTTAGGTGTCGGACTTTCACGTTCTGCGCCTCGACCCATACGTTGAATCCGCCGTCGCGCCATTCGTACCAGACTGGGGACAGCAGAACGCTCCCGTCTGTCCGCAAGGTCGCCATGACTGCCACTAGCGGCTGGTCCAGGAATCCACCCAGGTCCTCGACGGTGAGCTTGGTGCGCACCAGCGAACCATATCTCCCGACCCGTGCCATCCTGATGCAGCCGATCTCGTCCGGGAGTCGCACCCGATCGAGGGCAACGCGCGCGGGCAGCGGTGGATACGTGCGTCTGCGCGCGGCGGGCATCTTTCAACGGCGGCTCGTCGCGGGAATCGCACTGCAAATATGGGAATCGTTCTCAGTCGTCCCGCTGGTGCTGGACTCGATGTTCGTGCCATCGTAGGGCGTGACGAGGAACCGGTCAGCGCCCTGGGCGCGCATCGTCCCGGTGTTAGCTGTAGCCGATGTACGCGAAGCGGTCGCCTGGTACACGGATGTGCTGGGGCTGGTCGAACACGTCCGTGTTGGCGAGGCCCATCGCGTGCAGCTCGGCGTCGACGGCGAGCGCGCCGAGATGATCGTGCGCGAGTACCGAACAGATGAAGGTGTATCCGGGACGACTCAGCAGGTGATGTTTCGGGTCGACGACGTCAACACCGTGCTTGATGCCGCTCGTGCCGCAGGCGCCGACGCGGAGGAGGCCTCGCACGACTGGGAATACGGCGAACGTCAGGCTGGCTTCGTCGATCCGTTCGGCCATGGGTGGGTCCTCACCCAGACCCTGCGAGATGTCGACCCGGAGGATTGGGGCGGCGACACGATCAAGCCGCGCCGGTGATGCTGGCGTCGCGGCCGCTGGTGACGCGGCCAGCGGCCGATCCATTCCCCAGGAGTCTCCCGCGCATGCAGGAGCCGCGCAGATCGATGGCTTCGAACGCCGGGTTGAGGAAACGGAACTATTGGCCGATGTTGTGAAGCTGGCTGCGGAGGTTGCTCACGACTTGCTGCTGAGCTGATGTCAGGTGAGGCCATGTCGTGTTTGGCCGGTTGAGACTGTTCGGGTGGGTGCAGCACCTTGAACGGGCAGGTAGCCCGCAGGTTCGGAGAAGAACACCCCCCGGCCCGTCGCCGGCGGAGGGAGTCGGCGCCGATCGGCCCGGATCTCTGTTTAGCATGTGCGTATGCGGGTAGTGCGATCGGGACGCCACCTCGATGGCTGACGCTGACGACGTTCGTCGGCTCGCTCGCCCTTCTGGCTGTCGAAATTCCGGGCGGTGTTGACTCGGCTCCGGCGAACCGTCCATGCCTGCGAACTCGTTTCGCGCCAGTCACAGTGATCGATCTGCGTGCCACGGCTAAGCCAGCAAGATGTTCGATCGACGGCTCTGGCGCGCAACCCCTGGGCTCGATAGACGTCGCCGGTTCAAGGCGACTACGGGCCGAGGGTATATACGCGTTAAGGACCAACGATGGCCAGCGTCTCATCACGCAGGCCGACGCAGGTTAATGCGCTGCGGTGATGGCCTATTCGTACGAGTCAGTGCCAGGCGTCGTCGTTACCGGACGGGAGCGGTTCGTACGTTCGGGTGGCTTGCGCAATGCGAGAGCGGACTGAGGAGATGGACTCGCCATTTTTCAGGCGGCTGGCGATGGTCTGGCCATCGACGCGACGTCGCACGTCCTGCGGCGTCAGCCCGTGCCGCTGACATTGCTCGATGATGTGCCGGTCATGCCGTCCCAAGCCCGCCGCGCGCCACTCCGCGGCCAGCGCGGACGCCGCGGCCTGTGCGGCCAGCTGGGACGCCAGCGCATCCTGCTCGTGGACGGTCGCGTTTGCGCGGCGCGAGCGGTCGTCGTCGGAGGAAGCGCCGCTGCCGGTTGCGTGGCCGGGATCACGACTTTGACCCTGCTGACCTGGATTGTCTTCGCGGTCGCGGCCTGGGAAGGCCGGGGGGATGGTGCGGTTCTGGGGCCTCGAGGCCGCGGAATGCTGCGTGCCGACAGAGAAAACGGGGCTACCGCCGGAACCTGCAAAGCCGCGCTGGGTGGTCCTCAGATGCGAACGTACCTGGCCGGCCAGCTCGTCGGTCAGCGTGGACCGGGCACTCACCGCGCCGCCAAGCTCGGCGACTGCCCGCAGTATCACCTCGGCGGATACACCCAGCTCGCCCGCCAACCTGTGCACATCGATCACGTTTGCTGCTCTTTCTCGAAGCGTCGTCGCCTCAACCCATACCGAATGCCGAAGCATGCAGCGCCTGGGGGTGGTCCGGTCGTCGCGCTCCTTGCCGCAGTTCACGATCGCGCGGCGGGAATCCCGTGCGCGGATGGCTGCTCAGCGGCGTCGACCGGAAGGCAAGGCCAACTGTACGCGGACGCACCGCGGGACCGCACCGCCATGACTTGAGAGTCCCGCGAACCCGCCCGGTGAAACGCGTGGTGACGGCGCGGCAAACTGCAATGGCACGGCGAGCCGGATCGCTCTATCTGCGCGCCAGTTGGTTGTTGCGATGGTGCACCAGATCGACGGGTAACGGGCGCCGGCTGCGGGCATGAGCGTTCGTTGCGCTACCTGGTGGAGAGTGCCCCCAGTGTGGGCCAGGGTGGTCCTTCGCGGAGCAATCGGACGATGTTCCGGCCGTGTCGGTGTCCGTTCGGTAACTCATCACGTACGTCCCAGCGCCAGGCGGCGACCATGGCCAGAACGAGCCGTCGACACTGTTGGAGCAGAACCTGATCGATATCCGGATAGAGCCGGCTGACCTCGTCCGGCACGTGCGCAACGTCGAATTCGATGGGGCCGCGGCAACATGTTTCGAAGTCGGTGAACAGCAGACCGGTCGAGGTACTGAGCAGATTGCCGGGATGGGGCTCGCCGTGCAGTAGCTGATCCGCGGCCACGCGGCTGCGAATTGCTTCCCCGGCGCCGCGCAGCGCGTTGAGCAGCATGAGCCGATCGCCAGCATCCAGGGCCGGCGTTTCGTCTCGGTGTGTCAGCAGGCGCTCAGCGGCCGCGATTCGTTCCGTGAAGTGCGGTGCCTCAATGTGGACGTCTTGCATCGCCGCATGCAGGCGACGTAGCGCACTTGCATAGTCGCGCGGCGAGCCCCAGTCAGCCACCGACCGGTAGTAGGTCCAGAACGTGACAGCAAAGCCATCAAGCTCGTACACGCGCGGTTCGACCCGCGGATCGAGCGAGGCGATCGGGGCGGCGACGGCGGCGAGAGCCTGAGCGACCTGGACCTCAAACGCCGCGACATCCTGCCCGACCAGCGCCGTGCGAGCAAACACATCACACGGCAGGAGACGCAGACCAAGCGTGTTCGAGTTCTGGACCACCACCGCGTCCCCGACCGGCAGGTCGAGCGTGCCCGCGAGCGACGTCGCCGCGGCAATCGCACGTGCTACCAGCCCGCCCTCCACCAATGGCATCCTGACATGTGCTCAATGATCAGCATCTCCGGGCGTCACTGACAGAGTCATCTGTGCGTTGCGCCCACCCGAAACCGGGCCGCGCAGATCGACGGCTCGCGCGCGGTGACAGCGCACGCTGTCCGGGGCAGGTCTTGTAGAGCCGCTGCGCGGGATGAGCAGGCGGACCGAGGCTCGGGGGCTACGCGCTGCCTGCTGCGTTCTTTGGCGCAGCCTTCCGGGCCGTCTTCTTGGCCGATGTCTTCGCCACCTTCTTGGCGCTTCTGACCGCGGTCTTACTGGTCGACCCGTCCTCGACGGGTCGACGCCCCTTGAGACGCACCCACAGCTGCCCGCGACCCCCGGGCGCGGTGACTGTCTTCGACTCGATGAATGGCTGTGCCTTGACCAGGTCACTGAGCTTGCCGAACCCATAACTGCGTGCGTCGAAGGACGGATCGGTGCGATTGAGGTGGTTTCCCAGTGCGCTGAGCGAGGCCCAGTCCTCATCGTCGGTATCGACCTTGGTCAGCGCCTTGGTCAGCACGCTCTGGACCGGCCGTGGTTGGTCGTCCTTCGCCGATTCGGTTGCCTGCTCGGTTGCCTCGCTGTCGCCGCCAAGTACCTCGAGGAACACGAACCTCTCGCAGGCCTCGATGAAGGGCTTCGGCGTCGTGCGTCTCCCGACGCCGATCACCCGCCTTCCCGACTCACGCAGTCGGGTGGCCAGCGGTGTGAAGTCGCTATCGCTGGAGACGATGGCGAATCCTTCGACATTGCCTGAGTACAGCAGGTCCATGGCGTCGATGATCAGCGCCGAGTCGGTGGCGTTCTTGCCGTAGGTGTAGGCGAACTGCTGCTGCGGGGAGATGGCGTTGCCCAGGAGAATGGAACGCCATCCGTTCAGATGCGGGCTCGTCCAGTCCCCGTAGGCGCGCTTAACGGTGATGGTCCCGTAGCTGGCTAGCTCCTCGAACATCTCCTTGATCAGCTTCGGGGAGGTGTTGTCGGCATCGATCAGGACGGCGAGTCGGGTTCTGTCATCGCTCATACGCGGTCAGGCTCCTCCATCGGTGAACCGCCAGTCTCCTTCACCCGGCCCACCTCGCGCGCCCCGGACCGCGTCACAAGTCGCCGACCAGGCCATATGCCCGCTCGACATGAGTCCAACCACCGGTGGCCGGATCTGCGGCTCGGTGTGGTCGGCTACGACGGCATCGACTACCTGGAGCTCGTGTCGTCGACGCGTCAGACGAACGGGGAAGGATCGCCGGCGCCGACGCGGACGACCTCGGGGTATCCCTGGGTGAGGTCGACGACGGTGGTCGGCACGGTCCCGCACGCGCCGGAGTCGATGACCGCGTCGATCTCGTGGTCGAAGCGGTCCTTGATGGTCCACCCGTCATTCATCGGCTCGTCCTCGCCGGGTAGCAGAAGAGTGCTGGACACCAGCGGCTTGCCCAGCTCGCGGAGCAGGGCGCGCACGACTGGGTGATCGGGGATACGCACGCCAACGGTGCGCTTGCGCGGATGAGCGAGGCGCTTGGGCACCTCGCGGGTCGCGGGGAGGATGAACGTGTATGCCCCAGGAGTAGCCGCCTTGATGGTGCGGAACTCGGCGTTGCTTACTTGGACGAACTCACCGAGTTGCGCGAAATCTGAGGACACCAGCGTGAAGTGGTGGCGATCGTCGAGGTGGCGGATCCGGCGGATCCGATCGGCGCCGGTGCGGCTGTCTAGCTCGAACCCCAGCGCGTAGCAGGAATCGGTGGGATATGCGATCAACGCGTCATCGCTCAGCATGGCGACGACCTGGGCCACCAAACGCGGCTGCGGGTCGCGGGGATGCACGTCGAAATACCGCGCCACGATCACAACCTAGGCCTTCCGAATCCCGACCGCCCGACGATCGCCGCTGCGTCGACGCAAACGACGGCCACGCACCACTGCGCCCAGACCGCATACAGCGCACTGCCAACTCGGCTGTTCCCGTTCAGCCGATCGTGGCACCCACGGATGATCCACACGCCAGGCGTCAAGGCCAGGTGCACGCGAAAATGATCGATCTGCGCGGAGTTCGCGGCTTAAGATCATCGAGCAGAACGACGGCTCGGCGCGCCTTTACGCCAGGGTGGACCGTACTTTCCCCCCACAACGCGATGACCCATCGAAGCTGAATTACTCTCGAGCCGACCGCACGGCTGATGTGGCAGACTCATGGTCGACCGTTGGAGTTGGAAGGAGGTGCGACGTTCCGTGTCGATGACCGTTTCCGCGCCTCCTGGAGTTTGCTGATCTGAGGGCAGCTTGCCCGGTGGCGCCACCTGTGAGAGGTGGCCTCGTGGCCGTAGACAACGAAATCCAGCTCGACCGACTCGCTCGTTCGTTTCCGCGGTGGGCGAGCTGATCGATGCGATCCAGCCCGGCGAGTGGTCCGCGCCGACTCAGTGCATGGACTGGACCGTGCACCGTCTCGTCGAGCATCTGGTCGGCAAGAATCTCGTGTTCGCCGCGGTGCTCGCTGAGCAACCGCTGCCGCAGCGGGGTGACGGGATGCCGAGCGACCAGCTTGCCCGCGCCTATCGGGAATCGGCTGGCGTGTTGCTGGACGCGTTTGGGCAGCCAGGCGTTCTCGATCGCTCCTACCAGGGCCCGCTCGGTGCCGCCACCGGCGCGGAGCGGCTGAAGATCCGCATGTACGACCTGCTGGCCCACGGCTGGGACCTCGCCCAGGCTCTCGGGCGACCGGCGGATCTGCCGGAGGATGCTGCCGAGGAGTCGCTGGCCTTCGCCGTCGCGGATGGGCGAGCAGTACGTCCCGGCGGCGGCTGTTTCGGCCCGGCCCGGCACGTCGCCGACGCCGCCCCGGCGATCGTCAGGCTCGTCGCGTTCCTCGGCCGCGACGTGCCCGCAGCCTGAGCGCTTCGGGCGGAGTGCTGGGCGTCGCGATTACCTAACCCGACCACTGCCCTGGGCCGCGCGGTGACCATTGGCGGCACCGTCAGCCGGTCGCTGCCACGTGGCTGAGGCCAGGCGACGGCGACGCCGTCCGGGCCGGCGATGGGTGCGAACTCAGCAGCCGAGCGCTGCTGCCCGACGATTACTCTGTCCCGACCACGCACGGCGACCCAGGCCGCCGCGATCCGGCGGTCCGGTCGCGGACGTCGAACGTCCCCGGCACGTTGCGGCGTTCCTCGATGACGGCCGAGGTCTCGTGCAGCTCCGGACGTACGCGGACCAGGCGGGCGGCGATGTCGCGCGGCGCGACGAGTACGGCCCTCCGCTCTCGCTCGAGCGCGAAGCGGAGCAGATCGTATGATGGAACATGTTTGAGTCGCTGGAACGGCAGCCGACGCGAGAACCTGTGCGTCTGCGGCAGCCGGCACAGACAAGTCGCCTTCTGCGAGCCATCGGGCAGCTCGCCATCGACACCGGCCGCACCGTCGCGTGGTTCTCAATGGCCGTAAGCCCTCATCTCGCGACAGCCGCTCTAACACCGCGCGGGCGACCAGAACTGTCCAGTCGCAACGGCCAACTTCTTCACTCGAGGCAGGCGTTCGGCGTTTACGCAACAGGCTCGATCATCAGCTTGCCGGTGCCATCGCCCCGTTCGCTACCAAGCTCCGACGACTGGCCGGATGAGTGATTCGCCCATGCGCCTGCCTACCGTCGGCCTATGAGCATCGAACTCATCTCGACGTAAGTCGGCGACCGGCGAGCGGCGTAGAGAGGTGGATGCTAAGCCGCTGGAGTTCGGCGATGGCCGAAGCGGGTCGACCTTCAGCCTCCGGGAGCACGCCAACGAAGACCTCGACGTTCACTTCCGAGTTCGTCTCGGTGACGTGCGCGCTCGCGCCGTGGCTGCGATGGTCGCCGCTCCAGAATTCGGCAATGATCACATCTGGCCGTGCCGGATCCGTCCTTAGCCCAACGCCGGAAGCGCGGACTTGGTGGAGGATGTCCGGACGGTCAGCAACTGCAATTGCCCCGCCGCTCCGCCCGGAGACGTAGTTTGGTCCTCCAGAGCGGGGTGAGGTGATGTTTTGTTGCTCGTTGTCCGACACGGCAGAACTCCTGATCGGATCTATGAGGGGAGTGTATCGCGCCTAGCCCGCGGGGTTGGACTGATGTATCTGGATCGGACCCGCGTCACTCCTTTACATGTGGGCGTGGGCCCACAACGTCCGATCAACAGGAGTGATTCCCATGGCCAACGACAGCGACTCCGGCGACAGCGGCAGCCCTACGCCTGACGCCACGCCCGCAGACTCCGGCAACATCCGCTCGCCAATCACCACCGCCGCCACAGCAGCTGAGTGGACCGTGGAGGCGATGCTTGACGCCCAGCCATACCCTCTGCCAGAGGTCAGCGAAGACGACCTTCGCCGGCACGCCGAGTCGGCGCTCGAACAACTCGGCAGTGTGGGGCCGTCGGACGGCGGCGGTAGCGACGCTGGTGGCACTCCGCTAGGCAGCCCAGCGGCGACGCTCGGCGACGGGTCCGTGACGCTCGCCAGCGGCTACGGCTACCCGGCGCCGTTCACTCGCTTTGAAGTTCCCTTCTCGTACACCGACTACCCATTGGTGACGATAGGCAAGGTCTTCTTCACGCAGAACGGCACGAATTACGTGGCGTCCGCGGCGTCGATCGGCAACTACGCCATCCTGACCGCAGGCCACGTCGTGCACGCCGGCGACGGCCAGCCCAGCGGATGGTCGACCAACCTCGTCTTCGTACCCGCCTACCGGGATGGTGTCCGGCCGCTCGGCAGCTGGCCCGCGTCGTGGCTGGCCACCCGGACCAACTGGTACAGCAACGGCAACCCGGGCGGCCTCTGGGAGGACATCGGTGGTGCAGTGCTACACCCGCTGAACGTGCGCAAGATCAGCGAGGTCGTCGGTTGGCTCGGCTTCTCCTGGAATTGGCCCCGCGAGCAGCATTGGTTCGAACTCGGTTACCCAGCAGCGCCGCCTTTCACAGGCGGCCGCCTCAACTGCGTCGCCGCGTCCTACGCCTACGACGGGAGCGTTCCCGGGGCAACGCCGCCGGTGGCGTCCGGCAACGACATGACCGGCGGCTGCAGCGGTGGGCCTTGGATCCGGGGCATGTTCAGCGGCAACTGGTCGAACGGCGTCAACAGCTACCGACTGAACAGCCGCCCGCAGGAGATGAACTCTCCCTTTTTCGATGACCGTGCCAAGTCGCTCAAGGACCTGGTGGTCAACGGCACGCCGTAGCCGTGCGAGTGCGCACGATGAATCCCGGCACAGCCGAGGTCGAAGGTCGGAAGCCGCGAGCGATCGCCGACGTCACGGGCCACCACTGCCGGCACGCCTCCGACCATCAGCTGCGCAAGGTCGTCGAAGGTCAGCTGCCGGCTGGGCGAGACGAGCGTTACGAGGCCCAGATATAGAGCGAAAGGACCGTGATTGGCAATAGAAGAAATACGACGGAGGGCTGGGCTGTATCAAGGATCTTGGACGGTTCCTCGAGTTGATCATGCAGCGGTTGCTCCGGTGCGGTGCTCGGTGAGTGCTTCGAAGGGGTGCGGTAGCCGAAGGTGGAATGCAGCCTTCGCCGGTTGTAGAAGACCTCGAGGTAGTCCGCGATGGCGTTGTCCCAGCACACCCCGGAAGCGGTCTCCGTTGAGAGATCGCCACACGGCTGTTGGTCAGCTCGGCCGGCGCGCCGACTGCAGCGCCCCCGCTGCTCATCGTGATCGGGCCGCAGCTGGTCATGACGATTTGCCCGAAACCGATTCCGGAGGTGGGGAGATAACGAATCCGAGTTGGCGAAGCATGGTCAGGTCGTCACGGATGGCCCAGTGTTCAGCGATCTTGCCCCCGGCCAGCCGGAAGGTGTGTGCATGTCGGGCAGAAAAGACACGGTAGTCCGGGTTGAGCCTGACGCCGAGCACCTCGACTTCGTTGCTCAGCCGCCCGTGGATCGTAATGAACGCGCACACTCGGTCATCGTCAGCGAGCAGGTCGTCAATGACGTTGCGGCAGTCGTCGCCTTGCATCCGTCGGGTCCATTCCACGACCCGTCGGTACGCCGGGATACCGATCGCTCCAGTCGCATGGTTCATAAAATCGGGTGTGAGGTAGCGATCCAAGCTGTCGAGGCCACCTTCATCGAAAACCTCGGTGATGAAGCGTCGGATGAGTTGCTTGTTCGCAGCTGCCATCATGGGGCGTGCATAGCACCTTCGCACTGTCGCTGAACAGTCCTCCGGAGCCGACGCTATCCAGCGGTGACCGGCTTGATCACCTGACGCGTTGACGGCCCCGATGGTCCGGCACCGGACCTGCGGCCTCGCCTCGCAGATCTCGCCGGCGAGGCGTCAGCGACGCCAAGGCGAGGACCAATCGCTCAGGGGCCAACAGCATGCTCTTTGGCCGGCGCGCCGTAGCGCGGATGGCGGGAGAGCGCGTCACCCAGGTTCAGCCACGCCGACCCCGTTGGCTTGAGCACTCGGCCAGCCGATCCTGGATCGCGCAGTGGGAACACATGATCGTCGTCACCGACGACGGCGCGGAATCCTCACGCTGCCGCCGGATCCGTAGCCTGTCGACACGCTCGACAGGCTACGGGCAAGCCCGGCTTGCCTCAATGCTGAAGCGCTGCGCCCCTTCCTCGTGCAGCCACCCTCTGAGCAGCCGCCTTTGCACTTCCGGAACTTGCGGCGGCCGCCGCAGACGCCGTTGGCACTGGCTGCGGAAGCGGCGCGCAATACGTGTCCGCCCGGTACCCGGGCAAGCGCGGCGCTTTCGCTCCGGTAGCGAGGTATTGCGCGATCTGGTCGTCAACGCACGCGTTGCCGAACAGCGTGTCGGCGTGCGTCGTGCCTCCCGGTTCAGCGATCAGCGACGCGCCAGGGTAGATGCTGCGGACGTACAGACTCCCCGGGTACGGCGTGGCCGCGTCCAGCGTCTGGTCGATCATCAACAGGCTCTTGACCTTGCTGCCGTCGATCCGCACCGCGGAGTGGAACGGCGCTGGCCAGAACAGGCACGGACCGTTGAACCAGGCGTTTCCCCAGGTGTAGAACGGCGCGCGGGAGAACGTCAGCCAGTTGTCGCGCTGCCAGACGGGCCAGCTCTTGGGGTACGGCGCGTCCGTGCATTGCACGCCCAGGTAGACGGCGAACCCGTTGTCGTCCGTCGGACCCACGAACGCTTGGTACGCAGCAATCAGTTCCGGCAGGTTGTGGTCATTAACCCAATCCGCGAACACACCGCCGAGGTACGTCCAGGTCTCTTGGTAGTAGCCGGCGTAGAGGAATATGTCGTTCCACTCGTCAGCACCGACCACGCCGCCCGCTGGGTGTCGGGCCAGTGAGAACTTCTCGGCGTACCAGCGTGCCTTCACCGCCAAGGCGGTCTTGCCGAGGTGATAGACGCTGTCGTACTTCGCGACCCAACCGAACCAGATGTCGACGTTGCGGTTGAAGGCGACGTCCTGGTCCAGGTTGCTCAAGTACCAGTACCTGCGCGGATCAACGGTTGAGTCAAACACCATCCGGCGAACGCGCGACGGGAACAGTGTCGAATACACCTCTCCGAGATACGTTCCGTAGGAGAAGCCGTAGTAGTTGATCTGCTGCTTGCCTAGGGCGACACGTAGGTAGTCCATGTCCTTCGCGACGTCCTCGGTACGCATGAACGGGAGCAGCTCGGCGCCGGCGCTCCTGGCGCACGCCTGGGCGTACGACTTCGACCGGTTGAGCCAAATGCTGGCGAGCCGCGGCGTGTACGGGATGTACTCGGGACGCGGCCCGGCAAAGTAGGTCGGGATGCACGAGAGTTTGGGGATGGATGATCCGACGCCGCGCGGGTCGAAGCCGATCCAGTCGTAGTCGTTGCCCACACCGTTCGGTACGGACGAGCCGAGGGTCGCCAGACTAAGGCCCGAGCCACCCGGGCCACCTGGGTTCACGAGCATGACGCCCTGGTATTGCGAGGCTGGCACGGTATGCAGCACGCGCGACACGGCGATCTTGATCGTCGTGCCACGTGGCCGGGACCAGTCGAGCGGGACGATCAGATAACCGCACTGTGCACCCGCTGCGGCGAGATCGGGATCGGCGCAGGTCGACCATGTGATCGGTGCGGGCGGTGGCACGGCGGCGGCCGAGCGCTCCGCGGAGGTCGTCGAGGCGCCCCCGCTCGAGCGAGGTGCCGCGATGGCTCCCGCCGAGGTGGCCGTCATTCCGGCCACGACGGCCGCGGAGACGATGGCGATGGACAGAACTCTGCGGCTCATGAACGGACCTCCACAGCGTCAGTTGGGGCGGAGCCTAGCGCGCGCCTAAGCAAACTGTCTCGACTGGTCGGCCGAGTCGACCAGTGCTACCTCAGCGTGATGACGAGCGCGCACAGCGAGCCGCTCGCCGCGTACCGGGCAGAGGCGCTCGGCGGTCCCACCACATCGCCAACTGGACCCCGGGACCCAGTCCCACTGCCGTGTCGGCCCCTGCTCGCCGTTGCAAGCGCGGACACCGTGCTGCTCTGGAATCCTGATGGTCTGACGGTCATCGCTACCAACATCGCGGGTCAAAGGCCATGGACGGACACCGGTGCCGGAAGCTCAACGAGCTGACCAGCAGCCGAACCGCCCGCCGCTCGGTGTCGATTAGGGATCGGCGAGTGACAGGTCGGCGTGCCCAGGCGAAGCAGGTTTGCTGGTTCGGACGAGGACGTTAAGAGTTTGGGCATGCAGATACACGCCGGCCAGCTGTCGATGTCGACCGAGTCAGTGCGTGAGCTGGTAGGCCGGCAGTTCCCGCAGTAGCAAGGGTGGTCGGTCCGCTCCGCCCGGTCGCAGGGGACTGTCAATTCGATCTTCCGGATCGGCACCGGTGTGGCCGCTCGGTTTCCGTTGCAGCCCGGCGAGGTTAGATCTGCTCGACGGTGGCTCGAGTCGGAGGTTGCAGCGGCGCGCAGGCTGCTGGGCCGCACGCGGTTCCCACACCAGAGCCGATCGCGATCGGCGAGCCTGGCGCGGGTTACCCGCTGCCGTGGTCAGTCCAGACGTGGCTGCCCGGGACCGTCGCGACCGAACAGGACCCGAGCAGCTCCATCGACTTCGCCTACGACCCGACCCACGCTATCGCGTATCGCAGCCGACCCACCGCTATGAACCAGACCAGCGCACGGCTGCACCTGCGTACCGATGAGGAACGAGGAACCCCTTCGCCAGAACGGGTCGAAGGGATGTCTGTTAGGCCGAAGCCCGCCGACGCCGCCATGACGCCGTGGCGTTGAGGCACTCGCCCGATCGCCGTCGTTCCGTACGACGCATCTATCTAGGAGCGCACCGCTAGCGCGATGCCCGCGTGCGATTCGACTGGTCGTATGGGGAGCGAAGGCGGTCACGGCCAGCGTGGACGCCGTTGTCGTCGTGGACGTCCTGTTCCTCACGGCGACCTTGACGGGCGCGGCCGACACTGGGACCGATGTGGCCCAACCACTGGGATGATCGGGCCGGGGCGGAACAGCTCGCCGCCAGCGAAACGGGGCGCTGGCTGTAGGTCGGCAGGTCGCGACCGCAGGACAGGCGAGCCGACCAATGCCCTTGGCCGGATTGGCTATCGGCTCCGGCCGGCCGAGCGGCGGCCGCGCAGGAACGCGCCGCCGAGCACGGTAACCACGAACAGCAGGCAGGCGATCAGGAACAGCCAGAACAGGCCGTGCACCACGAAGCCGATGATGCCGAGCACGATCCACACGATGATCAGGGCCAGGACTACCGCGAGCATGCCTTACCTCCGTCCCAGGCGACGCTCGCCCGAGGTACCCGGTTCATAACGCAACCCGTAGTGCTCGAAGACCCCTGGTTCCTCGGCGGCGGTGAGCTCGCCGTCCGTGTCGATGGACGGCGCGTCCTTGACCAGCTTCTTGTCTGCGCTGACCCGGACATGGTCCGGGGACACGCTCGCTTCGAACAGCGGGACGAACACGAGTCGGTGCCGGCCGACCATGCCCACCTTCACCGTGGCGAAGGTGGGTTGCTCGGTCGCCGTGTCGAAGTACACCGCCTCGAGCGAGCCGATCTTCGAGCCTGCCGGATCCACGACGTCGTGCCCACGCCAGTCTCGGATGTCCTCAGCTTCGAACAATGCGCACTCCCTCGCCTGACCACTGTTGCCGGTATTCCCGGGCACCCCGCCGGCTTAACCGTAGACAACCGACGAGTGGCCCGGCACAGGTTGCGCCGCCCGATCTCAGACCAGGGCGACGCGGGCCAACAGGACCGGCCCAGATCTCCGTTGACGAGGCGGGTGTTGCGACCTGCTGGGTAGCGTGGCGTCGTGGACACGTACCCGCTCGGTTCTTTGACTGTGCACCGTGTCGGATTCGGTGCCATGCAGCTGCCCGGTCCCGGCGTCACGGGGCCGCCACGTGATCATAGTGAGGCCATCGCCGTGTTGCGCCGTGCGGTCGAATTGGGAGTCGACCACATCGACACTGCTCAGTATTACGGTCCTGACGTGTCCAACGAGCTCATCCGCGAGGCACTGCACCCCTATCCCGACGGCCTGGTGCTGGTCTCGAAGGTTGGCGCTTTCCGTGACCAGCAGGGCGGCTGGGTGCCTGGCCAGCGGCCGGAGCAGCTGCGCTCTGCGGTCGAAGACAACTTGAGGACTTTGGGCACCGAGCGCCTCGGCGCGGTGAACCTGCGACTGATAGGCGAGCACAACGGCCCTGCCGCGAACCAGCGGGTGCCGCTGGAAGATCAGCTGGCCGAGATGGTGGCGCTTCGCGGCGAGGGCAAGATCGTCGGCGTCGGCATCTCCACCGCCACCCGCGGCCAAGTGGAACAGGCCATCGCCCAGGCCGACATCGTCTGTGTGCAGAACCCGTTCAGCCTGGTCGACCAACACGACGCGGACGTGCTTGACCTCTGCCACGACTGCGGCATCGCCTATGTGCCGTACTTTCCGCTCGGTTCCGCGTTCCCGGGCATGCCGAAGGTCGCCGAGAACGCCGCTGTGCGGTCTGTCGCGGACCGGATCGGCGCCACACCGGCCCAAGTCGGTCTGGCGTGGCTCCTGGCCCACCGCCACAACGTGCTGTTGATTCCTGGTACATCCAGCGTCACCCACCTCGAGGAAAACCTGAAAGTCGCCGACCTCACGCTCTCCGACCGCGATGTCGCCGAGCTCGAGAACAGCGTCTAACCCTCCGCTGGCTCAACCCAGCCTCACCAGCCGAGGACGCACTCGAGGATCGTGAGCAGTCAGGATCGGTGGTACTCAGGGGGCCAAGATCCACTCCATCAGCTCCAGGTCGATCGCGTGCAGGTCGTCGGCGAGCTTGTTGATCTGACCTACGGCCCGCTCAGACTGGTTCTGGCGCCCCCACCTCCGGAACACCGACGCGCCTTTGTCGTCCCTTCATGCGGCGAGGTCCAGTCCCCCAGCGTGTGCACGACGTGCGAGCGGTCGGGCATCAGCGTGTCAGCGCGGCCCACGAGCGCCTACATCTTGCGGCAGACCTCAACCTCGACCGCATCATCATGGCCTCCGCTGTCGACGTGCCGGCACGCTCAGCCAAGAGAACCTCAAGCGCCTCCTTCGTAGAGGACCGCCCGATCGAGCGGTGCCGCTCCGTCGCAATCCGGCTACCCGACTTGGCCGTCGGAATACCGTCTGGTGTCGGGTTCGTTGAGCTGCACGTCGGAAGGAACGTGAGGCGATGAAGGTCAGGAACTCGTTGAAGTCGCTCAAACGGAAAGACGGTGCCGTCGTCGTCCGGCGGCGCGGCCGTGCCGTCGTGGTGAACAAGAAGCACCCGCGATGGAAAGCGCGCCAGGGCTGAGGCTGCCAGCTGAGTGGATGCTGCTCGTGGCGGCGCGCCGGGTGCGCGTATCCGCCTGGCGGATGCCCGTGCGGGCCTTGTGCGGACCGGGTTCTGTTTCGGAGGAGGTGGCCGGACAGCGATGAGGCAGCCCGCAGGCGGCCCTGAGGGCGCTGACGCAACTGGGTTCTCTCCGCGGTCGTCTGCCGGGGGCAGCGGGGCAGCTTCGCAGCAGACTCAGGCCGGGCGCAGCCCGGTCCTGGATGTGGCACAGGTTGAGGTGCTGCGCAGGTACGGCAGTGAGCATGAGATGGCCGCGGGAGACGTGCTGTTTGCCGACGGGGATGTGACCTATGACCTGATCGTGGTGCTGGCAGGTGAGGCGCGGATCGTTGAGCGCCGCGGTCAGCCGGGCGAGGCGGTTGTCGCGACTTATGGCCGGTCGCAGTTCCTGGGCGAGATCGGCCTGCTCACCGGCCAGCGTGCTTACCTGAGCGCGGTGGCGAGCACGGCCGGCCGGGTGCTGCGCGTTCCGGTGGAGCGCGTGCGGGTGGTCATGGCGCAGGAGCCCGGTCTCAGCGAGCTGATCCTGCGGACGTTCCTGCTCCGGCATTCCATCTTGACGGGCCGGGGCTCGGGCCTGACGCTGATCGGATCCCGGTTTGATGCCGGCACTCGGCGGCTGCTAGAGGTCCTGGCGCGCAACCGGCTGGCGTCGAGGTGGCTGGAGCTGGAGGGATCACCTGAGGCCGAGGGGATGCTTCGGGAGCTGGACGTGCCCGTCGGGGACCTGCCGCTCGTCGTGGTCCCTGGCGGGCCGCTGCTGAGGAACCCGGGTAGCCGCGAGTTGCTCGATGCGCTGGGCATGTCCGGCCCGAGCGACCCCGATCTGTCCGGCGTGTGCGATCTGCTGGTGGTGGGAGCTGGTCCCGGCGGTCTGGCGGCCGCCGTGTACGGCGGGTCTGACGGGATGGCGACGGTCCTGGCCGAGGACACCGCGCTGGGCGGCCAGGCGGGTACGTCGTCCCGGATCGAGAACTACCTGGGCTTTCCGGCGGGCCTGTCCGGGGAGGAGCTGGCGGCGCGCGCGGCGTTGCAGGCGCAGAAGTTCGGCGTACGCATCAAGCTGGGGTCGAAGGCGGTGTCGCTGTCATCGGACTCCGGCGTGCACCGGGTCAGCTTCGACGACGGCGATGCGATCACCGCGAAGTCGGTCATCATCGCCACCGGGGCGCGTTACAACCGGCTGCCCGTGGACCGGCTGGCCGAGTTTGAGGGCGTCGGCGTGTACTACGCGGCCACCCAGATGGAGGCCCAGGCCTGCCGTGCTGACCCGGTCGCCATAGTCGGCGGCGGCAATTCCGCCGGCCAGGCCGCGCTGTTCCTGAGCCGAAGCAGCGCTGACGTGCACCTCATCATCCGGGGCGAGACGCTTGAGACGTCGATGTCGCGCTACCTGATCGACCAGATCGAGCGGAACCCGCGAATTACCGTCACGCCCGGAACGCAAGTCACCGCGCTGCTCGGCAAAGATCAACTAGAGGGCGTCGAGCTGCTGGACATCGGCCGGCAGCGGACGTCAGCACTGGCAGTGCGCGGCCTGTTCGTTTTCATCGGCGCACAGCCCAGCACCCAGTGGCTGGCGGGCCAGCTCGCCGAAGACACCCGCGGGTTCCTGCTCACCGGCAGCAACATCCCGCAAGCTCACCTCGACGACAGGGACCAGGTACCGCTGTTCCTGGAAACCAGCCGGCCAGGGATCTTCGCCGTTGGCGATGTGCGCAGCGGGTCAGTCAAACGGGCCGCGACCGCAATCGGAGAAGGCTCGATGGCCGTGCGGCTTATCTTCGAACGCCTCCAGGCCACCGGGAGTGCGGTCGCCGATCCGCCCCGCCCCAACGGAGAAGATCGCAGCGCCCCACTGGCCGTGACGCCCGGCCGGACATGACAAACCAGATGGCAACAATCGAAGCGACCCTGATCGTCACGGAGATTGTCGGCATGTGGACCGAGGGCGACGCCGGCACCGGGCCCGCCATCATCCAGAGCCACTTCGCCTCAGACATCGGCGCGCGGGCGCCATGTCGACTGACCTAGCGCCACCACGACCCCTACGGCCGTTCGAACGGCCGCTACTAAGCGATGCACGGGGCGTTTCGTCGAGCTGGCGTCACTGCCGAAGCCGCGGTCTTCGACGCTGGACCCCCGGCGTCACGCCGGTCGCGATCTGCTCCTCGGGCGAGTGCGTCGTGTGTCGTGAAGGCTGGTCAGGCCCAAGGCGTCTGCGCGAGCATGGTCGGCGCGGCCCGCAGGGCCGCTTCCAGGACAGAGGGCATGGTTGCGTGAGGAGTTGCGATGGAGCGAGTCACGGGTATCGGCGGCGTCTTCTTCCGGTCGGACGACCCGGAGCGGCTCGCGGCCTGGTACGAGCAGCATCTTGGCGTCACCTCCGGACTGCGGGGAGACATGGTTTGGCAGCAGGAAGCCGGCCCAACGGTGTGGGCGCCGTTCCCGCAGGACACTGACTACTTCGGCCGGCCACAGCAGCAGGTCATGGTCAACTTCCGGGTCCGCAATCTCGACACGATGCTCGCCCAGCTGCGCGACGGAGGCGTGACCCCTGATGGTGAGGTCGCCGAGCAGGCCGGGGTTGGACGCTTCGCTCACGTGCAGGATCCTGCCGGCAATCGGATCGAGCTATGGGAGCCGGCCGAGGATTAGTAGCGGGTCCCGCCCGTCTGCCGATCGTCCTACCGTCGTGCGGGACGCTGACCCGGTGACCAACGGGGCGTCGCCGTGCCAGCTTGTGGTCTTCTGCGGGCTGCCCGGTGTGGGAAGACGGCGATCTCGCGGCGGGTCGCCGACCAGCTCGGCGCGACGTTCCTGCGCATCGACACCATCGAGTCGGCGATCGTGTCGACGCTCGCGCCGTTCGTCAACAATCCGGCCGGCTATGTCGTTGCCGGATGGGTGGCCGCGGACCAGCTTCGCTCGGGACGGCCGGTCGCCGCCGACGCGTGAACAACGTCAGGGCGGCCCGTCAGGGCGGCCCGTCAGGGCGGCCCGTCAGGGCTGGACCACGGTCGCCCGCGACTGCGCGGTGCCGGTGCGGTTCATCGAGGTCATCTGCAGCGATGTCAACGAACACCGTCGCCGCGTCGAGAGTCGGACCTTGGAGATGCCCGGTCATGGCATCCCGACCTGGGAGCAGGTGGAGCGCCGGCCGTGGGACCCGTTCACTCGGCGTTAGATCCCGTAGAGACGAAGCACCGGGTATGAGCCGTCCGCAGCCGTCTAGGAGACTGGTCGTCGGTGGACAAGGTGCCCCCTCGGTGCCGATAGAAGTCGGCTGTGTCGGCGCGGTGTTCGACCACTTCAAGGTGCGGCTGCTTCCGGAATGCCCGGCTGGACGCGACTGTGCGGCAAGGAGTTGACCCCTGACGCCACGATTGCGCCAGCTCGGCGCGACGAACAACTGGGACACATCTGCTCGGTAGGCGGATGGCGCTAGAGAACTGACGCAGCCGTCAACAGAGCTGCGTCACAGAACAGATGTATCCGGCGATGGCATAGCGGGCGCCTGTGCGTGTGACGAGGGGAGCGCAGGGTGATCGTGCCTAGTCAGGGCTGAAGGCTGACGCGAACGGCACGAAACTGTTCGGGTGTGGCCTGGAGGATCGGGAACCGCGGGTCGGGCACGGACAGGAACGGACCGCCGCGCAAGCCGGCGAGCGGGCGCAGCCGGGCGTCGGCCAGGACGGCTTCTACTGCGGTGCGGTCGCCTCCGCAGATGACCGCGTCCAGCTGGGCGGCATGGGGCAGCAAGATACGCGCGGCGGTGTCCGCCGCGTCGGCGAACGCGGCCAAGGTTTGGTTGGCCCGGCGACGGGCGTAACGCTGCTGTGACCAGCCGCCGGCCCGGGTGGTCCCCTGCACGTACGAGGAGTCGACCTTGGACGCAACGAGGTCGCTGCCGGTGAACACGCCAACCGCGTGCCCGCGCCGGCGCACGAGTATCACGCCGACCGTGCGCAACCGCACCGCGTGCGCGACCAAGACCTTGCGCGGATCGGTGCCCGACGTGATCGCAGGCAGCGGCGGAAACGGCACTTCCAGCCAGGCGCGGGCGCCGTCAGCACCCATGAGCTGCACCTCGGTCGCACTCGCCGTGGCCACCGTCAGGCTGTGACGGTCGGTAAAGCCGTCCAGCCACCGGGCCAGCCGCTCAACCGGAACACTCACCCGGCGCACGTTCACCCATCCAGCTCACCACGACAGCCCCCGGGACTCCCACCCGCCCCGCCCGGTAGCAGTTGCGGTACTCCCTGGGCAGCCTCACCCGCCTGCCCGATACACGTGCGGCTCGATATGTCGTCCGATCATCCGGCTGCCGCGCTGATCGCGGCTGTTGTCATCGGCCCCTGACACGCCCTTGCGGCGATATCGCGCCTGCGGGTAATCGGCGCTGGCCGGCGCGGTGGGCGCCTGCTCCGCACCCAGCAGGGTCCTTTGAGGGCGGTGAGATGATCTACAACTGGCGCGTGGACGAGCCCTAACGGCTGATGATCCATCCCGCGTATTTCCCGCGAATTCCGAGATCTTGCTTCGATCGTATGGTGTCGCAGCACACCAGCCGTCGAGCGACCTGACCTTTGGGCGGGTCTGTCGAGAATATTTCCGCCGAACCTTACTGTCACTCGTCCGAACGGAGGAAAGACGACGGTTCGGATGACCGCCGCCCTTGCCGAGAGAACCGGCAAATCCTGCGACGCCGAATTCGCAGATATATATGAGGAAACGTGGTGGCGGGTGTTGGGTTCGAACCAACGTAGGCTGAGCCGACGGTTTTACAATTGGAAGCCGCGCCGGACTTCGCGTCGGAAACCGCAGCCGATGAGCTCGACGCCAACGTCCTCACGATCGCGGTACGCAAAGCGCACGCCACTTTCACCTCCGTGTACGGCAAGGTGCGCGAGCCGAGTCGCCCGGGCCGCTACGTACCGGTCAAGGGACGCCCTGGTGCCCGACAACCTTCGCGGCGTCGATCGGTGGCGGGTGGTGCAGCGCCTCGACGGGCAGCGCAGCAATAACGCCGTCGCATGTGCCCGCAACGCCGACCATGGGCGCCTCTTCATCGTTCCCTCGCGAAGCTCAGCTGCACGAATATGTGCGTCCGGGCAGGTGGCACGCATCACCCGATCGCCACAACCTTGACCTGTCGCTGCTTGCGGCAGAAGAGTCCGTTGCGGCCGCCTCCGAACGGACGCAAATATGCGGCCTCACTGGCGCTTCGCCTAGAGACGGAGGTCAGTGTTCGGTGGCGCGACGATTCGCCGTCGCCCTACCAGCGTCAGTGCGACGATGAGCGGCCAGAATGCTTCGGCGCCGGCGAGGACACGTTCGCTGAGGCCGAGCAGCTCACCGCGACGAAGCGCCACCGCGAGCCACCCGAGCAGCGCCAGGAGCACAGCGCTGGCCATGGCAGCCACACGACGGCTTGGCACCCGCGAGGCACCAGGCCACAAAGCAAGCGCGACGAACCCGACCGTCGCCGCCGGAACGTGCGCGGCGTTCGGCTGCGGCAACGCCGCCACTGCGGCCGTGGCTGCGCCCCCGGCGGCCAGCAACGCCCGTCCACCCCCGCCGGCCTCAGACAGACCGGCCGCAGTAGCCACGTGGCAGACGCCCAACACAGCCAGACCGGTCGTCATCACCCACCGGTCGGCCGCGCCATGCGCGGCCAAAGCACTAATCGTGTCCTGGACCGGGTCATAACTGGTCGGCTGCCGAGACGCGGCCAACGACCAGCCACCGATCAGCGCAACCGGAGCAAGCCCGGCCGACACGATCACCCACCGGCGCACGCCGCCAAGTCTGCCGCAGACTCTGAGCGCGCCTTAGCCGGCTGGACAGCAGCGCGACGTCACGCACGATGACGGGCACACCGAGCGGCGTTTCCATGCGGGGCTCCGCGCCGCCGAGCGCTGGTGCCGCGTGTCGATCAACGACCTCGAACGGCACCAACTCAAACGGCGCTGTTGCGTTGGCTGCCCCGGGCTCTGTAGGTGAGACTGGTTCGGTGATCAGGCTGAACGTTGTGTCCTGCGCTCCGGCTGGCTATCGGTTCCCGCGTGAGGTGATCGCGCTGGCGGTGCGCTGGTACCTGCGCTACGGCTTGTCCTACTGCGAGGTTGAGGAGCTGCTGGCCGAACGCGGCATGGAGGTGGATCACGTGACGGTCTACCGGTGGGTTCAGACATCACGGCGGAGTTCATCGACGCGGCCCGACCGGCCCGCCATGCTGTCGGTGATCGGTGGTTCGTCGACGAGACCTACGTGAAGGTTGCCGGCCGCTGGAGCTACCTCTACAGGGCCATCGATCAGTAAGGACGTCCTAGTGCCCGACAACCTTCATGAGTCCATCGATGGCGGGCGGAGAAGCCATCATGCGCAGCGTCGGTAATACTGCCGCATTGAGCCGTGACAATGTGGCATCCGGGTGATCTTGATGGACGATGGTGACGCTACAGCGAAGATCACACGACGCATCAAGCGTTACACGAGCTGCTTGCGGCGAGGGCCGGTATCGGGGCTCTCCGCGTGGAGAGCCGATCGTCCCCGATGCGAGCGGCAGCGAAGATTTCGAGCGAGGGTTGCGCATCCGGCGCGAGGTGCTCGGCGACGAATTCGTCGACGCCAACCTGTCCGGATCGGATGCGTTCATGATGACGTTCCAGCACCTCGTCACGGAGTTGACCTGGGGCCGTGCATGGAGCGGGACAGCGCTTGATCGTAAGCCGAAGGCACTGCTGAGGCTCGGCATTCTCGCGGCACTGGGTCGATACCAGGAATTGGCCATCTATGTCCGAGGCGCGCTAACCAGCGGCGCAACGGTGGGTGAGGTCGAGGAAGCACTCGTCCACGTCACCATCTACTGCGGCACCCCTGCCGGCCGCCAGTCCTTCTGTCTTCGTTAGCCACCAACCTCACACCCTTGAATATACCGCAAGATACATATACCGTCAGATGCATGGCTGACCTGTACCAAGTCGAGGTCGAGCCGGAAGTCAGATCGTGGTTGGAAAGCCTGTCCGACCGCGACTTCGGACGCGTCGACCTCGTCGACCTGCTGGCCGAACAAACGCAACACTGGGCGGGCCCCACAGCCGTCACCTCGACGGAAAGGTCTGCGAACTGCGATTCCACCTCCTCCGACAACAGACCCCGCGACATTGCGCACGACACCTACGAACGTGAGGGAGGTTTGAGATGAGCACGGAGCACAGCTCCTACGAACAGATCGCCCGCAAACGGCGCGCCACCGCCGACTACCGCGAGGGATACGACGAGGCTCGCCGTGCATTCCTCATCGGCCAAGCCGTTCGGGAACGCCGACTCGCGCTAGGTCTGTCTCAGACCGAGGTCGCCGCTCGAGCCGGCATGACCCAACCCGCCCTTTCCCGCCTCGAAGCCGGCGGCACCGTACCCACCATTCCGGTCCTTGACCGAATCGCCATCGCCCTCGCAGCCGAACTCGTCCTGACCATCGCCCCCCACGCAGCAGCGTGAGCAGGACGCACAACCGCTACGTTCCGACGGTCAAGGCCATCCCGCGGATATCCGCAAACTCCGGATCATGGCGCCGCGAGAGGCTCGGTCGGACTGATTCCGCGCCTGCTTCGCCCGATAAGTTCACATATTCTGGCGGCTCATCGGCGCGGAACGTGAAAGGCGACGGTTCGGGAGACCGTCGCCTTTCGATATTTTACTCGATCGGCATCGATCGAATTTCCCCTTATATTGTTGCGTTTTCTCGGTGGCGGGTGTTGGGTTCGAGTTGATCGCCGACCCGCGCCACCAAGACTCAAGGGACGCGCCGGGGCCAGCAGCAACGTCATTGTCGTCATCGGTGCGCTCGCATAACGCCGAATAGCGAGCAGGCGACGGCCGCCGTGGATGTTGTGATGTGGTGCGCTATGTGCGGCCAGGCCCGGCCAGTTGGTGTGCGCGGAAACGGTTCAGCTGCGGCGAGGACGGCCTGCGTGGCTCGGTCTCCGACTCGTCTTGTTGGTTCCGCGTGGACAGGATCGCTGACGGGTATCCGCCGCGACGTTCGGCGCGTCGCAGGCTTCGGATCAGCCTTAG
The DNA here is from genome assembly GCA_963779485.1 of uncultured Actinomycetota bacterium. GTDB lineage: Bacteria > Actinomycetota > Actinomycetes > Mycobacteriales > Jatrophihabitantaceae > CAVVJA01. The sequence goes on along the minus strand of CAVZYJ010000018.1, from coordinate 121,223 downwards.
CCGACTGGGCGGGAGCAGCCTTAGGCCAGAACGGCAGAGTCCTGCCGTGCCGCGTGTCCGAGTTCGGCAGCTAAGTCGTGTCCGCAGGGGGTCTCGATCCGCTGCTGCGACTTGTGTTTCTGAGACGCGACGTAGGCGGCGTTCATGATTTCGGGGGGCCTGAACGGTGCTCGTTATGAATTGATGGTCACCTCGGCGACCACGTCGCCACGCGACGCGCCCATGGCAAGGACCCAGTCGGTGACCTGAAGGGCTGGAACAGCGAGATCCACCGTGGCCGCGGGGAGCCTGGCGTCATGGTCAGACGACGCGCATCTCGAGGCCGAGGAGGTCGGCGGTTGCGCTGAGCTCCTGGGTCCGGTGACCGGTGCCGAGTGTCCAGTGGTGGGCGATGCCGGTGCCGGACCACTCGTCGGTCCATTCGCCAGGATCGCGGCCGAAGTCGACCCGTGAGGTGGTGTTACCGATCTGTAGAAGTGGTCCGTCGACGACCTGGCCCTCGGAGGCCACAAAGCGAAAAGTTCCGTCTCTCAGTTGTGCGATGCCAAAGGCGGTGACGGGTCCGTGGGCGACGTCGAACTCCACGGAGACCCCCCAGCCGCGCTTGCCGTGGTACACCCCGAGCCCTCGCAGGAGCGGTTTGCGCGCGCTGATCGCGAGGTGCGCCGGGCCGTCGTGGCCCATTTCGACGACGTTGTCGCGAAAGTTGAGGGCTTGTAGCTCGGTGAAGGACCCTCCGGCGCCGATGCGGTCCATGACCAGCATGGCGAGCGAGGTGCGCAGTTCGTACTCCCCGCAGGCGGGGATGCCGCGGGCGCTGAGGAGAGAGGCCCCGAGAATCAGCCCAGCGCCGACCCGCTCGTGTGTCTCGCCGTCGAGTCCCCGGTGGTAGTACGCGAGCGAATCGAGGGAGAAGTCCTCGACCAAGCGGTCCAGGGCGACAGAGACTCGCGCGCCCCAGCGGAAGTCCTCTGCGACGACGGAGTCGTCCACCGTGAAGATGTCGCGGGCGAGGTCCATCCGGGCGTTGGTTTCGGTGTCGGTGACCTTTTCCACTCGGACGCGGAGGTCGTCGATCTCGAGGATCTCGACATGCCCGCCAAGTTGCGCGGATACCAGTGTGGGGTCGGACGAGACGTCCATCATGCCGGGGTAGAGGTGGCCGAGGAGTCCGTGCCGGCCATGGCGGAAGGCCGCGCGCACGCCGGCGGCTTTGATCCATCGTTCGATGCGGGCCCACGCGCGCGGGTCTTCAACGTAGCCGGAGACAGAGCGGAAGGCGATGCCACACCGCATGAACGCGTTGGCCATTTCGGGCAGCGGGCACGCCCCGCAGTAGGCCAGCCAGGCGCCGGTGTCGAAGGTGGCGTGGTCCATGGACTCGGTGGGTTGCAGGTTGAGGAGCAGGATTGGCGCGCCGCTTCGCTGGGCCACGGGGACCAGCATCGTGGCGGTCATGTAGGTGGTGAGGAACCCGAGGATGATGTCGCAGTCGGCCTGGCGGAGCCTCTCCGCCGCCACCGCGCCCTCCTGCGCGTCGGAGATGAAGCCGACGTCAAGGACCTCGCAGTCGAGTTCGGCGAGCGTGTCAGAAACGCGGCGCGCGGACTGCTGCAGTTGCGGGAGCAGGTCTGGGAACTGTGTCCAGTACGCGGCAAGGCCGCCGGAGACGAGCCCAACTCTTGTCTTGCGGGATGTGATCCGCTGGAGGCCGGCGCGGAACGGAGGAGTGTGAACGTCGATCACCGAAGAGTCCTTTCTAGGATGAGGTCCGCGGCGACTCCGCCGCCGACGGAAATATGGCTCCTGGTTTGTTCATGAGAGGTCGAACCCATGATGGCGTTCGCCGGGTGGCGCGCGCTGGAGAGGGCGCGCCGCCTGCTCGCGCGGAGGCCAAACGTGCCCACGGGTTGTCGGTTCGGGTGCGGCAACCGTGTCTGCTAGTCCTCGGTCGTGGTAGACGGGTTTGCCTCCGTGGCCACGCCCGGGGGGTTGCGGAAGTGCACGACCACCGGGCCGAACAGGCCCGACTGCAGCTGAGAGGGGAATACCCAGGTTGTCGGCGTCGCCTCGTCGAAGTAGGGCGCGAGGGTGTTGTAGACGGTCACAGCGAGTTGAACGCGGCGACCGGAGACCTCACCGAGGAGGAAGCGGTACGGCGCACAGAAGGCTTCCCCCACAGTACGGCCGTCGAGCATCACCTCCGCGCTGCCACGGACGCGGCCCAAGTCAAGGACGACATCGCGGACGTCTGAGGGCAGCTCCACGGTCGTCACGTAGCGAACCCCTCCGCTCCAGGCGCGCAGGCCCAATTCCCACCAGTTGCCCAGTCGGATCGGCCCGCGCTCGGTTCGCACGACAGCAGGGCCGCGCCACGCGGCACCGCCACGGTCAAACGCCGTGGGCTCCGTTCGGACGAGGAGCGCACCCGGTTCGGCCAGCGGCTGCTCGCAGCGCACTCCTCCCGAGTCGAGGACGAGCGGGCTGCCGTCAAGTGTGACCAGGCTGACACCTTCCAGCGGGAGGGTCGCGGCGACGGTGCCGGCCGGGACGGGGACTCGGAAGAACTGCGCGGACGGCACGACGTCGTCGGAGACGTGGACTGGGTCGGCCGGTCTTCCCACGACGGGGTCTCCGTGTAGCCACCCGGTGTCGGGCAGAGGGTGAGTGCGCCGCGCCGCGTGCGCATGAGCGAGTTCGGACCAGTGGCCACGCTGCTCCACTGATCTGTTCAAGCCCCCGTTGACGGATGTCTCCCAGCCAGGGCCACTCACCAGGACGGTTACGCCGCCGTCGTGTTGGACGACCAGGTCGACGAACACGACGTCCCGACTGTCGTAGCTGTCGGTCCGGACCTCCAGCATGTGCTCGCCGGGCGCCAGTCGGCTGCTCAGGTCGTGACTGAAGTACATGGGGTTGTCACCCCACGACGACTCGTAGTACTCCACCTTCTCCTGGCGCGCGATGTGCTGCCCGTCGAGCAGCACGCTAAGTCCTGTGGCAGCACCGACGATGAGCCGGGCGGTGCTGACCCGTGCTGGGACCGAGAAAGCCCGTCGGTAGGTGACGTTGCCGGTGGGCGCCGCGTCGTTGGCCAGCTTCATGAATTCGGGCCGGTCACCGAAGCCGCCCGGTCGCACGAGTGCGAAGAAGCTGTCCAGCGTGGGTGGCTCCGCGGAGATCGTCATCGTAGGCAGGTGCTCGGACGGACCGAGCTGGTACTCCAGGACGTTGACTTCGTCGGCGGTCACCCGGGCGACGCTGGCGTGGGACGCGGTGCCGGAGACCTCGCGGCCGTTCCACCAGACGCGTTTGGCCGCCCCTGCCCCGACCACAAGATCGGCCTCCCCGGGCCGGTTCGTCCGGACCACGGCACGTACCACGGCTGCCTCGCCCGGTGCTGGCGCAGTCACGTGCACGAATTCGTCCGGGACCAGGCCCTTGTTGCCCAGCAGGCCGGCCTCCTTCTCGCGGCCTCTGCTGTTCGAGTAGGTCTTGACCGTCCAGCCGTCGGCCAGCGAGCGGGCACCGGCCAGGACGTCAGCCACCTCCTTCGGCCCCAAAGGCGGCGGAGCCTGGGCGACGGGGACGGCGTCCAGGACACGTACCCGCTGGCCGAAGGTGGCTTTGACCTCGGTCCAGGTCGCCTCCTCGGGCTGATCGGCCTGGGTCCATCCCATTGTCCAGACCTCGAGCTGGGCGACGGAGCGGCCGGCAGGGATCGCGAGGTCCGCCCAGTAGTTGTCCATCGTCGGGACCAGCTCACCGGTCCAGTCCGTGAGCTCGACCGTGCGGGACAGCCCTGTACTACCTGCGGCACCTGGGCGGCCGGTGGCGCGGAGAGTCTTGGAGCGGTCATTCGATTCCGTGTGCGTGCCGGGACCTCCGGGGGGGTGCTCCTCGCGCCATACCAGAAGGACGGCCGGGGCACCGTCGAGGGCCACTTCGACGGTCGATGAGCGGTCGTCCAAGCGCGCGACTTCAGCGCGACGACGGACGCCGCTGGCGGGGTCCCAGATCTCCGCCTCGGCGAGGGGGGCCTCGATCCGGACGGTGCGTCGGGGCTCGTACCGCGCCGGGTCGAAGTCGTAATCCGGCCACAGCCAGGTGTCGCCGCGCAGTGGGTACCCGCTCGCGTTCGGGTAGGCAGCGGTCACCAGGGCGACGCCGTCGGCCCCGTCGCGTCGTACCAACAGCGGGACGTCGCTGCTCGCGTGGCCCCGCACGTTGCCCAGCGTTGCGACCGCAGCCTCGGCGTCCTGGACGCCGACGATCCGGGGATCACGCGCCAGCCGCTTGACGAGCATGTCGTCGCCGTCCGTACCGGCCGCCAATGTCGGCGCCCGTCCGACGATGACGACCCGGCCCCCCGCGTCAAGAAGCCGTTGCAGCTGACGGGCGGTCTCTGTCTCCAGCACCCTCACGGAGGGCAACACCACCACGGAGTAGCGCTGCTGACGGACCGCGAACGCCGCGCCGTCGAGGGCGGCCGCCTGTACCGACGCGTCGTCGATGACGTCGAAGGAGATCCCAGCTCGGTCGAGGGCACCGAGGCGGGTATGGAACCAGTTGTTGGACCCGCATAGATCAAGGTATTCGCGCTGGGTGCGGTCGAGATCGGCATACGCGCCGCCAAGCTGACCCGTGCCGAAGTGGTCGACGGGGGTGTCGAGGGTGAGCAGCGCTTGAGCCGTGGCCGTGGGGTGCAGCACCGCGACCTGCGCGTCGTAGCTGCCCCAGGTCATCATGGCGGCGATGCGTGCCACCGCGCGGGAGAAGGCAGGATACTGAGCCCAGTACGGCTGCCGCCAATCCGTGGAGGGCGGCGCCCACTCGAACCAGCCTCCGACGGTGTCGAAATAGGTGGCATGGGGGTTGTAGAGATTCGCGCCGCTGCGGAGGAACGGAAGCAGCCAGTCGTAGGTGTCCTCCAGCGTGCCGCCCCAGCCGCTGGAGTGGAAGGACTCGATCCAGACCCGCTCGTGGCCGTAGAGATGAGCCATCGAGCTGTGCACTTTCGCGTCGCCCTCGTGGTCACTGCCGACCGCGGAGTACCAGCGATGGGCACGGAAATAGTCGGTATAGATCTGTGTCGCCTGCGTCGGGTAGCCGGCGCGCGCGGGGTTGCTCTGATCTGCGCCGAGGAGCATGCCGCGCTCCTCGTGCCACTGGGCGAGAGGCCGGAACAGCGCCTCCTCGGACAGCGCGCCCCGGACCGCGTAGTAGTCACCGCGAACCTTCAACGCCCGGGCGTCGCGCCGCTCCCACAGCAGCGCCAGGTGATCAAGCAAGTCATAGCCGCGCCGCAGCCGGAACTCCTCGGCGAAGCCCACGCTCCAGGAGTTCGTGGCCGGTAGCTCATCCTGAAAGCTTCCAGCGATCACATTGCCGAGATACTGCGGCAGCCGCCGGTCGAACTCACCGTGGATCGTGTCAAGCAGAAGCGACACCGCCGAGCCGGAGAGGTAGTCAAACGCGGTCGGGACGGTCGTGACCGCGCGAACCGTCTCGTCATCAGGCACGTCGAGCACCCCGCCGTCGTGGGTCGCGATCCGGCGACCCTCGACGTCGAATGCGCCGAGGAGCTCGTGTCCGCGGGGCAGCCGGACCCGCCCACCATCCACGCGGACAAGCCGCGACCTCAGGCCCCGGCCCGCCGCGTCGGGATAGTGACGGGTCACCACTCCTTGCACGTTGGCGCCGGAGAAGCCGATCTGGTCGTAGAGCCAGATCCTCATGTCGAGCTCCGCGGCGATCTCGCAGGTTTCGGCGAACCGCTCCCACCACAAGTCGCTGAACCATGGCGGGTCGTCCGGCATCGCTCCCACCGTCGGACCCGCCGGAGCAAGATTGATCACGACGAGGTTATAGATCCCGCCGCTATGGAATCGCTGCATCTGCCAGCGGATCCGTTCTCTTGTGACGGCCCCCCCGCTCCACCACCACAACGGAGTGGGCCCGAACGCCCGTGGCGGTGCCAGGAAAAGCCGGTCCAAGTAGGCAGAAATCATGCGACGTCCTCCTCCGCGCGGCCAGCCGCGTCGGTGTGCCGTTCAAACTCCTAATCCGACCCGGCGCCAGGGTCGAGCCCAGCACGGTCGCGCCCAGGCGATCAGTTCAGCATTGGTTCCTGATCGCGCTCGCGGAAGATGCCGTGCGCGGTGACCGGTACTCGATGCTCGGCTCGATGGGCCAGGTCGCCCTCGGCCGCCGACAACCCGACCATGGAGAGCTTCTTCTCGCTGCTGCAGAAGAACGTCCTCAACCGCCAGCCCTGGTGTACCCGAGTCGAGCTGCGGATCGCGATCGTGACCTGGATCGAGCGCACCTACCACCGCCGACGCCGGCAAGCGGCACTCGGCCGGTTGACCCCAATCGAATACGAGGCGAGCATGCCACACCCCCCACCCAGGCGGCCTAACCGAACCTGTCACCGGTTCGTGCCGCAGACCCGGGTGTGTGCGCCTGATTGGGTTGCGCGGTGGTCGGCGCGCAGCCGGCCATCGCCGTGTGGAGGAGGGTGTCGCGGTGGGTGGCGAGTTGTGCTGGGGGGAGGGTGCGGACTGGGCGCCACAGGGATCCGAGGGCTGCCGTGGCGCGGACGGTGGCGGCGCCGTCGGCGGCGGAGCCGGTGATGGCGTGGCATATTCGCTCGGTATTGCGGTGGAGGCGGGCGCCGATCTGGGGATGGTTCAGGACAGCTTTGTCGCTGTCGATCCAGGCCGCGACCTGGCTATGGTCGGTCAGCGCGGTGAGGTAGTCGTGCAGCAGCGCCCGCACCTCGTCGGGCCAGTGCGGTCGGGGTGGATGGCGTTCGATCAGCGCGTCCAGGTTGTCGAGCAGCGGGTCGGCTAACGCATGCAGCAGGTCGTCTTTGGTGCGGAAGTGGTAGCTGACCGCGGCCTTGCTCATGCCGGTGGCGGCGGCCAGCTCGGCGACGCTGGTCGCGTCATAGCCGCGGCGGCCGAAGCCGTCCAGCGCCGCGCGGAGCAGTGTGTCGCGGCGATTGCGGGCGCCGGGCATGGTGGGGCCTCCAGTCTTTACCGACCAGTTTACTGGACGGACGTCCACCCAGCAGTGGTAGGGTGAGAGTGTCGGCGCGCCGCAGCCGGACAGCCACAGCGTGACCAAACGACAGTCGCCGAGACGACTAGCGCGCGCTCCCGGTACGGTCGCTGAGCGCCGGCAGAAGGGTCTGCTCCCGGCTGGGACGCGCGGTGACACGACACACCACGCGAGCCCCGGCCGGGCGGCATGGCACGATTCCTCCGCGCAGCCTTCCCTGCGGCGGAGCCACCACCTGATGAGGTGAGAATCATGTTGGTACGCACCGATCCGTTCCGGGACTTCGACCGACTCGCGCAACAGATCTGGGGTACCACGGCGCATCCCGCGGCGATGCCGATGGACGCCTGGCGGGACGGCGAGCAGATCGTGGTGCAGTTCGACCTGCCGGGGGCGGACCTGGACTCGGTGGACCTGGACGTGGAGCGCAACGTGCTCACCGTGCGGGCCGAGCGTCGCGGGTCAACCGGCGACGACACCGAGATGATCGCCGCCGAACGCCCGCGAGGCGTATTCAGCCGGCAGCTGATTCTGGGCGACACCCTGGATACCGACCGGCTGCAAGCCAGCTACGCGGCCGGTGTGCTCACGCTGCGCATCCCAGTCGCCGAAAAGGCCAAACCCCGCAAGATCGTGATCGCCAACGCGGACGCGGACGCCGGCCGCAGCGAGCTCCCCGGGTAGGCCACCCCGATGGCCAGACACGTCGTGCATCGCCGCAACGGTCAGGTCGACGAGTACCAGGAACTGCCCGACGCCGAGCACCTGGAACCCGACATGGTGACGGTGAGCTTCCCCGACGGATCACTGCGTTCCTACCACGTCGAGGACGGACTCGGGGGTGTCGGTTTCGAATTCGCGGAAGCCGGAATCCTCGTGCTGCGCTTCCAAGACACCGACCATCTACTGAGCGCCTTCGCGCCCACCGCCTGGACATCGGTCAACGGCACCGCACTCGGCGACCGCGGCCGGCGATCCTCCAGTGGCCGCTGAGGTCCACCACGCCGCATGCGAAGGCACCAAGTAGCGCTCCGGCTCGATCTACAACGGTCGCCACATCATCAACGGCTAGCGCTCACACGGCTGGCTATCAAGAACGAGAGGAATCCAAATGTCCGCAACCCGTCAGCCCAGCACCGGAATCTTCGGCGGCAGCGGCCGGACAGAATGGCAGCGCGAGTAGCACCGCCAAACCGACGAATCGCCCGGATGCACCACAGCGAACCGTCGCAGCAACGTCATCCCCACCACCGCTCGGGCCCGGGCAGACTCCCGAGGGGCGTCGGCTGATACAGCGCATCACACTGCTGCTGGGTGAGCGGACCAGCCTCAGCAGAGTGATGTTGATCGTCTTGACCGCCGCACTGATCTTCGGGTTGATCGGCTTCGCTGCTCACGCGTTGTGGGTCGTCGCCGTCATCACCATCGCGATGGGCCTCGGTTAGCTCGCCGCCAATACTCGACGCGACCGCGGCGATGCTGTCAACCAACGGCAGGAGGACGAGATGGACACCGCGCGACGCGGCTGACGCACGAAACCCTGTTCGGCGGCAACGGGGGAGGCATGCGAGCACCTGGGCCGCCAGGTCCACGACTCGCCGACGTAGGCGCACCGCGAACTGCCCCGGTCGATGTTGCCAGCGGCGTCGTCCGCGGATCCAACCGGTGGGTGCGACACCAAACTCCGGACGGCGCTGGCCGCCGATGCTGCGATTTCACCGTTCGGCGGTCGGATCGTGCGGGGTGTCTGGTTGGTCGAAGTCCACTTCGACGTTCAGGGATTCCTTGTGTTGCTCGGTAGCCGGGTAGGAGGCGTAGGCGCGACGGTCGCCCGCGGTGAGTTGGACGTTGTCGGTGAACGGGGTCAGTAGGCTGCAGGGCCAGAATTTGCCGGCGCGTACGACGTTGATCTCGGCGCACAGCAAGACGGTCACGGCGCCGAGATAGATCCAGGTGATCAGCCCGAGCACCAAGCCGAAGACGCCGTAAGTAGCGCTGGCGCCCTTGAGTGCGTGCCCGACGGCATAGGTACCGATGACCTGCAGGAGCTGCCAGGTGATTGCTGCTGCGATCGCGCCACCGCGGACCTGGCGAGTGGAGATCTCGCGGGCGGTGAGGACGCGGAACGCGAAAATGAACAGCAGCGCGTTCACGACCACCGCGGCTACCGAGGTCAGGATCCGAGTGCCAGCTCGAGTCCTGTTACAGGGGGAGAGCTGCGTCGCCGGCGACGTGCCTGGTTAGAGCCGCATCGCATTTCGCGAGCGTGTGCACACCGTGCCGGGCGGCGGGCGGGTCCTCGAGAATCGCAGGGAGAAAGCGCAGCATCAGTGTCGACCAGGTCAGATGTGTCAGTACCGGCGCCTGGATACCGCCGGTCGCGCGACGTTGGAGCCCGAACAGCGCGCCCATGGTGGCGGAGGCCAGCATCAGCGCCGGGTTGCGAGTGGCGGTTGCCGCAAGTGTGTAGATGGCGGTGGAGGCCAACACGGGGTGGCGGCCTTCGATGGCGGCAAACAGGGCCCCGCGGAAGAAGACCTCCTCGCCGACGCCGTTGGCCAGCGCAGTGAGCATGACGAGCGGATCCGAACCTTTTTGGGCGTAGCGCAGGACAGAACTGATCGCCTCGTTCAGCACAGGAATGCGTCGAGCGATCCGGGCGGCGCCGTAGAAGATGCCGAACGCGGCGACGCCGGTTGCTATCGGCGCGGCAAGTGCCCGGAAGCTGTCCGGCGCCGCCTGCTCCCAGCCGAGGTGCACGGAGCCCAACTGAAGCGCGCCGATCAACCAGGTACCGGCCGTACCCAGGCTGAGTGCGTAGAAGAGTGCGGAGCCCGGCTTGGTGGAGAAGGACGCGCCCAGCAGGCCGGCGCCAGCAACAGAGACCCCGGCGACGGCTGTCCGGCGACGCTGGCAAGCGTCATCGGGTTCGCGATGAGAGCGAGGCGGCTTCCTCATGAGTCAGATCTCACGAACGGGTCGCCCTGGCTCGCTCACCGAGTGCCTGCAGCACGGCGCGGTCGTAATCCATCGGTTCGAACGAAACGAGTTCACGGACGCTGTCGTCGCGCACCACCACCTCGTTGATCATCGAATCGACGAGTGATCGCCCAGTCCGGATATCGACGTTGGTCACGAGGGCCAGCCACCAAGACGACAGCGAAGGAGACAGGAACGGAACGGGAATCACGAGTCGGCAGCGGCCCTCGAGCACGGTCAGCCGGTGCATCATCTCGGCGTACTCCAGGACCTCCGGACCACCGATCTCGAATGTCTGCCCGGCCGCCTCGGGCAGCTCCAATACGGCGACGAGGTAGCACACAACGTCGGCGATCGCTATCGGCTGCGTCTTGGTACGCACCCAACGAGGTGTGATCATTGCGGGCAGGTTCTCGACGAGCTGACGGGTGATCTCCCAGGATATTCCGCCGTGCCCGATGATGATTCCGGCCCGCAGAGTGGTGACTGGGACGCCGGCATCTCCGAGGAGAGTCTCGACGTCATGGCGGCTGCGCAGGTGAGGGGACAGGTCGTCATCGTCGCGTCCCAGACCACCGAGGTAAACGATCCGCCGAAGACCTGCGCGCGCAGCCACCGAACCGAACGTCTGGGCCGCCTCTGCGTCTTCTCTCTCGAAGCCGGCCATGTCGAGCGAATGCACGAGGTAGTAGGCGGCATCGCAACCCCTCGCAGCTGCGGCGAGAGATCTGGCGTCGCGCACGTCAGCCCGAACCGGCTGGCCCGCGCCCTGGTATGTCTCCGGATAGCGCGTCATCGCATGCACCCGATGCCCGGCCTCCTGCAAGGCACGGCACAGCCGGCTGCCCACGAATCCTGACGCTCCGGCGACCAACACGTCCATGTGATCACTCCACCTCGAGCCGGTTCAACGCCTTGCGCATCCCGGCCTCCGCCTGGTTCCTGAGGCGTTCGAGATCCGGCTTGAGCGGGGGCGTGTCGAGCGGCTTCTCGACGACCATGGTTCGGAGCAGTCTCATGGCAGCGATGCCTTTCGCCACAGGGCCGTCCATAGGCGGACAGGAACCAGGCGTGCTGTCTTCATGAGCAACGCCATCTGCGGGGGGAAAGTGATCTCCGATCGCCCACGCTCCAAGCCGTCACAAATGTACCGCGCGGCGTGGTCGGCTTCGATCATGAACGGCATCGGGAAGCGGTTGCCGACTGTGAGATCGGTCCGTACAAAGCCAGGGCACACCGTCGTGACCCGCACGCCGGTACGAGCGACGTGGACACGCAGCGACTCGAGCAGGTTGATCTGCGCGGCCTTGGTCGCTCCATAGGCCTCCGCGCCGGCGAGGCCCCGGTAGCCGGCCACCGAGGCGATGCCGGCTATCACCCCGCTGCGCCGGCTCAGCATCCCGGGAAGGACCGCCGCGATCGTGTTGCTCGTGCCGACGAGATTGACCTGCACATGCCGGTCGAAGACCTCGGTATCCCAGTCGGTGGGGTCCATCTGTTCCCAGTACCCAGCGGATATCACCGCGAGGTCGATCGGGCCGAGATCCTGCTCGACCTGCGCCGCCGCGGCGGCTACCGAACGCATGTCAGTGACGTCCGCGGTGAGGGCAAGCATGTCTTCGCCAGCAACGTCCTGCAGGTGCTGCTTCCGTCTCGCCGAGACCGCGACGGCTGAGCCGCGGAGTACGAGTTCGCGCGCAACAGCCGCGCCAACACCACTAGATCCGCCGACGACCCAGGCGACCTTGCCGTTCAGTTGCACGGTTAGACCCCTGTCTGTCGGATGTGCTGTTGGTGGGTGTGGACACGTAGCCCACGGAGCCACAGCCAGATGCCGTGCAACCGGATCAGCGTGGAAACGCGCTGGGTCATCAGGGGCCGGCGTACCTGGAGCCGGGCAACGGCGCGGCGAGTGGCTGGCTCGGGCCGACCCCAAAACGCCGCAGCGAAGGCGACTGCACCGTCGCGGCGCAGGGCGACGAACGTCGATACGCGGTCCGGCCGCAACGTGAATCGAAGCTCGTAGTCGCCGCTCACGTCGAAGAACGGCGAGACGTGGAAGGCCTTGCGCGTGACGGCGAAACCCGTGTCGTCCGGGTGCAGCAAGTAGGCATGCCGCTCGCCGTATGTGTTGTGAACCTCTGCGACGACGGCAGCAAGCTGCCCGCAACCGTCGTAACACCAGAACACCGACAGCGGGTTGAACACATGGCCCAGGACGCGCGCGCTCGCGAGCATGACGACCCGGCCGTTGTCGCCCAGGCTGATGTCATTGAGCGCCAGGTAGTTCACGATGTTGTCCCTGATCGTGAGGCGAGGGTCGCCTAGGTGGTCCGCGCTGTCGAAGCCGGCGAACATCGCGAGGTGTTCCGGCACTGACTCGAGGTCGACGAGCCACTGGTAGACCCGGTGCCGGAACGCGTGCCTGACGGGTCCGCGGCGCTGATGGGTGACCCGGCCGACGACGAGCGCGGGCAGTCTGGGCAGTGCGGTAACCGGCGTCGCCGTCGCGCTCACCAGGTCACCCCGAAGTGTCGAGCCGCGTCCACGCCCGAACGGCAGCCGTCCTCATGGAATCCCCAGCCGTGGTAGGCGCCGGCATAGACGGTGCGGTCCGTGGCGAGGGCGCCGAGCCGTGACTGCGCCCGCACCGCCTCGGGCGTATATATCGGATGGTCGTAGTCCATGACTTCGACGACGCGGCTCGAGTCGAGATGTTCATGGTCGTTGAGCGTGACGAGGAAGGTTTCCCGCGACTGCAGCCCTTGCAGGCGGTTCATCCAGTAGGTCACCACGGCGCGCCGGTCCGTGCGGCCGCAGGACGCCATCGTGTAGTTCCACGACGCACGGGCTTCGCGTGCCCGCGGCAGGGCCGAGTCGTCGGTGTGCAGAGCCGTCACATTGCTCGAGTAGCCGAACTCCTTGAGCGTGGTGACCTCCGCGTCGCTCGGGTCGCAGAGCAGGGCGAGAGCCTGGTCGGCGTGCGTCGCGATCACGACCCGGTCGACCCGGGTTATTTGTCCGGTGACGTCGCGAATCTCGACGCCGTCATCGCGCCTGGTGATATCGAGGACCGCGTGGGCCGCGCGCACGTCCGGTAGCAGGGCGGCGAGCCGGTCGACATAGTTCCGCGAGCCGCCGATGACGCTATACCACCGAGGTGACCCGGTGAGTCGCAACAGTCCGTGGTGGTCGAGGAACTGAAACAGGTACCGGGCCGGATAGACCAGCGTCGTCTCCCGACCGGCGGACCACACACAGGAGACGACGGGAACGGCATAGTGGGCGATGAAGTAATCACTGAATCCCTCTCGGTTCAGGAACTCGCCGTAAGTCGTAAGGTTCTTGTCGTCCGTCGCGCGTAGGAAGGCCGAGGCGCGACGATGGAACCGCTTCACCTGCCAGAGCATGTGCAGGAACCGTGGATCGACCAGGCGGCGGCGCTGGGCGAACACGCCGCGCGGCCCGCGGCCGCCGGCATACTCCAGCCCACATCCCGTGCAACGAACGCTCATGCTCATCTCGGTCGGACGCACCTCGACGGCCAGTTCGCCGAAGAGCTTGCGAAGCCACGGGTACGTCACGTCGTTGTGCACGATGAACCCGCTGTCGACGGCGTGCTGCCCCCCATCCGAGTCGGCGACGTCGTGGGTGTGCGCATGGCCACCGAGCCGGTGCTCCGCTTCGAAGAGGATGACGTCGTGTGTGCGGAATAGCAGGTAGGCGGCGGTAAGGCCGGAGATGCCCGCACCGACGACGGCTACGGATGGCCGCCGGCGGTTGTCGCCGCGTGCGGCGTAGGTCGGTCCGGTTTCCGTGGCGATCGAGTCCATTTGGCGAGCTTTCGTCGAAGGTCTGTCTAAGCCAAGCTAGGCCAAACGGTGAAGATTGTCAAAGGTACGTCTAAGGATCGTACAATGTCTGTGTGGAGCTCCTGCCGGACGGCCCCCGAGTGCGCATCGGTGAGCTGAGCCGACGCCTCGGGGTAAGTGACCATGTGCTGCGGGCGTGGGAAAACCGCTATGGACTGCTGCAGCCGGTTCGCTCGAAAGGCGGCTACCGGTTGTACTCTGCGGCGGACGAGTCGCGGATCCGCCGAATGATCGCCCATCTAGCCGATGGATTATCCGCCGCCGAGGCAGCGCGCACCGTACTTCGCGAAGACAGCGCGGTTGGGGGCGACGACGCGCTTCCCGCCGAGTACACCGCCAGGGAACACTTTGTCGCGCTCCGGCAGGCACTGGATGTCTTGGACGAGCCGGCGGCGCAGGCCATTCTGGACCGGCTGTTGTCCGACTTCTCGCTCACGACCGTCCTGCGGGACGTACTGATCCCCTATCTCGCCGAGCTGGGCGAACGTTGGGAGAATGGGACGGTCAACGTCGCCCAGGAACACTTCGCCAGCAATGTCATCCGTGGCCGGCTAGCGGGGCTCGCCCGGGGTTGGGGAAGCGGGCACGGACCCCGCGCCGTACTTGCCTGCCCGCCCGGTGAGTTGCACGATCTCGCACTGATGGTTTACGGGATCGTGTTGAACCGCAGGGGGTGGCGGATCGACTACTTCGGTGCGAACACGCCGCTCGACGAGCTGACGCGAGCAGTCGATGCCACGCGGCCCGACCTGATCGTTCTCGCGGCCACGCTCACGGAATCTCTCCGACCGCGGCGAGCAACGCTTGCCGCACTCGCCCGGCGCGCCCCGCTGGCACTTGCCGGAGCCGGAGCCACGCCGCGGCTCGCCAAGGCTGTTGGCGCCCGACTCATGGCGGGTGACCCGGTGACCGAAGCCGAGGTGACCACGTGGCCACGATGAGACCTGCTCAGCGTGCGTCACGGATGTGCTCACGTGCGGCTGAACCTGTATGGAGAGAAGACGATGATCCACAGGACGACGCAGCCAACGAACCATGTTGGCATAAGCACCGCCGACACGGCGTGCCGACCGTGGCTGGCCTGCTCGGCTTACGGCACCCGACCCTGGTCCGATGAACCAGCAGCCAGTCACGTCGGCACCATTACTCATCGGGCCAGCGCGGCGAGCAGCGCTGCGCAATCGGTCACAGTGACAGTGAGGTTCGGATGCCGCAACCGTCCCGTGCACTCGATCCCCGGCACCGCCTCGGCGAACCTGACGCACACTCCCTGGTGGGAGTTCGTGGCAAACGTCAAACCGCGATCGGCCAGCGACAACCGCGCCGGACCGGCCGTGCGAAGCAGCCGGAACGGACCGGCCAGCCGGGCGTCGATGATGTTGCCCAAACCCGTGTTCAGCCGCCACGGCCCGAAGCGCACCACCAGCAGCTCCTCGCTCATGGTGACCTGCGCCGTCGACGGGCGCACCCCGAACGGCAGGCTCAACAGCCGGTAAGCCGGCTCAAACGCGAAGTCGAATGTCGTGACCATTAGGGTCCAGTCAACCCGACCAGCGCTTAGCTCGCTCGAACGCCGAGAAGGACTCGTCTCGAACAGCGGAGACCACCCATGCTCACCCGTCCGGGATGCCGTCGCACCCAACAGCGCGGTAGTACACGTCGGCCGGGTCGACCACGTCGATCCAGCCCGGCACCGCACCTATCGCCTCCACCGTCGTCGGCGCCACCGAAGACAGCCTCGCTCGCCACCTGCGCCTGGGTCCGCGCCGGGCAACCCCGATGCCTCATCGGCAGCTTGCGTTCGTCGCGCAGGAACGTCGCCAGCTGATCTGATGGCCTCGGCTTCGGCATTCGGCCCGGTGGACCCAGAAGGCCGCCTCATGTCGCCGGTAAGGTAGACATGGCACCAGGTTGAACCATCTCTGCAGGCAAGGAAGAAACTGGCTTACGGATTCGTTGCGCTGGACGTGAGATTCCGCAAGATCATCGGATTCCCGAACCCGGTGAACGAGAAGGCCGCCCGCACGGTCGCTGGCGGCGTGCTGCTGCTCAGCTCGCTGACGCTCGTCCTTAGCCTGACCGCCAGCCAGGCATGGCTGTGGGTTACCGTGCCAATCTCGCTCGGGTTCATGGCGCGCGTCTTCGCCGGACCCAGGCTCAGCCCGCTAGCCCGGCTTGCGACCAAGGTGGTGGCGCCACGTCTCGGTGCACCGAAGCTGGTAGCCGGGCCGCCGAAGCGTTTCGCGCAGGGCGTCGGAGCGGTGGTAACGGCGACTGCTGTCGTGTTGCTTGGCGTGGGACATCCGGCCGCGACGCAAGTTCTGCTCGGTCTGATGATCACGGCCGCCGGGCTTGAGTCGATCTTTGCATTCTGTATCGGCTGCAAAATCTTCGGCGGGCTGATGCGGCTCGGGGTGATTCCTGAGAAAACGTGCGAGGCCTGCAACCACATCTCGCTCAGCACCGCCTGACCGGAAGGTCTTCGCTCGCCTCACCGGTTGCACCGTGCCTGCTCGCCAACAGCCTGCAGACCGCGGACTGCGTCGAGAACAGCCATAGGAATATTGGATCGCCTCGCCGCCGTGCGTGGCTACCCGGGTGTGCTGCGCTGCGACAACGGACCAGAACTGGCCTGCGCGGCGATGGCCGACTGGGCCGGCGAACGTGTCGGTCTGCACTTCATCCCGCCCGGCGAGCCGTGGCCGCAACGGCTACATCGACTCGTTCGGCAGCAGGGTCCGCGACGAGTGCCTCAACATCAACATCTTCTGGGCCCTCGCCCAAGCCCGCGTCGTGATCGCCGACTGGAAACAGGACTACAACCACCGCCGACGCCACAGCGCGATCGGCTACCAGGCTCCGGCCCAGTATGCGAACAACGGCATCCACCGGTGAAGCGGCCCACCCGCTGCGATCTATTCGCCGGGAATCGCCCCGCAGACCGGAGCGCCATCAGCAGTGCGAACGGATCTTGGTCAGCACCCACGGAGGATTCATCTCCGCCTACCTCGCGCACATCATCGGTGCGCGTCGGGTGATGTGGTTCAACGCTGACTACACCGGCATCTCTCGGGTCGTTCGACTTCCGAGCGGCCGAGTAGTGGTCCGGTCGGTCAACGAGACGGACCACTTCGAACGT
This sequence comes from uncultured Actinomycetota bacterium, assembly GCA_963779485.1. Lineage (GTDB taxonomy): Bacteria > Actinomycetota > Actinomycetes > Mycobacteriales > Jatrophihabitantaceae > CAVVJA01. The sequence continues at coordinate 104,168 of CAVZYJ010000018.1, read as the reverse complement.
ATCGGGTGAGGTTAACCGTTGACCCCCCGCGGACCCTAATGGTGGACACGATAGGACGTTAGCGGTCCGATGCGGTGGTCGGCGGTGCCGTCGGCGCTTGGGCCAAGGTGCCAGGTGGCGTCTTGATCATCTGAGTGACTGTCCGATGGAAATGTTGCACGCCTGGTTCGTTGCGTCCGAAGACGAACTCTTCGTTCGTGAAGGCGTGTAGCCCGCGCTGTACTGCTTCACCGGTTGCGTAGTCCTCGTCCAGGGTTACGTCGTAGAACCAGTCTCTGGCATGGTCGGCGACTTTGATCTCCTCGTCGTCCACGGGCGGCTGGCGTAACAGCACATGCTGCTCGGTCAGCGAGGTGTCCCAGGTCTTGCCCGGTAACACGAATGAGATCTCGACGATGCGCCGCCATCCACCGGCGATGGCGATGCCGGGGAACAGCCAGAAGATCGGTCCGACGTTGGTGGCCGGTTCCCACGTCTTTTCCGGGCTGTCAGCAACACCGCCGATGGTCTTGAGTGCGAAGGCCACGCGCATGTGAGGTCCGAACGGGTCGAAGGTGGCCATGTTCGAGTGATTCGTGCGGAACACGGTGGTCCGGTGCAACGACGCGAAGTGGTATCCCTCGAGATAGCCGTCGACGACAAGCTTCCAGTTCGGACCCGGCAGATGCGTTGTCGAGTGGTGAAAACAGCGATCGAGGCCGAGGCCGTCCAGCAGCGGTGCCATGTCCCCGAGCCAGGCGTCGAGGTCGATTGATCCGGACGGGTCGAGGCAGACGAACACGAAGCCTGCCCGCTCGGCGGCAGGTAGGGACCGCAGGCTCATCGCACCACGGTCGACGGGGCCGAAGGTTTCCTCGGCATTGACGCCGACAAGGCAGCCGCCGAGGTCGTAGGACCACGCGTGATAGGGACAGGTCAGCCGACGCGTATGGCCCACGCCCGCCGGGACGAGTTCGGCGCCTCGGTGCCGACAGACGTTCAGCATCGCGTGGACGACGCCGGTGGCGTCACGGGTGACCACTAGGGGGGTGCCCAGGATATCGACGGCCTTGTAGCTGCCCGGCGTCGCCAGCTCGGCGGACAGTGCGATCGGTAGCGGGATGACGCGGTGAATCCGCTCCATCTCCTGTTGCCAGATCTCGGGATCGCGGTAGTTCGCCACCGGTTCGCGGTACTGCCCAATGGCTTGGTCGGTTGTTTTGCGTCTGTAGTGGCCGACGAGGCGCCGCATGACCCCGAAGGCGTCGTCCCGCAGCACCGGATCGAAGTCCAGCGCTGCTGTGTAAGGGGGCGTCGACACCGCTACCTCCTGAAGACTGATCGCGATTCGTGGGCCAGACCCCAGCGGAACCCATCAGGTCATCTATATGACTTAGCAGGATGCGGCCGGTTGGACGATCACGTCAAGCCGATGCGACGAATCCCACCGCTCAGGTGTCGTAGTGAAGGACGTAACGCACTCGGTCGAAGCGCGCGCGGCGCCGGACCCAGAGCACTGGCTTGCCGTTGGCGTCGGCGGTGAGCCCCTCACGGACCAGGACGGGACTGCCGGGCGTCACCCCCAGGCGGTGCGCGTCCTCGATCGAGGCCGGCTCCGCGCCGAAGGAGCGCCAGACGTAGCGCAGCGGTGCCGCGGAGGTGTCAAGAAGTACGCCGTAGATACCGTCGGTCTGGCGCCAGACCGAGGCGACGTCGCGCAGCAGCCGGTCGGGGCCCCACGCCGTCGAGCAGACCCACACCTCACTGTCGATCTCGAGGTTGCTGTCGACACGTCGCAGGCGTACCCGCGGAGCGCGCAGCTCGCGCCGTGCCCGGTTGTCGTCGGCGAGTTCGGTTGTCACCAGACGATCCGTGTAGCGCTGTCCGCGAGTCTCGAGCTGCGCTCGCAGGCTTGACGCGAACTCGTCGCGGGTGAGCGGAACGGTGACGGCCAGGGGCGCGGGGCGACGCGTCACGAAGGTGCCCGCCCCCTGACGTGGGTGTACCAGTCCTTCCCGGGCCAGCTCTTCCACCGCGCGCCGCACGGTCAGGCGGTGCACACCGAGTTCGGCCGCAAGGATCGGCTCGCTGGGTAACCGGCCGCCGGGCTGGTAGGTGCCGGCGTCCAGCCGTCCCCGCAAGGTGTCAGCGATGCGCCGGTACAGGGCCGGCTGGCCGTCCCGCGGAGCTGCCATGCCCCCACCCTAGGCAACCCTGTACGCGGAAGCTGCTTGCCCCACTCATCTAGATGACTTAGGGTGCGTGCACCAAGCCGGTGCCGGCGACGAGATCTGTGATGACGCGCTCGGGTGACGGGACGCGCGCGCGTGCTCAGGTCGTAGAGGACAACATGGAACTGGGTCTTTCGGGTCGGCGGGCACTGATCTCCGGCGGAAGTCAGGGCATCGGCAGGGCAGTGGTCGAGACGTTGCTAGGCGAGGGGGCGTCCGTTGCGCTGTGCGCCCGGGACCGCGAAGGCGTCGAGACAGCGGTGCGGGAACTTCACGACCTCGGCCCCGTCGTCGGGCACGTATGTGACTTCGCCGACGACCAGGCGGTACGCCGCTGGGTCGCCCTGGCCGCGGCCGCGCTCGGCGGCATCGACATCCTGGTCAGCAACGCCAGCGCCAGCGGACAGCACGGACAGGGACGAGAGCCGTGGGAAGTCAACTTCCGGGTCGACGTCCTGGGATGCGTCGCGCTGTGCGAGGCGGCCAAGCCCTACCTCGAACGTTCAGATGCCGCCGCCATCGTGCAGATCGGCACCATCACCGCGATCGAGCACCACGACGTCCCAATCAGTCCCAGCTATGGCGCGCTGAAAGCCGCGACGATCAACTACATGGCTCAGCTGGCGCAGCGCTGGGGGCCGCTGGGCATCCGCGCCAACACCGTGTCGCCCGGCCCGATCCTGATCGAGGGACGCAAGTGGGACAGTCTGCGCGAGCGGCGGCCAGCGATATTCGAGCGTGATCGCGACGCGCACCCGATGAAGCGGATGGGCACCGCACAGGAGGTCGCGAACATGGTGACCGTTCTCGCCAGCCCCGCGGCGAGCTGGGTGAATGGCGCACACGTTGTCGTGGACGGTGGCTACACCAAGCGTGTCGGATTCTGAAGACCCAGGCATGCGCCGACGTCGCGGGCTCGTTGACACGACGCCTAGGCCCGATGCTGGCAGGCAGTGCGAGTGCTCATAGATCTTGAATCTCTGTATACCGAACCCGGACGCGTGATCGCCGAGGACGCCGTTGTTGCGCTGCCCGGTGCCGGGCCGGAAAACGGACCGCGGATGGTGGCGCGCGGGCGCCCCAATGCTGTCGCGCTGCTCACCAGCGAGGCCCTGCGGTGGGGTGTACCGAGGACCACCCTGCACTGCGCGCGGGGGGACGCGCATTACCTCGAGGGGGCGGTCACGACCTCTAGGGCAGCGGCCGAGGTGACGGCATCGGCGCGCGTAGCGAGCGCTCAGGTAACCGGACTGCTGGTCTACCGTCACCCGCCCGCGCCACGCCCGCACGGCCCATCCACCCGTCGGGTTCCAGATCCGTCGCTCGCCGAGGATGCGGTGCGCCGTTACCTCGCCAATCTGGAATCTGGTCAGATGGCGGCCGCGGCAAGCTGCTTCACGCCCGACGCCGTGTACAGCTACCCGCCGCGCAGCCCCGACGGCGCTCGCGGCGTAGCTGTCGGTCGCGCGGCCATCCACGAGGTGTTCCTGGCGCGCGGCACCAACACGGCCCGCCACCAGATCCGAACGGTTGCGGTGGCCGACGACGGCGTGCAGTACGTCATCGACGGCCGCGTGGTCGGTCTGCCCGGCGGGGCGACCGCCAATTTCTTATCGAGCGTGTCGATCAGCGACGAGGGGCAGATCAACCGGTACGTCACCCGGATGTCCTCACCCGAGGTGCAGTTATGAAGCACATCGGCAGGAGGGAACGCTATGAATCGGGTCATCACTGGCGAGGGACGACTACGCGCGCGAGCGGCTCGTACGGTCGACGGCGGCGCGGCGTGGCCGACCGCGAAGTGACGTGAGGCGGTCTGGCTCAGGGGCACACAGTAGTGACGAGCAGCTGGTCGTGCTGCGTCGCCGGACCGGTCGTCGCCTTACCCGGCGCCCGGCAGTCGCCGAGGTTTAGACCGGTCGGTGGTTCTCATGTGACGCCTCCCATGGCGTCAATTGCCTGTCGCAGGGCGTGCAGCGCGTAGTGGGTGCGGGACTTCACGGTGCCCGCTGGCACGCCAAGGGTCGAGCCGGCCTCGGCCACTGAGGCGCCGCGGAAATAGCACTCGAACAGCACCTGTCGATGCTCGGTCGACAGCGTCCGTAGCGCGCTGCGCACAAGGTGCCGGTCCACGGTTTGCTGCGTCGTGTCCTCCACCACTTGCTCGGGAACCCGGTCGGTGGACACCGCCGGTCGGCGAGACGCCTACGGTCACGGGACGCCCTGGTGCCGACAACCCTCGTCGGATCCATCGGTGGCGGGTGGCGCAACGTCTCACGGCGTACCGCAGCGGTCGCGCTGTCGCGTGAGCTGATAGGGCCTATCGGGCGCGGGGTGCCGGCGCCGCGTCGTCGGCAGCGTCCTGCGTTGTTGGGCCCGTTTCCCTCCCGCTGATCGACTCCAGTGGTGAGCGGACAACGATCGGCGAGCAGGACGGCTAAGCGCTGGCGAGTGGACGGATCCGGTCGAGCTCACCAGCAAGCCGATCACGCTCGAGTTCCAGGTCGTAGCGACCCTGAAGGTTCATCCAGAACCGCTCCGATGTCCCGAAGTAGCGAGCCAACCGCAACGCGGTGTCTGCGGTGATCCGACGCGTGCCGTGCACGATCTCGTTGATACGCCGGGGTGGCACACCGATAGCCACGGCGAGCTTGTGTTGGGTGATGCCGAGCGGGGCGAGGTACTCCCCGGCGAGAACCTCGCCGGGGTGGATGGGCGCCATGGCGGTGGTGCTCATGTCGTAGCCTCCTCTTTAGTGGTAGTCGACGATCTCGACGTCGTCCGGGCCGGCGGTTGTCCACCGGAAGCAGACGCGCCATTGCTGGTTGATCCGGATGCTGTACTGGCCGGCCCGACCGCCGCGCAGCTTCTCCAGCCGATTACCCGGTGGGATCCGCACGTCATCGAGGGTCTCCGCCGCATCCAAGATCAGAAGCTTTCGTAGCGCCGCCCGTTGCGTTGTCCGGTCAAGGCGGCGTGAGCGTTCGCGTCGCCAGACTCGTTCGGTGTCCTTGTCGGCGAACGACCGGAGCACACAACCTAGTATAACGCAGCGCGTTATTACCGCGCTACGTTACATCCTGCGCGGGCCCCATCACGGAACCTCCCCAGCGTGATGCGCCAACGGCAACAGCTTTCGAATAGCCCAGACCATCACGTCTATGCGTGGCGAAACTCATCGCACCGCGATGTCGTGCGATACGGATCGCCTACGTCCGGCAGGACACAGTAAACTCGGGCTCCACGCCTTACGGATATATCACTGACGCGAGCAGCTTCCCGCCACGGCAACGTCACGGCTCAGCCGGAGTATGGGTTCACCGACCTACGAGTCATGCTCGATGAGGCCAGCCAGGTGCGGGCCGTGATGCGGCGCCGGCCCAGTGGGCCGAACCCAGCCACGGACCTGCTGCCGTCGTCACCATGCAGCAATACGGCGCCGCCGGCCCGCGGCAGGCAGTCTTGCCTGTGCCCGAAGGTGCGGCGCTGACCACCGAACGGGTCTACCCGCCACGCAGCCTGCGCGCGTACAAGCAAATCGGACCGGACAACGTCGGCTCCTCGATCACCACAGGACTGTCCCTCGTGCCACGGCGGAGCTCAACGCAACAAGGCCCTCTGGAGTGGTCGGCTTCGCGATCTCTTCGCTACTGACCGGCTGGGAAGCCCGGCGTGCAACTCGCCTGTCTCCCTCGTGGGTGCCGTCATGACTTTGTCGTCCGGCAACCGACCTGGACAGGCGCTGTCTCGGACGTTATCGGCACTCCGTACGCCCGAATCGACGGGCACTGGCCCGACGATCGGCGGCATATTCATTGCCCGGGTCGGGCGGCCGTCTCGGCCACTTCGTCAGGGTGGGCGGCTAGCGTCAATCGTGGGCGACGGTGAGGCCGCCGACAGCGGAAGGGAAACCGCGATGTGCGGCCGCTATGTCTCGGTCAAGGCTCGCGCCGACCTACTCCCCGAGATGCGCGCCGAGGGCCCGGAGTTGCGCGAGTCGTACAACGTCGCGTTCAGCGGATCAGCAGCTTGGCAGAGTGTCCCACGGCGATATGTGCGCGAAGCGCTGGCATCGGGTTTTAGTCATCGGTCGGTTGTTCGAGCCTGACACGGGCTACCAAGCGCGACGCGACGAGCAAAGGCGCGCAGCGCCCTGTGTGGCGGTGCGCACCGCCATAGGCTCGTGATTCATGCAATTCACCGGAGTCGAGGATGAGTCGTAACAGGAAGTTCTTCGAATCGCCGCAGGCGCCGGCGATCTACAAGCACAAGCGTCCATCGGCTGCGTACGCCAGCCGGGGATACAGTCGCGGCACGATCAAACCGTCGACAAAGGAGCGGTGGCGACGATGGCTGCTGAGCCCCGACGATCGTCCTCGTCCACGGTGCATGGGCCGACGCGACGGGCTTCGTCGCTGAGATCCGCGCCCTGCAGGGCCGAGGTTTCCGCGCAGTCGGGTTCGGCAACCCGCTTCGCGATCTCGCTGGCGATGCGACCTACCTCGCCGAGTTCCTGCGGACTCTGACCGGTCCGATCGTGCTCGTCGGCCACTCCTACGGCGGCAATGTCATCTCGACCGCCGCGACCGGCAACGACCAGGTGCGGGCGCTCGTCTACTTCAACGGCTGGATGTGCGACGAGGGCGAGAGCCAGCAGCAGCTCCTCGAGCGGTTCGAAGGCAGCCGTGTGGGGCCTTCGATCAGGCCCGTGCCATTCACCAACCCTGACGGGAGCGAGGGCGCCGACCTCTACCTCGACCCCGAGGCGTCCGATCCAGCCTTACCGCGTGGCGCGGAAGATGGTTGCGCGGGAACGTGTGGTGTGGATGGCGCGACGGAGGGTGGCGATGTCGTAGGATCCTAGTTGCGCTGGCCATTGACGAAGAAGCTGGGCGTGTGCCCCGGCGCGGCGGCGACCTGAGATGGCGGCAATTTCTGCGCGACCAAGCGTCGGCGGCGCTGGCCGGCGACTTCTTTCACGTCGCCGCTGTGGGCCCTGCGCCGGATCTACGTGCTGTTCGCGCTGCAGATCGAGGCCCGCTACGTGCAAGTCGATCCCGCGGATATCCCGCGAACTCCAGATCACGGCGGCAGGAGAATCCCCGGAAGACGGATCCAGTGCCAGCTTCGCCCTATAGATACAGATATTCCGGCCACCTTGCTGTGCTTAACGCGAAAGGCGACGGGTCGGGAGACCGTCGCCTTTCGGATGTGTGACTAGATCGTATCGATCGAGTTTCGCCTTATATATTTGGGCTTCCGCTGGTGGCGGGTGTTGGGTTCGAACCAACGTAGGCTGAGCCGACGGTTATACAGACCGCCAGGCGGGCTGGCGCCAATAGCGCTTCCGCCGCGATCTCGACCATCCCGTAGCCCATACACATCACAGATCGCCTCTTCGGGCAATCACGTCAACCGGATCCTCCAGGCCGCGCTACGCGCAGGCGGTCATTGGTGACACCTCCAATCACATATGCCGCGTCGGGTTGATCGCCGACCCGCGCTACCGACGGCTCAAGGGACTCACCGGTGCCGCACCAACGTCATTATCGTCATCGGTACGCTCGCATAGCGCCGATTCGCGCGCAGGAATCTGTCCGCGACGGCGGGCAGTTGGGGCGGCATTCTGGGCGCTCGATTGCGACACCCGGCGGGTCGGGCATCGCCCACTACCAGGTCCGGGAACGCGCGTCGGTGGGCGTCACGGCGTGATGCGGTTGGGCTCGGCGTGCCAACGGACGACGCGGAAGCGTGCCGGATCGCGCGAGCGAGCTTGTCGGGGTCGCGGCGCCCAATCTGGTGTGGTCGGGATGCGCCCGAAACGGTTTGAGAGCCGGATGGGCCGGTCATGAGCGTGAGCAGGCACTGCACCTCGTCCGGTCGCTGACCAGCTCGGGCCGTGCGTGATTGTCGGCCACGCAGCGGCACAAGCACCGCCGTCGCGAATCGAGGGACTCACGATCGGTCATGGCGGAGGCGGCTAGGACGTGACGGTCAACGTGCCCGCCATCTCCGGGTGGATGGTGCAGCCGAACGGATACTTGCCCGGCGTGGATGGTGCGGTGAATGAACCCGTTCCACCGCCTCCGGAGATGGAGCCGGTGTCGAATTTGTGGGTCTTCTTGTCGGTCAGAGTGTGGGCGACCGAGTCGTCGTTCACCACGGTGACCTTCGTGCCCGCCTTGACCGTCAGCGTGCCACTGTAGCCGAAGTCCTTGATCGTGACCGTGGGGCCGGAGCTTGGCGCCGAGCTGCTAGCCGCTGGTTGCGTCGACGGCGGCGTCGTGCCGTTCTTGCCCGACGAGGACGAGCTGCAGGCGCTGAGCGCCAGCAGAACAGCCATCCCGGCCGCGGCGAACGAGAGGCGGATCATGCCCATTTCCACAGTGTGGCACCGCTCGGTTCAGGGGGACAGGCGCTGTCATCAACAATGCGGCAAGCGGCCGAACGGTTGTCCACTCAGATCGAGTGAATTTCGCAGGAGCGCCGCGAATGACCGCCGTACCGTCGACGACCCAGTACGTCCCGTCGCGAAGTGTGTTTTCAGGTCTCGGCTGACGAGGCTGTCCTCGGCCTTCCCGACGTAGAGACTTCGCTGCTCACTCTCGCACGCGAGCTGGAGTCCCTCCCAGCCTCGCGAGAGCCATAAACGGCATAGCGGCCAGGTGCATCGGGCACATGGGCAAGCGTGTTGACAATTTGGTATCGCTGCCCTCGCAAGGCTGCCCGGGCCTCGCCAGATGGGTCCACGTCGCCGGCCTCCCTGACCGGTCGCGTGCACGGACCCCGCGAAATCCGGAGAGTATGTATGTCTACGCGCGTGGGCAAGACCGCGCAACGGAGTAGCGACGATGTGCTGGCTGATCCAGCATCGGTCCGAGCGGCATCGGCCTGTTCGGCGTGGCACGCGTGCAAGAGCGATTGCAGCAGATCCTGGATGCCCCGGTTGAGCTGATCCCGGCGGCCGACCTCAAACCCGGGGTGCGCCCGGTTGTACTTGCCGAGCTGGTGCCGCTGTGAGCCGCCACGATGCGCAACGTCTGGAGGACATCGCGCCGCCTGCGCGGCCATCCGCGAGCACCTCACCCACGGCGATCTCGATCAAGGTCTGATCTTCGATGCCGTACGGGTCCGGCTGATCGAGATCGGTGAGGCGGTCAAGGCCCTCGACCCGGCCTTGCTCGCCACCGAACCCGGCATCCCGTGGCGACAGATCATCGGGATGCGTGACCAGCTCTCGCACCGCTACTTCGACACCTCGCACGCCCAGCGGCGCGTCGAAACCCAAATCGGATACCGCCCACAAGGCCTACGACCTCACCACCAAAGGCTTCGGTGTCGGGTTCAACGGCCAGCCGCTGATCGTCACCGACATCAGCAAGGCCGCCAGCCCCAACGCCTCGACCCAACTCGTCGCCAACCTGAAGAAGGAAAACGACGTCGCGAGCGTGGCCGCCCAACCTCCGGTAGAAAACACTGTCGTCATCCAACTGATACCCAGGACGGGACCTAACGACCCCCCACCGCTGACCTCGTGCACGCCATCCGCAGGGAGCGGACTGGACCAGCATCGAAGGCGACACCGGTGCCACGATCCTGGTCGGCGGCACGACCGCATCGAATATCGATGGCTCCAGCAAGCTCTCTTCAGCGCTTCCCGTGTTTCTTACCGTTGTCATCGGTTTGGCGTTCCTGCTGCTGACGTTCGCTTTCCGCACCATCCTCGTCCCGATCAAGTCAATCGTCGGGTTCCTGATGTCGTTCTTCGCCGCGTTCGGGGTTGAAGTGGCGGTATTCCAATGGGGTTGGGGCAAGTCCCTGTTGGGGATCGAGCCCTCGGAAACCATCAGCTACCTGCCCATCATCATGCTGGCGGTCGTCTTCGGACTTTCCAGCGACTACGAGATCTTCGTCGTCTCGCGAATCAAAGAGCAGTTCACCCTCGCCGGCGACGCCCGCGCCGCCGTGCAACGCGGCACTGCCCTGTCGGCCCGCGTCGTGACGTCCGCCGCTTTGATCATGTTCTCGATCTTCGCGTCGTTCATGTTCACCCCGGACACCACCACTCGCGCGTTCGGGCTTCTCTTCGCTACCGGCGTCTTCCTCGACGCCTTCGTCGTCCGACTCCTGCTCGTACCGGCGACCATGGCCATCGTTGGCGCCCAGTTCTGGTACCACCCCAAATGGTTCGCAAAATACGTGCCCGATCCCGACATCGAAGGCGAACAGCTCACCCACGAAATGGCCGCCGCGCCCGCAATAGCGCATGCCGCCGCGCCCGACCCGTGAAAAGGGATGATCGACTCTGCTGTCATGGCGACCGGCGCGGAGGCTGTCTCATCGCTGCGCAAGCATCCTTGTCCGGATGGCGGTCAGCAAACGCTACCGTCTACGAAACGCCGTAGTCCGCAATCGCCGCGCAGTCCGCGAACGATCAGGATCCGGATCAATCAGCGAATTGGGGGACGGTGGGCTCGCCTTCGGGCGCGACGAGCGCCCGCAAACGGGATTCGAGCAGGTCGAGCTGCGCCCGTCCCAACTGCTTGGACCATCGGGCCCGAATCAGGTCGAACACCGCGGCGCCGATTCGCACCATCTCATAGCCGCGATCGGTGACGATGAGCTGCTTCTGGCGGCCGTCCGACGGGTCGCTGTGACGCTCGAGGTAGCGGAGCTCTTCGAGCGCGGCGATCGACTTGGCGGCCGCTTGCCTCGACACCCCAAGGGCGCGACCCAGCTCAGCCGCATTACGGGCGCCGGCGTCTATCGCCTGCAGCGCGAACTCGTGACTCGCGGTCACCCCGGGGTGACCTCGCCGGTCGAGCTCGATGACGACCTCGTCGACCATCGCGGTGAAACCACCGAGCAGAAGCGTCGCCAGCTCAGCGCCGCGCGAGGTGTTCACGGGTCGACGCTAACGGTCCCAATGCAGTTTGACAACCTGGTTGTCTTCCAACAGAATGACAACCAGGTTGTCAAATATTGCTTCACTCCGAGGAGAGCACCGCCATGGACACACAGAACACTCCAGCCACCATCGCCGAGGTCGAACACCACAACGCATCGGTCGACGACACGACGCTGCACTACGTGTCCGCGGGCGAGAACGGCTCGCCGATCCTGCTCGTGCACGGCTTCCCGGAGTCGTGGTGGGCCTTCCACAAGCTGATCCCGCTGCTGGCCAAGACCCACCGCGTCGTCGCGGTCGACCTTCGAGGCTTCGGCGACTCCGACAACAAGCCCGGCAACTACGACAGCGCCACCATGGCCGAAGATCTCCACCAGCTGATCCAGGCCCTCGGCCTGGGTGCCGTCCACCTAGCCGGCCAAGACATTGCGGGTGGAACCTTGTTCCGATTCGCCGCTACGCACCCGGCCGACGTCGCCAGCTTTACTGGCATCGAGATGGGCCTGGCCGGTTTCGGACTTGAAAGCCTCGGCGACATCACCCACGGTGGCTCGTGGCACGTCGGCGTCCTGGCGGCTCCCGGGGTCGCCGAGATGCTGTTCCCCGGCCGAGAGCGAGACCTCATCGGCGGGTGGGCGTTTCCGTCGATGACCGCTTTGCCTGGTGCCATCTCCGAGAGCGATGTCGATGAGTTCGTCCGGGTCTACTCCCGAGCTGACGGCTGGCGCGGAGCGATCGGTCTGTACCAGTCCATGCTGGCCGAAGGCGACGACCTCAAAGTTCTCGCGGCGACCAGTCCGCTGGCGATGCCGACCCTCGCGGTCGGCGGATTCGGTGGCCCGATGACCGTCAAGACGCTCCGCCAGGTCACCCACGGCGAAGTCGCTTCGGTTCAGCTCGACGGCATCGGACACTACGTCGCAATGGAGGCGCCCGACGCCCTCGCTCAGGCGATCCTGTCCTTCGTCACCGAACTCGACGCCACACAAACCTCAGGCCCGCCCCAGAAGTGCAGCCAAACGGGTTACCAGATAGTCCCAGACAACGATCCGCCATCGCATGGGCGCTGATCGGCAGAGTCGGACGTACGGCATCGCCGAAATTCCGGATGTGCGGCGGCCGAGGCTGGCTAGGTTTTGACGCAGGACGATTGGTGCTGAGTTCCTCTGAGCGGTCAGTCCATGAGCAGGACGAGTTTGCCGCGGATAGTGCCAGCTTCGCCGACACGGTGCGCTTGGGCCACCTCGGCCAGGGGGAATGTCTGGCCGACTGTGATGGAGAATTGCCCACTCTCGGCCATGCGAGCGACCTCGGCCAGGGCATAGGTTGCGCGACCGGTATCGCCGCGACTGAAACGGACGCCCGTCTGCTTCGCGCCCAGGAAGTCGGCGATCGTGATCACATGCTCGGGGCCGCCGGCCAGCATTACCAGTTCCGGAAGTACCCCATTGCCAGCCACATCCAGGCCCAAATCGACACCTGCCGCCGCGATGGCCCGGATTCGGTCGGACATGCCCTCACCGTATGCCACGGGCTCTGCGCCAAGCGAACGGAGAGCCTCATGGGTGCCTGGACTTCCCGTGCCGATGACACGTGCGCCGCGCGCCACCGCGAGCTGCACGGCGGCAGTCCCGACGCTGCCGGAGGCACCGTTGATGAGCACGATGCTGCCCGCTGCGACGCCGAGCTGGTCGAGTGCGCGTGCCGCCGTCTCGGCCGCCACAGGGATCGCTGCCGACGTTGCATAGTCGAGCGATTGCGGGATCGCAGCCCAATAAGACAGCACCGCTAACTCCGCTTGGGCGGCTCCGTAGGGTGAAGCGCCGAAGACCCGGTCACCGACCGCGACACCCGAGAGACCCTCGCCGATCTCATCGACGATGCCTGCAGCCTCATAGCCCAGCGTCTGTGGAAGTTCCTGGTCCATCAGGCCCTGGCGCTTCTTCAAGTCGCTGGCGTTGATCCCGGCGGCACGGACCTTGATGCGTATCTCGCCGGCACCGGGATGGGGATCGGGAAGATCGACGATCTCAAGGACCTCCGGTCCACCGAACCGATTGAACTGTGCACCCCTCATGACGGCACTCCGTTAGGCGAAAGAAGTGGCGGATCACTCGATACCGCGCGTCGCGAACTCCGTGGCCGGGTCATTTGCACAGCCAAGAACACGTTTTTACTCCGACACATCGACCCTACGACACGACCACAGACCCGTGGGAGAAGGACTCTCAACTTGGCATGAGCGTGCGTTCGCGCATAGCAATCCATCTGAGCATCAAGACCAGACGTCCGCCGCCGCACCTATCGACGGCTACGCGCTCACGATGCGCGGCATGAGCATGCGTTTCTTGCGGCAGGATCGGTCGCATGCGAGCCGTGTTGCGGAGCCTCGACACTGAGCCCGACCCGTTTTGCGTCCCGACGATCCCGCGGCGAGTTTCGGCGCTCGCGCGGACGATCGTCGGTCCTGCGGACGCTCGGCGGCGGCGGGGAGCCGACGTTCCCGAAGGGCTCGACCGACTTCGATGCGGAAGCTTGGAAACAATCTTGGCTGGGGTGTCGTATCGACGCGAGTGCGTTCGTGGAGAAGGTGAGTGGCAGCCGTCCGGGCTGCCTTTGAGCAGAGGAGCTTGAGATGGCGTTGTACCTGATCGCCTTCAACGACGAGTGGGTGCCCGACCACACGTTGGAGGAGCTGCGCGAGAAGGCCACGTCCGCTCGGGCCGTGATCGAGGAGATGACGGACGCCGGTGTCTTCGTCTTCAGCGACGGAGGTCTGGACGCGTCGACCGTTGTATGCAGCGTCGACCCGAGCAGCGGCTCGCCCGTATTCACCGACGGGCCGTTCGTCGAGACCAAGGAGCACCTCGGCGGCTTCGCGGTCGTCGATGTGCCCGACGATGCCCAGGCACGGTATTGGGCCGGCAGGATCGCGGTCGCGGTTGGTTGGCCGCAGGAGGTGCACCGCTTCCCGCATCGCATAGCGTTGAGCACCGACCCGCAGTCTGAGACCTTGGCTTGACTGGGATGTGCTGATGGGCATGGCCTAGCGGACGGAGCTGGCGAGGGCGGCTGACCTGACCGCCGTTGTCGCTGGGCGTAGTGGATTAGCCGCAACGCTCCTTGGCACGCGCTGCACTCTGCGCGAAATGCCGCACGCACATCGGCATGAGCTGACGTTTCGCGGCTCCACGGATCCATCTGTGCGCCGGCACGAAGGCTGGGTCTTAGCGCAGACGGTTCAGGCGTGCGCTGTCCGCGGCGGCAGATATGGGCGTTGCGAGGCTCAGCCGATGCGCTCGAACAGCGACACAACGATCCCTTCCGGCCCTCGCACGTAGGCCATCCGCCAGGCCTTTCTTCCCTGGCGGCGCGGACTTCGACCCCCCGCCGCCACTCGGAACCACCGACCGGACCCGCTACGTCAAGGTCACCACCCTGGAGGAGGGGCAGCGACCAGACTGCACGAGTGGATAGAGCAAGCCGGCCGCACGCCAGGCTGGAAGTGAAGGCGCCGCGCGCTCAGCGGCATGAGCAGGTGTCTTCACGCGTACCGAGTCGGCTGGTCTGGTAGGCGTCAGCGCCAGAATTCGGTCAGCTGCTCGGCAAGAGCTCTGCCTTGGTGGTAGCCGGCTCTAGCGGCGGGCGGACGCGTCGACAGATCCATCATGTTGACACCGAACGCGTTGAGCGCGGCGCCGTCCGGGAAGATCGTATCGACTCTGCTGCCGCTCGCGCGGAGTTCGTCGAGCTGTGCTGCAAGGTGCGTGCCCCACTCCGGCGGATGCCGTGATCTGCCACCGAAGGGTGACAGCACCAGCACCCGTTCGTATCCGGCTGCCAGATCGGCATTCTCGTTGCGTCGGTTGCCGCTGTCGATGTATCGGTTGTCGCCGATACTGTAGGGAGGAACACCGAAGCCGTTGGCAGTGCTGGCGGCGACGGCGTCCACGAGGTCGACTCCGCTGTGGCGGTCGAACACGACCGATTCACCGGTATGCGCATCGACCGCCGTGATGAGCATCGTTCGTTGCGGCCAGCGCTGACTGGGCAGCCGGGCGGCGACCGTAGCGCGCCACCGCGTTTGCCCGGAGCCGTCCGATGCCGCGTCCATTTCGAGTGCCGCCGCACCCATTCTGGAGGCGCATGTCGGTCGCATCCTCAGCGGCGGCGATGACGCAAGTGTGCAGATTCCTCGTCCGCGACCGAGCTGGACAGTTCACCGCCGCGTTCGACGCGGTCCTCACCGCTACCGACATCACGGTTCTCAAGAACCCCGCAGGCTGTCCGCGGGCGAACGCCTACGCCGAGAGGTTCGTGCTCACCGCCCGGGCTGAGCTCACCGACCGCATACTGATCTTCGGCGAACACCACCTACGCCACGTGATGAATGAGTACACCCGGCACTACAACCAGCGGCGCCCGCACCGTGGTCGTCACCTACGGCCGCCACGCCCAGACCAGCCCATCCCAGCACTGCCAGCGCAACGGATCAGCCGTCACCCTGTCCTCGGCGGCCTGATAAACGACTACCAGCCAGCAGCATGACAATCCCGCGGCCGCGTTTTGGCACCCGACAGGCCAGTTCGATCTGCGCGACCCCGACAAGACGATGTCCCGGGTCAACGCCCTGGTCATCGACCGGTTCGGCCGTGTCCATGCCGGAGAACTCGTCAACGAGGCGAACATCGTCGCCGTCACAATGGAACTGCTCGTAGAGGAGGTTGCAGGATGAGCGGCGGAGATCTCGACGGCAGGGTCGCCATCGTCTTCGGGGCCGGCTCCAGCGGCGCCGGGCTTAGCAACGGCGAAGCCGCAGCTAAGGCCTACGCCGCGGCCGGTGCGGCGGTGGCAGCGGTCGACGTGAACCCCGCCGAGGCGGCCCGGGTTGCCATGGAGATCCAGGCCGCCGGCGGCACCGGTATGAGCGTCACCGCGGATGTGACCAGCGAAAGCGAGATCGTCGCGGCCGTCGCCACAGTCGTAGGGGTGCTCGGCACCCCGCACGTGTTGCACAACAACGTCGGCGTCGCCCGGACGGGTTCGCTGTTGGAGACCGACCTGGACGCGTGGAATGCCTCGATCAAGGTCAACCTGACCAGCGCCTATCTGACCTGCCGTCACGTCCTTCCGCACATGCTTGAAGCTGGCCGCGGCGTCATCATCAACATTTCGTCCCTCGCCAGCATTCGCGACACCGGGTACGCCTACCCGGCCTACAGCGCGACGAAGGCGGCGCTGAATCAGCTGACCGTCTCGCTGGCGCTGACCTACGCCAGGCACGGAATCCGAGCCAATGCGGTGCTCCCAGGTCTCATCGACACCCCGCTGGTGAACCAGCAAATCACGAATGATCCCGCAGCGCTCGCGGCCCGACACGCCATGAGCCCCACCGGACGTATGGGTTCTCCGCACGACGTCGCGAACGCGGCCGTCTTCCTGGCCTCGGATCGGGCCGCCTACATCAACGGCGTGTGTCTCCCGGTCGATGGCGGACTGGCAGCCCGCAGTGGCTGATCGCCCGATCATCACCGGCGTAGGGGTTGGTCGTGGCAGAGAGATCGGTATGACCGCGCGCCGCGAGGCAGCCCCACCGCCCCGCTTGAAGCTGCTCGACGAACCGGGCACGGCCGTCCCACAGGAGCCTGAGGAGAAGCGATGATTTCCGAACGCAACGCAAAGAGCCCGCAGATACACCCAACCGCGTGGGTGGCACCCAACGCCACCGTCGTCGGTGACGTCACCATCGGTCGCGACGTGGGCGTGTGGTACTCCGCGGTCGCGAGAGCCGAGACGGAGTCCATCACTATCGGCGAGAAGACAAACATCCAGGACGGATGCGTACTCCACGCCGACCCCGGCTATCCCCTCGTTGTCGGCAACGGAGTCAGCATCGGACACCGCGTGATCCTGCACGGCTGCCGCGTCGGCGACGACGTCATAGTCGGCATGGGCGCGATCGTCATGAACGGAGCCACCATCGGCGGCGGAAGCCTCGTCGGCGCGGGCACGCTCATCCCGGAGAACACCACCATCCCGAGCGGTGTCCTCGTCCTCGGCTCGCCCGGAAAGGTCCGGCGCGAGCTCACCCAAGACGAGATCGAGTCCATCCGCGCCAACGCCGAGACGTACGTATTGGGCCGCCCAATGCAAACCACCCCTGGCACTTCCAGGTGAAATTGCACGTACATACAGCGTTCCCGGCGGGCAGCGGCGTAACCGCAGGGCTGGACGCGCCACAGCACGCGAGTCGTTTGCTGCACCTGACCGACCAAGATCCTGGCCGTCCAGATGCCGAACTCCCTAGCTACGGCGTCAGCGACACGGGGCCGACCAGAGATGCCACGGGCGTCAATTCCTAGACACTCAGCCGGTGAGACCTGTGTTCGCTGGCGCGCGCGGCCGGCAGCGGTGCGGGCGTTTGTCGCGAGGTCGCGACCCGACCTTGTTAACCGTTCGTCCCTGAAGGATTGCCTCAGCTGTACCCGGCGGCAGGCCTGGCGACAACGAATTCGCGCGCCGGAATTGACCGCATCGGCGGAGGCCTGTCGCGGCATTCTGCGCGCGGAGCTCGGCTCGGCGCTTGCGCACGCCTTCAGGCTCCATGTTGCCCGCAGGCCCCGAGCCCGAGGTGCACGCCCACCGTGCATCTCAACCGACGCAGAATTCGTTGCCCTCCGGATCGTGCATAACTACGAAGTAGACAAGGTTTGTGCGAGTCGTCACGTCGGGTCCGGCGCTGCACGCTGGCGCCCAGGTCGACCAACTCAGCGACCTTTCGCCCTCGACGACATCGACGGCCGCCGGGTGATCGTCTCACCAACAGCTGAGGGTGTCATCGTGCGGGGATTCCACCCGCAGGTCGACGCCGAGGCCATCATCCGTCTGGCTCATGAACTTGGCGGTCCGGGCGAGGTGCGCGGCATCCTCACTGCCCTCAACGACCGCGGGCACGTGGTCGTGGAGTTGGACCGTGACAACGCCCGCGGGCTCTCCGACGCTTTGGTGATGGCGGTCGAGGAGGCAAATCAGGACCAGGCGGCCTCTGGTCCTGATTCATCATGACGGTCTGGGTCGTCGTCATGAGCACCGCGCTCGTGCTCGTCGCTGTCGCCAGTTGATTGTGGCTTCGTTCGGCGAGCCCAGAGCCGCCGCTCGGACGGCACCGCCAGCCGCCCCGTGACCCGCATGATCCGATCCGGCACAACCACGAGGAGCCACCCGAACAGCCGTAGACGAACGCACAGCGCCCCGCCCGGGCCCCCTCCCTGCGGCGCGGCGCTGTCGTTGCTCTCCCGGCGATAGGATCCGTCAACCCAGGAGGCCGTGATGTCCGTTCCCGAGTCCGGCAAGCGCAAAAGCCTGCTGTGCCGTCTCAACCTGCATCACAAGTGGGTCCAAGATGTCGACTCCGACGGCCAGCACTACCTCCGGTGCACGGCTTGCGGCAAGGATCGTCGCTACGACATCGACCGCGAGGATCCCCATCCCGGAGGAACCTACTTCCCTACAGAGTCGGGCTGATCGGGGCAGCGCCCCGCCCTAGGTCGCCCGAGGGTCGGCGCGCTGTCGTACGCAGCGGTGATGATGCGCGCATGATGTCGGACCCGAGCCCTGTCAGCCCTGAGGGGAAGGACCGCTACCGCTGCACAGACCGCAGCGGCCCCGGCGGGCAACGCTGCCACGCGGCCCATTCCCGTGGTTCGTGAGCTTCCCGCCGGACGAGCTCGACGGCAAGCGAGAGACGCCCGCACGGTCGGTCAGGTGCGGCGCTGTCGTACCCAGGGGCAACGAGCCGGGGGCCATCAGGGCGGCGTCTTGGACTCCAGCGCGCTAGCTGAGGCCCGGCGGATCGTGCCCGCGCCGCTGACCAGGGCCCTCCGCCACGGCGCAACTCCCTCGATCTCCGTTTCCAGCGAGAAGCTCAGCAACGTCCTGATAACGACGATCAGCCCCAGCACGAGAACATTCTCGAGGGTCGGCGCGACCGCGACAGTGCGAACCAGGTCGGCCGCGACCAGGACTTCCAGCCCGAGCAACAGGGTCCCGCCGAATGCCTGGCGCAATACCAGATAAGCCCGTGCCGACCAGCCGAACCGCCGCCCCGCCGCCACCGCGAGCACGAACGACCAAACCACGCCGACCACCAGAATCGCCGCTCCCAGCGCCTCGAAACCCTGGGCAACGTGGTCCATCAGCTCAGGGAACGTCGCACCCGACGCCTCGGCAACAACCACAGCGAAGATCACACGCCCCTGCCCCGCATGCCATCCCCTCAGCTAACCCAGCAAGCCGACAAGCAGTCTCTCACTCGGCAAACACGTCCGGTGTCACCTACCGAGCCGGTGCGCAACCGGTCAGCACACCGTCGTAGTCGAGCACCAGGACCAGCGACGCGCGGTCGGTCAGGTCGGTCCTTTCTGCTGCCTCAAGGAGAGTTGGCAGCCCGGAGAACCGATGACGGCAATCCCCGCGGCACCAAATGAACGCTGACCCTAGATCGCCAAAAGAACCCCACCGCCGACCGCGCACCACCCCACGCGCACAAAAACGGCACGCGACCGCCGAGTATGTGTGTTCGAGCTACCTTGATCGCGGCGTTGGTCCGAGCGGATCGATGGGCGAAGTGTCGGCCGGGCCTGCTAGACAGGGCGAATGACCGGCCTGCGTGATCTGACGGAACTTCGTGTCCAGGCGCAACGACACCTGGGCGCGCTGGCCGGCGGGGATGCTGTCCTGCGCGAGGAGCAGTGGACGGCGATCGCGGCTCTGGTGGCCGACCGGCGGCGGGCGTTGGTCGTGCAGCGCACCGGGTGGGGCAAGTCTGCGGTGTATTTCGTTGCTACCGCGCTGCTGCGGGCGCAAGGCAGCGGGCCGACGGTGATCGTTTCGCCTCTGCTTGCTCTGATGCGCAACCAGATCGCTGCGGCCGAACGAGCCGGCATCCGCGCCGTGACGATCAACTCAACCAACATCGACGAGTGGCAGCGGGTCTATGCCGACGTGTCACACGGCGAGGTGGATGTGCTGCTGTTGTCTCCGGAGCGTCTGAACAACCCCGACTTCCGCGACAACGTCATGCCCCAGCTCGCGGCGACCTGCGGGCTGCTGGTCGTTGATGAGGCACACTGCATCAGCGATTGGGGTCACGACTTCCGGCCCGACTTCCGCCGGCTGCGCACGCTGTTGCCCGAGCTCCCGGACGGCATCCCGGTGCTGGCGACCACAGCCACCGCCAACACGCGCGTCGTCGATGACGTTGCCGATGTGCTCGGCCTCGGGCAGGACGCAGCTGACGACGTTCTCGTCCTGCGCGGCAGCCTGGACCGCGAGTCGCTGCACCTGGGCGTGCTCAAATTGCCGACGACTGCGCACCGGCTGGCGTGGCTCGCCGAAAACCTCGGCGCGCTGCCCGGCTCGGGGATCATCTACACGCTCACGGTCGCCGCATCGCAGGAGGTTGCCGGCTACCTGCGCGAGCGCGGGTTCCCGGTGGCTGCCTACTCCGGCCAGACCGAGCAGATCGAACGGCTCGCCGCCGAGGACGACCTGATCAACAACCGGGTGAAGGCGCTCGTCGCGACTTCGGCGCTCGGGATGGGGTTCGACAAGCCCGACCTGGGGTTCGTGATCCACTTCGGCGCACCGGCCTCACCGATCGCGTACTACCAGCAGGTGGGTCGCGCCGGTCGCGGGGTTGATCGGGCCCAAGTGATCCTGCTGCCGGGTCCGGAGGATCAGGCGATCTGGGACTACTTCGTCTCCGTCGGATTCCCCGCCGAGGAGCACGTTCGGATGGCGCTGCGCACGCTCGCGGCTGAGGGCGCGCCGATGAGTACCGCCGCGCTCGAGACCCGCGTCGAGCTCACGCGTTCGCGGCTCGAGACGATGCTCAAGGTGCTCGATGTCGATGGCGCAGCCAAGCGGGTGCGTGGAGGATGGATCGCGACGGGCGCCGCGTGGCAGTACGACGCCGACCGCTACCGCAACGTCGCGCGAGTGCGCCATGACGAGCAGAGCGCTATGCGTGACTACCAGACCACCACCGCGTGCCGGATGCGCTTTCTGCGCGAGCAGCTCGATGACCCCGGAGCGCTCGACTGCGGGCGTTGCGACAACTGCGGCGGCCTCACGCTCGCCGGCGAGATCGATGAGGAGGCGGTCTCTTCCGCGTCCTCCGCGTTGGGGCGTCCCGGCGTGCCGTTCGACCCGCGCAGGATGTGGCCCAGTGCCATGCCCGGCCTGGGAGTCGACGTCCGGGGCAAGGTGCCGGCGGCGGATCAGGCCGAGACCGGCCGGGTGATCGCGCGGCTCACCGATCTCGGCTTCGGGTCGCCTCTGAGGTCACTGCTCGCGGCCGACGCGGCCGACGCTCCCGTACCGGATGACTTGGTCAAGGCATGCGTTCAGGTGCTCGCTACGTGGGATTGGGCGCATCGACCAGCCGGCGTGGTGCACGTGGGCTCCGTGCGGCGACCCGTGCTGATCGCCGATCTCGCGGCCCGGCTGGCCGATATCGGACGCCTGACCGACCTTGGCCAGGTCACCCACATGAGGCCCTCGTCGACCGGTCGCACAAACAGCGCGCTACGCCTGCGCGAGGTGTGGAATGCCTACGAGGTGCCGCCCGCGCTCACCTCGCAGCTGACAGGGCAGCCGGTGCTCCTCGTCGACGACTTCACCGACACCGGCTGGACGCTCACCGTCGTAGCCCGGCTGCTGCGCCGCGCCGGTGCCGGCCAGATCTACCCGTTCGGACTCGCGCTCGCCGCGTGAAGCCGGGGTCGACATCGCACACACCGCTCCACCCGTGCGGTGGCTCGGCCTGCGGAAAGCCGCCCAAATCGACGGCTCGGGCTGCTCGCGCCCGAGCGCACCCGTGGTCGACGTGACGAAGCAGTGACAAGCGCGCGAACGGTCAGGTCTGGCGGCGTCGGGATCGGATGGCGGCGGTGCGGTGAGGGCGGTGTCGTCGGTGCTCGATGTCGTGTACGCCGACGAACCGAACGGTTCGTGCGGAGTCGTATTGCCGTCAGTCGGAGGAATACCGAGGCGCAGCACCTACCCGTCACATGGTGGTTGGTGCTGTACTGCCCGTCGATGCTGGCGCGTTACTACCCCACCGTCTGGAAAAGCTGCTCGACGTCGACTCCAGCTCCGCTGGCTGTCCCCATCGACCATCTGATCTCTGTCGCGCGTGCGAAGGCGCCCAGGCTGATCTTCGACGCGACTCACAAGCTGCGAGCGGCGTAGGCCGACGGGCTCTGACGTCCCGCTGGCACCGCCGCCGGCGCAAAGGAACAAAGTATCCAGCCGACGACGCTCTCGCGGCAATTAGAGGGCCGCTCGCATGGCCACCGGCCCGCCAATGTGACATAGCAGCTTCACATGAACCAAACTACAATAGTGCAAGCAGGTTCTTGGTAAGCTTCTGCGATATGCAGCCCGATCGCGGCCCGTTACGTAGGTTCTTCTGCCCGCGCCGATCTTGATCCATCGTGCGCAGACGGCCTTCTTGCGTTGCGAGGACCTCCGGACGCCGGCAGCACGCGGTCGGCAGAGGTCGACAGCATGGGGCTGGAGGTCACGGAGACCTTGAAGGTCACCGAGGCGGGGTTGGACGAATAAACCATTACGAGCTGACTAATGCGCAAGGCGAGGTTATGGACGGCGGAATACGCGGTAGTCTGTCGGACGCTTTCCTGGAAATGGCGATAGGCACCGAGGGCAAGGATATTTAAAGCAAGACCCCCTGAACACAAGACCGCACCTGTGGACAACTTTGCCTATCGCATTGCTTGTTTACGCCCGTTAAAAATACGAATCTAGCAAGGACAAACAGCAATGGTACAAGAAGTTTACGCCCGGAGCCCCTGGATAAAGACAGTCTTCGGTACGCAGCAAGTTCGGCTTACGTTGACCGACGACGCTAGGAAGAAGTTCTACGTCATAATTGAGGACTTCACTAACGAAAAACAATGGCACTACAGTTACACAACACGCCGCGCCGCTGAGAAGCGATACACCGCAACGGTTGCCGAGCTTCAGTCCTATGTCTTAGATGCTCACCGGCATCAGGTAACGGCCCGTTAACTTAAAAGAGGTAGAGCGGGAGCCGCACAAGATGCAGCCCGCCAAAAGCTGTATGAGCTGGTCAAGCGCGAATGCAGCGCCGGGGCCGGCACCGCGGGAGTCCAGCGCCCATGCCTCCGCGGCTTGGGGCAGTGCCGCCAGAGAATGGTGGGCATGCGTGAGCGAGTCTCGCCCTACGGCGGATCCATGCACAGCGGCGACCGGCCCGGCGGCGGTTACCTCATCACCGCCCACCTCCCGGTAACGGAGGCCTCGAGATGGCCATCCGAGTTCTCCTTGCCGATGACGAGCGGCTCAGTCGCTCCGGATCTCGGATGATCTTGCGCGACGAGCCTGACATCGAAGTCGTCAGCGAGGCAGCCGACGGCACCGAGGTCGTCAGCGAGGCAGCCGACGGCACCGAGGTCGTCGAGATCGACACGAACGTCAAATCCACCGTCGTTCTCATGGATATACGCATGCCAAACCTGAACGGCATCGAAGCGACTCGGCGCATCGTCGCCACCGCGGTCGCTCCCCGGGGTGCCCGTGCTCACCACCTTCGACCACGACAGGTACGTCTTTGACGCCCTGGCCGCCGGCGCCAGCGGCTTCCTGCTTGAGGACGCCCCCGAACACGAACTCCTCGCCGCGATCCGGGTCGTGGCCAGCGGCGGCAGTCAGTACTGGCTGGCAGACGTCCCCTCCGGGACCTGGCGTCGGCTCAAGGACCGACGCGAACGACTCCTCCCGATATGGATCCGCGTGCACGGCCTTGAGGTAGATGTACAGGTCGGGGACCGACCGAGCAGGGCGGTCGTCCTGCAGGCCATCGATCTTCTTCCCCGCTTCGCACAGGGATGATGTGTTGAATCAGCGATGGACGAGAATCGGCGGGCCGAGTTAGCCCTATCTAAGAAAGAGATAACTCGAAGGGTCGAGCCGCGTTGCCCGACCCTCCGATCCGATCGCTACTCCAACGCAGGAGAAGCTATGCCAAATTCTACGCCGGCGCCGTTTTCGTTGCCCGTAAGTGGCTCTGGTTGCGGTACTGCCGTTACATCCCTGACAAGGCAGTTGAGCGCGGACACAATCCCGAGCCCGAAAAGATGATCCCAGCCGCGGTTTTGATCGGGGTGCACAAACGGCTAAGGCGACAAAGATTGTCCCCTCCCCGTATGGGGGGATCGGCTTGTGGGCCGCGGTGATCGCCTCGCCAGTCGGCCGCTCGGCTGCTCCTGGGGGCGAAGCGGCGGATAGGCCGAGGTGGCTGGCGATGATCCGGCTGCTGGTGCGGGTCTGCCCGGTGCGCCTGGTGCGTTATGCGAGGTCGCGCTGGTGGTCGGCTGGGGTTGCCTGCAGCAGCCGGGACAAGCAGTGCACGATGGCCGACGGTTGCGCGTCGACGCCGTGATCACGCAGTACCTGATCGACGTCGGCTAGCAGGCCGGGTGGCACGCGCAGATCGCGGATCTGTTCAGCGGGCATTTCGCCTGACGCCACGTCTCATCCTGCCGCGGGCTGACATGCACGAGTCAAGATCACTGCGGTAGCCGTCCGATCACTTACGGTAAGAACCGCTGGAGCGCCCTTCGTCATCGCTGTTGGGTGTCAACGGACGAGGATCGGCTCGCGTTGGGCCAGTGACCGGTGCCCAGCCTGACTCGGCGCTACCGGTCAGCCGGTACGTACTCATCCGATTGACTGATGCCGCAGCGGGCGTAGCGGTGAACACAGCCAAATCGGGGATCTTCACTCGGGTCGGATAGGTCGGCTGGTCGGAGCAAGATCCGGCTACTGAGTACCTCGATAGATCCGATCATGCCGCCGATCGGCAGGCCCGATTTGCAGCCGCGGTGCCATCGCGGAGGATGGCTGCGTGAAGTTGAAGCTCGACCTGCACGACATCTACAACCGCGGCGAGGAGATCGAGCTTGCGCTTCGCGCCATCATCGACGAGGCCGTGGCCAAGAAGGCGCCGCTGGTCGAGATCATTCCCGGGAAGGGCTCGGGGCAGCTCAAGAAGCGGGTCCTACGATTCCTCGACCGCAAGGAGATCAAATTGCTCTACCACCGCGTCGAGAAGGACTCCGACAATTTCGGTCGCGTGTTCGTCCACTTCCGCTGGAAATAACGCCCGCATCTGCTTGATATGTGGGTGATCTTCATGGACATTTCGGCGGCCCAAAGTGGCTGCCGTCCCTGGAGATGGGGGCCCGCTGTGGTGATTGTCCATCGGTACCCGATCCGGTCTGTTGATGCGGCCGGTCAACCGACATAGTGCGTTCAGCGGGATGGACGGCCAGGTCTTCCTCGTGCCCGTGCGCTTTCAAGAGTGTTCAAGGACTGCGTGAGCGGCGTTGTGGCCGGCGATGCCGCTGACTGCGCCGCCTCGTCGGGCGCCGCTGCCGCAGATGAGTAGCCGCGGTTCGTCCGTCGCGACGCCCCAGCGATCGTCGACCTCAGCGCTGTTGTCCGCCGCCCACGGCCACTGAAGATCACCGTGGAAGATGTTGCCGCCGGGCAGCCCAAGCTCCTCCTCGAGCTCGACGGGCGTGTGCGCCTTGAGGCAGGGCGCGCCGTCGGTGTCAACGGCCAGGCAATCGGCGATCGGTTCGGCAAGGCAGTCGTCGAGCGCGGCGAGGGCACCTCGCACCGCCTCGTCCTTGCGTGCGTCGTGGTCATCCGCGAAGAGCCGGCCGGGCACGTGCAGGCCGAACATGGTCAGTGTGTGCCAGCCCGCGGCAATCAAGTCGGGCGCAAGGATGGACGGGTCCGTCACGGTATGGCAGTAGATTTCGCTCGGCTGGGGGTCGGCGAGTGCGCCCGCGTCGACGGCACGGAACGCAGTCTCGAGCTGCTCGTAGCTCTCGGCAATGTGGAAGGTGCCGGCGAACGCGACCCGGGCGTCAATGCCAGAGCGCAGCCGGGGCAGCCGCCGAAGCACCATGTTGATCTTCAACTGGCTGCCCTCAACCGATGCCGGCGTGCCGCCGCGCAGGCGCGACAAAGTCGTCGGTGCGACGTTGGCGAGAACGAACCGGCCCGACGCGGCGCGCTCGCCACCATCCGCGTCGTGCCAGCGCACCTCGCCGGTCGCCGCATCGAGTCCGGTCACTTCGGCGCGCACGCGCAATTCGGCCCCCGCGTCACGTGCAGCCTGCTCGAACGCGGCGGCGACGGCTCCCATGCCACCCACCGGCACCGCCCACTCGCCGGTGCCGTTGCCGATCACGTGGTACAGGAACGTGCGGTTCTGCAACAGCGACGGGTCGTGGGCGCAGGTGTGCATGCCGATGAGTGCGTCGGTGAGTACGACACCGCGCACGACATCATTCGCGAACCGCTGCTCGATCGTGGCGCCGAGCGGCTGCTCGAACACATCAGCCCAGACCGACGCGCCGGCCGCGTCGTAGACCGCCGTCTGCAGTTCTCTTCGGCCGGGAAGCGGGTCCAGCATCGTCGGCGCGACCACCTCAGCGACCGCGCGCAGCTGCCCGTAGAACTCCTGCCACGCGGCAAACTCCGCGCCCGATCCGGTGAGCCGGCCGAACGAATCAGCGGTGGCCGGCCCGACCTCACGCTCGACCAGCAGCCCGGCCTCGTCGACCGGTGTGTACGACGCCGTCTGCCGCGACCGGATGGCCAGGTTGAGTCCGAGGTCACGCACGATCCGGTCCGGTAGCAGGCTGACCAGATATGAGTAGCGCGATATCCGCGCATCGACACCCGGAAACGGCGACACGCTCGCCACCGCCCCGCCGAGCGTGTCATTCCGCTCGAGGACAAGCACCGACCGGCCGGCCCGGCCCAGGTAAGCAGCAGCGACCAAACCGTTATGGCCCCCACCGATCACAATCACGTCGTACCGCGCGCGTACGCCGTTCACGGACTCACGCTACACGCGTGGTACACACCGGCCTTGGCGACTCCGGGATCCAGTTCGCCCCAACGCGGCAGCGACAGACACATCCATCTATGTTCGTCTTGATCTCGGCGGCGGTTTGCCAGATCGACGGGTAACGGGCGCCGGCTGCGGGCGTGAGCGTTCGTTGCGCTACCTGGTGGAGAGTGCCCCCAGTGTGGGCCAGGGTGGTCCTTCGCGGAGCAATCGGACGATGTTCCGGCCGTGTCGGTGTCCGTTCGGTAACTCATCACGTACGTCCCAGCGCCAGGCGGCGACCATGGCCAGAACGAGCCGTCGACACTGTTGGAGCAGAACCTGATCGATATCCGGATAGAGCCGGCTGACCTCGTCCGGCACGTGCGCAACGTCGAATTCGATGGGGCCGCGGCAACATGTTTCGAAGTCGGTGAACAGCAGACCGGTCGAGGTACTGAGCAGATTGCCGGGATGGGGCTCGCCGTGCAGTAGCTGATCCGCGGCCACGCGGCTGCGAATTGCTTCCCCGGCGCCGCGCAGCGCGTTGAGCAGCATGAGCCGATCGCCAGCATCCAGGGCCGGCGTTTCGTCTCGGTGTGTCAGCAGGCGCTCAGCGGCCGCGATTCGTTCCGTGAAGTGCGGTGCCTCAATGTGGACGTCTTGCATCGCCGCATGCAGGCGACGTAGCGCACTTGCATAGTCGGGCGGCGAGCCCCAGTCAGCCACCGACCGGTAGTAGGTCCAGAACGTGACAGCAAAGCCATCAAGCTCGTACACGCGCGGTTCGACCCGGGGATCGAGCGAGGCGATCGGGGCGGCGACGGCGGCGAGAGCCTGAGCGACCTGGACCTCAAACGCCGCGACATCCTGCCCGACCAGTGCCGTGCGAGCAAACACATCACACGGCAGGAGACGCAGACCAAGCGTGTTCGAGTTCTGGACCACCACCGCGTCCCCGACCGGCAGGTCGAGCGTGCCCGCGAGCGACGTCGCCGCGGCAATCGCACGTGCTACCAGCCCGCCCTCCACCAATGGCATCCTGACATGTGCTCAATGATCAGCATCTCCGGGCGTCACTGACAGAGTCATCTGTGCGTTGCGCCACCCGAAACCGGGCCGCGCAGATCGACGGCTCGCGAGTGCTGAACGGGTGCTTGTGTCGCTACTTTCTGGCGGCCGCGTGGCGCTCTGGTCCGCCGACGGCGATGATGTTGGCGTGAGCGACGCTGGAGGGCCCATGGATGACAGCGTCCGCGCCGCGCTGTTTCGTAGTCAGGTCATCGATCTGACGACGACGGGACGACGGACGGGCCGGCGCCGACGGATAGAGATCTTCCTGCACGAGAAGGATGGCATCCTGTTCATCAGCGGGATGCCACGTGCGGACCGGACCAGGGACTGGATCTATAACGTCGCCGCCGACCCGCGTGTCGTCGTGCACCTGAAACAATCCGTCGTCGCTGACATTCCGGCCACCGCGCGAGTAGTCACGGACCCGGACGAGCGACAGCCGCTGATCGACGCCGCGGCGCAGCGCTGGGGTCGCACGGACATCCCGGCCATGCTCCAGCACAGCCCACTCATCGTGCTCCACGTCGACGGCGACGCTCCAGATCGTCGCGTCAACGCCTGACCGTCAGGACAACATCACCCACAGTTCGAGCGCGTAACGCAGGCATGATCGCGTTTGTCACCGCGCGCATCACGGTCTCGCCCCGGGGCTCGTCGCGCCAGGTGCCGGGCCAGTAGAGGACGAATTCGTCGATGCCCACGGCACAGAACCGTCCGACCATGTCGGTGAAGTACTCGGTGGATTCCCAGGGGGTCAGCGGCGGGAAGCACACGAGAGAGTGCCGGATTTGGCGCGGGTCGCGGCCTAGTTCGACGGCGAGTTCGTCGAAGCGGACGCACCGTTGTGCGGTTACCGTGTAGAAGTCGTGCTCGGTCAGCACGCCGTAGCCGCCCCAGGAGCTCCAGCCGTCGCCGTAGCGGGCCGCAATGCGCAGCATCTTTGGTCCGTGAGCCGCGATCGTGATGGGCGGCCGCGGCCGCTGAAGCGGTAGCGGGATGGTCTCGGCGTTGTCGTACCGGTAGTAGGTGCCGGTGTAGGTGATCACCTCCTGGCGCAAGAGCAGATCGACGACTTCGACGAACTCGGCGAAGCGGGCAACCTGCTCGGTGGGCGATCGAGTGACTCCGGCTGCGGCAGATCCCGCGGAGGGGTCGCCAACCCCCAGCGCCACCTCGACTCGGCCACCGCTGAGGTGGTCGAGAGTCATTGCGGCCTTGGCCACCGCGGCCGCGTTGGGGCTGACCCTCGGTCTCATGCCCACCGGGTCCGCGACGGGCCACACCACCGGCGCCGCGACCAGCCTCTCCGTGCACCTGCCCGACTGGGTCAACCTGGTCCTGGCCACGAAGCTCCCTCGGTCCACGCCGAGGTTGCTGCGATCGACGCGGCGCTACTCGCTCAGCTCCGCGATGAACTCGGTCGAGGTCATCGGCTGGGAGAACATCGGGTAGTCGTACTTAAGCGCGTTCTCATGCTCCTCGATCGAGGTCGCCGCGACACAATCGCTCAGCGTGACGACCTGGTACCCGTTCTCGTAGCCACTGCGCATCGTGGACTCGACGCAGCAGTTGGTCAGGAACCCGCCGAGGGCGATCGTCGTGATGCCCTTGCTGCGCAGGATGAAATCCAGGTTCGTGCTGGCGAACGTGTCCAGCCCGCGCTTGCCCTCGATGACGATGTCGCTATCGGCCGGCGTGAGGTCGTCGGTGATCGCGGCGCCCCACGACCCCTTGACGAACGCGGTGCCGTCCACGACGCCCTTGAGGATGCCGTACGGGTGGGCGCTGATCTCGCCGTAGCCTTCGGCGAACGTGATCGGGGCGTGCATGACGGTCGCGCCCGCGGCCCGCGCCGCCTCGACCACGTGCTGCGTGTTCTCCAGCATCGAGGTCTTGTCCATCACCTCGGAGACCGCGCCGTGCAGCACGCCGCCCTCGGTGGTGAAGTCATTTTGGTACTCGATCAGCACGATCGCGGTGGTCTTCGGATCGACGGCCATGTCGTGTCCCTTTCCAGCCGGGCGGAGCTTGCGAACCGACAGCAAGCCCTTTCGACGCTAACCTCGGGATTGCACCGGAGCAAGGATGCGCCCGACGTCCGTGGCGCACGCGGCACGGAGGTGCCCGCGGCGGAGCCAGTTGGTGAAGAGCGTCAGCGGGTCCGGCGGCGGGGTGGTGAAGTCGACGGCCGGCAGGTCGACGTCGAACACCGGCAACGATCGCAGCAGGGCGCGCAGCGACGCGCCGTCGTCGTTCGTCACGGTGTCTCCGCGGCGAGGTAGACCCACGCGGGGCTGCCGGAGCCGAGCCGGACGAGGACCCGGCGGTAGTCCTCGACCTCGTAGCCGTCGGCGGCGGCGAGCTCGGCCGTGGTGAGGGTGAAGACGGTGCCCGCGACGCTGTCGCCGGGGTCGCCGGTCGGCGGATGATCGG
Organism: uncultured Actinomycetota bacterium; assembly: GCA_963779485.1. Taxonomy (GTDB): domain Bacteria; phylum Actinomycetota; class Actinomycetes; order Mycobacteriales; family Jatrophihabitantaceae; genus CAVVJA01. The sequence continues at coordinate 73,591 of CAVZYJ010000018.1, read as the reverse complement.
ATGGCGGTCTAACCCGCTAGCGGCGACGACGTCCGGGTCGGTGATGGTGACCCAGTCGGTGCGGTGTGCGGGCAGGGTGTCCGGGGTGCCGACCAGCTGCCGGCCGAAGTTGGCCAGCTGCACGTCGGCCTTCCGGAGCGTGCCGTAGGAGAACAGCCGGACGACGCCGTCGACAGGTCCGCCGATCCGGCGCAGCTCGGGCTGGTCGAGGTCGTCATTTCCGATCACGACGCTCGCCCGGTCGACCGGGCCACCGCCTCGACATAGCGGCGGCAGGCCGCGTGGTAGCGCCGCTCGTACGCCTGCTCCGCGCCGGCCAGCCCGTCGAACACGGCAGCGTCGCGGCGAGTGCCACGGATGCGGGCGATGGCCGGGCTGGTGTCGACGAACACGACCTCGTCCCACAGCCCACTCAACTCGGGCCGTTGCAGGAAACTTCCGTCGACGACGAGGACCGCGTCCGGTGCCGCCTGCGCGGCCGGTTCGTCGATCGGCCGATCAGTGGCCAGGTCGATGATGCGGCTTCGGTAGCGACCGTCGCCACCTGGTCCGAGTGGTGCCAGGACGAGTCGAGCAAACGAGGCGACGTCGTAGGCGTCCTCGTAGTACCCGTCGGCGGAGTCGCGGCCTCGCCGGTGCCGGTGCGCGCGCGTGGGTGATGGAAGCCGTCCATCGACAGGTAGATCACCTCGCGACCACGATCGCGCAGCGCGGCGGCCAGCTCGGCGGCAAGGGTCGACTTTCCCGCCGCGGTGATGCCGTCGACCGCGGCGCGCACCGGGTGTCCGGGGTGCTGGGCGGCGAGATGGTCGGCGATCCGCCCGACCACCTTGCCCCGCACCGATGTCATGACGCAGTGTCGGCGGGGACGATATCGAGCAACTCCTCGTAGAACCCGCCGGATCTGCGCGGGTCACTTCGAGTTGCTGACGCCGAGCGGAGCATGCTCGATGTTGTCCGGTCCCTGACCGCCTCAGATCGTTCGGCCGGCCCACCACGCGCTGTGGAAGCGATCCGTGGCTGAATATGCTGAGGCTCACGTTGGGGGAGCTTTCGATGCGACCAGCACGGTTCGAAGTGCACGTTGCCCAGTCCGAACTGGATGACCTTTACGATCGGCTGCGCCGAACCCGTTATCCGGTGGACTTCGCCAACGAGGACTGGAGCTATGGCACCAATCGGACGTGGCTCGAGTCGTTGGTTGGGTACTGGCTCGACGGCTATGACTGGCGCGCTCAGGAAGCGGCGATTAACGCGCGTGAGCACTATCGCATCATCATCGACGATGTACCGATCCACTTCATGCGGGTGCGCGGTCACGGCCCGAAGCCCATGCCGCTGATGCTTACGCACGGATGGCCGGAGACATTCTGGGACTTCTCCGCCATGGTCGACCCGCTCAGCGACCCGGGCCGATTCGGCGGCGACCCGTCCGATTCCTTCGATCTGGTCGTGCCCTCGCTGCCCGGCTACGTCTTTTCCTCACCGTTGACCCAGCCCGGCATCGGTGTGGTCAAGACCGCCGAGCTGTGGATACGGCTGATGCGTGATGTGCTGGGCTACCACACGTTCGGAACCCAGGGCGGTGATTTCGGCGCGATCGTGTCATCGATCATGGGCCACAGCTATCCGCAATATCTCGTCGGGGTCCATCTGAGCTCACCCACGATCCCCGGACGGCACGGACGGCCAGGGCTGGACGACTGGGGCGCTGACGAGCAGGGCTGGGCCGAACGGACGGCGACCCGGATGAAGCTAGCCGAAAGCCACCTCGCGGTGAACTACAACGATCCGCAGACACTGGCCTACGCGACCAATGACTCTCCTGCCGGGCTGGCCGCCTGGATTTGCGAGCGCCGGTATCACTTCAGCGACACGAAGGGGGACATCGACAGCCGCTTCTCCAAAGACCATCTGCTCACCACAGTGATGCTCTACTGGCTCACCCAGACCTTCGGTACAGCCTGTCGCTATTACGCCGAGAACAGGCGACATCCGTTCATCCTGAACGACGATCGGTCCCCGATTATCAAGGCGCCGACTGGCTTCGCCATCTTCCCGAAAGAGCTACCGTTGCTGCCCCGCCGATTCGTCGAACGGGAAAGCGATTTGCGCCGATGGACGATCATGCCCAGCGGCGGTCATTACGCATCCTCGGAGGAGCCGGACCTTCTCGTCGAAGACGTCCGAGCCTTCTTCCGAGCGCTCCGCGGCTAAAGATCTGCGGGTAGCCGAGGGGTACTTGAGGCCGCCTCTTTGTGTTATCAGCGGACGGCGTCGGACGAATTGTCGGTGTCCAGTCAGATACAAATTGCTCCGACCCGACTTCGGGTAGCAGGGTCCTTTCAGGGCGGAGAGATGATCTACAACTGGCGCGTGTATGACGCCGTGACGGCTCAGGATCCATCCCGCGTATATCCCGCCACTTCCGGATCTTTCTCCGATCTGCCGGTGTCCGCAGCGGAGCAGCCGTCGAGCGATCTAACCTTTTGGACGGGTCTGTCCGGTATATTCCGGCGAACCTCACCGTCACTCGTCCGCACGGACGAAAGACGACGGTTGGTAGGACCGCTGCCTTTGCCGAGGAAGCGGCAATCCTGCGACGCCGAATTCGCAGATATATATGGGAAAACGTGGTGGCGGGTGTTGGTTCGAACCAACGTAGGCTGAGTCGACGGTTTTACAGACCGCCAGGCCGCAAACAGCGGAGGTCCCCTATTCATTGGGCTACACGCCTCTGACGTGATCTTGAGATCTGTTCCGATCCCGCGCATATCCCGCGACTCGAGGACGCAACTACCGCCTGCCGACCGAGAACTGTGCCGGACCGACAACCTTCCACCTCCATCTGTGTAGGACAACTCCCGGGCCGAGTCCGCCCGGGCTCCGTACCGGTCACGGGACGCCCTAGTGCCCCACGACCTTCGTAGGGTCCGTCGGCGGCGGGTCGCGGCGCGGACCTCATTGCGTTGGCACTGGCGTCGCACTGAGCACGCAACGCCGAATCTGGGACATGTTCTGCCCGCTTGATCGGACTGAGCGGCTGCGGTTATACGCGCCCAGTGAGGAGGCTCGGCGTCGTTTCTAGTGTTTCGAGCTCGGCCAGACCGGCCGGTAGCCGTCGCGGAAACCGATCGTGATGGCGCGGTTGAGCATGATCACTGGTGAGCGCTGGGCAGCGAGCAGGGCGTCGTAGAGGGTGACGATGGTGGCCCGCGAGGTTGCGCGAGGTTGTGCGCCGCGAGGTGATCGAACCCCAACCCCGCTGATTAAAAAGAGTGAACTGTCCCGGCGAGTTCCTAGTGGTGTGTCCCGGGTTCTCCGGAAACTCCGGGGCGCTTCAGTTCACCATGCGGGTGAACGAGGCTGGCGTGTTGTTGACGACGCCTGTCTCGATCCCGAACCCCTCTTGAAGTCGCCTTCGACGGCGTCGGATGGGCCGACTTCCGTATCGGCTTGATACCGGAAGAGCCCGCGGGCGCCCTTGGCGCGGCACAGTTGGATGGCCGCTTGGTGCTTGACGCAAGTCCTGCCGCCCACCCACCGCTGAGCCTGGGCGAGGAGCTAGACAGAGTCACGGCGCTCGCCTTCCGCCAGCTCCGGCCATCACAGACAAGCTCGGAACCGCGTGGAAAATCCTGGTCCCTATTTCGACATGGCCCGCACCCAGCGCGCCCCCCACGCGGCCCGAGACACGATAGGGCCCGATCGGAAATCCGACCGGGCCTCTGACGGTTGGGCTGTCTACCGCAGTTCGCTCACCCCGTCGGCGACGCCGCCGAAGCAGCGCACCATCGCCGGCCACACGATCGCTGGCCGCATCCCCGGCGGGCTTTGCGGCGCCGGCGCGCCGTCGGGTTCGCGGACTCTATCGCGGCCGCACGTCGGCGCGGTCGACGCTCTTGACCGCGGCCTCGATGTCGCCCGTTGGCAGGCCGCTCAGCTCCGCGGCCGGCGCGGTTCCGCCGGGAGTTCGGCCAGCGCCGGCCAGCTGCCAGTTCCATCGCCTGGTGATCGCTTCGCGGTGGCCGGCGGTGGCCACGATCTGCTCGAGCAGCTTCATCTGCTTTGCGAACCGTTGCTGCGCCTGCGTCCGCGCCTGGTCACCCCGTCGAAACGGCGAACCAGCCCGTCAACGCTGATCGCAGAAGTCATCGTGTCTCCTCCGCACGGATGGACAGCCAGCTGGTGTCGACCACGCTTAGCGTGTGGTCTGACATTCCGTTCTCCTCGACCGCTCGGTGCTTCATACAAGTAGACGCTTCGCAGCCGCGCAACTAATCGGTCTCCCTACCGCCCGCAGCGACTGCAGCTCGCGCAGCAGCCACCCGAACTCACCGCCGCGTTGTAAGTGACCCAGACTGGTCCAGGACACGACGCTGAGAAGGAGGTCGCCGTGGTGATCGGGTATTCGATCGCGCGCGTCGGCGCTTCGGACGTGGGCGACTTGCTGCCGTTGATGCGCGCGTACTGCGACTTCTACCACGCTGCACCCAACGACGAGGATCTGATTGCCCTGGCAACGGCGCTAGTCGAAGATCCGGATCACGAAGGGGTGCAGCTGATCGCGCGCGATGCCGCCGGCCATGGAATGGGATTCGCCACGGTCTACTGGACGTGGTCGACCACCACTGCCGCGCGGATCGGCGTCATGAACGACCTGTTCGTCGCCGAGAACGCCCGCGGGCGGGGTTTGGCAGCTGAGCTGATCGCCGAATGCCGGACCGAGACCGCCCGCCAGGGTGCGCGACGGCTGACCTGGCAGACCGCTCCTGACAACTTTCGGGCCCAGGCAGTCTACGAGCGGCTGGGGGCCACCCGCGAGCAGTGGGTTGACTACTGGCTTGCCTGGTAGCGGCTCGTCACAATCACGCCGACAGATCATCGAGACCGGCACTTGCTGGCACTCGTCCGCGCGACGTGGCCAGCGGGTGCCGGTGCGGCACTGGACGGCAGCACCGGCCAAGGGCAGCATCGGCTGAGATCTATCGCCGCAGTCGAGCGGTCGACGCAGTGCCATTGACCCGGGCATATGAGGGAGGGGCCGGCCATGCTTGAGCTGCTGACGGGAATCGTCATCATTTTGGTGGCGGTGTTCGTGATTCGACGGCTATTAGGCATTGACCGAGGCCGCTGGTTGATCACGGTAGGCGCCGTGATCGCTGGGGAGGCTGCCGCTACAGCAATTCTCAGTGCTGTTTATGGAGGCGTCTCTCACGTTCCGGCCGCTGGAATTGTGGCGGGATGGGCGTTGGTGACGATTTTCGCCATGCTCGTCGTCGTACTGGTCGAGCTGCTGACTGGTCCCAGTACTCGAACTCGACTGCGTGGCGTTCCGCGTCCTATAAGGCAATTGCGGTTAATGGCTCGCCGCAGCTTGCGCTACTTCGAGGTGGCACGCATTGTCGTGCGTCGCGGACTATTGCGGCCCGGAGGCAGCACCGACAGCGACATGGGCGGATCACGGCTGGGTCGATCGCTGAGGCTCACGTTCGAAGATGCTGGCGGACTGTTCGTCAAGCTTGGCCAGGCGATGGCTCAGCAGCCACAACTGGTGACCCAACCGGTTGCCGCGGAACTGGCCTATCTCCACGACAGCGCCACACCAGCGGATCCGGCCGCGGCGCGCGCCGTTATCGCGGAGGAGCTCGGTCCGCCCGAGGAGGTGTTTGCGCAGATCGGCTCGGTGCCGCTGGGTGCAGCGTCCATCGGCCAGACGTACTCGGCCCGCCTCCCCGACGAGCGCGACGTAGTGATCAAAGTTCAGCGGCCGGGTGTGGCTGAGTCCATCGAATGTGATCTTGACATTCTGCGCCGTCTTGCCAGTCGGCTACACCGCCGGACGGTCTGGGCTCGATCGCTCGGACTGCGGGAGCTCGTTGCCGGCTTTGACCAGCGAACCCGGGAGGAGCTGGATTTCCGGATCGAGGGCAACAGCGGGCGAGCAGCACGTCACGCACTAGGTGACGCGGATCCGATCTGCGTGCCGGATGTCGTCGACGGCCTCACCACGTCCCGGGTGTTGGTGCAGGAACGGGCTGCCGGCCGGAGTATTGGCGCGCCGGGCGCATTTGATGGCTGGGATCCCGAGCGCCGTGAGCTGTTGGCAGACGCCTTACTCGGATTCATGCTGCGGCAGATGCTGGCTGGCGGCATATTTCACGCCGACCCGCATCCTGGAAACGTATTCATTCGCCCGGACGGTCGCCTTGAGCTCATCGACTTCGGGGCGGTGGGCCGCCTTGACCCGTACGAACGGGCAGGGCTGATCGACCTGTTGCGCGGGCTGCACAGCGAACAGCCGTCGGTGATCCGAGAGGGCGTCCTGCGCATTGGTACGATCACCCGAAGCATCGACGAGGACGCCCTGGACCGAGAACTCGCCCGGCTGATCAGCCGAACCCGCGGCGCCCACGACACAATCAAGCCACAATTGTTCGAAGAGTTGCTGTTCGTGCTGCGCGAGTTCGGCATCCTGCTCCCCCGCTCCACGACCACCCTGTTCCGTACGCTCGTCACTCTGCTCGGAACCCTCGAGGTCATCTCGCCGGGTTACCGCGTGATCGACGCCGCGCCGCGCGTCGGCGGCGAAGTCGTCCGGGAGGAGAGCCTGCCTGCAAGCCCGTCGGAGTTCATCATGCGTGCGGCGATGCTGAACGCCACAGCAGTGCAACGGTTGCCGCAGCAGGTCGATGCCATATCCCGCCGGCTTCTCCGTGGGGACCTTCGGATGCAAGCGAGCCTGCTATCCGATGCGGAGGACGTCCGCATCATCAAGGGCTTCGTGAACCGGATCGTGACGGCGCTTGTCGCCTCTGCCCTTGCGCTGGCCTCGGCGCTCATGCTGGCTGCAGACTCGCCGCCCGTTCTCGGCTTCCGGCTGGTCAACTTGCTCGGCGCGATCGGCCTTTTCTTTTCCACGCTCTTGCTGCTCAGGCTCTTGGTCCAGATCCTCCGCGACCGCGACTAAGCGCCCTGCCCTCACCGCGGCAGCGCGCAGCTCCGGCGGGTTACGACGCCTCCTGCCCCGTCTGGCTCTCCCGGTCGGCCAGTGACCTTGGCCAAGGCAGCGGTGACAGTCGATCATCTCAGTGGGGTCGGGTGGAGCTCGCGTTGGGAGTGGGTGACCGTCTGCGGGTGCCAAGGCGGCCGGGGTGGGCTGGTCGGCTGGTGAACGGGTCGCTCGGTTCGCTGAGTTCGTCGAATTGGTCGACCTGCTTCTGCGTCAGCAGGTGACCACATATCACGGGCATTTCTACCGCTGCCAGGACGCTGAGACGGTGCCGCTGCCGGTGCAGGCCCGCGCCCGCGCCCGCCAGTGACCATCGCCGCGCACGGCCCGAAGATGCTGCGGATCGCCGCCGAGCATGGTGACGGATGGAGCTCGTGGGGCGGGTACGGGGTCGACACGGAGGACACCTTCTACGCTGTGACCAGCGAGCGCAGCCGCCGCTTCGATGACCTCTGCGTCGCAGCGAACCGGGATCCCGCCTATATCCGGCATTCGCTCGTCTGCTTCCCGCCGCTGACACCCTGGCGGTCTGTACCGTATTTCGAGGACATGGTCGGACGCTTCGGCGAGATCGGCATCGACGAGTTCGTCCTGTACTGGCCGCAGACCTGGCAGGCCGCGCCCCAGGAGGACACCGTATTCGAGGAAGTGATCAACACTGTGATGCTCCGGCTGCGGCAAGCGCGATGACGAGGTGGCGAGATCATCGTCGGGACGGCCCCATGCCGATACATTGCGCTCGAGCATCGAATTGCTACAAACGGCCATGTATTCGGAGGCCGCCGATCTGTTCCCAGTGAGCGAACGCCAATTTGAGGATGAAAGCTGCTCGAGTGCATACGCCAGAACGAACCATAAGGGCACGCTGCGGCAGCTGTTTCGACCGCGCCGAACGACGGCGATGCGCGCGCCGTGATTGTCGCGCGCCCAAGACATGATGGCCGACTATTGACAGACTGAGGGCCGGATCCGAGCGCCGACGATGCCCAGGCTCGGGCAAAGGCTTCGTCCACTAGATCCTGCGCCGGGTCCAAATCACCGACGCTGAGCAGGACGGTCCCGCAGGCACTCATCCGCGGAGCTGCGGTAGAAGTCCGCGAAGTCCAGCCGTTTAGCGCCCACGCCCATTCAACGCACAACCGTAGGCCGCGCGTTACCTGACCGGTGGTGCCACGGCGCACTCACTGCCGCCTCCGTTCCGCCGGAGTGCAAGCCCGGCTATCCCGCCGCGGCAGTACCGCGTTATCGCAGGACTGGGGTTGTCACGGTGGCGTGGCCGGGCATCGTCGCGCGCCGCGAGGATGGCGAACCTACCGCTCCCGGCCGCTGCTTTGCTACAGGCCGACCGCCACCCCGGCCGGCTGGTTCTGCCCGGTTGCCAGGGTGGTCGCGGTGCCCCCGGTCAGCGGGGCCTCGTTGATCGTGCCGTTGCTATTCTCGTTGGCCCAGTAGATGTGGGTGCTGTCCACCGCCACCCCCCACGGATGGTCCTGCCCGGTGACCAGCGTGGTCACGGCGCCGCCTGTCAGCGGGGCCTCGTTGATCGTGCCGCCCTCGTTGGCCCAGTAGATGTGTTGGCTATCCACCGCCACCCCCGTCGGGCCCGTCTGCCCGGTGGCCAGGACGTTCGGCGTGCCGCCGCCCAGCGGTAGCTCGCTGATCGTGCCGTCGCCAGAATTGGCCCAGTAGATGTGGCTGCCGTTCACCGCCACCCCAGTCGGCTGGTTCTGCCCGGTGACCAGGGGGAAAACCCTGCGGGTGGCCAGGACCTCCTCCATGATCGTGCCGTTGCCCTGGTTGGCCCAGAAGACGGCGCTGCCGTCCACCGATACCGCCACCCCGGCCGGCTGGTTCTGCCCGGTGACCAGGGGGACCGCGGGGAAGCCGGTCAGCGGGGCGTGGTCGATCGTGCCGTCGCCCTGGTTGGCCCAGTAGATGCTGCCGCCGCTCACCGCCAGCCCGGTCGGCTGGTTCAGCCCGCTGACCAGGGGCTGGTCGCCGGCGGTCAGCAAGTTGATCGTGCCGTCGCCCCGGTTGGCCCAGAAGACGGGGGCGGCCGACCCTAGGCCCTGGCCGGTGCCGGCCAACGCGTCGCTGGCCGCGGCCGCCCGGTTCTTGCCGACCGCCCGCAGCGTGGCGGTGAGCGCGCCGGCCCGGGCCGGCGCGAACCGCACCTGGACCGTGCACGTCTTGCCCGGCCATAGGCTGGCCCTGCACGTGTCGGTGGGGATCGTGAACGCCGCCGGTCCCGACACCGTGACCGTCAGTGCGCTGGACGCCCGGCCGCCGGTATTGGCCAGGGTGAACGTCCGGGCCGCCTGCTGGCCCACCGGGACCTGCCCGTAGTCAAACGGGGCCGGGCGGAACGCCAGCACCGCCGGCCCGGTCCCGGCCGCCGCCACACCCCCCGACGCGCCCAGCACCACCGCCGCCGTCCCGACCGCCACCACGGCCCGGCCAACCACACCACGCATCGCTCCCCCTCTTCCCCCAGACCGATGCTGCTGACTGGCGCAGGCAAGCTTTGGATCAGCCGTGCCGCACCCGCCCCAGGCCGCGTGGCCCAGAAGACCTGACGTCCCCGTTCACCGGGATCCTCGCAGCCAGCGACAAATAGGGTCAAGGACAGCGGGCCGGCCCGCTCGCCGAGCACCGGGCCCCCAGTGCGGCTGTCACGTCCGGCAGGTAGCGGTGGTACGCCGGTTCACGCAGACCGGAGCGCCCGGCGGCGCTGCCACAGGCCGCTGGTCCAGGACTGGGAGCGGAGCGTCATGATTTGCGTCCACCGCCACGGGTAGCCGGGCGACGGACCTCGTCCCGATTCTCGGCCCAAACAGTTCAGTGGCCTGTGCGCGCCGGCACTACCAGGATCGGCACGTCTGATATGACTGGCCCGCGGATCGGCTTCGACTCGTAGGGGTGGGCCAGCCCGGGTCGCCAGGCAAGCAGTCGGATCTTCGGCCCGGCGTTGATCGCGATGGTCCGCGTCAGGTCTGGCGCGGGCCGGTGAGCTTTGTGACGCGTCGCCGTAGCAGCCGCGGGAAAGCGACCTTGACCGTGCGCTTGACGCGCGCTCGCGCAGCATTCAGGCGTTGATGCCGCTGACCACGCGGCCTTGGATAGTGGCCTGGTGCGCGGCCAGCTCCTCCTCGGGTGTGGGGAGCGGGACGATGTCGAATATCACCTGCTTGACCGTGCCGGTGAAGGGGAACGGCGCCTGGGGGGCGTAGCTGCGTTCCACCACCGTCCCGTTGTCGCGGCCCATGTCCATCCCGGCGTAGCCGGTGAAGCGGTGTGGAACGGTGTTGTCGATATCGCCGCCGCCCGCCTGCTCGTCGCCGACGAACAGGGTGACCGTGCCGCCAGTGCCCAGGGTGCCCGGGGAGTTGGCCGTGAACTGCATGCGCACCGTCACTTCGCCGGTGGGGAGTGGACCGGTCGCTTCCTGCCGGTAGACCTTCACGCCCAGCATGCTGTATGTGTACTTCACTTTCCCGTCCTGGACGAACAGCGAGAGCCACCGAGGTGGTTGGCCTCGGCGACGATCACACCCTCGGCGCCACCTTCGGGGACGATCAGGTCTGCGGTGATGCTGTAGGAGTGGGCGTAGATGGGCGGGATCATGCCGGGAGCCACGTTGTCCACGTCGCCCATGAACGGGTACGTCGTCTGCGTCGGCGGCGGGGGCACGATGCCCCAGAACGAGCCCAGCGCGGCGAGAAGCGGCGTGACGTGGTACTTGTCCATCTCGGCATACATGAGCTCCCGAAGCTCCTGTACTTTGCCCGGGTGCTCGGCGGCCAGGTCGTGGGCCTGGCTGAAGTCATCGGGGAGGTAGTACAGCTCCACTGGATCGGTGTCGGGGTGCCAGACACCGGGCGCGAACTGGGCCATGGTTTGCGGTGACAGGTCCCACGGCAGGTGCGGGAGCATGGTGGCCAGCCAGCAACCGTCCTTGTACATGGCCCGGTTGCCGTAGATCTCGAAGTACTGCTGAGTGTGGTGCTCGGGCGCGGTGGGGTCGACGAACGACGAAGCGAAGCTGAAGCCGTGCATCGGTTGCTGGTCGATGCCGTCGACACTCGTGGGCGCGGGAATTCGGCGACGTCGAGGATGGTCGGGGTCACGTCGGTCACGTGGATGAACTGTGAACGAAGCCCTTCGCGGCCCGAGATCCGGGTCGGCCAATGGACGATCATCGGGTTGCGGGTGCCGCCCAAGTGCGACGCCACTTGCTTGCCCCACTGGAACGGGCAGTTCCCGGCCCACGCCCAGGCGGCGGAGTAGTGCGGGAGGAGAAGCTCGGTGCCCCAGGCCGGCAGGCCGCCATGGAGGGCCACCAGTTCAAGCTGCTGCTCGGTCGTGAGCGGTATCCCGTTCTCGGTGGTGAGCTCGTTGAACGTGCCGGTGAGGGTGCCCTCCATGCTGGCGCCGTTGTCGCCCCAGATCCAGATGACGAGGGTGTCGTCGAGCTCCCCCATCTCATCGAGGGCGTCGAGGAGCCGGCCCACGTTCCAGTCGGCGTTCTCCTGGTACCCGGCGTACACCTCCATCTGCCGGGCATAGAGCCGCTGCTCGTGCTCGGGGAGGGAGTCCCACGCCGGGAAGGCGCGGTCGTCCGGTGCCGAACTCTCCGGGTTCGCCGGCGAGGGGGTCAGCTCCGTCTCAGGGGGGATAACGCCCAACTCCCTCTGTCGCCGGAAGGTCTCGACCCGGTACTCGTCCCACCCGCCGTCGAAGCGGCCCGCGCATTTGTCGCTCCATTGCCGCGGAACTTGATGTGGGGAGTGGGAGCAGCCGGTGGAGTAGTACATAAAGAACGGTTTTTCGGCGTCCTGGGCCCGCATGCGCTGTAGCCAGGCGATGGCCTTGTCGGTCATGTCGTCGGGCAGGTAGTAGTCGTCGCCCTCCGGTACGCCGTCGATGCTTTGGTTCTCCGCGATGAGCGGGCCGTACTGCCCGCTCTCCCCGCCGAGGAAACCCCAGAAGTAGTCGAAGCCCCACGCGTTGGGCCAGCGGTCGAGTGGCCCTGCCGGCCCCTGCTGATGATCCGGAGTGAGATGCCACTTGCCGATGGCAGCAGTGGCGTACCCGTTGCCCTGGAGGATCCTCGGGAGCGATGCGGCGTCCTTGGACGCGAAGCCGCTGTAGCCCGGAAAGCCGGTCGGCGTCTCGGTCACTGCGCCCAGGCCGACGGAGTGATGGTTGCGCCCGGTCAGCAGCGCGGCCCGGGTGGGTGAGCTGCACCACAGTGTCACAGCACGGGCGATGTCGGGAACCCCGCCCAGGGGGCCCTGTCACACCGAGGAGCAGCGCAGTCTCCTACACGGGCCTAGGTGGGGCGTGCTGACAGGACGTTCTAGGCCGACACCATCCGGGAGTAGAACGAAATGAACAGGGGCTTTAGGCGACGGCTCCCCCGTCTGGTCGCTCAGCATGCCCTGCTCTGTCAGGCGTCTCTGGTCATCATTCGCCAGGCGCCGAGGATGGTCCATCCGATGAGCCAGGCGAGAATGACACAGATGGCAGTGGTGGTTGATTCGGTGACTCGGAAGTCTTGACCGCCGCCGCCGAAGGCCAGCGGTAGTTGTCCGGGTTCGAGGTGTGCGGTGGCGACGCCGACGATGCCGCGTTGTCCGTTGATAAAGTGGGGTATTCGTGTTCGGATGGCGATCGGTGTCAGGATCACTTCCAGCACGATCATCAGGATCACTGCGGTAGTGCGTTGGCCGAGGAGGGATCCAAGTCCGAGGCCGACGATGAACCCGATCGCTGCTTCGAGTTCGAGCCACAGCCCTGTCTTGATCATCAGGGAGTTCGAGGGGTAGCGGAACTGCTTCTTGTAGTCCGCGTAGTTCTGTTGGGCAATGTCAATGGCAGCCGCTCTGGCCTGATCGGCGCTGGCCGGCACGGGCTGTCCGGCGGGTCCGACGACGACGATGTGGGCCGGTTGGCCGGGTGGGTTGTCACAGCCGACGCCCTGCTTCGTTTGGCGTTGGAAGTTGAAGTTGCAGACGACTTCGGTGGCGTTGTTGGCAGCCCAATTCTCCAAGCCGCTCTGGGACAGGCCGGCGGGCACGGCCACGCCGTCGTAGCTCAGCTTGGCTGGGGCGGCGAACACGCAGACAGCGCAGACGATGGTGAAGCCGACCGCGACCAGCGAGACGATGATCGCCAGTCCGGCCGGGATCCGAGCCAAGTAGAGCGCAAGTCGGGAGCGGCCGGTGATCACCAAGTGCCGGAACATTCCTTCCGACAGATCCACCGATCCGGCGGTGCAGCCGAGCGTGGCCGCCACGATGAACCCGAAGGTGTAGAGCACCCCAGCGGACATCGCGGTGTAAATGTCGTAGCCACCGGCCGACCCGTAGGTCTTCGGGGCGATAGCGTGCAGCAGCAGCCGCACCGCCAGGAAGACAGTCGGGAACCCCACCGTCACGAGCACCAGGGTGATCATGAGACCGCGGCGCCTGCGCAACTCCATGAACCTGGTAGCGATCATCGCGCCGGTCGGGATCGGCGAGCCACGGTGATCGCGCCTCGGCTCTAGAGACACCGGCGGGACCTCGGATGCACCGGCGTCCCGCATGGTGGTCATTGGGAATCACCCAATCGGCTGGTGACTTGAAGGAACCACGCCTCGAGCGAGGCTTGCACCGGTTGAAGGCGGTACACGGCGACGCCTTCGGTGACCAGGATGCGGGCGACCTCGGCGATGACATCGCGGGTCGTGCCCGCCGGCAGGGTGATCGCCAATCCATCCACGTCCATGTCGATGCTCGCGCCGAGATTGGTCATCGCCAGCAAGGATCGGGCTCGGTCCGGTTCGGAGCAATCGACCTGGAGCAGCACCGACGTGCCCGCGAGCAGCTCGGCGATCGGCCCTTGCCGGATGACCTTGCCGCGATCCACGATGGCCACCGCGTCGCAGGTCCGCTGCACCTCATCGAGCAAGTGCGAGGACAGCACCACCGTGCGGCCTTCCGCGACCAGCGAGCGGATCATGTCGCGCATCTCGTGCATCCCCGCGGGATCAAGGCCGTTCATCGGCTCATCCAGGATCAACAGTTCGGGATCACCGATCAAACAGGCGGCGACTCCGAGCCGTTGCCGCATGCCCATCGAGTACTTCGACACGCGGTCATCGGCGCGGTGCAGGATCCCGACGCGTCTCAGCGAGGCGTCGATGCGAGTTCTTGCCGCGGGTTCGCGTGCGGCAGCCAGCACCTGCAGGTTCTGCCGTCCCGTCAGATGACCGTGAAACCGCGGCTCGTCGACGATCGCCCCGACCCGCGCCAGCGCCTTGTCCCGGTGCGTCGGAACCGAGTATCCCAGCAGCGACATCGTGCCCGCGTCGACGCGCGTCAAGCCGAGCAGCACCCGGATCAGCGTCGTCTTCCCCGCTCCATTAGGACCGAGGTACCCGAATGCGCAACCCCGCGGAATCCGCAGATCCACCCCATTGACGGCGACATTGGAACCGAAACGCTTCGCCAACCCACGGGTCTCGACCGCCCACGAACCATTAGCCGCACCTTCGGCCGCCGTCGCAACCACGTCCGTCACCGTCACTGACACCGCCCCCGCCGACAGCAGGCGGCACTGCCTGATGCTTCCCGAGCTTCAATCACCGTAGGCAGCCTCCACAAAGATGCAGTTGCCCGCCTGGGGCGAACTGAGGCTAGCGCGAATAGCAACGTGCCGTAATGATCTCCGGCGGACGCTCAGCCACACATCAGGTACCACCCTGATCCCACCCTGAAGCCGTGCCGGCCAGCCCTGCCTCGTTTCTGACGGAGGTCACCGGGACCTCAGTGCTGGAGCCGCACGGAGCGCGAGTTCGCGCGGCGGCAGCGCCGAACCACGGACGGCGCTAGAAGCCTACGACCCGGACACGTGCTGCTCTCACGACAACTCAACACATGCCGCCGGGGCACGCGCCGGAGCCGTCGATCTGTACGGTGTCGCTTCATGCGCGCATCTTGATGAGGCGCGCATATGGGGAATTCTGCTGTTGCCAGCGCAGTTGGCGGCCGCCGTGCAGTCGGCCGCGTGGCGTACACCTCGCGGCGGATGGCGGACCGCCGGAGGTCCGTCGCTCGGTCGGCACAGTTCGGCCACCAAGCCGACGATTTGACGAGGCTTAGGCAGCAGAGTTCCGGTCATGACATTGCATCGATTGGCAGACGATGTGCCGAGCATCTCGTTCTCCCACGTGACCAAGCGTTACGGCACGGTGGCGGCGCTGAATGACTTCAGTGCCGAGGCCGTATCCGGACGCATCACCGCGTTCCTCGGTCCGAACGGCTCGGGGAAGACGACCAGCATGCGTGTGCTGCTCGGGTTGGCCGCCCCGACGGCGGGTACCGCGTTGATCCACGGCCGGCGCTACGCCGACCTCGTGCACCCGTTGCGCAGCGTCGGCGCCGTCCTCGATCAGGGTTTCCATCCGAACCGCAGCGCGCGCAACCATCTGCGGATCACCGCCGCTCAGGCCGGTGTCCCGGCCGCCCGCGTCGAGGAGCTGCTCGAACTCGTCGGCCTGACCGGCGCCGCGCGGCGCCGGGTCGGCGGCTACTCACTTGGCATGCGTCAGCGGCTAGCGCTTGCCTCGGCGTTGATCGGCGACCCGTCGGTACTCGTGCTGGACGAGCCGTACAACGGCCTGGACCCAGCCGGCATCCAGACGATGCGCGGGTTCCTACGCGGGTTCGCCGACAACGGCGGCACCGTGCTGCTGTCGAGTCATCTGCTCGCCGAGATCGCGCACAGCGCAGACGACGCCATCATCATCAACAACGGCCGGCTGGTCACGGCCGGACCGATCGCGAGTCTCGTACCGGCGTCGGCAGGGACCGTCGTGACCACACCGGACGCGCAGGTGCTCGAAAGCGCGCTGGTGAGCGCCGCAGGGGCGCAGGCGACCCGGACCGGCCCCGACCGGCTCATCGTCACAGGCGTCTCGACCGAGGTGATCGGCCGCACCGCGATCAACGCCGGCGCGATCATCCTCGGCATGCACGCCGAGAACGACGATCTAGAAGGAATCTTCGAGAACCTCATTCGTCCGAAGGAGTACGTGTCATGATCAACTCAATCCGGCTGGAGCTACTCAAGCTCCGTACCACCCCGGCGCTGTATGTGACCGTCGCGTCGGCGTTCGCGCTCAGCCTGCTCTCCGCCTCGGTCACCATCATCCTCAAACCGAACCCGGGCGATCCGCCGCGGGGCAGCGCCGCGCAGGTGGCACATGTTCTCGGCCAGCCGTCAGCCGTGGTGTCGATGGCGATGTTCATCCTGGGCGTACTGGTCGTCGCCGGTGAATACCGGCACCGCACGATGCTCACGACGTTCCTGGCCGAGCCGCGTCGGTCGCGCGTCATCGTCGCCAAATTGGTCACCGTCGGAGGGATCGGCGCCGCGCTCGCCGCCGCCACCTACGCCGTTACCTACGTGGTCTCAGACGTGCTGTACGCCCGCAACGGCGTGAGTCACCTCGCTGTGGATGCGACGCGACTCGGCTGGGGAACCGTCCTCAGCGGCGCCGCGTACGGCCTTCTGGGCGTCGCCGTCGGCGCGCTGACGCGCAACACGGTTGCCGCCATCATCGCTGGCTTGGTGTGGATCCAGCTCGTCGAGGTCGGCATTCTCGAGAACGCCTTCCCGGCACTGGCAAAGTGGCTGCCGGCCGGCGCGGCGCAGGGTTTGACCAGCGTGGACAGCTCCCAGTTCCTGCCGCAGGCCGCGGCAGCGACCGTACTTGTGGCCTGGGCCAGCGCGATCGTGCTGGTCGCCGGCCGGGTGAGCATTCGCCGCGAGTTGCGCTAACCCAGTGTCCAACCGCTACCGGGCCGCCGGCGGCCTGCCTCCATGGCAGGTCGCCGGCGACTCGACGCGCGACCACTACCGTCGTGTCATGCCTTGGCCTGGTGCTCGGCGGCTGCCGAGCGATCCGCGGGTCGTCGACAGCCTGGTCGCCGCAGCCCTGCTGCTGTTCATGATCATCAGCATCGCGTCGAAACCAGCGGGTTCGGGGCAGCACCCGAACGACGCGCTCGCCTACCTGCTCGCGCTCGGATTGACGCTGCCCTACGTCGCCCACCGCCGTTACCCGGTGCCGGCACTGGCCGTCGTCCTCTCCAGTCTGCTGATCTATGCCGCGATCGGGTACGCCGCGTTTCCCGGCGTGGGTGCGTTCGTGCTTCTGTTTGCGATCGCGTTGCACAGCGGCCGGACGCTGGCGGCGGGCGCGTTCCTCGCCACCGCCGCGGCGCTCGTCATCGCGACGCTGCTCCAACCGGCCGGGGTGGTGCAGACGGCAGACGCGCTCTCCATCGCGCTCGCCACTCTCGTCGCCTGGCTGGCTGGCGAGAATCTGCGGCAACGGCGCAACCGTTGGGCCGCGCTGCGCGAGCGCAACGAAATGCTCGAACGCGAACGCGAAGAGCGCGCGCGGCAGGCGGTGATTGCCGAACGGCTGCGCATCGCGCGTGAGTTGCACGATGTCGTGGCGCACGCGATGAGCGTCATCGCGGTGCAGGCCGGCGTCGGCCACCACGTCGCCGAGTCCCAGCCGAGGGAGGCGCAACGCTCGCTCGCGGCGATCGAGACCACGAGCCGGCAGGCCCTCACCGAGATGCGCCGACTGCTGGGGGTGCTACGCCAGGACGGGCAGGCACGCTCGGAGATCACGCCCGCTCCCGGTCTGCAGGATGTTCCGGCGCTGATCAGCCACGTGGCCGACGGCGGTTTGACCGCCCGCCTACAGATCCAGGGGGCGCCGCTCGACATCCCGCCGGGCGTCGACCTGACCGCGTACCGCATCGTCCAGGAGGCGCTGACCAACGCGATCAAGCACGGCGGCCCGCGCGCCGACGTCACGCTCGCCTACACCGCCGATGCGATCAGCGTGGAAGTCGTCAACGACGCGTCGGCGCAGCGTCCGCGCGGGCCGCATGCGGTCGCCCCGGGTCATGGGCTGATCGGGATGCGCGAACGGGTCGCCGTCTTCGGTGGCGAGTTCACCGCGAGCCCACGACCCGGTGGCGGCTTCCGGATAGCCGCGCGGCTGCCCTACGAGGGCAACCCGTCATGATCCGCGTCGTGGTCGCCGACGACCAGGCGCTCGTGCGGGCCGGCTTCCGAGTTCTCGTCGACTCCGCGCCCGACCTCGAAGTGATCGCCGAAGCCGCCAATGGCTCGGAGGCGGTCCAGCTCACCAACACGCACCGACCCGACGTCGTGCTGATGGACATCCGGATGCCGGTGATGGACGGGCTGGAAGCCACCCGCCAGATCACCGCACTATCAACCGATCCACCGATCCGGGTGCTGATCCTGACCACCTTCGACCTCGACGAGCACGTCTTCGGTGCGCTGCAGGCAGGCGCCAGCGGGTTCCTGCTCAAGGACACCCCACCGGCCGAACTGCTGGCCGGCATCCGCATCGTGGCCGCCGGTGAGGCGTTGTTGTCGCCCTCGGTCACACGGCATCTCATCGAGGAATTCGTCCGTCGCCCGGAACCCAGCCGGGCCACGAACACCGCGCTCGACGCGCTCACCGAGCGCGAAGTCGAAGTCCTGCTCCACGTCGCCAAAGGCTGGTCGAACGCCGAGATCGCCCAACACCTCTACGTCACCCCCGCGACCGTGAAGACCCACCTCAGTCGGCTACTGATGAAACTCGACGCACGCGACCGGGCACAGCTGATCGTCATCGCCTACGAAAGCGGCCTAGTCGCCGCCCGCCCACCGAAGGCGGAACAGTGAGCGTCCCGAGCTGTGACGTCCTCGAAGCTGGCGGCGGTATCTGATGGAAACCGCCAGAAAGGCGCCGTAACAAAGATAGACCCGCGGTTCGTCGCCGCCGGCGAGCGTTGTGGAAGCCGCGCAAACCAGGGCGTATTTGGACCGGTCCGTTGTCGCACAGAGGCTCCACGCTCGAAGCGTTGCTGCATCTGGCGTCTCGAGTGGCCGGTGTCGGCAGTGCCGGCAACACCTCTTCGAGGGCCAGCAGCACCATCAGCGGAATGATCATCCACCATAGGCGGTTGCTGCGCTTCCGGTGCGAGGGCTGATGGGAGCGTTGAGCCACAGCGCCTTCTTCAGCACCGGCCAGCGCAGAGATCCTTGTTCGCGCCGTACCACGATGAGAACCAGGGCGAACTGCCAGATCAGCCCGGCCCCGAGGGTCAGGATCAATGCTCGAGGCAGGGCGGCGGGCCCCGAGAAGATGGGTGTTGAGGTGGATCACGTCACGGTCTACCGGTGGGTGCAGACTTTCACAGCAGAGTTCATCGACGCCGCTCGCCCAGCTCGCCATAGTGCCGGAGATCGGTGGTTCGTTGATGAGACCTACGTCAAGGTTGCCGCCCGCTGGACATTCCTCTACCGAGCCATTGATCAGTACGGCCAAGTCATCGACGTCATGCTCTCCCGTCGCCGGGATGCGGCCGCGGCACGGATGTTCTTCGTCCGCGGGCTGCGGCTCGGAGCATCCCCGGTCGAGGTGACCACCGACCGGGCACCGGTCTACCCGCGCATCGTCGATGATCTCGAACCTTCACCCAGGCATATCACCGAGCGGTACGCGAACAACGTCGTGGAAGCCGATCACAGCCGGCTCAAGGCCAGGCTGCGACCCATGCGCGGACTGAAGACCTTCCGCTCGCTGGGCATCGTCGCGGCCGGTCACGCCTTCGTACAGAACCTGCGGCGGGGCCACTACGAACTCACCGCCGACCTACCCCTACATGATCGGGTTCGCGCCGCCTTCGACGAACTCGCCTCCTGCCTCTAAAACGGCCAACCGTCATCAGACCAGTCCTCACGCGCTCGAACATCGCTAACGCAACAACGCCGGTCCAGCAGCTAAGCTTGTCTCCACAACCAAGGCGGCTACGGCAGGCGGCTGTGGCGGAGTGGCTCGGGTGCCGCATCAGCGCAGGCGTACGGAACGAGCGTGGTTTGGCAGGCCCTGTTGGCCCGGGCGTCCGACACCGTGCCAATCGTGGGCGGCGGACAGGACGAGCACAGCGGAAGCCACGGCAGCCGCCAAGCTGAAGACTACGGCTACGATCCGGCCGCTGCCGCCGGGCACAGCTCTGGAATGACGACGCCGCGCGACGGTGAGCCGGAGAGTGGGAAATATTCGGGCAAGCAGGTGTAGTCCGGTGAGTACCAGCCACACCAGAAAGAAGCCTTGGTGCACGGTCACGTAGTCCACCCGGCGACCCAGCACAGAGATCAACTCCGTCCGGCTCGACTCCGGTCCGAGCGCGACCAAGACAAGCCCGGACGCGAGCAGGCCAAGGGTGGCCAGAACGACACCGGGCCCCAGAACGCGCAGCAACAGTGGGGGCGGCCCGGCCTGTCGGTAGGCCGCATTCCCTCCGTAGTAGCGAAGGATGCGCCACCCGACCGACGCGGTCTTCAATAGCGCCGGCGGGACGAGGAGGGTACCGATGACGACGTGCCAGCCGATCAACCGATGCACGCTGAGCAAGGTCACCAGCTCAGCCAGGGATAGCCCAAGAACAACCAGGCCGGTCCATGCTGTAAGCACCGCATTCCCCGCCGGCCCACCCGTCCATCGGAGGACCGGATCATCGCGGTGGCTCTGCCCGATTGCTTCGGCGATGACGTCCTTCACTGGCTGGGGAATGTTGCGGTTGCTCGTGCCTGTCACGCACCACAGGCTGCCGGGTCTGCATCTCATTTCGCTCTCAGACCACGTGCGCTACACGAGGGGACCCCTGCGCCGACGCCTGTCGAAGCGGTCGCCGGTGTCTGACGCCGGGCATTCGGAGGTTCTCCGGGTGCATGTCAACTCGGGCCGTCCCATGCGATACCTAGATTGCGCAGAGGGAACGGAGAAGGTCCTGTGTCACGGTGGCGTTTGGTAGTGCTGGCCGTGGAGGAAAGGCGGATGCGATGAGCCAGAATCGACCGCCAGCTACGGCTGCGCGGAAATTGCTCGGCCGAGCTTACGTCGCAGCGGCCGCTGTCGGCGCCGCGATCGTAGCCGTCACAGCGGTGTTCGTCAGCCGGATCGCCGACTCGTCGGCGACGACAAGCAACGGCACGGGCGGTGGGACATCGAGTCCTACACAGGCGCCTGCCAATAACGCGCCGGACGGCCAGTTCGACCCGAATCAGCCGTACTACGGCGGCAATGGGCAATTGTCAGGTCCGCAGCAGAATCAAGCTCCGCTCGGCGGCTCGCACGGGTCATGACGGCGGCTAGGTCGTGGCGGGCGTGGAGTTCCACCGTCCGCGTGGTCGTCGAAGACGATCGCACCTTGCCAGATGCCACTGAGACGCTGAGCAGCCTCCTCGACCGCGTGGATCGGATCGCGAGCAGATTCCGAGACGACTCGTACTTGTCGCGCGCGAACCGGGAGGCGGGAAAACCGATTCCAATACCACGAGATCTCGTTGATCTGGTGGCCGCCGCGCTGACGGCCGCGCAATGCACCGACGGCTTGGTCGATCCGACCGTCGGCGAGGCGCTGATCCGATGGGGATATGACCGCGACATCGGGGCGGTGCCGCGCTTCGGACCGGCCATTGACCCGAGGCCGCCGGCGGCAAACTGGAGAGAGGTGCGGCTGGACGCCGGAACCGGGCTGCTTACGGTGCCGCCTGGTTCGATGCTGGACCTCGGCGCGACTGCCAAGGCTTTCATCGCCGACGACGCCGCGCGCGCATTGTCCCGGCGGCTTGGGACGCCGGTGCTCGTCGAACTGGGCGGCGATGTCGCGGTCGCAGGCGCTCGCCGCGGTGGTTGGACCGTCGCGGTGGCGGAGCGGGAAGGGGGCGGCGGCGAATCGGTCGTCCTCCATCACGGCGGACTAGCTACCTCTACGACGGTGGTCCGCCGCTGGGTGCGCGGCGGCGCTGCGGTGCACCACATAATCGACCCGCGCACCGGCGCCCCGGCCCGCCCGTATTGGCGCACTGTCACCGCAGCCGGGCCGACCGCACTAGCTGCGAACACCGCCAGCACCGCGGCCATCGTGCTGGGCGCCGACGCGGTCGCGTGGCTGCGTCGCCATCGCGTGGCCGCGCGCTTGGTGGCGGAGACGGGCGACATCGCGACAACGGCTGGCTGGCCGACCGGCGGCTGGCGGGCTGCGTCGTGACTCAGAACGCTCTGTGGTTCACCGCGCGTGGTGCCGGGTTGGCCGCTTTGCTGTCGCTGACGATCACGGTCGTCATTGGCACGCTCGGTTCAGCCGCTGTCACGTCGGCGGCGAATCGGGTCGTGTGGCAATACGTCCACCGAACCGCGGCCGGTATCGGGATCCTGCTGGTCGTCGTGCACGTGACGACACTCGTGTTCGACGCCAAGGCACACGTCGGTGTGGCCGGAGCGTTCGTGCCGTTCGCCTCGCAGTATCGCCCTAACGCTGTGGCGCTCGGATCGATCACGGCATACACGCTCATCGTCGTGGCCGCGGCCGGCGCGGCCCGTGGCCGGTTCGCCGCTACCCGCGTCGGCGCCGCGTCGTGGCGCGGCATCCACGTTCTCGCGTACCCGGCGTGGCTGACCGCGGTGTTACACAGCGTGCTCTCCGGTACCGACCGTGCGGTGTCGTGGGTGGTACTACTCGACGTCGTGTGCGTCGCGGCCGTGGTGACCGCGGGTGTCGTGCGCATCGTGCGGATCGACACTGCGCTCGAGCCCAGGCCGAACGTCCCGTCGCTGACGGGTTCAGTTCGATGACCGCCCTCGCGGCGCAGGTGGGAAGTGCGCAACTCAGTCGTGTCACCGTGCTCGGCGAGCCGCGCGTCCTTCGCGGGTTCGACACGCATCCTCAGTTGCCGTACGCCGAGCATGCTCGGCTGCACGGCCCCCTGCCACAGCTGGACGAGGCCACACTGACCGCGTGGTGCGACGCCGTGCGGCTGACGGGCCGCGGTGGAGCGGCATTTCCGGTCGCCCGCAAGCTTCGAGCGCTACGAGGGGGACGCCGGATCGTGGTCGTCAACGGCTGTGAGAGCGAGCCGGCCAGCATCAAGGACCGCACGCTGTTAACTCGCTTTCCGCACCTCGTGCTCGATGGTGCGGTTCTCGTCGCTGACGCGATCGCGGCGTCAGAGATCAAAATCGCCGTCCACGACCAGCGGATGGCACAGGACCTTTGGCGGGCGTGCGGTGAGCGATCAGACACCAGACAAGTGCACGTGGACGTGGTCAGTGCGGCCTTTGTCTCCGGCGAAGCAACGGCCCTGGTGCAGGGCCTCAACGGGTATCCGGCCCAACCACCCGGCCGTCGCGTGTTGCCGACTGATCGCGGAGTGAACCGCCACGCGACGTTCCTGTCCAACACCGAGACCTACGCTCAGCTGGCGGTGCTCGCGCGCACCGGCGTCGAGCAGTTCGTCCGGGTAGGTACCCGAGACGAGCCGGGCACGATGCTACTTAGCGTGGGCGGAGCCGTGGCGAACCCGGCCGTTATCGAGGCTCCGTACGGGACCCCCGTCGCTGACGTGCTGCGACTCGTTGCCTCGCAGCCGCCCGCCGCCCTGGTCATCGGCGGATATCACGGCGGTTGGGTGCCGCCGAAAGGCGAGCTGCGCCTGACGCGAGCTGCGCTCACCGCGGTAGGCGGAACGCTCGGCGCAGGTGTCGTGCTGGTCGTCGATGACCGCACGTGCGCGCTCGGTGAACTCACCCGGGTCGCGTCGTGGCTCGCTGCCCAGTCCGCACAGCAGTGCGGGCCGTGCCGATTCGGGCTGCCGGCGCTCGTCAACGACTTGGTCGCAGCCGGTGTCGGCCGCAACGGAGCGGAGTCGGCCCTGCACCGCCACACCACGATGGTGACCGGGCGCGGTGCGTGCGCGCACCCAGATGGCGCAGCGCGGTTCGTATCCACTGGCGTGCGCCTCCTGCACCGGGAGCTCGATCAGCATCGACGTCGCAGGGGTTGCGGACGCCCTGTCTACGGTCAACTCCCCGTGCCGGGTGTGGCGTGAGCAGCGCCGCAATCGATTGGACCCGCTGCCAGGCTCATGGCCTGTGCGCGGAGGTCTGGCCGGAGATGATCAGCCGAGACGACTGGGGGTATCCGATGTTCCGTCGTCGCCTCATCAAAGACGGCGAGCTGGCATCGGCGCGCCGTGCCGTGGCCTTGTGCCCGGCCCTAGCTCTGCGGATCGTCAACGACCGGGATCGGTGAGCCCCCACCCGCCTCGATACCGCCCGTTGTGGCGACCCGAGGGAGCACAACGACGAACGTCGTGTCGCCCGGCTGACTGGTAACCCGGATCGTCCCGGCGTGGGCGTTCACGATCGCAGCGGCGATGGACAAGCCCAGGCCACTGCCGTCGACCCTCGACCGCGACGCCTCGGAGCGAACGAATCGATCGAAGATCGTCGGCATTTCTGCCTGGGGGATGCCGAGCCCGTTGTCGTGGACGCTCACACAGGTCGCATCACCGCTCGGCGTTGCACGCACCGACGTCGTGACAATGGTTCCGGCCGGGGTGTGCTCTCGAGCGTTGGACAGCAGGTTCGCTAACACCTGGTGAAGGGCATGGGCGTCGCCGATAACCGTGACCGGCTCGGCGGGCAGTTCCAGCAACCATCGGTGGGTCGGGCCGGCGACGCGGGCGTCACTCACCGCTTCCACGACAAGCCGGGTCAACTCCACCGGATCCCGCGCGAGCGCACGACCGGCATCCAGCCGGGCCAGCAAGGACATGTCCTCGACCAGACGGCCCATTCGCTCGGCCTCCGCCGTGATTCGGGTCAGTGCTTCATAGGCGATTGGCGGGAGCGGGCCGGCAGCATGTTGCGCGTACTCGGCGTGACTGCGGATCACGGTGATCGGAGTTCGCAGCTCGTGGCTCGCGTCCGCGGTGAACCGCCTCAGCTGATCTTCGCTGTCGTGGCGGCGGCGCAGCGCGGAACCGACATGGCGCAGCATCCGGTTAAACGCGTCGGCGACCTGGCCCACCTCGGTGCCCCCCGACGGCGCCGGCACGTCGCCAGGAAGCTGCACGAGACCAGTTGACAGCGGCAGCTCCGATACCTGCCGTGCCGTCGACGCGACGCGTCTCAACGGACGCAGCGACCACCGCACGCTGACGGCGGCGGCCAGCCCGGCAACGATCAGTGCAACGCCACCTACCACCGCCTCGACGGCAAGCAGGTGCGACACGATTTCGTCGACGGACCCCTCCGGCAGTCCGGTCACTAACAGATCGCCGTCGGACCCGCGGCTGACCACTACCCGATACTCACCGAGATCGGGGAAGCCGACCGTGCGCGGATCGGCCCCCGCCGACAGCGTGCCAATCAGCGCTCGATCCGCTGGGGTCACAGCCGCGCTGTCGCCCCGGCCGACGACGGCGGCGGAAGTGACACGGCCGGCCACGATTCGCGCTCCGAGTGTGCCCGCTGCCTGTCCGGTGACCGCGTTGAACGGCGCGCTGTCATCCGTGTCGTGATCGTTGGGGTGCTCCAAAGCGATCGCGAAACGGTTTCCCGCTGCAGCTAATTGTTGGTCGAGGCGATCGAGTAGGAATCGGTGCAGAAAAACGGCCGTCACAGCCGCCACCAAAACGAAGCTAACGAGCAGCAGGGCCAAAAGGATCAGCACGAGTTGGAACCGAAGGCTCCGGCGGCCCATCCGGAAGGACCCGTAGGCCGAAGACACCGATTTATCGATCATGACGCAGGCTTGAGAACATAGCCGGCCCCGCGCACAGTGTGAATCATCGGTGGCAGGTCTGCATCGATCTTCTTGCGAAGATAGCTGATATACAACTCCACAACGTGGGCGTCGCGGCCGAAGTCGTAATTCCACACCTGATTGAGGATCTGCGACTTGGACAATACCCGCCGCGGATTCTGCATCAGATAACGCAGCAATTCGAATTCCGTGGCAGTGAGGTCAACAACCCGCCCAGCCCGCCAGACCTCCCGAGCGCCCTCGTCGAGCGTGAGATCCCCGACTTTCAGCGCCGCGTCCGCAGCCGGCGGCACCCGGTGCGCGCGCCGAAGCAAACCACGCAGTCGCGCCGACAACTCGACCATGCTGAACGGCTTCGTCATGTAATCGTCAGCACCGGCCTGGATTCCCTGGACCCGATCCTCGACCGCATCGCGCGCGGTGAGAAACAAAACACACACCCCAGGATCGGCGTCCCGGATCGCTCGCAGCACCTCGAAGCCGTCGGCGTCAGGCAACCCGATGTCCAAAACGACCGCATGGGGACGGAACGTCCGCGCAGCGCGAATCGCCCCGAAAGCATCCCGGCTCGCATGCACCTGCCAGCCGTCAAAGGCCAACATCCGGCTAAGGACCTCGGCCAACCTCGGTTCGTCCTCGACGACGAGCACTCGCAGGCGCCTGTCCAGGTCATCGGCCATATCCGCCATCACCCGCGCAGTCTGCCCGACATGCTTCAGAGTCTGCTCTGTACAGGTGAGTCCCGGCGCGTCAACGCTCCCCGCTATCCGTTCGCTATCCCCCTTGTGGCGCCGGTGAGTTCGTAGGTTGCCGCACGTCGGAATGACATGACCACGGCCGCGCTCGAACGCCTTGGCTCTGTCAACTCGCCCATCCGTGCCATATCGCGCAAGCGCCCGCTGATCCCGTGGCGTGGTGTCAAATGGCGTCGTAGTGGGTAAGAGGAAAGCGTGACGATCTCCATGCGCCGCCGCGAGGCCGGCGCTGGATCGATCGGCCGGTGGCAAGGCGCCTCATCGCGGACCAGACTCGGGTGGCATTCGTCATCGGGATCGCCGCCGCCGCTACTGCCGGCGCGGCCGGGGCGTGGGTATACGCTCCGCTGGCTGGGTGGGATGTCGCAGCCTTGTCGTACACCGCCTGGCTGTGGCTGTCGGTGATTGCGGTCATGACGCGACCCAGACCGCGACCCACGCCACGTGCGAAGACCCCAGCCGGGCCGCCACTGGAGTCATCGTCGTTGTCGCCGCCGTCGCCAGCCTGGCTGCGGTAGGTTTCATCCTCATCCAGGCGACCTCCGCGAAGGGCGCCGGGCAGGACGTGCTCGCTGGCGTCGGTGTGCTCAGCGTTGCCCTGTCCTGGTTCACGCTCCACACCGTCTTCACCCTGCGCTATGCCCGGCTGTACTACCTAGGTCCAAACGGCGGAATCAACTTCAACCAGGCCGCCCCACCCCGCTACGTCGACTTCGCCTACCTCGCATTCACCGTCGGGATGACGTTCCAGGTCTCCGATACCGACCTGCAGACCCCCGCGATACGTGCCACCGCGCTCCGACACGCCCTGCTCTCGTACCTGTTCGGCGCGGTCATCTTGGCCACCACCGTCAACCTGATCTCCGGCCTCGGTTCCGGCAGTGGAGGCCACTGATGCGCTCACGGTCGCCCAGCCCGTGCTTCACACAGCGACCGCCGAAGGTAAGTCAAGCTGAGTCGGCAACATCTCGCCGTCGCCGGCGGATGAGACCGTCCCATAGCACGATCCACTGCCGGCACGTCAGCAACGGGTGGCGAATGGACGGCCAGTGGTGGTTCCCGGCTCAGGCCTGCTTGTTTTGGAGGACGGCGAGCAGCGTTCGGTCGGGGACGCCGAGTCCGGTGCAGGGGTCCCAGCCTGTGCGGCGTGGTAGTGGCCGTTGTTGCCGGTGATGATGTCGCGGAATCCGGGTTGGGCGACTGCGGGTTGGGCGGCGGCGTAGAGCGCGGGTTGGAGCAGGCCCAGCGGTCGGCCGAGGGATTGGGCCAGGCGGCAGACCAACGCGGCCCACAGCGGCGCGACGGCGCTGGTCCCGCCAAAGACCATGGCCGTGCCGTCCACGTAGACCTGGTAGCCGGTGCGCGGGTCGGCGTCGGCGGCCACGTCGGGCACTCCGCGTCCTGCGGTGGTCGCGTGTCGGCCTCGGCCGGTGCGGGCCGGGACGCCGGCGGTGGCCTGCCAAGGCGGTTGCGGGAACGTGTCACTAACCCCGCCACCAGTCGCTCCGTTGCCGGGGCCGTTGTTCCACACGGTTTCGCTGCGGACCGTGCCGGTGGCCGGGTCGGCGATCAGGCTGGTGCCGCCGCAGGCCAGCACGTGCGGGCTGGCGGCGGGGAAGTCGACGTGCAGCGCGCTACCCCCGGTCGAGGTGTCGCTGCTGCCGGAGTCATGCGGCTACACCCGGAGACGCCCAGACCCCCAAGGCGCCCCCGGCCAGTGCAGGAACACCGGGCCGGAGCCTTGACCGTCGCGGCGCTGATCCTCTTGCCCACGCGACAGGCGCGACACAAGGCGGAGAATCGGACTGGCTGGGCTTGCCACCCAACAATCGGAATGCTGGTGGTGGGCTCAGCCCTCCGGCGACGGCCTGCTCGGGTCGTTCTGCCTTTGGGACATCGTTTCCACAGGAATGTGGGTATAGCTTTCCGCCGGCAGTGGTTGAGGTTGCGGGGAATCTCTCACTGAGCGCCGGCCGGGTGGGCAAACGAACCCCCCAGTTCCGAGGCCACCCGACCGGCCCATTGCTGTCTTATCGGGTGAGGATTTGCGTTTGGGTGCGGGGCCGCTTCGTCGCTCCGGGCGGAGAATGAATCTGTGGGCGAGTCGCCGCCCGACTCAGGTGATGGGCGGCCGGCGGGTGAGGCTGGCGGAGAGATGGTCGCAGCTAGGCGTGACCGGTCCGCGCTGAGGCATGCCCGGCGGGAGCGGTTGCGGCGTCTGCTCGACCATGAGGAGGCGCTGCATCAGCCCCAGTGGATGCGGCCGGCCGAGGGTGAGCCCTTGTGGCCGGTGGCGTTGGCGGTGGTGGCAGCGGCGGGGTTGCAGCTGGCTGTGCCCGCCCGCCTGGCGTTGCACCCGAGGTGGCTGTTGCCTTCGCTGGTGTTGGGGTTGTTGATCGTGTTGGCGGCGGTCAAACCGGCGAATGTCCGGCAGGGCTCGGCACTGGTGCAGATCGCCGGGCTGCTGCTGGTGATCATCGCTGCGTTCGCTAACGCGTTCTCCGCGGTCAAGCTCATACAGGAGTTACTGCAGGGCAAGGCCGGCGACAACCCGACGACGCTGCTGGGCATCGGCGCGGCGGTCTACATCACCAATGTGATCGTTTTCGCGTTGTGGTATTGGGCCTTTGACCGCGGCGGCCCGCGGGGGCGGGCGCATGCAATGGGCACGCCGCCGGACTTCCTGTTCCCACAGATGACGCTGCCGGAACTGTTCCCCGGCTGGCGGGCGGAGTTCGGCGACTACCTGTATTTGGCGTTTACCAACGCCACCGCGTTCAGCCCCACCGACACGATGCCGACCAGCCGGTGGTCCAAGATGACCATGATGCTGCAGTCCGCGATCGCCCTCCTCATCGCCGCACTGATCATCGCCCGAGTCGTCAACGTGCTGAAATGACGCATCCCGGCCGCTCTGAAGCCGTCAGCGCCTCGATCCTTAGCGGATCCTCGAGAGGGCAGTGGCGGCTTGTCGACCGCCCGGTGAGGATGGCGCCTTTGGTCCTGGGCTCCCAATGAGGCCACCGGCCGCAGACAGCCTCAGCGCCGCCTCGCGGGCGGCCTCGTCACGGTCGTCGGCGCCACATCGCCGTTTCAGGGGCGCCGGGATACCGTCACGAATCGGCCCGCCGTCGCGCTGGTGCTGGCTCGGCCGCCCCGACGGCGGTGGTCATCTGGCATGTAGCGGCCGGCCGATCGGGTTTGCGCGCCCGACAAGGGGATGATCGAATGGCCGGACAGGCGGTGTACACGCTCGCAGTTTTCGCTGCCGCCGCCGTGATCATGTGGCTCATCGGCCGCAGCCGGCCGCGCTGAGCCACACCTAGTGCGCATCACCGACCGCGTCCCGAGCGCAGCAATCAACCCGGGAGTCGTACGTACATCCGGCGGCAGCGCTGGCCGCTGTGGGGCAACCCGGCGGAGGTGGGCGGCTTGGTACCTTTCCGCGCACCGCCGCGGTAATGGTGTTCTTACGCGTGCGGTCTCGATTGACGATGTATCTGGGTTTCGGCAGATGCGAGATGCTGCTGCGCGCGCTGCGCGCACAGGCCGCGTTGCAGCGGTCCGGCGGGCGTCCGGGGGGCAGGAACGGGGGTGAGCGTCGTCGGGTTGCCGCCGCTATCGGCGTCTGCCTTGTTGTCCGCGTGGGTGGTGCGTCCGGTTGCGTTGACGGCGGTGGCGCTGACGATCGCGGGGTATGGCTGGCTGGTGTATCGGCTGCGCCGGCGGGGTGTGCGCTGGCCGGCCCGTTGGTGGGCCGCGTTCCTGCTGGGAGTGGCGCTATTCGGCTGGGTCACGGGTGGGATGCTGCAGGTGTATGCGGGTCGCTGCTGTGGGTGTGGCTGACCCAGATGCTGGTACTGCTGCTGATCGTGCCGGTGCTGCTGCTGGCCGGGCGGCCGGCGTAGCGGGCCGGTGAGTTTCGTGCCGGCGAGCCCTGGTTCGGTGGCACGCGGCTACGTAGGTGGGTGATCAATCCGCTGGTCGGTCCGGCGCTGCTGCCGGTGCTGTGCGCATTGCTGGTCTTCGGTCCGCTGCCCGGATGGGCGATCAGCAACCGGGTGGTCGGGGGGCTGCTGTCTCTGGCCGTCGTCGCGGCGGGAATGGTGGTTGTCCGCCGCTCGTGGCGTTCCGGGACACGCGGGTATCGCTCGCGGTTGGCCTGGCCATCGCGGGCGGATTGGCCGAGCTGCTGCTGGATGCGATCCCGGGTATCGTGCTGCGGTTGCAGACCAAACCAGCGTCGACGTATTTCCAGCATCGGCCGCACTACCCGTGGTCGCTGACGCCGCTGCACGATCAGCAACTTGCCGGCGGTGTGCTGTGGATTGTCGCCGAAGTGCTCGACCTGCCGTTCCTGATACTGCTCTTCGTGGCCTGGACCCGCGCCGACGCCCGCGAGGCAGCCGACATCGATGCCATGCTAGAGGTCGAACGCACCGCCCGCACCGCCACGTCACCGGCTCCAGCCACCGGGACGCCCACCCTCGGACCAGCCGACACCCCGTCGTGGCTTACCGACCCCCAGCTGCGGGACCGCTGGGTCCGCGCCGGGCAACCCCGATGCCTCATCGACAGCTTGCGTTCGTCGCGCAGGAACGTCGCCAGCTGACCTGATGGCCTCGGCTTCGGCACTCCGCCCTCATGATCCATCCCGCGTATATCCCGCGAATTCCGGATCTTGCTCCGATCTGGCGGTGTCCGCAGCAGACCAGCCGTCGAGCGATCTGACCTTTTGGACGGGTCTGTCCGGGATATTTCCGGCACCTTACGTCACTCGTCCGCTGTGGACGAAAGACGATGGTTCGGAGGACCGCTGCCTTTGCCGGGGAACCGGCAATCCTGCGACGCTGAATTCGCAGATATATATGAGAAACGTGGTGGCGGGTGTTGGGTTCGAACCAACGTAGGCTGAGCCGACGGTTTTACAGACCGCCAGGCCGCAAACAGCGGAGGTCCCTTATTCATTGGGCTACACGCCTCTGGCGTGATCTTGAGACTCGCTCCGATCCCGCGCATATCCCGCGACTTGGGGACGTTGCTGCGACGTGCGAGCTGAGAACTGTGCAGGACCGCCACTGTTCCACCTCCGTTCGTGCACGATGCGCGGGCCGAGTCCGCCCGGGCTCTATTCCGATCATGGGACGCCCTAGTGCCCGACGACCTTCGTAGGGTCCGTCGTCGGCAGGTGGTGGCGCGGCGCCTCATCGCGCAGGCACCGGTAACGGCGTCGCACTGAGCACGTAACGCCGATTGTGCCGACCTCGTGATTGTGCCGATGTCGGATGGGAATCACCTCGCTGGCAACGTGAAAGTGCATCGGTAGGTCGGTTCAATCAAAGCGAGTCGAGGAACGCCAGAAGTGGGTCCGGGGGTTGGTAGCGGCCCGGTCTTGTGCCGGGCGGAGTAACCAGCGCGATGGCTTGCTCCTTCTGGTTCATGTCTGCGTGCAGGTAGATCTCTGCGGTGGCGAGGTGTTCGTGGCCGAGCCAGAGCGCGATCACCGCGATGTCGATGCCGGCGTGCAGAAGCCGCATCGCCGCTGTGTGGCGCAGGGTGTGCATGGTGACGTGCTTGGTCGCCAGCGTCGGGCATGCAGCGGTCGCGACGCGGATGTGTTGCGCGAGTCGATGTTCGATCGCATCGCGGCTCAGCCGAGCGCCGGTTCTTGTTGGGAACAGCGGCTCGTGCGCGCAGCCTGCCCGTTCGGCCAGCCAATTTCGCAGCACTTGGACGGTGAGCGTGGTGAGGGGTGTGGCTCGTTCCTTGCGTCCTTTGCCGGTGCAGTGGACGTGGGCTCCGGTATCGAGGTGCGCGTCGTTGCAGTTGAGGCTGGTCAGCTCGGAGATCCGCAGCCCGGTCTGCAGGGCGAGGACGAGCAGTGCGTGGTCGCGCCGCCCGGTCCAGGTGTCGCGGTGGGGTGCTGCGAGCAACGCGTCGGCTTCCGGCTCGGTCAGCCAGCTGACGACGGTGCGCTGGTATCGCTTGGGCGGGATAGCGAGGATTCGCTGGATGACGGCCGCATGCTCGGGGTGACGCAGCGCGGCGTATCCGAACAGGGAGTGAATCGCTGCCAGCCGCCAGTTGCGGGTGCGGGCCTGGTTGCCGCGCTCGCGTTCGAGGTGGTTCAGGAACGTCCCGATCAGCGGTGCGTCCAGATCGCTGATGTCCAGGGCCGACGGCTGTTTCCGGGTGCGCGCTGCGGCGAAGGTGAGCAGCAACCGGTAGGTGTCGCGGTAGCCAGCGATCGTGTGCGGGCTGGCGTTGCGTTGAGCCATGAGCCGGTCGGTGAAGAACGCCTGCAGCACCGGCGCGAGCGCGGTCACGACCGGCTCCCGTGGCGTTCAAGACGAGCCGCCGCCGACTGCATGAGCTCGGGCACCGCGGTCAGATACCAGTACGTGTTCTTCGGCTCGACGTGACCGAGGTAGGTCGACAACAGCGGAAGGTGGCTCGACACGTCGACACCGTCACGCTGCCAGCCGGTCAGGGTGGTGACGGCGAAGGTGTGCCGCAGATCGTGGACGCGCGGCCCGGTGCCGCCCTCACGCAATCCGATCGCAGCGGTCAGCCGACGGAACGCCTGGTCCACCGCTGACCCGCTCACTGAGCCACCGGCGCTCGATAGGAAGAACCGATCCGTTCTCGGCTCGGGACACAACAGATCGCGGGTGAGGGCATAGCGGCGCAGCACCGATGTTGTCGTCGCATGCAACGGCACCAGCCGCATCCGGTCGAACTTCGCGTTCCGGATGACGATCACGCCCTTTTCGAGCGCGACGTCCAGCCGGCTCAGCGACCGTGCTTCGCCCAGACGCATGCCCGTGACGGCGAGCAGCCCGAGCATCGTGGTCAGGGTCGCCGCGCGCAGCGGCGGCTTCAGCCCGGCGGCGGCGTCGAGCAAGCGCCGGATCTCGGCCGGTGAATACACGTGCGGCGCGGGGCGACGCCGCGGGACGGACAACAGCCCTGCCGGTGGGATCTCGGTGTCCGGATCGATGGCGTGCAGATACTTCGCGAACCCGCGGACCGCGCTGATCCGGAAGTCGATCGTGATCGCCTTGGCCTGCTCCTTCGACCGCGCCCAGGCCACCGCCACGTCCACGGTGACCCGGTCGGCGCCGGCGGCGTCGAGGAAGGCGACGAAGTCTTGCAGGTCGTGGCCGTGTCGGCCGAGAGTGAAACCGAGCGCACGGCGCAGCGTCAGGTAGTCGGACAGATGGTCGGCCAGGGCGCTCATGGCGTCGCTCCGATCGGCCACGGCCGTGCCACGAGACGGAGCTGGTCGATGTCCACCCGCGCGTAGATGGCGGTGGAGCCGGCAGAGCGGTGCCGCAGTACTTCACCGATCTGCACCGGTGGCACGCCGGAGCGGATCATCTGACAGGCCGCGGTGTGGCGCAGCTGGTGCGCCCGGACATCACCGATCCCGGCGCGGCGTGACGCGGCCAGGACCAGGCCCGTCACCCCCGCGCGGGTCAGCGCGATCCGCGGCGGCATCGACCGCACGAACACCTCCCGCGCCGGCGTGGAGGGCCGGCCGCGGCGCAGGTAGGCGGTGATGGCCTCGCCGACATCGACCGGGAGCGGCAGCCGGTCCGTCCGGCTGCCCTTGCCTCGCACCGTGATCACGCCAGCCCGCCAGCCGATGTCCTCCAACGTCAGCGCCGCGACCTCGCTGGCGCGCATCCCCAAGCGCATCATCAGCAGCATCGCCGCGTAGTCCCGGCGACCGGCGTCGCGACGACGATCACAGGCCCGCAACAGCAGGTTCACTTCCTGTGGAGTCAACCCGTTCGGCAGCAGTGACCGGCGGCGGCCGGAGACCGGCAACGCTGATGGCGAAAGGTCGGTATCGACGATGCCGGCGACATAGCAGTACCCCAGGAACGAACGCAGCGCGACACCGAAGCGTCGCACCGAGGCAGGCGAATGATCGAACGTCTCGCGCAGCACTGCTCGACTGACCTCGGCCATCGTCAAACCACGCACGTCGTCGCGTCTGCTGCGGTGCAGGAAACGGAGCACGTCCGACCGATACGCCTCGACGCTCAACGACGACAGGCCACGTTCCTCCCGCAGGAAGTCGACGAAGCCGGCAACCAGCAGGTCACGCTTGGTCGCGGGCTGAACCGGACGCTCGTCGACCAAGGCTCCAGCCGAGCGCAACATCGCTACCAGCTGGCGCACGGCCAGACGTGGACATCTGATGCCACGCGCCCCGCAGTCCTCGCGGAAGTGCTCGACGACCACATCGGTCAACTTCGCCACCGGCAGGCCGATCTCCTGAAGCCACCTGCTCAATGCCGACAGTTGCAGCTGCACCTCTCCACGCGTCGAGGGCGCGTAGCCCAGCGCAGCCAGCCGCTCCTCGATCTCGACCGCGTACGACGCCAGTGGGCCCGCAACGGTCAACAAGCTTGATCTGTTCATGGGGATCTCCTTCCACCGAAACCGATGGAAGAAGCGTCAGCCCCTCAGTCGAGGTTGTGCCGACCTCCACGCTCAAGATCTTCTTGCTAGCCAAAGCATCCTCGCCCGACATCGGCACAACCACCAGGTCGGCACAATCGGCGTTGTGCCGACATCGGCACAACGCCGAATACGTGCGGCCGCGAGCCAACGATGATCAGGTGCGCGGTTGACGTTATGCGCGGCGTACCGTCCGTGCGTCAGACAGGATGCTGTCTTCCGACTTGCTCGGCCGAATCAGTCCGCGCGCGGTTCGCACCGGGCGGCCAGCGCCAAGTGAATAGATCGACCACCCGCCGCAGCTCCGACAACCATGGCGACCCGCCTGCCGTCCACGCACTGACTCTCCCGCGCAGCGTGAAAGGGACCTTTGGACGCCGCACCAATACGATCGAGCAGTGGTGACCACGGAGGAAGCATCGGAGTACGCCAAACAGCTGTGGCAACGTTTCAGTCCGAGACTGGCTCCGCTGGTTGAGGTCGAGCAGCCCCAAGACATGCACGACCGTTTCAAGTTGTTCTTCGACAACCTCGACCTCGGCGGCCTGTACCCGATCCCGGAGTGAGTTATGGACTTCTACGTCGTAGAGAACGCGATCACCGCTGGGTACTACCACCAGCGAAACATTGCTCGCATCGAGTCGCAGGCTGCCGACATCCTCGATGCATCCGTCACCGCCCAGCATCCGATCGTCAGGTCGAACACCGGCGTCCGGATGATGACGCTGTCGTTCGAGTACCAGGCGTACCTCTTTGCGTTCCGGCGCACCTTCGAATACCTGGCTGCTGGCATCCTCGCGGCATTCGGCCTCCCGGCTCCTCGGCACATCCGAGACACAGCGCGCGACCTTGCTGGCGGAGCCCCCAAGTACGTGCAATGGGTCAACCCAATGCAATCGGAGGTCGTCAAGGTGGCGCGGCAGTTCAAAGATGTCCTGGCCGAGCACTCACCGCGCAACCGGACCGCCCACAAGCGCCCAGTCGAAGCGAGAGCGTTCTTGCTCGGGCTCGAGCCGGGCAAACAACCGCGCATCGGCCTAGAGGGAGGCGGCGAGGATCTGCCGATGAGGTCAACGGACGACATCGCCGGAGAGAAGTTATCTGTCGTACTCGAACGCCAACTCGTAGCCTTAACCGATTCGGTGTTCACCTAATAGCGCTCCTTCCGCGGCCAGGCGAGGGGGCTCGACGTGCCGCGATTGGCGTGAGCGTGCGGGCTGCCGCCGTCGGCGAACCAAAGCGATACCGTGCGCGCGGCCCGATCGTGAGACGCAGGAGGCGCCATGTGTCTTAGTAAGGACAGATGAGCGTAGTTCTCACGCGAAGAACGTCGTAGACGAAGTCCAAGATGAACGCGTGAGTGAAAGACATTGCCGACCCTTCTGCCGCAGGCAGCAGGCTTCAGTTCCGGCGGCCGTGGACGATCAGGACGGTAGTGCTGACGTCGACCGTGTGCGGTCGCGCCGCGAAGACCCGCTCCGCTCAGGACACCATCGCGTCCATCGAGGACGAGCCGGCCGAGGGCACGATCAACGTTGGGGGTGGGTACCGAAGGTGAGCTTGTGTCCAAGCTCACCTTGCCGACTTCGAAAAAGCGACTCTAGACGCGATGGTGAAGGTCGCAGGGGTCGCGTGGCAGGACTACACAACCAAGAAGATCCCGAACGCG
Organism: uncultured Actinomycetota bacterium; assembly: GCA_963779485.1. GTDB lineage: Bacteria > Actinomycetota > Actinomycetes > Mycobacteriales > Jatrophihabitantaceae > CAVVJA01. The sequence continues at coordinate 36,982 of CAVZYJ010000018.1, read as the reverse complement.
GCGGCGTCCGGCTCCATTCCTGGCGCCAGGCTGATCGGTTCGTCCGATCTCGCCTCGATCGTCGCCTCTGGTGGCCTCGACACCGAGCGCAACGGTTGGTCGACGCGGGCGATTTCTTCGAGGGCGCCGAACGTCGACCAGATGTCCCTAGTCTCCTTTGCCATGCCTTGGCATGTGGAAACCCGCCTCCTTGCCACGCCACTGGCGACGCTGGCGATTCTCACCTTCCTGTTCGCCCAGACCGACGACAAGTACACGCTCCCGGTAGCGCTGGCCCTCCTCGCAGTCGGCGCGAATGGAACCAACTACGGGCGGCTACTGGCCGGATCCGTTGCTGTCGTGCTCCCGATCATAGTGTTCCTGCAGGAATACTTCATCACGCCATCGCCAGCACAGGAATCAGGTAAGTGAGAGCACCATCACCGACGACGAAGGGAAAAGAGCTAATGACCACGTTCCCCGTAAACTTTCTGTGGGGGGCTGCAACCGCAGCTCACCAGATCGAGGGAAACAACGTGAACAGCGACCTCTGGGCGGTGGAGAACGAACCCGACTCGCCGCTGCCCGAACGCTCCGGCGACGCGTGCGACAGTTACCACCGTTGGGCGGAAGACCTGGACATCCTCTCTTGGGCCGGGCTGAACACCTATCGGTTCAGCCTGGACTGGAGCCGGATCGAACCGTCCCCCGGACACGTTTCCAACGCCGAGCTCGCCCACTACCGGCGGATTATCGACGGATGCTTCGAGCGGAGAATAACCCCCGTCGTCACCGTCCACCATTTCTCCTCCCCCCGCTGGTTCGCCCAGCGCGGGGGTTGGCTCGCCGAAGACGCCGTGGCCCGCTTCGAGAATTATGTTCGGGCAGTCGTTCCCATCGTCAAAGACGTCCCGTGGGTCTGCACATTCAACGAACCCAACATGCTCGCAATGATGGTCAACATGCTCCGGGAGGGTCGCCGGGCGGAGAACGTCGCAGGCGCGATGCCGCCGCCTGACGTCGCCATTTCCAACGTGCTGATCCAGGCGCACCATGCGGTCACCCCCATACTGCGCGAAGGCACCTCCGCAGCCGTCGGATGGACGATAGCGAACCAGAACTTCCAAGCCGCACCCGGCGCCGACGACGTCATGCGGGAATGGGCCTGGTCCCGGGAAGACCACTTCATCGACGCGGCACGAGCAGACGACTTCATCGGGATCCAGGCGTACACACGAGTACGCATCGGACACGATGGAGCCCTTCCCTTGCCCGATGGCGCGCGCACGACGATCACCGGCTGGGAGTACTACCCGACCGCCGCCGCCGAGGCGCTCCGGCACACGGCCCAACTCGCACCCGGCGTCCCGTTGCTTGTGACGGAGAACGGCATCGCCACCGCGGACGACCGCGAACGCATCGAATACACGACCGGATCTCTCCAGGCAGTCGCGGCCGCGATCGCCGACGGGATCGATGTCCGCGGATACATCCACTGGAGCCTGCTGGACAACTTCGAATGGGGCTCCTACGCGCCCACCTTCGGCCTTATAGCAGTCGACCGGGAAACCTTCGCCCGCACGCCGAAGCCAAGCCTCGGCTGGCTCGGCGGCATCGCCCAGCACGGCACGCTGCCTGCATGACCGCCTCACCGCAACGGTGGGCGATCATAGGAACTGGGCAGATATCCCGTTCCATCGTGCCCGACCTGCGCCGATGCGCCGGCCTGTCCCCGCCGTGGTGCACAGCCGAAACCCCGGAAAAGCACGACGCTTCGCCGAAGAGTTCGACATCCCCGAATCGAAGAGCGACTACGCATCGATCCTCGCAAGCGACTCGATTGACGTCATCTACCTGGCAACCCCCTTTGCCGCCCACCATTCGATGACGCGCGACGCACTCGCTGCAGGCAAACACGTCCTAGTCGAAAAACCGATGGCGATGAACACCGACGAGGTCCAAGAACTGTTCCGCCTCGCCACCAAGCGCGGCGTCTTCCTCATGGAAGCCATGTGGATGAAATTCACTCCCGGCTTCCGACGACTACGCTCCGAGATCGACTTAGGTCGAATCGGTGAAGTGCGCAGCGTCCGGTCATCGTTCGGAGCGCCGCTACCAGCGGGCGGCAGCCGCTGGGACATGACCGCTAGCCCCGGAGCGCTCCTAGACCAGGGAATCTATCCCGTCACTCTCGCACACGCCCTCCTGGGCACCCCCGACTCCGTGAACGCTCGAGGAACCGTTCGTGACGACGGTCTGGATCTGTCCGAGCACTTCACGTTCGACTACCAGGATGGCCGATTCGCCCACGGAGCCAGCTCGATGATCGAGTTCCACGACCTCGCCGCGTCCGTAAGCGGAACAAACGGCTGGATCGACATCCCCCTGTACTTCTGGGGCGTGCGCCGACTCGAGATCCACACCGGCACCACGCCCGATGAGCTTGAGCAGCCTCAAACTCTCGACTTCGCGGAACCAGGCAACGGGTACGTTCCCATGCTCAGCGAGGTCATCAAATGCATCGACGCGGGAGCGCTCCAAGACCCCGACCACACTGTCGACCACACCCTCGCCGTCTTCCGACTGCTCGATGAGATCCTGTTCCAGGTGCGAGAGGGATCCATGGCGTACGACTCGATCCAATGAACCCGACACCGGGAGCCGGCCGGTGGGGGCTGGCGGGAAGGTGCGGAGATGACCCCGACACTGCCGGATGTGGCAGCGAAGAAGGAACGCGCCGAACAGTCGGCTGAGCAGCAGGTAGCGGCCGAGCTGGTTCGTCAAGCCCGGAGAAGTGGTTGTCCCTGACCGGGCGGGGCGGGCTGCTCAAACAGTTGACCAAGACCGTGATCGAGGCGGCGCTGCAAGAAGAAATGACCGCGCACCTGGGATAGTTCGCCACGAGGTCCTGATCGATCATGTGGAGGTGAGAGACCATCACCGGCGGCTTGTCGTAACGGGCCGCTGAAGCTGGAGGCAGCCTGATCCCGGAGATGCCGGGGAGGGTGGGAAGAGCCTCGACGAGGCCGGAACGTGCTGGTACTGCCAGACGGTGCGGTCCGGTTGGCCAGACGGAAAGGCGTACGCGAGGAACCGGTGTCGTAAAGCTCCTTGATGTGCTCACCGGGTCAAATCTGGCGGATATGGCCCGGGGGTGCGGTGCGCACCCGCTGGTGTGCTGGTGGGGAACTCCTGAACCGCTCGTGGCCTTCCGGGAAGGAGGACGCGGGGAATGTCTGCTCCCAGCTACGCCAGAGCGCTGCGACGCCCCGACGGTGCCGGACTCTCACCCCCACTCAAACAACAGCGCCTCACGGCGCACGAAACCGGCGCTGAACACGTTCTCGATCACCATCGGCGACCGCTTCTCCGGAGCCGAGACCTACTAATGGAAACCGCCGGAAACACCGTTCGTGCGATAGACCGCGCGGCGCCTGTCAACGGCATCCGAAATTTGAACACTTTCGGCAGGTGAAGATTGAGCACTTGCGGGGTTGTCATCGTTCGTATGTTCCGCGCCAAGGTTCCTGGCAGGGGTCGATAGTTGACCTTGATGCGAAGGAGTCTGATCATGTCTCGACCGCCCGCGATCGCCGCGGCTGACAAGGTCCGGGTCGTGTTGTCGATCTTGGCTGGTGAACTGACCTGTGCAGAAGCTGCCCGGCGCGTGAAGGTCTCCGAGACGACGGTGGGTAACTGGAAGCGGCAGTTCCTTGACGGCGGGGCTGTCGCGATCGAGGCCGGCGGTAAGGGCGGCCCGAACGCTGCCGAGCGGGCGCTGCTCGAGGAGGTCGAAGACCTCAAGGCGGCCCTCGGTGAGGCCCACGTCGAGCTGCGCGTGTGGAAGAAGTCGGCGGAGTACCGCCTGGGCCCTTCGAGGACCTCGAGGTGATCCGCGCCGAAGCGGGCATGTCGACCGCGAGGTTCTGCCGCCTGATCGACATGCCCGAGCGGACCTGGCGCCGCTGGCAGGCCCGTGCCCGGGCCGGTTGGCCGGCCAAGGGGCCGTGGCCGGCACCGGTCGCTGAGCGAGTCGAGCCGACCGTGGTCAAGCACGCCGAGAAACACACCGCGTGGGGGCATCGCAAGGTGTGGGCGATGACCCGCTACGACGGCGAGTCCGTCTCGGCCTCGACGGTGCTACGGGTGATGCGTCGCCGCGGCTTGCTCACCGAGACCGCGGCGTATCAGCGTGAGCGCAGGCTTGGGGCCGCCGCCCGGCGCGCGGCATTCCTGGTTCCGCCGACCAGCCCGAATATGGTGTGGCAGCTGGACTTCTCCGAGTTCCAGACCAACCGCGGCGGCACCTGGCGCTTCGCCGGCGTCGCCGACTACTGGAGCAAGTACGAGTTCGGGTGGCACCTGTCCGCGACCGCGAACCAGCACGACGCGATCGCCGCGGTCGAACTGGCCGTGGTTGAGGCCGAGCGGACCGCGCAGTGCCCGCTGGCCCAGCAGCTCGTCGATCAGGCCACCGGCGAGATCCGCCCCATTACGCTGGTCACCGACAACGGCGGTCCGTTCCGCTCGGCCCGCTTCGCCAAGTTCATCGACGATCATCCCGAGCTCACCCACGTGCGTACCAAGGCAAGATCACCCGGCCAGAACGGGGTACGCGAGCGTGCCTTCGGATCGCTGAAGTACGAGCGGCTCTACCTCGAAGACATCGACGACGTCACCGAACTGTGGACCCACGCCGAGCAATACCGGCTCGAGTTCAACCAGACACGACCGCACGAAGCACTGAGCTGGCACCGGCCCCTCGACGTTCACCTCGGCATCGCCGACCCGACCGAACCCAACTTTGAAATCGTTCGAACCCTGCCACATTCTTGACACGGGACATTCGTGCGCGGCAGCGACAACGCGCTCTACCACATTTGGCAGACCGCACCGAACGGCAACTGGGCCGGTTGGGCCGGTCTCGGCGGTGTGCTCAGCTCGGATCCGGTCGTCGCGTCGAACGCCGACGGCCGACTAGAAGCATTCGTGCGCGGCAGCGACAACGCGCTCTACCACATTTGGCAGACCGCACCGAACGGCAACTGGTCCGGTTGGGCCGGTCTCGGCGGTGTGCTGACCAGCAACATCGCCGTCGGGAAGAACGCCGACGGCCGCCTCGAGGCATTCGTGCGCGGCAGCGACAACGCGCTCTACCACATCTGGCAGGCCTAACGGGCCGAGCAGGCCCGGGGGCAATGATTCCAATCCAATCCCTCTTCCTCAGCCCAGCCAGACGGCTCGCCAAGAATTCGGAATCGATCTTCCGGCATTGTTGCGTTAACTAATCGGAGCGACGGCCAAGATCACCGTACGAGCCGAGATACGGATCAGAGGTGGTGTGCGAGTTCGTCGAAGGCGACGCGGACACGATCATGGACGGGCAGGTCGGTGGTAATCGCGTAGTGGCCGCGGCGCAGGTTCTGCACGAACGCGTGCCCGGTCGCGACGGTACGGGCGGAGGCGAGGCGTTTCAGTCCACGCATCGGCCGTAGCCGGGCCTTCAGCCGACCGTGATCCGTCTCAACCACGTTGTTGGCGTACCGCTCGGTGATGTGCTGCGCCGTCGGCACCGCCTCGTCGAGCACCCGCAGATAGACCGGCGCCCGGTCCGTGGTCACCTCCACCGGCTACGATCCAGTACGCAGCGGGCGAGCGAAGAACTGCCGTGCTGCCTCGGCGTTGCGGCGCGCAGAGACCAGCACGTCGATGACCAGGCCGTTCTGATCGACGCGATACAGATAGATCCAGCGACCGGCCACCTTGACATAGGTTTCGTGGACGAACCACCGGTCACCACTCGCGTGCCGGGCCGGACGGGCCGCATCGATGAACTCCGCCGTGAACGTCTGCACCCACCGGTAGATAGTGACGTGGTCGACGTCGATGCCGCGCTCGGCCAGCAACTCCTCCACATCGCGGTAGGACAAGCCATAGCGCAGATACCAGCGCACCGCGACCGCGATCACCTCACGCGGGAACCGATAGCCGGCAGGTGGTGAAGACAACGCAGACCCCGAACTGACCACCCCGACAGTCTCCCAGCGGGGCGACGATCGCCCAACGCAACAGAGCCTCAGCAGCAAACCAGCCGGCGAGCGATCTGACCTTTTGGACGGGTCTGTCTGGGATATGTCCGGCAAACCTCACCGTCACTCGTCCGCATGTACGAAAGACGACGGTCCGGCAGACCGCGCCCTTTTGGATGTGTGACTCGATCGTATTGATCGAGTTTCTCCATATATTATTGTGATTTCTCGGTGGCGGGTGTTGGGTTCGAACCAACGTAGGCTGAGCCGACGGTTTTATAGACCGTCGCGTGGCAAACTGCAGAGGTCCCGTGTTCATTGGGCTGGAAGCCTCTGACGTGATCTTGAAACTCACTCCGATCCCGCGCGTATCCCGCGACTCGAGGAACGGAGCCACTGCAGGCTCGCGGCGTCGGTCGTTGCGAGCTGTGGCCGGACTCCCTCACCGACAGAAACCCGGCCGCTGATCTCGACACCACCTCCGTACACGCGACACAAGTACCCGCCACCGTGTGCCACCTCCGTGTGCACGATGCGCCGGCCAAGCACGCCCAGCCGGCTACATACCGGTCACGGGACACCGCGGTGCCCGGCAAGTGGAATCTGCGGACGCTGCCGACAAGATGGCCATGCCGTTATCGAATTCGCCTACGCCCCTGTGGCAGCAAACCCGCACCGAGTGGGCAAGCCACTTCGACTGGAGCTAGCCGGTCTGCAAGCTGCGCAAGATGGTCGGCAGCACTCCCGACCACGGAGATGACAACAAGGAGCTTCAGCACGCCGAGGAGCTGCACGCAACTGGCCGCCCGAATCTTCGCTTGCTAACCGAGACTGCTGAGCTGGAACCGCAAGAGATTTAGAGATTTGGTCGCTCGGCCTTGGGATCGAAATGCTTGATCTCTTCGACTTCCGCGGCCCAGTCCCACAAGGATTCCAGGGCGATCCCCGGCTCTGCCGCGTTCGCTCGTACTGTTATGGGATAATGGGCTCCTATCCGGCCTAGTTCTTGGCGCTGAGCCCTGAACTCGTGACTCGTCCACTGCCGTGACATCGCTACATGCAGCCGCCCTTGTCCAGGGGCGTACGTGATGGCGCGATCAGCGCGACGCGCTGCTAAGGGCGCCTGCACGGCACCTCGACCCGCAAGGTCGATGATCTGGTCAAGGCGTTGGGCGCCGACACCGAAATCACCAAGTCGGAGGTGTCGCGGATCTGCGCCGAGCTGGATGCCGAGGTCGCCGCGTTCCGGGACCGGTCGCTGGCCGAGCAGCCGTTCCGGTATGTGTTCTTGGACGCGACTTACTGCAAGGCCCGCGTCGACCATCGCGTGGTCTCCCAGGCCGTCGTGGTCGCCACCGGCGTGGCCGCCGACGGGCGCCGCGAAGTGCTCGGTTTCGACGTCGGCGACAGCGAGGACGGCGCATTTTGGACCTTGGGGCAAACGGCTAGGCGACCCGATGCTCGCCGCGAGCTTGTTGGATCGCTTGTTGCACCGAGGCATCGTCGTCGCCATCGACGGGCGTCGTATCGGATGCGCGCTCACCAGCAACGCACCGAACAGCTCCGGAAGGCGATCAACGCCGGGATGCCCTCATGATCGCCTGCGCCCAATGCGGAACTCCGAGTCGGCCCCGACCGGGCGGGCATCACGCAAACGCTTCTGCGACGTCGAGTGCCGCAAAGCAGCCTGGCGTGAACGGCACCGCCACGACGAGGTCGGCCATAACGTCCTCCCGCTCGCCGTCCCCGCCGTTCCGACTGCGTTCCCCGACAACGTCCCCACGTCAGGTGGACAGTACCGCTGCCGCACTGCCGACAACCGCTCGCGATCATCAGCGTCGTCATCCCCGCCGGCGCAGCCATCGTCCAACCACCGGAGGCGCCACACACCGACCACAACAGCGCTAACCTCAACCCGCCACCTGGGGAAGATGATCTAGCAACTCTGGGGAATTTTGGCGAACGGCAGCAGAGACCCCAGCCCGTGACTAGTGCACCACACCCATTCCTCGCCGCAACCGCGCATCCCGTCGAAAGCGAGAGGCTGCTCGCCGCCCTGCCGCTCGTCGACAAGCGCCACCGCGACCACCACCTGCAGCTGGCGCTCGTCAACGCGGTGTTGAGCATCGCGGCAAGCCTGCTCGGCGGCGACGGGCAGACCACCACCGGGGAGGACCGATGACCGACCTGTCCGCGCCCGGCACGAAAGCCGGACGGTTACAGCGCGCGCTTGCCGTCGAGGTTGCTGTCCTTCCTCGGGTACGCTCCGCCGCCGTGAAAGTCTTCCTCAGCCACTCCGGCACGCGGAGCAAGGCGATGGCCGACGCCCTCTACAAGTGGCTGCCGTCCGTCATCCAGAGCGTGGAGCCGTTGCCGACACTGGATCAGCCAGGACGACATGACCCCCGGCACGCGCTACCGGGACACTAGGTCACAGTCGGCAGTTCTCCTACCTGTTCCTTCGTGAGGTTGACTCGGATTCCGGCGTCGACCCCGGTCACGGCGCTGATAGGGATGGCAACTGTCTTGCGCCCCCACAGGTGCCCCTCCTTGAGCAGCACATGGGTCACCCGCCCATCGCTCGGGTTGACAAGGAAGCCCTGCACCTGCCCGATCTCACCATCGACGGCGTGGACCTGGTCCCCGGGCCCCACCTCCTTCTCACCCACCGGAATAACGTCTTCGAGGACCGTCGCGTGCCTCAACGCTCCGGCGGTCATGCGGCCCTGGCGCCCGACCATCTGGAGGGACTCTGGACCCGCGAATGTCTGGGGCGATTCCGGACCCTCGACCATGTCGCGTTCCACAGCGTGGTCGAGCTGGTCAAAATCCGCGCGCGTGCAGCGCAGCCTGATCTCCCCGTCCGTGGTCTCGACCAGGTGCACGGGTACAAGCCGCCCGGCCTCCTGCCGGTGCCCCGGCTGGATGACAAGATGGGTGACCGTCTCAGTGGCCGGGTCGATGATCAGACGGCGCACCTCGCCGCAGTGACCATCCGTGCAGCTTGCCCTGGCCCCGATCGTGAACTGCTCTCCGGCCATAGCCGCCTCCCTTCGTCTCGTTGGACTGTAGCGCGCACCTGTCCAGCATCCGACGGCGTGATCTACACCCTGCACTCGCTGCGCTACGGCCCGCTGTGGGTCATCCCCAACGTGACATCCGCTCCGGTGTCAACCCGAGTGCGGACGGCGGCATGGTCGGACGGTGGCCGTTTGCACCGTGATCGACCGCTATCTTGCGCGCATGGAGCAGTTCGAGTTCACGCATCACGCCATATCGGGACAGGTGCAGGTCGAGGTCAGAGCGAACGACGACCCGCCGAGCCTCGGCTGCAACGACGACAATCTCGGGTTCCCCGTTTGCGTAGCGAAGGTGCGCTACGCGGGCGGCGGGTACCTGGCCATGTTCGGTTGGGTTCAGCTCGTCCGTTCCACCGATGCGGCCACGGTCGACTACGAGATGGACCCGAACTTCCTGTTCCCGGACGTCGATGTCCCCTACTGCTACTACGGCTACAAGCCGATGCTATTTGACTCGCCCGGCCGCGCCCATCGCGACGAGATGGATTGGATCGCGCACAGCTTTCTGGCTGCCAGCCCGGTTGTGCCGGGTGCGCGACAGGTGACACCGGTTCAAGGCTTCTCATGGGGCTTTAGCCGCCACGGAACGATTCAGCTCGCGCCGGTGCTTCCTCTGACGCCGAACGACTGGATCAGACACATTCCATACCTGCGAGCCACCTACCCGAACTGGCAGTTCGATTCGGACGCACGCTGGAACAGGCGCGAGCGGTGACGGCTCATCGACGTGAACGCGCCCAGGCGCGTCGTTCATCCGCCAAGGCGGGGCGTTGTCGTACGTGCGGACAATGATGTTTGCATGACGAGCCCGGTCGGTCCCGAGCCGCTCGACCGGTACCGCTGCCCAGACCGTGGCGCCCCCGGTGGGCATCGCTGCCAACTACTCGTCGAACACGACACTCCGGTCCACATCGCCAGCATCGGCGGTGTCTTCCGCGCCTGGATTGATGGTGCCGGAGACAACGCTGCCACTGAGCCCGTACCGGTGGTTCGTGAGCTTCCTTCGGGACGAGATCTAGACGGCAGGCATGGCGGGGCTGGTCGCCGCAACCCTCCTACACCTTCTGCTCCGCGACGGCGGGCTACAGTCTCGGCAGTTGGACGAGCGAGATGGCAACGAAGGTCAATACGCCGACGGCGATCACTCCGATCGCGACTCGTGCCTGGATGGCCTTGAATCGTTGGGCGATCGCCACCAGGAACAGGACCGAGGCGAACAGGACGGTGTCGCGCACATACTTGTCGGCGGTGTCGTTCGCGGCGGTGCCCTCGTCGAAGGTTGTCGCGGCGAGGGCGTTGAGCTGGTTGGCCTTGTCCTGATTGGGTTGTGGTAGGACGGCATGAAGGCGGGGCCGGGCGGGGCTGCCGGGTCGACGAACGGGTCGGTCTTTCACCAGGCTCGTACGCGTCGCGATAGTCGGGGGGGACCGGCGCACGTAGCTGGCTTGCGCTGCACTAAATAAGAGCGTCTTATCCCGCAGGCTGATACTCAATCTGTCGGCGCATCCGACGCCCAGTTTGTCCGGATCGAACAAACCAGCGGGCGTTAGCCCCGCGGCTGCGGGCCAGGGTGCTTGATCACGGGTGGTTCACGCAGATCGAGCAGGGCGTCCGCAAGACGGGGTGGTCAGCCCAGCACTGCTCGATGTGGTCCTGTGTTGACGTCGCTCATGTGAAACTCCCAGACCTGCTCATTGAAATTCCCCACCCGTGTGGCTCCGCCAAGTGCGGCGGACCCCCTTCGAGGCTGGCGGTCTGTGACCACGCACCAGCTCGAAGGGGTTCCTGCTGCACGTGCCTCCTGGAAGGTGAGCAGTGCTTGCGGCGTCAAGATCCATCCCGCGAATATCCTGCGAACTTCGGATCAGAACCCATTCCACGATCAAAAGACAGCCCGGTTTGACCATATAAATGCCGGTATCCGGAACTGAAGTTGTAAAGCCGACGGTTTCGAAGACCGTCGGCTTTACCTCGAATCACGTGATCTTGTCGATCGCGAATTCTCATATATTATTGCACTTTCTGCTGTGGCGGGTGTTGGGTTCGAACCAACGTAGGCTGAGCCGACGGTTTTACAGACCGTCAGGCCGCAAACGCTCGAAGTCCCGTGATTGCTGGGCTGCAAGCCTCTGACGTGATCTTTAAACTCTCTCCGATCCCGCGTATATCCCGCGGCTTGGGGAAATAGCTGCGACGTGCCAGCTGCGTGGGCTGGATGCCATTGGTCCACCTCCGTTCATGCACGATGCGCGGGCCGTGTCCACCCCGGCCGCTATGTGTCGGTCAGGGGACGCTCTAGTGCCCGACAAGCCTTCGCGGGCGCTGTTACGCACGGCGCGTGCCAGCTCGGGCCTGTCCGAGGTTGTTCAGAGGGATAGGACGAGGTCGCCGAAGGCGACGCGGTCCCCGTCGTGCATCGGTATGTCGGCGGTGATCACGTAGTGCTTGCGCGCAAGTGTGGCTCGATACCTCATCCCCGCCGGTCGCCGTGTCGAAGCCGAGGGTGTCGTAAGCACGGCACAACGCGTCCCGCAGATGCCCAGCCTTGAGCCGACGACCTCCGACATACCCGCGCTGGCACCGGCGTCCAGTCTGAGGTCGAGCTGGGCCTAGCCAGCGGCGATTCGCTCGGCCGCAACCGCCTTCAACGCCGCCAGCTCGCCTCGTCGTGCGCCGAGCCGACATGCTTGATCTGCCGCGAACCACGCCGGGAGGACCACAACCTGCACCGCCATCGCCCCCCAGGTCGTCCGGACCGTCCGAACAAGCGCCGACGAGGCAGGCTACGAGCACTGCCGAGTGCGCAAATCCAAGCCGTTCAGACCCCAACAGTCCAGCAACGCTGTGGGTTTCCCCCGAAATCGTGGAGGGTTCCTTTATGCTGCTCCGCTGGATGGCAGCGGTATCTTCTCGAACTCGGCCGGAGGCAGCAACGCGGCGGTGCTGTGGCGTCGTCGGGTGTTGTAGAAGTCGTGGCACCAGGCCGATCACGACCTCTCGTGCCTCGGCCTTGGTGGTGAACGGATGCCGGGACAGCACCTCGTGTTCGAGGGTGGAGAAGAACGCCTCCGCGGCGGCGTTGTCGAAGCACGACCCGACGCGTCCCATCGACTGCCGGATCCCGAGCTTGTCCGGCACAGTTTCGTGAAATCGTCTGCGGTGTAGGTCGATCCGCGATCGGTGTGGAAGATGACCCCGTCGATCACCGCGCGGCCGCCGCGCGCCGCGGCGGCCATCTTGATCGCGTCGCCGGCCAGCTCGGCGTCGGGGTGATCCGCGATCGGCGCACGCCAGCAACCGGCGGGAGTACAGGTCGAGCACGGTGGCCAGATAGAGCTTGCCCTCGTCGGTGGGGATCTCGGTGATGTCGCCGCACCACTTGCGATTCGGCGCCGAGCGCGGTGAAGTCGCGTTTCAGCAGGTCCGGGAACTTCGGCGCCTGCTTGTCCTGCTTGGTCAATCCCTTGCGCCGCTTCGGTTTGCGTCCCAGCAGCCCTTGCCGGCGCATCGAGTCGGCGACGGTGTTCTCGCCGACCCGCCAGCCCGCCTCGAGCAGGTCGGCATGGATGCGCGGCGAGCCGTAGGTGCGCTCCGGAGGCGTCGAACAACTCCGCGCACCGTGGCATCGAGCTCGGCGCGGCGGCGCTGCCGGTCGGTGGCCGGCGGCCGTGATCCACTTGTAGAACCACGACACGCTGACACCCGAGGATCGCGCAGGTACACCGCGTGTGGCACCCGGTAGAAGGTCCTCTGGTCGGCGATGAAGCGTGCCACGCTCACTTCGTCGCCTCCTTCACCCACAGGACCACTGATCGCTTGAGGACATCACGCTCCATCCGCAGCTCGGCGACCTCGGCCCGCAGCCGCTTCAGCTCATCCACGTCGTCCGGTCGACAGGCCCGTCGTGCCTTCACGTTCGGCGCGGTCCTGGGCAACCCAGTTGCCCAGCGTGCCCTCATTGATCCCGAGGTCTCGCGCGACCTGGGCGATCGGCTTGCCGGTCTCCCGCGACGATCCGGACCGCACCCTCCCGGAACTCCGGATCGAACTTCCTCCGTGTTCTCTGGCATGACTACTCCTCATAGTGCATGCCTCCACGGTTTTGGGGGAGGTCCACTGGGCCCCGCGAGACGGGAGTCCGAGTCCTAGCCAAGTCAGGTACGGAGCGCCACGACGGCCCCCGATCGAACGCTGTCGCCGCTCTCGTCGCGGCCTGAATGCCGTGGGTGCTGAGCCGGTTCCGGCGTCCATTAGTTGCCCCTCGGCGATCGTTCACAAGGCAGGCAAGTCGCTGGAACGTTCGCGATGGCGAAGACCCTGGTAACTCGGTGTATCTCGATCGACACGGTGGCCCTCTACCAGTCACGGCACGTCGTCCAGGCCATCGCTGCCCAACGCGCGGCCGAATGAACTCGGCACGGAGGCGAGCAGCATGACTGACCCACTCGAAACTCACTATCGACAGGTCGCTCTTGCGATATTGGAGGGCAGGGTGGTCCCGCTGCTCGGGGCGGACGTCAACCTCTGCGGGCGATCGGTGGGCACGCCGTGGCGGCCCGGGAGGACCTGCCGAGCGGCGCAGAGCTCGCCAGCCACCTGGCGGAACACTTCGGCTACCCCGACGTGGACCGATCGGAGTTGGTACGGGTCTCGGAGTTCATCAGCGTCACCCAGGGAGCGGGGCCGCTGTACGAGGAGTTGCACCAGGTTCTTCGACGCGGACTACCCGATCAGCCCGCTGCACCGGTTTCTCGCCGTGGCTGCCCCGGCGGCTGGAACAGGCGAATCAGCCGCGCCGGTGCCAGCTGATCGTCACGACGAACTACGACGATGCCCTGGAGCGGGCGTTCCGGGAGGCGGGCGAACCGTTTGACCTGGTGTGCTACATCGCCGAGGGCGATCACCGCGGCAAGTTCGCGCACTGGCCCCCGGAGGGCGAGCCGACCTTGATCGAGATCCCCAACGAGTACGAGAAGCTCAGGCCGGGCGAGCGGAGCGTGATCCTGAAGATCCACGGCGCCATCGACCGCGCGGGCTCCGGAGGCCGAGTGGGACAGCTACGTCATCACCGAGGACCACTACATCGACTACCTGACGCGCACCGAGATCCAGAACCTGGTGCCGGTGATGCTGGCCATGCAGCTGCGCCGCAGCCACTTCCTCTTCCTCGGTTACAGCATGCGCGACTGGAACCTGCGGGTAATCCTGCACCGGATCTGGGGTGAGCAGAGGCTGAAGTACAAGTCGTGGGCGATCCAGCGCGATCCCGACAAGCTCGAGCGGGAGTTCTGGGGCCTGCGCGGCGTCGATGTCCATGACGTGCCGCTCGAGGAGTACGTCGAAGGGCTGCGAGGCACATCGACGCTGTGCCGACCGAGGCCTGCGCAACCGCGGAGCTGCCAGCCGGGCCATGAGCGCGCTCGCCACGCACTCCCGGCGACGCAGACCGGACGGTTCTCCCCCTACAAGGGCCTGGTCCACTATGAGGAGCAGGACGGCCCCTTCTTCTTCGGCCGGGAAGTCGACTGCGACCTCGTGGTCGCCAACCTGCTCGCGGCCCGGCTGACGCTGCTGTACGGCCAGAGCGGCGTCGGCAAAAGCTCGCTTCTGCACGCCGGCGTGATGAGCCGGATGGACGCGCTGGCCCGCGAGTCGGCCGCCCGGCGGCATTCGCCGGACGTCGTCGCCGTGTCCTTCGCCGGGTGGCGCGACAATCCGCTGCTCGGCCTGAGTGATGCCATCGGCCGGCAACTCGTCACGTACCACGGCACGGTCGCGGCCGACTTTCCCCGAACAGCACCCGTCAGCGCAGAACTGCTGATGGAGTGGACCGAGCGTCTCGACATCGACATGGTGCTCATCCTCGACCAGTTCGAAGAGTTCTTCCTCTACCACGAGGCGGAAGACGTCGCCGAAGGGTTCGCCGGCGAATGGTCCCGGGCGTTGCGCATGCCGGGCCTTCGCGTGAATTTCCTCGTCGCCATCCGCGAGGACGCGCTCGCCCGGATGGACCGGTTCGAAGGTTTCGTTCCCGGGTTGTTCGACAACTACCTGCGCCTCGAACACCTCACGGCCGACGGGGCGAAGCAGGCGATCGAGCGTCCGGTCAAGCGTTACAACAGCCTCGTCTCCGCGGGCGCCACGGTGCGGGTCGAGCCGGCGCTCGTCACCGAGCTGATCGACCAGACCCGATCCGGGCGAGTCAGCGTCGTACAGACCGGCGAGGGCGGCGTAGACCGCGAGGACGCCGGGGAACGGGACCGCATCGAGACCCCATACCTGCAGCTCGTGCTCACCCGGCTGTGGGCCGAGGAGATGGCTGCTGGATCACAGGAATTGCGTGCCGACACACTGGACAGGTTCGGTGGCGCACAACACATCGTGCGCACGCACCTGGACGAAGTGATGGCGCAGTTGCCCCCGAACCGCCAGCAAATCGCCGCGCGCGTGTTCCGCCAACTGGTCACTCCGTCGGGTACCAAGATCGCTTATACCTGCGGCGACCTGGCCGCGTACACAGGTGTCGACGAACGTGAGCTAGGCTTCCTCGCCGACCGCGACCACGATGATCTGCATACTGCCAATATCCTTGTCAACGGAGAAAAATACCGCTTTATTGACGCGGCGGAGACCTGTCTGGGGCATCCGTTTTGCACGCTGTTTGTGTCGCTGCGGGTCGCCAACTATGTGCTGAAGTACGATGAGGCGGCGATGGAACTGCTGCGCCAGGCGTATCTGAAGCCCTGGCTCGCGTTCGCGCCAATGAAACGCCTGGAGCGGGCCTTTGCGCTGGCGCAGCGCCTGGGGAGTTTATATAAAGCACTGAACTGGTATCGCCTGGTGACATGGCTCCCAGCCGATCAGCGCTGGTCGCGTCGGACTCGGTGCCCTACTACCTACGGCGAGTTCTTCTGGGAACGGCGGATTGACACTCCCCACGGCTAAAGCCGGGGGATTCTTCCTTCAACCAGCGAGCTTAGCAGCGCGCAATCGCTTGCGTGTGCTAGAGGTCCACTGTCCAGAAGCGTTGCGTCGCTGCCGAAGCAGCAACCCGTTCCCGCCTGCCCGGCGGTACGGAGGTGCGGAGTCCAGAGATGTTGAGGGCCGCGTTATGGTCCCGATCAAGCACCAGGCCACAGGAAGGACACACATGGGTGCGCACGACTCAGCGACTTTTCCACCCGCTCGCCCACAGCCAGAGCAATCCTGCGTGGTGAAGCGTGGGGAGACGGCGATCACCGGCACACTGGCAATCGCCGCCATAGTAGCGCAGCCAGCCCAGGAATTGTCCCCACGCGGCATCGCTGATGCTCTTTGCCAGGTGATGGTTCTTGACCAGGTTGGCAATCTGAAGGTCTTCATAGGCAATCAAATCGCTAGATTTGACCAACGCACTTGCCGCCTTGGCGCGAAGTCTTTACGCTGCCTGCTGACCTTCAGATAGCCTTTGGCGAGTCGTTTGATCGCTCTTCTTGCGGTTCTTACGCCGCTTGACTTTGCGGGAGACGCGCCGATGCAACCGCTTCAGTTTCGCTTCTGCCTTGCGCAAGAAGCGCGGGTTGGGAACCGTCATCCCCTCCGAGTCGGTGTAGAAGGACTTTCAGCCCCATATCAATGCCGACCTGGTGGCCGGTTGGCTCATGGGGTAGCGTGCGCGATCCGCCTGCACCGCAAACTGGCACATAGTAGCCATCAGCCCGCTTCAGGAGACGGACCCGCTTGATCTGGGCCAGGGGGAAGGTTTCGATGCTGCGTGTGCCAATCAACCGCAGCGTGCCAATGCCGTGCCCATCGGTGAAGGTGAGACGCTTGCCCATCTGGTTCCAAGCTTCCAGCCCGACGTTTTGTACTCCACACGAGCGGTTGTCCTTCTGGAAGCGAGGGTAGCCCTTCTTGCCTGGTTTGTGCTCCTGGCAGTTGTTGTAGAAGCGGGCTGATGCTGGCCCAGGCCCGGTCTGCGGCGGCCTGGCGAGCCATCGAATTGAGGCGAGCGGCAAAGGGGAAGTCCTTGGCAAGCTGGGAACAGAGCGCCTGCAAGTCGTATTGCCCTACGCCCCGCGTGTCCATCCAGCAGCCGCAGCGCCTTGTTGCGCACAAACTGCGTCGTGCGAATGGCCTCGTCAATCGCGGCTCTGCTGGGCTTTGGTTGGTTCTCAGTTTGTATTCCAGAATCAGCATGGATGCCTCGCTTTGCGGGCCGCCTCTCGGATGGCAATTTCTAGCATGGCGGTGTGGGAGATGCCATCAGCTTGACTCATGGCATCTAGCAACGCCCTGGCCTGGATGTTAAACGAAATCCTGTCGATGGTTTCATGCCCACAGCGTAGCACAATATCACCGCGTTGTCAACACGCCAACAAGGCTGCTTACATCCCCAGTGCTAAAGCAAGGGGCTTTACGCAGCCCTTGGTAAATACAAGCCCGCCCGGCCTCCGGAGGCCGGGCGGGCATAGCGCATAGGATGTTTGAATCAGCCGCGTTCGCCTGCGCGCACACCGCTGGGCCGGGTGGATGGGCGGCCCTCATTCGCGCCATAGGCGCAGTAGGGGCAGACGTTCCACTTGAGTTCCAGCAGATGCTCGCAGCGGGGGCAGGGGCGGCGGAGCTTGGTGCCGCAGGATGGGCAGACCTGGAAATCACCCTCGACGCGATAGTGGCAGGTGGGGCAGGTGGGCCGTTCGGTCATTTCAGCCAGCAGAGACTCTTCTTCCAGTTGTCGCTCGTACAACTCGGCCAACGTGTGACGGGGGCGCAGGATCAGATAAATGAAGAGACCGCCAACGGAAAAGACCGTGACCAGCAGCGTGGCCGCCACTTGCAACACCATGTCCTGGCTGCGCGCGCGGATGTCGCGCCAGGTCCAGATAATCAAGCTGGCCCAGAAGACCGCGAGGAATGCGAAAAGAAACGACCCACCAATGATCAGCCACTGCGAGACATTGCTTGATGACGTGGCTGCCATGACGGGCGCAAAGGTCAGCGATGCCAATACACCTTGAAACACGAGGTTTACTCCCCTTTCGTGGTTGCCTGGGACAGCGGATCAGGAGCGCTAAATATATCTCTTAACACGTAATTTTCTCTCAGTATAACGATGTGTGAATCACCACGATAACAGAACTTATGCGTATGTCCTATTTCTGGTCACCTTGTAATGGCTTATTACTCCTGCTCCTCTCCCTTATGGGTATATAACGAAGGAGCTACTGGCGCAGGAGGACCATCACTCTGGTTAGCTGGGTGGCATCTGGTGTTCACGCGCCTGGTCTGGCATATCCGCGCCGAGTCGAAAGGTTGCTGCCCAAGAACCACTCGACGCACCGTAGCAAAGTTAGTGCCACTGCGAGGCTGTTTCCCACTGCTGGGGCAGCCCGTCTTAGATATAGCAGACAGTATGCCAAAGAGCGCGCACCTGAGTTTGTCAATAGCTGAGTCGTTGGCCTCATTATAGCCAATTCAGGGCCAGGCGGCAAGCGCCTCTGGTTCTCTAGCCAGAATGGGGGAGAGAACCAGGGTATGCTCGTAAGCTGGACGGCTTCGTGGGCGAACCAGTTCAGGCTGTGCGAAGCCGCACGGTGTTGCTCGATGGGTCACGCGCCAGCAGCACGCCATCTTGCTCGTCGAAGCTGATGGCTGCGGCGCGCAGTCGTTCGGCTACCTTTGCCAGTTCTTCTTCATTGGGGAGAACCACATCGAAGCTGCGCAGTCCCACCGCGTTGGCCGGTGGCGGCGTTCCGCCCAGGCTGTTCCAGGTGTTGAGGCCGAGATGGTGATGATAGCCGCCAGCGGAAACGAAGGCGGCGCTGCGCCCATACTGCGCCATGACATCGAAGCCCAGCACGCCGGAATAGAAATCCACTGCCGCTTGCAGATCAGCGACCTGCAAATGCACATGCCCGACGCGGGTTTGCGGGTCCAGGCCGGTCCAGGGCGCGCTATCGGCCAGGCCCTCGGTCAGCAGTTTGCGCACGTCCAGCGGGTCGGTCGCCATTTTCAGGCTGCCATCCTCAAAGCGCCATTGGTCACGCGGGCGATCACGATAGATTTCGAGGCCGTTCTCATCAGGGTCGTTCAGGTAGAGCGCTTCGCTGACCAGATGATCGGCCACGCCGGAAAGCGGATACTCTTGCTCGGCGAGGCGGCGAATGGTGCGCGCCAGCGCGGCCCGGCTGGGCACGAGAATGGCGACATGATAGAGGCCGGTGGTGCGCAGCGGCTTGGGGCGCGCGCCGGGCAGCCCCGTCAGCAGCAGCCAGGGGTCATCACCACCAGCGGTGAGGGTAGCGGTATCACCTTCCTGCTTGCCGAGGGTGAAGCCCAGCACCTCGGTGTAAAACGCGATGGAGCGATCCAGGTTGGAGACGAGCAAATGCGCAGGTCCAAGCGTGGTATCGGGATGGAGTGAGTGGTCGGACATCGTTTTGTTCACTTTCTGCGCATGGCGCGGCTCACAGCAGCGCGGGAATGCGCCAGGACGTTCAGGCGCTTGAAACATCATCTCCGACGTACTAGAGGCCGATTGTCTAATACTTCCCTTTGGGAAGTATTATAGCAGATGGGAGTATCTCTGTCAACAAGTCGCCAGAAGCGCCAGTTGATGGCAAACAAGCATATATATGTTCTGCCTGATTGTCGTATGATGCGCTGGTATGAGATCAAGCGTGAAAGGAAGGGTCATTGATGGAGATTGGACGCTGGCAAGAAAGAACGCTGCCTGGCGAGGCTGAACTGCGCCGGAGGATGCGGACGGATGGATTATCGCCGCATAGTTGGTCAAATGGGCCGGGCGACGAATATGCCGTCCACAGCCACAGCTATACCAAAGTGCTGTATTGCGTGCGCGGCGGCATTCGCTTTACGCTGCCAGATCAGCAAGAGCATATTGATCTGGGGCCGGGTGATCGGCTGGTGTTGCCCGCCGGAACGCAACATGGCGCGGTGGTCGGTCCGGCAGGCGTGACGTGCATCGAAGCGCCCAGGGAGGAGCGCTAGGCGCTGGAGTGGTTTATGGTCGGGGTGTGCTGGTGAAGAGGCCGATCTTGTTGCCCTCTGGGTCGCTGAAGAGCGCAAACCAACCAACTTGCGGGATTTCGGTCTTGCCCAGGAGCTTCTGGCCGCCGTGCTTCTCGACACTGGCGAGGGAGGCGTCGATGTCATCGGTGCTGATGTAGATCAGCACTTCGCCTGTCTTGGTGCTGACACCGTGCATGTCGCCAACCATGGTGAACCCACCAGCCGGGCCGCCCTCGGCCTGGAACATCGGGTAATCGGCAAAGTCCGGGGACACCTGGATGGTCCAGTCGAAGGTATCCTGGTAGAACTTACTGGAAGCTTTGGGGTTCTTGGCGGGGATTTCGATGTGGACAATGGGGTGATTGGACATGGGTAGATGCTCCTTTTAGGTTTGCTTGGTTTATACTGAGTAAGGAATCAGAAGCAGCGGAACCACTGCAAGTATAGAACATTAGTTCCATGAAGTCAAGGAGGGCATTGTGTTTGGTTGGAGGGCTGGGCATAGAGGAGTTTTTTCAGGCAGAGACAGCGCTGGAAGCGTTGATCTGCGCTGACCCTGAGTGGCAGCAGGGCGCGCAGTGGGGCGTACCGCGCTCAGGACATCCTGAGGGCAAGGTCATCTATCATCTTGCTGAGGTGCTGGCGAATGTGAACCGTCACGCGACCAGCCCCGAGGAGCGCGCAGACTTGCGGCTGATCGCGCTGATGCACGATACCTTCAAATATCGGGTAGACTCGGCAAAGCCAAAAAGCGGCGAGAACCATCACGCGATGCTCGCCCGCCGCTTTGCCGAGCGCTTTATAGAAGATCGGACGCTGCTAGACATCATCGAACTGCACGATGAAGCCTATAATAGCTGGCAGCTTGGGGCGCGCAAGCGCAAATGGGCGGCGGCAGAGGAGCGCGCTGGGCGGCTGGTCGCGCGTCTGGGCGCGGCGGTGCCGCTGTATGTGCAGTTTTTTCGCTGCGATAATCAGACGGGTTCAAAAAGCTCGGCATCCCTGGAGTGGTTCGAGGGCTTCTTACAAGCGCGAGGCTATCAGCTTCCCGCTTTGCCAGATGAGTCTCGCCAGCGGAGCATGCCACACGAGGTACAGAGGGTAGATGGCTGACCGTGAGATTCGGGCCGATTATGATGACCGCTCGATCATTGTCTATCAAGCCTATCGTGAAGAGATTGCGCTGCCTGCCCTGGCGCAGCAGCGCTTTGTGCCGCCGTTTTCGCTGAACCGCATGACCTGGATCAAGCCGTCGTTTCTGTGGATGATGGAGCGCAGCAATTGGGGCACCAAAGCGGGACAGGAATATATCCTGGCGATTCGCATCACGCGCCAGGGCTGGGAAGAAGCGCTGGCGCAGGCGGTGCTGACCAGCCCGGAAAGCGGCGTCTATCGGGACGCCGAGGAGTGGCGTCGCCAGCAAAAGCACGCGCTGGTGAATGTGCAGTGGGACCCGGAGCGCACCATTCACGGGGCCAGCCTGCCCTCTGGCAGCATTCAGGTGGGCCTGAGCCGCCATATCATCGAACAGTACGTCAATGAGTGGACGCTGGAGATTCGCAACGAGACGCCGATTGCGCGCAAGATCGCCGCGCTGCTCAAAGCCGGGGAGACCAGCAAAGCCAAGGATTTGCTGCCCAGGGAGCGCGTCTATCCAATAAGCGCGGCCATTGCGAAGCGCCTGGGCATGAAATTGCCAGAGTAGAGGGATGCGATGGAGACGCTGAATCTTTCAAGCGTGCAGCCGGTGGCGCGGCCAATGGTCGAGGCGGTCAGCACCGTCTATCTGCGGCATGTGCGGCCCTGGCTGATCGGGCTGATGATTCATGGCTCGGCGCTGAAGGGCGGCTTTATTCCTGCGTGCAGTGATATTGACTTGCACGTCTACCTGGATGACGCGGCGTTCACGGCTCAGGGGCAGTTGCCCCTGGAGGTATGTTTGGCGATTCAACAGGAATTGGCCCAGATTGACCCGCGCCGTTTCAATACATCCAATGCTACGCTTTGCCACCGCGCCTGCCAGCGCATCATATCGGGCCGGTGCCGGGCGCGTATCAGATGCTGATCGGGTCGCTGCCAGTGTCAGAGGCGCAGAGGAGCAGTTGCGGGAAGCCGCCAGAACAGCGCTGGCGAGCTTCAGTCGCCACCTGATATATCACCCGCGATTTGCTTGAGTCTGGCGGCGGCAAGCTGGAGCGCCTGGTGCGCCTGGTTTGCACGGATGTCTGGCCTGCTCTCTATCAGATGTTCGCGTTGCAAGAGGATGACGCCGTCCAGGTCTGGGGTCTGCCGAAAGATCAGGCGATTGCGCTCTTTGCGCCCGAAACGGCCCTGGGCCAGGCGATTCGGGCATTCTACGAGCAGGTGTATGCCTACTATACGATTCAGACAGCGGTTGCAGGTGCCTTGCGGGTCATTTCATCTGCTGTGGCGTTTCTGAGCGCGGCAAAAAGCTGGTGGGAAGAAAATCGGAGGAAAGAAGAGAAATTTGCGCTTGACAGGGGACGGGCAAGCTACTATGCTGTAGGACAGAAGCCCACTTTTTCTCCTGATGTCGTTGTATATCCTTGACAGGCTGGTTGTTCCACTAACAGAAAGAGGATGACTGATGGGCAGACTCGATGGACGAGTCGCGTTTGTGACGGGCGCGGGGCGCGGCATTGGGGCCGCGACGGCGCTGCGCCTGGCGGAAGAGGGAGCGCGGGTGACACTGGCGGATGTCGATACCGAGAGCTGCGCGCAGGTCGCCCGCGAAATAGAGACGCTGGGGTCTGAGGCGCTGGTGGTGTCGTGCGATGTTTCCAATGCCGATGGCGTGCAGCAGGCCATCGATCAGGCGGCCAGCAAGTTTGGGCGGCTCGATATTTTGGTCAATAATGCCGGAATCACCCGCGACAATCTCCTATTTAAAATGAGCGATGCCGATTGGGATGCCGTCATCAATGTGCATCTCAAGGGCGCGTTTCTCTGTTCGCGGGCGGCGCAGAAGTATATGGTTGAGCAGCGCTATGGGCGCATTGTCAGCATGTCCTCGACCTCGGCGTTGGGCAATCGCGGCCAGGCGAACTATTCAACGGCCAAGGCGGGCTTGCAGGGCTTGACGCGCACGCTGGCGATTGAGCTTGGCCCCTATGGGGTGACAGCCAATGCCATCGCGCCGGGCTTTATCGATACGGAAATGACGCGCAACACCGCGCGACGGCTGGGCATTACGCCAGAGCAGATGATCGAAGACGCGAGCAAGCGTATTCCGGTGCGGCGCGTTGGTCAGCCCCGCGATATTGCCAATGTCATCTGCTTCCTGGCTTCGGAAGAGGCCGGGTTTGTCAGTGGTCAGGTCATCTATGTAGCTGGTGGTCCAGCGCGCAACGAATAGGAGCGTACAGCGATGCAGCTTGGCGAACTGGTGGCGCGGGCGGCAGCCCGCACGCCCGACAAGGCGGCGATCCTCTTCAAAGATCAGCAGATGAGCTATAGCAAGCTCAACGAACTGGTCAATCGCGTGGCGAACGGCCTGACGAACCTGGGCATCAAGAAGGGTGATCGCGTTGCCATCTATATCCATAACCTGCCGCAGTTTGTGGAAGCGTTTTATGGCGCGCAGGTGATTGGGGCGACCGTCATCCCCTTGAACGTCATGTATAAAGCAGGCGAGATCGAGTACATTATGAACGATGCCGGGGTGAAGGCCATTCTGACCCTGGCGCCGTTCTATCCCAATGTGCAGGCCATCCGCGATCAGGTGCCCTCGCTGGAACACGCGATTGTGCTGGGCGCGGAGCCGCTGCCGGGTGCAACGCTTTGGCAGCAGGCATTTGCCGGGCAGTCCGGCGAAGCGACGCCGGTCGGCGGGCGATGAGGACGACGTGGCGTCATTCTCTATACGTCGGGCACGACGGGCCGCCCCAAGGGCGCGATGCTGACGCATAAAAACCTGATCGCCAATGTCGAGCAGACCAGTGAACTGCCGCGCATCAAGTTCGACCCGAACGATGTCGTCTGGATTGGCCTGCCGCTCTTCCACAGCTACGCGCTGAGCGTGGGCATGAACGCGGGCATCTATCACGGCGTCACGCTGGACATCATGGAGCGCTTCGACCCGACGGCATCGCTGGAGATGTTCCAGAAAGATAAGGTCAGCATTCTGCTGGCCGCGCCGCCGATGTATGTCGCCTGGACGCTGAACCCGGCGGCCAGTTCCTATGATCTATCCTCCATTCGCGCCGCCAGTTCTGGCGCGGCAGCGCTGCCAGTTGCCGTTCTGGAGAAGTTCAAGCATTTGACGGGCGTCGACATCATGGAGGGCTATGGCCTGACCGAGACTGCCCCGGTGGCGACAACCAACGCGGCTGGCCCAGTAACCAAGCCCGGCTCGATTGGCCCGGCGCTGCCGCTGATGGAGATCAAGATCGTTGACGAAAACGATAACGAGGTGCCGGTTGGGGAAATTGGCGAATTGATCTGTCGCGGCCCCAATGTGATGAAGGGCTATTTCAATAAGCCTGAAGCCAACGCCGAAGCCTTCCGCAATGGCTGGTTCCATACCGGTGATATGGCGCGGGTGGATGAGGATGGCTACTACTACATCGAAGACCGCAAAAAGGATATGATTCTGGTATCCGGCTTCAATGTCTATCCACGCGAGGTGGAAGAGTTCTTGTATCGCCATCCCAAGATTGCCGATGCAGCGGTGGTGCAGGCGCCCGACGAATATCAGGGCGAGTCGGTGCTGGCGTTTGTCGTCCTGCAACAGGGCCAGACGGCCACCGAGCAGGAAATCATCGATTACTGTCGTGATGGCATTGCGGTCTTCAAGTGCCCGCGCCGGGTGATATTCACCGCCGAACTACCCAAGAATATGACCGGCAAGGTGCTGCGCCGCGAACTGCGCGATCAAGCTGCACGGTTGGCAGCGGAGCGCCAGAAGGACTAGAGACGATGAGCGCATCCTCAGACCAGATTGGCAATTTTACCCTGGGGCAACTGGCCGAGACACCGGTGGATGATGTGCTGGCGTTGATCGATGAGGGAGAGACTCGCCTGCCCACGCCGCAGGACTTGTACTATCGCTGGGAGCGCCAGCAGTGGCGCGCGCAGGACATTGATTTTTCAGTGGACAAAGCGCACTGGGCAGCACTGGTCACGCCAGAAACGCGCCCGATGCGCATGGGCGGCATTTCCGCGTTCTTTGTGGGCGAAGCCAGCGTGACGGATACGCTGGCGCCTATCTGCCTGGCGATTCCCGGCGAGGCCGAGCGCATCTTTCTGACGACGCAGCTTGCCGACGAAGGACGACACGTGGTCTTCTTCGAGCGCTTCTTCCGCGAGGTGGTGGCGCTGCCAGGCGAACGCCTGGAGGATGTGCTGGCGGAGGCGCGACCCTTTGTTCGTCCCTCAACGGCTGAGATGCTGCTGGAGGTGTTGCCAGAGGCAACCAACCGCGTGGCCCGCGACCCTGGCAACCTGGACGCGCTGATTGAGGCGATCACCGTCTATCATATTTTGATCGAAGGCGCTATGGCGTTGGCCGGGCAACGTGGTATGCTGAATACCTATCGTGAAATGAACGTGTTGCCGGGGTTCCGCGCCGGGTTCACCGCCGTGGCGCGGGACGAGTCGCGCCATGTCCTCTTTGGCGTGGCGTTCTTGCGCCAGATGGCTCGCCGAGATGCGCGCTATGGTCGTCTGGTGGAAGAGGTCGTGCGCCGCCACGCGCCGCTGGTCTGGGATGCGCTGGGGCCGATTCCCAGCATGATCCCGATGATCTTGGAGCAGGGCGGCAATCCACACGAAACCCAGGAGTTTGCCTTTCATTCGCTGCGCAAGAAGCTGCGCGTGATGGGCCTCTCCACCGACTTGCCCGCTGTTGCCTAAGTTTGGAAGGGCCAGGACGACCATGATTACGGCTCTAGTGATGATCAATGTGCATCGGGGCGAAATTAATCGCACCGCGCAGGAACTGCTAGATATTCCGGGCATTGCTGAGGTCTATTCGGTGACGGGGGAATACGATCTGGTGGCGGTGCTGCGGCTGAAGGAATATGACGACCTGGCCGACGTGGTGACAGAACGGATGATGGGCCTTTCTGCCATCACGCAGACCCATACGATGACGGCCTTCAAGGTCTATTCCAAAGAGGACCTCGAACAAGCCTGGGATATTGGTATCGAATAACGTTCCCCAGGGCTGCTTCCTGGGAAGCAACCCACAGGAGCGGGCTGCTGTTTCTGGCTCGCCCCGCGGGCGGCGCTTTCTTTTCTTCTGTAAGGCGAGAGACCGCTATTTCGTTGAGAACCTGGCACGGGCGCTTCAAGGGAGGCGCTGATTCGGTGACGGCAGGGTATGCCGCGCTGCCGTGCGAGGGTTCGCTGCTGTAAGGGGGAACACAACATGGAATTGAACCTGGACCACCTTGAAGACCAACGGATGCGTTTGGTTCGGCAGATTCACGATGCTGAAGAGTCGCGCGATACTGCCGGGCATGTGGCCGTGGCGCAGTTTGATGACCATCGCGAGCGGGTCAACGCGGAACTGGCGCAGCTTCGCCAGCAGTTGACCTGGCTGGAGCAGGAAATCGGACAGGTGAAGACACTGCAACACCCTGAGGCGCAGGATGCCATTGAGGTGGGGCATGTTATTACGCTGCAAATTGGCGAGAGCGGCCCAAGCGATTATGTGCTGGTGAAGGACTTTGGCGGGCGGGCCATGGGCGAAGCCAAGACCCTTTCCACCCAGTCGCCGATTGGCGCGGCGCTGCTTGGCCGCACCCCCGGCGAAACGGTGACGGTGGAAACGCCCGGCGGCATGCGCACCATTAGGATTGTCGCGGTACAGTAAGCGCCCCAGACTCAATGGGCGCTTTCAAGCCCTTCCCCGGAGGGAAATGACTCGATGCAGGACATTGTTCTCGGCGGCTGGCTGATTGCCCGCGCACTCAAGCGCGAGGGCGTGGAAGTGGTTTTTACGCTCAGCGGCGGGCATATTGCCCCCATCTATGACGGCTGCCTGCGCGAGGGTATCCGGGTGATGGATACCCGCCACGAGCAGGCGGCGGTACATGCCGCCGAGGGCTGGGCCAAGGTGACACGCAAGCCAGGCGTGGCGCTGCTGACGGCTGGGCCGGGCGTGACCGATGGTGTGACCGGGCTGGCAAATGCGTATCTGGCGGGCAGCCCCATGCTGGTTTTTGGGGGCGCTGCGCCGGTCAAGCAGTGGGACCGTGGCGCGCTGCAAGAGATGGGCGCGATTGAACTGGTGCGCCCGATTACCAAGTGGGCGCGCACCGTGGTCGAGACGAATCGGCTGGAGGAGTATACGGGCTTTGCCTATCGCCAGGCGACCAGCGGCAGGCGCGGCCCGGTCTTTCTGGAATGCCCGATGGATGTGCTGAGCAACATCATCCCTGATGCTCAGGCGACGCATCTGGGCGAAGGCTATCGCACCGAGGGCAAACAGCCCGGCGATCCCAAGCTGGTGGAGCAGGCCGCCGAGTTGCTGCGCAAGGCCGAGCGCCCGGTGATTATGGCGGGCACTGCCATCTGGTGGTGCGATGCCGCCGCCGAACTGCGCGCCTTTGCCGAGCGCGTGCAAGCGCCGGTCTTCCTCAACGGTGGCGGACGCGGCAGCCTGCCGCCCGATCATCCGCTCTTCTTCTCGCTGGCACGGCGCACTGCGCTGAGCGAGGCGGATACGATTGTGCTGGTGGGCACCAAGCTGGATTTCCGGCTGAACTTTGGCGAAGCCCCACTGATTCCCGAACAGGCCAAGATCATCTGGCTGGATGTGGCTGCCGAAGATATTGGCGTGAACCACGGGGCCACCGTTGGCCTGGCCGGGGACGTGGGCGCGGTGATGAGCCAGTTGGTGGATGCGCTGGAGAAGCCGCTTTGCCACGATGACTGGCTGGGATTGGTGCGCCAGGATGAGGAAAAGAAGCAGCAGGCCGATGAAGCCTTGCTGCACTCCGATCAGACGCCGATTCATCCGATGCGCCTCTGCGCCGAGATTCGCGATTTTCTGGACCGCGACGCGATTGTTGTCGGCGACGGCGGCGATATTGTCAGCTTCGGCGGGCGGGTCATCCAGATGTATGGGCCAGGCCAATGGCTCGACCCCGGCCCGATGGGCTGCCTGGGCGTGGGCACGGGCTACGCGCTGGCGGCCAAGATAGCCAAGCCGGATAAGCAGGTGCTGATTCTGCACGGGGACGGCGCGTTTGGGCTGAATGGCATGGAGTTCGAGACGATGGCTCGTCATAACTTGCCGGTGGTTTCGGTGATTGGCAACGACGGCCAGTGGGCGCAGATCAAGCATCCCCAGAAAGACGCGCTCGGCCACAGCACGGCCGCTGATCTGGCTCCGAAGATTCGCTATGACCGCATGGTAGAGGCGCTGGGCGGTTACGGCGAGATGGTGGAGCGCCCGCAGGACATTCGCCCGGCGCTGGAGCGGGCGTTTGCCTCTGGCAAACCGCGCCCCGCTGCACGGAGAGCGTCGCCGCACCTCCGGGAGTGCCCGCGACGACCCACCAACTTTTCAGGGAGCAACCTGTAACCGCGCGCCCGTGCACGTTCACCGTCGGCGCTCCGGTGCCGCCCCCCGAGATCGAGAGCAGCGCGGTGCCGCCTGGTCGACGTCGGGGCGCGACGACACGACCTTGACGTCGAAGCCCGGGGTCGGGTCGCGGGCGCCACCGAGCGCGTCGCGTCCCGAGTGACTCGAGCTCGACACGCCGCCACCCGCGCGACGAGACACGCCCCAGGAATGTCATCAACAGCCGGCCCACGGGGACGGACACTATTCCGTCCGGTAGACATCCGGCAGCCGTACCGGGAGGGACAGAAATGACATTGCCGCGCGTTCGTTGGGGCCGGACTGGGCCGCACGGGAACCCACTCGTTAAGGTCCGCTCGAGCAACGCTCGGTGCGCCCTGCCACCATGTTGGAGGTCCTCGGAAATCCCCACCTTCATCCCGTGTATTGGCAGGACGCGGTCGACGGCAAGCCCGTCGACTGCGGTTGATGCAGGGATACACCGCCGCCGTCGACTGGCCCGCTGTCGGCATACTGGCGCGCGCTCTCGGAGAAGTATCCCGACGCGGTGGTGTTGCTCTCGACACGATCGAGTGCCGACACGTGGTGGAAGAGCGCCAACGCGACGATCTTCGAGATCTCGCGCCACGAGGCGCCGCCGGACCCCGCAATGCAAGCGCAGATGAAGATGGCGAAGACGATGCTCTCGAACAAGTTCACGCCGAAGTGGAACGACGAGACCGAGGCCAAGCGCGTGTACGAACAGCACAACGAGACGGTCCGCGCGGCGGTGCCGGCTGACCGGCTCGTCGACTGGCAACCAGGCGACGGTTGGGAGCCGATCTGCCGGGCGCTCTCCTGCCGGTCTCCGACGGATCCGTTCCCGCACGTAAACACCACCGACGAGTTCCGGGCGATGGTCGGCCTCGACCGTTGACGAGGCGCCAGTGAGGGGTCGTTTTCCGCCCTCCACTGGCGCCTCAACCCGGATTTGATGCCTTCTTGATGCCGCCGGTGGTGGCACACCGCGCGCCACGACGGTTTCCTATTACCAATGCTGACCGAGCCGGCTCCCGCGGCGCCGACCACCGAGCCGACGCCGATCATCACCCAACCCGTACCGCCGACGGTGCCCGGCGTGGAGCTTCCGCCCGACACGCGCGGCTACCGGCTGAAGAACAAGCTGCTCGGGCCGCCGCTGCACACCGAGCAACTCGAGCACGAGCGCCTGGGCAAGCCCACCGCGCTGGCGGTGTTCGCCTCCGACAACCTGTCGTCGTCGGCGTACGCGACCGAGGAGATGCTGCGCGTCCTCATCCCGGTCGATCGGCGCTGGGCGCGTTCGCGCTCGTCGTGCCGATCACGATCGCGCTGCTCGTCGTCCTCGTTCTTCTTGATCCTCTCGTACCGCCAGACGATCAAGGCCTACCCGACGGCCGGTGGCGCGTACATGGTCACGCGCGACAACTTCGGCCTCCTGCCCGCGCAGGTCGCCGGCGTCGCGCTGCTCACCGACTACGTGCTCACCGTTTCGGTGTCGGTCGCGGCCGGCACCGCCGCGCTGGCGTCGGCGTTCCCGGTGTTCGAGCCGTGGATCCTGCCGATCTCGATCGCTGTTCGTCGTCGTGATCGCGTACGGCAACCTGCGCGGCGTGCGCGAGTCGGGGAAGCTCTTCGCGGTCCCGACCTACTTCTTCATCGTCAACATGGCGATCCTGCTCGGCGTCGGCGTGTTCAAGGCGATGCACGGCGGCCTCGCCCAGCGCCAACTACCACGCGACGCCGACCGGGGTCATGCCCTTCGGCACGCAGGGCAACGGGCTGCTCGTCGGGCGCCGCGCTCGCACGTCGTCCTGCACGTCGTTCGCGTCGGGCGGCGCGGCGGTCACCGGCGTCGAGGCGATCTCGAACGGCGTGCCCGCGTTCAAGCAAGCCGGAGTGGAAGAACGCACGCGACGACGCTCGTGATCATGGGCTCGCTGCTCGGCGTGATGTTCCTCGGCCTGTCGATCATGGACGCCAAGATGCACGTCGCGCCGTTCACTCAGCGGCACGCCGACGGTCATCTCGCAGATCGGCAAGTTCGCCTACGGCGGCGGCGCTCGTCGGCAACATCCTCTTCTACTGCCTGCAGGCCGGCACGATGCTCATCCTCGTGCTCGCGGCGAACACGAGCTTCGCCGACTTCCCCCGGCTCGCGTCGTTCCACGCCGGCGACAACTTCATGCCCCGCCAGCTCACCAAGCGCGGGCCACCGCCTCGTGTTCTCGAACGGCATCATCTTCCTCGCGGTCGCCGCGCATCGTGCTGCTGATCGTCACCGACGCCAAGGTCGACCGGCTCATCCCGCTCTACGCGATCGGCGTGTTCACGTCGTTCACGCTCTCGCAGGCCGGCATGGCCAAGCACCACATCCGCGAGAAGGAGCAGGGCTGGCGGTGGGGCCTGTTCGTCAACGGCATCGGCGCGATCCTGTCGCTCGTCGTCGACGTCGTCATCGCGGTCTTCAAGTTCACGCACGGCGCGTGGGTCATCGTCATCTTCGTGCCGATCATGGTCTTCTTCCTCGTGCGCCTCGCCAAGCAGTACGAGACCGAGGACGACGCGCTCGCGCACGACGTGCCGAAGGCGGTCGCCGCGCCGGTGCGCAAGCGGCTCGTCGTGATGGTGTTCGTCGACCGGCTCGACCTCGCGGTCGCCCGGGCGATGCAGTTCGGCCGCACGCTGCGGCCCGACGAGCTCCGCGCCGTGCACTTCGTGATCGACCAGCACCACGCCGACGAGCTCGCCGCCGAGTGGCGCGAGCACGGGCTCGACGAACCTCGGCCTCGAGCTGATCGACTGCCCCGACCGCCGCCTCGACGCGCTCGGCGGTCGAGACGGTCGCGCACGAGCTGAGCATCGGGCGACTCCGAGGTGTGCGTGCTGCTCCCCGAGCGCAAGTTCAACGGCGCGTGGCACCGCATCCTGCACGACCAGACCGCCGAGTCGCTCTCGCGCGAGATCTCGCGGCTCCCGCACGCGAACGTCACGATCGTGCCGTTCCACTTCGACGACCGCGGCGACGATCTCGGTTGACCGACGCGCAGACCGCGCCGGACGCGAACGGCAACGGCAACGGCAACGGCGACGGCAACGGGCAACGGCAAGGCCAAGGCTCGCCAGCAAGACGCTCGCCGACACCGTGACGATCGTGCGGCCGCCCGGCACGACGCCGATCGGCGAGCGTGCCGCTGCCGCCAGCAGCGTCAAGGTGCACGGCCGGATCCAGGCGATCCGGGTCGAGCCGCTCGGCGGGCAGCCCGAGCCTCGAGTGCACGCTGGTCGACGAGACCGGCGGGGTGTCGGTCGTGTTCTTCGGTCGCCGCCAGATCGAGGGCATCGCGATCGGCGCGCACGGTCACCGTCGAAGGCATGGCGATCGACCACCACGGCCGCCTCGCGATCGTCAACCCGGTCTACGAGCTGCGCTGAGCCCGTTCCGCGCCGCGCGCGACGATGGCGGCGTGAGCACCTTCAACGACGACCACCGCTACTGGCAGGACCGGTTCGACACGCGCCGGGTCGCCGATCGGATCGACGAGCTGCTCGTGAGCGACACGCATCGACGACAACACGAAGGCGTTCATCGAGTCGCGCGACATGTTCTTCCTCGCGACGTGCGACGCCGACGGGCAACCCGCAGTGCTCGTACAAGGGCGGTGACCCGGGTTTCGTGCGCGTCGTCGACGAGCGCACGCTCGCGTTCCCGGTCTACGACGGCAACGGGATGTTCCTGTCGCTCGGCAACATCCGCGCGCACGCCAACGTCGGCATGCTGTTCATCGACTTCGAGCAGCCGAACCGCGTGCGCGTCAACGGCGTCGCGACGCGTCGACCCCGACGATCCGCTCGTCGCCGAGATGACCGGCGCCGACGCTCGTCGTGCGCGTCCGCACCACGCAGGTCTTCCCGAACTGCTCGCGCTACATCCACAAGATGCAGCTCGTCGAACGTTCGAAGTTCGTGCCGAAGCCGACACGTCGAAGCGCCGATCCCCGACTGGAAACGCATGACGTGGGCGCAGGACTACCTGCCCGAACACGATCCCGCGCGCGCGCGCCGAACCGCTCGCTGCGCGTGACGAGCGAGAGGGCTCGGGTCGCCGGGCGGCGGCGGG
This sequence comes from uncultured Actinomycetota bacterium, assembly GCA_963779485.1. Classification (GTDB taxonomy): domain Bacteria; phylum Actinomycetota; class Actinomycetes; order Mycobacteriales; family Jatrophihabitantaceae; genus CAVVJA01. Next base: position 4,189 of record CAVZYJ010000018.1, on the reverse strand, counting down.
CGGTCCGACCGAGCGACGACCCGAGCCAGCCACACCCGCGCGGGCGCCGCGCGCCGATGCGACAAACGGCCGACAGTCTTGCCGGACTGTCGAGCGGATGTCAACGCGTTCCGGAAGCGTCGTTGGGCGCGCTCGTCGCGGCAGCAGCAGACGTGCGGATTCAAGATCCCGGCCGGGTCGAGTGCGCGTTTGATCGCGCGGTAGGTCGCGATCTCGACCGCGCTGCGAACCAGATGCAGGTACGCGACGCTTGGCGGTTCCGATGCCGTGCTCGGCGCTGATCGAGCCGTGCAGACGCGGCGACGAGCTCGAACACTGCTCCGGTGACGCCGCTCGTCGTCGAGCGGCACGCCCGTCACGTTGACGTGCACGTTCCCGTCGCCGGCATGGCCGAACATCCACACCGACGCGTCGGGCGCGACGCGGCACACGCGTCGCGGGACGCGCGTGGATGAACTCGCCGAGCCGATCGGCCGGGAGCGACACGTCGAGCTTGAGCGGCGTGCCCTCGAGGTTGATCGCCTCCGGTGTGCGCCTCGCGGTAGCGCCAGAGCGCCCGGGCCGTGGCCGTCGTCGGTCGCGACCGCGACATCGGCGACGCCGACGCACAGCGCCGACCGCGCGCGCCGAGGGCGTCGGTCGGGTCGGTGTTGCGCGGCCGCCTCGACGAGCACGTACGCCGCGTGCCGGTCGCGCGAACGGACGCGCGAGCCCGAGCCGGTCGCACACGAGATCGAGACCGTCGTCGAAGAACAGCTCGATCGCGTTGCACGCAGTCGAGCTCGCGCCGCAGCGTCGCCGACCGCGTCGAGCGCGGCGTCGATGTCGTCGAACGCGCAGCAGCGCGACGACCGTGCAACGCGGTGCGGCGGCGTGCAGGCGCAGCCGCGCGGCGGTGACGACCGCGAGCGTCCCCTCGCTGCCGCACAGCAGGCCGGCCGAGGTCGAAGCCGGAGTTGTCCTTCTCGAGACCGTCGAGCCGGCGGATCACACGACCGTCGGCCAGCACCGCCTCGATGCCGACGAGCTGGCGGCGCGTCGGTCCGTAGCGCAACACGTGCACACCGCCCGCGTTGGTCGCGATCGTCCCGCCGACCGTCGCGACGTCGCGCGCGCCGAGATCGACGCCGTACTGCCAACCCGCCGCGGCGCGCGTGCGTCTGCAGTCGCGCCAGCGTCACGCCGGCCTGCGCGGTGACCTGGCCGGTGCGCGCGTCGACCGTCCCGATCGCGTCGAGCCGGCGGAGGTCGAGCACGAGCTCGCCGTGCAGCGGCACCGAGCCGCCGACGAGTCCGGTGTTGCCGCCCTGGGGCAACGACCGGGCGCGGTGCGTCGTTGCACAGCGCGGAGGACGGCCGCGACCTCGTCGACGGTCCCGGGCGCACGACCGCGGCGTCGCGCCGCGGAACCGTCCCGTCCAGTCGACGACGTTCGCGGCGACGACATCGGGATCGGTGCGCACGTGGGTGGGCCCGACCGCGTCGCGCAGACGCGAGCAGACCGGACGAGACGCTCATCGTCGCGCGATGCTACGGTCCGACCGCCGACGCCCGGCCCGACGCGCGAAGATCGTGCGCATGGAGCAGCCGAGATCGCTCCGCGGACGGCTGCTCGTCGCGGCACCGCCCCTCGTCGATCCCAACTTCGACCGCACCGTCGTGCTGATGCTCGAGCACGGCGACGACGGCGCGTTCGGCATCGTGCTGAATCGCCCGAGCGAGACGACGCTCGACGACGTGTTCCCCGAGTGGCGCCTGGTCGCGTCGCCCGGCCGTCGTCTTCGTGGGCGGGCCCGTGGCGACCGACGCGGTCATCGCGCTCGCACGTGACTCGCACGCGCCGCGTCCGATCGTCGGCGGTTCGCCGTCCGAGCGCTTCGCCGCCGATTCGTGCAGATCCTCGACGACCTCGGCACCATCGACCTCGCCGACGATCCGCTCGACATCGGCGTCTCGCTCGAGTCGCTGCGCGTGTTCGCGGGTACGCGGGCTGGGCGCCCGGCCAGCTCGAAGCGAGCTCGAGCAGGGCGCCTGGTTCGTCGTCGACCTGCTCCCCGGCGATCCGTTCGTCCGGCGCCCGGCCGCCTGTGGCGCGACGTGCTGCGGCGCCAGCGCGGGCGCTCGCGCTGTTCTCCAACTTTCCCCGAGGACGCACGACTTCGAACTGACTCGAGTGCGCAGCGAACTGACTCGCGAACGCGGGCTGCTGCGAGCATGCGGCGCCAGTGGAGCCTCGGATCAGCCGAGAGTGACGCTCGGAGATCGCACGGACGCGACCGGGTCTCGATCCCGCCGATCTGCTGCTCGACGAGGATCGCTGCGATCCCGAGACGCTGCTCGATCTCGCGCCGCGTCGCCGCTCAGCTGCGACGACGTCCGGCGAGCGCACGAACGCGCCGCTGCTGTGTCATGTGCTCGGGCCGACGCCGTCGCCCGGGCGCCTCGCTCGACGAGTGCGCCCGCTCCGTGCGCGACGCTCGGCCGACGGGGAGCTCGAATGCGCAGCCCGGAAGCGGCGCTCGTGCCGGGAGCGAATCCGCGGTCGAGGTCGACGGCGAGGCAGTTCGTGTGTGGCGCGGCGCGACGGTCGCCTCCGCAGCGCGCCGCGCGTGCTGCCCGCACCTCGACCACGATCTCGCCGAGGGCCACGTCGCGGGGACGAGCTCGTGTGCCCGGGCCACGGCTGGGCCTTCGACGGCGACGGCAACGCGTACAAGCGCAACGAGTTCGGCCGGGTCGACCCGAAGGGTCGGTGCCGAGCTGCTGATCCGCGAGCGCGACGGAGCCGTCGAGCTCGAAGCGCAGTGACGCCGTATCCGCCCGACGAACACCTCCTGCGCGACCTGCGGTTCTCGTTCGACCACGACGACGACGGCCGCCGGAGCCGCGCGTGGATGCCGGTCGTCGCCGAGCTGTGCACCGATCTCGGGCACACGCGCGCGCGGGCGCGCTCGCCACCCTCGTCGACGTGATCGGCGGCGGCTTGGCCGCGAGCGCGGCCGCCCGGATTGGATCGCGACCGCCGATCTGACGTTGCACCTCGTCGGCGCGGGCGCCCGGGTCGGTCGTCGAGGCCCGGGCCGAAGTGCTGCGCGCCGGGACGGACGACGGTCGTCATCGAGGTCGCGCTCGTCGACGAGCCGACCGGACGTCGGCATCGCCACGATGAGCTTCGCCGTCCTCCCCCGGCGCGACACGAATCCCGAGATCGCGCGTGCGCGACCGCCCGTCGACGATGGCGACGCCCGGACTCGCGCCTCGCGCGTCCGTTGCTCGACGAGCTGGGCGTGCACGTGCGTCGACGCGACCGCGGCGTCGATCGACGTGCCGGTCATCGACTGGTCGCTCAACTCGATGGGCGCGATGCAGGGCGGGGTCGTCGCGACCGTCGCCGACGTCGCGGCCGAGACGGCGTTGCGCGCCGCGACGAACGAGCCGCTCGTCGTCAGCGACCTCCAGGTCACGTACCTCGGGTTCGGCCGCGTCGGGCCGGTGCGCACGCGTGCCGGAGGTGCTCGACGTGTCACCGGCCACGCGGCCGCGGCGCGTCGAGCTCGTCGACGGCGGCGCCGAGAACCGGCTGATGACGTCGTGTCACGCGGTGGCGACCCGGGAGCCTCTCGATGAACGGCCTCGGCGACGACGAGACGGCGGGCCGGCGTCGCGCGCTACATGGGCGCCGATCCCGCGAGGCGGCGACCGGGCCGAGGGGCGCATCGTCGGCCGGGCGCCCGGTTCGCCGCACCTGCGCGGTCCCACGGTGGCGTCCGCACCGGCGCGCTCCTCACGATGCTCGACAACGTCGGCGGCCTCGGCGGCGGCCTCGCCGCGCTCCCCGACGGTTGGGTCGTCTCGACGAACCTCGCGGCACGGGTCGTCGCGCTCGCGCACGTCGGCCCGCTGCGAATCGACTCCGAGCTGCTGCGGCGCGGCCGCAACAACGTCGTCACCGGTGCGCATATGCGACGAAGGCGCGCACGACGCGCTCGTCGCGACGGCGTGCTCACGTCCGCGATCCTCGTGCCCCGACGGCGCACCGAGCTGGGAACGGCCGCTCCGGATCGACGCGCAACCGCCGGTCGACGTGCCCCGTGGGAAGGACTGGCTCGGCGTGCCGCACGGTCGACGACCACACGGTCGAGATCGACCTCGCCGACGAGCTCCGCAATCCGTGGGGCATCCTGCACGG